>NZ_CP007287.1:0-1200000 GCF_000737865.1 Bifidobacterium coryneforme
ATGGCGCAGGATCCGCTGGATGCCACGGCCCAGGCCAAGAGAATCTGGGACGCGGTTCTGCAGGTGCTTCGCTACAGCAACTCACTCACCTCCCGCGATAAGGGATGGTTGGAGGACATCACCCCCGAGGCCGTGTTCGGCACCACTATCGTGTTGCGTGTCTCCTCAAGGGAAACCCAGGAGGCGGTACAGGGTCCGCTGAGCCAGCCCCTCTTCAACGCCCTCCAACTGGTCACCAATCAGGAAATGTTCCCCGCCATCAAAATCGTCTACCCCCAGCAGGCCAATTCGGAACAGGGCGAGAATCCTCAGGCAGGCTTCGTGGGCAGCGGGGAATTCAGGCAGGTCCCCAACACCCAGCCGGATGCAGCCAAGGAAGCTGATGCCCTTCCCTCATATCAGCCCTCCCAGCCGGCCCAAACCGATCAGGGCGAGCAGCAGACTTCAACCGGATGGCAGCCGAACCAGGGAAACCCCGTCTCCCAGGCAGGGGCCGCTCAGGACACCGGTCAAAAGACCCCGATTATTTCGAGCAGCGACTTCCATCAGGGCACCTATGTACCCATGACCCTTGATATGCAGGCGGAACTCGCTGAACAGCCTTCCGTTGTTCCCGTTGGGATACATGAGGGTGAGCAACCGGGTGAGACCTCCCTACCTCAGAAGCACCAACCCTTCTCGGTCCCCCAGTTCCCCATGGGTCAGAACAGGGTGGAGAGGGACTCCGAAACCCATCTCAACAAGAACGCGACCTTTGACACCTTCGTCCCCGGCGACTCCAACCGTTTCGCGAGAACCGTCGCCCTGGCCGTGGCTGAAGGATCCGGGCAGAATTTCAACCCGCTCTGTATTTACGGCAGTTCGGGCCTGGGCAAGACCCACCTGCTCAATGCCATCGGAAATTACGCCCTGGTCAAGGATCCGTCGCTCCGGGTGAGATACGTCAACTCCGAGGAATTCACCAACGAGTTCATTGACGCCCTCCAGAATTCCACCCAGGGGAACGGGCAGATCGCCGAGTTCAACCGACGCTATAGGGAGGTGGATGTCCTCCTGATCGACGACATCCAGTTCCTGGGCGGCAAGGAAGCTACCCTGGACCAGTTCTTCCATACCTTCAATGCCCTGCATGATGCCAACAAGCGCATCGTCATCGCCTCGGACGTTCCACCCAAGAACCTCAAAGGGTTTGAGCAACGGTTGATTTCCCGTTTCGATTCCGGACTGACCGTCGATGTCCAGCCCCCGGACCGTGAAACCCGTGTGGCCATCCTTCGCATGATGGCCTCGATGAACGGGGTCAGCATCCCCAACGAGGTCCTGGATCTGATAGCCGAGCGGTTCACCGAGAACATCAGGGAACTGGAGGGGGCCCTGACCAGGGTCACGGCCGTAGCCAGCCTGAACAATCAGCCGGTCACCCCGGCACTGGCCGAACAGACCCTGCAGGACTTCTTCGCAACCGACATAGAAATCAAGCCGACCGACATCATTACCCAGGTGGCCAAGTACTTCCATCTGACCTTTGATGACATCGTGGGCCGCACCAGGACCAAGAACATCGCTTTGGCCAGGCAGATTGCCATGTACCTGGCCAGGGAGATGACCAGCATGTCCCTGGTCGATATCGGTGAGGTCTTCGGAGGCAGGGATCACACCACGGTCATGCATGCCTATACCCGAATATCCAATGAGATGCAGGAGAAGCGGGAAATCTACAACTATGTCATGGAGTTGACGGTCAGACTCAAACAGCCCACAAACGCATAGCGACACGCTGGTATGCGGGGGATGAATCAGAAAAGTTATCCACTCACTTATCCCCAGATGTGGGCAAACCTTGGGAATAACCCACCGATTTTTCGTGGAAAAGTGGTGGAGTACCCGCGAATAAGCACCCTGAAAATGTGGATATTTCAGAATTCCTCGGCTCCTGTGGATAAATCGGCTTCTTATGCACACTTCCTAACCAGCTTATCCACAATCACCAATCTGCTCTTATCCACCTGGTTGCACGGAAATTAAAACTTATCCACACAATCCACCATGCTTACTACTACGAACTCATGAATATTTATGCAACTCATCATCGTCTCAATCAGACAACCAGGGCAGTCCTGATTGAAAAGCAGACCGGTTCGATAGAATGAATCCAGATCACTCATCGAAAAGAAGGCCCACATGAAAGTCGAAGTCAACTCAGCAGCCTTATCGGACGCCATCGCCTGGACGACGCGCGTCATCCCGTCGCGTCCGGCATCGCCCATCCTGGCCGGCATCAAGCTTGAAGCAGGCGATGGAACACTGAAACTTTCCGCTTTCGATTACGAGGTTTCCGCACGGAACCACATCGAAGCAGGAGTCGACGAACCAGGAACCGCACTGGTTCTGGGCAAACTCCTCGCAGACATAACCAAGTCACTTCCTGCGCAGAAGACCTACCTGTCGACGGAGGGTTCCAAGCTCACCATCACCTCAGGAAAGTCGACCTTCTCACTGCAGCTGATGCCCGATACAGAGTATCCGGACCTCCCTGCAGTTCCCCGAACCATGGGCCAGGTGGATGCCGAGACCTTTGTGCAGTCCATCTCCCAGGCGATCGTCGCCGTTTCCCGTGAGGAGAGCCGACCGGTCCTGACCAGCGTCAAGACCGAAATCAACGGGGACAAGGTGGTCATGACCGCCACCGACCGTTTCCGCCTTTCCCGTTCCAGCTTCACCTGGACTCCGAAGGACAACGACTTCTCCACCTCCATGCTGATTCGAGGCTCCCTCCTGCGCGACATCGCCCGATCCCTGGACGAGCATCAGAACGTTGTCATGGATTATGAGCAGGACAACCCCACCATCATGGGCGTTGAGAACGCCGGGAAGATATCGACCTCCCAGCTGATCGATGGTGAGTTTCCTGCCGTTGATCGGCTTTTCTCGGACGAATATCCGATTCAGGCGGTCATCTCCCGCCAGGAGCTGATCGATGCCATCAAACGTGTTGCCCTGGTGGCCGAACGAAATGCCCCGATCAGGATGCTCTTCTCAGGCCAGGAGGTGACCCTCAGTGCAGGAAGTGCTGATGAGGCCCAGGCCAACGAGGTCCTCCCCGTGGACCTGGATGGCGAGGAAATCACCGTGGCCTTCAACCCCGGCTATCTGATTGATGGTCTCAGCGCCATTACCGAACCGTTCGTCCGGGTCAAGATGACCTCGGCCGTCAAGGCCGTGGAGTTCAACGGGCAGCAGGAGAAGGACTCCGATGAGTCCATGGACTATCGCTACCTGCTGGTTCCCATGCGATTCAACAACTGATCCGTCACCCGCCCGCTTTTGGTCTGCACCGGTTGCGGACCTCTTTTCGAGGAATCCGCAACCGACAGCAGGGCAAGTGGGCCTCCCCCATCCGAGGAAGCGTTCCGTGTACATATCCCGCCTGGTACTGGACCATTACCGTTCCTGGAGCACATGCCTCCTGGATCTGGAACCAGGTGTAACCATCCTCAAGGGCAGGAACGGGCTGGGCAAGACCAATCTCGTCGAGGCCATCGAGGTCCTTTCAACCGGAACCAGCCACCGTGTATCCTCCTCCCTGCCCCTGGTGGAGCGAGGACAGAGCAAGGCCACGGTCAGGGCACGGGTTCAGGGAGACGGTGAATCGGACGACTACGAGCTGACCATCGTAGCCAAGGGGGCCAAAAGGGGCCGTATCAACGGCGGGCCGTCCCTGTATATGCGCAGTCTGGTGGGTCAGGTGCCATGTGTGGCCTTTTCGCCGGAAGACCAGCGCATGGTTTCGGGAGAACCCTCGGTCCGGCGCGCCTTCCTGGACCAGGCCGGCGCCCTTCTGGATCCTGACTACTTCAGGAGCCGACAGGACTTCGCCCATATCGCCCAGCAACGTTCGACCCTGCTCAGGCAGCTGCTCAAACAGGGCGACCAGGGGGCCGACCAACGCAATGCCATCCTTGCAAGTCTGGAAATATGGACCGGGCAGTTCATTCGAGCGGGGTTGGACCTGACCAGACGGCGGGTGGCCCTGGTGGCTGCGCTCGCGGAACCGTTCAGGGCCCTGTATGCCGACCTTGCCGGTCCTGGTCAGGAAGCCAGCCTGGACTATGCCCCATCCCTGGATGAAATCGGCAATCAGACGGTATCCGAAGGTTCGGTAGAGGAGGCCGTCAGCCTTCATTTCCAACGAATCTATCCGGGTGAGGTGGCCCGGGGAACCAATCTGATAGGTCCCCAGCGCGATGACCTGGTCTTCGGACTGAACGGGATGCCAGCCCGTGAATTCGCCTCCAATGGCGAGATGTGGACCCTGGCCCTGGCCTTGAGACTGGCCCTCTTCAAAGTGATTATCCAGTCCAAACAGATCAGGCCGATTGTGGTCCTGGATGATGTCTTCGCCCAGCTTGACGAGGCTCGTAGGAGTCAGATCCTTGCCTTTGCCCGGGATCAGGACCAGGTTCTGATAACCGCTGCGGCGGATGGGGACATCCCCTCGCTGGATGGGGCCCGTCTGGTGGATGTGGATTCCCTGAAGACCGACTCTTCCGAACAGGAGCAGGACGAGGAAATCAGGAAGGCCCTGGCGGATCTGACCCGGAACGGTTCCGTACGGGAGAGTGGCAGGTCATGAGGGCTCCCGTCGTTGAAACACTGCATCTCGATCAACGTCTCCTTCCGGCACGGATCTTCGAGGAGTACACCCGCCAGGCGGCCAAGCAGAAGGATATGAAAGAGAGATCCCTCCAGTCCTGGTTTGAATTCGGCAAGCCGGGCAGGGATCCCAATCGCCTGGGCGGGGTGATTACTTCCTTGGCCACCGGTGGCGGATGGATGCCCCATATGAAGGTGGCCAGTCTACGGAACCGATGGGATACGGTGGTTGGGCCCGGCATAGCCGCCCACTCGCGGGTGGTCTCCTACAAGGACGGTGTCCTGGTCGTCCAGGCCCAGACCACGGTATGGGCCACCCAGCTGACCTACCTGGTCCCACAGCTCAAGGAAGCGATTTCCAAGCGCCTGCAGATGCCTGTGACGGAGGTCAGGGTGACAGGTCCCCACAACTACTCCTTCAGGAGGGGACGTTTTGATCCACCCGGCCGGGGTGTGCGCGACACCTATGGGTGATTCCGAGGAGGAGTGAATCAATCAAGGTACTTCCTGAGCTTTCTGAGAGCCCAAAGTCATATAAGGCTGGTAATCTATAGGACAGACGGTCAAACGCTTTCAAGACCCCTTTATGGACGATTTGGAATGTAATGACCATGGCAAAGTCCTTCGTGCAACCGTGTACGTATCTGATTACCGGGATGGTGCGAAGGTGCAGAAAGGAATACCGTGGCAGATCTTAATGCTGATCCGTCTGAAGATTCACCTGAGCAGGAGGGGTTGAAGCCCCAGGAACAGCTGGACAGTGCCCAGCTGGATGACTCCCTCTCCCCTGGTCATTATGACGCCAGCGATCTGAAGGTTCTGGAGGGGCTGGAGGCCGTGCGCATCCGTCCCGGTATGTATATCGGTTCCACAGGTCCCCGCGGCCTGCACCACCTGGTCTATGAGATCGTCGACAATTCGGTAGACGAGGCGCTCGCCGGGTATGCGGACCATATCGAAGTGACCATCCTTCCCGATAACGGCATCCGCGTTGTCGACAACGGTCGTGGCATCCCCGTTGACGAGGTCCCCGGCGAGGGGAAGAGCGGCGTTGAGGTGGTCATGACCAAGCTCCACGCGGGCGGCAAGTTCGGTGGCGGCGGCTACGCGGTCTCCGGAGGTCTGCACGGCGTGGGCATCTCCGTGGTCAACGCCCTCTCCACCCGCATCGATGTTCAGGTGCGGCGTCAGGGTTATCACTGGCATCAGAGCTTCCGCGACCAGACCCCCAACGCTCCCCTTTCCAAGGATGAACCCCTGGGGCCGGACGAGCATACCGGCACCTCGGTCACCTTCTGGGCGGATCCGGCGATATTCGAAACAACGGAGTATGACTTCGAGACCCTGCGCAGCCGCTTCCAGCAGATGGCCTTCCTCAACAAGGGGCTTCGCATCACCCTTACCGACCTGCGTCCCAATGAAGAGACCGGTGACGAGGTCGCCGGCGAAGAGGAGAACCCGGACGAAAAGGGTCAGACCGTCAGCTATCAGTATGCCAACGGCATCAAGGACTATGTAGACTATATGGTCAAGGTCCGCAAGGCTTCTCCGGTCGAGGAGGACATCATCGATTTCGAGGCCGAGGACCTCGATATGGGCATATCGGCCGAAATCGCCATGCAGTGGACAACCTCCTACTCCGAGTCGGTCCACACCTTCGCCAACACGATTTCGACCACCGAAGGCGGAACCCACGAAGAGGGCTTCCGTGCTGCCCTGACCACCATGGTCAACAGGTACGCCCGGGAGAAGAACATCCTCAAGGAGAAGGACGACAACCTTTCCGGCGACGATGTGCGTGAGGGACTGACGGCCGTCATCTCGGTGAAACTGACCAACCCCCAATTCGAAGGTCAGACCAAGACCAAGCTGGGCAACTCGGAGGCCAAGGCCTTTGTGCAGCGGGTGATGACCGAGCGGATGACCGACTGGTTCGATTCCCACCCATCCGAAGCTAAGAGCATCATCCAGAAGGCCATTGAGGCCTCGCACGCCCGTCTTGCCGCCAAGAAGGCCCGTGAGAACACCCGGCGCAAGTCCATCTTCGAGACGGCGGGCATGCCCGACAAGCTCAAGGACTGCCAGTCCAGCAACCCCGAGGAGTGCGAGCTCTTCATCGTGGAGGGTGATTCCGCAGGCGGTTCCGCCATTCAGGGCCGCAATCCCATGACCCAGGCCATTCTGCCGCTGAGAGGCAAGATCCTCAACACGGAACGGGCCAGCCTGGACCGCATGATGAAGTCCGACACAATCGAATCCCTGATTACGGCCGTCGGCGGCGGTTACGGCGAGGAATTCGACATCAACAAGGTGCGCTACCACAAGGTCATCATCATGGCCGATGCCGATGTTGACGGTGCCCACATCGCCACCCTGAACCTGACCCTCTTCTTCCGCTATATGAGGCCCATGATCGAGGCCGGCTACGTGTACGTGGCCATGCCTCCTCTGTACCGGCTCAAGTGGACCAAGGGCCCCCATGACTTCGTCTACACGGATGCCGAGCGCGACAGGGTGCTGGCCGAGGGCAAGTCCTCCGGCCGTCAGCTCCCTAAGGGTGAGGGAATCCAGCGCTACAAGGGTCTGGGAGAGATGAGCTACCAGGAGCTCTGGGAGACCACCATGGACCCGGAGAACCGCATCCTCAAGAAGATCCACATCGAGGATGCCGAACAGGCCGATGAGACCTTCACCATGCTCATGGGAGACGAGGTCGAACCCCGCCGTCTCTTCATCCAGCGCAACGCCCATGACGCACGGTTCATCGACGCCTGAGCAGGACGCCTCCTCTGTTCACCATTTGAGTTAAGGATCGATTTTGGCAGACGACAACAACAACGGCAATAGTTCGGACCAGGAGGGCATCAACCTGCCCGACGGGTCGCGCGAACCGCTGAGCCCCCAGGAGATGGACAACACCGATTATGGTCTTCTCCAGGGTGAGCGGATTCAGCCCATTGACCTGCAGCAGGAGATGCGAGAGTCCTACCTCTCCTACGCCCTCTCCGTGATTGTGGAGCGTGCACTCCCCGATGTCCGTGATGGCATGAAGCCGGTGCACAGGCGGGTCATCTACGCCATGTACGACGGCGGTTACCGCCCCGACAGGGGATACAACAAGTGCTCCCGCGTTGTGGGCGACGTGATGGGTAAGTACCACCCCCACGGTGACGCGGCCATCTACGACACGATTGTGCGACTGGCCCAGTCCTGGTCCATGCGTTACCCCCTGATCGACGGACAGGGCAACTTCGGCTCCCCTGGCGACGATCCGGCCGCCGCCATGAGGTACACAGAGTGCCGCATGGCGCCCCTGGCCATGGAGATGGTCCGCGATATCGACAAGGACACGGTCGATTTCATCCCCAACTATGACGGCAAGACACAGGAACCGACCGTTCTGCCCTCCCGCTTCCCCAACCTCCTGGTCAACGGTTCGGCCGGTATTGCGGTGGGTATGGCCACCAACATTCCGCCCCACAATCTGCGTGAGGTCGCCCAGGGCGTGCATTGGGCCCTGGACCATCCGGAAGCCTCCAAGGAGGAACTCCTCAATGCCCTGATTAGCATCATCAAGGGGCCTGATTTCCCCACGGGTGCAACCGTCCTGGGACACAAGGGCATCGAACAGGCTTATCGGACCGGCCGTGGTCTCATCACCATGCGGGCCGTGGTCAACACCGAGGAGATCCGTGGCCGCATGTGCCTGGTGGTCACCGAGCTCCCCTACCAGGTCAACCCCGACCGGCTTGCCTCCTCCATCCGTGAGGCCGTGCGTGATGGGAAGATCCAGGGTATTGCCGACATGCGGGACGAGACCTCCGGCCGTACCGGTCAGCGTCTGGTTCTGGTGCTCAAGCGTGATGCCGTGCCCAAGGTGGTTCTGAACAACCTGTACAAGCACACCCAGCTTCAGCAGACCTTCGGTGCCAACATGCTGGCCCTGGTCGACGGGGTGCCGCGCACCCTGAGCCTCGATGCCTTCATCAGGCATTGGGTGGACCACCAGCTGGATGTGGTTGAGCGCCGTACCCGCTACCTCAAGCGCGAGGCCGAGGAACGCGATCACATCCTCCAGGGGTACCTGAAGGCCCTGGATATGATCGATGAGGTCATTGCCCTGATTCGGTCCTCCAAGGACGTCGAATCGGCCCGGACCGGTCTGATGGACCTCCTGGATGTGGACGAGGTCCAGGCCGATGCCATCCTGGCCATGCAGCTGCGCCGTCTGGCCGCTCTGGAACGGCAGAAGATCCTGGACGAGCATGAGGAACTCATGCGCAAGATCGCGGACTACAACGACATTCTGGCCCATCCGGAACGTCAGCGCTCCATCGTGGGCGAAGAGCTCGATGAAATCGTCGACAAGTATGGCGATGAGCGCCGCACCAAGATTGTTCCCTACTCGGGCGAGATGAACGTCGAGGACCTGATTGCCGACGAGAACGTTGTGGTCACGGTCACCCATTCCGGGTTCGTCAAGCGGACCAAGGCGGATGAGTACAGGGCGCAGCACCGTGGAGGCAAGGGTATCCGCGGCACCAAGCTGCGTGAGGACGATGTGGTGGACCACTTCTTCCTGACCAGTACCCATAATTGGCTGCTCTTCTTCACCAACAAGGGCAGGGTGTACCGGATCAAGGCCTATGAGCTGCCCGAGGGGTCCCGCGACTCCAAGGGTCAGCATGTGGCCAACCTCCTCCAGCTGAGTCCGGGCGAGAATATCGAACAGGTCCTCTCCCTGCACGGATATGACGACGCGGAGTACCTGGTCCTGGCCACTCGGTCCGGCAAGGTCAAGAAGACCCGCCTGGCCGAGTACGATTCGCCCCGCCAGGGCGGCCTGATCGCCGTTCGTCTGATGGAACTCGGCGCGGCCGAGGGCGGTGAAGATGGGCAGGACGGTGTGCTGACCGATGAACTGGTTGGTGCCGCACTCTGCAACGCGAAGGATGACATCATCCTGGTTTCCCGCAAGGGTATGAGTGTCAAGTTCCCCGGCAACGACGAGACCTTGCGCCCCATGGGCCGGCAGACCACCGGTGTTCAGGGAATGAAGTTCCGCGAGGGTGATGAACTGCTCAGCATGGACGTTGTCACCGAGGAGTCCGACGAGGACCTCCTGGTGGTCACCGATGAGGGCTTTGCCAAGCGTACGGCCCTGAGCGAGTACCGTCTCCAAGGACGTAATGGATACGGGGTCAAGGCCATTGCCATGGTCGAAGGCCGTGGATCACTGGTGGGTGCCCTGGTGGTGGATGAGGATGACCAGATCATGGCCATCATGAAGTCAGGCAAGGTAATCCGTTCCGACGTGGCCGAGGTCAAGCGGACCGGACGCAACACACAAGGCGTGACACTGGCCAAGCCCGACAAGGGTGACGAGATTCTCTCGATTGCCAGGAACGCCGAAAAGGACGAGGCCGACCAGGAGACGGATGGTGCCTCCTCCGATCAGGGCGAGGTCATCGCCCAGGCCGCTCCCCTGGCTGCACAGGAACAGCCCATCGCCACTACGGGTACCGGCGAATCCGCCCCTGCCGACAGCGGATCCGAGGGTGACGGGGAATGACATCTGCTGCGATGGGCGGTGTAATGCCGCCCATCCGGTGGGATGGCCCGTCTACAAAGGTTGGTAGTCTCAATACAGGTATCCAGGTCCCGGGTGGTGGGTCCGCAACAGTCAAGGAGTGCCGATGAGCCAGAACAAACAGGAAAAGGCCAAGGCTGAAAAGTCTCAGACGGTCAAGGCTAAGGTTCAGTCTGACAAGTCAGCTACCGGGCCCAGGGTGAGTGGCGGCAAGTCATCGGCTACAGGTGCGTCTCCATCCAAGCGCAGGTCGTCATCTTCGACTTCATCTGTTGTGCCACAGCCAGGTACGTCAACGGCTTCGGCCGCCGCGTCGACTCCAGGCAGGACCTCGGCGTCTTCGGGCAAGTCTGCGGCTCCGGCTTCGAAGCTGGCTCGGAATGGTGCACCGGTGGCGGGTACGGTACCGGCCCCGCTCAGGTCGTCGGTTGCAGGCGGGGCCAAGAGCACCGCTCAGCCGATTGCCGCGCGTTCCGCCAGGACCACAGCCCAGGATTCCACATCGGCTCAAGCTCGGACATCGACTTCGACGGGTTCAAAACCCCATGTTCCCAGGGCCAGGCGCATGCAGCTCTCCTTGACACGCTTGGATCCTTGGTCGGTGGCCAAGGTCACCTTCCTCCTGTCCATTGCCGCAGGCATTATCCGGGTGGTGGCAGCGGCCCTGCTTTGGATTCTCCTCAACATGATAGGGCTCTTCGATAATCTGACCCAGGTCGTATCGAAGACCGGCCTGGATGCCGGTGGTTTCGACTTCGGCCAGGTGATGAGCCTGGGTACGGTATTGAGTTCGGTCACCATCTACTCTATTTTCAAGATTGTCGTGGTTGTGGTCCTGGTGACGATTTTCGCCTTCCTCTATAACATGGTCAGCTCTCTGGTGGGTGGTATCCATGTGACCCTGGGTGACGACTGACCTCTTGCACTACCGTGCCGACCGCCGCCGGTGTCTTCATTCCCTGGGAATGATCGCGCCGACGGCGGTCTTGTCATAAGCTGGAGGTGTGCTTTCGACATATCTGGGTTATTTCAGCGGGTCCTTCGGCATATCCCTGATTTTCTGGCCCCTTACCTCGCTCCTGCTGACGCTGCCCATCCTTGCCCTGATATACAACCGCTATCACCGCCTACGCCTGGTTTCGGCCCTGACGGCCTACCTGGTCATCCTCTATCTCCTTGCCCTGGTCTTCTTCACACTCTGGCCGATGCCGGACGACAGGGAGGCGTTCTGTGCCACCCACCACCTGCATCCCCAACTCAACCCTCTGCAGTTCATGACGGATCTGAGCGCAGGTGGGCGTATGGCCCTCCTCCAGATCCTGCTGAATGTGGTCTTCTTCCTCCCTCTGGGCTTCATTATGGGCAGGGTCTGCCGGTGGAGGTTGCGACTGGCCCTGCCGGTCGGATTCCTGGTCTCGCTCTTCATTGAAACAGCCCAGGGCACAGGGGCTTTCGGTCTTGTAGGGTGCGCCTACCGCCTTTTTGATGTGGATGACCTGATATGGAACACCTCCGGTGCCCTGATCGGGTATCTGGTTGCCCTGGTGGTCAACCGCCTTCTGCCCACCAAGCAGACCGACGCGGCGGAACTCGTCACCAGGCCGGGCTTCCTGCATCGCTGTGTGGCCCTGGCGGTGGACCTGGTGCTGTGCTACACCCTCTCCATGTCACTGGGGTTGGGATTGACCTATGCCGTGCATAAGTTGGCCACCTATCAGCTGGACGGAAGTTACCGGTTGGGTCTTCTGGTGGTGGATCCCAGTCATCTGAGGGGCATGGTGACCATCCTGGATGTGTTGCTGCTCGTGCTTTTTGAGCTGCTGATTCCCCTGCTCAGGAGAGGCAAGACACTGGGTGCCACCTTCACCCACATGACCGTGGAGACCAAGGTCCGAAGGGGCTGGTCGCGGGTTGTCTTCTATGCCTTCCGCACGGCGGTGATTCTGGCCATCTTCGGTCCATGGACGGGAACCATGCGTCAATGGACCCTCCTGCTTGCGGTGGTTCTCTTCATCTTCTACCTGTTCAAGCGGCAGATGCCTTACGACTTGCTGCCCGGGCAGGACTGGTCCCATCAGCCCTCCCCCGCAGTGCGCTGAACCCGGTAAAGGAATCGGTCTGCCGGGCGGATATCCGAAACAACGCCATCCGCACGGCATCAGGATGATTCTGATTGCCTGGTCTTCTTCGGGTGCCGTTGAATGCGGACCTCCGAAATCAGGATGGCAATGAAGATGACGGCGAAACCGATCAGGTGGGTTCCAGCCAGCTCCTCGTGCATGACCAGAACCGAGACCAGCATCCCAAACAGGCTCTCAGAGCACAGAATCAGCGAACCTTGGGCCGCAGGTACCTGTGAGAAGGCGATGTTCTGGAAGTTCTGCGCAATCAGCGTGGAAACCAATGTCAGATAAACCATGGACCACAGTGTCCGTGGAGGGAAATTGGCCAGGCCCGGCACAGGATCGAACAAGAGGGCACATCCCAAAAAGAGGATGGCGGCGATGAAGAGCTCCAGGTAGGTCAGGGTCGGGACGTCGAACTCCTTGGTCAGGAAGCCGGTCACGACCAGGTTCACCCCGTAAAGGAGCGCCCCGCCCAGGGTCAACAGGTCTCCGATACTCAGCGATAACCCTATCTCCCCCACTCCCCCATGGGCAGGCAGCGATATCAGAGCCACGCCGACGATGCAGATGGCTGCGGCAACGAAGTTTCGTATGGCCGGCCGTCGTCTGGTCATGATCCAGACCAAAAACGGTACGAACACACAGTAGATCGCAGTCAGGAAGGAGTTCCTCCCGGGTGCGATTGTGGTCAGTCCCATCGTCTGCAGGCTGAATGCAGCCCAATACGTTACCCCCAGAATCAATCCTGGGACCAGCATGTTGACCAGGTTCACCCGCCGGAGCCGGGGCATGAGGAAGGGTGTCATGATAATCAAGGCACACAGGAGTCTGATGCCCATCAACCAACGAACGGAAAGGGTCTCTAAGACGATTTTCTCAAAGGTGTACCCGGCTCCCCAGGCGGCAGCTGCGAGGATCAGCATGAATCTGGCCAGCCAGGGTGACGGTTTCCACACGGGGGACTCAACGATACGCACACATAAAGTCTAATCGCTCACGGCCGGTCGCCGATGCCGGTGCGTTTGCCGCTCCATGGTAGGGATTGAACCTGTCCGCCCTGTGCGCAAGAGCCTCGCCTCATGCCCTATGGAAGACCATATGTGTGATAATAAAGGATACGAAATTCGCTGAGCCCAACATTTGGATGCGGCAGGAACCACGGGAACGAGGATGGCACATGGAGACGATTCGAATCGCGGTAGTGGACGACGATTCAATCAGTAGCCAGCGCATGGTGGACTATCTCCATAAATATGAAAAGGACAAGGAGGAGAAATTCGCCGTTTCCGTCTTCGACGACGGCAGGGAATTCGCTGAAGGCTACTCCCCCATCTACGACATCCTCCTGCTGGATATTCAGATGAAGCGCATGGACGGCATTGAAGTTGCCCGCCGTGTGCGCTCGCGGGATGATTCGGTCGTCATAGTCTTCATCACCTCAGCGCCGCAGTATGCCATCAACGGGTACAAGGTGGGTGCCTTGTCCTACCTGCTCAAGCCGCTCCCCTGGTTCGCCTTCTCCCAGGAAATGGAGCGGTGCATAGCCCAGGTACGCGGCAGGGTGGAACGGTCCCTCCTGGTCAGCGAGGGAGCCAAGTCAAGGCGGGTGCCTCTCAGTGACATCGTGTTTGTGGAGTCGGTCAGGCACAGCTGCGTCATGCACACCCTCTCTGACCGGTTGACGATCACGGCCACCCTGAAAAACCTCGAAACCCAGTTGGCCGATCAGGACTTCTTCCGGTCCAATTCCTGCTATCTGGTCAACCTGGCCCACGTGGTCGGGATGGAGTCCCAGGACTGCATCATGTCGACCGGTGAACGACTCAGGGTCAGCCGCCCACGGAAAAAGGCCTTCATGACAGCTTTGGCCGCTTACGTGGGCGGCCGTATATGAACCAGATACTCAACGCCCTACCTGACATTCCGCGCCTGTACACGGCCATCAGCGAATGGGTGGCGTGCCTGGTCTACCTCATGTCCATCAGCTGCCGTAAACCGCCCAAACGGACGATACCGGTCCTGGTTGTAGGGCTTGGTGTACTTATCGGGGTCCAGTACTGGGCGGGGTCGCTACCCATAGCCTTCTGGATTTTCAGCATGTGCGTGGCCGTGGCCTGTATGTACAGCATCATCATGCTGGCCTCCTCCATGCAGGCCCTGACCGGTGCCTACGTGCTTGCAAGGGCCTTTGTCCTGGCAGAGCTCATTGCCTCCCTCCACTGGCAGATTGACTCATTCCTGCGTCCTCCCACGAGCACGATCCATGCGCCGGCTTCGATTGCCCTGCTGGTGGCGATATACGGCGGCTGCGGTTTCCTTGCCTGGTGGGGGGAGCGCCGTAATTTCGGTGTCGGGGATATAGACCCGCCCGGGCGTAGCGTTTTCATTGCGGCCACCATATCGGTCGTCACCTTCGCCATGTCCAATCTGAGCTTCGTTTCGACCAATACCCCCTTTTCGGGCCGGGTCGGCCTGGAGGTCTTCTACATCAGGACCCTGGTTGACCTGTGCGGCTTCGCCCTGCTCTATGCCCAGCAAGAGCAGGTCAGGGAGAACCAGGCCAGTGCCGAGCTGGCCTCCATCAACGCCCGGGCCTACAGTCAGCACCGTGAGTATATGCGGTCAAAGGAGAACCTTGAGGCGATGGGGCGGCTGGCTCATGACCTGAAGCACCAGATAGCCGCATTGAGGACTGAAATCGACCCTGAGAGGCAGTCACGCAACTTCGAAGAACTCGAGGCCTCCATACAGCGGTACGGATCTCAGCAGCACACCGGCAACCCCGTCCTGGATGTGGTTCTGTCGACCAAGGAACGCATCTGTGCCGACAGTGGGATTACCCTGACTGTGGTGGCCGATGGGTCCCTCCTGGCCGGTATGACCCCCATTGATGTATCGACCCTGTTCGGCAATGCCCTGGACAACGCCATCGAGGCGTTGAAGAAGGTGGACAATCCGGATCGCAGACTGATCAAGGTGGCACTCTTCTCCAGGGACCGATTCGCGGTCCTGCAAATCGATAACACCTATGCCTCCCACCTGAACTGGAAGGCCAACGGGGAACTGGCCACCACCAAGAGGGACAATGTCCTGCATGGATACGGCGTCAAGTCGATACGCCATATAGCCCACAAGTACCAGGGGGAGATGACCCTGAGGGCGAAGGACCACTGGTTCCACCTGTGTGTGCTCCTGCCCATGGTCAATGGTCAGTTGAAGCCTACAGCAGCCTCGGCCACCCTGTAACCCAGCCGAATGGCCACTCGTCCCGGTCTGCCCGGCATGTTGATGAGTTTGCAGAGTAGGGTCGAGCGCACATCATGCGAAATGGCGGAGGAGTGGTCCTCCAGTCGGCTCCAGAGCATGTCCTTGTTCTGATAATTCTGCGGATCCTTGGACAGAATCAGGAAGACCGAGGTGACCACGCAGTTGATGGCCAGATAGTGAATCATGTAGCGGTACAGCCCATCCGACACCTGGCCCGGCTCGGGGGTGGCCTCGACCATGAGACCGTTGACCCTGAGCAGCTGGTCCACTCTGGAAACCATGACCGAGGTCTGGACGGACTGGCCCTCACGGCCTGTGTGATAGCGGTAAAAGTCCGTATCCAGGTACATCAGGCTTGTCACATAGGGGAGGGGCTGATACGAATAGATGAAATCAACGTAGTATGTATGCTCAGGCAGGTGGGTTGCGGCACGTTGCAGAACCTCGCGGCGGAAGATCAGGGCGTGCATGATCATGTACTGGGCCATTCCGAACCTGCCGAGATGATTCCAATCCAGAACCCTGTCCGACGGCATGACGCTCCGGAAGTTGATGACCTGCTTGTGGTGCCGCCCCTCTTTTTCATAGACGTAATTGGTTACGACCATATCGACAGGATGCGAGCTGGTGGCCTGGGTCCGCAGCCTGTCGAGTACGAGTCCCAGGGAGTCGGTATCGACCCAGTCGTCGGCGTCCACCACTTTTACATACAGGCCTTGCGCCTGTGACAATCCTGCGTTGACCGCACCGCCATGGCCCTTGTTCTCCTGCTTGATCAGACGAACAATCCCAGGGTGCCTTACCTCATAATCGTGGGAGAGCTTCGCTGTGTCGTCGGTCGATCCATCATCCACGACGATGATTTCCAGGTCCTCGGCCGCTTGCGACAGTAGGGAGTTCAGGCAGGTATCCAGATGATCGGCCATGTTGTAGGCCGGGATGATGAAGGTGATGACAGGTCGGTCGTCGGCTCGTGTGGACGATGTCATGAACGGAATCACCTCATGTGTATGACGGGTTGTGTGAGGGCAGGGGAGTGATGGGGATTCCCGATTCAAGGGAACCGAATCAACAGGCGGATCGACCGCGCTGCCGTATCCGACCACTGTACTGCACCGTACCAATTGTATATATGGAATGGGCCCCGGTCGTCCCGAATCTCCCTGAATGCCGGTTCTAACGGGAGGGGACGATCGAGGCCACGTATTGGTTGGTTACTCAGGCTTCCTGCTTGGTCTCCTCATCGGGCACCTGCTTGAAGATGACCTTGAAGATGGGGAAGAAGACCCAGAAGGATATGGCCGAGTTGATGATCATCGTCACCAGATCGGCCACGGTGGTGCCGACCGTTCCCCAGTTCAGGCTGTGCTGGAAGAAGCCGTAGATCGGGTCCTTGTACCAGCCCTGAAGGGCGGCAGCGATGATGGTGATGATGATGTAGGCGAGGAGATACCAGAAAGCGGCCTTCCAAACAGAGGAATTGGACTTGAAGGTGATGTTCCTCTGGAGGAAGAAGTTGATGATCTGCGCAATCAGCAGGGTGATTTCCACAGCCAGGAAGTAAGCCAGGCCGCCGCCTCCGCCGTTGCTGATGGCACCTGCGGCATAGTCGAACAGGTAGTAAGGCTTGCCGCCCACGGTTCCCATGTGCCAGATCTGGAAGTTGGTTCCGACAAGGGAGGTGCCGTTGAAGATGGCCTTGAGCACAGGCATCATGATCAGCTGCAGAACGGTGACACCGTTGGAGAGCAGGAAGAAGACGATGAACTGTGCCGCGGTCTCGTGACGGAAGGAGAAGCGCTGCCACCAGCGGACAATGCCGTACTTGGAGGTGGCCGCCTCCTCTGCGCTGGCGGGTTTTCCGCCGGTCTGTGCGTTCTGGTCACTCATGGTTCAGTTCCTTTCTGGTCCTGCGGTTGGCTGACATGTTCCGGAAGAAGCCTGCAATGAAGCCTCCCAGTCCCTTGCAGACGTGGCCGTTCGGTATACGTACGATCGAATCGACCATGGCCATGTCGATCATGCCGTTGGTCATCTTGCTCATGGCCCTGGGGGGCATGTTGAGCAGGAAGAGGGTATTGAGATCCGGGTTGCCGGTTTTGGCTTCCTGCTTGCGCTCTCGCTTGGACAGGAAGTTGGCGACAAACCGGGCCAGGCCACTCCTGGAGTCCTTCCAGGATGAGATGGGATCGTTGGGGCCGAAGGTGCTGATGGCACCCTGACGCTCGACCGGGTGCCCGAAGAGGGCGGTCATGTTGTCGTCCGTGACCTCTTTGACCTTGCCGGTCAGGTAGGCGCCCAGGGCGGGGTCGGCCTGGTGGGGCTGGACAGTGCCCGCTACGGACAGTGTGCCGGTCAGTTCCATGGTCCGGGCATCCGAACCGATCATGATCGTCCAATCGCCGGATTCGGTCTGCCAGGAGTCCTGGTCCGTATCGAAGTGACGGAAGGTGGTCTGATCGAAGTCGATACGTACGGTCGTGGACTCGCCTGCCTTGAGGGATACCTTCCGGAAGCCCTTGAGCTCACGCATGGGCCTGAGCACGCCGCCTTCCGGTGCCTGGACGTAGAGCTGCGGAACGGTGGCACCGTCGTGCTCCGAATCGTTGGTCAGGGTGAAGGAGGCGCCCTTCTCGTCCAGTGCCAGGTTGGAGTAGGTGAAGTGGGAGTACGAGAGGCCGTATCCGAAGGGGAAGAGGTCTTCTACTCCGGCGGTGAGGTAATACCGATACCCCACGAAGGGTCCCTCGCGGTAAATGGAGTCACGCTCGGACTCCGGGTACCAACCGGAGCTGGGGCAATCCGCGTAGGACTTGGGCCAGGTCTCAGCCAGGTGGCCGGAGGGGTTGGTTTTGCCTGTAAGGATGTTCAGGGTGGCGGACGCACCTGCCTGACCTGACAGCCCGATGTACAGAACGGCATCGCACAGGTCGACCCAGTCTGCTGAGACGGGGGACCCTGCCACCAGCACAACCACCAGAGGTTTGCCGGTCTTGCCGAGGGCCTGCAGGAGGTTCACCTGGGCCCGGGGAATATCCATGGTGGAACGATCCAGACCTTCGGACTCGCTCCGCTCGTCAAGACCCACGCAGGCCAGGATTACATCGGATCCATCAACGGCATTCACGGCCTGGTCAACCAGGTCCTGGTTCATGTCTCCGTGGCGGTCGTAGCCCTGGCTGTAGGATGCCAGTTCCAACCCTCCGGCATGGCCCTGTTCAATCAGCTCCAGGATGTTCTCCTGCCTGGTCGCATTGACCTTGGAAGAACCGGAACCCTGGAAGCGTGCGGTCTTGGCCATATCGCCCACAACGGCCACCTTGGTGCCGGCGGACAGGGGGAGGCGCCCGTTCTTGTTGACCAGGAGCACAGCCGATTCCTCGGCGATTCTGCGGGCCATTTCGTGGTGGTCCCGCTTCTGCTCGTCGGTCAGGTTTCCGTCCGGGTCCATCTTCGGGTCATAGGTCAGCTTGGCCAGTTTGGCGACCTCTTCAGCCCTGGCGTTCAGGTCGGCCTCAGCCAGGTTCCCCTCCTTGACGGCCTTGGCCAATTGACGGACGGAATCGAATCCTGCCTCGGGCATTTCCAGGGAGGAACCGTTGGCGGCTGCTGCCACGGCACTGTTGGAACCACCCCAGTCGGATACCACCATGCCGTCGAAGCCCCACTCCTTGCGCAGGATGTCGTTGAGGAGGTGTCCGTTCTCGTTGGCGTAGGTGCCGTTGACCATGTTGTAGGAGGTCATGATGGCCCAGGGGTGGGCCTGGCGTACGGCAATCTCGAAGGCGGTCAGGTAGAGCTCACGCATGGTCCGCTCATCGACCACGGAGTTGGAGGCCTGCCTGCGCAGTTCCTGGCTGTTCATGGCGAAGTGCTTGGGGGTGGCGGCCACTCCCTGGGACTGGATGCCTTCAATCAGCCCCGCAGCCATGTGTCCAGCCACCTGGGGATCCTCCGAGTAGTACTCGAAGTTGCGGCCGCACAGCGGGTTGCGCTTGATATTCATACCCGGGCCCAGCACGATGTTCACGCCCAGGCTTTTGGCCTCTCGGCCCAGCGCCTCGCCCATGGCCTTGGCCAGATCCGGGTCCCACGAGCAGGCCACGGTTCCGGCGGTGGGGAAGCAGGTGGCCGGCTTGGACTCGCCCATTCCCAGGTTGTCTCCGGCTCCCATCTGCCGCCTCAGCCCGTGTGGGCCGTCGCTCAGGACCATGCTCGGAATGCCTGCCCGCTTGATTTCGCGGGTGCCCCACATAGAATTTCCGGAGAGCAGCGATGCCTTCTCCAGGACTGTCAGATCTTTGACTTCCATTGTGTTCCTTTTCCCTGATGAGATGAGCCCCTGGATTGGAACCCTCATCGCTTCCACAGTCAGCACCGGTGTCTCCACCGCGTAACTCTGCCATATATAGTTCCAGTATCGTCAACCGTTGCGTACGCTGGAATCACCAGAGCATAACCTGTCATTTTTCCGGCATGAATGGTGCACCTGACTCCACCGTTAAATCCAGGAGGATGGGCGCGTCTGTGAGACGGGCCCAGCGGACAAGACGGCGGGGAATGTGGGTGACGATAAAAAAAGAGGGGCGGACGACTTTGTAGTCGTCCGCCCCTCGGTAGAGCCCAGGCCCGGAGCCCGATCAGATTACCTGACCAGATTCATGCCCGCGGGCCTTGCTGTGCTCTTCCCTTACTGAATGGTGTCGTGAGACGGGCCATCCTCTGCGGGGGTGGTCTCCTCGCTGGCAGGGTCCTGCATCCTGACATCCTTGGCCTGGTCGGCCATGTCGGTCAGGGTCTGCACGTCAACCGCACTGCGGCGGGCGTTGAACCTGCGGAAGGCCAGGCACTCGAGGGCGAGGAAGATCAGAGCCATGACGGCGAGAGCCACATAGAGGGCAATCTGCCATGCAGGGGTCTGGACCTTGGGGTCGCCATCTGCGTACTTGTAGCTGTTCACGGCCGTGTACAGGATGTTGTGGCTGGCTTCACGCATGGCCTTGACCGAAGTGGCGCTCTGATCCTTCACATGGTTGGTCACCTCGGTGGTGGCCAGCATGATGTCGTTTCCGTTGCGGATCAGCTGATCGGCGTTCTGGTAGCCATAGACTCCGAAGTAGTCGGTCAGGGCCATTCCTCGGAAGCCCCACTCGCCGCGCAGAACATCCTGCATCAGCGGAGCATAGGCGGCTACGTAGGTGTTGCCGAGGTAGTTGAAGGCGGTCATGGCGGCCTGTGCGCCACCATCGACCACTGCAGCCTGGAAGGGCTTCAGGTAGATCTCGCGGATGGTCTGCTCGTCGGCCCAGGTGGCCAGCATGTTGTTACGGTTGGTCTCCTGGTCGTTCATGGCGAAGTGCTTCATGAAGGAGTAGACACCCTTGGAGCGGGCACCGGCGATCTCGTTGGATCCCATGACGGCGTTGATCTGCGGGTCCTCCGAGAAGTACTCGAAGTTACGGCCGGAGAAGGCGCTGCGGTGGATGTTGAAGGCCGGTGCGTACCAGCCGGCCACATCCATGTCGTGGGCCATGGTGCCGATCATCTCGCCGAAGCGGGTGGCCAGCTCGGGGTTCCAGGTGCAGGCCAGGGAGGTGGATGACGGGAAGCCCAGGGATCCGACCTTGGTGAAGTTGTTGTTCAGGGCGGCGGGACCATCGGCGTCGGTCATCTCGATCTTGCCGATGCTCTTGATTGCCTGGGTGCCGTAGCCGCCCATGGCGATCAGGGTGTCCATCTCCTTGACGGTGAGCTCGTCCAGCAGCTTGTCCCACATGGGGTCGTCGTACTTCTTGTCGCGCAGCTGGTAAAGCTTGACATCGTTCTTCGCCCCGGTCGTGGGCATCTGATCGCTGTCCTTGTCGAACTTCTTGGGATCGTAGTTCTCGTTGTTGTAGAAGTTGGCCTTGGCCTCTTCGGGCATCTCGGTGCTCTTGGGGGCCGCAACCGCATCCTCGTAGTTGGCGAAGTGGTTGGCTCGCGACAGGTAGGTCACTGTGCCCTTGGCGTCATCGAAACGGTTGGTGGCCGCCACCTTATCGATGGAGCGGGGATTGCTCTCATCGTAGGTGATGGTCTTGTTGATGCTGACGTTCTGGGACTCGATGACCTTGTGGGAATCGGAGCGGATGGAGATACCGTAGTCGCCCTGATCCAGCACGTAGGCCTTGGCCGTGTTGGCGTCGTAGGAGGCCATGTCCTCGTCCTTGAAGCTGACGGAGACGGTTTCGCTCTGTCCCGGCTTGAGGACCTTGGTCTTCTTGAAGGAGACGAGGTTGGCGCTGGCCTTTTCGATGCCACCATCGGTGTAGGGGGGATCGAAGTAGGTCTGGACGGTGTCGCGTCCGGCCTTGGTGCCGTCGTTGGTAACGGTCACATCGAAGGAGATCTTGCCGTCAGCGTGCTTGATGTTGCCCATCTTCTGGCTGAACTTGGTGTACGAGAGGCCGTAACCGAAGGGATACTGCACCATCTCGTCGTAGTTGATCAGCCCTTCCTTGGCGGCTGTCTCCCAGAAGCGGTATCCCACGTAGATGCCTTCGTTGTAGTTGATGAAGGTGGGGGTAACGGTTTCGGACTTGCCGGTGAAGCCGACGAAGGTCGCCTTGTGGTCGTCCATGTTGGTGTAGGTGAAGGCACCGAAGTTGTTGTAGGTGGGTGTCTTGGTCAGATCACGGACGAAGGTGTCGGAGGTCTTGCCGGAGGGGTTGGTTGTGCCCTTCAGCACCTCACCCAGGGCGGTGAAGCCGGCCTGTCCCGGGGGCGGGCACCAGAGGACGGACTTGATCTGCGGATACTGGCCGACGAAGTTCAGATCGAAGGTGTTGGCGCCGTTGTAGACCAGGACCACCTTGTCGAAGGTGCCGGTGACCTTGGCGATCATGTCGCTTTCGGGCTTGGACAGCTCCAGGAAGCTCTGTCCATCCTGGAAATCGGGGTCGGACTTGTCGTTGTCGTGATAGGTGAGGTCCTTGGACTTCATGTTGACGGGAAGATCTGCACCCTCGCCGCCGACGCGACCGATGACCACGATGGCGGTATCGGAGAAGTCCTTGGCGTCCTTCATGAGCTTGTTGCTGTACTTGGCGGCGGTCGGCTCGGGAAGGGTCCAGTCCTGTTCGAACATCTCGACCTTGGGGCGGTCCTCACGGTAGTCCGTGTAGAACTTGCTCAGTTCGGTGTTGGTTTCCAGACCGGCTTCCTTGATGCCGTCCAGGAGGCTGGTGGTGGGGTTGTCCGGGGACATGGAGCCCGAGCCGGTGCCACCATAGACGGGATTGGTCGAGGCCCAGCCGAAGACGTTGACCTTGCTGTCCTTCAGGGGCAGGGTCTCATCCGAGTTCTGGAGCATGGTGACGGACTCGCGCTGGATGTCCTTGGCAAGGTCGCGCGCGGCGGTGACGGTGGCCGGTTGGAGTTCGTGCTTGTTGGTCGACTTGGTGATCAGGTTCGACAGGGGGCCCAGGAGCATCGTGGCCAGGGCCACGACGATGGCCACGAAGGTGACCAGCCAGGACTGTGAGTGAATCATCTTGCGGTTGGCGACACTCTTGACGGTGCGCTTGTTGACCGCAATGGTGATGATGATCGCCAGTACCAGGAAAACGCCGATAACCACCAATTCGGGTATCAGCGATTTGAGCACTGCGACTACATCGCTCAGGTTAATACTGAACATGTTCGCTACTTTCTTGTTTTTCTCTGCTAAAGCCTGAACCGGACCACACGAGGCAGACCTGGTCACATAGGAGACAGACGTTCAAGGTTGACAATCCGCTCCACGGTGGGCGAGCGACCTTTAGCTTCATCGACACGCCTTTATGCCATGTCCCCAGTGAACCATGCTGAAACCTTGCTGGACGGCTTCCCTGGCATGAACTGTCGATTTTGCGTCATAACCTGCATGTGGTAGCCGAAGGGCTCGCGAGGACGGGTGCCGGAGGATACGCGCTCCTGACTTGTCCATTATGAAGGATCGGTATATAGTATTGGGAAGAAGTACAAGGTTGTACTAACTTAACCAAGGAAAATCAGAACATAAATACTGACAGAAGAAACAACGTTGTATTTTTGTTTCTCTATATGTGCAAAGGATGGTTGGAAGAGTGGAAGCACCAAACTCCAAGGAAAACGGTTGGACCAAGTTGGTCATTGAGGATCGCGATCCCATCGGCTCGGTCGACAGCAGGCTGTTTGGCTCTTTCGTGGAGCACCTGGGCAGATGCGTCTATACCGGTATCTATGAGCCGGGGCATCCCAGTGCTGATGGAGACGGGTACCGAACCGACGTCATGGAGCTGGTCAAGGAGCTGGGGGTGACGACCATCCGGTATCCGGGCGGCAACTTCGTTTCCGGATACAGATGGCGTGACGGCATAGGTAACCAGAGCCAGCGCCCACGAAGGCTCGATCTTGCCTGGCACTCGACGGAAACCAATGAGTTCGGCCTCCATGAGATGGCCAAGTGGTTGGACAAGTTGGGCGGTAACGAGCTGATGGAAGCGGTCAATCTGGGCACCCAGGGCCCCCAAGAGGCTCTGGATCTGCTGGAATACGCGAACATCCCTTCGGGTACGGCCTTGTCGGAACAGCGCAGGGCCAATGGCAGCGATGCACCATTCGATATTCGCATGTGGTGCTTGGGCAACGAGATGGACGGTCCCTGGCAACTGGGGCACAGGACAGCTCAAGAGTATGCTCGGATAGCCGCCATAACGGCTGCGGGGATGCGCCAGATCGATCCGGATATCGAGTTGGCTGTATGCGGCTCGTCGAGCCACTCCATGCCGACATTCGGCAGCTGGGAGCGGACTGTTCTGGAAGAGACCTACGAGAACATCAATTTCATTTCCGCCCATGCCTACTATCAGCCGGTGTGCAACGATATGGCCAGTTTCCTGGCTTCAGGGACCGATATGGATGGTTTCATCAAGGATGTGGGATCCATCATCGATGCGACCAAGGCCCAGCTGAAGAGCAGTCACGATGTGTTCATCTCTTTTGACGAGTGGAACATCTGGTATCAGGATGCCGAACAGTCGCAGACCCCGAAAGGAATCGGCAACTGGCCGGTTGCCCCACACCTCCTAGAGGATATCTACACGGCCGCCGATGCGGTTGCGTTTGGTGACCTGCTTGTTACCCTCCTGCGCAATGTCGACCGTGTTCATGCGGCATCGCTGGCGCAGTTGGTGAACGTCATAGCGCCAATCATGACTGTTCCCGGAGGCGGCGCCTGGAGGCAGACGACCTTCTACCCGTTCTCCCAGGCCGCTCACCTTTCGAAGGGCGGCACAGTGGTCCGGAGCCTGCTGACCGGCACCGGCCACCAGACCGATAAGTATGGGGTCGTCGATGACATCAATGCTGTTCCGGTTCTGTGCGCCGATGGTTCCTTGGCTGTATTCGCAGTGAACCGCTCTCTGGACAGGTCCAATAGACTCACCCTTGATATCGGACCAACCGGTTCGTACAAGACGGTCGGCATGACCACCCTTCATGAGGAGGACTATACATTGGCCAACACCGTGGAGGCCCCTGACCAGGTGCTTCCCAGGAAGAACGGGCAGGTCGAGTTCCTTCCCGATCGGAACATGATTGTGGCGGAACTCGCGCCGGTGTCATGGAACGTCATCCATGTCGGCTGACTATCCGGTCGATCTGTGTCGGCCCTGACAGCTTATGGAAGGAGGGAACGAGTGACGGGGCCGTGGAACCGGTACCCGGATATTGATTCAAAGGTAGCTCAATCAACCACGGAGAAGGTAGTGAAATGAAGAGATCAATGAGGATTGCTTCAGCTTGTGTAGCGTGTCTGGCCCTACTGTGGACCGGGGCCTGTGGCTCATCGGGTTCGTCGGCAGGTGGCGCTGATAAGGAGCAGACGGTTCACAGCGACGCCAAAGCGAACGACAATGCCAAATGCCAGAACACCATCAAAAAGCCGGGTGTGGAGAAGGTGACGGTCTGGGCCTGGTATCCGTCCATGGAGAAAATGGTGGACAGGTTCAATGAGGTGCATGATGACGTTCAGGTCTGCTGGACGCGTGCAGGTTCAGGGCAGACGCAGTACCAGAAAATCACGACCGCGATAAAGGCCAAGTCCGGGCTGGCCGATGTGGTTCAGATTGAGTATGACGTTCTGGGGCAATATGTTTCCGGCGTCGAAAACCACCTGGTGGACCTTTCCCGCTTTGGTGCAGGAAAGATAAAGAGCGAATATACGCCCGGATCCTGGAACTCTGTGAGCCTGGGCGGCGGCCGGTCCGTGTACGCCATTCCCGTCGATCAGGGGCCGTTCGTCATGATCTACAGGAAGGATATATTCGACAAGTACGAGGTGAAGGTACCCACGACCTGGGATGAGTATGAGCAGGCCGGCAAGGAGCTGCGTGAGAAAGGCTTCACCGGGCATATCGGGAATTATGAACCCAGCGGCAACGGATCCAATGTGACCCTGATGGCCCAGGCCGGTGGCAAGGTGTACCACTATTCGGCCTCTGCACCCGACAAGGTCGGGATCGATTTCACTTCCAAGCCTGCACAGAAGGTCATGGGGTATTGGCAGCGCCTGTCCAAAGAGGGGGTCGTCACCACAGATGATGCGTATACGGCCGAGTGGTACAAGAAGATAGTCGATGGTTCATGGGCCACAGCCGTTTGTGCTTCATGGCTGGTCGGCTCCCTGCGCGGTGTCAGTGGGGCCGATACCACGGCCGACTGGAAGGTTGCCCCGGCCCCCGTTTGGGATTCGACGACTCCGACCGTCAATTTCGGAGGGTCCTCACTCGCTGTGACTGACCAGGCCAAGCACACCGAAATGGCCGCCAAGGTCGCCATGGAGCTGTTCAAGGACGATCAGGTGCAGCATACGGCCATCACTGACAGTGGCCTCTTCCCCACCTGGACTGGGGTTCTTAATTCCCAGTCTTTCAAGGATATGACGGATCCCTTCTACGGTGATCAGAAAATCAACGAGGTCATCGCTCCGGTGGCCCTTGGTTACAAGGGATATGAGTTTCTCCCCTTCCAACCCTATGCCTATGACGAGCAGACCAAGACCTTCACCAAGATTGTCCGCGACGGTGCGGATATCTCTGCTTCCCTGGGCACCCTGAACAAGAACCTGACTATGCACGTCAGCAAGGGTTCACGGTTGAGTGAATGAAATGGTGTGGGCCCGGTACATCCGGGCCCACATCGGGAGGTATAGCAATGTCAACTATGCGAAAGCGATCAGGCATTAAAGCGAAGGACGCTGGGCGGCGTAGGGAGAATGCCTGGGGTTGGTTCTTCACAGCCCCCTTCGGTCTTGTTTTCCTGCTTTTCCTCGTGATACCGCTCATCTATGCGGGGTATATTTCCCTGTTCTCGTACACACAGCTGAAGGGTACCGTCTTTGCCGGGCTGAGCAACTATGCGCGTGCATTCTCCGATCCCATCTTCCTGTCAGGGATGTGGAGGGTGGTTCTGTATGCGGCGGTCATGGTTCCCGTTCAGCTCAGTTTTGCCCTCCTTCTGGCCCTGGTGCTGGACACCATGACCAACAGGTTCGCCTCGTTTTCCCGATTGGTCTTTTTCCTTCCCTATGCCATACCTGTGGTGATAGGTGCTCTGATGTGGGGGTTCCTCTACTCGAAGCAGATGGGGCCGTTTACCTCGATATTCGGTCTTTTTGGCCTGCAGCCCCCAGGGTTCCTGCAACCGGTTGGGATATTCGGTTCCCTGGTCAATGTTGTGACCTGGCAGTGGACCGGGTACTACATGGTCATCCTGTATTCCGCCCTCCAGTCGGTTTCGCCGGAACTGTATGAGTCGGCCAGGATCGACGGGGCTTCAGAGGTGCAGATTGCCTTGAGAATCAAGACCCCTATGATTTCCAGCTCTCTGGTCATGGTGACGGTGTTCGCCCTGATAGGGACGCTCCAGTTCTATACGGAACCGATGATCCTGCGTAATAACGTCCCATCGGTGATTCAGCCTGAATATACGCCGAACATGTATGCCCAGGCTCTGGCATTCAATTACAACCAGCTGAATTACTCGGCGACAATCTCCTTCGCTTTGGGATTGCTTGTGGTGGTATTCAGCGTCATCTTCATGAGACTGACCCGTAATCAGTCCGGGTTGGAGGGCTGAGTCATGTCGACTCGAAACGGTAATTACGGTGCTGCGGCCGGTAGGAAAATACAGACATCGCATACCCTGGCCTATGTTCTGTTGGCCATCTGCCTGGTGTATTTCCTCTTCCCTGTCTGGTGGCTGATCGTTGCCGCAACGAAGAGTAATGCCGGCCTCTTCTCCGGAGCCCACGGTGCCATGTGGTTCGACCGTGATTTCTCGCTTTGGAGCAACATTCGTCAGTTGACCACCTATGAGGGTGGCATTTACTGGCACTGGCTCGTCAACTCGTTCCTGTACGCGATCGTCGGTGGAATCGGCGCCACAGCCATCTCCGTGATGGCAGGATATGGATTCGCCAAATTCAGGTTCAGAGGTCGGAACCTGTACTTCAGCATAGTGCTGGGCGCTCTGATGATTCCCACCACGGCCCTGGTCATTCCGACCTTCATCCTTATGTCTCAATTCGGTATGACGGATACCATCTGGGCGGTGATACTGCCCTCCCTGCTTTCGCCCTTCGGCACTTATCTGATGCGGGTGTACTGCATGCAATCACTGCCCGACGAGATGATGGAGGCTGCTCGCGTAGACGGAGCCGGTGAATTGAGGACCTTCTTCCAGGTATCCCTTCCGATCATGACCCCCGCCATCACCACGGTCTTTCTCCTGTCCGTGGTCGGATGCTGGAACAACTTCTTCCTTCCTTCTGTGGTCCTATCGGATACCAAGTTGTTCCCCATCACCGTCGGTCTAACGCAGTGGCAGGTGAAATCGAATGCTGGCGCAGGGTCCGAGCAGGTGTGGAATCTGATAACTTCGGGGGCGCTGGTCTCGGTCATTCCCCTGATTCTGGCCTTCCTTTTCCTGCAGCGATACTGGGTGGGCGGCCTTACGGCGGGATCGGTCAAGGCCTAGGTCAGTTTCGTCGGGGCGGTATGGGAGCCCGCTCCGACGAAAGCCTTCGCTGGTATGGGGTCTCTGTAAGGTGGGTGACATGCAGAGTCGTCCGACGATCAAGGATGTGGCACGCGAGGCGCACGTTTCCATAAAGACGGTCTCCAATGTCATCAATCAGTCGGGGAGCATGCGGCCCGAGACCAGGAAGAGGGTCGAAGAGGCGATAGACCGCCTGGGGTACTCCATCAATATCTCCGCCAGGAGATTGAAAACCGGCGGATCCAAACTCATCGGTGTAGCGACGTTCGACTTCGCCCAACCCTTCCCCGCCATGTTCGTCGATGCGGTGGTTAAAACTGCCAGGCAAGCCCACTATGGCGTGGTTATCGATACCTATGACTCCAATGGCGCGGGACTCGTCGATCTCGTGGATGAGATTCCCCGACTTGGAGCAGATGGTTGGATATTCCTCGCGGACCGCCCGGTGGAACCCAAATCCCTGCTGAATCAGAACTTCCCGGTGGTGCTGGTCGGTGATTACATTTCCGGCGGCGAGGTGGACAACGTAATGATGCCCAATATCGCTGCCGTGCGTGATGCCGTGGGTAGGCTGCTGGACAGTGGAGTGGACCGCATAGGTCTTATCGGAGCCCCGGACGGTGCCGATAGGCAGACCCTGTTTACGGCCAAGGAGGGTGGTCGGCCGATGAGAACACGGGGTTATGTCGAGGCCTTCGACCAGGTCCACAAGAAAATCGACTGGCGCATTGTGGTATCGGGAAACAAGTGGATCAGCAGCGATGGCGAACGGGCTGTCAGCAACATGCTGGCGGTATCAGATGCGCCGGATGCCATAGTCTGTCTGAATGATGCCCTTGCCTTGGGTGCGATGCACGAACTACAACGGCGAGGATACAAGATTCCCGACGATGTGCAGATCGTCGGATTCGATAATGTCAGCGAGGGAAGGTTCGCAAATCCATCTCTGACCTCGATTGATCCGCATGCCTCGGATTTCGCGAAGCAGGCGGTGGAGATGCTGATCGAACGAATCCAGGGTTATGCCGGACCGGCGCGCTCGCGGGTCACCGACTACAGATTGATTGAACGCGGATCGACCTGGTTATAAGCGCAGAACCGGTTGTGAATCGGTAGAATGGTGGCATGTCAGGCCTTACGGTTTCGAGCCACTCGCACATCCACCAGGCCAGGGTCAACGGTGCCCGCCTGGTCTTCTCCATGAATCCTGCCCCGCGTGAGGCGCCGATTATCCTGTACCTGCACGGTGGCCCGGGCGACGCCTGCATCCCCGTGACCATAAGGTGCAATGCCGAGCTGGAACGAGACTTCCGCTTCATCAATCTGGATCAGCGCGGCAGCGGTCTCTCCTATCACCGCTTTGCCTTGGATGAGGTGGTCACCATCGATTCCATGGTCGAGGACATCCACCAGTTCGTGCTCACTCTTCTGCAGACCTACCAGCAGGATTCCCTGGTTCTGGTCGGGCACTCCTGGGGGAGTGTGCTGGGCCTGGAGATGGCGCGGAGGTACTCCTCGTTGGTGAGGCACTACATAGGCCTGGGTCAGGTGGTCACCATGCAGGGGGCGTTGATGCTCAGGCAGAGGCTCAGTCGGGGAACCCTGCCCAAATGGGGTCAGCGGTTGGTGGGCAGTGAGAGCTCCCAGGCCGATCTGGTCATGTTGGTGCGTGAGCTGATGGACCGCGGCGGTACCAGAACCGCGCTCGGCATATTGGACCGGGCCATGGCCTACGTACGTTCCCCTTTTTATTCCTGGAGTGCCCTGGTCAACCAGCAGAAAGGCGTGAGGCAGTCCCGAGCCCGGCTGAAGGGGGAACTCGAAGCTGTCGATTTCCGCGGGGTCACGTCCTTCGGTGCGCCCGTCACCTTCATCAGCGGCAGGTATGACCGGCATCTTCCGGCAATGCTGGTTGAGCAGTATGCGGCCACGATACGGACGGAACACTGCTTTCTGCTGTTCGAACACTCGGGACACTGCCCGCACTGGGATGAGCCTGCTCACTTCGCCGCTGTCGTCAGGGAACTGTGCCTGAATTAAGAGCGGTTCCGGAAGTCGATCGGATGTAACTTGCATTTAATGGGGGAGTATCTACTAATATATGGAAGCGACGATACTGGTTTGAATCTCGCTGGAGAGTGCAGAGGGGATTCCTGAAAAGGTGAAGGTCGGATTGCAAGGGGCGGCGTTCAAAATGCCGACACGCCGTAAAACCGTTGCAATGATTGAGCTTCTCCGATACTCAAGCGTACCAATTTGCAACAACCAGGTAGTTCGTGTAAATTGTTCTTTTGCTGCCCGACAGCGACAAGGAATCTCCCGGATAACTTGAGACTGTTGGTGTGGTGGTGGTTTGAGAACTCAAGAGCGTGTTTGTGCTACTTTTATAGCTTTTTTGATTGCCAGTCCGATGCCCGCCCGGTTTTGCCGGGTACGCGGGAGCGTTGTGAGGGGTGTCGGGGTTTTTCGTGGGTCTGTTTCCTCCTTATGGAAGCGGATCCGTCAATTTATTATGAGAGTCGTTTCGGCTTCTTCATTGTTTTTTTGTGGAGGGTTTGATTCTGGCTCAGGATGAACGCTGGCGGCGTGCTTAACACATGCAAGTCGAACGGGATCCAGGCAGCTTGCTGTCTGGTGAGAGTGGCGAACGGGTGAGTAATGCGTGACCAACCTGCCCCATACTCCGGAATAGCTCCTGGAAACGGGTGGTAATGCCGGGTGTTCCGCATCATCGCATGATGGTGTGGGAAAGGGTTTACCGGTATGGGATGGGGTCGCGTCCTATCAGCTTGTTGGTGGGGTGATGGCCTACCAAGGCTTCGACGGGTAGCCGGCCTGAGAGGGCGACCGGCCACATTGGGACTGAGATACGGCCCAGACTCCTACGGGAGGCAGCAGTGGGGAATATTGCACAATGGGCGAAAGCCTGATGCAGCGACGCCGCGTGCGGGATGACGGCCTTCGGGTTGTAAACCGCTTTTGATTGGGAGCAAGCGAGAGTGAGTGTACCTTTCGAATAAGCACCGGCTAACTACGTGCCAGCAGCCGCGGTAATACGTAGGGTGCAAGCGTTATCCGGAATTATTGGGCGTAAAGRGCTCGTAGGCGGTTCGTCGCGTCTGGTGTGAAAGTCCATCGCTTAACGGTGGATCTGCGCCGGGTACGGGCGGRCTGGAGTGCGGTAGGGGAGACTGGAATTCCCGGTGTAACGGTGGAATGTGTAGATATCGGGAAGAACACCAATGGCGAAGGCAGGTCTCTGGGCCGTTACTGACGCTGAGGAGCGAAAGCGTGGGGAGCGAACAGGATTAGATACCCTGGTAGTCCACGCCGTAAACGGTGGATGCTGGATGTGGGGCCCGTTCCACGGGTTCCGTGTCGGAGCTAACGCGTTAAGCATCCCGCCTGGGGAGTACGGCCGCAAGGCTAAAACTCAAAGAAATTGACGGGGGCCCGCACAAGCGGCGGAGCATGCGGATTAATTCGATGCAACGCGAAGAACCTTACCTGGGCTTGACATGTGCCGGACGACCGCGGAGACGTGGTTTCCCTTCGGGGCCGGTTCACAGGTGGTGCATGGTCGTCGTCAGCTCGTGTCGTGAGATGTTGGGTYAAGTCCCGCAACGAGCGCAACCCTCGCCTCGTGTTGCCAGCGGGTCATGCCGGGAACTCACGGGGGACCGCCGGGGTTAACCCGGAGGAAGGTGGGGATGACGTCAGATCATCATGCCCCTTACGTCCAGGGCTTCACGCATGCTACAATGGCCGGTACAACGGGATGCGACATGGCGACATGGAGCGGATCCCTKAAAACCGGTCTCAGTTCGGATYGGAGYCTGCAACCCGGCTCCGTGAAGGCGGAGTCGCTAGTAATCGCGGATCAGCAACGCCGCGGTGAATGCGTTCCCGGGCCTTGTACACACCGCCCGTCAAGTCATGAAAGTGGGCAGCACCCGAAGCCGGTGGCCCAACCCGTTTGGGGGGGAGCCGTCTAAGGTGAGGTCCGCGATTGGGACTAAGTCGTAACAAGGTAGCCGTACCGGAAGGTGCGGCTGGATCACCTCCTTTCTACGGAGATATGAGTAAAATCCCCCGCCCGTGTCTGGGTCGTGGGGTCGTGTCCATGGGTCCGGCCGGTCGGTCGGATGGTGTGGGCGTGCTGGCGTGGAACGGTCGAATGGGCTGTGGCATGGATGCGCTGTTGGGTTCCCGGACCGCCACCCTTGTGGGTGGTGTTCCTGTCGCCCATCGGGTTCCTGTGCGGGTGTCGTCCCGTGGCGGGTCCTGGTGGTGTGGTGGTGGTTTGAGAACTGGATAGTGGACGCGAGTGGATGGCTGGCTTTGTGCCTGTCCGTCCGCTTGTATTGTTTCGTCCGAGCCCACATGGTGGGTTCGGGTCGATCGTTTTGTGATCTATTAGTGTGATGATTTGTCGTCTGGCAGTTCGCAGTTGTTGTTGCCGTGGCATGGCCTGTGGTCGTGTTGTCGGTAAGGGCGCATGGTGGATGCCTTGGCAGACAGGACCGATGAAGGACGCGTGGGGCCGCGATAGGCCTCGGGGAGCCGCCGACAGGGCTTTGATCCGAGGGTGTCCGAATGGGGAAACCCGCCAGCCGTCATGGGCTGGCACCGCATTCGTGCGGGGGGTACGCAGGGAAGTGAAACATCTCAGTACCTGCAGGAAGAGATATTCCGTGAGTAGTGGCGAGCGAAAGCGGATGATGGCCAAACCTGTGCCGTGTGATACCCGTCGGGGGTTGCGGCATGGGTGTTGTGGGATTTGGTGCCCGGGTTCCGACGGACCCGGCGGCAGTGATAAAACGACGTGTGAGACGAACGGGATTGAATTCCCGGCCGTAGAGGGTGATGGCCCCGTAGTCGAAGACGCGTCGTCTGCCGATCCTTGTTCCCAAGTAGCGCGGGACTCGTGGAATCCCGTGTGAATCCGCCCCGACCGTGGGGTAAGCCTGAATATACCTGTCTGACCGATAGCGTACGAGTACCGTGAGGGAAAGGTGAAAAGCACCCCGGGAGGGGAGTGAAACAGTTYCTGAAACCGTGTGCCTACAATCCGTCGGAGCCTTTCGGGGTGACGGCGTGCCTATCGAAAAATGAGTCTGCGAGTCAGTGGTGCGTGGCGAGGTTAACCCGTGTGGGGCAACCGTAGCGAAAGCGAGTCTTAAAAGGCGTTTGAGTCGCGTGCCCTGGACCCGAAGCGGGATGATCTAGCCCTGRGCAGGTTGAAGCGYGGGTAAGACCGCGTGGAGGACCGRACSSACCTGGGTTGAAAACCGGGCCGATGACCTGGGGCTAGGGGTGAAAGGCCAATCAAATTCCGTGATAGCTGGTTCTCTCCGAAATGCATTTCGGTGCAGCGTCGCGTCAATGTCTCCATGGGGTAGAGCTACTGGATGCTTGAGGGCCCGTATCGGGTACCGACAGCAGCCAAACTCCGAATACGTGTGAGGTGTATCGCGGCAGTGAGTCGGCGGGGGATAAGCTCCGTCGTCGAGAGGGAGACAGCCCAGATCGTCGTCTAAGGTCCCTAAGTGTGTGCTAAGTGGGAAAGGATGTGGAGTCGCATAGACAGCCAGGAGGTTGGCTTAGAAGCAGCCACCCTTGAAAGAGTGCGTAACAGCTCACTGGTCTAGTGGTTCCGCGCCGATAATGTAGCGGGGCTCAAGCACACCACCGAAGACGCGGCAGTGCAGTTGCTGTACTGGGTAGGAGAGCGTTCCGCATGGGGCGAAGCGGCGGCGTGAGCCGGCCGTGGACCGTGTGGAAGTGAGAATGCAGACATGAGTAGCGAGAGACGGGTCAGAATCCCGTCCGCTGGATGACCAAGGGTTCCGGGGCCACGTTCGTCGTCCCCGGGTGAGTCGGGTCCTAAGGCGAGGCCGACAGGCGTAGTCGAATGGATGAAGGAGTCGATATTCTCCTACCGGCGTCAGACCGCCCAATCCAAGACGTGGAAGCATGCCCTTACCCGTATCGGGCGGCGGTCTTCGGACCGTCCGATGGTGCGGGACCGGTGTGTGGATGCGTGGCGGGTAGCACAGGAGTGACACGGAACGGGAGCCGGGCCGCGGTGGTGGTTATCCGTGGTCAAGCATGTGGCGCGTCGGGCAGGCAAATCCGTCCGGCATGAGCGTGAGGTGTGATGATGGGGGGCCTCGTGCCCCGAATCCGGTGTGCCGTTCCGTCAAGAAAAGCTTCGGTGCGAGGGCTGTCGCCGCCCGTACCCTAAACCGACACTGGTGGTCAGGTAGAGTATACCAAAGCGATCGAGCGAATCCTGGTCAAGGAACTCGGCAAATCACTCCCGTGCCTTCGGTATAAGGGAGACCCCTTGCGGTGAGGCGCCCAGCGCGCGGAGCCGAGGGGGGTGGCACAGACCAGGGGGTAGCGACTGTTTACCAAAAACACAGGTGCATGCGAAGACGAAAGTCGCTGTATATGCACTGACGCCTGCCCGGTGCCGGAAGGTTAAGAGGATCCGTCATCCCCTTCGGGGGGGCAGCGGTGAATTCAAGCCCCGGTAAACGGCGGTGGTAACTATAACCATCCTAAGGTAGCGAAATTCCTTGTCGGGTAAGTTCCGACCTGCACGAATGGCGTAACGACTTCCCCACTGTCTCGACCAGGAGCTCGGCGAAATTGCAGTACGAGTAAAGATGCTCGTTAAGCGCAGAAGGACGAAAAGACCCCGGGACCTTTACTATACCTTGGTATTGGCGTTAGGTGCGGACTGTGTAGCATAGGCGGGAGGCTTCGAAGCGGGTGCGCCAGCATCCGTGGAGCCGAAATGTGAAATACCGCTCTGTCCTCATCTGGCCTCTAACCTCGACCAGTCATCCTGGTCAGGGACAGTGCCTGGCGGGTAGTTTAACTGGGGCGGTTGCCTCCCAAAGAGTAACGGAGGCGCCCAAGGGTTCCCTCAGCCCGGTTGGCAATCGGGTGTTGAGTGCAATCGCACAAGGGAGCTTGACTGCGAGACCGACGGGTCGAGCAGGGACGAAAGTCGGAGATAGTGATCCGGTGCCGGCGTACGGACGCGGCATCGCTCAACGGATAAAAGGTACCCCGGGGATAACAGGCTGATCATCCCCAAGAGTCCATATCGACGGGATGGTTTGGCACCTCGATGTCGGCTCGTCGCATCCTGGGGCTGGAGCAGGTCCCAAGGGTTCGGCYGTTCGCCGATTAAAGCGGCACGCGAGCTGGGTTCAGAACGTCGTGAGACAGTTTGGTCTCTATCCTCTGCGCTCGTTGGAATCTTGAGGAGMCCTGCCCATAGTACGAGAGGACCTGGGTGGACGAACCTCTGGTATGCCGGTTGTCGCGCCAGCGGCACGGCCGGTTGGCTACGTTCGGATGGGATAACCGCTGAAAGCATCTAAGCGGGAAGCCCCCTCCAAGATAAGGATTCCATGGAACCTCGGTTCCTGAAGACCCCATGCAGAACACATGGTCGATAGACCGGACGTGGAAACCCCGCAAGGGGCGAAGCCGACCGGCACTAATGGTCGAAGACAACACAACACCCACCCCCGTCGAGGGGTGGAGGCATCGACACCACTGCGAACGAGACCTGCGGCAATGAACACGAACGGCCACAGGCGATCGACAACGAAACACGCGTCCACCGTCCGGTCCCCGAACCGTCACCACGACCCGCCCGCCGCGCCAAGCGCAGGGCCGGTACAACAGAATTTGCGGCGGTCATGGCCTGGGGGAGACGCCCGGTCCCATTCCGAACCCGGAAGCTAAGACCCAGCACGGCAATGGTACTGCACTCGGAAGGGTGTGGGAGAGTAGCACACCGCCGCTCCACAACATCGGACAGGGGTCCCGCACGGCACACGCCGCACGGGACCCCTTCCACATACACCGACACCCCCACCCACAACGCTGCGGGACCCAACCGAACCGCCGGACACCGCCCTGACGGACACTGCTACAACCGGGCCCATGCCTGCCCCGCTCCGCGCCCGCCCCTTCGGCCGCAGATGGAAGGCACCCCTCGCATCACAAGCACCACCACACCCACGTTCTGCGCTCTTTATGAATGGCTGAAGCCATCGCAAACGGGGACGTGCGAATAGGCCTGCTGATGCCTGCGGATGATTCTGCGGACAAAGCATCGATTGAGGCGTCATAATGTATGTATCGATTACATCAGGCGTGAGTATTTTTGGCTCACGCTGCTCTCAAGCCGGTCTGACGTTTTCCTCTTGGGTTACTTCGAAAAGCTGCTCGACGGTGGGATGGGTCAGAACATCATCGCAGATGCCGTTGGAAAGCACGACGACCCGGTCAGCGGTCGCGGCGATCTCCAGGTCATGGGTGACCATGATTAGGGAGCTGCGTGGTGTAACGGTCTGTCGCAATAGATGCATGACCGATTGTGCGGTCGAAGGATCGAGCGATCCGGTTGGTTCGTCTGCGAATAGGATATCGGGACTGCGCAGCAGCGCCCTTGCGATGGCGACGCGCTGACGCTGTCCTCCCGACAGATTGTCCGTCCGTTCATGGCCCATCCCGTCGAGACCCACCTGTTTCAGGAGTGCATAGACTTGCTTACGAGAGGCGTGGATGCCGGCCATCTTGGCAGGGAGGAGCACATTGTCAGCGACGTTGAGTGCACTGACCAGGTTGAGATCCTGGAACACGAATCCGACGTGATCGCGTCGTAGTCGTGAGAGCTGCGCGTTGGATTGTCCTGTGACGTCCTGTCCACACAAACTGATGGACCCGGAATCTGGCTTAAGCAGTCCACACAGGCAATAAAGCAGCGTGGACTTGCCTGAACCCGACCTGCCGACGATGGCCACGAACTCGCCGGGGTGCACGCTCAGATCAATGCCACGTAACACTTCGACACGGTCTCTTCTTGTGTGGTAGGCCTTGCGGATCCCTGAGGCTGCGAGCAATGGTGATGTCATGATCTACCTTTCGTCGAGAACTACGTCGATTACCTGTCTGTGGGTGATTCCTGCAGTGATGGCGGCGAGCATCACGACAACGAAGAGCATGCCGAAAGCCACGATTCCTGCGGCCTGCCAGCCTGGCAGGGTGAATGGTGCGGATGGTATCGGACCCGAGGTGAGTGCGTGGTCCATGGCCAGCTCGTTGACCCACACGATTGCATAGGCGAAGACGAGCGAAAGGGCCAGATAAATCACAGTCTCGCATGCGACCTTCATCCAGACCAGTCTGCTGGTGCCGCCGCCGGCGATCAGGACTGCAGCATCCCTGCCTCTGCTGCGCATGGTGGCGAACACGACCGATGAGGCGGCGACGCATCCGACGATGACAGCCCCGCCGAACAGCACCGCCATCTGTTTCGGGGGCGCAGACACGGTCTCGCCGGATCCTGAAAGCACTGAACTCAGTTTGCCGACCCACGCCATCATCACACCGACCGCGCCGCCGGCCAGCCCGATGGGCATTATCAGTCCGCGGGTCAGGTCGGGGTGCGAGGAAGCTTCACTTACTGCCAGAAACCACGGAGTGCCGAGTCGATTGGAACCCAGTCCGATGAGTGCGAGCAGCCCTCGTATCAGAGGAGTGGCGCAGCATGCGACCACCAGGCACACAAGCATGCCCATACCCGCGTACACGGTCATGAAATCTCCCTCAGCTCGCTTCGAGATAAGCGGTCGCGCATTGCCTATCGCTATGTAGAGCGCCGCGGTTCCCACGATAATGGCGACTGACAGCACGGCTCTTAAAATGCGCTTTCACAAAGAAAATCCACTCCGCGATGTCTGACCGTCACCGCGTACTGCCTCCAGAACATCGCCGCGCGCGATTCTCCTGGCCGGAAGCAGCCCGCCCAGAACGCAGATCACGCCTGTGGATCCGGCGCCGATCCACAGAGCGAGTGGAATAAGAGGTTGAGCCAGCACGTCATTCGAGGGCAGCCCGCTGGAAGAAATAAGACGCGCGAACGGAAACCATGCCAGTCCCGCCACTAGCGCTCCCAGCAGGGAGGACAGTAGGCCTACCAGAAGCACCTCGCCAAGAAGCACCACGAACACCGTCCGGGGCAGAACGCCTGCCAACTGCCACAGCCCCACGGAACGACGCTGCAATCCCAGACATACGCGAATCACCATCATCAGCGACAGGAAACCCACCAGAACACAGAACCCCAACGCCACGCCTCCGAACGCGACGAACGCCTGCTGCGCCTCGCCGGATGTGTTAGCACCGGCAACCACCAATCCAATGTCCAGAGTGACCGTCACCGCCAGAATCGCAGAAGTGACGATCAATGCCAGCCACGATGCCACATCAATAGCCACGGAACGCACCACAAGCTTCAACAGAAACATACGCATCTCTCGATTCTTAGGTGAACCATCTGATTACGTCCACTGCCACCCTTGCAGTGTTAGAGAAGACCGATGATATATCCTACCGCGGCAATGACTCTAATCCATAAAGGGCTATCTGAAAAATGGCGACGCTCATTCTCCCCAGCAATAGCGAGCAATGCCTTGAATCCATCAGAACTGAGCGCCGGTTCGCTTGCCGACTTCGATTTCCTTCAGGAACGTCCTTTCACCCACCCTTGTAAGCACATCCGCACCTCTGACGGGCAATGAGTGCCGTACGTTTCTAGGCCTTGAAATGCCTCTCGTCGTTCATGGTGGCGAAGTTCAGTCCAATCAGGATGCCACCACCCACGTAGTTGCCCAGCATGGCCACGATGACCACCAGGATGGCCTTCCAGGCATTGACCTGCCCGAAGACCCCGAGAGTGAGGAAAAGGGCGGAATCGGCGACAGAGTGCTCGAAGCCGCAGAAGGAGAACACGAAGACGGACACAATCATGATGGTGCACTTGGTGAAGTCGTTGGAGAGCTTGCCGTTGTACACCATGAGCATGGCGACGTTGATGCAGAAGTTGCATAGAATACCGCGGACGAAGAGGTCGGCGAAGCCCATGGGGCCTCCCGAGACATAGCCGGTCTTGGTGGCTGCCGCTGTCAACATCTGGTCAAGGGTCGGCCCGCTGACGATGGAAGAGAATCGAAGGATGACGGACACAATCAGGAGTCCAACCAGATTGCCCAGGAAGCAGAGGCCCAGGATTCGCAGCGATGTCAGCCAGCCCAGGCGCTTGTGGTAGGCGCCTATGGTGACCACCATCATGTTGGAGGTCAGCAGTTCAGAGTTGGTGTAGTAGATAAGGACCAGAGCCCACCCGAAGGTGGTCGCGGCCAGGACCTTCCCCGCCAGGACCAGGCCATGGTTGTCCGGGTTCTGACCGGCCTGCCCCATGATGACGAAATAGGCCGTAAAGAAGATGCCTATGAACAGGCCGGCCGCGGTGGCCCGCTGGAGGTACTTCCCCGTCAGATCGCCGCTCATGGTCTTCTTGCTCTCGACCACGTCCAGGACAGTGCTGATGAAGGCCCGCCCGGGGAAGAGGGGCTGCCCCCCTGGGGCTGACTTACCGGACCCGCCGTCTTGGTTGGGCATCTGGTTGAATTGTTCGTTCACGGGTCCATTATGGCATTCCAGAGCCCGGGAAGAGCGGTCTCCGGGGCCGACTGTGTGGGAATTCACTTATCCGTCATTGCCGGCATCGGGTCCTTATGCCTTACTCGGTGCGCAATGCCGTGGCGGGATCCTGCTTGGCTGCCTTCCGGGAGGGAATCAGGCCGCCAATCAGGGTCAGGACCACACTCAGAACGACCAGAGCCACCCCGCCGGAGACAGGGAGGGCTGCGTTGACTTCAGTGGTTCCCATGAAGTGATGCATGATGCTGTTGGCCGGGATTATCAGGAGGAGGGTGATTCCCACACCAAGGAGTCCGGCCAGGAGGCCGATGATGCCGGTCTCGGCATTGAAGACGTTGGAGACGTTCCGCTTGGATGCTCCCATGGCACGGAGAATCCCGATCTCCTTGGTCCGTTCCAGGACCGAGATGTAAGTGATGATGCCGATCATGATTGAGGAGACCACCAGGGAGACCCCCACGAAGGCAATCAGGACGTAGGTGATGACGTTGATGATGGTGGTCACCGAGTTCATCATCAGGCCTACGTAGTCCGTGTAGACAATCTTGTTCTTCTCCGAGGTCTTGTCGTTATAGTGCTTGATGGCATCACCCACGGAATTCTTGTTCTCGAAACTGTCCGTGTAGATACTGATTCGGGAGGGGGCGTTCCGGGAGACCATGCCGAAGTCACTCAGGTTGTCGGCGTATGTGCCGGTGGAAACATACTGGTTGTATATGGCGACCAGAACATCTTGCGGGGCCGTGGCGATGTACTGGTCGAAGGCCTGCGCGGTCTGCTGCTCGGCCATGGCACCTGAGGCGCTGGCCTGCTCCGACGGGGCGGTGGCTGCAGATCCCTGGGAGCCGGCTCCCATCTGAACCCCGGCCGCTGAACCACTCATGAAGCCCTGGGCCATGCTGGCCTTCTGGCTGACCCCAAGGGAAGCGATGTAATCCTTGGCGTCGCTGGCCTTGGCCGCATCGTCCGCAGGGGCGAAGGCCATGCCGTTCAGGACGCTATGGTCCTGGTCGGCCTCCTGGTCGGTGACGATGGGGCTGGTCTTGGCCTGGTCAATCAGGTAGTCGGTCAGTTGCCGTGTGTATCCAACGCCCACCTTGAGCGGGGTGGCCTTGGCGTCCTCGTTGGGTCGGACGACCCCGACGATCTGCAGGTGCATGGCCTTGTCGGCTACCTTGGCCATTTCGTCCGCGTTGTCGCCGATGTAGCGGTAGTGGCCGTCATCACCCTTGACGTACTGGTCTGCGGCCGGCACCATGGAGAGCTTCTGCTGCATGACCTTGGAGTAGTCGATGGGGGAGGTGTCGGTTTCGACCTCCTGGCCGCTGTTGAGCTTGCTCATGATGTCGGAGTACTGGTTGGAGGGCAGGACGCCAAGTTTGTAGAGGCTGGTGACGGGGATCTGGTTGTTCTTGTCCAGCACCAGAACGACCTGATCCTTGGCCTTGGGCCAGGAACCGTCAACCACCTGGTAGTTGTCGGTCACCACCTTGCTGATGGTGGTCTTGGCATCTGCACCGGGCATGATCTCCCCGAAGATCTCCGGAGCCTTGTTCTTGTCGGTCTTGCCGGTCAGGTGCGACATCTGCATGGACTGGATGTCGCCCATATCGCTGTTCGTGTTGGCGGAGGCCATCTGACTGGCTGCGGAGCCGGTGTCCTGCGCACCCATGGTCACCTTGTCGGCGGAGACCAGCTTGCCCTCGGGATCATGCCCGAAGACAGCGAACTTGGTGTCGTAGGAGTACTGAATGCCCACCGACCCTACGTACTGGTGAATCTCGCTCTTGGGGTTGTCCAGGTACTTTTTGAAGCCTGTCAGGTTGTTCTGGGTGATGCTGCTGGTCAGGCTCGAGGCCCCCTTGATGCTGGAATCATCGGGGTATATGGCCTTGAGGTCCTTGTGGGACTTGGCCTCCTTTTCGGATTCCTGGGCCGAGTCCATGATCTTGTTCAGGTCGAAGGACTGCTCCTGGATCGTGATGGGGTAGGAGGTCATGGTCTCACGTTGGATGTTGTCGATGTACCGGTTCACGCCGGTGGATACGGACAGGATCAGCGCTATGCCGATGATGCCGATTGACCCGGCGAAGGAGGTGAGAAGGGTCCTGGCCTTTTTGGTCCGCAGGTTGTTGAAGCTCAGGGAGAGGGAGGTAAGGAGCCCCATCGAGGCCTTGCCGAAGGTGCGGTGCTGGGCCTGCTCCTTGGGAACCTCTTCCTCGACCACAGGATTGGAATCGCTGAGAATGACCCCGTCGTGCAGTTCCACGATTCGGGTGGCGTACTGGTGGGCCAGCTCCGGATTGTGAGTGACCATGACGACCAGGCGGTCCTTGGCCACCTCCTTGAGGAGGTCCATGATCTGGACCGAGGTCTCGGAGTCCAGTGCCCCGGTGGGCTCATCGGCCAGGAGGATGCTGGGGTTGTTCACCAGGGCACGGGCTATGGCAACCCTTTGCATCTGGCCGCCGGAGAGCTGGTTGGGCCGCTTGTTGACATGCTCGCCCAGGCCTACCTGCTCCAGAGCCTTGACAGCCCGGGTATGGCGTTCCTTGCGGGATACCCCGGAAATGGTCAGGGCCAGCTCCACGTTCGAGAGGATGGTCTGGTGGGGAATCAGGTTATAGCTCTGGAATACGAAGCCAACCGTGTGGTTACGGTAGGAGTCCCAGTCCCGGTCCTTGTACCTCTTGGTGGATGTCCCGTTGATGATCATGTCTCCGCTGTCGTACCGGTCCAGGCCGCCGATGATGTTCAGCAGAGTGGTCTTGCCTGATCCCGATGGGCCCAGGATGGCCACGAACTCGTTGTCCCGCAGGTTGACGCTGACGTCATCCAGGGCCTGCTGGACAAAATCCCCGGTCTTGTACTGTTTGGAGACGTGTTCAATCTGCAGCACTATGATTCCCCGCTTCTTGGCTGTTCAGTGATATCGATTCCAGAAGCTCAAGCTTACGCCACAAGTATGGGTAAAGCCTGGGTGCCGTCTAATCCACGGACTTCAGGGCTTCCAGCATGTCTACGTTTCTGAGCTTGTGGTTGACCAGCCATCCCAGAACGGCCGTGATGACCACGATCATGACCAGGGGAATGGCGAAGGCCACCCACCTGATGGAGGGGTCGAACATGATGTTGTCGGGCGGGACGGTGGTGATGATGTAGTGGTGGAGCCAGGCTCCGAATCCGTACCCGGCAAGGACTCCGATGGCCGAGAGGAGGATGGTTTCCCGGTAGATGTACATGGTCACTTCGTGGTCGTAGAAGCCCAGGACCTTGATGGTGCTTAGCTCGCGGATGCGCTCCTCAACGTTCAGGTTGGTCAGATTGTAGAGAATGACCAGGGCCAGGAGGGTGGCCACGATAACCAGCACCTGCATGATTATGTTCATGGACCGGACCACTGTGTCGATCTGGCCCATCATGGTGGTGTTCTGCACCACGCCCTGGATGCCGTCGATCCGCATGAAGGAGGCGGCCTGCTTCCGGGTGTTCTCCACGCTGGAATCCTTGAAGGTGACCAGGTGGGCATTGGCGGAGTAGTCCTGGTGGAAAACGGCCTGGTAGGTGGTCGGACTCATGAAGACGAAGTGCCCCAGATACATCTCGCAGATTCCATCCACCCGCATGGTTCTGTCCCTGCCTCCGGAATCCTGGAGGGTGATGGACCCACCGACCTTGGTTCCGGTCAGCTGGGCTATCCGCTCGGAGATGACCACCCCGTCGCCCGTGAGGTCCAGGGGTTTGTGGCCCGAGCGGGTGTCCAGGTTGATGAAGTCGTTCAGGTGGCTGACCGAGGCCGGCGCAAGCATCGTGATGGCCTGCTTGTCGGCGTTGTGGCCTGCTGTCTTGCTCATTTCCTCGTAACGGACGTTCATGGACCCGTTCACGTCGGCCCTGTCCAGCCGCTTCCTGATGGTGGCCTGCTGGTCGGCGGTGGCCTGACTGCTCTCGGCGGCAATCAGGTCGTAGCGAACCACCTGGCCGAACTGATGCTCGTTGATGGCCGATATGGACCCCTGTACGCCGAACCCGGTCATCAGAAGGGCCACGGAGCCGCAGACCCCGAAGATGGTCATCAGCATCCGCTGCTTGTAGCGGAATATGTTCCGTGCGGTGACCTTGTGGGTGAAATTGAGCCGATTCCAAATCAGCGGAATATGTTCGAGGAGAATCTTCGATCCGGCGCTGGGCGGTTTGGGCAGGAGGAGGGCGGAGGGCTTCTCGCGCAGCTCCCGCCAGGCACTCAGGAAGGCCGGGACCACGGCACTCAGGAAGGCCAGCAGGCAGGCCAGGAGGGTGATTGGCAGGTGGAAGCCGTAGTGGATGGGTGGCATGTCGAAGGCAGGGGAATATGCCTGGTAGATAATCCAAGGCATGAGGGTGTGGCCGGTGATGATGCCGATGATGGCACCCAGGGCCGAGGCCACCCCGCCGTAGACCAGGAACTTGGCCATGACATCGCGGTCCCGATAACCCAGGGCCTTCAGTGTTCCTGCGTTGATTCGCTCCTCATCCACGAAGCGGGTCATGGTCGTGAAGGTGACCAGGGCGGCCACCAGGTACATGAAGTAGGGGAAGATCTTGGCCAGGGAATCCACGATGAAGGAGACGGAGACGTAGACCTTGTAGCCCTCTGAACCGGGCGCTTCCCTGCGTGAGTCCAGAGCGTAGACGGGCTCCCCCATGCGCTTCAGCCGGTCGGCCGACTTGTTCAGCTCCTCCTGGGAGTCGTCGATTTTCTTCAAGGCCTCAGGGCTCTCCCGGTTGAATTGGTCCAGTTTGGCCTGATAATCCGCGGTGTTCTGGTTTAAGTCGGATTGACCCTGATCGATTTGCTCCTGTGCCGAAGCCCTACTGGCAGCCAGGGTCTGCCGGGACTGATCCAGCCTTGCCCGGCCCTGGTCGAGCTGGGCGGTGGCCTGGTCCAGTTGGGTTTTCCCCTGGGCCAGCTGGCGCTCGCCCTCTTCCACCTCTGCCCTCGCCTGAATCAGATCCTGGCGCCGCCCGTCGAGTTCCTGCTGGGTGGCTGCGACCTGGGCCATGCCCGGGGTGTACTGGTTGGACAGGAAGGCCTCGCGGCCTGCCTGGACTTCGGCCACCATGGCATCGATTTGGGGTGACTGACGGTTGAGCTCGTCTAGCTGGGCCTGGAGTTCCGCCTTCGTGCGGTTGAGCTTCTCCTCCTGTTCGGGGGTCAGCCCGGGGGCTGACAGCTCCGTGTCGACGGCCTGAATCTGGCTGGTGACCTGCGCGATGCCTTGCCTGCATTGGGTCTGAGCCGCCTGGGTCTGGGCCACGGCCTGGTCGGCCTGGGTCTTCCCGTTCTCCAGTTGCTGGCGGGAGGCATCAAGCTGGTCCTGCCCCTGGTTGATGGCCGCCTGTCCCTGGTCGACCTGCCCCCTGCCTTGGGCCACCTGGTCCGCCGAAGATTGGTATATGGCCTGTTGCCGAGTCAGTTCGGCCTGGCCCTGGTCCGCCTGCCGCTGCCCTTGGTCGATGGCTGCCTGGGCCTCGGACGTCTGGGATGCCATCTGGTCCCTGGCTGCCTGGAGGCTCTGGGCAGCCTGGTCCAGTTGCTGTCGGCCCTCGTCCAGTTGTCGTCGGTTTCCTTCGAGTTCCCTCCTGGCCTGATTCACCTGGTCCTGCCCCTGGTCCAGCTTTTCCTTGAGGGGGCGTTTGACGGTGGCAAGCCTTGCCGTGGGGCGATCGGCCAGAATCCTGTTCAGGGCGTCCTTGTGACCTTGCAGTGCATTGATATACCGGTCCGAGTAGTGGTCCTGAATCCGGTCCAGGTCCTTGAAGGTCAGGCGGGCAATCATGACCTCGTCGGAATCGAAGGCACCCGGTGTGGATACGGCATATGAATCCAGGGATCCCGACCCGGCGGTGGACGGCCCCATGTTGACCTTGCTCAGGATTTCGGTCGATTTGACCGTCCCAACCACCTGGAACCTGCGGTGTCTGAGTATCTTCCTGCCCAGCTGGTCGGCCTTTTCGTCCACTTCAATGCTGGTGCCGATGGGGTGGCTTTCGGCCAGGGCCGTATCGATGGCTATCTGGTCCGGCCTGGTGGGCATGGACCCCTCCACCAGTTCGTAGGTGGATATTCGTTTGGGGGCCGAGTAGATGCGCAGGCTCTGGTCGCCCCCTTTCAGGACCACGTCCTTGAGGTAGCCGTACTCGATTCCGGAGCTGCCCGGCGCGGTGTCTATGGCCTTTCGGTCATCCTGGTCCAGCCCATAGCTGCTGATGACCGTCAAATCGGCCAGGTGGTGTTCGGAAAGGTAGGCGTTGCCTGCCTGCCGCATGTCCGGTCCGGCCACGCTCAATCCCACCAGGGCGAAGGACCCTAGTGCGACCAGGCAGACGATGGAGATGAACCGTCCCAGGGACTTGCGGAAGGAAATGCGGATGTCGTGCCAGAGCACCCTTCTGACGGTCTGCATCTTCACCACTCCACGTTGTCGATGTCTTCGGGGCTGCTGTTGGTCTCTACGGACTGTACTCGGGCGTCATGCATACGAATCACCCGGTCGGCGATGGGGGCGATGGCTGCATTGTGGGTGACGATAACCACAGTGGCGCCGTGCTTGCGGCATTGGTCCTGGAGGATGCGCAGCACCTGCTTGCCGGTCCGATAATCCAGTGCCCCAGTGGGCTCGTCGCAGAGAAGGATCTTGGGGTTCTTGGCCACGGCCCTGGCGATGGCCACCCGCTGCTGCTCGCCGCCCGAAAGCTGGGCGGGGAAGTTGTCAATCCGGTCACCCAGACCGACATCAATCAGGGTCTGGACCGGGTCGGCGGCGTTTTCCACAATCTCCGATGCCAACTCCACGTTTTCCCGGGCGGTCAGGTTGGCTACCAGGTTGTAGAACTGGAAGACGAATCCCACGTCATAGCGGCGGTAGGTCGTCAGCTGTCGGGCGTCATAGCCGGCGATGTCCTTGCCGTCCACGACCACCTGGCCCTCGCTGCAGGTGTCCATTCCGCCCAGGATGTTCAGAACGGTCGATTTGCCCGCGCCAGAGGCTCCCAGGATGACGACCAGTTCCCCCTTGTCGATGGAGAAGGTGACGTCCTTGTTGGCCGCAATGGTCGTTGCACCGGTCACATACCGCTTCGTTTCTCCGATGACGTCGATGTAGCCCATTCGTGTCCTTCTTTTCCTTGACAGCCGGGTTTGGTGACCGAAGCGTATGGTTGCTCCGCATCCCGATACCGGTATTCCCCTGTAAAACTGTAGACACAAGGGGTGGTCAGGTCCAAGGGGAAGCACTGTGGTTCAGGCGTGTCGCAGGGTATGACTAGAGGGCGCCGATCAGGCTTTCCATACTGTTTTGGTCGGTCACCAGTCTGCCCTGGCGGAAGGTCAGGAAGCGTTGACAGGTCTGCCGGAGGAACTCTTCATCGTGGGAGATTATCAGGATTATGGTGCCCCGGTCCTGCATGTACCGTATGGCCCGAGTCACCTGGTTCATGTGATACAGATCCAGGCCGCTCGTGGGTTCGTCCAGGATGACCAGATGCTTGTCGGCCATGATGGCCGCTGCTATGGCCACCCGCTGCTTCTCTCCGCCCGACAGGGTGTTGGGATGACGGTCAAGCAGGCCGTCCAGGTCCAGTTCCGAGGTGACGTCATCGAGGAGTTCGGGCCGTCTGGCACCCAGGAGGAGCTCCTTGCGGACGCTCTCGCAGAAGAGCTGGTAGTTCACGTCCTGGAAGACCATGTAGGAGTTCTCTATCAGCTCCCTTGTCGACTGCCGCTTGTCGTTCAGGAAGAACTCACTGCCGTGTTCGGCCTTGTGCAGTCCGGTCAGAAGGTTGGCCAGGGTGCTCTTACCTGCTCCGTTTCTGCCGATGATACCGGTGATCTGCTGGTTGGATACCGTCAGATCGTCAATCTGTACGGCCGGGGTCTGTCCGTGGTCGTAAGAGAAGGAGAGATTGGTTACCCGGAGGCTGGATTCACTCCGACCGGTCGCTGTTACGGTGGCCGATGCCTGGCTGTCGGCATTGTGTGGCTCGGGCAGGACCAGGGCCCGCAGGCCAAGCTGCTCGCGTTCTTCGGGGCTGATGGCCGCCATGGATTCCGGGGTGAAGGTGCCGGCCACCTGGCCGTCACGGATGACCAGGAACCTGTCGGCCAGGTCCCTCAGATAGTAGAGCCTGTGCTCGATGACCAGGATGGTCAGCCCCAGGGCCTTGAGCTTGCCGAGAATGGCGGTCAGCGCCTCTATGGCCTCTACATCGAGGTTGCTGGAAGGCTCGTCAAGGACCAACAGCTCGGGGTCGGCCATGCAGGATGAGGCTATGGCAATCATCTGTTTTTCGCCGCCCGATAGGGAGAACATGCTGCGATCCAGCAGGCGTTCGATGCCGAAGAGGGCGGTCACCTGGTCCATGCGCTTGCTGATGGTTTCCCGCTCCATCCCCATGTTCTCCAAGGGGAAGGCCAGTTCGCTGCGCACGTCGGTGGTGAAGAACTGGGTTTTGGGGTTCTGGAATACCGAGCCCACCCTTCTGGACAGTTGGTATATGGGCTGATCGATGGTCTCGGTACCGTCCAGAAGGCAGTGCCCATCCAGCTCACCCTCGTAGAGTTCGGGAATCAGGCCGTTGACAATCCTGGATATGGTGGTCTTGCCGCATCCGCTCTTGCCTGTAATCACCAGGAGCTGCCCCTTGCCGACCTCCATGTCGACATGGTCCAGCGATGGTTGCGCGGCGTCTTCGTAGACAAAGCTGATGTTCTTACCGGAGAGCATAGAAGGCAGCTCCAATCAGGACGAGTCCCAGCAGGCACATGGCGGCATCCGCCAGGGTGAACCTGACCCGGACCAGGGAGGTCTTGGGGCCAGGGTCGGTGAGCCCCCTTGTCAAGGCAGCCGATGCCAGGTCGGATGCCACATTGGTGGCATTGCTCAGCAGCGGCACGTAGATGAACTCCATGGTTCTGACGGGGTGACGCACCATGTCGCCGGTGGTGGTGGCAATCCCCCTGAACTTCATGGCCTTGCGAATCTGCCGGTAGTCGTTCCGTACGGTCGGGAAGAAGCGGAAGAGCACGCTGGTGGGTATGACTATCCACTGGGGAACGTGCAGACGGCGCAGGCTGCAGATGATTTCGGAGACCTTGGTGGTTCCGGATATGTAGGCCCCTACAATCACGACCGGCAGCATCTTGCCCAGGCCTACAAAGAAGAAGAGTATGTAACGTCCGAAGAGGTTCTCGGGGGCCAGGTATGCCAGATAGGTCCCCACCGCGAATACGGCGGTGATGCCGACCCACTTCAAGCCCTTCCTGATTCTGCCATCCACAAACTGGAAACTGCAGAAATACAGGGTGATGGCCAGGGTCAATGCGTCGGGCAGGGTGAAAAAGAGCAGCCCGTTGGCAAAGACAACCAGGAAGAACTTGCTGTAGATCGATATCCTTTTCATGCCTTGGCAGGTATCCTCGCGAAGTGGCGCTTGACGATCATTGATCCGATCCAGGCTCCCAGCAGGGCGCCTGCGATGGTGACAACCACACAGATTATCAGGGTGGGTGTGCTGATCTGTGCAAAGACCTTATCGATGTAGGCCTGGTTCTTGCCCTTCCTGACGAGGCTGGCCACGTAGGCGTTCTTCATGAACCAGAGGGGCAGGGCAGGGCCGGTGTTGCCGAAGGCGAATATGGTGTAGCTCAGGTAACGCATGGGTTCGGACTTGCCCTTGCCCACCACGTTCTGCAGGAAGTCGGCCAGGACCCCGCAGAACACGTAGGGGATGAACGAGAAGGCGAAGTGTCCGGAGACCAGGAAGAAGAGGCCCATCAGGATGCCCATGATGGTGATGCCGCCGAAGCGGGGGACCTTGTTGGATATGAGCATATAGACCGGTCCGGCAATCAGGCCGACGATACCGGGCAGGAGGATGGACGAGAAACCGGGCAGAATCATGCCGGTCACAAACCCCGTGAGGAAGGCGGCCAGGGCCATGCAGATGAAATACAGGGCACTGTATATGCCGATGTTGATGAGGTCCTTGGCTTTGAGTGTGTTCATGGGTATGTATGCTCCCGTTCGGGCGTAGTGGGCCGTCATGGCAATTATTCTGGGCATCCACCGTTTTCCTGGCTCGTCCCCCCAAAGTCTCCGGGCGGGGAGTATCGGCTCCCTGCAGAAACGGCCCAGGCTCAATCCTGCAGTTTGATCCGCGGCTCACCCGGCCGGTCTGATGGATGTGGAACGAGTCTAAGATGATTCTTGTGGATTTGGCAATGAAGATTTCGTGAAGATTTACTCTATCTGGACTTGCTGTCGCTGATTACGGTCCTGTTTCCTGGTTTTCCATGCTTCTCTTCAGGATTTCCAAATTTCGGGTATTGCCCTTCCGAAAGCCCTTTTGTTAGTCTGCATCTACAAACGAGCAATGATAATTTTCGGATGGAATCAAGCATGATCAATAAGGAACTTCTGCATTTGCCGGGTGCCAAGGTATCCGGCAGCGTCATTTTGGGCCTCCTGCATACGGTGGGGGCCGTGGCGGAGCTGGTGATCATGATCCTGTCCATCTACGCTCTGGGATTCCTCTGGGGCCTGCCGGTTCCGGGGCTGCTGAGCCCCCTTGTCGGACGGATTCCCGCCCTGGCGGTCAGCCTGGTGGTGCTGATTCTGGTCCGAGGACTCTGCCTTCTGGCGATCAGCCGGTGTTCCGCCTCTCTGGGCACCTCAATCAGCACGGCCCTTTCGGAGGATCTCTACCTTTCCATGTTTGACGGCAGGCAGCGAAAGGTTGATGGGAACCGCCCCAACCAGAGCCTTGCCATGCTGTCCACGGAGGGCGTGAAGCGGGTGGCTTCCTACTTCACGGATTTCCTGCCCATTCTCTTCCAGTCGGTCATGATGCTGCCTGTCGTGCTGCTTGTCCTCCTGCCGGTCAGCCCTGTGGGTGCCATCGTCGTGCTGGTGGGCATGGTGGTCATGCCCTTTACCCTCAGGATGGGAACCAAGCGCAACACCAAGGTCCAAACGGCGCATCTGCGCAAGTACGACAAGGTGGGGGTCCACTTCGAGGAGTCCCTGCGTGGCCTGAATACGTTGAAGATCTTCCACGCTGACCAGGCCGAAGCCGACCGCCTGGCAGAGGACTCCGAAGGTTTCCGCCGCCAGACCATGGCGGTTCTGGCCGGGCAGCTGCGTAGTCTGATCAATGCCGACATGATGATCCACCTGACCGTCATCCTGGCTGCCGTTCTGACCGTGCTGGTCCAGTGGGGCTCGGGCCCACGTATCTGGCTTCTGCCCTCCATCGTGGTCGTCCTAACCGGTGTCCGTCTTTTTGCCCCCGCTCAACGTATGAGCTACCTGGCACATGCCGGTGTGGTGGCCACCCGTCAGGGTAAGGCCATTGCCGCCATACGCCGGGAAAGGCAGGAGGAGGAAGCACATGACCGGGCCGACCGAGAGGTTTCAGGCCCGGCCGGTTCCGAGTCCTCCCAGGGTGCATGTGCCGATACGGATGCGAGGCAGGGAGGCGCGACTGTTGAGCAGGTCGATCCAGACGATGGTGAGGGCGCTGGGATTGAGTGCGGGATCAAGGCCGACAATCTCAGGTTTACGTATCCCGACGGGTTCACTGCACTGCATGCCCTGAATTTCGAACTTCCGCAACAAGGACATATCGGTATTGTCGGTGCTTCCGGATCGGGCAAGTCGACTTTGGCTTCCATCCTGAGCGGGCAGCTCAAGGGGTATGAGGGAAGCCTGAGTGTATTCGGTAATCAGGTAAGCCGGATGTCCCCCTCGGACCTGATAACTTCCCAAACCGTGGTCAGGGGTACCGATCATCTTTTCAGTGGCACCCTGCGGTCCAACCTTGACCCGGCGGGTGTCGGGTACTCGGATGAGGTTCTGAAGCAGGCCTTGAGGGATGTGGACCTCCAAGACCTGTTGAGTCGGCCGGAGGGGCTGGAATCTCGACTTGAGCCAGGCGGCTCAAACCTGTCGGGAGGGCAAAGGCAGCGCCTTTCCATTGCACGAGGGCTCCTGCGTGGATCCAGGCTCTACATCTTCGACGAGGCCACCAGCGCCGTCGACCGTGAGCACGATGCCAGCCTGGCCGCCCTGATGGATCGGCTTGGCAGGTCCAGCCTGGTCATCACCATCACCCACCGCCTGGCCGGGGTACGGGATGCGGACAGGATCCTGCTTCTGGATCAGGGGCACTTGGTGGAAAGCGGCGATTTTGACCAGCTCATGGAAGCGGGCGGACTCTTTGCGGCCCAGTGGAACGAGCAGGAACGATACGAAGAGTTGGAGGCCGCACGATGAGCCGACAGAGGACTTCCAAGCAGAAGGGAACCGGATCGTTGAGCGGTACCAGTACAAGTGCCATGTCCAAGGAGGAGGTCGGCCCCCTGGCCGGCGGCGGCTCTCTGAGCATCATGCGTCGAATGGCCGGACTGATGAGGCCCCTGGCAGCCACCGAAGGTAAGGCCATAGGATGCGGGTCGCTCGGCCACCTGTGCTCTGTGTGGTGCGTCATGGCCGCGACGGCGGCCCTGATAGGTCTGAGTGGACTGGCCGGAAACGGCAGCTGGCTGAGCTGGACCTGGATTGCCTGGGCGGTGGTGTCCATTGTGGCCGGGGTGCTCAAGGGGGTTATGGCCTACGGCGAGCAGTACTATAACCATGAAATGGCGTTCAGTGTCCTGCGCGACATCCGTGTGACCGTTTTCGATAAGATGCGGACTCTGGCCCCGGCCAAGTTGTCGCGGCGTGGGAGGGGCAACATGGTCACCGTCCTGACCGATGACATCGAGGCTCTGGAGATTTTCTACGCCCATACCCTTTCACCCATCGCCATTGCCGTGATCACCGCCGTGGTCAACCTGGTCACGCTGACTGTCTTGTCCGGGTGGATGGGACTGATGGCCCTGGTTTCCTACCTGATCGTAGGCCTGGTCATCCCCCTGCTCAGCGCCTCGCCCACCTTCCGCGTGGCCATGGCGGAGCGGACAGCCCAGGGGCGCCTGCATAGCCTTCTTCTGGAGACCCTGGACGGGCGGCGTGAGCTGGTGGCTCTGGGTGCCGCCGATCAGGTCAGGCAGAACCTGGATGAGGCCACCGGTGACATGCTGGAATCTCGGCGCCGCACCTCACGCAACACCCTCTACAACGACCTGGCCACCCAGGTGGCCACCCTCGTCTGCATGGCCGCTTTCACCCTGGCCGTCTGCGCGCTCGCAGGCAGAGGAGCGATTGGTCTGGCCCCGGCCATGATTGGTCTGGTTGGTTTCCTCAGTTCCTTCGGTCCCCTGATTCCTGTGGCCAGACTGGGTTCGGGCCTGCAGCCCACCATCGCTGCCGCCCGAAGGGTCTTCGGCCTGCTGGACGAGGAGCCTGAGGTTGAAGAGGTGGCTGAAGGGTCCAGACTGCCTGCCTATTCAGGCACCCATGCCGGTGGGCTCTCCTTCGGTTATGCCACCGGGTCTGACCAGGATGGGAGCGGTTCCCTGGTTCTGCATGACCTGGAACTGGACATCAAGCCAGGGGACCTGGTCGGGGTCCAGGGTGAGAACGGGGCCGGGAAGACCACGCTCATCGACCTGCTCATGCGCTTCCGAGACAGGAATGCTGGCGACCTGACCGTCTCCGGCCTGTCCATCGAGACCATCAACACCGCTGATCTGCGTGCCCGACAGACCCTGGTGAGCCAGGATACCTATATATTCAGTGAAACCCTGGCCGACAACATCGCCATAGCCCGACCTGGTGCCAGCCGGGAGGAGATTGCCGAGGCCGCCAGCCAGGCCTGCCTTGATGATCTGATTGACCAGCTGCCCAAGGGACTGGACCAGGTTCTGACCGGCAACGGATCCGAACTCTCCGAAGGGCAGAAGCAGCGGGTGGCCCTGGCCCGCGCCTTCCTGAGCCAGGCCTCCCTGCTCCTGCTGGACGAACCGACCAGCAACATGGATGCCCTCCTGGAGGGCAAGGTGCTCAAATCCCTGATTGATCAACAGGGTGACAGGGCCTACCTGATCGTCTCCCACCGGCCCTCGGTCCTGGCCCAGGTCAATCGGCTGTTGTCGCTAGATGGTGGAAGATTTGTATGAATCTTTGTAGCTAATAGGCTGATTCTGATGCAATCTAGTGTTTCTGATTACGTCGATTGTTGCGCATTCGCATCTTGTCTATCGGCTGGTCAATTATAAATTTGGAATCTATCATTTTCTCTTTTCAATTAGTCATGTTGTTGGATAATCGGATTGGGTTCACAGTTTCAGCCTATCTGTGTTATGGAAATAGAAGAATAGTGATTCGGGACTGTTTAAAATTAGCTTAGAAAATTAAAACAGCCGCAGTTCAAATTGTCATAGCAGAGTCGTCCAAGTGGAGTTTCAGCAGTCTATGTAGACCGGTTCAATCAGTCTTTCATTAGTCTCGTTATCGATCTTCTCGACTGCTTGTAGGTTCAGGAAGTACAAATGAACGGGCAAAGCGCAGTGATTCACTTGTAAAGTACTAGAACAAGGGTTGAGAACGCCGAATATCGTATATAGTGATAGCAGATTTGTGTTGCTCAAGCTATAAACAGTAATAGGGAAGACCATGTAATGTAGTTGCAGCCCGTGTAGTCGGGATTTTCCAGGAGCTGCATATTATATGTAGTTTACTCCCGTTTTTTGCACTTTTGATTGTAATCACTTTGGATTTTGCTACCAAAGCAATAGATTTCTGCCAGGGTTAACGACTGAATTTTAAATAAGTCATTTTCCAACTCTTCGAGAGTTAAATTAGTATCGCTCATCATTCCGCCGTGAACTGCCTCGTTTCTGTTCTGAATCAAAGATTCAAGGAAATCGGTGAATAAAGATGACTGTTTTGCAGATTCTGACTCATGACGGTTTTCATTAGTTTTTAATTCATGACGGTTTTCATTAATTTGGTAGGGGAATGAAACTGTCATCCTAGACAAGTAAGCAGTCTCTTTCTTAATAAAATTATCTGAATCTTCAAAAGAATTTTTGAATACAATCTCAAAATCAGAATCATATAGTGTCCTATTGATGTCTCTGACACTAAAATGCTCACAGCATTGTTTTACTGTGTCTGACGTTAAATTGCTAGAGTGGTTAAGAAAGTCATCTTTGATTTTGAGGTTTACTTCTTGGCGGAGTAGTTCTTTTGTTATTTTAGTAATTTGCTGCCCTTTGACATCTTGGTTTCCAAGCAGTGTATATTTGACATATGCTCGTACAAGCGGCTCTGGAAGGGAAACATAGTCACTGGCCTCATTGATGTCACTTAGTATCCCTTTTAGTACGCCATAAAAACCACCCTCGAAATGCGAGCATAGCATCAAAAAGGCCGCTTTAAGATAAATCGGTTTTTTGCGTGAAGGAGTTCGCTTGTCTTTAACTAATCTGATCATTTCAGAGAGCTCTTTCCAGCGCTCTTCAAGAACTATGATCTCGTCATGAAGATTACTGCTCATCGATTATGGCCTGCTCAGCTAATTGGGTTCGAGTTTTCAGGGCATTTGCATCTGTAATTGATCCACTAGTCGCTGAAATAAATTCTTCGGCGTCAAAGAGTTTGGCGAACTCTGCGCGTGCATTTTTCTTATAGTGCCTATTGGAGAGGCGCATGTCGTCATCGCTTATGATCACCGCGTCGAATACAGCGGCATTAAAGCGCGATGCAAATTCTCGTTTTGAGCCAGAAGGATTCTTCTTCGCAAATGCATCTTCACCTAGGTTCTCTTTTATGCGATGCATTGCGGATGTAAACTGCACTCGAAAGCTGCTTATTTCCTTTTCGTCGGCATATTGATGCTTCTTCATGAAATTCGAAAGGAAATTCGACATCAGGGGGGTGTAATCACGATAACGCCCGTTCGTAAGTGCAAAAAAGCGCAGGATGAATTCGATATCGTCCATCTTGCTGATCCTTTTTTGCGAGAAATGCGTCAGTCCAATAAACGTAGGATCCTTGGCTAGCTCTTGTAGCAGTTTATTAAATGGGCCACCATATGTTGAATTCCTCAATTCTTGAGAAGTAAGTTGCACAGAACCCGTGTTCAATCTTTCGAATACATCGAATTTAACTGTTTCGTCAACAGTTGAATCGATACGTAAGCAGTTTATTGTCCGATCCCTAATTCGTCGTTTCAGGAAATCGGGTAGCTGGCTAAATTTCCGGCCATTTAGTTCTAAAATAATCCCTAAATCAGTAAGAGCAAATTTATCCTCAAAATAGTTCTTGATCGATGTCAATCTCTGCTGGCCATCGATAACTGAGTAATATCCATCTCCCGCGGTTTCATCAGAATCAATATCTACGTCATTCGACAAGTAAATAAAAGGAATGGGAATATTAAGTATCAGGCTCTCAATTAGTCTTGACGACTTCCCTTCGTCCCAACGGTATTTACGCTGATATTCAGGGTTTAGTTTAATTTTGTTGTCATCTATTTGCTTTATAAGCGTATTTATATCGTAGTTGACCTGTTGGGTTCGAATAGTATGCTCTTTCGTTAATTGCTTTAACTTATCGATGTTTGTGCTTTGAAACATAGATCTAGCATATAACACTGTTTCCTATATGATGTGTAACGATTATTTCTTTAATTTACAGACTACGTTGGCGCGAATTGTCACGTAAGTTTATATATAGATTCGAGAAAGTGTATATGCTGTTGGTGAAGGCGCTTAAACGAACTGGATGCGTTCTAGATGTGTCGGTTAACCTAACCACAGGTGTCAAGGAGAATCTGCCGTCGAGGCTTCTTTCATAGGCATTACTTGTTTATGTTTATCCGTCGCCTGTTTTAGTTAGCGAGAGTTTTATAACTGTCCTGACGCGATACTCACGATTAACTGTAAAGACCTGACAACCCGATTGATTGCCTCTTTGATTCCTGCGCCGGGGCGCTTCAGCTTGATTTGCACCCTCGGCAGGCCGTCGATGAGAATCGTCATATCGTAACTGTTCCTATAGACGGCATTGCCCTTGTGCGTCTTGTCCATCGTTGCCTGATAGATGTTTCGGTAGATGTCGGAGCTGAAGAAATCCAGATACACGGTCTTACCGTTATTCGGCGTTGGCACGTACTTATCGCGGATGATTTTCTCGGACTCGTAAACGCTATGGTTGTTGACATGAATCATCACACGTCTGTACTCAGCATCTGAGAACGTTGCCTTGCTCTTCGCTTCAGCCGGGTTCTCGGCATCGTATTCGGAGGCGTGCGTCGTCTATTCGCTTTCTTCCTGTTTACCATTCGTGGTTCTAGCGAACGCTTTGGTTTCCTTGCGGTCGTGCTTCTGGCGTCGGCTTCGAGCACGTTGAGCATAGCCATCATATCTTGCTTCTTGGCCGTATGCAGCCTCCTTTTTACTTCCTTGCAATAGATACTCACTATCTAACAAATAACTAATGAGTATCTCATCTCAGTCTTGTTCTACTTCAGCTTTACCCGTCCGAACGGCATACCGGCGGGCGTTCTCACCTTGGCGCACATCGCGCGAACGTCTTGGCCGCGGGGCCACGGCCGTCCACGGAGATGGCGGAGCGCTTGAGTCTTGTGCCTGCGGTTGCCGCGGGCTCCGGCAGTAGACGATGTTGCGCGTCCAAGGGCTGGAAATAGCTTAAACGATAATACGGGCTTTCTAGTCCATAAAAGCGGAAAAGGAGTGCCTACATTGCGCTCTCTAAATCGATAAATAAGTCCAAGCTCGTTCCTGAAGAAGATCAGTCCGACGCTTCATATTTTTGTGGAGCTAGCCGGGTTCGAACCGGCGACCCTCTGCTTGCAAAGCAGATGCGCTACCAGCTGCGCCATAGCCCCGTGATTGGAATGAACTTCAAAAAGCAGAAGTGCGTGGGCCTGGGAGGACTTGAACCTCCGACCTCATCCTTATCAGGGATGCGCTCTAACCAGCTGAGCTACAGGCCCATTCCATGTGACTCCGGAGAATCACACAAATGATTAGCATACCATGTGGGCAGAGTAAGTCAATTCGCGTCGCGTCGTGAGTTGCAAGATTACAAGCTACATCGCGGGGGTGGTGAAGAATGCAGGTATGACGGAGATTCGTATATGACCAAGACAATTGGTGGCGGCAGACGGGGCCGGGGTGCCGGATCGACGGTCAAGCGCCGCCTGCTTGAGTTGGATGGTGAAGAGGTCCTGGTCATCAGCAAGCGAATCAAGAACGTCTACCTGCGGGTGAAACCGCCTGAAGGAGGGCTTGAAGTCACGGCTCCGGTCGGTCTCTCGGATAAGCAGCTTGAGGAGTTCGTCCGGGCCAGGAGGGTTTGGATTGGCCGGACCCGAGGGCGTATCAGTAACTCCATTTCGGAGATTGCGAGTGATTCCAACGATTCTGCCGATGACCGAAAAGCAGATGGTGAGAGCAGATGCGGGGATGAACCGCAGGAGAAGGACCGATCCGAGGATAGGGCCAGGCGAATCATCGAAGAGCGGCTGCCTCGGTTGGTTGAAACCTGGGTGCCGGTCGTCGGTAAGCGCCCCACGGCCATTACTCTGCGCCACATGAAGACCCGCTGGGGGTCCTGTACTCCTTCCACGGGCCGGATTCGGCTCAATACTGAGCTGGCCTGGCTGGATCCTGAACTTCTGGAGTATGTGCTCGTTCACGAGCTGACCCACCTGCATGCCCATGGACATGGCCCCCTGTTCCAGGAGCTGATGACCAGGTACATGCCGGATTGGCGACAACGCAGAAAGCAACTCAACCAGTACGTGGTTATCTGAATATCCCAGGCCTGTATTCTACGGCGGCTCGGATTACGCCGGGGACCGCACAGAGATGAATGAACGACTGGCTGATATCCGACCACATCGGGGTGGGAATGCGCTTGGGTGCTTGTTTCCGCGCTAGCGTGGGTGGTGAGCGCTGTTCAAGGACGGCAGATGAAGGAGCGATGATGACGGATTCAACGAATACGATCAAGCGGGCAGTGGTCACCGGTGCATCAAGTGGCATCGGGCAGGCCAGTGTCAGGGCCCTGGTGGGTAAGGGTTGGCAGGTGGTGGGTCTGGCCCGCCGCGAGGAGAACCTGCGGGACCTGGCCAAGGAGCTGGGCGAGGGATTCACCTATCAGGTCTGTGATGTGACCGACGAGGATTCAACACGGAATGCCGTGGATGCCGTGCTGTCGGAAGGTCCGGTCAAGGCCCTGGTCAACTGTGCGGGGGCAGCCTTCGGCAAGGATGCCGTGGCCACCTCGAACCTGGACGATTGGCGGGGCATGTATGAGCTCAACGTCTTGGGTACGTTGAGGGTCATCCAGAAGTTCCTGCCGGCCCTAAAGGAGTCCGAGGGTACGGTCCTGGTTGTTTCATCGACCGCCGGTATCGAACCCTACGAGGGTGGTGGCGGATACTGCGCTTCCAAGGCAGCGGAACGGGTCATGGCCCGTATTCTGCGTCTGGAATTGGTCGGTGAGCCGGTTCGGGTGGTTGATATCGCACCTGGCTTGGTCCATACCGATGAGTTCTCCCTGAAACGGTTCGGTGGCGATTCCTCCAAGGCCGATGCCGTTTATGCCGGGGTGCCGGATCCCTTGACCGCCGATGATGTCGCCGGATGTGTTTCCTGGGCTCTGGAGCAGCCCGATACGGTTGATGTCGACCAGATTGTGGTTCGTCCTCGTGCCGAGGGTTCCTACACCAAGCTCTATCGCAAGGGCTGATGGCTCGCAATAAAAAGCGGGCTGATTGGCGTTTTACCAATCATCCCGCTCTCCGTGCTACCTGCCGGACTGTCGCCAATCATCGATTGACGGAACAACCGGCTTGGAACAGCCGAGGTGATTCCGGAGGAATCAGAACAGGTGGCTCCTCATGAACCACTGGAAGTGCTCCAGCTCCTGGACGTGGTCCTGGAGGATGTTGGAGCTGATGACATCCAGGTCATCCAGCTTGCTGATGGCCTCGCGGTCCAGCTTGATGAAGGTGGTGTAGTACTTGTCGAGTGCCTTCAGATAGTCCAGGGCATCCTGGCGACCGGTCAGCTCAAGGCCCTCCCAGTTGCGGTTCTTCACGATGTCGTCTGGGCGTCCGGCGGGTGAGCCACCCAGGGTGGCGATGCGCTCGGCGGTCTCGTCGGCCATGTTCAGAACCGAGTCGACCTCGGGGTCCATCATCTCGTGGATGCCGATGAACTCCTTGCCTTTCATGTTCCAGTGGGCATGCTTGAGAACCAGGGCGGTCTCCTGCTCCTGGCTCAGGCGCTCCTGGAGGATTGCGATGACCTTCTCACTGGTGGCTTCGTCCAGCCCCGGTACGGTAAAGTTCAGTGCCATAATCTCTCCTTCGTTCGTCGGCGTATCGTCAGCGATTCCATTCGGCCGGTTTCCAAACCGACCCTTACTTCAACCCTAGCCATGGATACCTGCGAGTATGGGGATTTCCCGGGAGATTAGTGTGATTATTCAGACCTTCTGGGGCACATGTCCCTCTCGACGAGGAGGGCCGGCGCTATTCCTTGTCTCCATCAGAAGTATCGGAGTTCGCTGCCTCCGACTTACTGCCATCGTCATCCTCGGAGCCGTCGCTTGGGAGCGCTTCGCGGTGTCTGACCTCGATGGTCTCGATACGCCGCCCATCAACCCTGGTAACGACCATGTCGTACCCGTCGTCGGAGTGGACCACATCGCCCACCCTGCCCATCCGCCCGGTCTGGGCCAGGAAGTACCCGGCCAGGGTTTCGTAGGGCCCGTCTTCCAGTTCTATTCCGGTCAGGTCAGCGAAGTCCTCGATGGTCATGCCGCCATCCACCTTGGCCACCCCGTTCACGAAGGCGGAGGCTCCCGACTGGGCCGACCCCTTCTCTTCGGGCAGGTCGTACTCATCGCGGATATCACCCACGAGCTCCTCGGTCATATCCTCCAGTGTCACGATGCCATCGGTGCCGCCATACTCGTCGATGACCACGGCCAGGTGGATTCCCTTCTTGCGCAGGCGTTCCAGGCTGGGAAGGAGCTTGGAGGTTCCGGGCAGGGAGATGCCGGGCCTGGTTACATCAGCCACGGTCCGGGCGCGCCGGTTGCGCACATCGAGGAGATCGCGCACATGGACGAATCCAAGAACATCATCGAAGTCACGGCCGGTCACCGGGTAGCGTGAGTAAGGCTCGTTGTGGACGAAGTCGGCCGCCTCCTTCAGGGGCATATCGCCCGAGATGAAGACCACGTCGGCCCTGGGGCGCATGACCTCGGCCACACTGGTCTCCGAGGCGTCGAAGACATCGCCCAGAATCATCCGCTCATCCTTGCTCAGGTTGGTGTTGGAGGAGACCAGGACGCGCAGCTCATCGTCGCTGACCTGGGTGTCGGTCTGCTGGGGGTCGAAACCGAGGATACGCACGATGCCGTTGGTGTTCTTGGCAATCAGCCAAATAAGCGGTTTGCAGATGGTCGAGAACATGTCGATGGCCGGTACCACCGCCCGGGCTATTTTCTCCGTGCGCTGCATGGCGATGCGCTTGGGCACCAGCTCAGAGATGACGATGGAGCAGTAGGAGATGATCAGGGTCAATACGATGGTGGTCAGGGTCGAGGCCAGTCCGGCATGGACGCCCCAGCCGGTCACCACCGGAACCACGTAGGGCGCTATCGATGAGGCGCCGAAGGAGGCCGAGAGGAATCCGGACAAGGTCACGCCTATCTGGACGGACGAAAGGAAGGTGTTGGGATCGCGGGCGATTCGGGCCACCCTGGCGCCGCGGGCATCCTGCTGTTCCATCTGTTCCAGCTGCGATCCGCGCAGGGAGACCAATGCCAGCTCGGTTCCCGAGAAGACGGACCCGATCAGGAGGAAGACGAAGATAAGCAGGATGTTGAGCCATAATGACATGCCTCCAATGTACGTTATGGTCTTCTCTATCCGGGGTATCCAGTGCCATAGAGGTCAAACCGGCTGGCGCCGCCCACGGGGTTCCGGCTGGTGCGAGTGGCAGGGTGCCTGCTCGGCCGGATGGTGGGTCCGAGGGGATCCCCAACCTTGGGCAGGCGGGACTCCGTGGATTGGTCAGAAGGAGAGAACCTGAACCTTGCCGCTGGTCAGACTGTAGCGGGCCCCCACCATCATGATCCGTCCCTCGGCAACGGCCTGGCGGATGACCTCGGACCTGTCGACCAGGACCTCGATGGTCCGGGCTATATGCACCGATTCGTATTCGTCAGTGGTCTCCAGGCCGGCCTCCTGAGCCGCCAGAATCGAAGTGCCCACCTGGTTGACGATTGGTGAGGGGCTGTCGTGGACGAAGGTCTCATCCAGGGCCTCGTCTCCGGGTTCGATTCGGGTCCTTCCTGTTTCCGAACGGTGGTCTTCGATGGCCCGCAGGCAGGCGGTCACGGCTCCGCAGTGCTCATGCCCCATCACCACCAGAAGCGAGATCTTCAACTCGGTAATGGCGAATTCCAGGGATGCCAGAACCGATGGGTCCAAGGTCTGACCGGCCGTGCGGACCGTGAAGAGGTCACCCAGCCCCTGGTCGAAGATGATTTCAGGTGGAACCCGGGAGTCCGAACAGGAGAGAACAACAGCATCCGGAGACTGGGCATCAATCAAAGACTCCCGTGTTTCCGCGTCCTGCCAGGGGTGTTCAGCCTGCCCTTCGAAGAAGCGGCGGTTGCCGGCCAGCATCCTGCTCCAGGTCGCGTTGGCGCGGGGCTCTCCCTCTGATGCGGGCGTGCGATTTTCGCTCATGGCGGGGACTCCTTCTGGCTGCTCTGGCATATCCCTCTATCATAGGCGGCCATCAGGGGGCTCTGTGCCGTATATCACACAGGCTGGGATGATACCCACCTTTCGGTGCCCAGTCTCGGTCGCTAGCATGGAATCGGTATCCGACCCGGCCCGTCGCCTCTTGTACGAGGTTCTGAATCTTCGACAATCCGAGGGTGTTCCGGGTGGTCGGATTGACGGTATCCGATAATTCCCCGAAAGGAACCAACCATGACGCTACTGCAGCATGAAATCACCGACTTCAAGACCCAGGCCTTCCAGAGCGATGACATCCACGAGGTGACCAAGCAGGACCTGCTGGGTCACTGGTCAGTCCTCTTCTTCTACCCCGCGGACTTCACCTTTGTCTGCCCGACCGAACTTGAGGACCTGGCCATCAAGTACGAGGACTTCAAGAAGGCCGGCTGTGAGATCTACTCGGTCTCCTGCGACACCGAATTCGTCCACAAGGCGTGGCATGAGGCCAACGAGAAGATCGCCAAGATCCAGTACCCGATGCTTGCCGACCCCACAGCCACCCTGGCCAAGGACCTGGATACGTACAACGAGGCCGAAGGCAAGGCAGAGCGAGGCGATTTCATCCTGTCCCCCGAAGGCAAGGTCGTGGCCTACGAGGTCATCTCCTCCAACGTGGGCCGTAACGCCGACGAGCTGCTGCGTCGCGTCCAGGCCTCGCAGTTCGTCTATGAGCACGGCGATCAGGTCTGCCCTGCCAAGTGGGAGCCGGGCGATGACACCATCGAGCCCAGCCTGGACCTGGTGGGTCAGCTCTGATTCAAGCGTCCTGAACGGACCATTCCAGTGAGCCAGGGGAACCTGCTCATCGGAGCGGCGCTGCTTGGCGGAGTGCATCCGCCTTTCCGGAGGGCCGGTTCCTCCGGTCGCCAGGTCGCCGTTGCGATTGAGGGGTTCCCCTTACTGTATGCACTTCATCGACAAGGAAATAAGGAACATGACGGAAGACAAGAATCTCTATGACGTGGTCATCATCGGTGGTGGCCCTGCCGGACTGAGCGCCGGGCTCTACCTGGCCCGTGCCCGGTACCGTACTCTGATTCTGGAGAAGGACGATTTCGGCGGGCAGATCACCATCACTGCGGACGTGGTCAACTACCCAGGAGTGGCCAGGACGGATGGGCGCAAGCTGACCGAGACCATGCGTCAGCAGGCCCAGGACTTCGGTGCGGAGTTCATGACGGCCGAGGCCACCGGGATTGATGTGGATGGCGACATCAAGGTGGTCCACACATCCAGGGGCGATCTGCGGACCTTCGGCGTCCTGATTGCCACCGGAGCCAGCCCCCGTAAGATCGGGTTCGAAGGTGAGCAGGAGTACGCCGGCAGAGGAGTGGCCTATTGCGCCACCTGTGACGGGGAGTTCTTCTCCGGGCGTGAGGTCCTGGTTGTTGGCGGAGGATTCGCCGCCGCCGAAGAGTCCGTCTTCCTGACCAAGTACGCCACCAAGGTCACCCTCCTCGTGCGTGAGGAGGACTTCACCTGTGACGCCTCCGTGGCCGCCGAGGCCAGGAACAACGACAAGATCGAGATTCACTACTCCACCGAGCTCCAGGGTGTCTCCGCCGGTCCGGGCGGCCTGGTCGAGGCCACCCTCCTGGACAGGACCACCGGGGAGACCAGGGCCTGGAAGCCGGCCGACCAGGGCACCTTCGGTGTCTTTGTTTTCGCGGGCTATGTGCCTCAGACCGGCCTGGTCAAAGGCGTGGTTGACCTGGACGATCACGGGTACGTCATCACCCATGGCTACCTGGAGACCTCGGTCCCGGGCGTCTACGCCGCTGGCGACCTGCGGGTGAAGAACCTCCGCCAGGTCATCACCGCCACCTCTGACGGTGCTGTGGCGGCCGTGGAGTTGGAGCGCTATGCCTCCGATATGTCCGCCCGGACCGGTTTGGTGCCGCCCAGACCCGAGAACACCCCCTATGAGAAGTCCGAAAAGGAGGCTGCCGAGTCGGCTGCTGCTTCTGGTACCTCGCCGGCTCCCGTGGCCCAGGGTGCGGGAAATGCCCCAGCCAAGACATCCGGCTTCTTTGGGCCCGATATCAGGAAGCAGCTGGATGTGGTCTTCGGACGGATGACGGCCAGGCTGATTCTGAAGCTGGAGCTGGACGACAGCCCGGTCTCCGGGGAATTGCGCACCTTCATCGACGAGCTGGTCTCCCTCTCCGACGGTCTCCTGAGCAGCCAGGTCGAGAACGCTTCGGGTGTGCAGGACTTCGACCCGGCAGGTGATCTGCCTGGTGCCCGTCCCTGCGTGCGCATCTGCCGGATTGGCGCCGATGGCGAGGCCGAGGAGACAGGTCTGGCCTTCCATGGTGTGCCCAGCGGGCATGAGTTCAACTCCTTCGTCCTGGCCCTGTACAACGCGGCAGGCCCCGGTCAGCAGGTTGACCAGGCAACCTCGGATAGGATCGATGCCATCAACGACCAGGTCGATATCATGATGCTGGTCTCGCTGACCTGCACCATGTGCCCCACCACGGTCCTCTCCGCCCAGCGGGTGGCCTCCCAGAACGGGAAGGTTCGTGCCGAGGCCTATGACCTCTCGCACTTCCCCACCCTGAAGGACCAGTACCAGGTCATGAGTGTGCCCTGTATCGTCATTCGGAAGGGCGGCCAGGAAACTGTGGAGTTCGGTAAGAAATCAGTGCCGGAGATGCTGGATCTGATTGGGGCGTAGAGACGGCGCGGCACCGGCCGAAACGCCGGTGCCGCCTACCTGCCGAGCCTCCTCTGGGGTTGTGTAAGAGGGCCATGTAGCTCAATTTGGAACGCCCGGGGCCTGCCTTTACGGCAAGGCCTATAATTGAATGTGCATCCTGAGGGATGCTTGCTGCAGGGGAGATGTGCGGACCAACTGAGCAAAGGTGGCTGGCCGATGGAGAAGTTCCTTGAACTGACTTGTTGGGCTCCCACACACTTGGTCGACGATGCTGTCGCCGGAACTGGTCCGAATGCACGCCCCTGTGTCGCCCGCCCCTGCTTCATGCGGTAAAACTGGAGCGAGAGACAATCCCGATTCGAGGTCGGCTGATGACGGTTGGCACTCACGATCGGGGTGGGATACCGGCTCATCCTGACGGAGCATGCTCCGCCCCCAATGTCGGAGTTCTCTTTTCCCTCAAGAGCTCCGCTGGAGCATGTGATGTCGAGATGGGTCGGGCATCCTGCACCTTCGAGTTCAGACAGCTCTCGGTTTTTACGGTGCGGCGCACGCGGTGTCGCAGGTTTGATGACCGCATGGTTTCACGCTGATGGACGCACACTCTCAACAGGAGATGCGCTCCTATCTGTTGCAATCCGCCCCTGGCGGCCTGGTCTCCCAAATCATCCGGCCAATGGTGGAAAATGGAGGAGACGGAGTTTCATGCAAAGGGGAGGAAACCCATCATGAGTGAGCAGGACACGACGGAAAACACGAACACTGGCCCGGCGACGGATCAGCAGAAGGGGGCTGGTACCGAGAGTAGGGGAAATCGTAAACGGCGTATCGTTGTCATCGTGGCTGCTGTGGTCTTCCTGCTGGTGGTTGCGGCTGTCGTGGCAGGTGTGCTGGCTACCAGGGAACGGCATACCGTCGCCCTGGAGGACTGTACTCGATCCGGCAAAGCCTATGAGACGAGCGTCGCTGATCTAAAGCGTAACCAGGAGCAGGCCCAGAAGGTGTTGGCGGCTACGCCCGCCCAGAATACGGCTGACCCCAAGACCCATGCGAGCCTGGAGCAGACCGCTCTGAAGAAGGCGGATCGGACCACCGTCTCCTGCGCGGCCAGCCAGAGCACGACGGAACTCAACCGGAACAAGGACAGGCTTGACAAGGCCGCGTCAGTCAACAAACGGCTGGCCCGCCTGAACAAGGACGGTGCCGCCAAGGTGGAGGCCTTGGCCAAGGCCAAGACCCTGAGCGATGAAAAGCAGGCCCTGGATGCGTCGATCAGTGCGGCTGCCGCACTGTTGGGCGACTCGGACGGGAAGGTTGCCGACAATGCCGTCAGGGAGAGCCTGGGCAAGGCCCTGGATGACGCCAGGCAGGTCAGTGGTAAGAAAGGCATCACCGACCCGAAGACCTATACGGATGCGAAGCAGGCGCTCGATGGGGCCATCAATGCCGTGAACGACTCGATTGGCCAGAAGCAGGCCGCCGATGAGGCAGCTGCCGCCCAAGCTTCCGCGGTAAGTGGGACAGGAAGTGCGTACGCAGGTGGCGGTATCACTGGAAATGGCTACACCGGTGGTGGCTACTCTGGTGGTGGCTATACCGGTGGTGGTTATTCGGGTGGTGGCACAGGTGGATATGCGCCTGGCGTTCATCTTGATTCAGGAACGGTTGTTCTTAACCCGGGTACTCCTCCGGATGCAACTGTTGAGTTTGAAGCATGCGGAATTCTAGGGACTGCCCCTCATTTTTGTTGATATAGCAGTTTGAAATGACGGGAATAGGTAGAAGTAAGAACCGGTCCGTTCAGAGTGTCTTCCTGTGGGGTATACCTCTATCTGAGGAGCTCTTGTGTCTTGGTCAACCATGGACCGGATGAAAGAATCAGCGATGTCACCGGGAGAGACGAAGACTGCACACGCCAGAACCCCAAGATTGGGAAGACAGGGTGTGTAGACCAACATCCATAACGAGCGTGGCCCTGCTCCGGAGAAATCAGAGCAGGGCCACGGAACTGCCCAGGGGGCAGGGCATCAGCCAGTGTTCTGGAGGCCGGCGGCGACTCCCGAAACGGTGCAGAGAATCAGGTAGATGAAGTCCGCCTGCTGGCTCTTGCTGAGCTCCTCCTTGTCGTTGCGCCGCCGCAGGGTTCGCAGGGCGCGTACCTGGGTGACCGATAGGGCATCCACGTAGGGAGAGCGGATACGGATGGCCTGGCCCAGCACGTGGCGATGCTGCAGGGGCCACTCGTCGCCGACGATTTGCAGAACCCACTTGCGGGTCAGCTCCATCTCCGAAAGGACCTTCTGACTCAGATCGTCACGATCACCCAGGGACAGGTACATCTTGGCGATGCGCTCGTCGGTCTTGGCCAGGCTCATTTCGATGTTGTCGATGAAGGTGCTGAAGAGGGGCCATTCCTCGTAGGCCTGGCGCAGGGTATCCAGGTCATTGAACTCCTCGCAGGCCGTTCCCAGGCCGTACCAGGCGGCCAGGTTGATGCGGGCCTGTGCCCAGGAGAAGACCCAGGGTATGGTCCGCAAATCATCCAGGGACTTGGCTCCCAGACCACGCTTGGCGGGGCGGGAACCAATGGGGAGGAGGCCGATTTCGTTCAGAGGCGTCACGATGGAGAACCAGGGAGCGAAGTCGGGGGTGTGGAGGAGGTCCAGGAAGCGCCGGTGGGCGGAATCGTCCAGCTTGGCGGCCATGTCAGAGTACTTCTCCGTCATGGTCGTATTGCGCTCTTCGACGCTGGGGGCCGACTGGAGCAGGGTGGCTGCGGCAACGGACTCGATGTGGCGGATGGCCAGAACCGGGTTGCCGTAGCGGGCGAAAATCACCTCGCCCTGTTCAGTCAGCTTGAAGCGGCAGTTCACGGAGCCCACCGGCTGTGCCAGGACCGCCCTGTTGGCCGGGCCGCCACCGCGACCCACGGCGCCGCCGCGGCCGTGGAAGAGGGTCACGTCGATGTCATGGCTCTGGGCCCACTTGGCGATGCGCTCCTGGGCGGAGTGCAGGGCCAGGGTGGCCGATACGGGTCCGGCATCCTTGGAGGAGTCGGAGTATCCCAGCATGACCTCCATCTTGTTGCCGGTTTTCTTGAGGCGGGCCTGGACCTCGGGGATCTTGATGATCTCCTCCAACACATCCACCGAATTCTGCAGATCCTCCAGCTGCTCGAACAGGGGGATCACGTCGATGACGGGAACGTCCTCGGCATGCTCGAAGGCCAGACGGTTCAGCTCGTAGACGTCCTTGACGTTCTGGGCCGACTTGGTGAAGGAGATGATGTAGCGGCGGGCCGCCTTCTGCCCGTTGCGCTTCTGAATGGCACCCAGGGCACGGAAGGTGTCGAGCACCTCGTGGGTCATGGGCTGCAATTCGCCGCGCTCGCCGTGCAGGCCGTGTTCGCGGATGTCCTCCAGGGCGCGGGCGTGGACCAGTGAGTGCTGACGGAACTCCATCTCGACCATGTGGAAACCGAAGGTCTGGGCCTGCCATATCAGGTCCTGGAGGGGGCCGTAGGCCTGGCGGACGGCCCCGGCTGCGGCCAGGGAGTCCTGGACAATCTTCAGGTCGGCGATGAAATCGTCGCAGCTGCGGTACATCAGGTCGGCGTCACGCTTGATGGTGGCGGTGAGCCTGTCGGCGATGACCAGGACCACGGCCCGGTGCAACTCCCTGTGGGAGACGACCTCGGCGCGGTCGGTCAGGCGCTCGCTCATTTCCTTCTGGTGGCTCCACAGGCTTCGCAGTTCGCTGCTGGGCGGGGTGGTAGTCGCTTCCATGGTCATGTTGCGGCCGACGGTGGAGGTCGCCTCCTGGAGGGCCTTGAGCACGTGGTCGGAGAACTTGCGGGCCACCTTGCGCGAGACCTTGGCGGTGACGTTCGGATTACCGTCCCTGTCGGAGCCTATCCAGCTGCCGGGGTGGAAGAAGGCGGGGCAGACGGGCTTGACCGTACCGGCCTTCTTGCCCAACATCCAGTCGTCGAACCTGCGGTAGACCCTGGGGATGGTCTGGAAGAGGGTGGCATCGAAGATGTCGAGGATGGTGTTGGATTCCTCCACGGGCGTCGGCTTCTTGGTTGCGATGGGGGAGGTGCGGAAGAGGGCGTCGATCTCGTTGTGGAGCAGACGCTCGTTTTCCACCCGCTCGGAACCGCCCAGTCCACGGCGAACGGCCAGCAGGTTGGCGATGCGGCGTATCTTGCCCTCGACGGCCTTACGTCGCGCCTCGGTGGGATGGGCGGTGAATACCGGATGGAACTCCAGTTTTTCCAGCAGTTCCGAGGCCTTGGCCGGACCCATCTCCTGAAGGAGTTGGCTGTAGGCGCTGGTCATTTCGTTGATGGGGTCGGTGCCCTTGACACCCAGGTCGATCTTTCCTTCGCGCTCATGCAGGACGCGCACCCGGTAGTTCTCCTCACAGAGGTTGGCCAGGTGGAAGTATGTAGTCAGAGCCCGGGCCAGGAGTTGCGAGTCCTGTATGGATGTGTCGTCAATCAGGGCGACCGCCTTGGCCAGACCGTCCTCGTCGGGGAGGGGGTCGGAGGGGTGTCTGTTGAAATGCTCGGCACTGGCCGCCACCACATCTTCGCGCAGCGAGTCGAACCGGTTGAGCAGTTCCTTGTCGAATTCCCCCAGAACATCCCGAAGCAGTCGCAGGCACAATGCCATATCCTCACCCAGTGATTGGGGAAGATCGCGCTCCTCCGGGCCTTTTGTGCCGGTACCGGACGCAACCAGGGTCGCATCCGCCGCCGTGATTTGCTGATTACTATCTGTCATCAGTCCTCCTTGCCGAATCTCCGGTTGCCCGGTCATCAACCATTCCGCGGCACCTCCGCGGTTATTGGTGGTTGGCGTTGCAGGCCCACAGCCTTCGAATTAGCGGCTCACTCTTCATTCTAGGTCGCCTACGGCATATTTGTATTTCATGGTCCATCCGGCATCCGTCACGTTGTGAATGGGTGTGGCTCGCCTGACATATGGACGGGTTTCCTGCATACAGGGTGGTTTACCTGGTCATGACCGGCCAGCGTGACGTGGGAGGGAGTATGAATGAAAGGGTGAAAACCAAGAGCAGCGGATTGCCGCATCACGATCCCCGCCGTACGGAAGCGGGTGCCAGGAGGGTCAGCAAGTACCATACCCATTCCATTCCCCTGGATATGGAAGACATCGAGCGGGACTATGACAAGCCCATCCTCGATGCCTGCATAGCGGCCAAGACCAGCCTCATAGTACGGGTGGGGATGCTGGAACTGGGGGCGGGCACCGGGAGCTTCCGTGTGCGCCAGATGATGCACCGAATCGCCTATCCGATGGGGGTCCATGTCCGGGCCGACGTGAACCTGACCGACATCGAAGCCTCCTGCACCGATGGGGTTTCGCGGATTACCGAGGTGGTCGACCTTCCCACCACCGGTGTCAATACGGAGCGAATCTGGCTCCTGGAGCACTTTGCCGACTGGCTCAGCGTCAACTGTGGGCAGAGCAGCACGTACCATGTCATGCCTTCGGTTTCCGAGGAGCTGGTCGATAATCTGGATGATCCCCACGTGTATGCGGTTGCCCGCAAGGCCTTGAAGGATCTGCTGGCCCACGATGCCGCAGCGGTTGAGGCCCTGAAGGAGACCACTGCGGAGGCGGTGGAGAACCTGGACCAGATTGAGCAGAGCCGGCTTGAGGCGGCGCAGATGGACACGATGACGGCCGTTGGTCTGGGTGCCGTCGGAAATCAGGCGGCCTCCAGCCTTGATGGGGGCGACGGGGCGGCTGAGATTACCGCCGAACATATAGAGCGGGACGAATCCTCCGGTGTGGAACCCGTCGCCGCCGATAGAGGCATTACGGTCCGTCAGGCCCATGAACGCCTGAATCTGATTGAGCGTAGAAAGCCCCTCTACTCTCCGATCTTCTACGGCTTCGCTGCGGCGGTGGCCTGCGCCGCATTCGTCTTTCTTCTTGGCGGTGGCCCATATGACATGGCGGGCGCCTTTGTCGGCGCGGGCATCGGTCAGTGGTTCCGCCGGCAGATGCTGGACCGTAGAATCAACCAGTTCTTCGCCACCGGAGCCTCGGTGATCATCGCCGCCCTGGCCTGCATCGGCACCCTACGTCTGGTCGGGTTCTTCGACCCGGTGGCCCTGAGGCACGACACCGCATACATTGGTGCCATCCTCTATGTGATTCCGGGCTTCCCCCTGGTCACCGGTGGCCTGGATATCGCCAAACTGGATTTTCCCTCGGGGATACAGCGCATCACCTACGCCTTCTCGATTATCCTGGTCGCCACCCTGGGTGGCTGGGCCGTTGCCAGGATGGTCATGCTCAACCCGCAGGGCTTCGAGCCCATGGTCCTCAACGCCTGGGTCCTTGCCGGTCTGCGTATGGTTGCGGCCTTCTGCGGGGTATGGGGATTCTCGGTCCTCTTCAATTCTCCCCAGCGCATGGCCCTGGTTGCTGCCACCATCGGGGCCCTGACCGATACGATGCGTCTGGAGATGCAGGATCTGCTCAACGTCCCGCCGGAGATGGGTGCCTTCCTCGGGGCCTTCGTGGCCGGTATCCTGGCCACGGTCTGGCGGTCATCGGTCCGCCATGGATACCTGCCGCCGGATCTGGGGTATCCACGTATCAGCCTAACCGTCCCCTCCATCGTCATCATGGTGCCCGGGCTTTACATGTACCGGGCCATGTTCTACCTGGGGCAGTTCAATACTCTGGAGGCGCTGGACTGGGCCTTCCGGGCCTTCATGGTCATCATCTGCCTGCCCATCGGACTGGTGGTGGCCAGGGTCATCACCGATAAGTCCTGGCGTTACGACGTATGAAAACAGGTCTGCGGAGCGACTTGCCGGCTCCGCAGACCTGTTGCCTGGAGGTTTCGGTCTTTTCAGTACCGCATTCCCATGGCCGAGCGGACCTGGTCCAGGGTCTCCTCGGCGATGCGTTCGGCCTTCCTGTTGCCCTCGTCCAGCACGTCGTGGATGTAATCCATGTCCTTGGACAGTTCGGCCCTGCGCTCACGGTGCGGGGCAAGGAAGGTGTTGACCGAATCGGTCACATAGGCCTTGAGGGCGCCTGCACCGGAATCACCGATTTCCTCGGCGATTTCCCTGGGGTCGCGTCCGGTTACCAGGCCGGCAGTGGTCAGGAGGGCCGAGACCTGGGGACGGTTGACCGGATCGAAGGTGATTCTGCGCTCGGAATCCGTGGGCGACTTTTTGATCAGCTTGGCGGTCTCCTCGGCGGTGGCTCCCAGCATGATGGAGTTCCCGTATGACTTGCTCATTTTCCGTCCATCCAGGCCCGGAATCTCGGGGGAGTCGGAGAGGATGGCCGCCGGCTCCGGGAAGACGGTGTTCCCACCGGCGTAGCGCTCGTTGAAACGGCGGGCGATGGTCCTGGTCAGCTCCACGTGGGGGAGGTTGTCCTTCCCGATCGGGACCACATTGGCCTTGCAGAAGAGGATGTCGCAGGCCTGGTGGACCGGGTAGGTCAGGAGCAGTCCGGTCAGGGCGTGGCCACTGGCCTCCATCTCGGACTTGACTGTCGGATTGCGATGCAGCTCGGCCTCCGTCACCAGGGAGAGGAAGGGGAGCATGAGCTGATTCTCGGATGGGGTGGCCGAGTGGGTGAAGATCATGGTCTTGCTGGGGTCGATGCCGGCCGCCAGGTAGTCCAGGACGAGGTTGAGGACGTTGTCCTTCATGTGCTCGGTGGTATCGCGGTCGGTGATGACCTGATAGTCGGCGATGATGATATTGGTATGGACCCCTCGGTCCTGCATCTGGACGCGCTCGCGGATGGAGCCGAAATAGTGGCCCAGGTGGAGACGCCCCGTGGGCCTGTCTCCGGTCAGCATCGTGTACTGTCCGGGGTTCTCCTTCAGCTTGGCCAGGACCTGGTCCGACAGCTTTTTGGCGGTTTTGAAGCTCTCGCTGATCTCATTGCCTGCCGCTGTGACCTGCTCTTCGCTCTGCATGGACCCGCCCTTGTCGAAATGCCGAAATGCCGTTGGAAATTGCTTTTATCGTAAAAGTCCGAGTAGACAAGATAAGCAGGTGGTAATCTCTTATGTGATGCAAACTTACAATCATTGTGCCTAACGTGCACGTTACCTGGCGAAGGGGGTCGGATGGGCCGCGGACGTCAGAAGGCTAAGCAGACGAAAATAGCCCGTAAGCTCAAGTATCTGACAACTGATACGGATTACGACGAGCTGGCCAAGGAACTAAGTGGCAAGGAGCCCGGTGAGGGGCCTGCCGATCCCTTTACGGTGGTCGAGGCCGAATACGGGCATGCGGATTCAGCCGAAAAGTCCTCCGACACAGTTGGTGCTCTGCCTGATACGGCGGATGCGGCATCAGCCCCCGCAGACGATGATCTGGACGATTATGCGCGCTGGGCTGCCGAGGCTGCGGCCAAGGCCACATCCGGTGAGATGCCGGTGACGCCCAAGCCCCGCAAGCGTATCCCCATTCCCGTTCCCAGCATCCTGGGGCATGGTGCCCCGAAGAAGGACACGAAGGACGCAGCCGTAAAGACGGAATCCCAGAAGGCCGGCGCCAAGTCAGGCTCCAAGGCGACCAAGACAGGCAAGAACGCCGTATCCACCAAGACCGCGGGTAGCAAGGCCTCGAGTGCCAAGGTGGCCGACAAGACATCCGCCTCCAAGACGGGTGCAACCAAGGCCAAGACCAAGGCATCCGGTAAGACTTCGGCCAAGAGTGCTTCCAAGGCCACGGCCGGGTCCGGCTCGGGCAGGAAGTCCACGGCATCCAAGTCTTCAACCAAGGCAGGCACGAAGGCATCGGGTCCGGCAAAGGCTGGTTCCAAAAAGGCCGAGTGACCTATAGGCCGGTTGCAGGGCAACCGGGTTAATCGCCTGAGGCCTTCTTGCTTTGGTGACTGTCACCTGTTTAGGTGAGTCAATCAGACCAGGGGCAGCAATTCGTGAAGGTCGTCGCGTTCGCCGACGGCGGTTATGTGTCCGACTTCTCGCTCCTCCTGCCAACTGGTTATTCCAGTGGCCAGGCGCAGCCAGACCTCCGGGTCCAGTTCGATGACATCGGGCGGGGTCAGGTTGTGGGGGTCCGAAGCCGGACCGTCCAGAATCTTGATGGCCCCCCAAGGAGCCACCCTTACCTCCACTCCTGGTCCGGGGGCCTTGATCTCCAACATATGCAGGGAGTATCGCACGGCCATGGCAGCCTGGCGTCGGGGTACTTTCGGGTCGATGGCCATTCGTGCGGACACATCATCGGGGTCGGTCAGGCCCTGCCTGATCTCCTTGGCCATATCCCGCCAGGACAGGAAATCCCGACGACCCTCTTCCACGTCAGCTTCTCGTATGACACTCATGTTCCCATTGTGGCCCAGCTGGGAACCTGGCGTGTCACCATTTCCGCCTGGCGTGGTCCATCCCCGGGCAAAACGAGTGGGAGTCCTCGTAAGAGCATGAATATACAAAAAGAGGAGCCTGTTGCCCGCACGTCCGCAAACGAAGCGCGCCGCTTCATGCTCATTGACATGAGCGGGCGGTGCCTTGCGTGAACGCTGGGTCAGGCTCCCCTCCGGCCGGAACGGTTCAGGCCGTGGCGCCTTCCTGCAGAGGGGAAATGGTGTCCGTGGACTCCTCACCCTCATCCTTGGTCAGGCCCAGGTCAACCGGCGATGAGCTGTTCTCCCAGGGCTCCTCCCAGGGATCATAATCCGGGTTCTGCTGCTTGTATATGAACAGAGCGACAACGCCAGCCAGCAGCGTGCCGAAGAGCAGAGCAAAGAACTTCCAGCCGTTTGAAGATTTGTTCTCCATGTTTGGCTCCTTTCGACGACGATATGCCGGCCTTGCCCGTTATGGCCGACTCCCTTTCCATCCTAGTGGATGGAAGCGAACGGGTGCGACGACGGGCCGATTGAAGCACGGAAAAGGCACACAGGGCCCAAGGTGCCGGGGTAGAGTGGGCACATGCTCAACGGCAAGTACACCAATCCGGGAGGTTCGGGCAGGGGGTCGAGTGGGCCCCTGGCCTACATGCGCAGGCGGTGGGGGAGCGACCTTCCCCTGGCGACGGTGGGGATTACCCTGATTTGCATTCTGGTCTGGCTGGTTCAGATGATTGCCTACCTGCTCCGGCCGCAGGATTATCTGACCGTCCTGGTCAACCGATTGGCTTTCGCCCCGGCCCTGGCCCTGCGGAGCCCGTGGATGTTCGTCACCTCCATGTTCATGCACTCGACCAATGTGACCCACATCCTCTTCAACATGATCACCCTCTGGGTGGTGGGACCGGTATTGGAGCGCTTCCTGGGGAGGTGTCGCTTCCTGGTGCTCTACCTCTTGAGCGGACTTGGCGGCGATCTGGGCTTGATGGTCTATGCCGCACTGGTTCCGAGCGGATGGAGCACGTCGGCCATCGGTGCCTCGGGGGCCCTCTTCGGGCTCTTCGGCGCCATTCTGGTGATTTACCGCCGTATGGGAATGGACATTCGATCCATGGTGATCTGGATGGTCCTCAACTTCTGCATGCCCCTCATCGTGCCGGGAATCGCCTGGCAGGACCATGTAGGCGGATTCCTGGCAGGTCTCCTCTATATGGTCGCCTTGGACCGCATCGCGGGACGGGCCAGGACCGCAAGGTCCTTTACCGTGCGGTGGATTGGCATCGCGATTGTCTTCCTGGGGGTTATTGCCGCTCTGGCCTTCCTCTGCAATATGACCAACCCCATCCCCTTCATGTAAGGAGCGCCGGCGGCAAATTACACACGTGTAATCTATCCACAACTGTTGATAAAAGTGTGGATAAGTTGCGTATAAGTCCCTGATTCTGGTGCATATGCTGGGTAAAAGTGTGGATAAGTAACCCAAAATCGTTGCAAATAGGACGATTCTGGGTTGTGTACAAAGTGTTTGTAACTACAGGGTGAAGGGTGTGGATAAGTCAAATTCCTGAGTACGGATGTGACCACGGATAGTCTGCCGGATATGGAAAACCCCGGAAGCGCAAGTCATAGAGGCTGCGATTCCGGGGCTCTCGGGAAGATGAATCGGCTCAGTGCCACCACATGGTCATCAGGAAGCCGACCAGCAGGATGCCGAAGCCGACGGCCAGATTCCAGTTGCCGATGGTGGGAATCGGGTAGACATTGCCTCGGGTGGAGGAGATGTAGTAGATCACGATCCAGATCAGACCCAGCAACATCAGGGTGACGAAGAGGGGAACGAACCAACGGGGGTTCGCCTTGGTGCCCTTGATGGTCTCTTCCACGCGCTTGGTGTTCTCCTCCTGGCGCTGGATGATACGACGCATCTGGGGGGTCATGTGCTTCTTGTCGACGCTCTGGTTGAGAACCGCCTCGACCTTGTCCATGGACAGACCGTACTCCTCGTCATCCAGGTCGTCGTCGGAGTCCTTATCGCCTGAATCGCCGGACGCATCAACATCGGTGTCTCCGGCCTTGGCCTCGGCCTCTTCCGACTTGTCTGGTGCCGACTCGGACGTGGGTTCCCCGGTCTCGACGGTCTCCTCGGCCTTGACAGGCTCCTCGTCCACCGCCTCGTCTGTGTCATGGAGCTGATGCTCTGCCATGAGAATATTCTCCTTCATTCGGTCTACTAAGACATAGTAGCGGTTAGACTCGAACGTAATACTATCGCAGACGGGAATGAGGGGCGCAATGGTCAGGAGGACGGGCAAGCACGGTGCTCGCAAGTCCCTGGTGGGTACGGTGGCGGTGGCTGTGGTCCTGGCTCTTGTCGGGTACATGTTGACTGTGAATATCCGGGTCAATAGGACCGTGACCGTCACATCGGATACGGCCGGCCTGGTGGAGGAACGTGAGAGCAAGGCCTCCGGTCTGCGCCAGGACATCAATTCCATGAGCTCCCAGATCAACGCTCTGAAAAACCTGACTGACGACAAGGACGGATCCGACTCCAGGGAGGATGCCGGGGCGGGAACGGTCCTCAAGGCCGTCCAGGGACCTGGGTTGACGGTGACCCTGAACGATTCCCCCCTCTGGCAGCAAAAGGTGGGGCAGGACGGATCCTCAGCCAATATCAACGACTATGTGATTCACCAGCAGGACGTGGAGAGTGTGGTCAACGCCCTCTGGGCCGGCGGGGCCGAGTCCATGCAGATTCAGGACCAGAGGGTCCTGCCCACTTCGGCTGTGCGCTGCGTGGGCAATGTGCTCCTCCTGCATGGAAGAAAGTACTCGCCGCCATATAAAATCGCTGCCATAGGTCCGACTGATCGCATGAACAAGGCCTTGGATGATTCGCCGTCAGTCAAGGTCTATAAGGAGTATGTGAATACGCTGGGCCTGGGGTGGAAGGTGGAGAACTCCGATAACCTCCGCTTCGCCGAGGCCACCGCGGTGCTCCAGCCCCTCCAATACGCATCAGTGGACGAGAAAGCGCAAGAATGACATCAGAAGAGCCGGGAAACGACTACGCCCCCGATTCGAGGAATGAGGCCGGGGACAGCCCCAAAAAAGGCCCCAGCAAACTGGTTTCCGTGGCAGAGATTCTGGGAGAGCTGCTTATAACCCTGGCTGTTTTCTGCGCGCTCTATGTTGTCTGGCAACTCTGGTGGACGGGCGTACAGTCGGAGCACCGGCAGTTGGAGGCCCGTGAGGCCTCCTCCTGGAGCAAACCCGCCTCCGGTGATACCGAGCGCGTGGCCCAGCCCCAGCACGGTAATCCCCCGGTCGAACCGGAATCGGCCGCCGATGGCGAATTGATGGCCCAGCTCTACATTCCTCGCTTCGGCGAGCATTGGGAGCGCAATGTCGTTCAGGGCACCTCGCCCTCCCAGCTGGCCTATGCCGGCATCGGGCATTACCCCACCTCGCAGATGCCTGGTGAACTGGGCAATGTAGCTCTTGCCGGCCACCGCGCCGGATACGGTGAACCCCTGGCCCATGTTGACGAGTTCAAGCCCGGCGATGCCATCGTGCTTCGGACCAAGAACTACTGGTACGTGTACCGCTACACCTCTTACAAGATCGTCCTGCCTGACCAGGTCGATGTGATTGCGCCCAATCCCGAGCGGCCGGACGATCCTGCCACCAAACGGATGATCACCCTGACCACCTGCGAACCCAAGTATTCCACGGCCACCCATCGCTGGGTCAGCTGGGGCGAACTCGACTACTGGGCCAAAGTCTCCGATGGTGTGCCCAGGGAGTTGATGGGGGATCAGGGGACCGATGTGCTCTTCGCCGACAAGGCCTCGACACCCCTGGTCAGGGTCGGTTCTCTCCAGACAACGATTCTGGTGCTGATTGCCGCCTACCTGGTCATCTACCTGGCCGCCCTGCTGGCCTGGCGCTATCCCCTTCTACGGGAAATCAAGAACGGGACCAGGCCCCGCCCGGTGGCCAGCATCTATGGCTGGATTCTGCGTCATCAGTCCGGCACCGCACCCATTCGCTGGATACTGATGATTCTGCTCATTCTGGTCATCGCCTGTGCCCTGCTGGAGTGGGGCTTCCCCTGGCTGGCCACCAACGTGCCCTACCTCAGGCAGATGTCCAACTACTCCGCCTTCTAAAGGTATCCTGGTCGGATTCTGGGCCTTCGACTTATGTTTCCGGTTCCCGACCGATATGCAAGCGGCTGTCCTGCAACTTGAATTGCAGGACAGCCGCTCGTTGTTTGGGAGACCCCGATATCTCTCCCGGGGTTAACTCTTGGTCGAGATGGTCACCGGTGGCTTGTTGTCGACCGGGGCACCCGGGGCCGGGTCGACACCGACCACCTTGGCGTTATCCGTTGTCGGCCCGTTCACGGAAACACTGGTAATGCCCAGTTCCGCGAGTTTGTGCTTGTAGCTGCCCAGGGTGTCGCCATTGTAGGAGGGGATGGCCAGACCACTGGAGGTGGTCAGGTTCACCGCGTCGCTGAACTTGTCAATGACGGTTCCTGCGGACGGGTTCTGCTCTGTTACCTTGGCGTTGTCATCGTTGGGGCCGTTGACATTGATCTTCACCCCTTCGCCCAGTTCCTGCCTCGCCTGGGCCAGGGTCTTGCCGATGAGGTTGGGCATACTCATCCCGCTGGAGACGGACAGGGTAATCATGGTTCCCTGCTGGACTGATGATCCGGGGGCCGGATTGGAACTGATGACCGTGCCCTTGGCCGCCGTTTTGGAGGGTTCCTCCTGGATGGTGATGTTGAAACGTTGGCTCTGCAGGATATTGGTGGCCTCATCCTTGGACTTGCCGGTCAGGTCAGGCACCTTGGTCATGCCCGAGGAGATATAGAGCAGGACGTTGCTCCCCTTGGGGATGCTCTGCCCGCTGGCGGGGTCGGTTCTGGTCACATGGTCCTTGGGCACGTCCGTACTGTCTTCGACGGAGGCAGCGGGCGATACCTTGAAGCCCGCCTTTTCCAGGGTTCTCTTGGCGCTGTCCTGGTTCTGCCCCTTGACATCGGGGATGGCGGAATCCTTGGGTCCTGCCGAGAACCAGACGGTCACCGTGGAACCCTTGGGGACCTGGCTGCCACCCTTGGGGTTCTGCTTGGTGAAGGTGCCCTTGGGCTCGGAGGAATCGTTGTCCTCTCTCTCCTGGTACTTGAGCCCCGCGGCTGTGATCTTCTCCCTGGCCAGGACCTTGGACATCTGATTGGTGATGGTCGGCACAGTGGTGGTCTGCGTGCGGTCCTTGCTGAAGAACGCCCAGGCGCCCAGACCGATGGCCAGGACCAGGATGACCCCCAGAACGGAGCCGATGATGATCTTCTTCTTGCGCTTGGCCTTTTGGGCGGCCTGCTTGGCCTTCTGTGCGGTGGCGATGGGGGCGGCGGCTCGGGCCTCATCCTCAATCGGGCTGAAGGCCTGGGTGGCTGCCGTGGCCTCGTCCTCTGAGGGCAGAGCCGAGGTGGCGGCCTCCTGTTCGGCGTCCTTCCTGGCCTTGAGGTTCGAAAGGTCGGTCAGGGGGTTGAAGGCGGCAGCCACGGGAGTGCCGCCGTTCATGTAGGCCATGATGTCGTTCTTGAAGGCCCCTGCCGTGGCGTAGCGGTTCTGGCGGTCCTTGGCCATGGCCTTGGCGCAGATGGAGTCCCACATCCGGGGAAGGCCGGGCACGATGCTGCTGGGCGGGGTCGCCACCTCGGACACATGCTGATAGGCGATGGCCACGGCCGTATCCCCGTTGAAGGGCGGCCGTCCGGTCAGCATCTCGTAGAGCACGCAGCCGGCGGAGTAGAGGTCGGAGCGCATATCGACGCTCTCGCCCCTGGCCTGCTCGGGGCTCAGGTACTGGGCCGTGCCCACCACACCCTGGGATTGGGTCATGGTGGCTGCGGAGTCATCCAGGGCGCGGGCGATGCCGAAGTCCATGACCTTGACGATGCCCTGCTCCGAAATCATGATGTTGCCGGGCTTGATGTCGCGGTGGATGATTCCCATATGGTGGGAGTACTCCAGGGCGGCCAGGACCCCCAGCATCACCTGCTCGGCGTCACGTTGGCTCAGGGCGCCGTTTTCCTTGAGGATGGCCCTCAGGGTCTGGCCTTTCACATACTCCATGACCAGGTAGGGCACCCGCTCATGGTTGCCCTGGCTGTCGACCAGGATTTCCTCGCCTGAGTCGTATATGGAGACGATGTTGGGATTGTTGAGCTGGGCGACCGCATGGGCCTCGCGCCTGAACCGGGACAGGAATATCTCGTCGTTGGTCAGGTCGGACCGCATGATCTTGATGGCAACGATCCTGCCGAGCCGGGTGTCCAGCGCTGTGTAGACCTCGGCCATACCGCCGCGCCCGATCAGTTGTTCGAGCTGGTAACGTCCGTTCGCCAAGGAAGGCGGCAGTGTGATGCTCATAGGGTTTCCCTTCCGTTCATCCCTTCAGGAACGTCTGCAGTCTTGTTTCCACTTTGCGTCCAGGGAAGTCTTAACAGGTTTTTCGCCATGTGCGGCTTGCTGATGATTTGCCGTGGCCGGGGTGCATCGGGGTCCATTATCTCCGTCTGGCCGATTTGCTGGTCAAGCAGGCGCTGCTCGATTTTGGCCAGGGTATGGGATACCACCAGGGCATTTGCCGGACGGTCACGTGGGTCCTTGGCCAGCATGGACATGATGAAACTGGTCAGCTGGGTGTCGATCGAATCCGGCAGGGGCGGTACGGGGTCGTTCACGTGGGCGGCCGCGATGTCCACCGGAGTGGCCCCGGTGAAGGGCCGATGCCCGCACAAGCCCTCGTAGGCGACGACACCCAGGGAATAGATGTCGGACTGGGGGGTGGCCTGGAGCCCCTGGGCCTGCTCGGGCGATATGTACTGGGCCGTGCCCACCACCATCCCATCCTGGGTGATCTGACCCTGGTTGGTGGAGTAGGAGACTCCGAAGTCGGTGATTTTGACCTCGCCCGTCTCGGAGACCATGATGTTGGCGGGTTTCACGTCCCGGTGAATCACACCATGCGAGTGGGCCACGTAAAGGCCTCGGGCCGTCTGGATCAGGATGGGCAGGAGTTCTGTCGGCTCCAGCGAACCCCGTGATCGGTAGATGTCCGCCAGGGAGTCGCTGGGGACGTACTCCATGATCAGGAAGCCGATGCCGTCGTGTTCGTAGTACTCGAAGAGGGCCGCGATGTTGGGGTGGGCCAGATTGGCCGAGTTATGGGCCTCTGCCCGCAAGCGAAGGAGCTTGGACTCTTCGTTGGTCAGGTCGCCACGGAGGGCCTTGATGGCGACCACGCGGCCCAGCTCGATGTCATAGCCCTTCCAGACCTCTCCCATGCCACCTTGGGCCAGGCGTCGGTCGAGACGGTACCGACGATGTATGAGCTGTCCCTCTATCAGCTTCACTTGGCAGCCTCCTGCATCACGCTCTTCATGATCGGGCCGGCGATTTCCATGCCATAGGAGGAGATGCCGTGGACCACCACGGCGACGGCCACCTTGGGCTTGTCGGCCGGAGCGAATCCTATCATCCACCCGTCATTGGAGGTATTGCCCGCACCGATCTGGGCGGTGCCGGACTTGGCGGCCACCTGCATGCCGGGAATCTGCAGATCGGGATAGCTTTTGGTGGTCACTCCCTCCATCATCTCGGTCAGAGCCTGGGACGTGTCTGCCGAGAAGGTCTGAGAATAGACGGAGGGCGTGGTCTCGCTGATGACGCTCAGATCGCTGGAGCGGACCCGGTCCACCAGGGTGGGCTGCATGAGCTTGCCCTCGTTGGCCACGGCCGCCGCAATCATGGCGTCCTGGAGGGGGGTGGCAAGGGTGTCGCCCTGACCGATGGAGGCGAGGGCTATCTTATCGGGGGTCTGCTCGCCCGGGAACTTGGAGGCCACGGCCCGCATGGGGGAACCGGAGGAGTTGGTCCCGTCCAGGGTGATTGTGGACCCGTACCCGAATTTCTTGGCCTGGTCGGCGATGGTCTTGCCACCCAGGGAAACCCCCAACTGGGAGAAGGCCGTGTTCGAGGAGTAAGCCAGGGCATCCTGCATGCTGATCTTGCCGTTGACCCCGTCCCCGGCGGCCGTGGCATTGGTCATATCGTACGCGGTGCCGGGCAGGGTGTACGAAGCACCTGCCGGGATTTCGCTATCGGGACTGTACTGGCCGGATTCCAAAGCGGCTGCGGCCACGACCACCTTGAAGGTGGACCCAGGCGGATAGAGCTGTGAAGTGGCCCTGTTCAGCATGGGGTTGTCGGCGCGTCTGGCAAGTTCCTGGTAGGCCCTTGAAGCGTCGGAGCTGTCGTGCCCGGTCAGTGCGCCGGGGTCGTAGCTGGGGGTGCTGACCATGGCCAGGATTCGCCCGGTTGAGGGTTCTATGGCCACCACCGAGCCGGACATACTACCCAACATCCGGTAGGCGGTCTCCTGCATGCGGGGATTTATGGAGGTCTCGATGGAGGCCCCCTTGTTCTGGGTGCCTGTGAAGAGCGACTTGGCCCGGTCCATCCAGAGACTGTCGGACTGACCACTCAGGAGGCGATCCCTGGAAGCCTCGATGCCCCGGTCGGCCGGGCTGGTGATCGAGTAGTAGCCGGTTACCGGAGCGTAGACGTTTCCGTTCATGTACTTGCGCTGGTACTGGAAGGAGTCGTCGATGGGGTCGGACATGGCCATGACGGTTCCGTCCGAGGCCAGGATGGCCCCTCGTGGCGCGGCGTACTCATGGTACAGGGCCCGCATGTTGCGCGAATCCGCGTTCAGGGAGTTGGCCCGGACCACCATGATGAGGGTGCTGGAAATACCCAGGATGACAAAGAGGACGATGACGGCATTGAAAAGCTGCCGTAAGGACTTGTTCATTCCGCCCCTCCCTTCATCTGCTGCGTCGGGGAGTTGCTGGTGTCTGTATGGGCATGACGACTTTCGTTCTCGCTGCCGGTGCTGCGTGAGGACCGGTGGCCCTTGCCTTCGGTCTGCTCCTCGGCCTCATGCTGACGCAGAACGGCCAGGGCCTCGTACTGGAAGGTATCGGATGAGACTTCCGGGGCAGGCTTGTTGGCTGCGTTGGAGATGATGATCAGAAGGACGGCCAGGATGCAGTTGGCCACCAGGCTGGACCCGCCGGCCGCCATGTACGGCATGGTCAGACCGGTCAGGGGGATGACCAGGGTGATGCCGCCCACGACCGTGAAGACCTGGAAGGCCATGGTGAAGACCAGGCCGGAGGCCAGGAGTTTACCGAACCCATCCTTGATTTTCATGGCCGTTATCATTCCGGAGGCCACGATGATCAGGTAGAGGGCCAGAACAACCAGAAGGCCGGTGAGCCCAAGTTCCTCGCCGATGGAGGAATAGATGAAGTCGGAGTTGGCCAGGGGGGTGATCCAGGGCCTGCCCTGCCCCAGTCCGGTTCCTGTCAGTCCACCTGCGGCCAATCCGAAGATGCCTCTGACCAGCTGGCCGGACCCTCCGAATTCCTTGCCGTACTCGGCGTCGCTGAAAGGATGGAGCCAGGCGTCGACCCTGGCCCCTACGTGGGCGAAGACCATGGATGCCACGACAGCCCCGACGATGAAGAAGACCGCGCCGATGGCGATCCAGCTGGTTCGCCCCGTGGCCACGTAGAGCATGGAGACGAACATGGCGAAGTACATAAGGGAGGTACCCAGGTCATGCTGGAGCACCAAGACGCCCAGGGAGATCATCCAGACGATGATGATGGGCCCCAGGTCCTTGATGCGGGGCATCCGCATGCCGAGGAACTTCTTGCCGCCAACGGCCAGCTGGTCGCGGTGGTCGAAAAGGTAGGCGGCGAAGAAGAAGGCCAGGAAGAGCTTGGCGAACTCACCGGGCTGGATGGTGTGGGAACCCACGCCCACCCAGATGCGAGCCCCACCGATTTCGCGGCCGACCACCGGCAGCATGGGGGAGAGGAGGAGTACCAGGCCCACAACCATGCTGACATACGAGAATCGCCGAAGAACCCGGTAGTCCCGCAGGGTGACCACCAGAATCCCGCAGAGGACCAGGGCCAGGCTGAGCCAGACCAACTGGGTCATGCCAACCTTGGTCGGTTCGCCGATTTTGGCATTGCGCAGGTCGATGCGCGTAATCAACGTGGTTCCCAATGAGCTCAGTATGACCACGCTGGGGAGGATGACCTGGCTCCCGTAAGGCTGGAATATCTCCAAAAGTACCCAGAGGGCGATGAAGAGAACCGCGGTGACCGCAAGCATGACCATGAAGGGACCAGGCAGGCCCCCGTTGGTCCGGGCGAACATCTGGAAGAAACCGACGAACCCCACCAAAAGGGAGAAGAGCAACAGCGACAGGCGTCGCAGGCGTGTGGAGATCATGAGGAGTGCTGCCCATCCTCTGGATTGTCCGAAGGGGTCGGGGATGCGGAGGGCTTGATCCGGTCGCCCCCCTTGTTCCGCTCCTCGCTCAGGCTTCTGGCCTCATGCCTGATCAGGGTGGCATGCTCCTCGGCATCTGCCAGACTGGAGACCGTGATTCCCGCGTCGAGCTGATCGCGCCAGGACTGGGGCAGGTTGTTTACCTCGATGTCGGTTGACCTGACCGGGTGGGAGAGGGAGACCGCGAAGGCCTTGGTGGGCACACCCTGGTAGATGGTGACCCTGCCGTTCTCCTGACCCAGATAGTACTGTTTCTGGCTCCATCCATAGGCGCTGGCTGTTCCTCCCGCCAGCCCCGCCAACACCATGGCGGCAATGGCGGCCAGTACGAGACGCATGCGGAATCGGTGGGAGCGGTCGCGCTTGCGTTGCTCCAGCTGTTCCTTGTGGATAGCATCTGCCACTTCAGGGTCGTAAGGGTCATCCGTTTGCGACCCATCCTTCTTGAGAACAACCGGAATCTCGCTCGTATCGAGCACGTGGCGTTCGCCGCTTTCCTCGCGAGCGGCCGAGGGCTGGACCATGACCCCCCGGGTCTCCTCCTCTTCCGGTTCCCCGCCCTGGGTCAGGACGGCGGCCCGCTTGGCGGGGGACTCGTTGGACTCGTCGCGCAACCTTGGTGTGGCGGCCACCGGTTCGTCGAGGATGTCGGCCAGGGCTTCCAGGTTGGAGCTTGCCGCTCCACCGACCAGAGGGGTCTGGTGGGGCAGATCAAAGGCATCCGCATCCAGTGCAAGGGTGGCGTCGGCGATGACGACGGTCACGTTATCGGTGCTGCCGGCCTTCAGGGCCATGGTGACCAGCTGCTGGGCGCACTCGGCCTGGTCGGAGACCGACTCCAGAACCTCGGCGATGGTTGAATCCTCCAAAACGCCGCAGAGGCCGTCTGAGCAGAGCATCCACCGGTCGGCGGGCCGGGCCTTGCTGATGGAGATATCCGGCCTGGGGTCGATGTCGAAATCACCCAGGACCCTCATGACCACGTTGCGCTGGGGATGGCTCTTTGCCTCGGCAGGTGAGATACGGCCCGTGTTGATCAGGTGCTGAACATAGCTGTGGTCCTGGGTCATCCGAACCAGTCGACCTTCGCGCAGGAGGTAGGCCCGGGAGTCGCCGATATGGGCCAGAACCCAGGATCCGTCGGCCAGGGCCAGGGCGGTGACCGTGGTCCCCATCCCCGAGAGTCGATGCTCCCGCTTGGCCTTGCCCACGATGGCATCATGGGCGGCAATGACCGAGGTCTCCATCATCTGGGCCAGGGACTGCACGTCCTGGTCACGGTCGTCACGCTCGATATGGGCCAGTGACCTGATGGCGATGGTCGAAGCCGTGTCGCCTCCGGCATGGCCACCCATTCCATCGCACATGGCCACCAGGCGTTCTCCGGCAAAGGCGGAGTCCTGGTTGTTGCTACGCACATAACCCACATCGGAAACGGCGGTGGAATATAGGAACAGACGTTCGGATTGGTCGGTCTTGGTCATGGCGCCTACCTCAACTCGAAGGTTGTGGCGCCGATTCGAACGGGCACTCCGGCCGGCAGGATGGTCGGCGTTGCGATGCGCTGGCTCGAAACAATGGTGCCGTTGGTCGACCCAAGGTCCTCGATGGCCCACTGGCCGCTGGCCGGGTCCTGATAGACCCGGGCATGGTGGCCGGAGACGAATTCGTCATCCAGGACGAGGGTGTTGGAAGAGGATCGACCCATGGTGATGGGCTGACCCGAGAGCGGGGTGGTGGACCCGGCCAGGGGTCCATCAATGACCACCAGGAGGGTGGGGCCGGCCTGCGGGGAATGACCGGCAGCCACCGGAGCAGCCGAACGGGTCGCCGGGGGTACCTGACGGCGTGCTGCACGTTGGCAGCGTCGGCGGTTGTGCGAAGTTCGGGGCGAGAAAGTCTCGATATCCTTGCGCAGGGACCTGATTGCCAGCCAGACAAAGACCCATAGCAGTGCCAGGAATCCATATTTGAGGATGGCGAATGTCAGTTCGGTCAGCATAATGATATCGACCTTACGTCAAGGCCTGGCTATTTACGAATCCTGCTCCTGCGAAGAAGCCCAATACAGGATGCGCGTTCGGCCAACGGTGATGGTATTGCCGTCGAGCAGGGTGGCGGCGGGAACCTGGTGCCCTTCCACGTATGTTCCGTTGGTGGAGCCCAGATCGCGGGCGACTACGCCCTTGTCGGTGATTTCAATCTGAAGATGGCGGCGTGAGATTCCCGCATCGTCAATGACGATGTCGCATGAGGATCCACGGCCTATGGTGGTCTTGGGGGCGGTCAGGAGGTACTGCCGACCATTGATCTCCAGAACGGGGCAATCCTTGGATTCGCTGGGTGTGGTGACCGGAGCCGCGTTCCCCTGGACAGACTCCGCGCTCAGGTGGAAGTCACCCTTGTTGAGGTTCAGATCCTCTTCGAAGATGACCACGACCGGGCCGACAAAAGCGTAATGCTGGCTTTCGGCGTACTTGGTGAGGTTATCGGCCAGCTCGTTGGCCAGGGCCTCGGATCCCCACTGTTCGATCCGGTCGAAGTCCGGGGTCGAGAGTCGGAACCGGTACTCATTGGGTGCCACCGTGCGGTCACGACCGACGGGCATGGCCTGTGAGTCTATCTCGCGCTCGAGGGCGCTTGACAGGTCGACAGGCTGAAGATCCTTGGAGCCAAACTTCGAGAAGACGCCGTTGACGGCCCCCTCCACGCTCTTCTCGAAACGGTCGAGAACGCTCATAGTTAACCCTTTCTATATAACTCCTTTATAGTACGTGACCGTGGGCGGGGCAGCAGATGTGCCCGCGGATACTTGCAAATTCTTCAATGAAACCAGCCGAGACCGGTCTTTGAAAAGGTCGGTATTGCAAGGGTTCATGCGGATTCCGGGGCGGATATCCGGGCGGGGGTGGCCGTGGTGGTGCTGATATCGAGATTCCCCTTTGGGGAAGTGGACGCCTATCATCAGACCAGATGCATGGCCCGATGGGAGGACCGTGCAAGACATCCGGCAGGAGAGAGAGCATGGTCGAAGAGGAGAACCCTGGTTTACGGGATTCCGGTCCCGTCTCGGCAATAGAGGACTTCCCGCGTATGAAGGCCCGGACACTGCGGTTCACCCTTGGTGCGCCCCGGTCGGCCAGGGCCGTTGGAGATGGCTCCCGCGCCCTCTTCCTGCGCTCCGACGGGGCGGAGGACCTGGTGACCTCCTTATGGCTCTCCTCCTTCGACAAGGATGGTGGTCACCACGAGATTCTCCTGGCCGACCCCCGTAACCTCCTTGCTGATGCCGATGTGGAGGATGTGCCTGCGGAGGAACGGGCCAGACGTGAGCGCTCGCGTGAAGGCGGGGAGGGAATCGTCTCCTACAGCGTTGACCGGTCCGGTGACCGGGTGGTTTTCACCCTGGGCGGGCAGCTCTGGCTGGTTCGGATTGCCCAGGACGGTCTGAGTGCCTCGACCAGGACCCTGGGGCGGATGGAGGCCGATGGGTCCCGGCACTATGCTGATCAGGCCATTCTCAACCCGACCATCTCGCCCGACGGGTCCAAGGTGGCCTATTCCACCGGCTCCTCCATGATGATGGTCCTGATTGGTCAGGAGACTGGACTTGACCAGGAGTTCCCCGTACTGACCCTGGGTGCCGATGCCGGCGATGAGATGACCCTGGGGTTGGCGGAGTTCGTGGCCGGCGAGGAAATGGACCGGTATCAGGGATTCTGGTGGTCTCCCGATTCCGATGCCCTCCTGGTGGAGCATACTGATGATTCGAATGAGCCGATCTGGTATGTCAGCGATCCCGCAAATCCCCAGGAAGCCCCTAAAGCCAGGCGCTACCCCCAGGCTCTGACGGAAAATGCCCGGGTGGGGCTGGCCTTGGTGAGTCTGAACCAGGAAGGGCGCCCCGTCCGGGTAGGTGAGGTGGACTGGGATCACCAGGCCTTCGAATACCTGGCCGTGGTCCGCTGGCAGGATGGGCATCAACCCCTTCTGCTTGTTCAGAACCGCAGACAGACCGAAGACAGGATTCTGGGTATTGAGATTCCGGCCCGCGAGAATGGAACCGATGGGGCCTCTCAGGATCTGGTAGAGGTCTCGGATGGCGGCGTCCCCCGTCTCTCCCCCGAAGGGGTATCCCGTGTGCCGACCCGTGAACTGGGGGCACACAGCAACAATCAGTGGTTGGACATTGTGGAAGGACTGCCGGCCTACCGCCCCGACGGCGGGCTGGTGGATGCCCTGATCGATACCCAGTGCGATACCACCCGCCTGCAGGTGAACGGAAAGGCCTTCTCTCCGGCTGGATGTCAGATCAGGCGGGTCATATCGGTCGGGCCGGATAACGTGCTGGCCATTGTCTCCACCGATCCCCGCAGCTTCGACCTGATGGGTCTGGGCTATGACGGCAGCGTCCATGTGCTCAACCGGCTGCCGGGCCTCTGGACGGCCTCCCGGGCCGGACGGGGTGTCGTGGTCGAGTGCCATACCATGGCCTCGTCCCATGGTCAGATCAAGCACTGCTACCTGGGCGAGGACGATTGTCTGGACCGGCTGGGAGTGGATGGACTTGGACTGATCACCGATGACCGGAGGAAGGCCTCCGACGGTCCCGCCTCCACGGTTGAGGCCATGACGGGCGGAACCCCCGGGGGGATTCCCGGGGCCGACACCCAGGCCGCTGCGGTCGGGCGTGATCAGGTCGACCCCGGCCATCTGAACAGTCTGGGAGCAAGGAGTGCCGTTCTGGCGGACCACAGCAGCCAGCCCGGTTTCACCCCCGATGTCGACTTCGTCCGGATGGGTGCCCATGGGCTCTTCGGGGCCATCGTCCATCCTTCGCCCGCCAGCCCCTATGCCGGGGCGGAGCACCTGCCTGTACTCCTGAAACCGTACGGGGGGCCGGGAGCACAGCAGGTTCTCTTCAATCAGGCCTATTACTGGGAGTCCCAGTGGTGGGCCGACCAGGGCTTCCTGGTCCTGACCGCCGACGGACGCGGTACTCCGGGTCGCGGCCCCGCCTGGGACAGGGCGATATTCGAAGACATGGCCCAGGTGACCCTGGATGACCAGCTGGAGGCCCTCCAGGCCCTGCCTGATTTCGCCCCAGAAGCAGATTTGGACCACGTAGCCATGATTGGGTGGTCCTACGGCGGCTTCCTTTCGGCCCTGTCCGTCCTCAGGGCTCCCGACCAGGTTCACGCGGCCTGTGCAGGCGCTCCTCCCACCGACTGGACCCTTTACGACACCCACTACACCGAGCGCTATCTGGGTCTGGATCCCGAGGTGTACCGGCGCAACAGCATCATCGATGACGCACCACTCCTGCGTAGGCCCCTGATGCTGATTCATGGGTTCGCCGACGACAACGTGTCCGTGGCGAACACCCTGCGCCTGTCCGGGGCCCTGATGGCGTCCGGTAGGGAACATACGGTCCTTCCCCTGTCCGGAATCACCCATATGACCAATGATGAGACCGTGGCCAGGAACCTGCTGGTCCTCCAGAGGGACTTCCTCTACAAGGCCCTGGCGTTAGATTCGAGACCATGACCCAAGCGATGCAGGGACGGGAAGAGTTCGGTGCGGACCGCCGGGGAGGCATTGACCCCCCGCAGGTCGGTCGTTCCCTGCCCAGGTTCTGGGGTCTTGCCTTATCGGTCCTGGTTCTGGGGTCTTTGGTGGGCCTGTCTTCGGGCCTACTGGCCCTCTTTTTCGAGTGGATACAACGTACCGTCCTTGGCTTCGTCGAATCCCCGGGGGTCTCCACCCCCTCGCAGGTGCCCACTCTACGGCGGGTTGCATCAGTCCTTATCGGAGGCCTGGTTGCCTCTCTTATCTGGTGGTTCTTGCGTAACCGGACCCGTAAGGTGCCCTCGGTCGGTCAGGCGGTCAAGGGTGCCGATATGCCCGTCTGGCAGACGGTTCTGCATGTGCTGACCCAGATTTTCCTGGTGGCCACGGGGGGTTCCATCGGTCGTGAGGTGGCTCCTCGTGAGGCCGGAGCCATGCTGGGTGGTATCTGGTGGAGGGCGGCATCCCGCTTGGGACTGCGTAAGGATGACAGGTCCCTATTGGTGGCGGCCGCGGCAGGTGCTGGATTCGCGGGAATCTATATAGCCCCCCTGACCGGCACCTTTTTCGGTATAGAAGTCCTCCTGACCGGGGTTGATATGACCGCCGTCATGGTCACCCTGTCCATGTCGTGCCTGGCCACCCTGGTCGGGGGTTCCATCAAGGGGTTCGACTCCTACTACCTGGTGGGGCATGACTCATTTTCCCCCTGGTTCATGGCTTTTGTGCTCTTGGCCGGTCCGGTCATGGGTCTGGCTGGTGCCGGTTTCCGTTGGCTGACCACGTGGGCTCAGAACCACCGCACCACGGGGCCTGCCATCATCTGGCAACTGACCGGGGTGGCCCTCCTGACCGGATTGGTGTCCATCTGGATGCCCGAGGTCATGGGCAACGGTCGGGCCCTGGCCCAGGTGGGCATGAGTCAGCACGCCGTTTCGGGAGACTCTCTGGTAGCTCTCCTGATTCCGGTATGCGCTTTGCTGATTATGGCTCTGGCCAAGGCTGTTCTGACCACTGCCACCATCAGGGCCGGTGCTTCGGGTGGCACCCTGACCCCCTCCATCGCTCTGGGATCCAGCCTGGGTGCAGCCATGGGACTGGTCGTGTCCTGGTGGTTCCCGGGTCTGCCCCTCTGGCAGTGCGCCGTACTTGGTGCCGCTGCTCTGCTGGCGGCCTCTCAATCGGCTCCCTTGATGGCTATGTCCATGCTGATGGAGGTCTGCCACCTCCCGGTCGGAGGTTTTATGCCACTGGGGTTTGCCGTGGCCCTGTCAGTGGCTGTATCCCGCCTTCTTCGTAAGGGTGCGTAGGCGCGAACCGAGTCAGACGGTTCAGCCTGCCCATCTGTACCGCAGCCCTTACGGAATCCAGCGGAAAGCCTGTACAATCAGGGCCACTTGTTCGGCCCCTGGTAGCTGCTCGGCACCTCTCTTCGCCCACTTCCTTGCGACGGCATCAAGCTCGGAATTCATCTGTTTCATCTGATCGGGTGTCAGCATCAATACGGAATCACTGCTTACGCCTGCGCTGGCCCACTCCTTTGGAAGATCAGGCAATGCGTCTAGATAGCGTTCGTAGGTTTGCTCATATGCCAGTGCTGCCGAGCGCCTAAAGAGATCTGTTGCTTCTTCCTCGGTGGCATCATCCCTGTCTGAGGACTCTACAAGTGTTGCAGTCTGGCTTGCCTTCCACCAGCTTTGCCTCTTATCTTGCTCGGCGTTCCGTACCTTTTCTGCGAGTCCAACTTTTGCCAGCCGAGAGAGATGGTAGCTTATTGCGCCTGGCGCCTCCCCAAGGAAGCTGCTTATAGATCCGACGTTCTGCGTTCCCTTGACTCGCAAGACTCCAAGAATCCTCATCCTGATGGGGTTGGCTAGGACTTTAAGTGTTTCGCTGTTTGAAGCTCTTGGGATTTCAGACTTTTCATCTGCGGATGCTTCTTGAGTCATAAGAAAAGCTCCTCTCTTTCCCTCGAGAACCATAGCAAGCAAGTTGTACAAATAAGTTATACAAATAGTTTGTACGTGTTATTCTCATATCAATCCAATAAGGCGAGCAGCACACCATACGGAAAGAAGGAAGCCACGGAAAAGGTAATAAGACCCTTCCGCGAGAGGTATTGATGAGACTCCTTCCATACTGTTGATGGAACACCTGGCAGTGAGTGAGACCGGCTTCTCCCTAACCCCTGAAAGAGTGAACTGATGGCCGAATCCACGCGCTCAGAGTCCTTCTGGAAAAATCCGGAGTACTTATCCTGGTTTACAGCGGACACCGCTTCCGCTGTCGGTCTCTCCATCAAAACCTTGTCTTTATCGTTGCTTGGTTATTCTGTATCCGGTTCGCTGGTGTCGGCAGGCTGGCTCGGAACACTTTCATTGGTGGCTCAGCAGGGCTTGAGCATATTCGGCGGTACATATATAGATCGCCACGATAGGAAAAGGCTGATTGCTTTCAACGCATTGGCCGGATTCGTCTTATGGGGAACCATTGCGATTCTGGGTTTGGTCAACCATCTCTCTTTTACGGTTCTGATTGTGCTATCAGTGACTGCATCGGCGATCAACGGGTTCTTGGGGGGTGCGACAGATGCCATGCTTCGGTCAATTATCGGTGTCCGCAATTACCCGAAGGCCAGAAGCATCAACGAAGGAAGAGACTCAACCGTCAATATGACCGGCAGCCCACTCAGTGGATTTCTCTATTCGCTGCATCCGATGCTCCCGTTTTTCACAGCATCGTTCATGTACGCCATCGCCGGAATTGCTGCTTTTGGATTAAAAACCGGCAATCAGCAGATCGAGAAGACTCAATCAGATAGGAAGTCCTACGGTCAAGACTTCTTGTCGGGCTGGAAGTGGTCGCTGAAGCGTAAGACCGTGGTGCTCTCCGTCAGCGCTGCCAGTCTTGCCAGCTTCGGCATCAATGGAATTCAATATGCCATCCAGCTCGATCTGACTGGAAAGAGAGTAAATTCCACCTACATCGGTCTCGTTGGCGCCGGAATTTGCCTTGGTATGATTGCCGGATCGCTCATTGCAAACAAAATCAGCAATACCGCACCTGTCGGCAAGAGTGTGTGTCTGGCTTTTGCCTGCATCAGTCTCTTTATGATTCCCATGGTCGTGTCGGGGAATCAACTTGTGATTATCACCTGCAACTCTCTGATTGGTATTCCCTTCCCAATCATTAACTCTTTGCTTGTTGGCTTCATTTTTGCGAAAGCCCCAAACCAGATGCAAGGCAGAATTGGTGTTACTCTTACGGCTCCATCGCAAATGGCAGCGGCGTTCTGTAGTGCTATAGCGGGAACCCTGCTTACGGCCATCAGGTTCCGCGCAACAGTTATTGTATTTTCCTCCACATTCTTTTTGGGCACCTTGATGATTTTGACATCACGCTCAATTCGGCAAATACCAAGTTCCGCGCAATGGGAAGAGGCTGTTTTGTAAGCCGTCTTTGATGACAAGCGGACCCCTGGCTTGTCATCCGTGGAAGTCGATTTTGCGATAGCAGGCAGCAAGTATCCGGTTGCTTGCTGCCTGACGCTACATACGGTTTGCAGAAGGCTCAGGACAGCTCGGTCGTCCGGGGGAGATCCTTGGAAAGTTGCAGGTGGGCCAGGCGGCGCAGGCCAATCAGGATTGGTTCGGTCATGACCATGCCCAGGACCGAGACCGTGATGCTGTCCTCGCGCTTGGGCCAGGGCACAAGGGAGAAGTCGACCTTGGCAACCTCCCGTGCAAGGTCCGCAAAGCGTGCCAGTTCATCCCGGCCCCAGGGGATACCAGCCTTGCGGGCGGCATCGATGGCATCTTCAAGCTGTCGTACGTAGGGCAGGTCCGGCAGGTCCTCGAATCCCACCGTTTTTAGGTCCTCACGAATCTGTTTCAGACGCTCGTCCCTGTCCGCTTCGGTTTCCTTATCAATCTGGTTTTCCCCGAATTCGTCCTTATCCCTGTCGTCCTTTTCCGAGTACCTCTTGGCCCTGCTGTCATAGGAGGGGAGGGCAACGGCGGCCCTGGTCAGGACGTCGCCCAGGCTCATATCGGGATCATCCACGGCGGAGAGGATGGTTTTGACCTGGTTGACCGACAACCCGACGACGTGGATCAGTGTGTCGATCAGGTCCAGTCGTTTCAGGTGGGATCCGTCATACTCGCTGAGCCGGGCCCTCACCTTGGTCCCCGGCTGCATCATCCCCTCACGAAGGTAATACTTGATTGTGGCTGCCGAAATCCTACTGCGGCGTGAGAGCTCAGCCAGCTTCATACACACTCCTTCAAGAACTTGTCATCCCCCATGACGGCGTGGTCAAACGGTAAAAACGCTGTGAATGCATAAGATGAAGTCACTATTGTTGCATGTTTCGTGCCGCCTTGCCATCCTAGTGTCGAATAGGCATGGATATGTAAACGAGGCGGCGGGGCCCGTTTGAGGATTCACGAAGAGCTGACCCGGACAAGCATCAAGGCAGGGTGGCTATACTCGGGCGGGGCGAGACCGCTGGCGGACCTGGCGGCAGGAAACACCCTGTCGGGAACCGGATCGGACTATTGAGAAGGAGGTGCCTGGCGGTGAGGACCATACTGGCCATCTTCAGGCGAGACCTCTGGAGGATACTGCGCAATCCCGTGGCCCTGGTGGTCACCATAGGCGTGGCCATCCTCCCATCGCTGTATGCCTGGTTCAACATCATGGCCCTGTGGGACCCGTACAGCAATACCAAGGAGCTCCCCGTGGCAGTGGTCAGCATGGATCGGGGTGCCCAGTCGGCCCAGACGGGCAAGCTCAACGCGGGGCGGTCGGTCATCGAGGAGCTGAGGGACAACAAGAGCCTCGGCTGGAAGTTCATGGACGACGACAAGGCGGCCATCGACGAGGTGAACTCAGGTCGCTGCTACGCGGCCATCATCATTCCCGAACGGTTCAGCTCGGACCTGGTCGGTGTGGTCGAGGGGACCGGAAGCAGACCCGCCCTGGATTATTACGTCAACGAGAAGAAGAACGCCATCGCCCCCAAGGTGACCGATACGGGGGCCTCCACAATCGACCAGGAAATCAATACGGTCTTCATCTCGGCGGTCAGTGACGCCCTGGCCGGGAAGGTGCTGGAGACGGCCGGCGATGCCCAAGGGGCGGCCGAGCAGACCAGGAGCCAGGTGGTGGGTGATCTGGGGCGGACCATCGACCAGATCGATCAGATGGCGGCGCAGCTGGATCGGATCGACTCCACCATGGGCCAGGCTCGGCAGACAGTGGCGGATTCCAAGCAGAACATCAAGGATCTGCAGGCCCAGATAGCCTCAACCCAGACCACCCTGAGCAAGGCCCAGGGCACCATGACCCAGGTTCGGGATGACAGTCTGGGATTTTCCACCGCTCTGAACCAGGCTCTGGCCAACGGCACGACAGACCTGTCGAACGGGATTGCGGATGTGAACACGGTGGCCGGCGGCATCACCGCTGACCTGAACACCACCCAGGACAAGGTTGATCGTGTCAACTCGAGTCTTGGGCAGCTGGTCGATGCCAACGGGAGGGCAGTGGATGGACTTCAGTCCGGTCTGGACCATTCCGGACTGCGACCGGGAGATCCTGTGTATGACACCATCCAGGGGCAGATCACCAGTCTGAAGACCACCAACCAACAGCAGAAATCCTCTTTGGACAGTTTCAGGAAGAACTCGTCGGCCGCCCTGAAATCGGGCAAGCAGGCCACGTCGGACCTGAGCTCGGCCATGACTGGTACCGGCAATACGGGCATCGCGGCGCTGTCAACGGCCAGCCGTGGACTGACCGGAACCACCATGCCCAATCTCCTTACGGGGTTGGATAATCTCAACGCCTCCAACGGCTCCCTCCAGGGTGCCCTGACCAGCCTGTCGACCACAGCCGCTCAAACATCGACCCTCCTTGACCAGCTGGATTCGACCATCGGCCAGGCCCAGACCACCCTGGCAACCACCAAGACCTCACTGGCCTCGGTCAGGTCGGATCTGGATGTGGTTCGTACCGATGTGGCTGCCCTGGGGTCCTCAGCCGCCTGGAACCGGATATCCCAGACCCTTGGTCTGAACCCCGAGTCGTTCGGCAAGGCCATGGCGACCCCTGTGGAACTGGAAACCCATACGGTCTACCCAGTCAGCAACTACGGGTCCTCGGTGGCACCCTTCTATACCAATCTGGCCCTTTGGGTGGGTGGTTTCATTCTGATCGCCATCTATAAGCTGGAGGTCGACAAGGAGGGTATCGGCAAGTGCAACGCCACCCAGGCCTACCTGGGTCGCTGGCTCCTCCTCGTTTTCGTTGGCTTCTTCCAGGCCCTGATTGCTACGGTGGGCGACCTGATGTTGGGCGTCCAGTGCCAGCAGCCCCTCCTTTTCGTTCTTGCCGGGGTGTTCTCCTCCTTCGTCTACATCAATATCATCTACGCCCTGGCCGCCTCGTTCCGTCACATCGGCAAGGCCCTGGCCGTGGTCCTGGTCATCCTGCAGATTCCGGGTTCCTCGGGTATGTATCCGATTGAAATGATGCCCGACTTCTTCCGGAACCTGAATCCCTGGCTCCCCTTCACCTACGGAATCAATGCCATGAGGGAGACCATCGGCGGCATGTACGGGTCCCATTACTGGGTGGATATGCTCCACGTCTTCTGGTACCTGCCGGTTGCCCTCCTGATTGGTCTGGTGGTGCGGCGGTACCTCCTCAACCTGAATGCCCTCTTCGACCGGCGTCTGGGCGCCACCGACCTGATGCTGACCGAGCAGAACCACTCGGCCGATCGGAGACTGAACCTCGGCAACCTGGCCCGGGCCTTCATGGGCGGCGGTGAGGAAGGCTACCATGCGATTCTGCGGCAGCGGGCCCATCGCTTCCTGTCAATCTATCCGTCCCTGATCAGGGCGGGCCTGGCCCTGGTTCTCCTGCCTGTTCTCTTCCTCATCCTCCTTTTCAGCACCGAGGCCAAGATTGTCATGCTGATCGCCTGCATCGCCTCCATCGTGCTGATCGATACCTATCTGATTGTTGTCGAGTACATCTGTGACAGCTATGTTCAGCAGCTTGGTATGACCGAGAGGTCCGGTGACGACTTCCGTTCCCTGATTCTGCCCGCGGCCCGTGGGCGCCGAGCAGGAGACACCGCCACGACCAGGCTGACTGCTGCCGCCCACGAATCCATCCGGAGACGTGACGGGGTCGGAACGGACCAGGGAAAGGGCGGCGCCTCCGAGGGCGCACCCGGGAGCACGGGCGGTTCGGGCCCGGACCACAGGGGCTTTGAGGAATCCGAAGGTGGTGAGAACCGATGAAGAACATCTGGAGGATACTGCGCAAGGACCTGTCTGATGCCACCAGCAACGTCATCGCCATCATAGTTCTGATGGGGTTGGTTATCGTGCCGGCCCTTTACGCCTGGTTCAACATCGCCGCCAGCTGGGACCCCTATAAGAACACCAAGGCCATCAAGGTGGCCGTGGCCAATACCGACAAGGGGTACAAGTCCGACCTGATTCCGGTCAAAATCAACGTGGGGGAGACGGTTACCAGCACCCTGCGGGCAAACGACCAGCTGGACTGGAAGTTCGTCAACCGTGACCAGGCGTTGGATGGGGTGCGCTCAGGTGAGTACTATGCCGCCATCATCATCCCCAAGGATTTCAGTGCGGATATGATGACCCTGTTCTCGCCCGACATGGAACATGCCAAGCTTGAGTACTATCTGAACGAGAAAAAGAACGCCATCGCCCCTCATGTCACCGAGCAGGGTGCGGATACGGTGGCCACCACCATCGACAAGACCTTCGTCAAGACCGTGGGACAGGTGGGGATTGACCTCGCCAGCCAGGTATTCACATACTCCAAGAGCCCCCAGGCCCAGGACTATCTGGACAGGGCCACCGATCACATCAATCAGATATCAGGCAGGTTGGCCACTGCATCCGATCAGGTGAACGCCTACGCGGGTCTGCTGGACTCGTCGGGACAGATGATCGACTCCACCGGCAGGATTCTGGGACAGTCCGACTCCGCCCTTTCCCAGACCAGGAAGTCCCTGAACCAGGGAGTCAAGGGCACCAAGGACCTGGGGAAGTCCCTTTCCGGCTCGGCCGACTCGGTCAATACAGCCCTGGACCAGGCTTCCGGAGCCTATGACACCATCGCTTCCAAGATTGACGACGCCTTTGCCCAGGTAGGGAATCAGAGTGCTGCGGTCAGCGGTCAGTTGGACGATTTGAGCAACAGGGTCAACGCCTCGGCCGCCGACTATGACGGATTGATTGCCAGCCTGGATGCCTTGCGGGACTCTGTTCAATCCGACGCGGGTCTGACTCCCGCCCAGCGCCAGGCCCTGTTGGATGCCATCGACCGGGCCCAGGCCAACATGCGCACCGCCCAGGCCTCCCAGCGCGACCTGGCCGACCACATCAGCCAGGCTTCGCAGGCGGTCAGGGACGGTTCGGGCAAATTGGATGAACTCCACCAGGGCCTTAAGGACAGAATCAGCCAGGCCCGTTCCTCGGTTGACCAGGTACGCGACCAGTACAGGAAGGATCTGAAGCCGCGACTGGATGACCTGGCGGGGGCCGTCGATACCGTGGTCGGCTCTACAGGCCAGCTCTTGACCGGCCTGGATGGCACCATCAAGGGGGCTTCGGGCCTGACCGGCTCCATGGCCGATGACATCAGCCATACCAAGGACCAGCTGACCGGCATTTCCCAGCGGCTTGCCCAGGCCGCGAAGCGGTTGACCGACCTGAGCGGCCACCTGACGCAGGCCTACCAGGGTCAGGATGCCGAGAGCGTCAAGTCTCTCCTGGCCGGCGATTCGGACACGTTGGCCTCTCTCCTGGCCTCCCCGGTCGGTGTCAACCGTCATGCCGTCTTCCCGGTCATGAACTACGGGTCGGCCATGACCCCCTTCTATACCGTCCTCTCCATCTGGGTGGGTGCCACGATTCTCGCGGCCATGATGAAGGTTGCCATCTCCGACAGGAAGAAGGCGTCCGTGCTCCACCTCGACTCCTTGCAGGCCGCCTGGAATCGGGCGGATGCAGACGAGGCCGACCCCGGCGACCCCCACCCCTGGGGAGAGTTCCGCCCCGAGTCTCCGGGCAATGCCCGGCGCTTCGGGCTCAAACTCTATCAGGAGTACTTCGGTCGGTTCGCGATCTTCGCCCTCCTGTCCGTACTTCAGGGATGCCTGATTGGTCTGGGTGACCTCTTCTATCTGAAGGTCCAGTGCGTCCATCCGCTCCTGTTCATTGTGGTGGCCATTTTCACCTCCTTCGTCTTCATGAACCTGATTTATACCCTGGTGGTTTCCTTCGGCGATATCGGCAAGGCCATCGCAGTCATCCTCCTGGTCATGCAGGTGGCCGGCTCGGGCGGTACCTTCCCCATGGAGACCCTGCCCGGTTTCTTCCAGGGGGTCTACCCGTTCCTTCCCTTCGTCCACGCCATCGGGGCCATGCAATCCGCCGTGGCCGGTATTTACGGGATGGAGTTCTGGAGGGAGATGGGTGCCCTGGCCCTCTTCCTGGTTCCCTCCCTTTTGCTGGGCCTTCTTCTGCGCAAGCCCGTGATTCGCTTCAACGACTGGATTGTTCGGAACCTGGAGAGCACCAAGCTCATGTAGGAGGTTGAGCCATGACCGTCGATCTGATTGACGAGGAACGGTATGACCGGATCATGCAGGATACCGTCCTGCCGGATATTGCCCTCTGCCGCCACGAAGGGTGGATGACCTCCCAAAGCGCTTCGGGGAAGGGCGGCATCCTGGTGGATGAGGCGGACCGGGATCGGTACGGGTCGGATGAGCTTCTTCACTATGTCTGCTACGACCGGGGCGAGTTCCAGGACCGCACTTCGGAACCCTGCCAGGCCCGCTGCCGTGGTGCGGTGGTCATCTCCTTCGGGTTCACGGAGTTCGCCGACAAGTACCAGGAGCTGACCTGGTACTTCCTGATGGAGGGGTACTCGGTCTGCATCCTGGAGCACTGGGGGCACGGGTTCTCTGGGCGGGGCGTCTCCGATCCCAATCTGGTCTGGGTGGATCACTGGCAGCGTTATGTGGCCGACTTGGCGGCCTTCTGCTCCCAGGTGGGGCGGTCCTATGCAGGTGACCGACCCCTGGTCCTGTACGCCCATTCCATGGGTGGCGGTGTGGGGGCGCGGCTCCTGGCGAGGTTCCCTGCCATGATCGACAAGGCCATCCTCTCTTCACCGATGATTGTTCCCAGAACAGGGCTCATGCCCGCTGTGGCCTGGGGTGCGGCGAATGGTGCATGTCTGATGGGGTGGAGCAGGCGGATGGCGCCTGGATTCGGTCCCTTCAACCCGGAGATCAACATGGACAACTACCCCGGGGGAAGCCGGGCCCGGGTGGCCTGGACCCAGCGGCAAAGGCGGGACCAGGTCCGCTTCCAGACCAGCGCGGCCACCTTCGGCTGGGTAAGGGAGAGCCTGGAACTGAGCAGGGCGGTCCTGAGGCCATCCCAGTGTGGGCAGGTGGAGTCACCCCTGCTGGTGTTCCAGGCTCAGCACGACCGCTTCGTTCTTCCCTCACCACAGGAACGGTTCGTGGCCCAGGTGCGAGATGGAAGTTGCCAGGCCGAGCTGGTGAAGATACCCGACAGCATGCACGAGCTCTACCAGATGCCGAACGCGGTTCTTGGTCCCTATCTGGACCGTATCTTCGCCTTCCTGGATGAGCCCTGCCAACTCGACGAGGAGGACTAGGCGGCCCACCTCACGGGTGCTGGCCTGCCGCCCAACCTACTTGTTCAGAACCTTCTCCGGGTCCTTGTTGAAGGTGTCGGCGCAGTTCTGCGAGCAGAAGTAGTAGGTGTTCCCCTGATAGTCGCGCTTGGCCGCAGCCGTGTCGGGGTCGATGGTCATACCGCAGACCGGGTCGGTCACCTTGGCGGATTGATTCTGCTGATTGTTGTCATGACGGTGGAAGAGTCCCATCTCATGTCCTTTCTCTTGGTTGTGTTCTTGATGGTCGGAAATGTTGATATCCGTAGTAAGGGCATCCATGTCGATGGGGGTGGCCCCCTTGACCGGTCTGGCCCTGAGCGGGGTTCGGCGTAGACGATTGGCGTTCAGGACCACCGACAGGGACGAGAAGGCCATGGCGGCCCCGGCGATCATCGGGTTGAGGAGGAGGCCGGTGAAGGGGTAGAGGAGACCGGCGGCGATGGGTATGCCCAGGCCGTTGTACCCGAAGGCGAACCAGAGGTTCTGATGGATGTTGCGCATGGTCGCCGCCGAAAGGTCAATGGCCTTGACGGCTGCATTCAGGTCGCCCGAGACCAGGGTTACGTCGGCGGACTCGATGGCCACGTCCGTTCCGGTGCCGATTGCCATACCCAGGTCGGCCTGGGCCAGGGCCGGGGCGTCGTTGATTCCGTCCCCGATCATGGCGACCTTGTGCCCCTGGGCCTGGAGGGCCTTGACGATGCCCGCCTTGTCCTCGGGGTGGATTTGCGCCACCACCCGGTTGACACCTACCTGACCACCCACCTTTTCGGCGGTGCCCTGGTTGTCGCCGGTCAACATGATTGTCTGGATGCCGCGTTCGTTCAGGTCATGGATGGCCTGCCTGGAGCCGGGTTTGACCTGGTCGGTCACGGCCAGGACCCCGGCCGGAAGTCCATCGATGGCGACGAAGATGGTCGTGCGCCCCTGGTCTTCCCAGCTGCGGGCGGTGTCGAAGAGCGACTGTGTGTCCGCATGGTCCGACCGTCCGGTACCCGACTCGATTCCCCTGCCTTCGAGGAGCCTGCGGTTGCCGACCAGGACATGGATGGCATCCCCGTTACGGGGACCTTCCGCCCTGTCTTCCTGGAAGGAGCCCGGGGGGAAGGTTGCGTCGATGCCCTCGCCGGTGACCGAATCGAAGCCGTCGGCTTGGACCATGGCGAGGTTGCGGTCCTTGGCTGCCTGAACGATGGCCTGGGCCAGGGGATGCTCGGAGTTGCTCTCGGCGCTTGCGGCCGCCCTGATCAGGAGCCGGCCGTCCACCCCCGGTGCGGTCAGAACGTCGGCCAGTTCCGGACGGCCCTGGGTGATGGTGCCCGTCTTGTCGAGCACGACCGTATCAACATCATGCGCCCCCTGGAGGGCCTCCGCCGACCTGTAGAGCACGCCGGCCCGGGCTCCGCGCCCGGTTCCGATCGTCACCGACAGTGGGGTGGCGAGTCCCAGGGCGCAGGGGCAGGCGATGACCAGGACGGAGACCGCCGCCACTATTCCGTAGACCCCGCGGGGCATGGGGCCGAAGACCCACCAGACCACGAAGGTCCACAGCGCCACCAGGATGACCCCTGGAATGAAGATGGAGGATATCCGGTCGGCAAGTTTCTGGATGGGCGCCTTGGAGGTCTGGGCCGTCCTGACCAGGCGGATGATCTGGGCCAGGACCGTGTCCTGACCGACCTGGGTGGCCCTGTAGCGCAGGGAGCCTGTCCCGTTGACGGTGGCCCCCACCAGGGAGTCGCCCTCCTGTTTGAGAACGGGCATGGGTTCGCCGGTCACCATGGACTCGTCGACCGAGGATGACCCCGAAATGACCTGGCCATCCACTGGCATCTTCTCGCCCGGGTGGACCTGGATCACATCTCCGACGGCCACATCGTCGACCGGGATTTCCCTGGTGGTCTCCATGCCATCCTGGTCGGTCCTGACCACGGTGGCCGTTTTCGGCCTCAATCCGACCAGGGCGCGAATGGCATCACCGGTGCCGCGTCGCGCCCGTGCCTCAAGTATCTGGCCGAGAATCATCAGGGTGATGATGGTTCCCACCGCCTCGTAGTAGGGTTCACGACTGCCGACGGGGAGGAGTTGCGGCGCTATGGTGACCACCAGCGAGTAGAGGAATGCGGTGGCGGTGCCCAGGGCGACCAGGGAGTTCATCTCGGGAGTCCGGTGCGCCAGGGCCAGCCATCCGGTGCGGTGGATGGGCCAGCCTGCGTAGAACATGACCGGCAGAATCAGGACCAGTTGAACCCAGGGGTTCATCAGGATGTGGGGCATGGGGATGAACATGCCGAACATGGCCGGGATGAAGACCGGGAGGGTGAAGATCAGGGCCACGATGAACCGTCGGGTCAGGTCGCGGATTTCAGCCGTTCGTTCCTGGTCCGCTTCGCCCTGGTCCTCCTGAGATTGGTTGATTTGCCCCTGGTTCCTCTGCTCCTGATTGGGCACTGCTTCGTCCGCTTCTGTCCGGGTGGAGTCCGCGGTATCCCCTGCCCGGGGTCCGTCGGTGGCCCGGAGCATCCCATGGAGCATGTTCATTCCGCAGGCAAAGGGGTAGTCGCCGGCTTTGGGTGGTGTCAGCTGGATGGTCGAGGTCTGGAAGGCAGGCAGGGTCTTGTCGATGTTGAAGTCGTTGAAGACCACGTGCGAGGAGCACTCTCCGCTCTCCTGGCGGTCGAAGACCAGCTTGACCGGCCGCCCGGCCTGAACCTGGATCAGTTGGGGGCTGTATCCGCCTTTGACTGTGATGCGGACGGTCTGGACGCCGTCCTCTTCCTTGGCCTGGGCGGCTTTCTTGGGCGCGAAGAAATACCAGATGATGCCTGCCGTTATGACCAGGGCCGCAATGAGAACGAGAGTGCTGCTCATGAATCACCCTTTCGGAGTGGATTGCCTCCATAATACCCCCGGGGGGTATACTGATGGTAGATTTCAAGACGGATTTCATGGACAATCCTCGGTTCCCGCCCGGCAGGCCATGGTCCGACCAGGAATGGAGTGGACCTTGCCCGGATATGCCAACGACAAGAAGAGAACCATCACCAGACTTCGGCGTATCGAGGGTCAGGTCAGGGCCATCGAGCAGATGGTAGAGTCCGATACCTACTGCATCGACATCCTCACCCAGATTGCAGCCTCCACCAGCGCTTTGAAATCGGTGGCACTGACGCTTCTGGATGACCACATGAACCACTGTGTCCGTCAGGCTGCCGCCAAGGGCGGGGAGGAGGCCGACGAGAAGATGGAAGAGGCTTCCGAGGCCATCGCCCGTCTGGTCCGCTCCTAGTCGGCAACCGCCTTTGAATCGGCCTGATCGGTCCGGGAATAACGCCTCATAAGCAACAGATATATGCATTAGGCCCGAACCGGATGAACTTACGTTTTTCTCCTGCTAGATTAAACCTCACCCCTGGGCCGACCGGTCTCTGGGAAGGTTTGCTAAAAGAGGAGATCCGATGTCGGAAACGAGTTGGGACTGGGCGGCTCTGATAGTCGTCGTCGTCCTTTTTGCAGGGCTGGCCCTGCTGAGCAAGAAGACCAAGGTCAACTTCAGCTGGCGGGTCATCATAGCCACGGTACTGGGAATCATCGTGGGGGTTGGCTTCTCGGGCCACACCGCTTACGTGGGAGCCTTCGGCGCCATCTGGTCCAAGGTCATATCGGCCATAGTGGTCCCCCTCCTGCTCTTCAGCATCGTCGCCAGCATCGGGCGGATAGGCGGGGCCGGCAGGCTCAAGAACATCAGCCTGAAGACCATCGTGCCTGAAGACCATCGTGCTCCTGCTGGTCAATACCTTCACGGCAGCCGTGATTGCTCTGGTCCTCGGACTGCTCTTCCAGGTGGGCAAGGGGTTTGACCAGGCCCTGCCCAAGGGGGTTAAACCCCGCGAGGTGCCCGGGGTGGTCGATACCCTGGTAGGGCTCTTCCCGTCGAATCTTGCCGATAACTGGGCCAATAACCAGGTCATTCCGATTGTGATCTTCGCCATCCTCCTGGCTGTTTCCATGAACAAGGCCGCCTCTACTCCGCGTGGCGAGAAGAGCGTGGCCCCCTTCAAGGCCTTCGTCGAAGCCGGCAATGTGGTGCTCTCCAAGGCCACCCAGATCATCGTCGGCTTTACCCCCTACGCTGTCCTCTCCCTGATTGCGGCCGCCATCGGGAACAGTAGCCTCAAGAGTCTCCTGCCCCTTCTGGGTGTTCTCCTGGTGGCTTACCTGGGACTGGCCATTCAGCTCTTCCTGGCCCAGCCCCTGATTCTGGCCCTGGTTGGACGCGTCAACCCCCTGCCCTTCTTCCGGGCCCTCTGGCCTGCGGGTGTGGTGGCCTTCACCTCCGAGAGCAGCATCGGCACCATTCCCGTCACCGTCCGCCAGCTGCGCTCGGCCGGCGTTCCGGAGGAGGCCGCCTCCTTCGTGGCCAGCCTGGGTGCCAATCTGGGTATGCCCGGATGCGCCGGTCTTTGGCCGGTCCTCCTGGCGGTCTTCGCCATCAATGCCCAGGGTGGTTCGTACTCCTTCGTGCGCTTTGCCCTTCTGATTGTCTTCGCCCTGGTGGTTTCCGTCGGGACGGTGGGTGTGCCCGGTACGGCCACGATTACCGCCACCTCCCTGTTCACGGCGGCGGGTCTGCCCGTTCCCTTCATCGCCATCATGCAGCCCATCTCCCAGTTGGTCGACATGGGCCGCACCCTGGTCAACGTGGCTGGTGCCGCCAATACGGCCGTCATTGTGGCCAGGACGGAAAACGAGCTGGACATGGACCTCTACAGTGGGCGGAAGGTCTTCGATGATCAGGACATAGAAGAAGACCCGGAGGGTCTATAAAAGGTGAGGTGCCGGGAGTGCTGCTTCCGGCACCTGACTGATTGAAGATATGGAAAACGCCGCCGACAGGGAAGAACCCTTGTCGACGGCGTTTCGTCTCCGTGCGAACGGAGGGAGTTGAACCCTCACGAGCATTCGCTCACTGCCACCTGAAGACAGCGCGTCTACCATTCCGCCACGTTCGCAGACAAACAGAAATGATAGCATGTCCCCGCAGGTGGCGCAATTGCAAGCGTGTTGGTTTTACCCTCTGGAGCCGTTGGCGTAGAACCTTGCCAGGGTCTCCTTCTTGTAGTCATCGAAATAGCCGCCATCGATGGAGGCGCGGATCTCGTCCAGGAGGCGGACGAAGAAACGCTCATTATGAATGGTGGCCAAGGTGAACCCGTTGAATTCCCGAGCCCGCAGAAGGTGGTTGATATAGGCCCTGGAGTAGTTGGTGCAGGCGTAGCAGTCGCAGTCCTCCTCAATGGGCCTGAAGTCGTTCTTGAACTGGGCGCGCTTGATGTTCCAACGGCCGTCGCGGGTGAAGACGGCCCCGTTGCGGCCACACCTGGCCGGTGCCACGCAGTCGAAGGTGTCGCCGCCATTTTCCACACCGGCGAAGATATCGTCCACGGCGGCGATGCCCAGAACGTGCCTGGGTCGGGACTCGGGCATCTCGTCACATATCCAGGCGCAGGTCTGGCCCAGAAGCCGCTTTTCGATGGCCCCGCCGATGCCCACCCCGTCGAAGTCCAGGGAGGCGATCTGACCGGCGGCCTTGCGGCGGAGGTCCTCGTAATTGGCCCCCTGCACGACGCCGAACAGGGCCTGATAGGGCTTTCCCGTCCTTTCTGCGGTCAGGCGTTCATGCTCCGCCACGCACCGCTTGGCCCACCGGAAGGTCCGCTCCACTGATTTCTCCTGGTAGGAGCGCGTGTTCATCAGGGTGGTCAACTCATCGAAGGCGAACATGACATCGGCCCCGATCTTGTGCTGGATCCCCATGGATATCTCGGCAGAGAATCGGTGCTGGTCCCCGTTCAGGGGCGATTTGAAGGTGACTCCGTCCTCATCGACGAAGGCCAGGCGTTCCTTCCCCTCGGCGATGACCTCGTCGGACTGCATTCCCGTCACATCCATGGCCAGGGTCTTCTTGAATCCCGCTCCAAGGGAGAGGACCTGGAATCCGCCGGAATCCGTGTAGGTGGGGCCATCCCAGTTCATGAACCGGGCAAGTCCGCCTGCCTGGTCCAGAATATCCTCGCCGGGGCGTTCAAAGAGGTGGAAGGCGTTCGACAGAAGCACCTGGGCGCCCATTTCGCGCATCTGCTCGGGCAGCACGGCCTTCATGGCGGCCTGGGTGGCCACCGGGATGAAAGCCGGCGTATGAATATCGCCGTGGGGGGTATGGATGATTCCGGTCCGGCCGTACCGCCGCCCCTCGCGGCCCAGTCCGTCTGCGGCGGAGGGCAGTTGGGTGATGGCTTCGAACGAGAAGGCGGAACGGTCGCCCGGTCGGCCGGGTTCCGCTCCCAGGGGATTCATGAGGAAGGTCATGGTTTCACTGTATCCAAAAGCATGGCTAAGCGATTCGCCTCCAGGAGGCACACTCTCGGCAGATTGGATGGAAGGTCACAATCCGCTTTCATGGAACGTTCAGAAATCATCCAGGCCACCTGTCTTAGTCTGATAGCGGTTCGAATGATAATAAGGACCCGATAGCCTACGTATAATCAACGAATATCGCGGGTTGCCGGGGTAGATTATCAGGTGCGGCCACGCAATAGGCAGTGCATAGAGTTGATTCGAAGGAGCAGGAATGGCTGAAGAGAACAGGCCCGAACCCTGGAAAGGGTCGGATGGGAACCAGTCATGGCAGACCGGCCATATCGAGAACGAGACTGCCGATTCGCAGGCTGAGGCACCCAACCAGCAGGAGTCCGCAGCACGAAATGAACCCGTCAAGCAGGATGGAGCCGGCCAGATGGGCCGGCCCGAGCCCATCGCCCAGCCGCAAGTGGCTTCGACCGATTACGCAACTAACCCGATGGATATAGTCCCGGAGAACGGGGACGGGGCGTCGGCCCAGTCCCTCAACGCGGATCCTGGAACTCCGGGTGCGGGTGCAACTCCCACTTCCTCATCCGAAGCGTCGAAGGATGCGCAGCCACAGCAGGCGGGGCAGGCCTACTATCGTCCGGCTCCGCTGTATGGTGCCTATGCCCCGACCGGGCAGACCGCACCCGGGATCCAGCAGACCCAGCAGAATCAACAGGGCCAGCCCGGTGAGCAGGGTCAACCCGGGCAACAGCCCGCCTCGGGCCAACAGGGCCAGCCCGGTGGGCGCGGAGTCTTCGGGCAGCCCGCCAATGGTAGTGCCCCCGCTGGTAACCGTCCGGGTGCTCCATACCCCGTCTTCGGTCGGCCTGCCGCACAGGGTCAGGGGTCCTTCCCTCCGGGTGGCGACGGCAAGGCTCCTGACGGCTCCATGCGTGGGGGTTCCTTGAGTGGCTCCGGCAAGTATGTCTTCACCGCCGTGGTGGCGGCTCTGGTCGCTGCGGCCCTGATGCTGGGTCTTGGTTGGGCCGCCCTCTCCAACGGTTGGGTCAGCCTTCCCAGCTCATCCAGCCTGAGTGGGATCTCCTCCAACTCCTCCGGGCAGGGGACCGCCAAGATCGAGGGCGGGAAGGCCCCCGACTGGCAGGCCATCAGCAAGGATGTCTCCGCCTCCGTGGTCTCCATTCAGGTCAAGGTCAACAACGGTGTGGGTGCAGGCTCTGGTGCGGTCATTGACGACCAGGGCCATGTGGTCACCAACAACCACGTGGTCGATGGTGCTCAGGAGATCAATGTAACCCTGTCCAATGGCCAGATATATACAGCCAAGGTGGTCGGGGTGGATACCACGGCCGACCTGGCGGTCATCGCCCTGGAAAAGGCCCCGAGTGACCTGAAACCGATTCAGTACGCCGACTCGGACCAGCTGGCCGTCGGTGAGGATGTCATGGCAATCGGAAACCCGCTCGGCTATGAGAACACAGCCACCACGGGTATCGTATCGGCCCTGAACCGCCCTGTTTCGGTCATGGATGAGAGCAACAACAACCCCGTCGTGACCAACGCCATCCAGCTGGATGCGGCCATCAATCCCGGTAACTCGGGCGGTCCTACGTTCAATGCCGCCGGTCAGGTCATCGGTATCAACTCCTCCATCGCCTCCATGGCCTCCTCCCAGTCCGAGGCGGGCTCCATCGGCATCGGCTTCGCCATCCCCTCCAACCTGGTGAAGAGGATCTCCGAGGAGATCATCAAGAGCGGCAAGGCAAGGCACGTCTCCATGGGCGTGACCATTACCAGCGGCACGGTCGAGGCCGATGGGGTCACCCGTGGCGGCGCCAAGGTCAACAAGGTGGTCGCCGGTTCCCCCGCGGAAAAGGCGGGCATCAAGACCGGCGACACCATCGTGGCCTTCAACGACAATGCGGTCAACAACAACTACTCCCTCCTGGGATATGTGCGGGCCGCGGCCTACGGCAGTTCGGCCAAGATTACGGTTGTGCGCAACAACCAGGCCGTCGATCTGAATATCACCCTCGACCAGGAAGAGCAGGCCGTGCAAGGCAGGCCCAAGTCCAATAAGAGGAGTTCCGGTGATGACGGTTCCGGACAGGATGATTCCGGTAGCGGTAACGGAAACAACCCGCAGGATCCCTTCGGGTTCTTCTTCGGGCAGTGAACCGGAGAACGCTTTTCCCGAGTGTGACCGCTCGCACCGTGGGATGGCGATTCGCACCCTGAAGGCAGGGTAGAGCGCTCTGACAGGTGGGGTTCCTGGACATCATAAGCTGGTGTCCGGGAACCCCACCTGTTTTCATCGCCTCAGTTCCTCCCGTCTGAATCCACGGAATGGTCCTACGGCGCTCGCCATGCGGGCAGTCGGTCTTTCCTCATGTCGCTCGGCTCGGGGAAACACATCTGGATATAGGGTGGACGGGAGAAGCGAGGGGCATCCATCGGCGCCTCGTCGTCTGTCGACCTCCGGGAGCGGTGATGAAGAAAATCCTGTCCTTTGCCTCCAAGGTACCCATGCTTTGGCTGGTCCTGGCCTGCGGTCTGGCCATGGGCCTGCTATGGCGGCCCCATCAGGTGATTGCCCAGTGGGTTGTTACGATCCTGGTCGCCATTTCCCTTATTGACACCCTTCGCGGAATGATAGACGACGTCCGTCATGGTCATGTTGGCGTGGATATCCTGGCAGTGGTGGCCATTCTTTCCACCCTGGCCGTCAAGCAGTACTGGGCCAGCTGGGCCGTGGTCCTCATGCTCTACTCGGGCGACGCAATCGAGCAATACGCCAATAACAAGGCCCAAGGCAACCTGACCCTCCTGGTCGAGGCGGCGCCCCAGGTGGCCCATGTGGTCGATGGCGGCAGGGAGGCCCGGATTGATGGGCACAGCCTGCCCGAGGAATCGGATTGGGAGACCGTCCCGGTGGCTCAGGTGGCTCTGGACGACCTCCTGGTGGTCAAACCCGGAGAGACCGTGCCCGTCGACGGCGAGATGGTCAGCCCCTCGGCAACCCTGGACCTTTCGACCATCAATGGGGAACCCATGCCCCGGCAGTTCTACGAGGGTTCCCAGATTATGTCCGGTGCGGTCAACGGTTCGGGCACCTTCCTGATGAGGGCCAGGCAGCTCTCCCGGGATTCCCAGTACCAGCGGATTCTCAACCTGGTACGCTCGGCCCAATCCTCCCGGGCGGCCGTGGTCAAGACGGCCGACCTGATGGCCGTTCCCTTTACGGTTCTGGCCTTCATCATCGCCTGCGTGGCCTGGATCATCTCCGGGGAACCGACCCGCTTTGCCCAGGTCCTGGTCCTGGCCACCCCCTGCCCCCTTCTGATTGCCGCCCCGGTGGCCTACATGGCCGGTTCCGGCAGACTGGCCAAGGCCGGACTCCTGATCAAGACCCAGGATGTTATTGAGAACCTGGGCCGGGTCTCGCACATCTTCTTTGACAAAACGGGCACCCTGACGGTCAAGCGGCCCCAGGTCACCCACGTTGACATGGCCGACCAGCAGAACGCCGAATGGGAGACCGGGCAGGTTCTGGCCATGGCCGGGGCCGTTGAGTCCTATTCGGTCCATATCCTGGCCAACGGCATCACGGCGGCAGGCAACCGGGTTGAGGAGGGGCGGATTCGTCAGGGAGATGCCCGCTTCAAGGCCCAGGATGTTCAGGAGGAGGCCGGTAACGGGGTCCGGGGGCTCATTGACGGGCACACGGTGCGTGTGGGCCGCATGGCCTATGTATCCGGCGGTGACCCGGCTGTCTCAGAGAGTGCCTTTGCGCCTCTCGCCCCCGACGAGATGGCTGCTTACGTCTCCATTGACGGGGATGTGACGGCGCGGATTGTCATGAAGGATGTACCCAGGGATGATGCCGCGCAGACCATTGCCGACCTTCATGCCTTGGGTATAGAACGCCTCTCCATGGTGACCGGCGACAAGGAGGAATCGGCCCGGGTCATCGCCGACCAGGTGGGCATCAGTGACGTCCATGCTGGCCTCTTCCCCGAGGACAAGGCAGACCTGATTGCCGAGGCTGCAAAAGCAGAGCCCAACCGGGAACCCTGGTGGGACCGGTGGCTCTCGAAATTCGTTGGTGAATCGATAACCCGATCCATCACGCTGATGGTGGGTGACGGGGTTAACGATGCCCCGGTCCTGGCCGCGGCCGATGTGGGCATGGCCATTACCGACGGAACCACGACGGCGGCTTCCGAATCGGCCCAGGCGGTCATCATGAATGACGATATCGCCAGTCTGCCCAGGTCCATCGCCATCGCCCGCCGAACCAAACGGGTCATGCTCCAGGCGGTCCTGGCCGGACTTTCCCTGGCCACCGTGGGCATGCTTTGTGCGGCCTTCGACCTGATTCCGGTTGTCGTCGGCGCCTTCATGCAGGAGGCCATCGACGTGGTCTCCATCCTCTGGGCACTGACCGCGCTCCTTGACCGGGACTGAACCCTCCCGGTATTCCCCGGGCCCGGGTGCGGCATCCATGCGGGTGAAACGGTGACCTGCCCTCGTCCGACTGGAGAGGCACACCTGCGACTCCATCCAGGGAAAACAGGGCTGCCAAAATTTGGTGAAAGTCCCGGGGAGTGACTCCGACCCTGTCTGTTGCGGATTCCGACTTTACGTTAGGCTGGTCGGCATGAGCGATAACAAGGTCAATGATTCCAACAATTCAGCCTCTCCGACCGGCGACGTAGCCGATGGGCAGTTGCGTGTTGCAGTCGTGGGTGCCGGCCCTGCCGGGGTCTACGCCTCGGACATTCTTCTTCGTCAGCTCAAGGAGAAGGGTGACGAGCTCGGGCTTGGCAGCCGTGCCCGCATCGACCTCTTCGAGAAGCTGCCGGTTCCCTTCGGCCTGGTCCGATACGGTGTGGCGCCCGACCACCCCAGCATCAAGTACATCGCCGGGGCCTTGGAAAAGACGCTGGATAACCCCGATATCCACCTTTATGCGGATGTGGAATTCGGCCGTGATGTCTCCCTTGATGACCTGAGGGACCGCTATGACGTGGTCCTCTTCGCTACTGGTGCCGTGGACGACCGTCCTCTGGAGATCGAGGGGCACAGCCTGGATCACGTATACGGTGCCGCCCACTTCGTGGAGTGGTATGACGGATACCCGACAGCGGGTCGGGAGTGGCCCCTGGATGCCGAACAGGTGGCGGTGATAGGCGGCGGCAATGTGGCCATGGATGTGGCCAGGATTCTGATGCGCCGCGCAGATGATCTTCTGGGCACCGATATCCCCGATAACGTGTACGAGGGCATCAAGGGAAACAAGGCCCGCGAGCTCCACATGTTCATCCGCCGCGGCCCGGCCCAGGCCAAGTTCTCCGTCCAGGAGCTGCGCGAGCTGGAGAAGCTGCCCGGGGTCCAGATTGTTCTTGACGACGAGGATTTCGACCTCGATCCGGAGACCATCGACCTGGCCGCACAGGACAAGCTGACCAGGCAGATGCTGGAGGAGCTCTACGCCATCAAGGACATGGCCGAAGACATGGAAGCGGATGGCGGCGTCGACTTCGAGGGCAACCCGGCCGACCGTCGATTCTGCATTCACTTCAACCGGATGCCGGCAGCCATTCTGGGTCAGGACGGCAAGGTGAGCGGCATTCGCCTGGAGAAGACCGAGGTGACCCCCGAGGGTGTTATGGGCGAAACCGGCGAGTACGAGGAGTGCCCGGTCCAGGCCGTCTACCATGCCATCGGTTATAAGCCTGCCGAGGTGAGTGGCATCCCCTACGACTTCTCCCGGTACACCCTGGCCAACGAACATGGTCGGGTCTGCTCCGCCCCCCAGGCCGAGGGTGGTCACCCGATCGATCGTCTCTATGCTACGGGATGGGCCAAGCGCGGCCCGGTAGGCCTGATTGGATCCACGAAGTCTGATGCCCTGGAGACCATCGGCAACATGCTGGATGATCTGGCCTCCACTGAGTCCCATGGCCGTTTGGCCCCCGACCGTGCCGACGATTCCATCGACCGTCTCCTGGCCTCCAAGGGGATAACCCCCATCGACTTCGCCGGCTGGAAGCGGGTTGACGCTTACGAACGTGCCGAAGGCGCCAAGGTTGGACGTGAGCACATCAAGGTCACCGACCCCGATAAGCTCAGAAGTTTGGCCCACGGCGAGTAGTTCCGGAGGAGGACCCTGGAGGGTGGCGCTTAGGGCGGATTTTCAGCCCCACTGCTTTCCGCGGGGTCGATGGTGCGGTCTCGCCATGCATGGTGGGACCGCACAGTTTCTATTCAGTCAAAATCCAGCAACGCAGACTAACATATGACTCATGGATGGCAAGCTGAAGGTTCACGGGCATTTCAACGGTCTTAAAACGACCTTGCTGTTTGCCCTCATGTGGGCTGTCATTATGCTGATCTGGTGGCTGACCGGAGGTCGGCAGGGGACCCTGGGCGTTTACATCATCGTCGGTCTGGCCACCACATTCGGGTCCTACTGGTTTTCCGACAAGGTGGCAATCGCTTCCATGCACGCCCAGCCGGTCAGTGAACAGGAGGCCCCGGAGCTCTATCGGATTGTCCGGGAACTCTCGGGCCGTGCAGGCAAGCCCATGCCCAGGATTTACGTTGCCCCGACCGAATCGCCCAATGCCTTCGCCACCGGCCGCAATGAGCGCCATGCAGCCGTCTGCTGCACCCAGGGAATCCTGCGCATCCTCAACGAACGCGAGATTCGGGGCGTGCTGGGGCATGAACTCATGCACGTTTACAACCACGACATCCTGACCTCGGCAATTGCTTCGGCCATGGCCACGGTCATCACGTATCTGGGGTACTCCCTGATGTACTTCGGCGGCGGTAGCGACCGTGACCGGGATAATTCGACAGGAGCCCTGGGGTTGATTGGCGTTCTGATCAGCTCCATCCTGGCCCCTCTGGGCGCCTCCCTGATTCAGATGGCCATCTCCCGTACACGTGAATATGACGCTGATGAGGATGGGAGCCGCCTGACCGGTGATCCGGCCGCCCTGGCGTCCGCCCTGAACAAGATCTCCTATGGTGCCCAGGCCGTGCCCATGCCACAGACCTCCGGTACTCAGAGCGCGGCCGCCATGATGATTGAGAACCCCTTCTCGGCCGAGGGATTCAGCAGACTCTTCTCCACCCACCCGCCCACTGATGAGCGCATCGCCCGCCTTATGCGCATGAGCCAGGAGATGGGCCAGACCCAGGTGGATGCAGAAAGCGGAGCGGGTAGCCAAATCGGCTACTGAACCGTCTGGGGCGCGGACTCGCGCGTATCCTCAGGAACTGCTATCATAAAGACTTGCGTGCTGTTCATGCGAAGTACTGACGGCGCGACTGCGGGCGTAGTTCATTGGTAGAATGGAAGCTTCCCAAGCTTCAGAGGCGGGTCCGATTCCCGTCGCCCGCTCTCGGAGATTTCATTTCCCTCGTGGTTCGATTTTCCCTTCCTTTATATTCAGTTTCTGTTCTTGTATCTCTTGGCCTGCTCAATTGGGGAATCGTGCCTATCTGTGGCGGATTGCGATATGCGCCGGTCTAAATCTGCTTGGGCGGCCAGTCCAGGCTCGTGGAATGTGGCGAATCTGCCCGACGAGTTCCGTTCGGAGGCAGGCGTGTCGGAGCACTTGCGCCCTGGGTCGGCGGTGGATGATGAGTAAGTACAGCGAGGTACTGAAAGGAAGTCATCATGGCTGATTATCACGTGCAATTCGAGAAGGGGCGTGACGTCTGGAGCGTCAAGAGGGCCGGGGCCTCACGCGCCTCCAAGACCTTTGCCACCCAGGCGGAGGCAGCAAAGCAGGCCAAGGTCTATGCGGACAGGTCCGGTGGCGGCGAGGTCAACGTCCACAAGAAGGGAGCCAATCAGGTGCGCGACAAGAGGACCATCGGCAAGGAGGACCCCCGCTCCACCAAGGGTTGAGCCGCGCCCCGTTCGTCGGCGGAATTGACAGGATGGTGAATCATTGCCCGCCTGGAGGGTTTCATGCGCGTACCGACCATAGACTGGGCAGTATCGAAAGTCGATGAAGCCTGGGCGGAAGGGCGGTGAGTCGTATGGCTGATGGATTCAACCAGCTCGATCAGCAGTTGACGGACGGCGAATACGGCGAGGGCTTGCCCGCTGCCTATCCTCCCGGCCCTTATGTCGACGAGCGTCCCGTTCAGGTTCAACATGCCAACATCTGGGCCAGGCTCGCCATCATTACCGGTCTGGTCTCGGTCCTGGCCGGGCTTGCCCTCCTGGCCCATGCCGTTGCGCCGACCAGGCTGGGGGTCATCGGTCGGGTTGCGATTTCCGCCTGGGCGGGTGCCTCCCTGGGGTTTGCCCTCCTGACGGTGGTCCTGGTCATTGTTGCCAGGCACACATATATATGCCTGCGGGCCGGCACCGTTCTGTGGGCTCGGGTGGAATCATCCTCCTCCTGTGTGGGGTCCTCTTCACGGTTGCGGGGTTGGTCATCGCCGAGGGGCATCCGCAGGGGCTGATCAAGGCCAAGGAGGTCGATGCTGCTCCGATTGATTCAGCCCAGGCCATGACCCAGGGCATAGATCGGGCTGTGGGCTCCTGTTCTTCGGGATGGCAGGAAGCCGGTGCGGACAGGTTCGTCGGGGTCTCCCACGTCAGGTACTGCGCCAGCAACAAGGTTGCATATGCGGTCTTCAACAATGATTCCGCTGCGTCCCTGGCCAAGGGGCCCATTCGTTCCCAGGCCGCGAATCTCTTGGACCGATTCGGTGGTGGTGAGGCTCTTTCCGTTTCGGATATGCGACTGCTTTCGGGCAAACGGTGGGTGGTCATCGGTAACGCGGACCAGATGTCCAGGCTCCAGGCGGATTGGGGTGGACAGATCCAATCCCTGGAATCCGAGCCTTAAAACCAAAAGACAAGGTTTCAAATCACCGCTGACCTGGATCCGGTTCTCTTCGCCGTCTCGATTTTCATCCGTTCAGTGAGTTATGCCGTCTTGTCTGCTCTGCCATTTGCGCTGCCTCATTGTCGATTGTCTTGCCTCCGCATCGGGCGCGCTGCATTGTGCGACAACCAGGATTGCCGTTCGGTCCTATCGTGCATTCACCTCCGGCGGACGGTATCGTGGAGGTATGGGTAATGCTGAAGCAATCAGTGACGGTGGAAAAGGCGCAGAAGACCGGACGGGCCTGATTGGCAGGGAGTCCACAGCGGTTCCCGGGCGATTCGGCGACCCGCTCACAGTGGAGTACGTCCTGTATTCCCGTAAAGAGGCCGCTGCCAATACCAGCCGTCCACTCTTCCTGATTATGCATGGCTGGGGTTCCAACGAGGAGGACGTGGCGGATCTGATGCGCTATGTGGCCCCCTACAATGATTCGATTTCCCTCAGGGCCCCCATGATGGTGCCGGGCAGTGAAAAGGGGATGTTCGGCCCCGGATACACCTGGTTCCACGACATGCGCCCGGAGCGGGAGGACCTGGACCGGGACGGATATGCCGCGGCCAAGGCCATAGACGAGTGGGTGGGAGAGCACATTCCCGCCGACAGGCAGATTGTGGTCATGGGTTTCTCCCAGGGAGGGATGCTGGCGGTCCACCTGCTGAGGGTCAATCCGGAGCGTTACCGGGCCTCGGTCTGCCTTTCAGGATTCCTGGCCCCCGGACTGGTGGAGGGCACGGCCCCTGCCGATGCCCGCCTGGCGGATTTGGAGAAGCCGGTCTTCTTCGGTTTCGGTTCCGAGGACACGGTCGTTCCCAAGTATGAGTTCAGGGCCCTGGCGGCCTGGCTGGACGAGCACACCTGGCTGCAGGCCCATGAGTACGACCACCTGGACCATAGTGTTGACATCCGTGAGCTCAACGACCTGCGTCAGTGGCTGGCAGACATCAACGTTAGCTCGGGACTCATGTAATCAGAGGGCCGAGTCCGCATCCACCTGCATGACGTATACGTTGCGGCGCAGTTCCTTGGCAAGGGAGCGGGAGATCTCACCGGCCTCGAACATGTCCTGTATCTGGCCCAGTTCAATGGCGTAGCCCTCGTGCTTGGCCTCCTCCACGTTATCCCTGACGGCGGGCATGCCGGAGTAATCGGTCCGGCCCTCAGCGGAGGACTCGATCATCTGGTGGTTGATGATGGTGGTCAGGAGGTCCTCGGTCTTGAACCGTCCCTTGCCCAGCTCGGCGTAGAGCTTCTCAATCAGGAAATGGTTCATCTCCGCCTGGAGATGGCGTCCCGCCAGGAAGACCTTGTTTTCGCTGAGTTTGAACGTCTTGTGCCGTAGGCGGTAGAAGATGCTGCGAACGAGGCCGCGTACCCGCCTGTGTGCTGTATATGTGCGCCAGCGAATCTCCCCGCCCTTGTCCAGATGGAAGAGGGAGGAGGAGATGGTTGACAGGATTTTCCTGGCGGCCTGCTCCTGGCAGCGTAGCTCAAAGAGACGGTTCTGATCCTCGCTCGCCTGGATTTCCTCGGGCCTGCGGATTTCCCCTTCGGCGTTATCGCGAGCCTGTTCGGCCTTCTGCAGGCTGCGGGTCATGTCCGCATCGGCATCCCGGTCGGCGGCGGTGCCCGCAGGCAACTGGCCGGTCGGCGCAGCATCATCGACCGCGGGGGAGGGGGTCCCGGCTTCGGGCACGGTCCTTTCCTCGGACTGGGGGACCCTGGCCGCGGCATCCTCCGTATCGGCCCCAACCGCAGCGGAGGGTGCGTCGGCTGCGTCGTTCAAGATATCTGCAGCTGCCGGGGCACTCTTCTCCTGGTTACCTTTCGGCTCCAGGTTCAGGCGGGTTTCAATCTGGTCGGCGGCATCCTCGATCCGGCTCAGCCGCTCGGCCATGTAATCCTGCTCCCACTCCATGGTCTGGACCTGTAGGTCCTCGAATTCCTTGGGGGAGTACTGTCCAATCTCCGACTTGAGCTTGGCGATTCGATGGTTGTACTGCTTGATGACGTGCTGGATGGCCAGGCGGTTCTCGTCGTTTATCCTGGTCGAAAGCTCCCTGATGGTTCTGCGCAGAACGTCGATGGACTTCTCCACCTGCTGGGCAGGTACCTCTGTCTGACGGGAGGGCGCAAGCAGGGGCAGGGCGAAGTTGGCCAGGACCAGGGTGACGATGATGACCCCAGCGGCTACGAAAATCAGCTCGTTGCGCATGGGGAAGGGGCTCCCGTTGGAGATGGTGTAGGGGATGGTCAGCGCCAGGGAGAGGGTGATGGTTCCCTTGGGGCCTCCGAAGGTCATGACGGCGGCCGACCGCCAGCGCCGGGCCGTCATGGGGCGGCGCCTCCCGGTCTCCTTGTCCCTGGCGAAAACCAGTACGGTCGTCACCCAGAGGAACCGGAGGAGGATGACCGTCAGGGCCACTACGACGATGGTGGCTACGAGCATCCAGTTGCTGACCCGGCGGTCACGCCAACTGGTGCCCATCGCCGTGGGCAGGAGCATGCCCAGGATGATGAAGACGGCCCCGTTCAGACTGAAGGAAAGGACCTTCCAGACGCTGGTGGAGACGATGTTGGCCTTGGAGGTGTTGGGGCCGACGCCCGTGTGGTCGAACCGGGCCATGAGGCCGGTGGCCACGACGGCCAGGACCCCGGAGACATGCAGAACGTTCTGTCCGACCAGGTAGATCACGAAAGGCAGGAAGAGCTCCAGGAGGATTCTGGTGGTCGTGGTCTCCCACCCCATTCGGCGGGCGGATTCAAAGATCCAATTGACCAGGAAGCCCATGATGACGCCGAATCCAATGCCGCCCACGAATTCCACGACGAACTCCAGAAGGGCGTGGGTCATGGAGAATGAGCCGGTGACCGTAGCCAGAATGGCGAACTGGAAGCCTATGACTCCGGTGGCGTCATTGAAGAGGGATTCGCCGGCCAGGGTGGACCGTTGACTGGCGGTCAGGTCGGCGCTCTTGCCGAGGGATGAAACGGCCACCGCATCGGTCGGTCCCAGGGCGGCGCCGAGTGCCACGGCTGCGGCCAGGGGGAACATGGGCCAGGCCGCGTGCAGGATGACCCCGACCATGACCATGGTCAGGGCGGCCAGACCGATTGCCAGGGACAAGGAGGAGCGGATGTCCTTGAGGAGTTCCACCTTGTTGATGGTGTGGGCCTCGAGGTAGAGCAGGGGGGCGATGAAGAGGACCATGAAGAGTTCCGGGTCCAGCTGCATTTCCGGGAAAACCGGCAGGCAGGCCATGATCGCACCGAGGGCGATCTGTACCAGGGGAGTCGAGACCCTGGGGATGAACCGTGAAACAAAGGAGGATATAAGGACGGCGGCCACCACGCACAGAATCAGGACGAACACTTCCACTGGCTGCCTCCTTCGCTCGGAAGCCCCACCCATGCCATGCGTCTGGCGGATTCCCGATATCATCGTGCCCGGGATGAAACTTGGGATGGGGCCGAACCAGCAGGGAGGAGTTTGTTCCCGTACCTTACCTATTTCAGTATACGGAATTGAATTATCCACAGAGGGAAAATTCTGCGTATCGGTGCCAAACCCGCAACTTGTCTGTCGGGCCGATTCGGACGGTGTCGGTCGCCAGGGTTTCCCGGCGCTCGCGACGGGCGTAAATGTGTGAAGATGTGGACTGCCTTCAAGCCCCGGCGCTCATCCTGAATCCTTGAATCTGTACCATTGCAAGGGTCGGTCAAGGCGCTGGACCCCGAACGTGTACCGGCGGCTTTCACAAACAAGTCCGCCGCACTCCATATCCATCATGACCCCCGTATGATGGGCCGGCTGCAAACCGAACCGACAGACAACAACATGTCCTCAGGACGCCTGGGCTCCAACCCGCCCGCGTCAGCTGAATGGTAACTGGCCACCTGGGCCCCTCACCAAGGCATTCTCGAATGCCTTACGCACTACGGACAGTACGACCAATCCACATGGAAAGGCCTGGCTGATATGACAGATCCGACTAACCCGCCAACCAACGAACCACGGAACACATCCCTGGAGCAGACAGGGAACACCCAACTGCAAGATACGGCCTGGCACAGCCTCGACGCCAGCGAGGCCATGACCGCGCTGAAAACCACCGATCAGGGCCTGGACGAACAGGAGAGTCGTCGCCGCCTGGATATCTTCGGGCAGAACACCCTGGCCGAGGCAGAGACCAAGCCCAAGTGGCGACTCTTCCTGGAGCAGTTCACCAGCCCCCTGATTGCCGTCCTGATTGTCTGCGGCATCGTCACGATCTTCCTCAAACACTATGTCGATGCAGCAGCTATCTTCATCGTCCTCCTCCTCAATGCCATCATCGGTTACTACCAGGAATCCAAGGCGGACAAGGCCGTAGAGGCACTGACCTCCTTGGCTACGCCCACCACCCGGGTCATGCGCGACGGACGGCTTCAGGACATCGATGCGGCCGACCTGGTTCCCGGTGACCTGGTGGTGCTGGAGAGCGGTGACCGGGTCCCAGCCGATCTCAGGCTGGTTGAAGCCCTTCAACTCCGCATCGACGAAGCCATGCTGACCGGCGAGAGCGATGAGGCCAAGAAGAGTACGGACGCTGTCCACAAGGATGCCTCCCTGGGCGACCGCAAGTGCATGGCCTTCTCGGGCACCATGGTCACCAGCGGACGCGGCAGGGGACTGGTCGTCGCCACCGGTTCGGACACCGAGCTGGGCGAGATCAACGACCTGGTCCATGTGGCCAAGGGGCGTACCCCGCTCCAGCGAATCATCCACCGCACCGAGGTCGGCATCGCCGTGGCGGTCATCCTGGTGGCCGTCTTCGTCTTCATCGGTGGGGCCATCATCAACGGGGATGCGACCGAAGCCTTCCTTTCCGCCGTCTCCCTGGTCGTGGCCTCCATGCCCGAGGCCCTGCCCATCGTTCTGACCGTGGCCATGGCCCTGGGTGTTTCCCGGATGGCCGACTACAACGCCATCGTGCGGTCCCTGCCGGCCGTTGAGACCCTGGGGTCCATCACGGTGATTGGTTCCGACAAGACCGGCACCCTGACCCAGAACCGAATGACGGTTGAGCAGTGCACCCTGGGAGGGGGAGATCCGATCCAGGTCGATCAGATCGGTGCTGACGGTGCCGACGATCCCCGTACCCGGGCCTTCATGGCTCTGATGCGCGGAGGAGCCCTGACCAACGAGGCCCACCGACAGGCCGACGAGGATGGAACAATCCGGTACAGCGGTGATGCGGTCGATATGGCCATGGCCCGGGTCGCCGATCAGACAGGGGCCGTGACCTGGGAGGAACTGGATTCCCCGATCGCCTCCCAGACCCCCTATGAACCTGAACTTCTCCATTCCATGACCATCCGACGCAATCCGGACGGGACTCTGACCCAGTACGTCAAGGGGGCGCCCGACGCGATCATGTCCATGAGCACGACCATGGTCGGCCCGGACGGGAATCGGATTCCTCTGGACCAGGATGCGGTCCATGCCTCCTACGAGATGATGGGTTCCCAGGGGTTGCGCGTCATCGGCGTTGCCAGCCGGACCATCGACCCGGATGAAGACCTGAAAGACCACAAGCAGGCCCACGACATGACCTTCCTCGGTCTGGAAGGAATGCTGGATCCGCCCCGCCCCGGTGTCCGCGAGGCCATAGCCGACTGCGCCAAGGCCGGTATCAGGGTCGTCATGATAACCGGTGACCACCCGGTGACCGCCGCCGCCATCGGCAAGCGCCTGGGATTGGAACACACCGAGCAGACCCTGACCGGCAGTGAGATGCTGGAGATGAGTGACGAAGTTCTCCGTGCCCGTCTGCGCGAGACCTCCATCGCCGCCAGGGTCTCGCCCCAGGACAAGCTTCGCATCGTCGAAGCCCTCCAGGACGAGGGGCACGTGGTGGCTGTGACCGGTGACGGTGTCAACGATGCCCCGGCCCTCAAGGCCGCCTCGGTGGGCATCGCCATGGGTGAATCCGGCACCGACGTGGCCCGTGAGGCCAGCGATGTGGTTCTGACCGATGACAACTTCATCACCATCACCCAGGCCGTCCGGCAGGGGAGGGCCACCTTCAAGGCCATACGTGGTTCAGCCTACTTCCTCCTCTCCACGGCGGCCGCTGCCATGATTGCGGTCGGTGTCAATGTCATCGCCGAGGAGCCGCTCCTCTTCCTCCCCCTCCAGATGCTCTGGATCAACTTCGTTACCAACGGTGTCCAGGACATCGCCTTGGGCTTTGAGCCCGGTGACGGGGACGAGCTGGAATCCCCGCCCCGCTCGGCCGAAGAGGGTCTGCTCTCTCGTGTCCTCTGGATTCGTCTGGCGGTCTGCGGCCTCTGGATGGCCACCTGCATCCTGGTCCTCTTCCGGTCCAACCTCGACAGGGGGATGAGCCTGACCGTGGCCCGGACCATGGCGCTGACCCTCCTGGTGCTCTTCAACTTCTTCATCGCCATGTCCGCCAGGTCCGAGAAGAAGCTGATCATCCAGCTCAATCCGCTCGACAACAAGTTCCTCCTGGTTGCATCGTTCGTGGCCCTGGGCATTCACGCCGGTGCCATGTACCTGGCTCCGGTGGCGTCCGTGCTGGGCATGGCCCCGCTGACCGGTACGCAGTGGCTGATCTGCCTGGGCATCGGCCTGACGGCCCTCATCTTCAGTGAGGGCGACAAGCTGATTCGATCCTTCCTGGCCAAGCATGGCTACGGGCAGCACGGTCGGGCCAACCACTTCCGCCATGTGCGGCGCAGCATCGCCGACATGTTGAGCGGCCGGTCCTGAGTCGAAAAGCACGGGGCCGGTCCGGTGGAGCCTGTCAGGTTGGACTGCCAGACTGGCCCTGTGCACGAATCTTGGAAGAGGGCCATGGGCCAGGCCCTGGATCTGGCTGGACAGGCGGCCAACCAGGGCGACGTCCCTGTGGGGGCCGTGGTCCTGGACGCTCATGGGCAAGTGGCGGGTCGAGGTTGCAACCGTCGGCAAGCCCAGGGGAGGCCCCTGGCTCATGCCGAGATGGAGGCCATCACCCAGGCCGCCTCGGCCCATGGCCCTGCCGACAGGACCGACGGTGACCGGGGTTGGGACCTGTCGGGCTGCACCATGGTCGTCACGTTGGAGCCTTGCCCCATGTGCATAGGGGCAATCCTGGCCTGTCATTTCGACCGTGTGGTCTTCGGTGCGTGGGACCCCAAGATGGGTGCCTGCGGGTCGGTCTGGGATATTCCCCGCGACCCCCACACCGGACCCACGGCCGAGGTCATAGGCGGAGTGGAGGAGGGGGCTTGTGCCGACCTCCTCTCGCATTTCTTCAAGGCCCGCCGTCAGAATTCCTGAGCGGGGCTGTTGCGTGGTTTCGTCCCACCAGCGCCGGTGTGACTTTCAGAACTGCCTAATTGACCATTCCGTCCAACATCCGAACGGACCCCGACCTTGTTCGCTCCGCCGTCTGCATACTGCCAGTAACTCCCCGGGGTCTGATGGCTCCGGGGACGTTTATCCGCACAGACTATCAATAGCGAAGAAGGCTGATTGCAATGAAGTACGCGGTGATGGGTGCCGGTGCCATGGGATACAGATTGGGTGTGCTCCTCCAGGAGCAGGCGGGGTTGCAGGTGGACTTCGTCGATACCTGGATGCCCAATGTCGATAAGGTGCGCGATCAAGGCGGGGTCTACGTCTCACGTGATCATGAAGGCCGCCATCTGGTTCCCATCAACATTTTCACTCCGGAGGACTATCAGGGCGACCCTGATGTCTGGATCATCATGCTCAAGCAGATGCAACTGGAGGAGGTCCTGGACAGGTGCGCCCACCTTTTCAAGGACCACCAGGTCGTCTTCTCGGCCATGAACGGATGGGGTCACTTCGACAAGATGCTCAAGTACTTCCCCAAGGAACGAATCTACGGGGGCACGGCCATGATTGGCACGGTCCTGAACGGACCGGGGGATGTGGACTTCATAGGCAAGTCCGGGGCCGGTTCCATGCACCTCTGTGCCATGACCGAGAAGACCACGGATCTGGAGCGGGAGATGGCCTCCGACTTCAAAGCGGCCAACCTGAACCCGATCCTTACCGAGAACTTCGAGGGGACCTGTCTGGCAAAAATCATCTTCAATTCGGTGGTCAACACGATTTGCACCATGTACCAGATCACCATGGGCCAGTTCATCTCCTACCCGGGAGCAATGGACATGGCCAGACAGCTGATTGATGAGGCCTATGATGCCTGCGAGCGAGCCGGCAAGCAGCTGATTCAGACCCGACAGGCCACCCTGGACGAGGTGGACTATGTCAGCCGCGTGGGCAACCCCCTCCACTACCCATCCATGTACCAGGACATGTCGCGCGGGCGCAAGACCGAGGTGGATTACATCAATGGGTACATAGCCAGGCTTGGCCGTGAGAACGACTACGTCTGCCGGACCCAGGAGTTCCTGACCCATGGCGTCCACCTGGCCGAGTTGGCCTTCCAGGTCCACCGGGAGGAAACTGTCAAGTAAACCGACGGGCCTTGTCACGGTCTCTTCCCCCGGAATTACTTTCCGAAAACAGGAAAACGCGCACAGCGAGACAAGTTAGTTGTCAATTCATAGCATGGTCCCTGACTGTGGATGTGCTTCGTCCGGCCCATGAGGACCGGTCGGGCCATGGGCTTGTGACGGAGGTGTCATGGACGTTCAGCGGGACAGGGCCGGGGTGGAGTCCTATCTGGGAAGATCTGCAGACGGTACAACCTTGACCCTGGTGTATATGGAGCAGGCCGATGTGGGGTTGGGTATACTCCTGTCCGGCCGGGAACTGCCCCGAATCGTTCATTGGGGTCGTCGGCTGTCCGATCCTTCAGCCCTTCTGGGTGCCTACGATGCCCTGGCCCCCCAGCGGGTTTCCGGTGGTCTTGACCAGACTGCCTGGCCCAGCATCCTGCCCGCACAGTCCGAGGCCTGGACCGGTGCCCCCCGACTCGGTATCAGCCGAAAGGGTGTAGAGGTCTTCTGCCACTTCCAAGTCGAAGCGACCGATTTGGCACAGCAGGTTGCCGGGTCTCCCTTGGGCCAATGCGAAGATGAAGGCACGGATTCCGGTGATTCCGGGGTCCCCACGCTGACGGTCAAGGCCGCCGACGCCGACCAGGGGGTGGGATTGACCTGGAGTTGCCAGCTTTTGGCATCCGGGTTGATTCGTCAGCGGATGGGCCTTATCAATCTTGATCCGACCCGCTCCCTGGCTGTCAACCGTTTGGAGCTGGGCTTTCCCCTCCCACCTAGGGACTGCGAGGTCATGACGACTACAGGTCATCACCTGAGGGAACGTAGTCCCCAACGCCAACCTCTGAATGTCGGCCGGATGGAGCGTTCCACCTTTGTAGGTAGGCCTGATTTTGATTCTTCTCTTCTCCTCTGTGCGGGGACGCCAGGGTTTGGCTTCGAGGGCGGAAGCGTCAGGGCCGTCCACCTCGGGTGGAGCGGCAACGGCGGGCTGAACGTCGAGCGCATCCCGTCGGCCCCCGCTCTTATTGGTGGTGGTGAGGTCCTCTTGTCGGGCGAAATGGTCCTTCCACCCGCGTCGGCTCGCGACCGGACGCCACCGACCTACACCACTCCCTGGCTCTACGGCTCCTGGGGAGAGGGATTGAACCAGGTGGCGCAGCGGTTCCACGAACACCTGCGTTCTCTTCATCCGGGGTTCGCCACCCGCCCCCGTCCGGTCACCCTTAATACCTGGGAGGCGGTTTACTTCGACCACTCCTATAAGAAGCTCGCTGCCTTGGCGGATAAGGCGGCCTTGGCCGGAGTTGAACGGTTCGTGGTTGATGACGGCTGGTTCGCCGGCAGGCGGTCGGATGAATCGGGCTTGGGGGATTGGTCCATCGATACCGGGGTCTGGCCTGAGGGGCCACAGGGCCTGGAGGCCCTGGCCTCCAAGGTTCATCAGCTGGGCATGGAGTTCGGGCTCTGGTTCGAACCGGAGATGGTCAGCCCCGATTCCGTGGTCTTCCGGGAGCATCCCGACTGGGTCATGAAACCGTTGAACTCACGTCTTCCCGTCCAAGGCCGCAGTCAGCAGGTCATGGATCTGACCAATCCCCAAGCCTATGACCACGTCTTCCAAGCCATGGATTCCCTGGTTTCCCGCCTGGGCATCGACTACATCAAGTGGGATCACAACCGCTACGTCATTGAGGCGTGCTCCCCCTTGAGTGGCCGCCCGGCGGTCCACGAGCAGACAGAGGCCGTCTACCGAATCATGCGCGATTTGAAGACCAGACATGGGAATCTGGAAATCGAAACCTGTAGTTCAGGAGGTGCCCGCATCGATCTGGGCATCCTGGAGTATACCGATCGTGTCTGGGTCTCCGACTGTGTGGACCCGGTGGAGCGAGCCGATATCCAGCGCTACACCTCCCTCCTGGTTCCCCCGGAGATGATGGGGGAACATGTGGGGGATTCCCCGGCCCATTCGACCGGGCGTGCGACATCGCTCCAGCTCCGTGCGGCCATGACCTTCTTCGGCCACATGGGTGTGGAATGGGATTTGCTTAAGGTTTCCCAGGAACAACTGGACGAACTGGGTTGCTGGATTGCGGTATATAAGGAGCGACGCGAACTCTTCCGGACCGGACGCCTGGTGCATGGAGATGCCTTCGACCCGGCAATCAGGCTTGACGGGGTTATTGCGACCGATGGTTCCTCGGCCGTCTACCGCTTTACCCAGCTCGCCTCCTCGGTCAACTACCCGGCCCAGACCGTCGCCCTACCCGGTCTGAATCCCGAAGAGAACTACAGGGTCAGGCCTCTGGAGGTCTGCAGGTCCCTGGCGGTGATTGGCGGTGGGCAGAGCCCGTTGGCCTGGTGGGAGGGCGAAGGGGCCGTGCTGCCCGGCGCCGTCCTGGTCGATGAGGGACTTCGTCCCCCGGTTATTCACCCGGCGGAAGCTGTGGTCTTCCAGGTGGAGCGTATCTAGCGACTTCCTGGCACGGCTGCAGCCTGGCCGTGCTGCTCCAATGGCGCTCGCGTATTCCGCCTTGCCCCTCGGTAATCTCAGGCGTACCTGGTTTGTGGCCCGTCGGCCCCGTCCGGTGCCATGAGGTAGGAGGCGATGGCTCTGGCTGCCGGGGCTTGGGCCCAGCGGTTCCAGTCATTGTCAATGATCTGCAGGGATACCTCGGCCATCTGACTGTGGCGGTAGGAGTCGATTCCCTTACGGATGGACTCGCTGCACCGCCTCATCAGGTATGAGGTTTCTCCGCCGATAAGGATCTTCTCGGGTACTGTCACATTGGCCACCGAGGCAATCAGGACCCCCAGCCGGAACCCGGTCAGGTTGAGGAGTGTGTTGGCCTGGGGCAGGTCCTGGTCCAGGTCGTGAACGAACTGCTCTACGGTGGCCGCCCGGCCGATTTTGCGGGAGTACTGCTCCACGAGCGACCCGGTGGTCAGGCACTGTGCACAGCCCCGATGGCCCAGATAACAGGTCGGCCCGTCAGGGTCAACCAGTTGGTGTCCTATTAGTCCATACCCCTCGTCCGAGGATGAAACGGGCATACCGTGTTCGGCCAGGGAGTACCCCACTCCTGACCCGATGGTGATGAGAACGAACCGGTCCAGTCCGATTCCGGCCCCGAACCAACCCTCATAGAGGGCCAGGGCATCAAGGTCGTTGAAGACCAGGCAGGGCAGGCCACAGATCTTTTCCATGGCCGCAGCCAGGTCGACATGTTCGCTCCACTGCAGGAAGGGCGCGTAGGTGACCACCCGGTTTCCTGCGGCCCGCCCTCCCAGGGAGATGCCAAGTCCGGATGGTTCAGGCAGGCCGGCCTGCCTGATTTCTGCCATGCAGTCACGGACCAGACCGGTCAGAACCTCCGTCACCTGGCCGGGGCCCCGGTGCTGGATTTCTTTCTGGTGGGACATCCCCACCGGCTGGCATGCAAGGTCTACGGCGACGGCCATGGCAGTCGCGCCATGCAGATTGACGCCGATGAAGGTCTTGGCGTCATGTCGGATGACCAGGGCTTGTTGGGGTCTGCCTGCCCGGAGTCGTGTTCTGGCGGCGCCGGTTTCACTGAAATCCCCTTCGGTCTTGTCCTGATTCGTCCCCGGGTCTTCGGTCTGCCCCTCCTTTGAGGTCGGAAGAAGCCCTGCCGTCTCGATGACTCCCCAATGTGCCAGGTCGCTGGTGATGCGCGACACCGCCCCTTGTGTCAGGCCGAACCGCCGAGCCAGGGATACGCGGGAGATTGGGCCGTTCTGAAGGATGTCCACAGCTATCCGGTGGGTGAAGCTGGAGGCGCTGAACCAGGTGGGGAAGGGTTCGGTCTCCGTGTCACCAGTCATGCTGCGTGTTTGATTGGGCACGATTCTCATAGGGCCTCTTTCCGCCTGTCAAACCGCTTTTCGCTCATGGTACCCCTATTACTTTCCGAACGAAAGGAACTCGCCGAAGGTGGGAATGAAAATGAGGTCGACCCTATGCTGGGCCGCAGAAGCAATGAGGCACTGATGCCCATCTGAATGGTAAAGGAGCCGTATATGTCTGATGCACACGGTGGCGGACGAACCTGGGCAGGTCCCCGGGCTTCCTCCACGCCCACCAAGCGGATGCTGACCTGGTTGAAGACCGGTTTGGCCGCCGCTCTGTCCGTCTTGACGGTCGTGGGACTGGCTGGTTGCGGGGCCACCGAATCAGGGGTGGTCACTCTGGACTTCTTCCAGTTCAAGTTCGAGGCCGCCGACCAGTTCAAGGCCATGGTCGCCCAGTTCGAGAAGGAGAACCCTGATATCAGGGTCAGGATCAACAACTCGGCAGATTCCCAGACCGACCTGCGCACCCGCCTGGTCAAGAACAGGGTCCCTGATGTGATCACCTTCAACGGTGACATCAGTTTTGGTATGTTCGCCGCCTCAGGAGTCTTCCATGACTTCACCGATGACCCCCTGGTCGACGACCTCAACCCGGGCATGGTCTCCATAGCCAAGAACCTGGTGCAGACCAAGAATCCCGAGGGTAAGCGTCTCTATGGCCTCCCCTTCGCCGGGAATGCAAGCGGCTACATCTACAACAAGACCCTTTGGCGTCAGGCTGGTGTGGATCCGGAGAACCCACCTCGCACCTGGACCGAGTTCACGGCCATGCTTGACCGGTTCAAGGACCAGGGCATCGAGCCTGTTCAGGCCACTCTCTCGGATTCCTGGACCACCCAGGCCCCCCTGGCTTCCCTGGCCGGGACCATGGTTCCCGAGAGCAGATATGCAGACCTGATGACAGGTGAGACGGATTTCAGATCCATCTGGTCGGACCCCGCTAGGAGAGAGGTGGAGCTCTTCCGCCATTCCACCGGTGACAAGGGGGTGACCTACCAGCAGGGCACACAGAACATGGCCAACGGGAAGGTGGCCGTCCTGCCGCTGGGCACCTATGCCATCCCCCAGATCAGGATGATCAATCCTGATGTCGATTTGGGATTCGCCCAGATGCCGGCCAGTGATTCACCCTCCGAGCAGATTCTGACCGCCGGTGACGATGTGATGCTCACCATGGGTGCCAACACCAGTCATCCCAAGGAGGCCATGAGGCTGATTCGATACCTGATGAAGCCTGAGCAGTTGCGTACCTACGCCAAGGCCCAAACGGCCTTCATGCCCACCAGGACGGTCGAGGCCGGCGATCCGGCGCTCAATGGTGTCCTGCCCTTCTTCCGGGAAAATCGGCTGGCGGACTTCTGCGACCACTACATTCCCTCCTCCATCAACATCGGTGGCTACCTACAGACCATGGTGACCAAGGGTGACGTGGACGGGTTCATCGACTCCATGCAGACCGAGTGGGACAAGGTGCAGGCAAGGAACTTCCAATGAAAGGCCAGGAATCAGATATGAAGCAGTCCAAGTCGGGCAGGGGAGGCCATTCCAGGCGGAAGGTCGACAGGGCCTTCTACTGGATGACCGTTCCCGCAGCCCTGATTTTCGCCCTCTTCCTGTATGTGCCCTTCTTCCAGGGCGTGGCATACTCCTTCACCAACTCCCAAGGGTACGGCAAATTCTCCTGGATTGGTTTCAAGAACTATGGGGCCCTTTTTCAGGATGCGCGTGTAGGTCATGCCTACATCTTCACCTTCCTGATCGCAATCGTGATTACCGTTCTGGTGAACTTCATCGCCCTCTTCATCGCCGTGGCCCTGAACGGGAAGATTGCCTTCAGGAAAGGGTTCCGGGCCATCTACTTCATCCCCTACACCCTCTCCGTACTGGTCATCGGGTACGTTTTCAAGTACATCTTCATGACACCCCTGCCGGCTCTGGGCCGGGCCCTGCACATCGGCTGGCTCTCCCAGTCCCTGCTGACCAGCGAGCGTTATGCATGGGTACCCATCGTCTTCCTCTCGGTATGGCAGGCGGTGGCCTACTCCACCCTGATCTACCTGGCCGGTCTCCAGACCATCGATGCCGAGGTCTACGAGGCCGCCTCCATCGATGGGGCCAATGCCTGGCAGTCCTTCTGGAAGATCACCTTCCCCCTGATAGGTGCCTTCTTCACAATCAACCTGGTCCTGACCCTCAAGAACGCCTTCAACACCTTCGACCAGGTGGTGGCCTTGACGGCCGGCGGACCGGATTCCAAGACAGAGACGGTCACCTACCTCATCTACAAGGGTGGCCTTACCGGGGGCGAGTATGCCTATCAGACGGCCAATGCGGTCATGTTCTTCATCGTCCTGGCCCTGGTCGCATTCATCCAGTTGGGTATTTCCAGAAGAGGAGAGAAGGTCTGAGATGAGCCAGACACAACAAATCGAATCATCGCCCAAACCCCGACCCTCTTCCCTACCGCGCCGCAGGAGCGCGGTGAAGGACCGGTTGCGCAACATCAACTGGTGGCTTACAGCCGTCGTCGCCGTCTTTTCCCTGACCATCCTGGTGCCGCTGTACTTCACAGTGGTCACGGCCCTGAAGACCCCTGCCGAGGCCGGTACTTTCAGCCTCCCCACCTCGTGGCAGTGGCACAACTTTGCCGATGCCTGGAACAAGGTCAACTACCCCAAGGCGGCCCTGAACTCGGGCATCGTCACGGTCTGCGCCGTGGTCATCACCCTGCTGACCAACACCTTCGTCGCCTATGCGGTGGCCCGCAACATGGACAAGCGTTTTTTCCGCTTCCTCTACTACTTCTTCATCGCGGCCATGTTCGTGCCCTTCCCGGTGGTCATGCTCCCCATCGCCAAGCAGTTCGGCAGCTGGCACATGGACAACGTCATCGGACTGATCCTCCTCTATGTGGTTCTTGGCCTGGGCACTAACCTCTTCATCGCCACAGGGTTCATCAGGTCCATCCCCACGGCTCTGGAAGAGGCCGCCAGAATCGACGGAGCCGGGACCTGGCGGATTTTCTGGACCATCATCTTCCCACTGATGGGACCGATTAACGCCACCATCGCCATCACTACGGCGCTGTGGGCCTGGAACGATTTCCTCCTGCCCCTGATTGTCCTGACCGACCAATCCAGCCAGACCATCCCACTGGCCCAGTATGTCTTCAGCTCGCAGTTCGCCACTAACTATCCGATGGCCTTCTCCAGCTATCTGATGGCCTTGGCCCCGATTCTGATCGTCTATCTCTTCTCCCAGAAGTGGGTTATCAGCGGCGTCATGCGCGGTGCCGTCAAGTAGCCCCATCCTGGTGCTCCGGTCTTCGATTGTCTGAACGGCCGGGGCATCGTTGATTGCGCCCACCTTACGGAACCCCTCCTCTGGAGCGGGCGAAGACAGCCCGTATAGTGGGAGTTGCAGAACAAGGAAGTCCTACGAATCCAGCCTGTGGAAGGAAAGCCATGACCCAGGAAGAGCGCGCGCAGCTATCCGATGCAATACGGACCAACGGGGCCACCCCCAACCCCTGGTGGACCAATGCCGTGGTCTACCAGATCTACCCGCGATCCTTCCAGGACACCAACGGTGACGGCTACGGCGACCTGCCGGGCATCACCCAGCGGCTGGACTACCTGGCCGACCTGGGCGTGGATGTGATCTGGCTCAGCCCCGTCTACCGATCCCCTCAGGATGACAACGGGTACGACATCTCCGACTATCAGGACATCGACCCCATCTTCGGCACCATGGACGATATGGATGAGCTTCTGGACGAGGCCCATAGCCGGGGAATCAAGGTGGTCATGGACCTGGTCGTCAACCACACCTCCGACGAGCACGCCTGGTTCCAGGCCTCGCGCAACACCGGCGATCCGCATGCCGACTGGTACTGGTGGCGCCCTGCCAGGGCCGGCCATGAACCGGGAACCCCGGGCGCGGAACCCAACCGGTGGGGGTCATATTTCGGCGGCTCCGCCTGGGAGTACGACCCTCACCGCGGTGAGTACTTCCTCCACCAGTTCTCGAAGAAGCAACCCGACCTGAACTGGGAGAACCCTCAGGTGCGTCAGGCCGTCTACCGGATGATGAACTGGTGGATGGACCGGGGTATCGATGGTTTCCGCATGGACGTGATTGTCATGATCTCCAAGCTGGTCGACGACCAGGGTCTTCTGCCGGGCGAAGAGGGGGCGGCCATCCAGGACGGGCCGGTGGGCCCGGAGGGATATTCCTCTCCGGTGCCCTTCTGCGTGGACGGTCCCAGGCTGGATGAGTACCTGAAGGAGATGCGTCGGGAGGTCTTCGAGGGGCGCCAGGGCTACCTGACCGTGGGTGAGGCCCCGGACCTTCCACCCGAGCGAAGCGGTGCCATCACCGACCCGGACAATCGCGAACTGGATATGCTCTTCCTCTTTACCCAGACCGGTATCGACTCCGATGGAAGTAAATGGAACATCCGTCCCTTCCAGGCAAGTAGGCTCAAGGATGCCATGGGTAGGCAGCAGGAGGCCGTGGCCAAGGCGGGCTGGGCCAGCCTCTACTTCAACAACCACGATCAGCCGCGTGTGGTCTCCCGCTGGGGTGACACCTCTACCGAGGAGCTTCGTACCCGGTCCGCCAAGGCCCTGGGCCTTCTCCCCCATATGCACCGGGGCACCCCCTACATCTACCAGGGTGAGGAGTTGGGCATGACCAACGCCGGGTTCACCCGGCTCGACCAGTATCGCGATCTCGAAACCATCAACCTCTATCATCAGCGGGTTGACCAGGCGCACGAGCAGAGCCCGGAATCCATGATGGACGCCCTGGCCTATATGAGTCGTGACAACGCCCGGACCCCCATGCAGTGGGATGCGACCAAGTTCGCCGGGTTCACCGCCCCCTATGCCCCCGAGGAGCCCTGGCTGTCCGTCAACCCCAACCATGACAAGATCAATGCCAAGAGTGAGCTGCGCGACCAGGATTCGGTCCTGGCCTTTTACCGGGAGCTGATTCGCCTCCGTCATGCCAACCCGGTTGTGGCTGCCGGTGATTTCTCCCTCCTGGATCCGGAAGCGGAGCAGGTCTATTCCTTTACCCGTTCCCTGGACCAGGCCCCCGAGCGCAAGTCCGGCCCGGAGGCCAGGAGCATCCAGGATGCCGTGCCCTGCCAGCGTCTCCTGGTCGTGGTCAACCTGAGCAGCAAGCCCGCAGGTCTGCCTGAACAGACGGCCGCCCTCCTCGGGATGGACCAGGTTGCCGCCACCTCCATGTCCCTGGGGGTCGGGGACGTTGACAGGATTATGATTTCCACCTACCAGCCCGAGCAAACCGTCGGTTCTCTCCTGACCGGCCGTCTGGCCCCCTGGGAGGGCTTCGTCTACCGGCTCTGAGTCTCGCACTCCATATTCCGGCCGGTCAATTTATGGCAACCACCTGGTCATGCGGCTACAGTGGAACCTATATGTCGTGGTTTTCACCTGCCCGCCCCTGATGGTCGGGTCGGACCGGGGAGCGACAGGTAGACCGGCATTGGCTTGGCCGGTCCGGACAGGAGAGTGGTGCCGTATGTCTCGTTTGATCATTGTTTCCAACAGGCTTCCCATGTCACTTGAGGCCACGGATGACGGATCCTATACGCTACGGCAGAACGTGGGCGGTCTGGCCACGGCCATCGGCCCCTATCACCGCGCCCACAAGGACTGCCTCTGGATAGGCTGGAGCGGCATCGACCCGGAGCAGTACTCCGACAAGGAGCTTCAGGACATCCGCAAGGCATATCGGGAGAGCCGGTGCATCCCCGTCTTCCTCAGCAAGGATGAGCTCAACGGGTACTATGCCGGTTTCTCCAACAACACCCTCTGGCCCCTCTTCCATGATTTCTCCCATGAGGCCGTTTTCAAACAGCAGGATTGGGACATGTACCGCAAGGTCAACATGCGTTTCGCCCAGGTGGTGGAACCCCTGATTCGCAAGGGGGACACAATTTGGATTCAGGACTACCATCTGATGCTCCTGCCCAAGATGCTCCGCGAGCGCTACCCCGATGCCTCCATCGGCTGGTTCCTGCATGTCCCCTTCCCCAGTGCCGAGATATTCCGATCCCTGCCCTGGAGCCGTGAGATTCTGGAAGGTGTGCTGGGGGCCAACCTGATTGGGTTCCACACCGTGGATTTCTCGGCCAGCTTCCTGGCCTCCCTGCACCGTCTTCTGCCTGAGATTCCGGTCAATGAGGATGGGGTGGTCGAGATGCCCGACGGGCATCGGGCCGCCATTGACGCCTTTCCCATAGGCATCGACTACAACCTGTACAGCCGCACGGCCCGTTCCGGTCTGGCCAGGGCCATGCGCCGGGGCATAGATGAGGCCTGCGGCAAGTCGCCCCGCCACCGCTACCGGACCTCGGTCACCGCCGAGGGGGTGGCCGCCACCGAGGCCAGCGTCCCCGATAGTAACTGGTGGAGCCATTACGCCAGCGAGGGCATTCCCGAGACCACCCTGGCCAAGCAGGCGGCCTCCTCCATAGAGAGCCGATCCAATAAGGTCATCGTCTCGGTTGATCGGTTGGACTACACCAAGGGTCTGCCCGAGCGTCTCAAGGCCTTCGGTTGCATGCTTGACAAGTACCCCGAATGGGTGGGGCATGTCACCTACTATCTCCTGGCCACCCCCTCCCGGGAAAACGTCGAGTCCTACCAGCGCCTCAAGGATCAGGTGGACCAGCTGGTGGGGGAGATCAACGGACGCTATTCCCTGCTTGCCTGGACCCCCATCCACTACATCACCAGGTCCCTGTCGATCAAACCGGTCTGCGGTATCTACACAGCCGGCGACGTGGCCCTGGTCACCCCCCTGCGCGACGGCATGAACCTGGTGGCCAAGGAGTATCTGGCCTGCCATGACGGGCGTGATGGTGCCCTGGTCCTCTCGGACATGTGCGGGGCGGCGGACGAGTTGACCGATGCCTTCATCGTCAACCCCTACGACATCGACATGGTCTGTGAGGCCCTCCACAACGCCTTGGAGATATCCCCCGAGGAGTCCCGCCAAAGGAATATCCGTATGCAGGCACGGTTGAAGGTCCGCACGGCCTCCAACTGGTGCACCTCCTTCCTGGAGACCCTCAAACAGGTATCCACCCCCGGCATGACCGACAAGAGGTTCAGAATGGATCACCACAACGAAATCGTCCGTCAATGGGACAAGGCCAAGCGCCGGCTTGTCCTGTGCGACTACGACGGAACCCTGACCCCGCTGGTCCGCAAGCCCGAACGGGCCAGGCCCACCCGGGCGCTGTGCAAGCTCCTGACCCAGGTCGGTTCCAACCCCGATGTGGACATGATTCTGGTCTCGGGCCGCAGCCACGAAATCATGGAGGACTGGTTCAGCCAGCTCCCGGTCGGTCTCATCGCCGAGCATGGGGCCTGGAGCAAGAACTGCCCCGGTCAGCAGAAGGATGTCTGGGAGCGCGCCAAGGGACTGCCCGACTCTCAGACCTGGCAGAAGGTCATCAAGCCCATCATGGATGTTTCAACCGAGCGGGTGCCCGGCTCCTTCGTCGAGAGCAAGTCCGACGCCGTGGCCTGGCACTATCGGATGAGTGATGCCGGGGTGGCCGACGCCGAGCGGCAGGACCTTCTCCAACGGCTCAGGCGTGTGGTCGTGGGCCTGGGGCTGATGATCATGGAGAACTCCAAGGTGGTCGAGGTGACCCCGGTCGCCACCAGCAAGGGGCAGGCGGTTCTTCCGCTTGTTTCCAGCGGTGATTATGACTTCATGATGGCTCTGGGTGATGATGACACCGACGAGACCATGTTTGCCGTCATGCCCGATTCGGGGTGGACCTTCAAGGTCGGTCCCGGTCAGACCAAGGCCAGGTTGAGGGTCGAGGACCCCGTTGCGGTCAACCTCCTCATGGCCGACCTGGCCGCGGGTGTGGCCCAGGTGCCCTCGGATAATGATGGTTCCTCGCCTGCCCGTTTCGCAGATGACCACACCATCATCGACGATGCCGGCTGAAGGGAGTCTCCTCCCTGTTTTCCAGCCGATTCGGCTTCTCCCGTAGGGCCGGATATTCACGCCTTCATGGAGGTTCCCGACCCTGTCTTGCCCATTCAGCTTCTTTTCATCGGGCGACCATGTCCACCATGTTGACACCGGCTCGTCACGAGTGGGCGGGGCGGGGATAATGATTGAGCATGGATACCAATGAAGTCGATGTTGACCTGAGGGCGGATCATGCCGCCAACCTGCGGGATGCCGCCAAGCGGCTTGAGGGTGTGGCCAGGCACACCCGGATCGAGCACTCGCAGGAACTCGGTGACCGAGTGGGGCACAAGGTGCTGCTCAAGCCCGAGAACCTACAACTGACCGGTTCCTTCAAGGTGCGCGGTGCCTACAACAAGATTGCGTCCCTCTCCCAGGAGGATCTGGATCGGGGAATCATCACCGCCTCGGCGGGCAACCACGCCCAGGGTGTGGCCTTCGCCTCCCGGCATCGCGGAGCACAGGCCACCATCGTCATGCCCCAGATAACACCGCCCCTGAAGGTGGATGCCACCAAGGCCTACGGTGCCGAAGTGGTCCTCAAGGGGAACGTGTTCGACGAGAGTTTCGCCTATGCGCGGCATCTGGCCGACGCGCGTGGAATGACCTTCGTTCACCCCTTCGATGATTACGAGGTTCTCTGTGGGCAGGGCACCATTGCCATGGAGATCCTGAACGATGTGCCCGATGTGACCGACATCGTGGTTCCGCTGGGTGGTGGGGGTCTGGGTGCCGGAGTCGCGCTCGCGGTCAAGACCTTCAGGCCCGATGTCCGGGTCATCGGAGCCACTCCGGTCGGTTCTCCGGCCTGGCGCGAGTCCCTGACCGCAGGCAGGGTCGTGGCGGCCGACCAGGTCAGCACGGCGGCCGAGGGTGTGGCCGTCAAGCGCCCCGGCGACCTGGATTATGCACTGCTGAGCCATTACATGGACGACCTGGTGCAGGTCACCGAGAGTGACATATCCGAGATGATTCTCTTCATGCTGGAGAAGCACAAGCTGGTGGTCGAGGCCGCCGGGGCCGTCTCCCTGGCCGCCCTGGGGCAGCTCGATCTTCAGTCGGATGTCTTCCGCGCCGCCCCCGGGCCCCATGTGATTGTCCCCATCATCTCGGGCGGCAACATCGATACGGTCACCATCGGCGCCGTCATCCAGCGGGGGATGATATCCCGCGGCCGTATCATGCAGTTCGGCGTCGAGCTTCCTGACACCCCGGGTCAGCTGGTCAAGGTCGCCACGGTCCTGGCCGATCTTCGCGCCAACGTCATCGAGCTCAACCATGACCAGTTCAAGTCCTCGGGCCACTACGAGAACGGTGTCCTCCTTGAGGTGACGGTCGAGACCAATGGTCCCGACCACATCACCCAGATTCTGGATACCCTACGTAGCCAGGGCTTCCAGGTTCATCAGAACTACTGATCCGGGTTCCGTGCGATGGTCTCGTCCACCAGCCTGGGCAAGGCCTCTTCTATCGGTTCATGAATCAGCCGTGTGGCCAAGGAATCGTACTGGGTCTGCCCCAGATTCATGATGGTTATGGGCACGCCTGCCTGTGCCGCAACGGGTACCAGGGAGGCGGCCGGGAAGACCTCCAGGGTGGACCCTATCACCCAGAATTCGTCGGCGCTGCTGGCCAGTTTCATGCTTTTCTCCATGGCACCCTCGGGCAGGGCCTGACCGAAGTAGACCACATCCGTCTTGATGATGCCGCCGCAGGGCATATTCCCCTGGTAGGGCATGCGCTTGCGGCAGTGGGGATCCGGCTCCTGGTCCAGCCGTTCCATGATGTCGGCCGTCCGGTATTCCTGGCCGCACTTCATGCAGTGCGAGGTGCCGATGGTCCCGTGCAGGTTGACGATTACCTGGCTGGAATTGCCGGCCTTCTCATGAAGGGCGTCGAAGTTCTGCGTGGCCAGGAGCGTCAGCATGCCCGCCTTCTCCAACCTGGCCAGGGCTTTGTGGGCCACACCCGGATGGGCCCTCCAGACCGGCGACTCCTTCTGCCAACGCCATGAGTACTCACGCGCCTCTCTGTCACTCATGAAGAGGTCGAGGTCGTACACGCTCGTCTGATCGGGATGCATGGTCCAAACCCCATCGGGTCCGCGAAAATCCGGAATTCCTGCCGAGGTTGAAATGCCTGCGCCGGTCAGTACTGCAATTGTTTTGCCCATACCCTTTGTCTTACACCATCAGGTTTCAGGATCATCAGCCGGGAGCCGCCCGGGTCTTGATGCCCCCCCCCCCTGCATCGCTGCAGCTATCGACGGATTCGCCAAGGCCCGAATTGAAGGTTGGATATATGCATGGTTCGTAGGTACCGATTACCACGGTCGGCACCTTGGCAATGTCATAACCGAAACGGTCCTGGAAACACGCCGTCATGCGGAAGTTAAAAGGGACAGATGTGAATAAAATGTGCTCAGATTAGGGGGTCTGCACCGGGGAAAAGGGCCGACAGGACAAAGCAGATGATGATAATCATCTTTCCGACACGCCGATACGAGGACTGGAATTACTGGATTAACGACGGTCTCCATAATTTTTGATTTGCGGAATGACGCATGCGTGGTAAGTTTATCTCTTGCTGCTCAACACGGCGGTTCCTCTTCCAAGAAGAGCGTGGACTGCTTGTTGGTGTGGTGGTGGTTTGAGAACTCAAGAGCGTGTTTGTGCTACTTTTATAGCTTTTTTGATTGCCAGTCCGATGCCCGCCCGGTTTTGCCGGGTACGCGGGAGCGTTGTGAGGGGTGTCGGGGTTTTTCGTGGGTCTGTTTCCTCCTTATGGAAGCGGATCCGTCAATTTATTATGAGAGTCGTTTCGGCTTCTTCATTGTTTTTTTGTGGAGGGTTTGATTCTGGCTCAGGATGAACGCTGGCGGCGTGCTTAACACATGCAAGTCGAACGGGATCCAGGCAGCTTGCTGTCTGGTGAGAGTGGCGAACGGGTGAGTAATGCGTGACCAACCTGCCCCATACTCCGGAATAGCTCCTGGAAACGGGTGGTAATGCCGGGTGTTCCGCATCATCGCATGATGGTGTGGGAAAGGGTTTACCGGTATGGGATGGGGTCGCGTCCTATCAGCTTGTTGGTGGGGTGATGGCCTACCAAGGCTTCGACGGGTAGCCGGCCTGAGAGGGCGACCGGCCACATTGGGACTGAGATACGGCCCAGACTCCTACGGGAGGCAGCAGTGGGGAATATTGCACAATGGGCGAAAGCCTGATGCAGCGACGCCGCGTGCGGGATGACGGCCTTCGGGTTGTAAACCGCTTTTGATTGGGAGCAAGCGAGAGTGAGTGTACCTTTCGAATAAGCACCGGCTAACTACGTGCCAGCAGCCGCGGTAATACGTAGGGTGCAAGCGTTATCCGGAATTATTGGGCGTAAAGRGCTCGTAGGCGGTTCGTCGCGTCTGGTGTGAAAGTCCATCGCTTAACGGTGGATCTGCGCCGGGTACGGGCGGRCTGGAGTGCGGTAGGGGAGACTGGAATTCCCGGTGTAACGGTGGAATGTGTAGATATCGGGAAGAACACCAATGGCGAAGGCAGGTCTCTGGGCCGTTACTGACGCTGAGGAGCGAAAGCGTGGGGAGCGAACAGGATTAGATACCCTGGTAGTCCACGCCGTAAACGGTGGATGCTGGATGTGGGGCCCGTTCCACGGGTTCCGTGTCGGAGCTAACGCGTTAAGCATCCCGCCTGGGGAGTACGGCCGCAAGGCTAAAACTCAAAGAAATTGACGGGGGCCCGCACAAGCGGCGGAGCATGCGGATTAATTCGATGCAACGCGAAGAACCTTACCTGGGCTTGACATGTGCCGGACGACCGCGGAGACGTGGTTTCCCTTCGGGGCCGGTTCACAGGTGGTGCATGGTCGTCGTCAGCTCGTGTCGTGAGATGTTGGGTYAAGTCCCGCAACGAGCGCAACCCTCGCCTCGTGTTGCCAGCGGGTCATGCCGGGAACTCACGGGGGACCGCCGGGGTTAACCCGGAGGAAGGTGGGGATGACGTCAGATCATCATGCCCCTTACGTCCAGGGCTTCACGCATGCTACAATGGCCGGTACAACGGGATGCGACATGGCGACATGGAGCGGATCCCTKAAAACCGGTCTCAGTTCGGATYGGAGYCTGCAACCCGGCTCCGTGAAGGCGGAGTCGCTAGTAATCGCGGATCAGCAACGCCGCGGTGAATGCGTTCCCGGGCCTTGTACACACCGCCCGTCAAGTCATGAAAGTGGGCAGCACCCGAAGCCGGTGGCCCAACCCGTTTGGGGGGGAGCCGTCTAAGGTGAGGTCCGCGATTGGGACTAAGTCGTAACAAGGTAGCCGTACCGGAAGGTGCGGCTGGATCACCTCCTTTCTACGGAGATATGAGTAAAATCCCCCGCCCGTGTCTGGGTCGTGGGGTCGTGTCCATGGGTCCGGCCGGTCGGTCGGATGGTGTGGGCGTGCTGGCGTGGAACGGTCGAATGGGCTGTGGCATGGATGCGCTGTTGGGTTCCCGGACCGCCACCCTTGTGGGTGGTGTTCCTGTCGCCCATCGGGTTCCTGTGCGGGTGTCGTCCCGTGGCGGGTCCTGGTGGTGTGGTGGTGGTTTGAGAACTGGATAGTGGACGCGAGTGGATGGCTGGCTTTGTGCCTGTCCGTCCGCTTGTATTGTTTCGTCCGAGCCCACATGGTGGGTTCGGGTCGATCGTTTTGTGATCTATTAGTGTGATGATTTGTCGTCTGGCAGTTCGCAGTTGTTGTTGCCGTGGCATGGCCTGTGGTCGTGTTGTCGGTAAGGGCGCATGGTGGATGCCTTGGCAGACAGGACCGATGAAGGACGCGTGGGGCCGCGATAGGCCTCGGGGAGCCGCCGACAGGGCTTTGATCCGAGGGTGTCCGAATGGGGAAACCCGCCAGCCGTCATGGGCTGGCACCGCATTCGTGCGGGGGGTACGCAGGGAAGTGAAACATCTCAGTACCTGCAGGAAGAGATATTCCGTGAGTAGTGGCGAGCGAAAGCGGATGATGGCCAAACCTGTGCCGTGTGATACCCGTCGGGGGTTGCGGCATGGGTGTTGTGGGATTTGGTGCCCGGGTTCCGACGGACCCGGCGGCAGTGATAAAACGACGTGTGAGACGAACGGGATTGAATTCCCGGCCGTAGAGGGTGATGGCCCCGTAGTCGAAGACGCGTCGTCTGCCGATCCTTGTTCCCAAGTAGCGCGGGACTCGTGGAATCCCGTGTGAATCCGCCCCGACCGTGGGGTAAGCCTGAATATACCTGTCTGACCGATAGCGTACGAGTACCGTGAGGGAAAGGTGAAAAGCACCCCGGGAGGGGAGTGAAACAGTTYCTGAAACCGTGTGCCTACAATCCGTCGGAGCCTTTCGGGGTGACGGCGTGCCTATCGAAAAATGAGTCTGCGAGTCAGTGGTGCGTGGCGAGGTTAACCCGTGTGGGGCAACCGTAGCGAAAGCGAGTCTTAAAAGGCGTTTGAGTCGCGTGCCCTGGACCCGAAGCGGGATGATCTAGCCCTGRGCAGGTTGAAGCGYGGGTAAGACCGCGTGGAGGACCGRACSSACCTGGGTTGAAAACCGGGCCGATGACCTGGGGCTAGGGGTGAAAGGCCAATCAAATTCCGTGATAGCTGGTTCTCTCCGAAATGCATTTCGGTGCAGCGTCGCGTCAATGTCTCCATGGGGTAGAGCTACTGGATGCTTGAGGGCCCGTATCGGGTACCGACAGCAGCCAAACTCCGAATACGTGTGAGGTGTATCGCGGCAGTGAGTCGGCGGGGGATAAGCTCCGTCGTCGAGAGGGAGACAGCCCAGATCGTCGTCTAAGGTCCCTAAGTGTGTGCTAAGTGGGAAAGGATGTGGAGTCGCATAGACAGCCAGGAGGTTGGCTTAGAAGCAGCCACCCTTGAAAGAGTGCGTAACAGCTCACTGGTCTAGTGGTTCCGCGCCGATAATGTAGCGGGGCTCAAGCACACCACCGAAGACGCGGCAGTGCAGTTGCTGTACTGGGTAGGAGAGCGTTCCGCATGGGGCGAAGCGGCGGCGTGAGCCGGCCGTGGACCGTGTGGAAGTGAGAATGCAGACATGAGTAGCGAGAGACGGGTCAGAATCCCGTCCGCTGGATGACCAAGGGTTCCGGGGCCACGTTCGTCGTCCCCGGGTGAGTCGGGTCCTAAGGCGAGGCCGACAGGCGTAGTCGAATGGATGAAGGAGTCGATATTCTCCTACCGGCGTCAGACCGCCCAATCCAAGACGTGGAAGCATGCCCTTACCCGTATCGGGCGGCGGTCTTCGGACCGTCCGATGGTGCGGGACCGGTGTGTGGATGCGTGGCGGGTAGCACAGGAGTGACACGGAACGGGAGCCGGGCCGCGGTGGTGGTTATCCGTGGTCAAGCATGTGGCGCGTCGGGCAGGCAAATCCGTCCGGCATGAGCGTGAGGTGTGATGATGGGGGGCCTCGTGCCCCGAATCCGGTGTGCCGTTCCGTCAAGAAAAGCTTCGGTGCGAGGGCTGTCGCCGCCCGTACCCTAAACCGACACTGGTGGTCAGGTAGAGTATACCAAAGCGATCGAGCGAATCCTGGTCAAGGAACTCGGCAAATCACTCCCGTGCCTTCGGTATAAGGGAGACCCCTTGCGGTGAGGCGCCCAGCGCGCGGAGCCGAGGGGGGTGGCACAGACCAGGGGGTAGCGACTGTTTACCAAAAACACAGGTGCATGCGAAGACGAAAGTCGCTGTATATGCACTGACGCCTGCCCGGTGCCGGAAGGTTAAGAGGATCCGTCATCCCCTTCGGGGGGGCAGCGGTGAATTCAAGCCCCGGTAAACGGCGGTGGTAACTATAACCATCCTAAGGTAGCGAAATTCCTTGTCGGGTAAGTTCCGACCTGCACGAATGGCGTAACGACTTCCCCACTGTCTCGACCAGGAGCTCGGCGAAATTGCAGTACGAGTAAAGATGCTCGTTAAGCGCAGAAGGACGAAAAGACCCCGGGACCTTTACTATACCTTGGTATTGGCGTTAGGTGCGGACTGTGTAGCATAGGCGGGAGGCTTCGAAGCGGGTGCGCCAGCATCCGTGGAGCCGAAATGTGAAATACCGCTCTGTCCTCATCTGGCCTCTAACCTCGACCAGTCATCCTGGTCAGGGACAGTGCCTGGCGGGTAGTTTAACTGGGGCGGTTGCCTCCCAAAGAGTAACGGAGGCGCCCAAGGGTTCCCTCAGCCCGGTTGGCAATCGGGTGTTGAGTGCAATCGCACAAGGGAGCTTGACTGCGAGACCGACGGGTCGAGCAGGGACGAAAGTCGGAGATAGTGATCCGGTGCCGGCGTACGGACGCGGCATCGCTCAACGGATAAAAGGTACCCCGGGGATAACAGGCTGATCATCCCCAAGAGTCCATATCGACGGGATGGTTTGGCACCTCGATGTCGGCTCGTCGCATCCTGGGGCTGGAGCAGGTCCCAAGGGTTCGGCYGTTCGCCGATTAAAGCGGCACGCGAGCTGGGTTCAGAACGTCGTGAGACAGTTTGGTCTCTATCCTCTGCGCTCGTTGGAATCTTGAGGAGMCCTGCCCATAGTACGAGAGGACCTGGGTGGACGAACCTCTGGTATGCCGGTTGTCGCGCCAGCGGCACGGCCGGTTGGCTACGTTCGGATGGGATAACCGCTGAAAGCATCTAAGCGGGAAGCCCCCTCCAAGATAAGGATTCCATGGAACCTCGGTTCCTGAAGACCCCATGCAGAACACATGGTCGATAGACCGGACGTGGAAACCCCGCAAGGGGCGAAGCCGACCGGCACTAATGGTCGAAGACAACACAACACCCACCCCCGTCGAGGGGTGGAGGCATCGACACCACTGCGAACGAGACCTGCGGCAATGAACACGAACGGCCACAGGCGATCGACAACGAAACACGCGTCCACCGTCCGGTCCCCGAACCGTCACCACGACCCGCCCGCCGCGCCAAGCGCAGGGCCGGTACAACAGAATTTGCGGCGGTCATGGCCTGGGGGAGACGCCCGGTCCCATTCCGAACCCGGAAGCTAAGACCCAGCACGGCAATGGTACTGCACTCGGAAGGGTGTGGGAGAGTAGCACACCGCCGCTCCACAACATCGGACAGGGGTCCCGCACGGCACACGCCGCACGGGACCCCTTCCACATACACACACGAACACACACCCGGAAGCGCACTCGGCACCACGGCAAGACCGGCACGACAACGTACGCCGTAGGTTCTCTGAGGCTCTGCAACAGTAACTGCGTACGATTGCATCGGCCCCCACCGTCACCGGCAAGGTGCCTGCCGGCACCGTAGGTGCTGGAATCAGCAACAACTGTGTTACTCAACAATTTATGGAGAGTTCTTGCGTAGCTGTGCAAACGGTACCAAGATATCTGTTGGACTTTCTGTTTACCTCTCAGAAACCCCTTTAAAAGCAACGAGAGTGTTTTATCCTTGTTTTTTGAAAGCGCTACCAAACTGTGCTAGTATCTTCTCTACGGTTGTTCTCAGTGATGAGGCAATCCCGGGAGCCGCCCGGGTCTTGATGCCCCCCCCCCCTGCATCGCTGCAGCTATCGACGGATTCGCCAAGGCCCGAATTGAAGGTTGGATATATGCATGGTTCGTAGGTACCGATTACCACGGTCGGCACCTTGGCAATGTCATAACCGAAACGGTCCTGGAAACACGCCGTCATGCGGAAGTTAAAAGGGACAGATGTGAATAAAATGTGCTCAGATTAGGGGGTCTGCACCGGGGAAAAGGGCCGACAGGACAAAGCAGATGATGATAATCATCTTTCCGACACGCCGATACGAGGACTGGAATTACTGGATTAACGACGGTCTCCATAATTTTTGATTTGCGGAATGACGCATGCGTGGTAAGTTTATCTCTTGCTGCTCAACACGGCGGTTCCTCTTCCAAGAAGAGCGTGGACTGCTTGTTGGTGTGGTGGTGGTTTGAGAACTCAAGAGCGTGTTTGTGCTACTTTTATAGCTTTTTTGATTGCCAGTCCGATGCCCGCCCGGTTTTGCCGGGTACGCGGGAGCGTTGTGAGGGGTGTCGGGGTTTTTCGTGGGTCTGTTTCCTCCTTATGGAAGCGGATCCGTCAATTTATTATGAGAGTCGTTTCGGCTTCTTCATTGTTTTTTTGTGGAGGGTTTGATTCTGGCTCAGGATGAACGCTGGCGGCGTGCTTAACACATGCAAGTCGAACGGGATCCAGGCAGCTTGCTGTCTGGTGAGAGTGGCGAACGGGTGAGTAATGCGTGACCAACCTGCCCCATACTCCGGAATAGCTCCTGGAAACGGGTGGTAATGCCGGGTGTTCCGCATCATCGCATGATGGTGTGGGAAAGGGTTTACCGGTATGGGATGGGGTCGCGTCCTATCAGCTTGTTGGTGGGGTGATGGCCTACCAAGGCTTCGACGGGTAGCCGGCCTGAGAGGGCGACCGGCCACATTGGGACTGAGATACGGCCCAGACTCCTACGGGAGGCAGCAGTGGGGAATATTGCACAATGGGCGAAAGCCTGATGCAGCGACGCCGCGTGCGGGATGACGGCCTTCGGGTTGTAAACCGCTTTTGATTGGGAGCAAGCGAGAGTGAGTGTACCTTTCGAATAAGCACCGGCTAACTACGTGCCAGCAGCCGCGGTAATACGTAGGGTGCAAGCGTTATCCGGAATTATTGGGCGTAAAGRGCTCGTAGGCGGTTCGTCGCGTCTGGTGTGAAAGTCCATCGCTTAACGGTGGATCTGCGCCGGGTACGGGCGGRCTGGAGTGCGGTAGGGGAGACTGGAATTCCCGGTGTAACGGTGGAATGTGTAGATATCGGGAAGAACACCAATGGCGAAGGCAGGTCTCTGGGCCGTTACTGACGCTGAGGAGCGAAAGCGTGGGGAGCGAACAGGATTAGATACCCTGGTAGTCCACGCCGTAAACGGTGGATGCTGGATGTGGGGCCCGTTCCACGGGTTCCGTGTCGGAGCTAACGCGTTAAGCATCCCGCCTGGGGAGTACGGCCGCAAGGCTAAAACTCAAAGAAATTGACGGGGGCCCGCACAAGCGGCGGAGCATGCGGATTAATTCGATGCAACGCGAAGAACCTTACCTGGGCTTGACATGTGCCGGACGACCGCGGAGACGTGGTTTCCCTTCGGGGCCGGTTCACAGGTGGTGCATGGTCGTCGTCAGCTCGTGTCGTGAGATGTTGGGTYAAGTCCCGCAACGAGCGCAACCCTCGCCTCGTGTTGCCAGCGGGTCATGCCGGGAACTCACGGGGGACCGCCGGGGTTAACCCGGAGGAAGGTGGGGATGACGTCAGATCATCATGCCCCTTACGTCCAGGGCTTCACGCATGCTACAATGGCCGGTACAACGGGATGCGACATGGCGACATGGAGCGGATCCCTKAAAACCGGTCTCAGTTCGGATYGGAGYCTGCAACCCGGCTCCGTGAAGGCGGAGTCGCTAGTAATCGCGGATCAGCAACGCCGCGGTGAATGCGTTCCCGGGCCTTGTACACACCGCCCGTCAAGTCATGAAAGTGGGCAGCACCCGAAGCCGGTGGCCCAACCCGTTTGGGGGGGAGCCGTCTAAGGTGAGGTCCGCGATTGGGACTAAGTCGTAACAAGGTAGCCGTACCGGAAGGTGCGGCTGGATCACCTCCTTTCTACGGAGATATGAGTAAAATCCCCCGCCCGTGTCTGGGTCGTGGGGTCGTGTCCATGGGTCCGGCCGGTCGGTCGGATGGTGTGGGCGTGCTGGCGTGGAACGGTCGAATGGGCTGTGGCATGGATGCGCTGTTGGGTTCCCGGACCGCCACCCTTGTGGGTGGTGTTCCTGTCGCCCATCGGGTTCCTGTGCGGGTGTCGTCCCGTGGCGGGTCCTGGTGGTGTGGTGGTGGTTTGAGAACTGGATAGTGGACGCGAGTGGATGGCTGGCTTTGTGCCTGTCCGTCCGCTTGTATTGTTTCGTCCGAGCCCACATGGTGGGTTCGGGTCGATCGTTTTGTGATCTATTAGTGTGATGATTTGTCGTCTGGCAGTTCGCAGTTGTTGTTGCCGTGGCATGGCCTGTGGTCGTGTTGTCGGTAAGGGCGCATGGTGGATGCCTTGGCAGACAGGACCGATGAAGGACGCGTGGGGCCGCGATAGGCCTCGGGGAGCCGCCGACAGGGCTTTGATCCGAGGGTGTCCGAATGGGGAAACCCGCCAGCCGTCATGGGCTGGCACCGCATTCGTGCGGGGGGTACGCAGGGAAGTGAAACATCTCAGTACCTGCAGGAAGAGATATTCCGTGAGTAGTGGCGAGCGAAAGCGGATGATGGCCAAACCTGTGCCGTGTGATACCCGTCGGGGGTTGCGGCATGGGTGTTGTGGGATTTGGTGCCCGGGTTCCGACGGACCCGGCGGCAGTGATAAAACGACGTGTGAGACGAACGGGATTGAATTCCCGGCCGTAGAGGGTGATGGCCCCGTAGTCGAAGACGCGTCGTCTGCCGATCCTTGTTCCCAAGTAGCGCGGGACTCGTGGAATCCCGTGTGAATCCGCCCCGACCGTGGGGTAAGCCTGAATATACCTGTCTGACCGATAGCGTACGAGTACCGTGAGGGAAAGGTGAAAAGCACCCCGGGAGGGGAGTGAAACAGTTYCTGAAACCGTGTGCCTACAATCCGTCGGAGCCTTTCGGGGTGACGGCGTGCCTATCGAAAAATGAGTCTGCGAGTCAGTGGTGCGTGGCGAGGTTAACCCGTGTGGGGCAACCGTAGCGAAAGCGAGTCTTAAAAGGCGTTTGAGTCGCGTGCCCTGGACCCGAAGCGGGATGATCTAGCCCTGRGCAGGTTGAAGCGYGGGTAAGACCGCGTGGAGGACCGRACSSACCTGGGTTGAAAACCGGGCCGATGACCTGGGGCTAGGGGTGAAAGGCCAATCAAATTCCGTGATAGCTGGTTCTCTCCGAAATGCATTTCGGTGCAGCGTCGCGTCAATGTCTCCATGGGGTAGAGCTACTGGATGCTTGAGGGCCCGTATCGGGTACCGACAGCAGCCAAACTCCGAATACGTGTGAGGTGTATCGCGGCAGTGAGTCGGCGGGGGATAAGCTCCGTCGTCGAGAGGGAGACAGCCCAGATCGTCGTCTAAGGTCCCTAAGTGTGTGCTAAGTGGGAAAGGATGTGGAGTCGCATAGACAGCCAGGAGGTTGGCTTAGAAGCAGCCACCCTTGAAAGAGTGCGTAACAGCTCACTGGTCTAGTGGTTCCGCGCCGATAATGTAGCGGGGCTCAAGCACACCACCGAAGACGCGGCAGTGCAGTTGCTGTACTGGGTAGGAGAGCGTTCCGCATGGGGCGAAGCGGCGGCGTGAGCCGGCCGTGGACCGTGTGGAAGTGAGAATGCAGACATGAGTAGCGAGAGACGGGTCAGAATCCCGTCCGCTGGATGACCAAGGGTTCCGGGGCCACGTTCGTCGTCCCCGGGTGAGTCGGGTCCTAAGGCGAGGCCGACAGGCGTAGTCGAATGGATGAAGGAGTCGATATTCTCCTACCGGCGTCAGACCGCCCAATCCAAGACGTGGAAGCATGCCCTTACCCGTATCGGGCGGCGGTCTTCGGACCGTCCGATGGTGCGGGACCGGTGTGTGGATGCGTGGCGGGTAGCACAGGAGTGACACGGAACGGGAGCCGGGCCGCGGTGGTGGTTATCCGTGGTCAAGCATGTGGCGCGTCGGGCAGGCAAATCCGTCCGGCATGAGCGTGAGGTGTGATGATGGGGGGCCTCGTGCCCCGAATCCGGTGTGCCGTTCCGTCAAGAAAAGCTTCGGTGCGAGGGCTGTCGCCGCCCGTACCCTAAACCGACACTGGTGGTCAGGTAGAGTATACCAAAGCGATCGAGCGAATCCTGGTCAAGGAACTCGGCAAATCACTCCCGTGCCTTCGGTATAAGGGAGACCCCTTGCGGTGAGGCGCCCAGCGCGCGGAGCCGAGGGGGGTGGCACAGACCAGGGGGTAGCGACTGTTTACCAAAAACACAGGTGCATGCGAAGACGAAAGTCGCTGTATATGCACTGACGCCTGCCCGGTGCCGGAAGGTTAAGAGGATCCGTCATCCCCTTCGGGGGGGCAGCGGTGAATTCAAGCCCCGGTAAACGGCGGTGGTAACTATAACCATCCTAAGGTAGCGAAATTCCTTGTCGGGTAAGTTCCGACCTGCACGAATGGCGTAACGACTTCCCCACTGTCTCGACCAGGAGCTCGGCGAAATTGCAGTACGAGTAAAGATGCTCGTTAAGCGCAGAAGGACGAAAAGACCCCGGGACCTTTACTATACCTTGGTATTGGCGTTAGGTGCGGACTGTGTAGCATAGGCGGGAGGCTTCGAAGCGGGTGCGCCAGCATCCGTGGAGCCGAAATGTGAAATACCGCTCTGTCCTCATCTGGCCTCTAACCTCGACCAGTCATCCTGGTCAGGGACAGTGCCTGGCGGGTAGTTTAACTGGGGCGGTTGCCTCCCAAAGAGTAACGGAGGCGCCCAAGGGTTCCCTCAGCCCGGTTGGCAATCGGGTGTTGAGTGCAATCGCACAAGGGAGCTTGACTGCGAGACCGACGGGTCGAGCAGGGACGAAAGTCGGAGATAGTGATCCGGTGCCGGCGTACGGACGCGGCATCGCTCAACGGATAAAAGGTACCCCGGGGATAACAGGCTGATCATCCCCAAGAGTCCATATCGACGGGATGGTTTGGCACCTCGATGTCGGCTCGTCGCATCCTGGGGCTGGAGCAGGTCCCAAGGGTTCGGCYGTTCGCCGATTAAAGCGGCACGCGAGCTGGGTTCAGAACGTCGTGAGACAGTTTGGTCTCTATCCTCTGCGCTCGTTGGAATCTTGAGGAGMCCTGCCCATAGTACGAGAGGACCTGGGTGGACGAACCTCTGGTATGCCGGTTGTCGCGCCAGCGGCACGGCCGGTTGGCTACGTTCGGATGGGATAACCGCTGAAAGCATCTAAGCGGGAAGCCCCCTCCAAGATAAGGATTCCATGGAACCTCGGTTCCTGAAGACCCCATGCAGAACACATGGTCGATAGACCGGACGTGGAAACCCCGCAAGGGGCGAAGCCGACCGGCACTAATGGTCGAAGACAACACAACACCCACCCCCGTCGAGGGGTGGAGGCATCGACACCACTGCGAACGAGACCTGCGGCAATGAACACGAACGGCCACAGGCGATCGACAACGAAACACGCGTCCACCGTCCGGTCCCCGAACCGTCACCACGACCCGCCCGCCGCGCCAAGCGCAGGGCCGGTACAACAGAATTTGCGGCGGTCATGGCCTGGGGGAGACGCCCGGTCCCATTCCGAACCCGGAAGCTAAGACCCAGCACGGCAATGGTACTGCACTCGGAAGGGTGTGGGAGAGTAGCACACCGCCGCTCCACAACATCGGACAGGGGTCCCGCACGGCACACGCCGCACGGGACCCCTTCCACATACACACACGAACACACACCCGGAAGCGCACTCGGCACCACGGCAAGACCGGCACGACAACGTACGCCGTAGGTTCTCTGAGGCTCTGCAACAGTAACTGCGTACGATTGCATCGGCCCCCACCGTCACCGGCAAGGTGCCTGCCGGCACCGTAGGTGCTGGAATCAGCAACAACTGTGTTACTCAACAATTTATGGAGAGTTCTTGCGTAGCTGTGCAAACGGTACCAAGATATCTGTTGGACTTTCTGTTTACCTCTCAGAAACCCCTTTAAAAGCAACGAGAGTGTTTTATCCTTGTTTTTTGAAAGCGCTACCAAACTGTGCTAGTATCTTCTCTACGGTTGTTCTCAGTGATGAGGCAATCCGGATGTCATCAGTAACGAAGGAGTTCAGATGAAAAGACAAATAGCCGGGAGGCTGGCAATTGCAGGGATTCTAGCTGCTGGGTTGTTGCTGTCAGGGTGTGGGAACCCGGCCGCTTCTAACAACTCCGGGGGAGAAGAGGTCGGCTCGGCTGATTACTGGCCCGCTGCGAGCGGCAAACTTGATGGAACGAAGCTGACATTCTGGATTGGTCAGTCTGATAACAAGATGCCACTCAAGGTCATTGCCGATTTCGAGAAGGAAACCGGTGCGAAGATTGATCTGCAGACCATACCTGATAGCTACGAGAACAACGTACAGACGAAAATAACCACTGGAGACATGCCTGACCTGGCGACCTGGGAGCCCACAAACTCCATGCTGGCCGGGTTTGTTGCTACCGACAAATTGCAAAAGCTGGACGGTGCTCCATGGGTCAAGAACTATAACCCCGGCATCGATAAACTCGGGCAGACAAAGGGGCATCGATATGCCGCCTTGGTGTCTCCTGTCAACGTTATGGGGGTCTGGTACAACAAGGACGTCTTCAAGAAAGCGGGGATAACCGAGGATCCGAAGGGCTGGGACGGAGTCGTTGAGGCCGCCAGGAAGATTAAGGACACGAATGCTGCTGATTCGCCATTCTTTGAGATGGGAGGATCGCAGTGGGGCACGCAATGGGCTGTTCAGGTGCAGCTTGCAGAGGCAGCCAAAGACGGGCTTTGGGACCGCGTCAATACCGGTAAAGAGAAGTTCACCGATGACACTATTTTGACGGCGATCAAGAATTACAAGTCCCTACTGGACCAGGGCCTGTTCAATAAGGACGCTGGTTCCGCAACCCTGGATGAGCAGGCCGAGGCCCTGTACTCCGGGAAAACGGGAATGGTGTTCGGCAACAATGCCCAGTTCAATGTGGCTGCTGCCCTGGCCAAGAACGACAAGGCCAAGCTTGATGAATCCCTAGGGTTCCTGCCCATCTCCAAGGATGGTAACATCTCTTCTCTCTCGCCCGGTGCCTCAAGCGCTGTGGTGGCTTTCAAAACCGGAGATTCCAAGAGGGAAGCCGCTACTCGACAGTTCCTGAATTACTGGATGTCGGACGGGTATAAGAACTTCGTCAATGATCGAGGGCTGGTCTCTGCACTGAAGACGGTGGAGTCTCCGAAGAATGTACCGCAGGCCCTGCTTGACGCTGCATCCTCGCTCGACGAAAGTGCGCCGTCCATGCAGTCGGCGGCTGTGGCGAACCCTGATCTCTACATCAATCTCGCCAACATGATCAACGGGACAGAAACGCCTGAACAGGTGGCGAAGACCACACAGGACCAGTTCAACCAGATAGCCAAAGCACAAGGTGTAAGTGGGTTCTGACCCAGGCGGTAGGTGCGGATCGTGCAGTTCTCCGGAAAGGCATCGGTCCGCACCCTATCAAGGTCACTGATGTAAGGAGTTGAGGTATGGGTCAGAAGCGTGCTCTCATGAAAAAGAACTACCCACTGCGGTTCCTGATGCCCGCGGGTATCATGCTGGTGATTTTCTTTATTGTTCCCACGGTAATGAACTTCGTGTATGCCTTTACCGACTGGTCTGCCTTCAAGGACACAATCAACTACAACGGGCTCCAGAACTTCATTACCCTGTTCAGCAACGGCACCCTGCTCAAGGATATACGAATCACCATCGTGTATGCCGTTTGCATTGCGATTTTCCAGAACACCTTCGGTTTACTGCTGGCTCTTCTGCTTGAAGATGATACGCATCTCAACCGCTTCGCGAGGGTCATGTTCTTCATACCTGTCATCATGTCCGCCCTGGCCGTGGGGTACATCTGGCAGGCAATACTGAAGACGGGTGGTGCCTTGGACCAGATACTCTCCTCGCTGGTCGGGCACTCGGTGGTGACGGGATTGTTGGGGAGCACGACCTGGGCCATTGTGGTCGTGGCGGCGATTCAAGGCTGGAAGTGGATGGGTCTATCCATGCTTATCTTCCTGGCCGGGCTGAAAACGATTGACCCGGATGTGTTGGAAGCGGCAAAAATCGATGGCGCGAACAAGTTCCAGATTTTCCGGTCGATCAAGTTCCCCCTCCTGGCACCTGCCTTCACCTTCAACGTTGCAACAAGCCTATTGGGGTCCCTGAACGGATTCGATATGGTGCAGGCCATGACCAAGGGCGGACCGGGCGGTTCGACGGAGATCCTCAACATCTTTGTCTGGAGAACCTTCGGACAGGGGCTGTACTCCCAATCAACAACCATGAGCCTGGTGCTGTTCATCTTGGTGGCGGTAATCGCACTCCCACTTATATACTTCCTACGCCGCAGGGAAAGGAGCATCTTCTGATGACTGGCAATGCTGTGCGTAGTACTGCAAAGAAGACCGAGGCAGGGCGCCGGACCGGCAGATTCGGAAGCGGTCGCCATATCGGTCGTGTGGCCCATGATGTTCTCGTTATTGTGATCATGTTCCTTCTGCTTGCTGTGCCCTTTTGGCTGCTGATAGTGACGGCTGGGAAGAGCCAGTCCGAGGCCCTGCGGCTGAACATGGCACCACCGAGCAAGTGGCTGTTGTTCGAGAACTTCGCTACGGTGATCAGAGAAGGGAAGATGGTTCAGGCCTTCATAGGGTCCGTCGTCGTGACGCTTCCCGCTGTCCTGATAGCCATCTTGTGTGGATCCATGGCCTCTTGGATATTTGCCCGCCGTACGACGAAGGCGATGTCATTCTGCTATGCCTTGGCGATATCCGGGCTCATCCTTCCCCCTGCGGTTGTGACAGTCATGATGCTGCTGAAAATGATCGGATTATCAGGCACTGCGATTGGTATGATCTGCGTGTATGTCGGGATTTACCTCTCGACCGTCGTTTTCTTCGTGACAGGCTTCATCAGGACAATACCGAACTCACTTGAGGAGTCAATGAGGGTTGATGGTGCCTCTCCGGCCCGGATTTTCTTCACCCTCATCCTCCCGCTCCTCGCCCCAACCATCGCCACCGCTACAATTCTGCTGATACTTTATATCTGGAATGATGTTTTCTACGCCCTGTTCATACTCTCTGGGAAGATGAACACCTTGCCTCTGAATCTGTACAACGTGGCGAGTGCTGGCCTGTATCTCAATAACTGGCATCTCATATTCGCCTATATTATTTTGATGAGTCTGCCTCTCCTGATTATCTTCGCCGTTGCTCAGCGCAAGATCATCAGCGGAATCACAGGGGGAGCAGTGAAGTGATACGGGAAATCTGTATATAACCGGCTTGTAGAGAAGGCTGGTTCTCTGTATGTCTGATGGGTTCTTGTTAGGAGGGTGTTATGGGTGAGCCGACGGATATCGGTAAAAAGAAGTCCCCGTCGATTTCTGATGTCGCCGCGCTTGCAGGCGTTTCAATTTCATCGGTTTCTCGGTATCTCAATAATGGGGAGCACCTGACGAGCGGTAAAAAGCAGAGCATCGCCAGGGCCATTCAGATGCTTGACTACCATCCGTCGATATTGGCGCGGGGGCTGGCCAACAGCAGGTCCAACACCATAGCATTCTTCGCTGGCAGGGACTTGTTGTACGGAGTGGTCGACTGCATCAGGGGTGTTGAGGATGCGGCCATCAAGGCCGGTGCAATGGTCAACGTGGTGCTGTTCGATGAGCAGCAGAATTTTGACAGTATCAGCCAGACCATCAAGTCGACCTTGAGTACGAACCCTTTGGGCATAATCATCAACCAACCCAGGTATGGAGCGGCGTGTGATGAGATACTGCGTGATGCGCCGGAAGATACCCCCGTTGTCCTGGTTGGAGGCAATCGCCGTCCCGGACAGTGCCAGCTGTTCACCCATGATGACGAGGGTGGTTATGCCATTACCAAGTATCTGCTCTCCCTGGGGCACCAGGTGGTGCACCACGTGGCTGTGCCGGAGAACGACGAAGCACAAACGAGGCAATCGGGGTGGCGCAAGGCGCTTGAAGAGGAGGGTATACCGGTCCCGCCCCCGTATATAGCCAGCTGGGATCCGAAGGATGCGGAAAAGATCGGATGGGAACTGGGCCAGGAGGACGGAGTCACAGCTGTTTTTGTCGGCAATGACGAGATAGCCATGGGTGTGATGCGCGGCTTGCATTCGGTCGGGAAACGTGTTCCCGAGGATATCAGCATTGCCGGGTTTGATGACAATCCCATAGCCGGTCTCTCCATCCCATCGTTGACGACGTGGAGGCAGGACTTTGAATTGTTCGGTGCAGGTGCGGTCAAGCTGATCCTGAATCGGGTGAACGGGTCTGCCGAGGTGGAGAACGATGCGCCATACAACATTGGAGATAATTCCGCGCAACTTGTCGTCAGGGAATCCACGGCACCGCCGCCGAGTTCACATGGATCAATGAAGTAAACCAGAAGCCATTTATATTTGCATCCGCCCATACTCAAGAGGAAAGCTATGCGCATAGTAACCAATACTGTTTCGAACGCGGGATTAAGTGCGATATTCCGGAAGGATGCAGATTCTCAGGTCTCGGAATTGCTCCTTGTGCCCGAGGGGCTTGAGGACAAGGTGATAAGGGACGATTGCCCCCCGGAACCCCTGGTCCAGGCAAAGGTAATCGGAGACGACTACGCCGGTGGCTACGCGCAGGGCCGCACGATGCGTGATTCGCCCACCATTGCGAATCTGCACATGGCCGCTCAGCAGGTATCCAGAACGGACCGTGGTGCCGTCCTGGTGACGACGCATATGAACGATGATCGTGGCCTTGAGTATGTCCATGAGCTCGAATTCGGACGAATCTCTTCGACTGTTCAGATTCGGACCTCGGTCATCAACCACACGAACTTACCGATAACCCTGGAAATGCTGTCCAGTTTTACTCTGGGGTCCCTGTCGCCGTTTTTGGAGGGCATCTCCACTGGTGCCTTGAAGCTCCATCGGTTGCGGAGCACCTGGAGCGCGGAGGGGCGACTCGAGACACGAAGTGTCGAGGAACTGCAGCTGGAACCTGATTGGCAGGAGCATGTGGCGAACACCCTGCGCTTCGGGGCTGTGGGCTCCTTCCCGGTACGCGTTTGGGCTCCTTTTGTTGCTGTGGAGGATGTGGTCAATGGCATCACGTGGGCGGCATCCACCACCCAGGGCTCCAGCTGGCAGCTGGAGGTCAGCAGGAAGAGCAAGGGTCTGTCCCTGTCCGGCGGTCTGGCCGACAGGGAATTTGGCCACTGGATGCATACTCTGGGGCCTGGGGCAATCTTCACCGCACCGGCGGCCGTGCTGACCGTCGTCAGAGGCGGCGTGGATGAGGCGGGCCAGGTGCTGGCCTCGCATATCAAAGAGAATCTGGAGCTGCCGGACAGCGAGCGTGACGAGTTGCCTATCGTCTTCAACGAGTTCTGCTCGACCTGGGGTAAGCCCTCTGAGCTCAGTGTCTTGTCACAGATGAACGAGCTGAAGAACCATGGCGTCGATTATCTTGTTATAGATGCCGGTTGGTTTGATGATCAGTCGTTCACCGATTCGAGTCGGCTGGGCAAGTGGCAGGTGAACAAGACAGCCTTCCCCCATGGGATGAAGTATGTGGTGGATGCGATCCATCAGGCGGGCATGAAGGCCGGAATCTGGTTTGAATTCGAAGTGGCCGGTCGCCAGGAGATTGAGTGCTTCGAGAAAACCGATTGGTTGCTGCACCGGGATGGAATTCCGATAACCTCGGGTGACAGGCGCTTCCTTGATATGAGGAATCCCAGTGTGCGCTCATACCTTCATGACAAGGTAATCGATTTTTTGCGGTCGAACGGGTTTGACTACCTGAAAATCGACTATAACGAAACCATAGGTATCGGCTGCGAGACCCCCGGTGAGCCGGGCAGATCTCTCGGGGAGGGACTGTACGACCAGATTCAAGCGACCCTGAGTTTCATCAGGCAGATTCGCGACGAGTTGCCTGAAGTCGTCATTGAAGTCTGCTCTTCTGGAGGCCATCGCCTGGTTCAGAGTTTTATGGAGCTGGGCGCCATGGGCAGTTTCTCCGATGCGCACGAGTGCATAGAGATCCCTTTGATTGCCGCAAACATGCACCGGATGATTCTTCCAAGGCAATCCCAGATCTGGGCTGTGATGAGGCCGGAACTCTCGGAGGATCAGACACGTTACCGCCTGGCTTCGGGCTTCCTGGGCAGGCTCTGCCTTTCGGGGAACATGGAGACCCTGTCGTCGGCGCAGTGGGGACTGATTGATGAGGCCACAAGTCTGTACGGGCATGCGGCACCGATCATCGCCTCAGGGGAAAGCCGATTTTTCGGAACCAAGATGGGAAGCTACCGCGAGCCCGAGGGGTGGCAGGCGGTGCTCAGAAAATCCACTCAATCCGATGACTACCTGCTTGTCCTTCACGCATTCGCCGACGCTCCCTCATCTGTGGCGATTCCGTTTGATGGCCCAATGGGTCGAGTTGAACTCTTCGCTGATCAGGACACCAGTCTCAGTTTCAGTGAAGGTGCCCTGCGGATAGATGGTCTCAGCGCTTTCTCGGCGGCTGTGGCCCTGATCCACGACGTGAAATAACGATTGTCTGTGGGTGGGCCGCAAGGATTGGCTCATCCCATATGTCGTTTGGGGTATTGGGATTGGCGGTGTTGGGTCGCAGGTCCCTTTAATCCGCGTCGCCGGTGATGTCAGGGGCGCTCGCTCCTGAGTGATTCTCTTTGCCTGGTGCCTTTCCGAGGCACCCGTCAAATGAGACGCAAGCAGCTGCGGGTTCCGATGCAGCCGTATGGGTCCGCCAGGTTGATGCTCTGATGCAGTGAAGCGGTGGTGCAACAGAATGAAAAAGCCGGGCTTTGAAGTGAAGGACATCATATAATTCTTGACGGTAGTGCGGTGCTCAATGTTGAAACCGCATGATTCCAATAACAGGTGAAGCATATCCATTGCGAAGTTCAGGGGGGAACAGGCATGAATGGGAATAGGAATATCCACACGGGGCCAGGAGATCGAGATTGGCTGACTGCCAAAGGAGAAGTGCTGCGGCGGACGGCCCGTTCGTTCCCTGCAATCCTGGCTGTACTAGCCACCTTGGTTTCCCTGGTGCTTACAGGGCTGATTGGTCCCGTCCATGCCGCGGCCGCTGATGAGGCCGCTGGTGGCGTACCCTCTGAGGGCGGCGATGGTCGGACCTTTACCTCGGTTGGTGTGTCACAGACCGGCAGGACCTATTACGTTGATTCTCTGCACGGCAATGACGCCAATGATGGTCTGGAACCGACGCGGGCCTGGAAGTCCCTGGGCAAGGTCTCCGCAACGACGTTCGTTCCCGGTGACCATATCCTCCTTGAGTCGGGGTCGACCTGGCAGGGGCAGGTACGGCCGAAGGGGGATGGGAATGGTTCCGAACGGATTGTTCTGGATTTCTACACCCGCAAGGCGGATGGGTCCGCATCATATGAGGCGGGGCGACGCCCTGTCATCAATGGTGGGGGAACCTACGGTTCGGGATCCTTCAAAAGGTACGTGTCGGGTGCGGTGCAACTGACAAACCAGGAGTATTGGACCATCAGGAATCTTGAGGTCACCAATTCCCCGGAACCGAACAACCCTGAGGGCTATAAGAAGCATGGGGATGCCCAGAGGGTCGGGATACTCCTGCTGGGATTCGGGCAGAACAGGATGCTTGAATCCGATACGGTCGAGAACTGCTACGTCCATGATGTGCAATCGGAGTACTACCTCCAGGCCAGGAGGGAAGGCAAACCGCAGACCCTCAAGGCCGTGGGAGGCATCATCGCCTTGGGGCACTGGGCCGATCCGGATGGGCGAACCCTGGGTAAAGGAGTGACCAATACAGGCTTCCACGACCTGACCATACAGGGCAATATCGTTCAACGGGTGGGCCTCGAAGGCATACGGACCAAGGCGGACAGTTCCAATGACTCATCCCCTGGGCTCTTCGAGAAGGTCACCATCAGGAACAACTACCTGGAGGATATTGCCGGCGATGCCATTGTCATCTCAGAGAACAAGGCGCAGGGGCTGGTTGAGGGCAATACCGTGGTGCGGGCCTGCAACGCGGACTATGGAACCGAGAACTACGCGGCCATCTGGGCCATGGCAAGTAAGGACGTCCTCCTCCAGTTCAACGAGGTCTACGGCAATACCCATGGGTATAACGACGGTGAGGCCTTCGACATCGATATGGGCTGCGACCGAATCACCTACCAATACAACTACAGCCACAACAACGGTGGCGGCTTCATGCTCCTCATGAGCAACCAGACCAACTCCGTCATCCGCTACAACATCTCGGTGAACGACGGGGCGGGGAACTCGGGCACCAATGCGGCCGGACCTGGTCACGGCTCCTACGATTACAAGGAGCAGAGCCTCTTCCATTACTGGATTTCCGATCCGGGTGCCAGCATGCCGCAGATATACAACAACACCTTCTACGTGGGTGACGGGGTCTCGACCTCCCTCTTCGGGGAGGGCAACTCCGGCGACAATTCCGGCACCATTGCCCACTTCACCAACAACATCCTCTACAAGACAGGCTCGGGAAGTCTGAAGTTCCTGGCGGCTTATCCGCCTGACGGCAGTCGGCCCATAGAGCACAGACTGCATGGCAACCCGGGTGACTTCATCAAGCACAATCTGATCTGGCCCGACACCGTCCCAACCGCCGCCAGCGGAACCACCGTTGAGGAACTGGAGGCGGCCGGGAACGTCTTCCAGACCCCGAAGCTGGTCATTGACCAGAACTCAGATGCAGCCGAGGCGATCCGGAACCAACTCGGCACCACCCTTTCCAACCCTGAAACGTCTCTTCCCTGGTCTGACCAGGTCGACCGGATGCGTACGCGGGCTTCCCTTTTCAGGATCCAGGCGGACAGCTCCGCGGTTGCGGCCGGTATCAGAATGGAAGGCGCACCGGATCGGGATATGTTCGGAGGCAGCACGAAAGACCGGGGCGTCGATATTGGGGCCACCCAGGTCTCCAACCACGAGATCGCCACCAGGTATGAGATTCCTGAGACCAGGGTCAACACCTTTGCAGGGGTCTACCCTGCCTTGCCGGAGACCCTGAAGGTGACGGTCAGGGAGTCGTCCGGTGGAACCAGCACCGAGAAGGTGACCAACATGCCGGTTACCTGGGACCAGCTCAACCTCAGCCAGTTCGGTCAGGCGGGAGAGTTTACGGTTGCAGGCAGGATTCCGGGCATTCCCGACCAGGCCAAAGCCTCCGTGACTGTGACAGGGCAGGTGGGTTCGGGCCGAAACAGGGACGTCAGGTCCCTGGCTGGTCAAGCGGCCACTGTAGAACGTGGCTCAAGCGAGGCCATAGGCGCCAAGCCCGGGACCTCGTCCAAGGCCACGGGGGACAAGTACCCATTCGGTGTCTCCTATTCAAACAACCTGGTCCTGAAGCTGAAGAACTCGTCTTCGGCCTCCTACAACCGTCGTTTCTACGTCAAGGTCGATCCCTCCGCCTATCCCGGACAGGCCGACCAGATCAAGAAGGCCAAGCTGCGGGTCTACCTGTCCAGGTTCGACATCAACAACAGCGCGGGGAGCACTGATGCGGAAAGATTGAACAACACCGCCTTCAGTGTCGACGTTTACAAGACCGATCCCGGCTGGGACCAAAGCACCCTGACCTGGGCCAACGGTCCGCTCAATGCCGAGGTGACCGAAGCCAACCATCGTCCGCTGGGTTCAGGTGAGACCATCCCTGACTACGCCGTACTCCGACCTGGAGCCCATCAGGTCTTCACCAATAAGGAGATCATCGACAACGGGTATGCCGTCGACATCGATGTGACCTCGATTGTCCGAAGCATGGGCGGATCACGGCTTACGGGTCCGGTCAGCTTCCTGGTCGACATACCGATGAGTGATACCCCGAACTTCAATCGCGATAATGGTGGCTTCGATGCCTTTTCGGTGGAAGGGGCCCGGCAGGCCTATACCGACTTCCAGAGCGGTCTGCTGACCGTTCCCGCCGGTGTGAACAAGCCCACCGATGAACACAGTCTGGCACCGCAGCTCCTCGTTTCCGATGCCTACATCACCTCGGTGGGGGCCGTTTCGGTCACCTCCAAGCCTGGCCAGGTGCCGAATCTGCCGGATACCATCATGGTCGGCTATTCCGATGGTAAGTTCGCCAGGGAGGCTGTGGACTGGAAGGTCGACCCGTCCCTGCTTACCAAGGACGGTGTCTATACGGTGCAGGGTAGGATCCGGGGCGATACCACCATGGTCGGGGCCAAGGTCACGGTCAAGTCGGATCCAATCACCTCCTTCGAACCCCTTCCCGTTTTGGATAAGCCCGTTGGGCTGGCAAGGCAGGAGCTGGGTATGCCCACGAAGGTCAAGGCCAACCTGGCATCAGGCGAACGGGTTGAACTGACCGTGACCGGCTGGGACGATGACCCCTCCAACTACACGGAGAAGAGCGCTCCAGGCACCTATCGCTTCCCGGGGGGTGTCAGTCTGCCCATGGGTATCAGCAATCCCCTGAACCTGAAGCCGATTCAGGAGGTCCGTACCCACCCCAGGCCAGAAACTGTGGAGTTGGGAGTGAAACGCCCTGAGGTTATCCGTGGCAAGACGGCCCGGGTTTCCTTCAAGATTCACGCGGCGGCCCCTTTTCCGAAGCTTGATGATTGGGGTAAGGGGGTCGTCTGGACCATTACGCCCGTGGGGACAGGCCAGGGGCTGCGGCAAAACCTGCCCACGGTCGACTCTCGCGGGCGGGTGCGGACCTATCGGGATACGCCTCTGGGGTCCTATAGGGTCACGGTAACCAGCACCCGGATCGCGACGGTTTCGGGGTCCGTTGAGATTCGTGTGGTTGCCCGGTCCGGCAAGGCTTCTCTGACGCAGAAGCTGAACCGAACCAGGGCCGTCACCCCCTCGGCAGCCCACCGGCTCATGGCTGCCGGTGATGTTGCATCGAGGGCCGCCCTGGTCGATGTTGAACGACTCGGCGACGATTCCGAGGCGGTCCTGCCTTCCCTGGATGCAACCCTTCCGGGGATGCGGCCCTCTTGTCAAGTGGGCACCTTGCGGATGAGCGCAAATCGTAGGGGTGCGGCGATAGGATTGCACCAGCTGGATTTCTAAGGAAGAAACAATGAAATATATGAATATCGGGGTCTCGGGTGTAAAGGCCTCTCGCGTGGCTCTGGGGGCCATGCGGATTGACACCAAGTCGCCCGAAGAGGCCGCCGCGATCGTCCAATCGGCCTTGGATGCGGGAATCGACTATTTCGATACAGCGGATTGCTACCACAATGGCGAGAGCAGCAGGGTGTTGGGTCGGGCCCTGAGGGATCTCTGCATCGACCGGTCAGATGTCGGCATCCAGACCAAGGTCGGCATCTTCCGTGACCCGGACAGTGACAAGATCACCAGGTATGACTTCTCGGCCGAGCATCTGATTGCGGCCGTTGACCAGGAACTGGAGAACCTCCAGACGGACTACGTCGATTACCTGCTCCTGCACAGGCCGGATACCCTGGTCGAGCTGGACCAGCTGGCAGAGGCCTTCAATGTCATGCAGGCCTCGGGGAAGGTTCGCCATTTCGGTGTCAGCAATGTCAACCCCATGCAGGTCGAACTTCTCCAGAGCGCGGTCAGTCAGAGGCTGGACGTCAACCAACTGCAGTTCGGGCTGGGGCACACCGGTATGGTCCAGCAGGAATTCCACGTCAATATGATTGATGCGCCCAGCCTGGATCATGATGGTGGGTTGATTTCCTACTCCCGCCTGAAGCACATGACCATTCAGGCATGGAGTCCCTTCCAGACGGGGTTCTTCGAGGGGGTCTTCATTGATAATCCCAAGTTCCCGGAGCTGAATGACCGCCTGGAGCAGGTGGCCGGGAAGTACGGCGTCAGCAAGAGCGCCATCGCTGTGGCCTGGATTCTTCGTCACCCCGCCGGCATGCAGGTTCTGCTAGGGTCCATGACCCCATCCCGCATTACCGAGATGGCCGGCGGGGCAGATGTGGAACTGACCGCCCAGGAGTGGTATGACCTCTACCTGTCTGCCGGGAACGACCTTCCTTAAGGCGATTTCGGCAGGTTAAGAGGTTCGGTCTTCAAGGTATTCCATGCACTACTTCACTCCCAAGCGATGCGCCAGCACGTCGAAAATCATGTATCACGACAAGACGAAGGCGCTTCGAGCCGCCGATCAGAGTCTGGTCGAGCGAGGTGCCCGGCTCTGGGTGTACCGATGCCAGTACTGCGGTACCTGGCATCTGACCAGCCGTGAGCCGGGATCCTACGCCCGGGTGCCCCTCAATCAGCAGTTGAAACCGCATTCGCGGAAGAAGGGGTACAAACCAAGACGTTGAAATATGAGGTCCGGTCGGTGCAGTGTTGCCCGGCCGGTCAGCGGTTCATATCGAAACCCTGGGCTTGGATGGAGGGGAGCATGGGCTCATGGTCCCCCTTAGGATTGCAGGATTTATCGGCCATGATCTGGCTGAAAGCCTTGCGCGGTGCATCCAGCTGGCGCAGGTCCCGGTAATAGAGTCTGACCGCTTCATCGAAGTCCTTAAGTGCCCGCTCGGCCTCGCCGGGCCTCTCGGACTGGCCATAGGAGTTGAGGAATATCTGCGCGGCCCGTGGCATGCGCGGCTTCAATGGCGGGTCCTGGTCGGGGTGGCCGATGGCCAGGCCCAGCACCGGGTAGACCAGGCGGGGCAGGTCAAGCAGGTCGATCAGTCCTTCCACATCGTTGATGACGCTGCCCAGGATGACGGAGCCCAGGCCCAGTGAGTTGGCGGCCGTCTCCATGGCATGCAGGGCAAGAACGGCATCATTCTGGGATTGCAGGAAGGCATATCCCGTATTGAGCACAAACGTATCTGCATCGATGTCAACCCCTTCCTGCCGGGCCAGGTCGGCATTGCGACGCTGGTCGGCAAGGAAGATGTACAGAAGGGGTGCCTGGGACACGTAATCCTGGTGGGCCATGTCGGCAATGGCCCGGGCCTTGTCGGAATCGGTGATGCGGATGGCGGACCATTCGTTGAAGTACCGGCTGGTGGCTGCATGTTGGGCCGTCTCCTCCAGAACGGCAACCGTGTCAGGGTCGATTGCCTCATCGGTGAAGGAGCGGATGGTCCTGCGGTTGAGCAGGGTATCGATGGTCCGGTTGCGGACGGTCCTCTCGTATTCGGCGGATTCTCCGCCCTTCCCGGCCTCACCGGGAGACTGTATTGAAGTGGTCATGGTGTCATTGTGACCATCGCGGCAGAAGGGACACAAGAACCGAGAGGTTAATCTTGCTCAGAGAATAGTGACATATATCCAATTGCGCCCGGTGCCCCTGACGGCTGCGCCTTGAATCGGATTTGCCGTAGAACATGGAAGCCGCCACGCGAGACCTATACCGGTCCGATACTTGGTGGGCAGGTCGCGGCAGTGCGGGTACTCCGCGGGGCTTACCGATGGCGCTTGTCGATCAGGGCCTGGGAGCCGCGTCCGATCAGCTCGGATGCCAGGGTGGTCACGGCCGCCGAAAGTACCGCAAAGAGCAGTCCGGCAGTCGCGCTCTCCTGGTCGCCCTCTTCGGTGTCCACGCCACCATTGCGCTTGCGGACCAGACTGCCCCAAAAGGCCTGGAAGAGTTTGCCGGCCACCAGACCTGCGATGCTGGGGAGGGCGAACTTCATGACCTTGTCCATAAGGGTTTCCGGATCTGACTCGACTGAAGAGCGCATTTGGTTCACCTTGTCATCTATACGGTGGAATACGCCGACCAGGTGGTCGGCCTGATTGCCCGATTCATGCTCTGCCATGCTCATATGGCCATTATTCCACGGATGTGGATGGAGCGGTGGCGTTGAAGCCGGTGATAGAGTTGCACCATGGCTACTGTAGATCAAGCCGCAGGCAAGGAGGCCTCGGAAACCGGTTGTTTGGTACTGCTCAGGCATGGGCAGACGGCCTGGAGCCTCAGTGGACAATACACCGGCAGAACGGACATCCCCCTGACCGAGGAGGGTGAGCGGCAGGCGGCTGCTGCGGGGATTCGACTTTCGTCGGACTTCCCCGAAGGATTCGATGCCGGTTGCGTGTTCGTCAGCCCCCTGATGAGGGCAAGGCAGACGGCCCGGCTGTCCGGATTCGACCGGTTCGAGATCATGCCTGAACTGGTTGAACGGGATTATGGCCACGCTGAAGGACGCAGAAGGCGGGACATCCAGCGTCATCTCGGACGGGATTGGGATGTATGGACCGATGACCCTTCGGTCCTGACCCATGACGGCAGTGGTGACCGGCAGGAGGTCTTGCCGGACGGTTCGTTGGTCCAGGTTCGGGTCACCGGGGGAGAGAGCCTGGCTGCGGCGGCTGCCCGCACGCGCGGAATCATCGAGAGGGTGGCACCTCTGGTCGATGAGGGCCGTCGGGTTCTTCTGGTCTCCCACGCGCACATTTTGAGGGTGCTGGCCACCCAGTGGATGGGGCTGAACCCCTCTGCGGCGAAACTGATGAGACTCTATACGGCGCATTACGGAGTTCTGGGGAACTACCAGGGGGATAGGGTTCTCAAGACCTGGAACTGCTGAGAGTGAATGAAGGCAGGGCAGGAAGGCAACCGGTTCGGTCCACCTAGTTATGCAAACGTTTGTAGAAAAGCTGGATGAACTTCTTGCGAGCATCCGTGAAGCCGCTCTCCGAATGGCTTTGAATATAGGGAGAACAGCACACAAGGAAATGCCAGCGTTTGCATTTCCTGGAATAATGTGGAAAATATAAGGTACCGAAGGATCCTGGAAACCAAAGAAGGCCTTCCGGCCTTATGGACTGGTCGCTTATGAGCGGGCGGCCGAAGAGAAAGGTTCGAAGATGAATCATCACGTAAGACAAGTGGTCACGGTACTGGCCACAGCAGCCATGGCCGTGGGGGCCCTGTCGGGGTGCGGGTCGTCCGGCACTACGGCCAACGAGGATGGGGGCAAGGTCTACTTCCTCAACTCCAAGCCCGAAGTATCGGATCAGTGGAAACAGATAGCGGAGGAGTACACCAAGGAGACCGGTGTGCCCGTTACGGTGGAGACCGCGGCCGCGGGAACCTACCAGCAGACCCTGAAGTCCGAGTTCGCCAAGTCCGAACCGCCCACCCTCTTCCAGCTGTCGGGCCCCGTGGACCTGGAGACCTGGAAGGACTTCACCGCCGACCTGACCGACACGGACATCTACAAGCAGCTCAAGGATCCCGCCCTGGCACTCAAGTCGGCCGAAACCGGCAAACCGGTGGGCGTCCCCTTCGTCATCGAGAGTTTCGGTCTGATCTACAACAAGGACATCCTGGCCAAGTACGTCAAGCTCCCCGGTGCAGCGGTCAAGTCCGTGAACGACATCGACTCCTTCGACAAGCTCAAGGCCGTCACCGACGATATGCAGAAGCGTAAGGATGACCTGGGCATCAAGGGCGCCTTCACCTCGGCAGGTTTCGACTCGAGCTCCATATGGCGCTACGACACCCACCTGGCCAACATGCCGCTCGACAGGGAGTTCAAGGACGACGGAATCACGGCGGAGCCCGCCACCGTCAAGGGCACCTATATGCCCCAGTTCAAGAACATCTTCGACCTGTACCTGACGGATTCCACCACTCCGCGCTCGCAGCTGAGCGGAAAGACCAGCGATGATGCCAACTCGGAATTCGCCCTTGGTGAGGCCGCCTTCTACCAGAACGGGACCTGGTCCTGGACGGACCTGCAGAACGCCGGAATGGAGGCCGACCAGGTGGGCATGATTCCCATCTACATGGGTATGCCCGATGAAGCCAAGCAGGGTCTGGCCACCGGTTCCGCCCAGTACTGGTGCCTGAACAAGAAGGCGACGGACAAGAACCTCAAAGCCACCAAGGACTTCCTCAAGTGGATGATCACCTCCGAGCGGGGCAAAGAGTCCATCGCCAAGGACATGGGCTTCACCACGCCATTCGAGACCTTCGACAAGGTCAAGACCGACAACCCCTTGGTGGAGGCCATGAACAAGGATATGGACTCCGATAAGGACCGTGTGGGTTGGAGTTTCACCATGGTGCCCTCCGAGCGCTGGAAGGATGACCTGGGCAACGCCATGCTGGAGTATGCGCAGGGAACAGCCGGCTGGGAAGGTGTCGAGAAGGCCTTCGTGGACAACTGGGCCAAGGAGTACCAGGCCAACAAGCAGTGATGTGGGCTGCCGGGTCAGTCGCTGGTTCCGCCTGGTGCGGCCGTGGATGATCTGAGGACCAGTGTGGGGCTGACCAGGTCGTGTGGGTGTTCAAGCTCCCGACCCTCGATCAGCTCCAAGGTCTTCCCGGCCAGGGAGACGGCCATGTCATAGGGCTGCTGCCGAATGGTGGTCAGCCCTATGTCCTCGGCGAAGCGGCTGTCGTCGTACCCTATGACCGACATGTCGCCGGGCACCTTGATACCGCACCGTTCAAGCTGGAATATCAGCGGAACAGCCAGGGAATCCTCCTGGCAGGCTATGCCGGTCGGCCTCTGGTCCAGATTCATCAACTGGGTCAGGACCTGGGGTATGGGGTTGTCGTCTGCGGGTGCCGCCAGGACGGTGGGCTCGATGCCCCTGCTTCTGCAGGCGGTGATGAATCCATCGAGACGGGCTTGAATGCTGAAGTGCAAGGAGGCGACCGGGGTGGAGCGGATGTACGCCAGTCGGCGATGCCCCAGCGCCATCAGGTGCTCGGCCGACAGTCTGCCCCCCTGCTCGTCATCGATGCGGGTGGAGGCCATGAAGCCGTCCTCCTCGGTCACGTTCAGGCTGACGATGGGCACATTGACACTGATCAGGCGTGAGATTTCAACCGGTTCGATATCGAAGGAGGTGACGATGACCGCATCCACATTGCGTTTGACCGGCAGCTCCTCGAAGAAGCGCCGGCGCGCCTGCCCGCTTGTGATCTGGCAGATGGATATGTCGTACCCCGCCTTGAGGAAAACGGAGTTGAACCCTTCCATGATGGTCGAGTTGAACCAGGTGTTCAGATGGTCGTTGATCAGGACGGCCACCCGCAGGGATTGCCCGGACTTGAGGGCCGTGGCCGATCTGGATATGGAGAAGTTCAACTCATCGGCGATGGCCAATACCTTGGCCCGCGTCCGTTCCGATACCAGGTCGGGCCGGGTGAAGGACCGGGAGACGGTCGATACGGACACCTTGGCCTGGCGGGCCACGTCCTGGATGGTCGACTCCATGAAGTGCTCCTCATCTGCATGCCGGGATGGAACTTCCTGCAAACGATTGCCGGGCTCCTCTCCGGGTAGGTCGATGATATCTCACCGGGGTGGAGATATACCGGGGCCGGTCTGGTGATGGGGATGGTATCCGGCCCGCCATAGGCGGCGTTTGAGGTGTAGCCCTGGATTATGAAAAGCAGAACGAGGACTGCGGGAGGAAACGAAATGACCATGCTTGACCCACTGAGAGCAGGGAGGGAATCTTGCACAACAAGAGCAGAACTATGACAACAATGGCAGGGAAGACGATCCGGAAGTGGTGGGCATTGTTTTCACTGCCCACCCTGGCAGCCTTCGTCATAGGCTTCGTGGTGCCCTTCATCATGGGCATCTGGCTGAGTCTGTGCAGGTTCACCACGGTGACCGACGCCAAGTTTATCGGGTTCGGGAACTACTCGGCGGCCCTGGCGGATGCCGAGTTCTGGCATGCGCTCTGGTACACCATCGCCTTCACGATCATCACCACGGTGATCGTCAATGTGGCGGCCTTCGCCATTGCGGTCATGCTGACCAAGGCCATCCGGGGGGCCAACATCTTCAGGTCGGTCTTCTTCATGCCCAACCTGATCGGTGGCATCATCCTGGGTTACATCTGGATGCTCCTGCTCAATGGTGTCCTCCAGCATTGGGGGAAGTCCATCACCTTTTCGGGCACGTACGGGTTCTGGGGAATGGTCATCCTTATGTGCTGGCAGCAGATAGGCTACATGATGATCATCTACATAGCCGGGTTGCAGTCCATGCCCGGTGACGTGCTTGAAGCCGCCTCGGTCGATGGGGCCAGCAGGACGCAGACCCTCTTCCGCATCACCCTGCCATTGATGATGCCCTCCATTACGGTCTGCACCTTCCTTTCGGTCACCAACGGCTTCAAGATGTTCGACCAGAACCTGGCCCTGACCAACGGTGCCCCCTCCAATACCTCCGAACTGGTCGCCCTGAACATCTACCGGACCTTCTACGGGCGTGCCGGCTTCGAGGGCGTGGGCCAGGCCAAGGCCGTGATCTTCTTCATCATCGTGGCCATCATCGCGGTCATCCAGAACAAGCTCACCACCAGCAAGGAGGTCTCGGCATGAGCGACAAGGTCAAGCACTCGAAACTGTGGACCCTTTTCTTCACCCTGGTGTCTCTGCTGTGGATATTCCCCATCATCTTGGTCGTGGCCAACTCCTTCAAGAACAAGGCCTACATATCCCGCAACGCCTTCTCCATACCTACCGGCAAGACCTTCGTCGGCTTGGAGAACTACCGCCGTGGCGTCGAGAGGACCAACCTCTTCGCCAGTTTCGGTTGGACGGTCGTGGTGACCGTCGGTTCCGTCCTCCTGATCCTGCTCTGCACCTCCATGTGCGCCTGGTGGATCGTCAGGGTCAACAACCACTTCGCGAAGTTCCTGTATGTGCTCTTCCTCTTCAACATGGTGGTTCCCTTCCAGATGGTCATGTTCACCCTCTCCAAGATGGCCGATCTGACCGGTCTGAACACCCCCTGGGGTCTCTGGATCATCTATCTGGGGTTCGGTGCGGGTCTGGCCGTCTTCATCTTCACCGGCGTCGTCAAGGGAATCCCGCAGGAGCTGGAGGAGTCCGCCATGATGGATGGGGCCAGCGTGCCCAGGATATTCTTCCAGATCGTGGTTCCGATTATGAAGCCGTCGATTGTGTCGGTGGCGATTTTGGAGGCCATGTGGATTTGGAATGACTTCCTGTTGCCGTATCTGACGTTGGATATGCGCAGGTACAAGACGATGAGTATCGCCATCCAGTATCTGAAGGGCGGGTACGGCAGTGTCGACATGGGTGCGATGATGGGTTGCCTGGTCCTGGCCATCATCCCGATCGTGGTCTTCTATCTGATCTGCCAGAAGTACATCATCAAGGGAGTCCTCGCAGGAGCCGTCAAAGGCTGAGCCCACGATGGCGGCCGGGATCGACGAGGGCTCATGCCCATCGTCGGTCCCGGTCTTTGGTTGCGGGTGAGATGGGATGGATAACGATCCCGGTTCGCCCGCCTGCAGGTTGCCGGCATTCCTGGTTCCCGGCCCACCCCTAGGAGGTGACGATGCAGTTCCTGTCTCCGGACTCCGGATTCATGCGTGGTCTATCGGATGCCATCGATGCGATATGGATCAACATCCTCATGCTGGTATGCAGCATTCCCCTGTTCACCATAGGCGCCGCCCTTTCGGCGGGGTTCGATGCTGCCAGGCGGGATCTCGACGGTATCGGGCACGTAACGGCCAACTACCTGCGTGCCTTCAAGGACAACTTCGTCAAGGCCACGTTGATCTGGTTGGTTTTCGGGTCGACCCTGGCGGCACTGGTCTATGCCTGGGTGGTCCTGCAGATCACGCCCCTGCTTATTGTCAAATTCGCCCTCACCATCATCTGGGTCATCGGTTTTGAATGGGTATGGGCCCTGCAGGCCCGATTCGAGAACGACCCCGGCCACACCATGCTCAATGCGTGGATTTTCGGCCTGTCCAATATCGGCAGAACCCTGGCTCTGGTGGGTATGGACCTGGTCTATCTGGCTCTTGTGGCGGCCTCCTGGGTCTATATGCCCCAGGGGCTGTTCCTGCTGATTGTTCTGGGGTATGGGACCCTGATCATGCTTCATACCCCTGTTCTGGAGGGGGTGTTCGTCCGATATGTCGGGAAAGCCACTGCTTCCGGAGGGCTGGACCCCTCCCGGGAAACAAGTGCGGGAGTCGAGGGCATCCCTGACCGCGATTAGGATTGACGGGTATGGTCACACTTCAGGATGTCGCGCGGGCGGCAGGTGTTTCGATCGCGACGGCATCTTGGGCGGTCAATGACAACAAGAACGTCAGAATACCGGAATCCACCAGACGCAAGGTGCGCAAGGTCGCCCAGGAGCTGGGGTACCGGCAGAATGCCATGGCCCGAAGTCTGGCGAGGGGTCAGTCTGACCTGATTGGTTTCATCAGTGATGGGGTCGCCACCTCCCCCTTTGCCGGGCAGGTCATTCAAGGAGCCCAGGATGAGGCCTGGCGCAACGGGAAGATTCTTCTGGTGGTGGACACCAATGGTGATGCCGGCATGGAGCGTCGGGCCTGCTCCTTCATGCTGGAGCGGCAGGTGGAGGGGATTGCATACTCCTCCTGGGTCCATCATGCGGTTCGTCCGCCGCGGGATCTGGACAAGGTGAACTCGGTGCTGGTCAACTGCTTTGATTCGGAGGGGCGTTTCCCCGCCGTGGTCCCCGACGAGGTCCAGGGCGGCAGGGCGGCCACGGACCTTCTTCTCCAGGCCGGTCATCGGCGGATATCCTTCGTCAACGCCGCGGACCCCTCGCCGGCCTCGCAGGGTAGACTACAGGGGTATCGCGATGCCCTGACCGCTGCCGGTGTCGCTTATGACCCCAATCTTGTGATTCGTTGTGCCGCCGATCAGGAGGGTGGGTACGGAGTCGTCGAGCAGGTTCTGGCCACGGGGGCCACGGCCGTTTTCTGCCACAATGACCGCACCGCCATGGGGCTTTTTGACGCCTTGCGTGAGCGCGGGCTTCATGTGCCCGAGGATCTGTCGGTGGTCGGCTTCGATAACCAGGAGATCATCTCCGCCCACCTGCATCCGGCCCTTTCCACGGTCGGGCTTCCCCAGTATGACCTGGGTGTTCTGGGAATCAGGACCCTCCTTGAGAGGGGCGGGGAGGAAGGTGCCGAGGACGCTGAGGATGCAGGGGGCTCCGCTCCTGCCTATAAGCCCATCCGGGTCACCTGCCCAACGGTCGTGAGGCGTTCCATCCGCAATCTGGCACCGGTATCCGAGGTCTGACGCGGCCTGTCCATCTGCCGCCATTCGAGGGCCGACTCAGTTGAGTTGACATTTGACGGCCGCTATCTATAATTGTTGCTTAATCGCTTAAACGGTGTGAGGGGCCTAGTTCCCCGGTTGGCTGTTGAGGCGGATATCAAGTATTTCGGGTCCATGGTTGTACCGGAAAGGGCGCAATGACGAAACTGTATTATCAATTCCCCGGCACCTGGTTCGGAGACTGCATGCCTTTCGGCAAGGGTGACGAGTTCTTCCTCTTCCATCAGAGGGATGACCGCGATCCCATTCCCTTCGGGCAGCCTTTCGGCTGGGCGCTGGCGACCACCAAGGACTTCGTCCACTACAAGGACTGCGGTATCGCCATCCCCCGTGGGGGTGACGATGAGCAGGACCAGTTCATCTATGCAGGCAGCATCTTCCAGGGTGAGGGCCGCTACCATGCCTTCTATACGGGGTACAACCGGGACTACCCGGCGCAGGGTAAGGCATCCCAGGTCCTCATGCATGCGGTAAGCGACGACCTCTATCGCTGGACCAAAACCCAGGATGCCCTGACCTTCACCCCCCAGGAGGGATACGATCCCGATGACTGGCGCGATCCCTGGGTAATCAGGGATGAGGAGAACGACAGGTACCTGCTGATTCTGGGGGCCCGTAAACAGGGGCCCAAGACCCGGCAGACCGGCCGGACGGTGGCCTTCACTTCGAAGGACCTTGAACACTGGACCTTCGAGGGTGATTTCTGGGCCCCGGACCTGTACACCATGCATGAAATGCCGGATCTCTTCAGAATCGGCGACTGGTGGTACCACATCGTGACCGAGTACAGCGACAAGCATGGCATGGTCTATCGGATGGCACGGGATCTTGAGGGACCCTGGACGGCTCCGGTCGATGATGCCTTCGATGGCAGCGCCTACTACGCAGGCCGAACCTTCGAGCTCAACGGCAAGCGTGTTCTCTTCGGCTGGGTGGCCACCAAGGAGAACGACGATGATGCCGCCAACTATGAGTGGGGTGGCACCTTTGTGCCGCATCAGGTCTACCAGCGTCCCGATGGATCCCTCGGTGTGCAACCGGTGGATACGCTTTGGGATTCCTTCGCCGACCGCCGGTCCCTGCCCGATCTTGAGCTGCACTCCGATGGTGGCAGGACCGAGCAGGTCCTGGCTCGTGGATGCGGTGACTTGATCGCCCTGGAGGCGGACGTGCGCTTTTCCGAAGGTACGCGTTCCCTGGGGTTGCGGATCTACGAGAACGAGGAAACCGGGGAATCCTATCAGTTCCACTTCAAGGTGGGGGAGAACCGCTACCTGTTCGAGGGCAATCCCAACTATCCCTGGTTCACCAACATGAACATCGGCCTGGAGCGCCCCATTCAACTTGAGGCGGGCCGGGACTACCACCTGCAGCTTGTCGTTGACGACACCATCGCCACACTCTATGTGGATGGGGTGGCCCTCAACGCAAGGATGTACCACCACTATGGTGACAGCCTGGGTCTGTTCGTCACGGAAGGTGGCCTGCAGGTGTCCAACGTATCCGTATCCACCAAACTGAAGGAGGGGTAAGACCCGGAGAAAAGCCGTGCGGAGCCGGTGTCCGTCGATGAAGTCCGACACCGGCCCATCTCACACAGGCCGGCATCAGTGCCTGTGTCTATTTAGCTTAAGCGTTTATTCATGACCATGACGGTCAGGAGTAATTCGCCCGATAAGGTAGTCGGTCACAAAAGTGATGGAGTGAATCATGAGGAAAAGCATCAAAGCCCTGGCTGTCCTTGGGGTACTGACCATGTCTGTGAGCGGCCTGGCCGCCTGCGGTGGTTCCCAGGCCAGCGCCGACAAGGGGCACGTCTACTACTTGAGCGCCAAGCCCGAGCAGCAGGATGAATTCAAGGATCTGGCCAAGCAGTTCACCAAGGATACCGGCATACCGGTCGATGTGTCGGTGGCCTCTTCCGGCACCTACGAACAGTCGCTCAAGAGCGAGCTGGCCAAGTCCAACGCCCCGACCATGTTCGATGTGGACAACAACGATTTCCAGAACTGGTCCGGGTACTACAACGACATGTCCAAGACCGGCATCTACAAGGATCTGAAGAACCAGGACTTCGCTCTGAAGCTCGACAACAAGGTCATCGCGGTGCCCTACGTCATGGAGCGTTACGGAATCATCTACAACAAGTCCCTGATGAAGCAGTACTTCTCCGCAGACTGGTCCTCGATCAAGTCCATCGAGGAAATCGATAACTTCAAGGCCCTGAAGACCGTCGCTGATGAGATTCAGGATCACAAGGACGCCCTGGGTGTCAAGGGTGCCTTCAGTTCGGCCGGTTTCGACTCCAGCTCCAGCAAGCGCTTCGGCGATCAGCTGGCCCATATCCCGGTCTATTACGAGTACAGGGATCAGAACACCGAGGAAGAGCCGCCGACCATCTCCGGCAAGTACATGGACAACTTCAAGGATATCTTCGATCTCTACCTGAAGGACTCCACCACCAAGCCCTCCCAGCTTTCCAGCGCCACCATGGATGACTCCAACAGCGAGTTCTCCACAAAGCAGGCCGTTTTCCTCCAGAACGGCTCCTGGGGATATCCCCAGATCAAGGACCAGGATGTTCCCGATGAGGACATCGGTGTGCTCCCCATCTACATGGGTGTGCCCGGTGAGGAGAAGCAGGGTCTGACCGTCAGCTTCATGTACTTCGCCACCAACAACAAGTCCTCGGAGAAGGACAAGGAGGCCACGAACAAGTTCCTCGATTACATCCTCAACAATGACGATGCCAGGAAGATCGTGACCGATGATATGGGCTTCGAAACCCCCTTCAAGTCTTACGAAAAGGCCGGCTTCAAGTCCAAGAACCCGGTCCAGCGCGCCAATGATGCCTATGCCAAGGCCGGCGACTACGACACGGTCATCCATCCTCTGCCCTCCGCCCAGTGGGTGGCTTCGCTAAGCGACGCCATGCTGGAGTACGCCCAGGGGACCGGTGACTGGGCCAAGGTCAATACCGCCTTCGTGGACGGCTGGGCCACCGAGTACAAGACCACGCACTGAGGAATCCGCCGGATCGGTCGGCCGGGCACTGTGCGGCCGGCCGATCCGGACTCCTCTTTATCGGGTGGTGTTTCATTGAGAAGATTGGGAGGTTCCCATGATTTCCATGGTAGGTAAATCAATCAGGCGTTGGTGGGCGCTCTTCACCATCCCCACCCTGGCGGCTTTCGTCGTTGGATTCGTGGTGCCGTTCGTCATGGGTATCTGGCTGAGCCTGTGTCGGTTCACGACGGTGACCGACGCCTCCTTCATCGGTCTGGGGAACTACTCCCAGGCCCTTTCGGATCCTGAGTTCTGGCATTCGATGCTCTATACGCTGGCCTTCACCGTCGTGACCACCGTCATCATCAACGTCCTTGGGTTCGCTGTGGCCTACATGCTGACCAAGGCCATCCGGGGGGCCAACATCTTCAGGTCGGTCTTCTTCATGCCCAACCTGATAGGCGGCATCATCCTGGGTTATATCTGGCTACTCCTGCTCAATGGGGTCCTCGGCAGGTGGGGGCGTTCCATCACCTACTCGGGGGTATATGGCTTCTGGGGCATGGTCATGCTCTACTGCTGGCAGCAGATAGGCTACATGATGATCATCTACATAGCCGGGTTGCAGTCCCTGCCGGGTGACGTGATCGAGGCCGCCTCGGTCGACGGGGCCAATGGGCGGCAGCGTCTGTTCCATATCACCCTGCCGCTGATGATGCCCTCCATCACGGTGTGCACCTTCCTGACCATGACCAACGGCTTCAAGATGTTCGACCAGAACCTGGCCCTGACCAACGGTGCCCCCTCCAATACCTCCGAATTGCTGGCCCTGAACATCTACCGGACCTTCTACGGACGGACGGGCTTCGAGGGCGTGGGTCAGGCCAAGGCCGTGATTTTCTTCGTGATCGTGGCCATCATCGCGGTCATTCAGAACCGACTCACCACCAGTAAGGAGGTGGCGGCATGAGCGGCAAGGTCAAGCACTCCTGGCTCTGGACCCTTTTCTTCACCCTGGTGTCCCTGCTGTGGATATTCCCCATTGTTCTGGTGGTCATCAACTCGTTCAAGAACAAGGCCTACATATCCCGTGATGCCTTCTCCATGCCGACCGGACGGGCCTTCGTCGGCTTCCAGAACTACACCAGGGGAGTGGACCGGACCAATCTCCTGGCCAGCTTCGGTTGGACGGTCGTGGTGACCGTCGGTTCCGTCCTCCTGATCCTGCTCTGCGCCTCCATGTGCGCCTGGTGGATCGTCAGGGTCAACAACTGGGTCGCCAAAGGCTTGTATCTGCTCTTCCTCTTCAACATGATCGTGCCCTTCCAGATGGTCATGTTCACGCTTTCCAAGCTCGCAGACATGTTGGGGCTCAATACCCCCTGGGGTCTTTGGATTGTATATCTGGGGTTCGGTGCGGGTCTGGCCGTCTTCATCTTCACCGGTGTCATCAAGGGCATACCCCAGGAGCTGGAGGAATCGGCCATGATTGATGGCGCCAGCATCCCGAGAACCTTCTTCGGCATCGTGGTTCCGATTATGAAGCCGTCGATTGTGTCGGTGGCGATTTTGGAGGCCATGTGGATTTGGAATGACTTCCTGTTGCCGTATCTGACGTTGGATATGCGCAGGTACAAGACGATGAGTATCGCCATCCAGTATCTGAAGGGCGGGTACGGCAGTGTCGACATGGGTGCGATGATGGGTTGCCTGGTCCTGGCCATCATCCCGATCGTGGTCTTCTATCTGATCTGCCAGAAGTACATCATCAAGGGAGTCCTCGCAGGAGCCGTCAAAGGCTGAGCGGTTTCCTGGTTGGTGGTTCAAGGAGGGGCGGCCCCGGAGAATATCCCCGGGGCCGCCCCTCCTTGAACTCTGTAACGGACCGTCTTATCGGTTCTCGCCCGCGGGGCGAAGAACCCAGGCGGTGGTGTCCTGGGGCAGTCGGCCGTTCTCAAGCGGACCGGATGTCAGGACCGGTTCGCCCTCGGGCAGGTCCACGGGCTCTTCCGAGAAGTTGGTCAGGCAGACCAGCTCCCCCGCTGCTCCGTTCATCGTCGCCGCACGCCGATAGGAGAGGATGCCGGCCTCCTGGGTCAGGGCCTGCACGGTGGTGTCCCCGGTCGGCGTGAGCAGCTGGGCGCGCAGTTGCAAGGCCCTGCGGTAGAGATTGAGCATGGACTCGGGGTCCTGATCCTCATGGTCCACTGCAAAGTCCTCGAACCATAGCGGCTGGGGCAGGTGGGGGTCTGCGCAGTCCGAACCATCGGAGCGTTTGGCGGGCGAGAACCCGAAGGATGCACCCTGTCCGAAGGCAGGATCCCAGTCGCTCGGTGCGGGCTTGTCCCCCGCCTCCCAGGGAAGGGGAACCCTGCAACCGTCACGGCCTTTTTCGATATACTGCCGGCTGGTCCGGTGCGGAGTGGGGTCCTCCAGGCGGTCCCAGGGGATATCGGGAACCTCGAACAGACCCAGCTCCTCGCCCTGGTAGATGTATACGGAGCCGGGCAGGGCTGCTTCCAGCGCGAATCCGGCCCTGGCCCGCTTGGTTCCGAGGGGCCGATCCTCCCTGTAGGACTGCCCGTTTCGCAGGAGCCAGTCCTTGCCCAGCTGGTGGTAGTTGACGCTGTCGACCTGGGGAAGGGCGTAGCGGGTGGCCTGCCTGATCACGTCGTGGTTGCTCATGACCCAGGTGGTGGTCGATCCCGATTCGTCGGCCGAGACCAGGCCCTCATCGATGGCCCGGTAGAGGGCATCGCACTCCCAGTTGGCCTTGGCGAACTCGAAGTTGAATACCTGCCCAAGCTCCTCCTCGGATGCATAGAGGTGCTGATGTTCGGGCACGACCCATGCCTCGCCCACCGCGAACCGGTGGGGCTGGTACTCGTTGAACACCTGCCGCCACTCCCGATATATCTCGTGTACGTCGGGCCTGTCCCAGAGGGGGTGCTCGTAGTTGTGGTATTCGGACTGCTGCTGGATGGGCCAACGGTCCAGTTCCGCCAGTGGCCTGCTGTCCAGGTCCTTGGCCAGACCATGCGCCACGTCGATGCGGAAACCATCGGTGCCGTGATCCGACCAGAAGCGGAACACGTCCTTGAATTCCTCGTGGACATCAGGGTTCTTCCAGTTCAGGTCCGGCTGTTCCTTGGCGAAGATGTGCAGATACCACTCGCCGTCGTCGACCTGCTCCCAGGCCGATCCGCCGAAGAGCGACATCCACCCGTTCGGGGGCAGCTCGCCGTGCTCCCCCCTGCCCTTGCGGAAGATATAGCGGTCTCGTTCCGCGGAGCCCGCCCCTGCGGCCAGGGCCTGGCGGAACCACTTGTGCTGGTCCGAGGTGTGGTTGGGGACTATGTCGACGATGATCTTGAGTCCGGAATCGTGGGCAGCCTGGACCATCTGGTCGAAGTCGTCCATGGTGCCGAGCCGAGGGTCCACGTTCTTGTAATCCATCACGTCGTAGCCGCCGTCGGCCAGTTCGGAGGGGTAGAAGGGGGAGAGCCACACGGCATCAACCCCCAGGTCCTTCAGATACCCCATCTTCTCGGTGACTCCGCGGATGTCGCCGATTCCGTCGCCGTTCACGTCCTTGAAGCTCCGCGGGTATATCTGGTATACGACTGCCTGCTTCCACCAGTCATCGCTGAGGTTATTGTCTGTCATTGCTGTTTTCCTCCTTGAAATCCAGTTGGGTTGACATGCGAGGGTGCCCCGACTGCTGACAACGATATCAAGTGCTGTACCCATCCAGGAAGCAGCGGTGTGGAGTCTCCATGATTTATCTATTTACTGGCTATGCTTGCCCATTTGCAATCTGGAGTGCAGTACGGAATTCAGCAACCGTGGCTATCCCTAATGCAAACGTTGTCTATTGCAGAAAATCGACCTGGGAGGAGTCGTTTCCGGGAGGACTGGTGAAAGGCGGGAATAATATTTGCGTAAGGAAGTTGAGTGATGTAGGCTCAAGTTTCGGAGTGGTCAGGTTGGCTGCTTGCCGGGACCGACGCGAGTCGGCCATCGGGACCACGAACGAAGCGCGAGTGGAAAACGTAGAAGACACCTGGTGCAGGGCATGGGCCCTGTACCGGAACTCATCAGGAGGTCATGAGTATGGGACGTGCAGTTGGCATCGATCTGGGAACCACCAATTCCTGCATTGCAACACTTGAAGGTGGCGAGCCCACGGTCATCGTGAACGCCGAGGGTGCCCGCACCACACCGTCGGTGGTGGCATTCAGCAAGTCCGGCGAGATTCTGGTCGGTGAGGTGGCCAAGCGCCAGGCCGTCACCAACGTCGACAGGACCATCAGCTCGGTCAAGCGCCACATGGGTACCGACTGGACCGTCGAAATCGACGGCAAGAAGTGGACCCCCCAGGAGATTTCGGCCCAGATCCTGATGAAGCTCAAGAGGGATGCCGAATCCTACCTGGGCGAGGCTGTCACCGACGCGGTCATCACCTGCCCTGCCTACTTCAACGACGCACAGCGTCAGGCCACCAAGGACGCCGGCAAGATTGCCGGGCTGAACGTCCTGCGCATCATCAACGAGCCCACCGCCGCGGCCCTGGCCTACGGCCTGGAGAAGGGCAAGGAGGACGAGCGCATCCTGGTCTTCGATCTGGGTGGCGGCACCTTCGATGTCTCCCTGCTGGAGATCGGCAAGGACGACGACGGCTTCTCGACCATTCAGGTCCAGGCCACCAACGGCGACAACAAGCTGGGTGGTGACGACTGGGATCAGAAGATCATCGACTGGTTGGTCGGCGAGGTCAAGAACAAGTACAACGTGGACCTCTCCAAGGACAAGATTGCCCTGCAGAGGCTGAAGGAAGCGGCCGAGCAGGCCAAGAAGGAGCTGAGTTCCTCCTCCTCCACCAACATCTCCATGCAGTATCTCGCCATGACCCCCGACGGGACCCCCGTCCACCTGGACGAGAGCCTGACCAGGGCACGTTTCGAGGAGATGACCTCCGACCTGCTGGGTCGTTGCCGCACACCGTTCAACAACGTGCTGCACGATGCCGGCATCGCAATCCAGGACATCGACCACGTGGTGCTGGTCGGTGGTTCCACCCGTATGCCCGCCGTCAAGGACCTGGTCAAGGAACTGACCGGCGGCAAGGAGGCCAACCAGACCGTCAACCCCGATGAGGTCGTGGCCGTCGGTGCCGCCGTCCAGTCGGGCGTCATCAAGGGCGACCGTAAGGATGTCCTCCTGATTGACGTGACCCCGCTTTCCCTGGGTATCGAGACCAAGGGCGGAATCATGACCAAGCTGATCGACCGCAACACGGCCATCCCGACCAAGCGCTCCGAGGTGTTCTCGACCGCTGAGGACAACCAGCCCTCCGTGCTGATTCAGGTCTACCAGGGTGAGCGTGAATTCGCCCGTGACAACAAGCCCCTGGGCACCTTCGAGCTGACCGGTATCGCCCCGGCACCCCGTGGTGTTCCTCAGATCGAGGTCACCTTCGATATCGACGCCAACGGCATCGTGCACGTCTCCGCCAAGGACAAGGGCACCGGCAAGGAACAGTCCATGACCATCACCGGCGGATCTGCCCTGCCCAAGGACGAGATCGACCGCATGGTCAAGGAGGCCGAGTCCCACGAGGCTGAAGACAAGCAGCGCCGTGAGGATGCCGACACCCGCAACGCCGCCGAGTCCGCCGCCTACCAGACCGAGAAGCTGGTCAACGACAACAAGGACAAGATCTCCGATGAGGTCGCCAAGGAGGTCACCGACAAGGTCAACGCCCTGAAGGAGGCCCTCAAGGGTGACGACATGGACAAGGTCAAGAACGCTCAGAGCGAACTGATGACCTCTGCCCAGAAGATCGGTGAGGCCCTCTACTCCCAGCAGGCGGCTGAGCAGGCCGCAGGAACCGCCGGGGACGGGTCCGCCCAGGCCTCCGATTCGTCCGATGACGACGTGGTTGATGCCGAGGTCGTGGATGACGACAAGAAGAAGGACGGCGAGTGATATGTCAGCCTTCGATAAGGATGACTATCTGAGTGGCATGGATGATGCCGAGTCGCTCAAGGGCGACACGGCATCATCCGGCCGGGCCGGGGGTGCGCCTGACAACGGATCCGGGCAGTCCTCGGATGACCAGGCCGGCAGGGGGCGTCATGCCGCCAGGCCGGCAGAGGGTCAGGAGTCCGATGCCCAGACTTCCGAAGGCCAGGCCTCGTCTGCCCAGGCAAGGGGCAGGCATCAGGCTCCCGCGGCGGATGCCGGAGCATCGGACGGTGATGGCGCAGGCCGGGATTCCGGACAGGGCCATGAGGGTCAGGCCGGTGAATCCGCAGGTGAAGACGACCTGACCCCACTGGGTAAGGCCAAGAAGGAAGCGGCCGACTACCTGGATGCCCTGCAGCGTGAGCGTGCCGAGTTCGTCAACTTCCGCAACAGGACCAAGAAGGAACAGGACCTCTTCCGCCAGCATGGCATCATCGATGTCCTGACCGCCCTCCTGCCTGCCCTGGACGACATCGATCGGATCAGGGAGCACGGCCAGATGGACGATTCCTTCCAGGCCGTCGCCGCCAAGATCGACAAGACCTTCGAGAAGTTCGGGGTCGAGAAGTTCGGCGAGAAGGGCGAGGACTTCGACCCCACCAGGCACGAGGCCATCCTGCACAAACCGGATTCCGAGGCCAGCAAGGAGACCGTTGACACGGTCGTCGAGGCCGGCTATCGAATTGGAGACAGGGTGATTCGGGCTGCCAGGGTAGTGGTGGTATCGCCAGAGCAATAGGCGACCGGTGATTGTGGACGATCCACATGGCGAACCGACGTCCGGAGTGTGCGGCGGCGAGGCGGGAATCTCCGCCCGCCGCCGCGCGCACAGATGACGGTTCTCAATCCGATATTCGTTACTTATGAGGAAAGGAGACATGGATGGCTGAGAATGAGTGGCTGAGCAAGGACTATTACAAGGTCCTTGGTGTCTCCAAGGACGCCAGCGATGCGGAAATCACCAAGGCATACCGCAAGCTTGCCCGCAAATACCATCCCGATCTCAATAAGACCAAGGAGGCCGAGGAGAGGTTCAAGGAAATCTCCGAAGCCTATGACGTGCTCAGCAACAAGGAGCAGCGTCAGAAGTATGATGCCATCCGCCAGTTCGGCATGGGAGGCGCTCGCTTTTCCGGAGGATCAGGTCAGAGCGGATTCAGTACCGATGCCTTCTCCGACATCTTCGGCTCCATGTTCGGGGCCGGTGGAGCACCGGGTAGTGGTGGAATCCACTTCGGTGCAGGAGGGGGTCAGCCCGGCTTCTCCGATATCTTCTCCACCTTCGGTGGCGGAGGGGCCGCGGGCGGCAACCCGACGGGATTCAGCGGGTACGAGACCCGGCAGGAGGCCAGGCCCGTCAAGGGGCAGGACCGTAACTCCTCAATCAGTCTCTCCTTCCGGCAGGCCGTCAAAGGTGCCACGGTCTCGTTGAGCGTGGGCGGGTCCAAGTTCAAGACCCACATTCCGGCAGGGGTGCATGACGGGCAGAGGATTCGTCTTCCCGGCAAGGGTCGGCCCGGTAGCAACGGGGGCGCCAACGGTGACCTCTACCTGCAGATCAAGGTCGAGCCCAGCGCCCGCTTCGGGATGGATGGCAAGGATCTGGTCATGGACCTCCCCGTCACCGTCTCCGAGGCTGCTTTGGGGGCCAAGGTCCAGGTACGTGATGTGGATGACCAGGTGGTCACCTTCAAGGTGCCTGCCGGATCGTCCAGCGGCGATCAGGTCAGGGTGTCCGGCCAGGGGGTACAGGACAGGCGTGGCAACGGCGATCTGGTTGGCAGAATCAGGATACGGATGCCCGACAGACTCGGGTTGGCCCAGAAAAAGGCCATGCGTGAATTCGCCAAGGCCAGCCAGGACTTTGATGCCCAGGTGGCTGATGACCGCATGAAGATCTGAAGGCCGATTCATCGGCAACCTGTACCAGCCCCTCCCGGTCCCCTCCGGGAGAGGGGCTGGCACAGGTTGTGCGGAGAGGATCCGATTGTGGTGTGGGGGAACGGAAAGGGGATGAAGATCATGACACGGATAGACAGGGAGACCAGGCAGATGTACCTTGCCTGTGCCCAGGCCCTGGTCCGGGACCAGGTGAACCTGGATGCGGCTGATGACGCCGGCATGGACATCGAGCTTCCGGTCTTCAGTGTGGGTCAGGTGGCGACCCTGGCCGACATCCACCCGCAGACCCTCCGCCAGTATGACCGCCTGGGCCTGGTTGTGCCCGAACGGACCGAGGGGGGAGCGCGGCGTTACTCACTGCGTGACCTGGACCGGCTGACCCAGGCCCAGCATCTGAGTCAGGATGAATCCATCAACCTGGCAGGGGTGACCAGGATCCTGGCCCTGGCCGAGGAGAACCGCCAGTTGCGGCGGCAACTCAGACGTTCCAGGCAGGCCGAAGGCCCCAGCATATTCGCTGCCGCGGCGGATGGCCGGGTGGTCGAAATCAAACGTTCCGATAGCGCCCGCTTGTGGCGACAGGAGATAACGCACGAATACGGGCAGTACTCGACCGGTGCTTCCACCCATGGCGACAAGCCGCAGATGACCACCTCCAAGTCGCTGATTATCTGGGGGATGCACTCCTGACCTGCCGAGTCGGTTCCCTGCTCTGTGGTATTGTTGACAGGTTAGCCGCTTCCACTCAGGAATGCGGTTGATCGTCGCCTGAATGCTGTGATTGCCGGGAAATGCTGATTGCTTCCGCGAAATCCTCTGCTTTGCTCGCGGCTCGCGGGCTATCAACCGATGTGCCCGTCGTATTTCCCACTCGAAAGGCCATCCTTGACATCTCACGTCATGCCTGAAACTGAAACTTCAACTACCGCAGGGTCCAAGGCCGGCACGACCTTTGCCGACCTGGGCGTTCCCGATGCCCTGGTCAGGGTGCTCGCAGCCGATGGGAAGACCGAGGCCTTCCCCATCCAGGAGGACACCCTGCCTGATTCCCTGGACGGACGCGACATTCTGGGGCGTGGCCGGACCGGATCCGGCAAGACCCTGGCATTCACGATTCCCCTGGTGGCACGCCTGGCTCTCGACGAGACCACCCTGCCACAGGAATCCAGCGACTCCGACCGTGGCCGGGGCCGGAAGAACGTTCCGCATCCGAGGGGTCTGGTCCTGGCTCCCACCCGTGAATTGGCCAACCAGATCGATGAGGTCCTGACGCCCCTGGCCAATGCCTATCACATGAGGACCTGCACCGTATACGGCGGGGTCAAGCAGGGCCGGCAGGTCGATGCCCTGAAGCGCGGAGCTCAGATTGTCGTGGCCTGCCCGGGCCGCCTGGAGGACCTCCTCCAGCAGAGGGTGCTCTCCCTGGAATCCGTCAGCATCGCCGTTCTGGACGAGGCCGACGAGATGGCCGACATGGGCTTCCTGCCTGCGGTCGAGCGCATACTCACCCAGGTGAGGCCCGGTGGTCAGCGTATGCTCTTCTCCGCAACCCTGGACCATGGGGTGGATGCCGTGGTCAAGCGCTTCCTTAAGAACGCCAAGGTCCACGAGGTGGATTCGGCCACCCAGCAAGTGGACCAGATGACGCATCACATCTTTGAGACCACTCAGGACGCCAAGCACGACCTGGTCCGCCGTCTGGCCTCGGGCAAGGGCAAGCGCATCCTTTTCACCCGCACCAAGTTCCAGGCCAAGAAGCTGGCCAAGAACCTCATCACCAATGGCATCCCGGCCGCCCAGCTGCACGGCAACCTCTCCCAGAACCAGCGTGACCGCAATCTTGAGGCCTTCTCCAGGGGTGACGTCCGCGTACTGGTGGCCACTGATGTGGCCGCAAGGGGTGTTGACATCAGCGATGTGGATCTGGTGGTACAGGTGGATCCGCCCGCGGACCCCAAGTCCTTCCTGCATCGTTCCGGTCGTACGGCCCGTGCCGGAAAAGCCGGTGATGTGGTCACCGTGGTCCTGCCCAACCAACGTCGCGACACCAAGCGGTTGCTCCGGATGGCCCATATCGATGCCAAACCCGTTCACGTCACGGCTTCCTCTCCCGAGGTCGGGGAACTCGTAGGCGCTGTGGCGGATCCCATTCAGGGATGGTCCCTGGAGTCCTCAACCCCAAGTCGCTCCGAAGGGGGTCGCAAGGAAGGCTCCCGCGGCCGCTCGTCGGGAGGTCGGGGTCGCTCGCGTGACCGTGACCGTAATCGTGACCGTGGGCGCGATCGTGGTCAGGACAGGAAGTTCCGCGATGGTGGTTCCCGTCGAAGGGGTGACCGTTCCGGACGTTCGCGCAGGGAAGATGACTTTGCAAACCAGGAAGGCCCCATCGATGCCCGCACCCGTAGGGGTCGTGGAGGGAACCGCCGCGGAGACGGGGCGGCCTGGTCGGACGGTTCCGGACGTGGCCAAGGTGGCCGCAGGGGTGGCCGGGGCGCTGGCAGTGACAGGGCCTCCAGCAGGTCGGGTGGCTTCCAGCATGGACCCCATAGGCATCGCAGGGACTCCAACCCCTTCCGCTCCTCACGTAGCCGCTGATTGTACCAGAGGAACCGGGGCCTGCCCATTGGCCCCGGTTCCTCTGCGTATGGGGACCTGGTAGCATTGCAACTCGTGACCGGATCCGGTCACCGGAACAAAAACCGATGAGCGTGTCAAGAGAGACGCGCTGGGGAGAGAGAATAATGGGCGAAGATTCGCACAATTTTGATAACCAGGGATATGGCAGCCAGAATCCAGCCGATTCCGACGCACCCACCTACCCGGCAACAGGTGCGGGTCAATATGGGTATGGGCAGGAGTCTTCGGCTCCTATGGCCGGAGAGGCCTACGGGCAGCCCGCCTATGGCGCTGATCCCGTCCAGTATCCGCCTCAGGGCGACCCTCAGTTCAACGGTCAGCCCCAGGCTGCTCCGAAGGACGACTCCTACAGCGGCATGGCCATCACCGCCCTCGTTCTGGCCTTCCTCCTGCCTCTGGTTGGCCTGATCCTGGCGATTGTCAGCCTGGTCAAGTTCAACAAGGGGGATCGTCGCAAGGGCAAGGGCATGTCGATCGCGGCCCTGGTCATCTCCATTATCATGATGATCGGCTCCAACATCCTCGTCTACAACGTCATGAACAAGACGATGGATCAGGTCTCCCATTCAATCAGCCAGTCAGTCGGGGGAAGCAGTACTGGTAAGTACAAGAACATGCAGGACTGGATCGACAGGTCTCCTGATGTGCAGGAGTTCTACTCCACCATGGGCGGACAGCTCAAGCAGCAGAACGTCACCGCCACTCTGAAGGCCGATGGGGACGAGAAACTCGTCATCGACCTGAGCATGGAACTGCCTGAAGGGCAGGAGATTGACAGCGATGCCGCCGATCAGATCCTGGACCAGCCGGCTCTGAATACGAACATGACACAGCTGGCCAAGGAACTCAAGAAGGAGGGCTTCAAGCACCCCACTGTCGAGGTTGTCGTACACACGGCAGACAACTCCTTCAGCGCCAGCCAGGTCAACGATGAGAATGGCAAAGTGTCCTGATTGAATTTCTGAGAGGCCGGGCATACCACACTGGTTGTCCCGGCCTCTTTCATATTACCGATGGTAGTATTGCCATATGGCCGCGTGCATCGGCGTATCCGGTGCTCAGGTGCTTCCGGGGTTGTGCATCGAATGGTGTGCAGGAGAGGGGAAACCAAGGAAGCTGGTTTGCGCCGTCTTGACGGTAGGGGAATAAATCCGTCGATGTCCGCCGCTCCTGACTGGGCCGGTTTGGGCATCCTGCTGTTCGCTCTGTATACGCAGTACGGGCAACCTGATGCCTGTGGCAATACCTGTGATGGAAACAGCTTGTTGCTCCGATTGTGATTCACATCGTCGCACTGGCGGAAAGAGAAGCAGATGAACAACGATTCGACCATGGACCCGCAGAACATCAATGCCGGGGCGAATGATGCCCAAGGATTGACTGATTCCGGCAGTGTCCCGGCGACCACTTCCAACCTGGAGGCAGAGCAGCAGCATGCCTCTTCTGTCGAATCGGGTGGGCAAGTGTCCGATGATGCCTATACGTGGGATTGCCTGCCTGCCTCGGAAGGGGAGGGTGCCCGACTTGATGCAGTGGCGGCTGATTCGCGGCCCGCAGCTGTGCAGGCTGGTTCAATGCCTACGCCCCCTCCGGTCAATTCGCGACCGGCTGCCCCTCAGGGTGAGCCACGGGTCGGGGCTCCTCAGGCCAAAGCTCCGCAGGCAGGCTCGAATGTCAGCGGCCCCCATGCCGCTTCCCGTCCTGCTGTTCCTCAGGGCCAGGGACGGCCCGCCGCCATGCCGCATACTGCTCCGGTAGGTGCGCAACCTCAACCTGGGTATCCACAGGTTGCCCAGCCTGGCGGTCAGCGCTTCCAAGGGCCGCAGAATGGAGCGGGTCCTGCTCCTTTCGTACCCAATGCGGCAAGGCCTGCCTATCCTGCACCGGGTCCTTACCCGGCCCAGGCTCCATACATGGCTCAGAACCCTTATATGGGTCAGCCCCAGCAGGTTGCGCCGCCTGACGACCAGGAGAGCAAGGGGGCCAGTGGTCTCGCCATCACGTCACTGGTGCTGTCCCTGACTTGTTGGCCAATTGCCTTATTTGTCGCGCCTATCAGTTTCTACACCGCGAAGAACAAGGCCAGCAAAAGACTTTCACAGGTCGCCTCGGCGCTCTGCCTTGTCTGGCTGCTCATCCTTATCTTCGTCGTATGGGGGCTGGTTACTATGGACAAAGAGCATAGGAAGCAGATATCGGAAAAGACCAGTGAGAGCAATTCCCAGAGCGTCTACGACGATAGTAGTAGCGAGTTGACTTCTGACGACGACTGGGAGAGCGGACTCCAGTATTCCGAGCATACTGAAGTAGAACCCATCTGTGATCTGAGCAATGGGTTGGAGTTTGCTGCCTAGAGGCAGTCGGCCAGGCATGGTTGGCGCGGTCGGTACTTATGTTGCCGGCCGTGCTGATCAGGAAGGTGCCGGAATCGGCTGATTGGACAAAGGCCCTGTGGAGCTGAGGGTAGTCGAAACCCCGACCTCTTCGATGCGAACGAAGCGCTCTACCAACTGAGCTACAGCCCCAATCGTTGCCCGACCCTAGCCGAACAACAGAGGCTACTTTAGCGCGGGCTCCGCCCAAACGCAATTCGGGGCCGGAAGGCACCGAGAGGTGGCCGCGGACCCAGATGGTTCAGCCAGGTACAGTAAGGCCCCGCTTATGCGGGGCCTTACTTGATTGTGCTGTTCCTACCGGATCTGGTCGGCCGCTTCTTCTGCCGATTCCGGTTCCGCCGTTTCGACGTCCTCGCGTTTCCTGCCGAATCTTGCCTTGAGGAGTCCGATGACGGTGGGGAGGACGGAGATGACCAGGATGAGGATGATGACCAGCTCGAAGTGCTCCTGAACGGCCGGTATGCCGCCGAAGAAGTAGCCGAGAAGGGTGAAGATGGTCGACCAGATCAGGCCACCAAGGATGCTGAAGGGGGTAAACCGCCGCCACTTCATGCCTGAAATACCGGAGATGAAGGGCATGAAGGTCCTGATGAAGGGGAGGAATCGGCCCAGCACAACAGCCAGGGGTCCCCACTTGTCAATCAGATTTTCGGTCTTGGCGATACGCTCCGGCGTCAGCGATTTGACCTTGCCGGAGCGGACGATGGCCCGCCCGAAGAAGTGCCCGATGAAGTAGTTGCTCTGGTCGCCGATGAGGGGGGCCAACCATACGATGGGCAGGAGGATGTCCAGCTTGAGCCCGCTGGAGGGATCGTGCGCGAAGACCCCTGCCGCGAAAAGGAGTGAGTCGCCGGGCAGGAAGGGCATAAAGACTACGCCAGTCTCTATGAAGATGATCAGAAAGATGAAGGTGTAGGTCGGCCCCAGTCCCATGGCGATCCACCCGGCAATGGCACTGCGGGGGTCCCTGAGTAGGTTCAAGAGCCAGTTGATGACACCCATGTATAAGACACCGTCCTGTCAGTCGAAGTCCTCGAAATGCAAAACCGACTCATACTCTAACAAGGTGTCCTCCATGTCCGCTGGTTTCGGTGCATATCCTTGCCGGGACAACACAACCGGCCGCTTCTCCGGGCGAAAGGAATCGAAATTTGAGACTCGGAGGCCTGCTCGGTGGGACAATAGGCCGCGAGGTCGATGCTGCGCTGATGAAGACGTGGCATCGATTGCATGGTTGAAACCGATCGGCCCTCCGGTTCCAGGTACAAGGACGATAAAAGGGCTGGCACTGTCAAGGAAGAGGTGTGTGCATGAGCGAGACGAGTAGGTTTGCATTCCCGTCGGATTTCACCTGGGGGACGGCCACAGCCTCCTTCCAGGTGGAGGGGGCCACCAGGGAGGAGGGCCGGGCGGATTCCATCTGGGATACCTTCTGCCGGGAACCGGGGAGAATCCTCGACGGGTCGAACGGGGATCAGGCCTGTGACGAGTATCATCGCTACCCCGAAGACATCGCCCTGATGAAGGAGATGGGGGTGGGTGCCTACCGTTTCTCCGTGGCCTGGCCCCGTATCTTCCCCAGCGCCCGAGGTGGGGTGAATCAGGCCGGGTTGGACCATTACCGCCGGGTCCTCGACATGCTCCGTGAGGAGGGCATCAAGCCGGTGGTGACCCTCTACCACTGGGATCTGCCCCAGTACCTTCAGGATGCAGGAGGTTGGGCCAACCGGGACACAGCCAAGCGGTATGCGGAATATGCCGGAGTCCTTGCCAGGTCCTTCGGCGACTCCGTCGATACCTGGACCACCCTGAACGAGCCCTGGTGCACGGCCTATCTGGGGTACGGGAACGGCGTTCATGCACCGGGGATACGGGACTATGACCAGACCCTGGCCGCCGTTCATCACCTGAACCTGGCCCATGGGCTGGGGGCCCAGTCCATCCGAGCCGAGCTGGGCGACAAGGCCCGTGTTTCGGTCACCTTGAACCTGCAGGTAACTCGGGCCCAGTCGCAGAGCGAGGAGGACCGTGCGGCCAAGACCAGGGCGGACCTCTTTGCCAATGAGGTCTGGCTCGGCCCCATGCTTGCCGGGACCTATGACCCGCGCATCAGGGAGGCGGCCCAGGGAATCACCGACTGGAGATTCGTCCAGGAGAGCGATCTGGAGACCATCCACCAGCCGCTCGACGTGCTCGGTATCAACTACTACTCAACCACGTACGTGCAGGCCAGCCATGGTGAAGACAGCCCGGCCAGGGCGGCGGTCGGTCCCCAGGGAAGCCTGCCCGACCAGGAGGCCAATGCCATGCCGGCCCAGGAGTCGGTGGAGACCCTGCCGCCCCGAGGTGAACTGACGGCCATGGGTTGGAATCAGGAACCCCAAGGTCTGGCGGACCTCCTGCTGGAGGTCTCCCGCCGATTCCCGGACCTGGACCTGATGGTGACCGAGAACGGTTCCGCCTGGGAGGACGAGGTCAGCCCCGATTCCTCGCAGGCCAAGGGGAGGATTGTGCATGACCCGAAGCGGGTGGCCTATCTGGAGCAGCATGTCGGAGCTGTGGCCGATGCCATTCGGGACGGGGCCAGGGTAACCGGTTACTTCGCCTGGTCCCTGCTCGACAACTTTGAGTGGGCCCTGGGGTACACCAGGCGGTTTGGGCTGATTCGTGTGGAGTACCCGACCCAGGAGCGAATCTGGAAGGACTCCGGTCTCAGGTACACGCAAATCGTCAGGGACAACGCCATCTAGGCTGCGGATTTCCGGTCAGGCCCGCTACGTTCTCCGACCCGATGGCAGGTTCTCGGGTCGGAGAACGTAGCGGGCCTTGTTGATGGACTATATCCAGCTGGGCAGCCACATATGGATGCGCCAGAACCAGTAGGGAACCGGCATCGCGGTCCAGAGGGGGTAGAAGAAGAGCGAGGTCAATCCAATGATGATCAGTGTCGTCCACATCATCTGCCGATAGAGCGTGCGGCTGATGTTGTGGCGGGCCCAGTTGGCCATGTAGCAGATTCCCAGAACCATCCAGGGCAGGATGATGATGGAGTAGAAGGTGAAGGTGGTCCGGTTCAGGTACTGGTACCAGGGGAGCCACCCTCCTATGAGGCCGGCCATGGTCGCCCAGAGTCGCCAGTCGCTCCTGTCGGCGCGCAGGCAGAGACCGATGCCGAGAACGATGCAGATGGAACCCAGCCACCAGATCAGGGGGTTGCCCAGGGATGTGACAGCCACGACGCACGGGGAGTCCGGGCTGATGGCACACAGACCGGGGTGGTCGGTGAGCTTCTGCCAGTAGAAACTGGTCGGCCGTGTCTGCAGGGGCCAGGTCAGCGGGCTCGACATGTAGGGGTGCGCCGCATCCAGGGTGGTGTGGAACCGCCACATTTCCCGGTGGTACTCGACCAGGGATCGCAACCCCTCAGGCAGCCAGGTCAGGCCCTGTCCGGGGTGGCTGGCCGCCCACCCATGCATGTAGGAATCGTCGTGCCTGAACCATCCGGTCCAGGATGCCAGATAGGTGCCGGCCCAGATGGGGATCATGACCAGGGCTGCGGGAATCCCGTCCTTGAAGATGCCGGCCTTGAACCAGCCTCCATAACCGACCTTATGCCGCTCCCAGGCGTCCCAGATTACGGATATCAGGGCAAAGGCCGCGAAGAGGTAGGCGCCGGACCACTTGGTGCCGGTTGCCAGGCCAAGGAAGATGGCGGCCCAGGTTCTCCACCAGGACCAGGCGATGAAGGGGCCGGTGGTGTCGGTGTACAGGGCCTTGCTGTCCTCGTCCATCTCCTCCGTGAGCCAGGGGATGGCGGTGCGGACCCGGTAGTGAATCTTCTCGATTCGCCAGTCCACCCGCCAGGAGGCGCGAAGTCGGGCCCGGGCCCAGTCGCGGTGCCCCAGGAGGCAGAGGAAGGCGGCCAGGGCGAAGATCATGAGGAAGTTGTCCAGGAGACTGGTGCGGCTCATGACGATGCCCAGGCCATCGATGGACATGAGGAAGCCCGCCATCATGGCGATGGGCAGATTGCGGAAGAGTCTGAGAGCCACCCTGCAGAGAAGAAGAATGGCGATGGTGCCGGCAAGGGCGGTGGCGGCCCTCCAGGCAAAGGGATTTTCGGCCCCTCCGAAGAGTTTCAGCCCCAGGGCGATGCACCACTTGCCGACAGGTGGGTGGACCACATATTCGGCGGAATTCAACCACTGGTTCACATTGCCCTGGGCAAAGGCCTGGTCGATGGGGATGTTGCCGGGAGATAGGGTCTTGGGCCAGTTCCGGGGTTCTCCGGTCTGCAACATCGCCCAGGAGTCCTTGACGTAATAGGTCTCGTCGAAGACGATGGCGTGTGGGGTGCCGAGTCTAATGAATCGAAGAAGGCCGCCGAAGAGGGCCATGAGAGTGCATCCCAGCCATTCTCGCTGCCGTACCGTCAGGTTCTGCAGACTCCGGATTCCGCGCAGCTGTCGGAACCGCCGTCCGGACATGGGTAGAGAACCCATGCGACGGGCGGCACGCCGGCCATGTCTGGCGGAGTGATGCTGCGAAGAATAACTGACGGTGGCTGTCATCATCACCAAGAGTAGGCATACTGGAATCATGATGAGGCATGAAGAACAATCTCTTTCCCGGACCAACAAATCCTTGCCGGAAAAGGGCGTGGTGGCGGGTACGGAACCGGAGGGCAAATCCGCCTATGTCCCCGGCGGAACACTGGTCCTTGCGGCCACTCCCATAGGCAATGTCGGCGACGCCTCCACCCGGTTGGCCGCCCTTCTGGAGTCGGCCGACCTGGTGGCTGCCGAGGATACTCGCCGGCTCTACGACCTTGCCAACAGGCTGGGCGTACGGGTATCAGGACGGGTGGTGGCCTACCATGACCACAACGAGGACCACATGGCCGACCCGATTCTGGACCAGGTGTCCGATGGGGCCTGCGCCCTGGTTGTCTCGGATGCTGGTATGCCCACCATCAACGACCCGGGTATGTCCATTGTCCGGCAGGCCATCAAACGGGGGATTCCCGTCACCTGCGCACCGGGGCCCAGCGCCGTCCTTGATGCCCTGGCCCTTTCCGGACTGCCCACGGACCGATTCTGTTATGAGGGATTCCTGCCCAGGCGCCACAGTGAACGTCTCCGCCATCTGCGCTCGCTGCGGAATGAACCGCGGACCATGGTCTTCTACGAGACCACCCACAGGATTGACCAGGCCATGGAGGATTTGGAGGAGGTCTTCGGTGCGGATCGACCCGTGGCCCTCTGCCGGGAGTTGACCAAGGACCATGAGCAGGTTCGGCGGGGGACCCTTGCCCAAATTGTCGAATCCCTGACCCAGGACCCGCCCCGGGGCGAGATGGTTCTGGTGGTGGCTGGTGCCGACCCCGACCAGGTCAGGGCGGAGAGTCCTGAAGTCCTCTCGGATCAGGCCCTGGCTGCCTTGGCCAAGCGGCGGGCCGACGAGGAGGGGATCAGGATCAAGGATGCCATCGCTCGGGTGGTGGCCGAGCATCCACTGCCGGACGGTTCCCTTCCCAACCGCAAGAAGGTCTACGCGGCTACCCTGGATGACCGCCAGGAAAATTAGGGAGCGGCGACCGTGGCTTGCGGTCGAAAGTGATGCGGTCGGCGCCTGGTACGACCGCATCCTTATGAGTTCCCGAGGAGGATATCAAGGGACCGTTTGACCCCAGGGCCTCCGAGCTGGGAAACGGTTTCCAGCAGTGCCGGGGTGGCGGCCGGATTGGCGGCCAGCCAACGGCGTAGTTCGGGGTGGTTTTGGGCTATGGACCAGAGGACCTCCGGTGGGGTATCCGGGTCGGTGGCCATGACGGGAGTGGGTACCAGAGGCGGTTCCGGAGGCCCGGGTCCGGGACTCCTGTCGGGTTGGGCGTAGGTGGCCCTGCCGACCGCTGAAATCCTCTCGGCCCTGTTCTGATGATTCCTCCCGCGACGGTTATTCAGGTGGCCTCGGCCCAAGAGGGTTGAGAGCGAGGTGGCCCGGCGACCGGACCCCTGCCGATGGTGGCGGCCGGACATCAGAGGAGGTCCTTCAGGTCCGTGAAGATTCGCACTCCAGTGGCGTGGCCGGGCCATCGGGGGTTGGCGGACAACAGGTCCAGGCATTCCGGGCAGCTGATCCGGTAACGGTCCATGAGTTCAAGAATCCGCTCCTTGCGGGAGAACCCGTTAAGGGGGTCGGCCTCCTCACAGGCCAGGTCACAGGCGGTCCATAAGGGGGAGGTCACCCAGAGTTCGCCCACCCGCATCAGGTATTGGGGGTTGAGCTTACGGTTGTGGGGCCGGAGGGGGCGTCCCAGGACTGGTGCGCGAAAGTGGGAGTTGGAGATGATGTCGAGTGCCTCCGGGAACTCTCCGCTCATCCAGACCCAGAGGGCCAGGGACCCGCAGGCGGCCGCCCCGAAGGGGAGTAGGGGGTTGACGATTGAGGCCCGACCGAAGATGCCACCTGCCGCCTCGTTCAGATAGCAGGTTGACCTGTCGAGGACGGTGACGATGCCAAGCCGGACAAGCAGGGCAAGGCTCAGTCGCCCTGGCAGGTCGTCAATGTGTATCAGCCCTGGCTGTGCGGGGAGAGCCGGCGTATCAGGGGGCGCGTCGGCAGGGCCGGTTGCGGTTCCCTGGTGTGCTCCTGTCCCCCTACCTGACCTGGTTGCCGTTCCGGTTGATTGGCTGGAGGCAAGATTCGCCCCGACTGGTGACAAGGTCCGGTTTCCCCCGAAAACGTGTTCGCGAGTCATGGCCACGACCCTACGGAAGATTACAGGGTGGTTCGAAGGTTGCTTGAGGGAAGGGCGGTTGTGGATAAGTCCGGCGGCAAAAGTGGCTGCGGTGTACGGAACGAGGCAGGGAAGAAACCCTGTGGATGAAAGGCTGAAACCCACGTCGGGACCGCCCGGTTGTAGGCCGAAAACGATACCCTTGCAACTATGAGTCATATTCTTGTTTCCGTCGCCTGGCCCTACGCAAACGGGCCCCGTCATATCGGTCACGTGGCCGGATTCGGCGTACCTTCCGATGTATATGCCCGATATGAGCGCATGAAGGGCAACGACGTCCTCATGGTCTCCGGGACCGATGAACACGGCACCCCCATCCTGGTCGAGGCCGATGCCGAGGGTGTGGGCCCCCAGGAAATCGCGGACCGTTACAACCGGGTCATCGCCAAGGACCTCTGCAACCTGGGTCTGAGTTATGACCTCTTCACCCGCACGACCACGGGCAACCATGAGCATGTGGTCCAGGAGCTCTTCAAGCAGTGCCTGGAGAACGGATACATCTACGAGGGCACCCAGAAGGTCGCCATTTCGCCATCGACCGGTCGTACCCTGCCCGACCGTTACATCGAGGGAACCTGCCCCATCTGCGGTGCCGATGGGGCCCGTGGCGACCAGTGCGACAACTGCGGCAACGAGCTGGACCCGGACGAGCTGCTCAACCCTGTTTCCAAGATCAACGGTGAGACCCCCCGCTTCGAGGAGAGCCGGCACTTCTTCCTGGACCTTCCTGCCCTGGCCGAGGCCAACCTTGCCTGGCTGAAGACTCGGGAGGGCTGGAGGAGCAACGTCCTCAACTTCTCCCTGGGGCTCTTCAAGGAGGTCAAGCCCAGAGCCATCACCCGTGACATCGACTGGGGCATACCGGTACCCGTGGATGGCTGGATCGACAACCCCAACAAGAAGCTCTACGTCTGGTTCGATGCGGTCATCGGCTACCTGTCGGCCTCCATCGAGTGGGCCCGCCGCCAGGGTGATCCCGAGGCCTGGCGCAAGTGGTGGAACGACCCGGAAGCCCCCGGGTACTACTTCATGGGCAAGGACAACATCACCTTCCATTCCCAGATCTGGCCCTCCGAGCTTCTGGCGTACAACGGCAAGGGGTCGAAGGGAGGCGAGGCCGGCGGGTACGGCGACCTCAACCTGCCGGAGCAGGTGGTGGCCAGCGAGTTCATGACCATGGAGGGCAAGAAGTTCAGCTCCTCCCGCGGCATCGTGATTTACGTCAAGGACATCCTGGACCGCTATCCGGTGGATGCGGTCCGCTACTACATCTCGGTGGCAGGGCCTGAAACCTCGGACTCCGACTTCACCTGGTCGGAATTCGTGCGCCACAACAACGAGGAGCTGGCGGCTTCCTGGGGGAACCTGGTCAACCGTGTTGCCAACCTGCTCAACAAGGACTTCGGCTGCATCCCCGAGATTCAGGATTCCTGGCTGACGGAGGAGGACCGGGCCCTCCTTGACAAGGGTCTGCAAGCCTTCGATACGGTCGGCGGGCTGATTGAACGCCACCGCCAGAAGGCGGCTCTGGGTGAGGCCATGGGCCTGGTGGGTGACATCAACAAGTACATTTCGGCCCAGGAACCCTGGAAGATCAAGGACGACCCCGACCGTCTGGCTACGGTGTTGCATACCGCCGCCCAGGTCGTCTGCGATGCCAACACCATGCTGGCCCCCTTCCTGCCCCATGCTTCCCAGAAGGTCTACGAGGCCATGGGCGGCACCGGTACCTTTTCGCCCCTGCCCCGGTTGGAAGAGGTGGAGGACCTGGATAAGCCGGGCTTCACCTACCCGATCATCACCGGCACCTATATATTGGGCGAGAATGTGCATCCCTGGTCCCGCGAGGACATCAAGGACGGTACTCCAATCGCCAAGCCCACCCCGATTTTCGCCAAGATTCCCAAGGAGGCCGTTCAGGAGGAGTTGGACCGCTTCCAAAACCAGCTGGATGAGCGCAAGGCGAAGGAACAGGCCAGATTCGAAGCCGAGCAGGCCAAGCTCAAGGAGCAATCCGAAGGCTGATCGGGCATCCCTGTTTCGGGCCTCGGACGAGGGCATTCGGCTGAGGCCTGTACTGGCTCTGCACGCCATTTGGTCTTGCAGTCAAGGCTCAACCGCAGATTCACAGGTAACTTTTAGGTTTTAGGGGTCTTCCCTTAAGGTAGGGCTGCTTATATAAGAACTGTCGGTTGAAGTACTGGCCGATGGGGTTACTGCAGGCCCCATAATTGAATCCCTTCTTCTCTCTTCTCACCTGGCGGTCTTCCCCGGTCGCCAGGTTCTTTTTTGCCTGGCGGGGTCCAGATCCTGTTTTGTGGGCTATTGCTCGTCACATGCGAGCAATAGGATTGAGCCTTATGAAAACCACCCGATTCGCCTGTGTCCTCTTCGACCTGGATGGGGTGCTCGTTCCCACCACGAAGCTCCACAAAGAAGCGTGGAAGCAGCTCTTCGATGCGGTCCTGCCTGCTGGATCCGAGCCCTACACCGAGCAGGACTACTACACCTATGTGGACGGCAAGCCCCGCTATGACGGCGTTGATGCCCTGCTGAAAAGCCGGGGTGTGAACCTGGAATGGGGCAGCCCGGATGACGGCCCCGATGCCAAGACGGTCTGCGGGTACGGCAACCGGAAGAACACGACTTTCGAACGTCTTCTCAATGAAGAAGGCATCCAGCCCTACCCTGACACGGTGGATGTCCTGCGCCACCTGACCACCGGGGGAAAGCGCCTGGCCGTGGTCTCCAGTTCCAAAAACACGGCCACCGTTCTGGAGGCCGCGGGCATTGCCGGGTTCTTCAGCACCGTGGTGGACGGGAACACCAAGGCTGAGTTGGGACTCAAGGGCAAGCCCGCCCCCGATACCTATGCCTATGCGGCCAAGCTACTCGGCCTGCGTAACCAGGATGCCATTGTCGTGGAGGATGCCCTGTCAGGAGTGGCCGCGGGCCATGCCGGCCGGTTCGGTCTGGTGGTGGGTGTTGACCGGGGGGCTGGTCATCAGGACCTGCTGGAAGCGGGGGCCGATACCGTTATCGACAACCTGATCGAGCTGGTTGAGGATGACGGGGGTGAGCGCAGGCTCAAGGAAAACCCCGACCTGGACCCGGACCGGTACCCCATTGACGAGTGGAGCTTCACCGAGGTGGGCGACCCTGATGCGGTCAGCGCCACCAACTTTTCGGTGACCAACGGCAACATCGGCGTACGCGGGCAGGGCGACGACACCCGTTGTCTGGGCAACGGCACCTTTCTGAGCGGCTTCCACGACACCTTCGACATCAACCATCCCGAGGGAGGATACGGGTATGCCAAGGTGGGTCAGCTGATCCAGGGTGTGCCGGATGCCTCCGACTTCACCCTGAAGGTCGACGGGATTCCCCTGCCCCACCCCGAGGAGACCAGGCAGCGCCTGGACTTCCGCGCCGGCATCTGCACCACCACCCACCTTTACCGGTTGGACGACGGCACCCGTCTCAAGGTTGATCTGGACCGGATGGCCTGTCTCTTCGACAGGAACCTGGCCGTGTACACGGTCAAGGTGGATTCCCCCGATCGTGACATGACCGTGGTGGTGGATGGAGCCATCAATGCCGACATGCCCCGGCGTTCGGTAACCGACGACCCCCGCAAGTCCCAAATCGTCGACGGGTGCGGTGTGCATGAGGTCCTCGACAATGAGGTGTACCCGGAAGCGGACGGGGACTGCCGGGTTTACCGCTGCAACAACTCCCGCCTGAGTGTGGCCCTGGGTGTCCGGCAGACCCAGAACGGGCAGCCGGTCGATGGCCAGTCCTGGCGGCTGGACATAGGCAGGGGCGGCTCGGCCAGTCTGGTCCGATACGCCGTCTACCAGAGCCATCCCATCCTGCCCCAGGGCACCATCGGCAACGGTCTGGTTGTTCAGACGCGCGGGGAGGGCACCCGGAATCTGGTCGAGGAGTGCCGCGACAGCCTCGACAGGGTTGCAGGCCTGGACCTTCAGGAGATGAAGGACCGCCAGCGCGAGTGGCTCGACAGGTTCTGGGAGCGTGAGGACATCCGCGTGGGTGCCGGGGACCAGGGCCGCACCCAGCAGCTGGTGCACTGGGAACTTTTCCAGCTCGCCCAGTCCACCGCCCATATAACCAATGGTGTCGGGGCCAAGGGGCTGAGCGGATCCGGATACAGCGGACACTACTTCTGGGATACCGAGATCTACATTCTTCCCTTCCTGATTTACTCGGACCCCCAAAGGGCCAGGGAGGTGCTCCACTACCGCTACCTGATGCTGCCGGCGGCACGTCGCAGGGCCGCCGCGCTGAACCTGGGCGGTGGGCTCTTCCCGTGGAGGACCATAAACGGGGAGGAATCCTCGGCCTACTTCCCGACCGGTACGGCCCAGTACCATATCGATGCCGACGTGGCTTATGCGGTGGCCCAGTATGTGCAGGTGTGCGATGACCAGGACTTCCTGGAGACCGAGGGAATCGACATCCTGGTTGAGACCGCCCGTCTCTGGATGAGCCTGGGGCGCTACAAGGCCGATGGGCGCTTCCATATCCACTGTGTTACCGGACCGGATGAGTACACCGTCCTGGTGGATGACAATCTGTACACCAATGCGATGGCCAAGTTCAATCTCATGGCCGCCTACCGGGCCTACGAGTACCTGCGCAGGAGCCGGGTGGAGATGATCGGTTCCATCCGCGCCCGTCTGCACTTCACCGACGAGGACGCCCAGGAGTGGCTCCGTGCGGCCGAGGCCATGTTCGTTCCCTACGACAACAACGAGGGGGTGCACGCCCAGGACGCCCAGTTCATGGAGCGCCCCATCTGGCACTTCGACCGGTTCACGGCCCGCCCTCTCCTGCTCTACTATCACCCGTTGGTCATATACCGGCACAAGGTGCTCAAGCAGACCGACGTGGTCATGGCCCTCTACCTGCTCAGCTCCTGGTTTACGCCGGAACAGAAGCGGGCCGATTTTGACTACTACGATCCGCTGACCACCGGGGATTCCACCCTTTCCGCCGCCTCGCAGTCCATAGTGGCCGCCGAGGTGGGCAGGGATGACCTGGCCATGCGTTACTTCCGTGAGTCCCTGTTCACCGACGTGTCCAACCTCCACGCCAATACTGCCGACGGGATTCACCTGGCGGCCTGCGGTGGGGTATGGTCCAGCCTGGTCTGCGGCTTCGGCGGCCTGCGCGACACCGGTGGAACCAGCCTGAGCATCGATCCCCACCTGCCCGAGGACTGGGATTCCCTGTCCTACCAACTGGCCGTGGGCGATACCCGGTTCAGGGTCTCCATAACCAGGCAGGGCGTGGACCTGGAAAGGCTCTCCGGACCTGAACTCGTCGTCAAGGTGCAGGGCCACCCGCGGACGGTGTGAGATTAGGAAAAAGGAGGTCAGTACAAGGCGGTGAACTTCTTGAAACCGCCTTGCCTTACCGGATTACCTCCGTTTATCAGCGCCGGAATGCCGCCTCCAGGGCCTGGTATTCGGCGGTGGTGATGGGCATGATGGCCCCGTGGCGTTTCTTCAGGTTGCCGTAGTCGATTCCATCCAGCACCTGCCAGTCTCGGGAATCGGTTGAGGCCAGGTTCGCTGACCTGAAAGTCAGATACCCGCGCGCCTCCTCGAACTGGTCGCACATGAGACCGAAGGGCATGGGGCCCCGGTCGGGGTCGGCCGCATCCCGTTCGTTGTACAGGAAGAGTTCCGGACCCTCCAGGTAGCGGGAGGAATATCTGCCGCGACCGAGTATGTCGGTCAGCGAACCCACATACGACCACTGTTCCGAATCGTCCGTGCGGACCACCTCGCCGCTGACGGCATAGGGGTTCCGTGTCCTTTCGATGCTGATCTGATCGTCCTTCGAGGCCCTGTACCACCAGCCGTCCTCGGTCTGGATCATGGTGGTGTCGATGATGTCGGCCCTGCGGTCGATCCACTTGACCGGGGCGCTGAAGGTCCGCAGGTCCTTCGAGACCGCATAGTACATGTTGACCGCTTCACCCAGGCTGTTGGCGAGGGGGTGGTCCGGCGGGTCCGATGCTGCACGGGTGGACCAATAGACAATCCACTGTTGTTGCAGGCTGTCCCAGCTGGCCTCCGGTGCCCAGGCCATGCCTGCGCCGGGGATGGTGGAGGCGACATCCACCAGGCGGGGCTCCTCCCAGTGGATCAGATCGCTTGACTCCCATATGACCAGCCCTGTGGACCCGTCCACTGAGGCCTGCTCGCTCCACCCACCGCGATGATATATGGACAGGTCGGTGGCCAGAATGTGGAAGATCCCGTCGGGTCCCCGGGTGATGAAGGGGTCTCGAACGCCCCGCTCGCCCTGGGTCCAGGTCAGGATGGGGTCCCCACGGCGGCGAAGATCGGTCCAATGGATGCCGTCACGGCTGAGGGCGAAATACAGCTGTTCATCCGTGGCCGCCTCTTCATCTCCTGTGAAATGAACGAATAGGTAGGCCTCGGTTCGGCAATCGGGATTTCCTGTGACCATCACTGTCTCTCCGACTTGTTGGCTGCGCATGTATCCGTGCATCGCTGCACGTCATGATTCTAAACCACGACTTGTGGTTCGCCCGACTGGCCGGGGCGGTTCCTAGACTGTGAACCATGAGCAAGCATCATCGTAATCGCAGCTGGGCACCGGCACCTGAGGCACTTCCCCAGGGAGTCGGCGTCATCGATGACCATACGCACATGTCCGCGGTGATTCCCTTCGCCAGGAGGATGGACCGGGAGGCCCGGGAGCGGGGACAGGCCCCGGTCCCGGTCTATGGGGTGGACGAACAGCTGGAGCAGGCCCGGGCCGTGGGTGTGGTCGGGGCGATCGAAGTGGGGTGCGAGCTGCCCAACCTGCAGGCGGCGGTCGACCTGGCCAAGGCCCATCCGGGTGTGGTCCATGCCGCCCTGGCCATCCACCCGAACGAGGCCGTGCTCCACGGTCATCGTGGGGTGCCGGGGCCGGACGGGTTGCCCGTGACCTACAGGCCCTGGCACGACACCTCCTTCGAGGAGGCCATGGAGGAGGTGCGCCGCCTGGCCAAGGGCAACCCGGACCAGGTGGTGGCCATCGGCGAGACCGGTATGGACCTTTTCCGCACGGGGCGGGACGCCATGGATATCCAACGCCAGGCCCTGCGTGACCATATGGCCCTGGCCAAGGAACTCGGCCTGCCCATGCAGATTCATGACCGGGATGCCCATCAGGAGGTCATCGAAACCCTCCTGGCTGACGGGGCACCCGAGCGGACCGTCTTCCACTCCTATTCCGGCGATGAGGCCATGGCCCGGGTGGCGGCCGAGCACGGCTGGTATCTGAGCTTCTCGGGAACGGTTTCCTACAAGGGGAACGAGGGCATCCGCCGGGCACTGTCCGTCGTGGGGCTTGACCACATCATGGTCGAAACCGACGCCCCCTACCTGACCCCGATGCCATACAGGGGCCGGACCAATGCCCCCTACATGGTTCCCTACACCCTCCGCGCCATGGCCGACGCCCTGGACCTGCCCGTGGAGGAGGTCGCCCGGGCCACGAGGGAAACCACCAGGCGGGTTTACGGGATCTGACCGGCGGCCGGACGGCGAAACGGCATCCAGGGGTGGAGGTCGGGCCCGACCTGTGGGGCGCTCGCTGACACCTGAGCTGAAACCGTCGTGGAAGTTGCGCCAAGCGAGGCAAAAGGTGCTACGGTAGTCGTCGCGGTATGCGCGGGAGCCCAGTGTTGCCCGCGTGCGTTCGAGAAGAAGGCTTTGGCCTATGGAGGGCTGTATGGCTAGTGAGCGGCATGAGATGTCGATCGAGGATGGGGCCGAGGGGACTGAAGAGACCTCTGGCTTATCCGGATCGCCCGAGCGTGACGGCCGGTCGGATCGGATGTTGGAGAGGGAGGAAACCGGGGATGTGACATCCCGGACACCTTCCAGGTCCGGCGAGGGGAACGAGACGGGCACGGAGCACGAGACGGAGTCCGACAGGGCCGGTGGCACCCGGCTGGCTTTCGAACAGGATTCCATCCTTCCCCAGGAGAGCTTCACCAAGGCCCCCAGAATTTCGGCCAAGGCCCGCACCCGCGAGGAGGAGGACGAGCTCAAGCGTGCCCGGCGTGAGGCACAGCGTGAGGCCGCCCGTCAGCACACCCCGCCGCGTGGTCCCCTGGGGCGCTGGTGGCGCAAGGTCCAGGCATCGCCCGACCGGATCAGCCTGGGCATGTGCATCGTGGCCTTGGGAGTGGTATACGGCGATATCGGTACCTCCCCCCTCTACACCTTCCAGACCTTCGTGGCCGGGCAGGGCGGCATCCAGCGCGTGGACCGGGCTGCGGTTCTGGGCATGCTCTCCCTGGTCTTCTGGTCCATCACCCTGATCACCACGGTCAAGTACGTTCTGGTGGCCCTACGGATCGATAACAAGGGGGAGGGCGGCATCTTCGCTCTCTACACCCTGGTCCGTCGCTACGGAAAGTGGCTGGCCATCCCCGCCATGCTGGGTGGGGCCGCCTTCCTGGCCGATTCGGTGCTGACCCCGGCGGTCTCCATATCCTCCGCAGTGGAGGGTCTGAAGACCATACCCGTACTGGAGCCGGTCTTCCGTGAAAACGGGAACCTGACCATGGTCATCACCTTCGTGATCATCCTGGTCCTCTTCGCCGTCCAGTCGCGTGGAACCGAGCGAATCGGCAAGGTCTTCGGCAGTGTGGTCATGGTCTGGTTCGCCTTCCTGGCGGTGATGGGCCTGTACTGCATCGGCAATGACTGGTCCATCTTCGAGGCCCTGAACCCGGTCTACGGCATCCGCTTCCTCTTCAGCCCCCAGAATCCGGTCGGGCTGACCATCATGGGCACGGTCTTCCTTTCGACCACCGGAGCCGAGGCCCTCTATTCCGATATGGGGCATGTGGGCCGTGGCAACATCTACGCGACCTGGCCCTTCATCAACATCGCCCTGGTCTGCAACTACTTCGGGCAGGGCGCCTGGATTCTGCGCAACAAGAACAACCCGGCCCTGCAGGGTGTGGACGGGCTCAACCCCTTCTTCCAGATGATGCCCACCACCGTGCGGTACGTGGCGGTCATCCTTTCGGTGACGGCCGGTGTCATCGCCTCCCAGGCCCTGATTACCGGTGCAGTCACCATGGTCTCCGAGGCGACCGGTCTGAACTGGATGCCCCATCTCCAGGTGCGCTACCCTGCCAGGACCAGGGGCCAGCTTTACATCCCGACCATCAACTGGGTACTCTGCGTGGCCACCCTGACCGTCCTGGTCCTCTTCAAGGACTCCGAGCACATCTCGGCCGCCTACGGTCTGGCCCTGACGGTGACCATGATCACCACCACGGTGCTCCTGGCGGACTACCTCTGGCACGACAAGAAGCGGGTGGGGGCGGTTGTCTTCGCGGTAATCTTCCTAGCCATCCAGATTCTCTTCTTCATGGCCTCCATGGCCAAGTTCATGCACGGCGGCTGGTTCACCATGCTCCTGACCGCGGCCATCCTGTACATCATGTACACCTGGGACCAGGGCACCAAGGTGGAGCGTTCTCAGCGTCGGCATATGACGGCCAAGGAGTGCCTGCCCGCCCTGGATATGCTCCACAACGACTTCCGCATCCCCTACTTCGCCGACAACCTGGTCTATCTGACCTCGGATGCGGAGATGCGGCGCTTGGATACGGACATCTTCTTCTCGATCTTCGCCAACCACCCCAAGCGGGCCCGGGCCTGGTGGGCCGTGTCGGTGCAGACCACCGATGCGCCATACACCCGCAAGTACTCGGTTGAGAACTTCGGTACCAACTACCTGTTCAGGGTGCGGATGAAGTTGGGCTTCAAGGTGGATCAGAACGTGGCCACCTACCTCCACCAGATCATGCACGAGCTGATCGACAGTGGGGAGCTGCCCAAGCAGCCCTCGATCTACCCCAAGGTGGACGAGGATCCCCAGATTGGGACCATCACCTACGTCCTGGTCCACAAGGCCCTGATGCCCGAGTCCAAGATCGATTCCCGTGGCGCCCTGTCGCTGAAGGTCAAGTATGCGATCAGGAAGCTGGCCGGTTCGCCCATCAAATGGTTCGGTCTGGCCCCCTACAATCCGATCGTCGAGGTCCAGCCCCTCTTCGTCTCCACCCGGTCGGTACCCAAGCTGACCAGGGTCAGGTTGCATCCGCGCAAAACCAAGGCCTCCGACCATGCCCAGCACACGGAGCAACCCCAGGCCCAGCAGCCCGAGGAGTGAGCAAAATCACTGCCTGACCTTCCGACACGGCCTCCCCGGTATGGAAACAAGCCCGCCCATATCGGGGTTGAGCCATAGAATTGGCCTGGTGAAGAACCCAGACCCGGCCATGTCCGGGAGGTCGTTCGAAAGGTGAAGTGATGACAGAAGCTCAAGCCAATATCGGTGTTGTGGGCCTGGCCGCCATGGGCGCCAGCCTCTCCAGGAACCTGGCCCGGCACGGCAACACCGTGGCCGTATACAACCGGCACTACTCACGCACCGAGACCCTGATCGGGGAGCACGGCGACGAGGGGAAGTTCGTTCCCGCCAAGACCCTTCAGGAGTTCGTCGGTTCCCTGACCAGGCCCCGCACTGCCATCATCATGGTCAAGGCGGGCGAGCCGACCGACCAGATGATCGACGACCTGGCCGACCTGATGGAGCCCGGCGACATCATCGTCGATGCCGGCAACGCCTACTTCAAGGACACCATCCGCCGCGAGAAGGCGATTCGCGCCCGTGGTCTGCACTTTGTGGGCTGCGGCGTTTCCGGTGGCGAGGAGGGGGCCCTCCTGGGGCCCTCCATGATGCCCGGTGGCACCGATGAGTCCTGGCAGACCCTGGGGCCCATTCTCAAGACCATTGCCGCCCAGGCGGAGGGCGAACCCTGCGTGACCCACATCGGCAGTGATGGGGCGGGCCACTTCGTCAAGATGGTCCACAACGGCATCGAGTACTCGGATATGCAGGTCATCGCCGAGTCCTACGACCTTATGCGCCGCGGCCTGGGCATGGAGCCCCAGCAGATAGCCGACGTGTTCGACGAGTGGAACCAGGGCGACCTGAACTCCTACCTGGTGCAAATCACCGCCGAGGTGCTCCACCACACCGATGCCGCCACCGGCAAGCCCTTCATCGACATCGTGACCGACCAGGCCGGCATGAAGGGGACCGGCACCTGGACCGTCCAGACCGCCCTGGATCTGGCCGTGCCCGTTACCGGCATAGGTGAGGCCGTCTTCGCCCGCGGACTCTCCTCATCGCCCGAGCTGCGCAAGGAAGCCGAACAGAAGGGGCTGTCCGGCCCCGAGCCCCAGGCCATCCTGGGTGATCTGGCGGCCGATCCCGACCAGCGCAAGGCCTTCATCGAGGACGTGCGCCAGGCCCTCTACGCCTCCAAGATCGTGGCCTATGCCCAGGGCTTCAACGAGATGCAGGAGGGGGCCGATGTCTACGGATGGAAGCTCGACATGGGCGCCATCGCCCGCATCTGGCGCGGCGGTTGCATTATCAGGGCCAAGTTCCTGAACAGAATCTCGGATGCCTACGCCTCCGGTGATGAGTTCGGGTCCCTCCTCTTCGACCCCTTCTTCAAGAAGGCCGTGGAGGATGCCCAGGATGCCTGGCGTCGCGTGGTGGTCCGGGCCACCCAGGCCGGCATTCCGATTCCGGTCTTCGCCAGCTCCCTCTCCTACTACGATGGTTTGCGCTCCAAGCGGCTGCCCGCGGCCCTGATCCAGGGCCAGCGCGACCTCTTCGGTGCCCACACCTATGGGCGCGTGGACCAGCCCGGCGTCTTCCACACGCTCTGGGCCGGAGACAAGTCCGAGATCAAGCAGGACTGAGCAGCCAGTCCCGGAACCCCTGACGGCCGGGTCGTGCCGGCCTCCTGCGGCCTATCGGCCAAGCATGGTGGATTCCCGCACGTCCAGTCTGAACTTGGCTGTCTGCCGCCGGGGCCTGGGGTGCCTGTCGGGTTGGTTGAGATCACCCAGCAGGATGGAGACGGCCTTGTGGGCCAGGTCTTCGCGATCGGTGCTGATGGTCGTCAGTGAGGGGATGTACGAGGCGCTTTCGTTGATGCCGTCGAAACCGATGACGGCCACGTCCCGGGGGACGGAGATTCCGCACTCATGCAACCCGCGAATCATGCCCAGGGCCATGGAATCCGTGATGCAGAACACCCCGTCGAAGGGGAAGTCCCCCTGGGCGGCCAGGGAGTGGGCCAGTGACCGGGCGGAATCCTCATCCCAGGGTTCCAGCCCTATGAAGGAGTCCGGAGACAGGGTCCTCTTGCCCTCTTCAAGGGCCTCCAGGCATCCGCTCAATCTCCTGGCTGCGACGGAGTTCTTCATGGAAGGTTCGTCGAGGATGGCCAGGTCGGATCCGACAACCCCGATGCGGCGGCACCCTTGGGCGAGCAGATGGGCAACGGCCGTTCTGGCCCCCTCCCGACTTGCGGTCATGACGCTGTCGAAGACCGGCCGGACCGAGGGGTCATCAAGCAGGACGATCGGCTTGCCGTGGGTGAGGGCCTTCATCTCCTCGTTGGAGACATTGCCCGGGCTGAAAATGGTCCCGTCGCAGAGCTGGCTGGTGACCCGCCGCAGAATCGAGACCTCGTCCTCTCGGGAGTTCATGGTCTGCTGGATGATGGCCTGCATGCCGTGGGCGTTGATCTCCCTGGAGATTGCCGCGCTCATCTGGGAGGGGTAGGGTTTGTCCAATTCGAAGATCGCCACCCCGATGACCCCGTTCCGCCCGGACCTGAGGCTCCTGGCCGAGAGGTTGGCGGAGTAGTTGAGCCTCTTCGCAGCTGCCAAGACCTTCGATCTGGTTTTTTCGGCGATGCGGGTATCCCCCCTGAGGGCATACGAGGCGGTGGCCCGTGAAACATCGGCCTCTCTGGCCACGTCGCTCATTGTCACCATATCGTGCCTCGCTCCAATCTTCCTGCCCGTGGATTCTGTGGCCGTGAAGAAAAGTGAATCGTGTCAGGTCACAACTCGATGGTAGTACATCGCTCGGTTTGACACGATTCAAATGGGGTGCTATATCTGAATACGGTTGAATTGAATCGTGTCAACTGTGTCGGTTTCGATGTTGAATACCGCAAGGAATTCAGAGGATTGATTACAAGGAGGAGTCATGAAGCTGAACAAAACACTGAAGAAGGCGGCGGTTGCGGCCATGGCCGGAGCCATGGTTGTGGCCATGGGGGCCTGTGGCGGGGGAAGCGGCGCCAATGCCGACAAGACCAAGCTGACCTTCCTCTCTTGGAACAACGAGCAGACCATGAAGCCCTATCTGGACGAGTTCGAGAAGGAGAACCCCGACATCCAGGTCGACTTCAGCTATTCGCCGCCGACCCCCGAGTACATCCAGACCCTGCAGACCAGGCTGGTTGGCAACCAGGCACCCGACGTGTTCATCATCACCTCCGAAAACAAGGCGGACCTGATCACAAACCAGTACGTGCGTGACCTGACCGATGAACCCTTCATGAAGAACATCTCGCAGGCCAACAAGGACTTCGTCAGCCGTGACGGGAAGGTCTACGGCATGTCCGTCTCCTCCTGGGCCTCGGGCATCATCTACAACAAGGACCTCCTGGCCAAGGTCGGTGCCAAGAGCGTTCCGGACAACTGGGACGACTTCCTCAAACTCTGTGCGAAGCTCAAGAAAGCCGGTGTGACCCCGTTCCTGGAGACCGTGGCCGATGGCCCCAGCCGAATCCCCGATGCCTTCCTGGGCTCGCAGTTCGAGCAGGACAAGGTCGATGTCACCACCCTGGTGGACAAGCGCCCCCAGACCCCGGGCACCGATCAGAAAGAGGCCGTCAAGGCCTGGATGCGGCTCTACGACGAGGACCTGGTCACCAGGGACACGGTGGGCATCAGCGGGGATGACATGAAGACCCAGTTCATCAACGGGCAGGTGGCGATGATCTGCACCGGTCCATGGGATCTTCCCTCCTTCTCCGAGTCCTCCCTCGAATGGGGCATGGCCCCGATGCCTGTGCTCAGCAAGGGTCAGGTCAACTACGCCCAGGGATCACCCTCGCCCGCCTACGCCATCTACTCCAAGCTCAAGGGGGACAAGCTCAAGGCGGCTCAGAAGTTCCTGACCTTTATGGATAGCGAGTGGGCGCTCCAGAAGAGCACGGAGAACGGTGACGCCATCACCGTCGAGGGCTTCAAGTCCAAGGTCAAGGACGAGTACAAGACCGTGTATGAGGAGAACGTCAGGACGGGCCATTACTTCCTGGTCATGAACTTCTACGCCAAGCCCGATGTGCTGACCACGGTCCGGCAGTCGGAGACGCAGCAACTGGTGCAGGGCTCTGTATCCGTGGACCAGTGGGCCAAGGCCATCGACGACAAGATGGCTTCGGTGAAATGAGGGTCGGACAGGGAACGTCGGACCTGATGGGTCGGAAGAGGTGACATATGGCTGTTGACAGTGGAGTGCAAGGGGTGCGTGCCGTGGCCGATAGGTCGAAGGCAAATGAACCGGAAGAGCGTGAATACGCCCGTCGCAAGCGCCTTCGGGGGCTGAGGGAGGACCTGACCTCGTTCTGGTTTCTCCTGCCGATTCTGGCCGTCTTCGTCATCCTTTTCGCGGTGCCGTTGGTGCAGACCGCCATCTACTCGGTGACGGACTTCAACGGGTACAGCATGGACATGCACTATGTGGGGTGGAGCAACTACCGTAGCGTGTTCACGGACCCCTCAACCATGCAGGGTCTCGTGTTCACCATCGTGTACGCGCTCGCCCAGACCATACTGGTCACCGTCTTCGCCATACCCCTGGCGGTGACCCTGAACAGGAAGTTCTGGGGGAGGAACTTCGCGCGCTCCCTGTTCTTCTTCTTCAGCGTGCCCTCGCTGGCCATCATGGGCATGGTCTGGAAGTACATCTTCTCGCCCATGAAGTCGGGCGTGGTCAATACGGTCCTGGGTGCCTTCGGGCTCGGCCCGCTGCCCTGGCTCTCCAACTCGATTCTGGCCCGGTGCTGTGTGATCTTCATAGCGGTCTGGGCCCAGATCGGTTGGCACGCCACCCTTTACCTGGCCTTCCTGCAGTCCATTCCCGGTGACCTTTACGAGCAGGCCACCGTGGATGGTGCCACCAGGCGGCAGCAGTTCATCCACATCACCCTGCCCCAGCTGATTCCGGGCATCGTCACATCCAGCTTCCTGCTCATGTCGGGAGGGCTGAAGGTGTATGACCTGCCATACACGATGACCAAGGGAGGGCCCGGTTACTCGACCTATACGGTGACCCAGTCGATTATCCAGCAGGGCATAGGTCAGTCCCAGTACGGGTTGGGTTCGGCCCTGGCCGTCCTCTTCACCCTGGCGACGGCCCTGGTGGTCTTCACCCAGATGGGCGTGGCCGGTCTGATTTCGAGGAGGTTCCAATGAGTGCCAGCAGTCAGCAAGTGGTATCGGGAGCGGGGAACGGCCCGACCCTGGAGCAGCGCGAGCGGCGTCGTTCCATCGTCAGAAGCATCGTGGTGCTGGTCATAGCGCTCATCTGCGCCGTGCCCCTCTGGTACATCCTGATCAACACCTTCAAGACCGTGCCGGACATGGCCACCAATCCACTGGGTCTGCCGAAGGAATGGACCCTGAAGAACTACAGCCATGCCTTTGCCACCGTGCCCATTGTGCGCAGCCTGGTCAACACCCTGATCGTCACCTTCTTCGGGGTGCTCTTCCAGGTGCTGATCGGAGCCCTGGCCGCCTACGGCATGATTCTGCGCAAGTCCCTGTTCACATCGACCGTCGGGGTCGTCCTGATGATCGCCTTCGTCATCCCAGCCCAGTCGACGCTGATTCCCCTGTACCGGATGGAGTCGGCGGTCGGCCTGGTCAATACCCTGCTGGGCCTGATTGTCATGTACCTGGGCGGCGCGGTGTTCTGCTACTTCCTCATCGTCGGGTACATGCAGTCCCTCCCCTTCGAGGTGATAGAGGCCGCCCGCATCGATGGGGCAGGGCCCTTGAGGATATTCTGGAACATCGTTTTGCCCCTGATCAGGCCCATCCTGACCACGGTGATCGTCTTCCAGACCATGACCACATGGAATGACTTCATGACGGCCAACGTCTTCATCAGCAGTTCGGACCTGCGGACCATCGTGCTCCAGGTCTACAACGCGGTCGGTCAGTTCACCACGGATTGGCCGAGCTTCATGACCATCACGGTCCTGGCGCTTATACCGGTCTTCGTCTTCTTCATCTTCTGCCAGAAGTGGATCGTCTCCGGCCTGGTTGCCGGTGCCGTGAAGGGATGACGGATACGCGTCGGGCCTTGCCGGCTTGAAGGAATACGGCGTTGCGCGGCTGCCAGGTGCGGCCTCGCAACGCCCTTGACAAGAGAACTGGAGTCGATTGTATGGATAAGGGATGTAAGGGAGAGACGGAGGGTCAGAGGATCCAGGTTCCCACCAATCCCCTTCGCGGGTACTGTGCCGATCCCGATCTCAAGATGGTGGACGGACGGTGGTATATGTACTGCACCCAGGACGGTCTGCCCGGCTGGTCGTCCACGGTGATGAGCGTCTACGAATCCACTGACCTTTGCAACTGGCAGGAGCACAGGATTCTCGACCTGCACGACGTTCCCTGGTGGGAGGGCAAACAGGGCGCCTGGGCGCCGTGCATGCTGGAGACCGCGCACGGGTTCGTGCTCTACTTCGTGGCGGACGGGCAGATAGGTCTGGCGACCTCCCCGACCCCCACCGGCCCCTTCACGCCGGCCGCAACCCCCCTGATCCGTGCGGATGCATATGACTGCCAGACAATCGATCCCTCGATATTCGTGGACGAGGACGGTACCACCTACCTACTGTGGGGGAACGGAAGGGTCTACATGGCGGCCCTGAGCGACGACGGTACGGCCATAGTGGATGCGACCTTGAAAACCTGGGTTCCCGACAACTTCCGCGAGGCCATAACCATCAGCAGACACGGGGGGAGGTACTACGCCTCCTGGTCCGAAAACGACACCAGGGATCCTGAATACCGGGTCCGGTATGCGGTCTCCGACTCCCTGGACGGACCATGGGGGCAGCCGCAGGTGCTGGTCGAGAAGGATGAGGGCAAGGGAATCCTGGGTACCGGTCATCATTGCATCCTGCAGGTGCCCGGCACGGACCAGTGGATCATCGCCTACCATCGGTTCGCCATGGACGGGCACGGTGATGGCTGCCATCGCGAGATCGTCTGTGCCCCGCTGGCCTTCGATGATGAAGGGGGTATGGAGCAGGTCCATCCGCAGGTCGGGTCGTATTGGTGCCCGGCACCATCAACGCAACGATAGGGGGAGGTCACTCCTTGACGATGGGGTGACCGCCAAAGGCGTTGCGCAGGGCCGAGACCGCCTTCATGGTCATGGGGTCCTGAATCTGCGAGGACTGGCGGGCGTACAGGGCCGAGGTGATGGCCGGGGTGGGGATGCCGAGCTCCAGGGCATCATCAACCATCCACTTGGTCTCACCGGTCTCCTCGGCCTTACCGGCGATGTGTGCCAGGTGGGGGTCCTCCTGGAGGGACTTGGCCAGGAGGTCCAGGAGCCAGGATTGGATGACCGACCCCTTTCGCCAGGACTGGACGACCTCGCCGGGGTCCTGAATCAGATCGGAGGCCTCCAGGACGGCATAGCCCTCGGCCAGAGACTGCATCATTCCGTACTCGATGCCGTTATGGACCATCTTGGCATAGTGGCCGGCCCCGGTGCCGCCTGCGTGGACCAGGCCAAAATCGCCCTCGGGCTTGAGGGTGTCGAGTATGGGCTGAATCGGGGCAACATCCTCGTCCGATCCACCGACCATCAGGGCGTAGCCGTTCTCCCTGCCCCAGATGCCATTGGAGGTGCCCACGTCGACCAGGCCGATGCCCTTCGCCCCCAGGGCCTTGGCATGTGCCTGGTCCTGGGTGAATCGGGTGTTGCCCCCATCGATGACCAGGTCGCCGCGGTCCAGCAGGTCGCCCAGCTGGTCAAGGGTGGACTCGATGGGTTTGCCTGCGGGCACCATGACCCAGATGGCCCGGGGTGCCTCCAGGGAGTCGACCAGGGCCTGGAGGCTGTCCACGTCCCTGCCCGACTCGGGCGATATGTCGTACCCGACGACCTGGTGACCGCCTGTGCGCAGGCGGTCGGCCATGTTCTTGCCCATGCGGCCTAGGCCTATCATTCCGATCTTCATGATGTTGGTTCCTTCCTGCTTCGTTCAGTCTTGTTCGGTTTTCCTGGCGGCCTGACGGGCCCGCTCGGCCTTGACCTGCGTGGTGTGGGCCTTGACGTCGCACTGCAATCCCAGGGTGTCGATGACCTCCTCGGCCTCGATTTCGGGGGCCATGCGCAGGCCCACGTCGATGGTCATGTGAATCTCGTCCTTGCCTAGAGGCTCCAGGGTCTCGAACTGCGACTTGAGCATCCGGGGTTTCATGAAGTGCCCCTGGCGGTGCGAGAGCCGTTCCATGATGGAGTCGTAGTCACCGCTCAGGTGGATGAACACCACCCCGGGCATTCGAATCCTGTCCCGGTAGGCCCTCTTCAGGGCCGAGCAGGTAACGGTGCCGGGTACCTTCCTGTCCATGTGGTCCTGAATCCAGTCGTGAATCTTGTCGAGCCAGGGCCAGCGGTCCTCATCATTCAGGGGAATTCCGTGGGCCATCTTGTCGATGTTGGCCTGGGGGTGGAAGTCATCGGCCTCAGCCATGTCCCAGCCCAGCTTTTCGCTCAAGTGGGTGTTCATCGTGGTCTTGCCGCAGCCGGAGACGCCCATGATGACCAGGATTGGCGTGTGGTCCTTGAGGTAATCCGCGGGAACCGTATTCTCCACCGCCGAGGGAATGGAGTGTTCATCGAACCCCTTGGCGTTCGTTGACAGTGTGTCTACCATGCGTTTCCTTTCTGAATGAGTGCGCCGTGTTGGGGCTCAGCCTGCGATGGGGACGAAGATGCTGGCGATCATGACCAGAATCAGCACCACCACCGAGAGGAGGCACTCCAACACAGACCAGGTCTTCAGGGTGTCGCCCACGCTCATGCCGAAGTACTCCTTGATCAGCCAGAAGCCGGCATCGTTGAGGTGGGAGAGGAAGATGGACCCAGCCCCGATGGCGATGACCAGCAGTGTGGTGGCCATGGGGGTAGCGTGCATCATGGTCATGGCGTTGCTGAGAATGCCGGCCGTGGTCAGGATGGAGACCGTGGCCGAGCCGGTGGCGACGCGGACGAAGACGGCGATGAGCCAGCCCAGCAGGAAGATGGAGACGTTGGAGGTCTCGACGAAGGTGCCGATGATCTTGCCGATGCCGGTGGAGACCAGGACGCCTTTGAAACCTCCACCTGCGCCGACGATCAGGAGGATGCCCGCCACGGCAGGGAGTGAAGCGCCCAGGGAGTCGTTGACCGTCTTCCAGGAGATGCCCGAGGCGGCCTTGAGGAGCAGCATGGAGACAATCAGGGCTATGGCCAGGGCCATGACCGGGTTGCCGATGAAGTTGATGGTCTGGGCGAGCCCGTCGGTCCGGGTACGGAAGTCGGGTGAGGTTATCTCGAAAACGGAGGTGAGGAGCATGAGGATCGCCGGGAGGATGATGCAGAAGACCGAGAGCCCGAAGGAGGGGAGCCTGGCCTCCTCCTTGGCGGCCTCTTCGCTTTTGGCCGCGAAGTCCGCCGGGGCCTCGATGGGGACCCAGCGAGCCGCCACCTTGGAGAAGAGAGGGCCGACAATCACCAGGGTGATCAGGGCTATGGGTATGCCGAACATCATGGTGAGACCCACATTGCCGGTTTCCTTGAACTGGCTCAGGGCGGCGAGGGGGCCGGGATGTGGCGGCACGCAGGCGTGCATGATGGAGAGGCCTGCCAGGGTGGGGATGGCCACCCTCATCAGGGGAAGCTCGGTCTTGCGCGCTACCAGGATGATGACCGGAACCAGAATGACCAGCCCCACCTCAAAGAACATGGGCAGGCCTATCAGGGCTCCTATCAGGGCCATGATCCATGGAATGGTGGCCGGTGACGATTTGGATACCAGGGTGTTGACCACCTGATCGGTGGCCCCGGTGTCCATCAGAACCTTGCCAATCATGGCTCCGAGACCAATCAGAATGCCGACCGACCCCATGGTGGAGCCGAATTCACCGGTGAAGCTGGTCAGTGTGGCCACTGGTCCGTAACCCGACCCGATGCCGACCACCATGCCGGCTGCCAGTAGGGACACGAAGGGGTGGAGTTTAACGACGGTGACCAGGAAGATGAGCACCACCAGGCTGAGAACAAGACTGATGCCCAGTCGGGTGCTGTTGAGCTGTACGGCCTCTCCTGCCGCGAGCAGTGCTGTATGCATGGCTGCCTCTTCTCTGAGGATAGGAACGAAGTCAGGACGTACGCCCATGGCTCCTATTTTGCATGGCATAATATCGGCAGTGTGATATTACGTATGTCTTATACGTATACAAGTGTACACGGGATGACCTTCCGATTGGGGTTCCCCTGCCGTGTGGGCAGTGAGGTTACAGACAATTCCCGCCCTTGTGCATTGCTAGAGTGGGATTTATGAGTACAGAACCTTCGCTGCACGATAGGCTCCTGGAACAATGGGGTATGGGCATCGTCACAGGGGAAATCAGCGAGGGGGGAGCGTCTGTCGGTCCCGCCCCTGGATCATGAAGTGCCATCGCGTACGGTAACCCGCGAGGTGACACGGGTATTGGAATCCATGGGAATGGTGACCGTGAGGCGGAAGGCTGGGGCCACCGTGAACCCGATGACCGCCTGGAACATCTATGACCCCAGGGTGATTGAGTGGCGGCTGCGTGGCCCCGACAGGGACCGGGTCCTCCATGAGCTCTCGGAATTAAGGGCCAGCGTGGAACCCATGGCCGCACGCCTGGCCGCCACCAGGGCCAGGCCCGGGCAGTGGGCGGCCCTGACCCAGGCCGCCATCGACATGGTGGCCCACGCCAACCATGCCGACCAGGCGGATTATCTGCAGGCCGACGAGCGTTTCCACCGGGCACTCCTGGAGGCCTCGGGCAATGCTATGTTCGCCGCTCTGGGCGACGTGGTTGCATCCGTGCTGGCCGGTCGTACCCGGCACGAACTCATGCCCCATGAGGCCAATGAACAGGCTCTGAGACTTCATGGCGACGTGGCGGCCTTGATACGCCAGGGTGACGGTGAGGCGGCCCGCCAGGCCATGACACGAATCGTCGATGAATCGGATCGGGCCATGGCGCGTCGTCTGTGCTCGCGCGCGCCAGGGAGTCGGGACTGAACGGTTCAGAAACAGCCGGATTGTTGTAGTGCCGGTTTATGGTGTTGGGTGGAGGCGGCCCGATATTGGGATGTTGGGTGGGCCGCCTCCGGGTGGCCAGGGGTTGGGGACCCCCTTATGTGGCCTCTTACTCGTGTGAAGTATTGGTGGTTGTGGGTGGTACGCGTCGTTGTCGGTTGGCGTCGGATGTTGCGATGCCGAGCATGCCGGCGGTGATGAGGAGGATGATGCCTGCGCCTCCGGCGTTGGGCAGGCTGCCGGTGTGCCGGTAGGTGTAGGTGTTGCTGGTGTCGTCGGGCTGGTCCTGTCCGGCGAGGGCCCATTGGACGCGTACGGGCATGGTTCCGGGGGCGTGGGCGGTGGTTGTGGCCTGCCAGGTGCCCGCGCCGGTCTGCCTGAGGGGGAGTGTGTCGTTGTCGATGGTGAGGCCGGCCGGTGTGGGTTGTGGGGGGATGGTGGCCGCGCGCGGCCCTGGCACCGGGTTGGTGTCGCCGTGTCCTGCCTGTCCGTTGGTGTTGTCTCCCCAGGCCTGGGTGTCGCCGTTGGTGTCGATGGCGATGGTGGTGTCGCCGCCGCTGGCGGTGAGGGTGGTGTTCAGGCCGGCTATGACGGTGGGTGTGCCGGGGGTTCCGGTGTTGTGGCCGAGCTGGCCGCTGGTGTTGTCTCCCCATGCCCAGGTGCGGTGGTCCTGTCCGGTGGCGACGCTGTGGTTGCGTCCGGTGGAGACGTGGGTGAACCGGTACGTGTCGGCCGTGCCCGCCGTCCATATGCGCGCGGGTGTGGCGGTGTCGGTGCCGTCGGCGAGCCTGCCCCAGGCCCAGAGTCGTCCCTGCCGGTCGATGGCGAGCGTGTGGTCGCCTCCGGCGCTGGCCTGGACGTAGCCTGCGGGCTGCTGCGGGTCGGCTGCGGCTGCGGGTGTGCCGGTGGGGTCGTGGCCGAGCTGGCCGTGGGTGTTGTCTCCCCACGTGTACAGGTTGCCGTCCGATCCGATCGCCGCGGCGTGCGTGTCGCCCGCCGTGATCTGCTCGTACCGGAACGCGGGGGGTGTCCCGTCGGGGATGCGTACGGGCAGGGGCCGGCTGCTGCTGGCGGTGCGGCCGGTGTCGCCGAGCCCGCCGGGCAGGCTGCCCCACGCGTACAGGTTGTCGTCGGAGCCGAGGGCCATGGTGTAGCCGTCACCGGCTGCGGCCCGTATCCAGGTGAACCCGGTGTCGGTGCCGTCGGGGCGGGCGGCCTTGACGGGTCTGGTGTGCTGGCTGGTGGTGCCGTCGCCGAGCTGGCCCTGGGTGTTGTCTCCCCAGGTGTAGAGCTGCCCGTCGCTGCCGACGGCGGCGCTGTGGTTGCGTCCCGCCGCGGCCTGCACCCAGGTGAATCCGTCACCGGTGCCGTCGGGCTTGGCGACCCGGGTTGGGGTGGTGCGTCGGGTGGTGGTGCCGTCGCCGAGTTGGCCTTGGGTGTTGTCTCCCCAGGCGTACAGGCCGCCGTCGGATCCGATGCCGAGGCTGGTGGTGCCGCCGGTGTCGATGGAGGCGAGGCGGATGTCGGGTGCGGCGGGTGCGGTGAGGGTGACGGTGTCCTTGCCGTATTCGCTGCCGTGGTCCGGGCTCAGGGTCCACCTGCCGGTCCGGTGCCAGCGGGCCGTCACGGTCAGGTCATGCTCCAGAGGCCGGGTGAAGTCGTAGGCGACATCCCCGTCGAACCATCCGTCGAACGTCCACCCGTTTTCGGACGGGTCGGCGGGCCTCCTGGTGGGCTCGCCCGCGGGGACCTGCTGCGCATCGGGGGCATGGCCGTGTTGGGTGGTGAAGGTGAGGGTGGCCGTGTCGCCGGTGTACATGAACCGCAGGCTGGTGTCCTCGTCCCGTGCCTGCCCGGTGGCGGACCGGATGGTCAGGGGCACGGTCTCGGGCCGGTGCCTGGGGGAGGCGGCGTGCCACCCGTCCGCCCGGCGCCGCACCTCTCCCGCGCTCGGCTTGGCGCCGAACAGGACCCCGGTGACGGGGGAACTCACAGGCCGCCACACCATGGTCGGGTCCGGGTGGGCTGTGGTGGACGTGGTGCCGTCGCCGAGCTGACCGGCACTGTTGGTACCGACCGCATACACGTCTCCGTCCGAGCCGACGGCCAGCGTAATGTCTGTGCCCGCGACGGCACCGGTGTATGCGAACCCCGAGGGTGCGCCCTTGGGGTTGGGCATACGGGCAGGGGCCACGCCGTCGCTGGTGCCGAGCTGGCCGTACTGGTTGCCGCCCCACGCCCAGGCCCCGGAGCCGGTGATGGCGGTGGAGTGGGTGCGTCCGGCGCTGACGCCGGTGGCGCCGGACGGGCCGGGGACCGGGCCCGGCCTGCCCGCGGGCTCGGCGCCGGTGGGGGTGCGGCCTAGCTGGCCGTTCTCGTTGTGCCCCCACGTGTAGACGGTGCCGTCCCGGGCGATGCCCATGCTGTGGTCGGCCCCGGCGCTGAGGGCCGTGAACCGCTGGGTGGTGTCCGCGGGGGCGGGCTTGTAGCCGGCATGGCCGAGCAGGTCATCGTCGTTTCCGGCGGATTTGCTGCCGCCCCAGGTCCAGGCGGTCCCGTTCGCGTCCAGGCCGATGGAGTGCCTGGGGCCCGCGCTGACGGAGGCGAAGGCTGCCTCGGGCACACCCACACCCGTAGGCGTCGGTGTGGAATAGGAGGAAGAACCCAGCTGCTTGTATGTGTCGTATCCCCAGGTCCAGATGTTGCCGTCCCGGTCCAGGGCCATGCTGTGGTCGGCCCCGGCGCTGACGGCGATGAACGTCATGCCGGCGGGCGTGTCTGCCTTGCCGGGCCTGTTGGCGGGGTTGCTGCTTGTGCTGCGTCCGAGTTGCCGGGAGCGGTTGTTTCCCCAGGTCCAGATGTTGCCGTCCCGGTCCAGGGCCATGGAGTGGCCGTCCCGGTCCAGGGCCATGGAGTGGCTGTCCCCGGCGGACACCTGGACGAACTTCACCCCCGCGGGTGCGGCGGCCATGATTGGTGCGGTCCGGTTTGTGGTGGTGCCGTCGCCGAGCTGGCCGTCCTTATTGTTGCCCCATGCGTATAGGTTGCCGTCGCTGCCGACGGCGAGGGAGTGGGACTGTCCGGCGGATACCTGGGCGAACCGTACCCGGGAGGTGGGGGTGTCGAGGTGCACGTCGGTGCCGCCCCGCGAGGGCCCCTGGGCCGGGTCGGCCTTCCACCGGCCCCAGCGTGCGGTCAGGACCGTGTCCCCGCTTACGGGCTTGGTGAAGTCGTAGGGCTTGTCGCCCTGGAACCATCCGTTGAAGGTCCACCCGTCGTCCGCCGTCGGGTCGTCGGGCCGTCGGGCGGTGTCGCCGACGATGACCTGCTGGGACGGGACGGGGGAGCCGTGTTCCGTTTTGAAGGACACGGTGGCGGTGTCGCCCGTGTAGGTGAACCGCTGGCTGGTGCCGTCGGGCTGGGGGACGCCCTTGTATGTGGATTGGATGGTGAGGGTGACGGTGCCGAGGCCGTGCCTGGGCGAGGTGGCGTGCCACCTGTCGGACCTTCGGTAGGGGCCGCCGATGTTGCGGGCCTCACCGAACAGGACCTTCGTGACCTCCGTGACGACGGGTCTCAACGTCATGACAGGCAAGGGGCTGCGTTCGATGCTGGGGGCGGTGTTGCTGGCGATGCTGCTCCTGCCGTTGCCGAGTTGGCCGCTCGCGTTGTCTCCGCACGCGTATGTTTCACCGTCCGAACCGAGGAACACCGTGTGCTGATTGCTGGCTGCGATGCTGGTGTAGCGGAAGTCTGTGGGGGCCCCGGCGGGGTTTGCGACCCGGGCTGGGGTGGCCGTGATCTCGCCTGTTCCGGTTCCGAGCTGGCCGTACGGGTTCTTTCCCCACGCCCATGTGCCGGTGTCGGTGATGGCGAAGGAAGTGTATTCTGTGACTGATCCAGTGGTAGCGGCATCGACTTGGGTGGCTCCGGTCAGGCCGGGGACCCGGCCAGGCTTGTCGGCGGGGTTGGCGTTGTCGGGGGTGCGTCCCAGCTGTCCGCTTTCGTTTTTGCCCCAGGTCCAGACGGTCCCGTCCCGCGCGATGGCGATGAGATGAAAACCCCACCTGTCGACGCTGTAGGCCTTGAACCTGACATCGGTATCGACGGTGGTGGGTTTGTAGGTGGAATGCCAGGTCCAGATTCTGCCGTCCGTGTCGAGGGCCGTATATCCGTTTGTCCACCAATTTAATGCGGTGTAGATGGCGGTGAAGACGGTCCCTCCGTCCATATCCAGCTTGTGGGGTGTCTCTGCGTCTATGTATCCCCAAGTCCAAGCCTGTCCATTGCTGTCGAGGGCCATGGAACTCTCATCGCCTGCGGAGACGGCGGTGAACTTCACGCCCTCCGGCACTACGGCCAGACCGGGTTGGGGATTAGATAGGAGATCGGTGGTGGGGCGGCCGAGAGTGCCGCCGAAGTTGTTGCCCCAGGTCCAGATTCTGCCGTCCCGGTCCAGGGCCACGCAGTGGTTATATCCGGCGGACACCTGGGTGAACTTCACACCTTCCGGCATGGCGACTATCCGTGGAGCCACCGAATCACCACGGATAGTCTGTCCGAGCTGCCCGGAACCATTGGACCCCCATGCGTATGCGTTGCCGTCGCTGCCCAAGGCCAGGGAGAAGTTGCGGCCTGCGGATACCTGGCTGAAGCGTACCTGGTCTGTGGGGGTGTCGATTTTGACGTTGGTGCCGCCCTGCCAGGGCCCTGTGTCGGTGCTGGTGGTCCATTTGCCCCATTTGGCGGTGAGGGTCAGGTCCTGGGTGACGGGCTTGTTGAAGTCGTAGGCGAGGTCGCCTTGGAACCATCCGTTGAAGGTCCATCCTGGCCTGGTGGGGTCGTCGTGTGGCCATGTGGCGGTCTTGCCGTCGGGGATGGTCTGGCCTGCCGGCATGCCCTGGGTGTCGGGCTGTGAGGTGAAGGTGACCGTGTGGCTGCCGGTCCTGGCCTGCGGTCCGGGGGCCTGCGCTCCGGCGGGTGCTGGTGTGGTGGTCTGCCTGGTGGTGAGCGGGTTGGGTGTGGCCAGGGTGGTGGGTGTCGCGGTGGTTGTCGTGGGCTGCGTCGCTGCTGCCGGGGACTGCGGTGTGGCCGAGGGTGACGGGGTCGCGGCCGGTGTGGTGGTTCCTGTGGGTGTGGTCAGGCCGTCATCCGCGGCTGCGGGTTGACCCCCCCCCCCGTTGATTTGGGAGTAGGGGGCGGCGGTCGTCTGGAGGGTGTCGGCGGCCTGAGCGCCCGCGGCCAGGCCGCCGCCCATGATGGACAGGGCCGCCAGGACCGCGACGGCAGGGCGCGCGAAACGACGACCATGGAACGTGTTCCAAGTGTGCATACGACAAACCTCACCAACTCATATCCCCGCCCGGATGACAGCCGCCGAATCGCCCCCATGACGAAACCGGAACAGCCCGGACCGAGGATCACCCCTTCAAAAGTAAACTTACTTGACCCTACCATCCCCCAGTCCCCACACGCAACACGGACCATGGGCTGACACAACCAGGCAAGTCAAAACAAGCGAACGTGGGCGCTCACGACGCGGAACAGCCCGGCCAAAGGTATACACGCTCAGCTGCGAGTCGTGGGTCGGTTTGATGTGGAGGGGGTGGAGGCGGTCCGTTGTTGGGGTGTGGGGGCGGACCGCCTCCGGTGGCCAGGGGGTTGGGACCCCTTTTGGTGTGGCCTCTTACTCATGTGAAGTACTGGTGGTGTTTGGGGATGCGCCGCTGCCGGTTGGCTGTGGTGGCGGCAAGGATAAGGGTGCCTGCGATGATCAGGAGGATGATGCCTGTGCCTCCGGCATTGGGCAGGGTGAAGATGTGCAGATAGGTGTACGTGTTGGAGGTGTCATCGGGCTGGGCCTGTCCGGCGAGGGTCCATCTGACGCGCACGGGCACAGCCCCGGGGTCGTGGGCCGTGGTGGTCGCCTCCCAGGTGTTCGGTCCGGTCCGGTGCAGGGGGAGCGTGGTGGAGTCGATGGTCAGGTCGGTGGGTGTTGGGTGAGAGGGAATGGCGGAGGTGCATGGCGTGGGGGTTTCGCCGGTGTCTCCGTGTCCGCCCTGCCCGTTGGAGTTGTCGCCCCATGCCTGGGTGTTGCCGTTGGTGTCGATGGCGATGGTGGTGTCGGCCATGCTGGCGGTGACGGTGGTATTCAGACCGGGTATGGTCGTGGGCTGTGTTGGGGTGCTGGTGGCGTGCCCGAGCTGTCCATTGGTGTTGTCGCCCCAGGTCCAGGTGCGGTGGTCTTCTCCGGTGGCGGTGTAGTGGGCGCGCCCGGTGGACGTGTGGGTGAACCGGTACGTATCGTTCGTGCCTGCGGGCCAAATGCGTGCGGGTGTTGCAGTGTCGGTGCCGTCGGCGAGATCGCCCCAGACCCAGAGGCGTCCCCGCAGGTCGATGGCCATAGTGTGGTCGCCTGCGGCGCTGGCCTGAACGTAGCCTACGGGCTGCTGCGGGTCGTCCCAGGCGGCCACGGTGGGTGTGGCTGCGGCGGCAGGTACTCCGGTGTCGGCGTGGCCGAGCTGCCCATGTGTGTTCGATCCCCAGGTATACAGGTTCTCATCCGACCCGATCGCCGTAGCATGCCTGTCACCGGCAGCGATTTTCTCGAAGCGGAACGTGGGTGGCACGCCTTGAGGCAGGGCGACCATGACGGGTCGGGTGCTGGCGGTGGTGCCGTTGGTGTCACCGAGTCCACCGGGCAGACTGCCCCAGATATACAGGTTGTCGTCTGACCCGATCGCCAAGGTGTATCCGTCGCCGGCTGCGACCCGAATCCAGGTGAACCCGTTCCCGGCAGGGCGTATGACCTTGACGGGTGTGGTGCGTTGGGTGTTGGTGCCGTCTCCGAGTTGCCCGCAGGTGTTGTCTCCCCATGCGTACAAGTTGCCGTCGGATCCGACGGCGGCGCTGTGGGTGCGTCCGGCCGTGGCCTGCACCCAGAAGAACCCGGTGTCGGTGCCGTCTGGGCGGGGAATCAGGGTGGGTGTGGTGCGTCGGATGCGGGTTCCGTCGCCGAGCTGGCCTTGGGTGTTGTCTCCCCATGCGTACAAGTTGCCGTCGGATCCGACGCCCAGGGAGGACGATCCGCCCGTGTCCACGGATGCCAGACGGAGGCCGGGTGCTGCGGGTGCGGTCAGGGTAAGCGTGTCACCACCGTGTTCACTGCCGTGGTCCGGGCTCAGGACCCACCGGCCGGTGCGGTGCCAGCGTCCGGTCACGGTCAGGTCGTGCTCCAGGGGCGCGGCGAAATCGTAGGCCACGTCCCCGTTGAACCACCCGTCGAAGGTCCACCCCTCCTCGGACGGGTCCGCGGGGCGTTGGGTGGGCTCTCCCGCGGCAACCTGCTGCGCGGGTGTGGGGGCGCCGTGATCGGACACGAAGCTCAGAGTAACGATGTTGCCCGTGAAAGTGAACGTCAGACCAGTGTCCTCGGTTCTGACTGGGGCTGAGCGAATGCCGGTGGAGGACTTGACGGTCAGCGAGACGGTCTCAGGCCTGTGCCGGGGCGAGACGGCAAGCCACCCGCTCGCGGTGCGCTCCACTTTACCCATATTCGGTTTGGTGCCGAACAGAACACTCGTGATTGAGGCGCCCACTGGATGCCAGACCATCGTCGGTTTATTTGCCCCTGCCAGGCCAACAGTCGCTTTATTGATGGTGTTGTCTCCGAGCTGCCCGCTGGCGTTACTTCCGAACGCATATGCTTCGCCGTTGGAACCGATGGTCAGTGTGTGCTCGCCCGTCATGCTGGCGACGGCGTTGGTATACACGAACCCCGCGGGTGTCCCCTCTGGTGCCGGTATGCGTTCGGGGGTGTCGACACCGCTGCTGGATCCGTTGTTGGTACCGGTGCCCAGCTGGCCCTGGGCGTTGAGGCCCCATCCCCAAACGTCGGTGCCGGTGATGGCGATAGAGTACCTGCGGCCGGCCCTGATGCCGGTTGCTCCGGTGAGGCCGGGGACCCGTCCGGGCCGGTTGGCGGGTGTGGTGGTGGTTGGGGATCGGCCCAGCTGCCTGGTCGACCAGGTTCCCCAAGACTGAACGGTGCCGTCCTGAGCAACTGCCAGGGAGTGGTAGTAGCCGGCGCTGACGGTTGTGAATCGTAGGTCGGTATCTACCGGGGCGAGATCGGTGCCGCCGGCGTGACCGAGTACGGTGTCGGTGCTGATGTAGCTGTTGTCGATGCCGCCACCCCAGGACCATGCGGTTCCGTCTGCAGATAGGCCTATGGAGTGCGTGAAGCCGGCACTGACCATAGTGAATGCGGTTCCCCTCGATGGCCTTATTTTCTCAGGTGTTGCATCGTTGGTACCGCTGGTGTCGCGCCCCAGCTGTTTGTAGGCGTTATTTCCCCAGGTCCAGATGTTGCCATCCTGGTCCAAGGCTGCAGAGTGTGTCCGCCCGGCGCTGACAGCGATGAAACCTACGTTCTTGGGTGCGGCGACCAGGCCTGGTCGTCTTGCAGGGGTTGCCGCGGTGGGAGTGCGGCCCAGCTGTCCGTCCGAGTCGAATCCCCAGGTCCAGATTCTGCCTTCGCTGTCGAGAGCCATGACGTGATAAAAACCGGCGGATACCTGAATGATTTTCGCTCCCTCAGGCGTGAAGACCGGTATCGGGGCAGGCAGGTCGTTTTTTTCATATTCGGCTACTTGCGAGTAGTGGTTGTAACCCCATCCGTATACGTTGCCGTCGCTGCCGACGGCCAGAGAGCAGTTCCTGCCTGCAGTTATTTGGGCGTATCGTACCTCGGAGGTGCTTCGGCTAAGGTGCACTTCGGTGCCGCCTTGCCATGGTCCTTGTGTGGGTGTGGTGGTCCATTGTGCCCATTTGGCGGTGAGGGTGAGGTCGTGGGTGACGGGTTGGGAGAAGTCGTAGGCGGTGTCTGCCTGGAACCAGCCGTTGAAGGTCCATCCGTCGTGGGTGGGTGGGTCGTCGGGTCGTGGGGCGGTGTCGCCTTTGGCGACGGTCTGGGGTGGTGGGGGTGTGCCGTGGTCGGTCTGGTAGGTGATGGTGGCGGTGTCGCCGGTGTAGGTGAAGCGCTGGCTGGTGTCGTCGGGTTGGGGTGTGCCGTTGCGGGTGTGTCTGATGGTGAGGGTGGTGGTGCCGATGGGGTGTCTGGGCGAGGTGGTGTGCCATCCGTCGGCTTCGCGGTGGGGTGTGGCAAGGTTGTGCGACTGGCCGAAGAGGACATCGGTGGGTTGCAGGTGGGTGGGCTGCCAGGTGGTGGTGGGCCGGTTGGCGGGGTTCCGGGTGTTGTCGCCGAGCTGGCCGGTGGTGTTGTCGCCGCAGGCGTAGGTGCGGCCGTCGTTGCCGAGGAGGAGGGTGTGGCCCGGGGTGCCGGTGGCGGGTGCGGCGGCGGTGTAGCGGAAGCCGGGTGCGGCGCCGCCGGGTGCGGGGGTGCGTGCGGGTGCGGTGTTGTCGTCGGTGGTGTTGTCGCCGAGCTGGCCGTGGCTGTTGAGGCCCCATGCCCATGCGGTGTCGGGGGTGATGGCGGTGGAGACGCCGGTGCCGGCGTTGACGCGGGTGGCGCCGGCGGGTCCGGGGACCTGTCCGGGCCGGTTGGCGGGGTTGGCGGTGTCGGGGGTGCGGCCGAGCTGGCCGTGGTCGTTGCCGCCCCAGGTCCAGACGGTGCCGTCGCGGGCGATGGCCATGGCGTGGTCGTTGCCGCTGCTGACGGCGGTGAAGCGCTGGGTGGTGTCGACGCGGGCGGGGGTGTCCCGGGGGCCGTCGTGGCCGACGGGGCCGGCGGCGTCGCCCCAGGTCCATACCCCGCCGTCGGTGTCGAGGGCCATGGAGTGGTGGGATCCGGCGCTGACGGCGGTGAAGGCGGTGCCCGCTGGCGTGGGGACTCTGCCGGGGGTGGCGCCGTCGCCGGAGCGGCCGAGGTTGGCGTCGCCCCAGGTCCATACCCCGCCGTCGGTGTCGAGGGCCATGGAGTGGTGGGATCCGGCGCTGACGGCGGCGAACCTCACGCCCGCGGGCGTGGCGGCGGGAGCGGGCCGGGTGGAGGTGCCGCCGGTGGTGCCGCGGCCGAGCTGGCCGGTGGTGTTGTCGCCCCAGGTCCAGACGGTGCCGTCGCGGGCGATGGCGATGGCGTGGGAGGCGCCGGCGGCGACGGCGGTGAATCCGACCCCGTCGGGCATGGCGGCCATGGCCGGGGCGGCGCGGTGGGCTCCCGCGTCGTCGCCGGCGCCGAGCTGGCCGGTGGTGTTGCCGCCCCAGGTGTAGGCCTTGCCGTCGCTGCCGAGCGCGACGGAGAACCCGGCCCCGGCGGCGACCTGGGCGAACCTCACCCCGTCGGCCGCGTCGGAGATCCTGACGTCGGTGCCGCCCTGCCAGGGGCCCCGGTCGGGGGTCACGGACCGGCGTCCCCACCGGGCGGTCAGCGTCACGTCGCCGGTCACGGGCGCGGAGAAGTCGTACGCGGCGTCGCCCAGGAACCACCCGTTGAACGTCCACCCCGGCCGGGACGGGTCCTCACGCGGCCAGGATGCCGTGCCGCCGTCCGGCACCGACTGCGCCCCCGGCACGCCCGTGCTGTCTGCCTCCGACGAGAACGACACCGTATGCACCACACCCACCGCCGTCTGCACGGAAGGGGCGTCCGCGGCGTGGGACGACAAGGGGCTCGACGTCGCCAACCCTGCCGGACCCGAAGGCAATACCACACGGGACCGGCCGGCAGCCGACAAAGAGGACACACCCGAAACAGTGGGGCCACCCGACGAGGACACGCCGGAAGACAGGGAGCCACCGGACGAAGACGACGAGGCATCGGAAGAAGAGGACGACGAGGCATCGGGCGACGGGGAAGGGACCCGATCCGGACCATCCACCTGGATGGGGCGAGCCTGGCCGCCGTCGGCAGGGGCCAGGACCCCGGGTGCCGCCCCAGCGGACACCGGGGAATCAACCGCCTGCGCAATGGACACCAGGCCGGCACTCAAGACCGTCATCACCGACACGACGGCAACCACCGGGCGAGCCAAACGACGACGGCTCTGGAACACGTTCCACATACGCATGCGTGTTGATTCCTCATCAATTCACACCCCCGTCCGATCAACGGTGACAGATTCGCCTCCCCCGTGGCGAATCAGGACCGGATCAAGGGCTATCCCAACATCAGATTAGAGGTATACCGTACCATTGCACCCTGCGGTCGACCCGCAGGATGAAACAAATTGTTTCACGCTGGTAGTGAATTGTAGGTGCACCAGCCCTGTCGACGGTGAGTAGGGCTGAATGATGCCGCCAGAACGAGTGGTTGTAGCCGGAGCCACGTCGTAATACCGAGTGAGGGTCGAGCGGCCCCGGTCTGGCCGGTATTCCCGTATCGGCGGAACCGGTGGTAGGCCTACACGTGCTGCAGTTCGTCAGCGGCATCCTTGTCCAGGAGCCAGAGTGTTTGTTCGGTGCCCCGTGCGAAGGAAGAGGGGACGTGCGGATTATCCACGCCTGCCAGGGCCTGGCTCACAGCCCGGGCCTTTTCCTTGGTAGAGGTGAAAAGCCAGACCTTGGGTGTTCGGCGGATGAAGGGGTTGGTCATGGTCAGCCGGAGCGGGGGGAGCTTGGGGGAGTGGCTCACTCCGACCACCAGCTTGCTCTCGTCGGTGATCAGGACCTCGGGTCGGTCAGGGAAGAGCGAAGCGTAGTGGCCATCGGGGCCCACCCCGAAGACGGCAAGGTCCATGTGTCCGTCAGGGCCGATTTCCTTGATGATCTCGTCCTGGTAGGAATGGGCGGCCCGAATCAGGTACTCCTCGTTTTCCTCGTCGGTCGCGGCGGCAACCTGCTCGGGGGTGCGGGGGTCGGCGGGCATCTCGTGAATATGCTCCTCGGCAAGTGCGTTGCCCTCACTGAAGACGTCCTTGTCGAAGCACTGTCGGGCCTGCAGGGAATTGCGTTCGCCATCCTCTGCGCTGATGAACCGCTCATCGCTCCACCATAAGTGGACCTTGCTCCAATCCAGCAGGTCCTTCTGGGGGAATGAGGCCATCTTGAGGTATATGTCCACGGAGTCTCGCCCGCCGGTCAGGGCCACGTCGACCCGTCCCCTCCTGGCGATGACATCGCCCATTTCCAGCACCGCCCGGTAGGCCACGGCACTGTTCATCGCATAGGTGTCCTTATAGACGATGACTTGACGCTCGTTCATACGATTCTCCTTATGGTCATTACCGACCGTGCGCGGGTTCCGGCTGCCTGAATGAATCAGGGTTGGTCCTGGCTGTTGTGGTCGACCATGGGCCAGCCCTGCCGAATCACGTCCTGATAGACCTCGTCGGGGTCGAGACGGCCAAGTTCCTCGCTCATGCAGTCCACGGCCGTGCGCAGAGGCATGGAGATGGCCTGGCTTGCCTGGCCTGGCTGGTTGATCCTGGCCTGGTCCGTCTTGTGTCGTTCCATGCTCATGGTCCCGTCGCTGCGCTCGAAGTACACGCCTGTGATGGCACGGGCTTCAGAGTCCCGTTCCACACTTACCGGCACATGGAGTTTCAGGGCCAGCCATGAGGCCAGGAGCTCCAAGGGCAGGTAGTGGGACTGGCCGGTCACCCGTGCGGAGGTGATGGGCAGGTGGGGCGGCTGGTCGACCATGGAGGCGAGCAGAGCCCGCCAGATGGTGGTTCTTGTCCAGGAAAGGTCCACGTCTTCCGCGCCGGAGTGCTCCAGAAGCGAGGCGAAGGCGGCCTGGCGGTCATCGGATCCCATGACATCGGTGATGCGGCTGGTTGCCATGGCTCCAATGGGGTCCTTGGATGGGTCCTGTGGCGGGTTTCCGGGCCACCAGACCACCAGGGGTGCATCAGGAACCAGGAGGGGGATGACCAGGGCATCGGAGTGGTCCAGGAGCGCTGTGACCGGCTTCAGCACCACCACTTCGCCCGCCCCGGCGTCCGAGCCGAACCGTATTTCGGCATCCAGGGTGTGCTCACCCCCGTGCTCGGTGGCCTTGTAGGAGATGCACTCGTCATCCGGGTCGATCTGACGGGCAGGCGCGGATTCCTCGGGGCCCGGCTCGGTGGCCGTGTGCCCCTCGGCATCGGTCACCATGGCAATCACCCGGCAGGGGTGTTCCCGACTGGCTGAGTTGATGGTCTCCAGGGCGGTTTCCAGATGGGGGCCATCGGTGATGATGACCAGGGTCAGCACTCTGCCCTGGGCGGCCTCGCCTCGTTCCACATGGAGTTCATCAATCTCGCGCGCTATTGCGGAGGTTGTGGTGTTGTTCAGCCTGACAATCATGGCATCCTCCAATGGTATCCATCTCGGGCGAGCATCCGGTCGGCCTCTTCAGGACCCCAGGTACCGGCCCGGTATGGCTGCGGTTGACCCTGCCCGGCCCAGAATTCCTCAATCGGATCGAGGATCTTCCAGGAGAGGTTGACCTCCTCTGTGGTGGGGAAGAGGGGCGGGTCTCCCAGGAGTACATCCAGAATCAGTCGCTCGTATGCCTCCGGGGAGGCCTCGGTGAAGGACCGACCGTAGGAAAAGTCCATGTTCACATCCCTGACCTCCATGGCCGACCCTGGGGTCTTGGCACCGAACCGCATGGTGACGCCCTCGTCGGGCTGGACGCGTATCACCACGGCGTTGGCGCCGAGCTCCCTGGTCGCCGTGGCCTCGAAGGGGAGGTGGGGGGCGCGCTTGAAGACCACCGCGATTTCGCTCACCCGCTTGCCCAGGCGCTTGCCCGTACGCAGGTAGAAGGGGACCCCCGCCCAGCGTCGGGTGTCAACATCCAGGCGGATGGCGGCATAGGTCTCGGTGGTTGAATCGGGGCTGATTCCCTCCTCATCCAGGTAGCCGGCCACATGCTGTGACCCCTGCCAGCCGGCGGCGTACTGCCCTCGGGCGGTATGGGCGGCCAGATCCTTGGGCAGGCGGATGGCCGAAAGCACCTTGGTCTTCTCGGCGGTCAGGTCTTCTGCCGCGAATGATACCGGCTCCTCCATGGCGGTCAGGGCCATGAGCTGCAGGAGGTGGTTCTGGATCACGTCACGGGCGGCGCCGATACCGTCGTAGTAACCGGCCCTGCCGCCGATGCCCATGTCTTCGGCCATGGTGATCTGTACATGAGATACGTAGTTGGAGTTCCAGACCGGCTCGAACATCATGTTGGCGAAGCGTAGGGCGAGCAGGTTCTGCACGGTCTCCTTGCCCAGGTAATGGTCGATCCTGAATACGGAATCGGGCTCGAACACCTCGGAGACCACCCGGTCGAGTTCCTTGGCCGAGGCCAGGTCGCGGCCGAAGGGTTTCTCTATGATGACCCTGCGCCAGGCGCCCTCCTTGGAGTGGGAGAGGCCGGATTCGGCCAGCTGGCGGGCCACGATGGGGAAAGCCTTGGGTGGTACCGACATGTAGAAGGCGTGGTTGCCGCGTGTACCGCGCACCCGGTCGAGTTCGGAAACCGTGGCCGAGAGGTGCCGGAAGGCCTCCGAATCGTCGAAGGTCCCCTTGACGAACCGCATGCCCTGGCTCAGGTGCCGCCATGTGGACTCATTGAAGGGGGTCCGGCAGTATGCTCGTACGTTCTCCTCGGCGAAGGAGGCAAAGGCCTGGTCGTCCCAGTCGCGTCGACCGAATCCGATCAGTCCGAAGCTGGCGGGCAGGAGGCCCCTGTTGGCCAGGTCGTAGACGGCCGGTAGCAGTTTCTTCTTGGCCAGGTCGCCCGTCACACCGAAAATGACCAGCGAGCTGGGACCGGCGATACGGGGCATGCGCAGATCGCGCGGATCCAGCAGTGGATTATGCCAGGGTTCCTGCATGGATGGACTGCCGCCGCTGTGGGCGGTATCCTCCACGGGGCGCCGGTTGGGTGTAGTGGCCATAGTGCTCCTCATGAATATGTGCTCACCAGTCTAGTATTTGCTCCCCCAAGGGAAAGGATATGTTCGTGAATGTAGGGCAACAGTCGGTAAAGTCACATTTCCCGGCCGACCTCCCTAGAATGGTCCTTATGGTTCCGAATGTTGAAATGGCCGAGGCGCTGCACCGCAAGGTGGCCCCCTCGCAGGCCGCCTACGATCTGATACACACCCACTGCTCGATAATCTCCACCATCGCCGTGGGAATCACCGATCGGATCAATGCCCTTTTCCTCAAACAGTGCACCCTGCCACAGGATGCGCCCGAGCGTGACCCGGCACATGGCGGGGGAAGCATCCCGCCCCGTCTCCTCAACCGCGACCTGGTGCAGGTCGGTGCCCTGCTGCATGACATCGGCACCTACCTGATACTCAAGGATGATGGTGCCGAGGGCCGCCCCCTGACCTTCCAGGGTGAGCGCTACATCCAGCACGGCCTGGAGGGATACAGGCTCCTCATCGACGAGGGGGTCGACGAGTCCGTGGCCCAGTTCGCCCGGAACCATACCGGGGTCGGGCTGACCCGTCGGCAGGTCGAGGAGGAACATCTGAATCTTCCTCCTGACGATTACGTACCCGTCAACCTGGAGCAGGAGGTGGTCATGTACGCGGACAAGTTCCACAGCAAACGCCAGCCTCCCATATTCGTCTCGGAGGCCACGGCCGCCAGGCGCACCGCCAAGTACGGGCCGGACAACCTGAAGCGTTGGCAGGACCTGGTCGCCAAGTACGGGGTGCCGGACCTGAAACCCCTCGCCGATCACTACGGCATGGAGATTGTCTGAGACTTAGGCCTTGCCCCAGTAGGACCGATACCGATTGCGGAATTGGTCGGCCATCCAGGAATCCGGGTTATAGGGGGCTGCGCCCGCAAGGTGCGTGCCTCCGGGTCTGCGTCCGGCTGCGATGGCGGCAAGGAATCCGGCCATGCCCGCCTGTCCGTAGTCATAGGGGGAGCAGCACCAGGCGGGATTGACCTCCAGCACGAACGGGTGCATCAGCTCGGGCGCCCGGTTCGGAGAGGAACTCGCAGGGAAGGCCAGGTCGATGCAGACCGCGTCCATGCCCCCGAGTGCTGCCGCGTGAACGGCTGTCTCCTCGGCCGGCGCACGCAGGTTCGGGTCGAAGGAGGCCCCATCGAAGACCGTGATGATGTCGTGGTCATCCGATCCGATATGGCGGCAATATCCACTGGAGGCCACGGCGCGACCACCCAGGACCACCACCCGCCACTCCTGGTCGATGTCATCAATATGCCGGCTGATTTGAATCCGTGCATCATCGGGAGCCTCGGCCAGGTCCTGGCGCAGTTGAGACAGAGTCCGGCGTGCGGCACGGAATGCCGGTACCCTGCCGCCGGCAATCTGGGACCAGGGTCGGTCCCCCAAGCCTGCGGGAGGGTGCCGCCACTGCCGAACCTCGCCGGCGCAGGCCACCATGACCCTGCGCCCCAGCAGACTCTCGCCCAGTCCGCCCAGACAGTCGGCTGGCGGGGCCATCAGGGTCATGGGGGGCCGCCCCAGGGATTCCAACCAGGCGTTCTGCGCAATCAGCAGCCCGGGGTCTATCCAAAGGGCGTCATTGTCGCCCAGGTCCCGCGTCGGCGCCAGGCCATCATGCCGGACCAGGTCCCAGGCGGTATCCGAGGGGAGGGCCTGACGGATGGTCCGGGCAATCCACCCGTCATGCGAAACGATGTGGCAGGTTGACCGCACGGCGGTATCGGGCCCGGGTGGGAGCCTGTCCGGATCAGTCGACGATGAATCGATCGTCGTAGGTCCACTCCTCGGCCGTATCGGTGCTGTCGGAGGTGACGATGACCACAGAGCAGTCGTTTCGGCGCGAGACCTTCTTCAAGGTTGCCAGGATGGTGTCCCAGTCTCCGGGTTCCAGGCCTTCGGTCGGTTCGTCAGCAATCAGCACATCGCACTCGCAGCACAGGGCGCGGGCCACGGAGGCCAGACGGTAGTTCAGGCCGTCGAGGTCCTTGGCGGGCTTGGATTGAAGGTTGTCGGGGAAACCGACCCTGTCGAGCATGTGCCGGGCCAGGTTGTCCTTGGGGCCCAGGAAGGTCCTTCCGCTGGCGTCCATGGTGTAGACCAGGTTCTCCACAGCGGTCAGGTCGTCCCTTAGGGCGTCGGTGCCGAATATGACCCCGATCTGGTGTCCGCGGTAGTCCGAGGCCTCCAGCTGCCGCAGGTCGGTGCCTCGGAAGAGCACGTTGCCTTCGGTGGGTGCGCGGAGCCCGGTCATCAGGGCCATCAGGGCGGCCTGCTTGGCGGGTGACCTGGTCACGACTGAGTAGAGGCGGCGCATCTGGAAGTCGAGGTTCACGTCATCAAGGATCAGCTCGGTCTGCCCCTTGACCTTTCTGGTGAACTCCACATGCCTCAGGGAGAGTACGGGGTATCCGCCGGGTACCAGGACGGTCCCGTCCATCTGCCCGAGGAGGGGGTCTTCGGCCGTGTCCGTATCCTCGTCCCCGTCAGGGGCCTTTTGTTCGATGACCACATCAAAGGTCATCTCCTCCACGTCCTCTTCGGGCGCCCCGGCAGCCTCAGCGGCATCCGACTCTTCGCGGAGCATGTCCTCGTCCATCTCGTCCTGGTCGTCACGGTCCTGCTTCTGGTCGCTCATGCGCGCTCCTCCAGGTCGTTGGTGTACAGCTGTGAGGTCTTGAATGCGGCCACCCGCAGGGAGGCCACCAGGGCCATGACCGCACAGACGGCCATGCCGATCAGTGCCACCCGCCAGACCAGGCTGATGTCGGCTGCGACGGCCAGTTTGCCCAGGTCGAACCTTGCCTGGATCAGCGGCTTGCTGACCAGTGCTCCCAGCCCCAGGCCCAGTCCCAGACCGGGGATGGAGAGGAGGAGGGTCTCCAGGGCGAACTGCCATCCCAGGCGTGCCTTGTGGATGCCGATGGTCACGGCCATTCCGATTTCGTTCCTACGTGATTTCAGCATCAGGAACAGCGAGACCAGAAGAATCAGCCCGCCCAGTATCGAGACAAGGATGATGCCGGTCCTGGCCTGGTCGGCGGCCTGGTGCACGGGCTGGAGCTGCTTCTCGTACCGGTCCAGGCTGGGTGAGGATATGTCGTATTTGGACTCCTTGAGCCCGTTTTTACGCATGGCCTTGATGAACTCTCGGTAGTCCGAGGGGGAGGAGAGCACAAAGGCCACATGCAGGTCATGCCCTTCGGATCCGGGTTCGCTGGCCGTATCCAGCTCAAGATTGGCGAAGACCGGGTAACCGGTGTAGATGGTGTCGTATGCGGACTCGGGTACGGACCGCTTGCCGTAGGTGTAGATTCCACCCACCTTCACCTGGGTGGTCAGGTCGGTCTTGAAGGGGTTGGTCAGCGACACCTTGTCGCCCACCTTGGCCTTGTTGGCCCTGGCGGTCTTTTCGGATATCAGGATTGATTGCACACCGGAGTTGTCCTGGGAGGTGTAGTCGATTCCCTTGCCTTCGATTATCCGGAAGGTCCCGTAGGGCAGGCTGGGTTCGGCATCCTTGCTCGAAATTCCCAGGACCGAGAAGGTCCCCTTGGTGGTGAGTCCCTCGACGTCCACCCGCGAGGTTTCGGTGAAGTAGGCCTTGTACTGCAGGGTGGGCTGGAGTTGCTGTGCGTACTTGGAGTACTCCTCCCAGCCCAGGGGCTTGGCCTTGGAACCTTTTTTGGGGGTGATGACCGCATCGGCCGTCTGGGCCTCATAGCCGCTGGTCCTGGCCGTGCGGTCGATCTTGACCACGGTGGCTCCGACCAGGGTCAGGGCGGCCACAGCCAAGCAGGCCAGGAAAAAGACGAGGCTGCGGGCCAGATGCCGCCTGATGGTGAGCCAGGCGTTCTTGAGAACGAACATTGCACCCTTCCTGATTAGCACCCGGATGCGGTCGGGGCCGACCGCCCGGGGTTCGGGTCGGTCCCTCAGGTCAGGGCGGCCAGGGGTACCGATTCGCCGAATTCCAGTCTAGCGAAAGACGGTGCCAAGAGTAGGGAGTCAATCATGGAGAAAGCTGAATGTCTGCTGAACAAAGTCGGGCGCCCGCCCCTGGTTGGGAATCGCTTCCCGCAGGGGCCGGGCGCCCGGAAGATGGACGAAGGTCGGACCTGGGTCAGGCCTCCTGCTCGTCCGCGTGAGAGAATCTACGCACCTTCAGCGAGATGACCAGGGCGATGACAATCAGGACGATGGTGAACCAGATGCCATAGTGGGTCCCGTTGGTGAAGGCCGCGGCCTTGTCGGTGGTACTTGCGTGGGATTCACCAATGGCCAGGAGCGAAGTCGCCACAGCCGTCGCCACTGCACCAACGATCTGCTGCATGGTGTTGATGATGGTGCTGCCGTCGCCGGACTGGGCGCCGGTCAGGGAATTCAGGGCATAGGTCTGAGCCGGTGACATGGCCAGGGGGCAGCCGATCATCAGGATGACGTGGGCCGCCACCACGAAGAGGGCCGGGCTGTTCGGGGTGGCGAAGAGCAGCATGACGCCGCCGATCAGAGCCACGATGAAACCGACTCTGACGGGGATACGGGCGCCGAATCCGTCATAGAGCCTGCCTGCGAACGCCGAGACCAGGGCGTTGATGACCCCTCCGGGGAGCATCAGGATACCGGTCATGGCCACCGGCAGGAGGAGTCCGCGCTGGAGGAACTGGGGCAGGATGTACATGGACGAGAGGATGACCGCGAAGTCCAGCATGACCAGGGTTGCGCCATAGCGGAAGGCCGGGATGGAGAAGATGCGAACGTTCAGCACGGGGTTCTCCATGACCAGCTGGCGGCGCACATAGAGCACCAGGGCGATGATGGCCACAACCAGCACAGTCAGGGTGACAGGGGAGTTCCATCCGTACTCGCTGGCCAGGCTGACACCCGCCACGAGGCCGCCGAAGCCGATGATCGATTCCAGAATGGAGAGGAAGTCGGGCTTCTGCCTGGTGATGGTTCCCACGTTCTTCAGGAAGAAGATGGCGAAGATCAGGGCAACGACCAGGAAGGGGGTGAAGAGCCAGAAGACCCAGCGCCAGGAGAAGCTGCCCAGGACCAGGCCGGTCAGGGTGGGGCCAATGGCCGGAGCGAACATGATGACCAGGGCGCACATGCCCATGACCGTGCCCAGCTTGGCCGGGGGGAAGATCAGCATGGCCACCGTGAACATGAGCGGCAATATCAGACCCGTGCCGATACCCTGAATCAGCCTGCCGGCAAGGAGGATGCCGAAGTTGGGTGCCAAAGCGGAGATAACAGAGCCCACCAGGAAGGCGGCCAGCCCGAAGATTACGGTCTGCCGGGTCGTGAACCACTTGGAAATCAAGCTGGAGAAGGGCAGGACGATGCCGATCACCAGCATGTAGCCGGTGACCAGCCACTGGACCGTGGCACCGGGTATGTGCAGGCTCTCCATCAGGTTGGGCAGGGCGATGTTGAGCGAGGTCTCACTCAACATGCCCACGAATGCGCCTATCATCAAGGCGGCGATGGCAGGCCAGGGGTGGTCGACCTGGACCCTCGATTGTGTCGGGGCTACAGGCTTGGACGTTTCTTTCAATGTTCCTCTCCTTCTCAAAGCAAACAGGTTGTCATATTAGGGAGTGAAACGACTTTTCGTAAGTCGGCATGTCTGCTGAAGTCCCGGGCTTTTCCTGAGAGCGCGCGGGTAGGGCGATGAATCATGTCGCCGACGAACGGAGGAACTCCGTGACCTCTGACCGGTTCCTATCCGGCCAGGTAATTCCTCCACCCTCCATGGCGCTTCAGGAAGAGATTCGTCAGGAAGATGGAGGTTCCAAGAAGGGAGGCTCCCGCCAGCAGGGATCCGATGATGACCTTGGTTGGATTTCCCCCTGCCAGCGGCAGTTGGTAGGAGGACGCCACGATGATGAAGGTAGCATCGTTCGTGCTGTAATCGACATCGAACCACTTGGTACCCACGTGGTTCACATCCAGCTGGCTGGCGATGTGGGCCTTTCCCTGTGCACTCAGTCTGACCTGATAGGTCCCCGCCGCAGTGGCCCCCTCGCCCAGAACGGTACCGTCATCCTTCTGTACCTGCAGATCGCCTGAGGTCAGGGAGAGGTTGGCCGGGTAAACGGTGGTCCCATCGGTATCGTAGATGGTCACGGAGTACTTCCCGGTTTCGGGTTTCAGCATCTCCCCGGTCCTTGCTACGGACGAGCTTCCGGTGAGCTTCGCCGTGAGATGGTGTGTGACGTTGATGTTGGCATCGCCGATTAAAAGAGCACTGGTGCTCCCCCTGGGGTATCTGAATTGGACGTGCCAGGCACCCTCCCCGTTCAGCGTCTGCGACATGTTGCTGTGATCCGGGCTGCTATTGGACTGCACCACGCCTTGGGGATTGGTCAGGATGATATCGAGGTCGTCGAGGGTCAGGTGGTTTCCGTTCCCATCCGTGGCCGACATGAGGTTCTCATAGGGCGTCCACCTGGCTCCATAGGAGCTGTAGGAGTCACGGACCCTGATTCTGTCCGCGTTCAGATATACCTGGTAGTAGCCATTGAAGACGGACCGCCCGTTCATCTCCATGTCCCAGGCGAAGCGGAAGCTGCTTGTGCCATGTGGAACGGTGAATTTCCCGTCGGTCGGGGAGTATGAGACCCCGGTGGAAGACCACACGTTGTTGGGATTGATATCGATATGGTCCAGCTTCTGTCCGGCGACATCGGTTTCACCGAAGAGCTCACTAAGACTGATGCTGGGCTTGTTGGGTGCGAAGTAGATGGTGGCGTTCTCGGTATTGGCCGGCGAGGTGCCACTCAACCGGGCCGAGGGGAGAAGCAGTTCGGAGATGTTGTTGTAGTCGAAGGCGTGGTCGCCGATGCTGACGGGTTTGGTGGAATGCACCGAAGTGATCAGGTTGCCCACGAAGGCGAGTTGGCCGACGTTGGTCAGGTTGTCGGGGAATATGAGGTCCTTGGAATTCGCGCCCCCCATGATGCGGTTGTAGGCGAAGGCGGAATTGCCGATGGTCTGCAGTGCCGAGGTGGCCGGTAGATCCAACCTGCTGATGAGATTGCCGAAGAAGGCTCTGTCGGCGATGGTCTTCAGGTTTGGCGGAAGGGTGATGCTGTTCTGGATCCTGTCGTATATGAAGGCTTCCGTGCCGATGCTGGACAGGGAGTCCGCCCCGCTCATGTCCAGCTGAGACAGGTTCGATATGCTGCCGAAGGCGTTGTCGCCGATGGTCTCCACCTTTGGGGGTATCGCGACCGAGGTCAGGTGGGTGTTCCAGAAGGCGCTCTTCCCGATGCTGGTCAGGGAGGTGGCCTGGCTGAAGTCAACGGTGGAGAGTGCGGATGAATTGTTGGGGCTGTGGGAAAAGGCGTTGTCGCCGATGGTCTTTACCTTGCCGGGGATGGCTACCGAGGTCAGACCGGACCCGTAGAAGGCGTAGGTTCCGATGCTGGTCAGGGAGGTGGCCTGGCTGAGATCGAGGGTGTTGAGCCTGTTGGCGTGGGTGTCATTGTTGAGGAAGGCCGAGTTCCCGATGGTTTCCACCTTGCTGGGGATGGTGATTGAGGGGATGTCGCTGTATGCGAAGGCCTGTTCGCCGATGGTCTTCAGATTTGAGGACAGGTGGATGTCGGCGATCTTCGTGTTGTAGAAGGCTTCGGTCTTTATGGTCTCCACCGTGTCCGGCATGCAGAGATGGTTGATGACAAGGCTGCCGGGTTGATATATCAAGGCTTGTTCGCCGATGGAGGTCACCGTATAGGTGTTCCCGTTCTTGGTGAAGGTGCCGGGCAGCCGGACCTCGCCTCCGGCCGGGATCCACCCCCAGTTGGGAATGTACTTGCCGAGTTCGGCGGTTTTGTTGGCCTCGCTGGTGATGGTCCAGTTCCACTTATCGGGTTCGGCCGCGACGGTGCATCCACCGTCTCCGGAGGTCGTGGTCGTCTGGGCTTCCTGGCTCTGTACCTGGTTTCCCTGCTCCTGCCGAGGTTGTGGGTTCGGGGTCTGTCCTGATGTCTGGATCGGTGTTGACTGGTCCGGTTGCGCCTGTCCAGGTGATGGCTGACTCGAGGTCTGTGTCTGCTCAGATGTCTTCGTGCCGCCGACTTCGTCTGCCTGGGCGCTCTGCGGCACGCCCAGGAGCGTGAGTGTGCCCAGTAGACCGATGACCAGCAGATTCGTTATACAGGTCTTGGCGCGGGACGTAAAGTCCCCAGAAGACAGGGAACCACAACCTGTCCCTTTACCGCCCAACCTGTATGTCATCAGTCCTCATCTCACTACCCCTACACCCTGCTGCAGGCTCCGTGCGCACAAAGTGATCAGGGACTGCTTCCACCTTATAATACGAATCCCGAAAAAGAATCAAAAAAAGACGGAAAGTCCATAGATAGTCCGTAAGACCCAACACGTGGTTCCAACTTCCTTTCAGGCTCTCAGATTGCAATTAAGGGGCGGCAGGACATCCTGCCGCCCCTTAATTGCATGCCCTTCCGGGTTGGTCTACTCCCGGGGCCTCTTCAACTGTCGTTGCCTTGCCGCGGCAGCCGCCATGGTCAGCAACCCTACGACCAGCAGGAGGACGATGCCGATGCCGCCTGCGTTTGGGAGCCTGGCAGTGTGCTGGTAGGTGTAGGTGTTGGAGGTGTCGTCGGGTTGGGGGTACCCGGCGATGGTCCACTGGATGCGGGCGGTGGTCGATCCGGGTTCATGGGCAGGTGTGGTGATCTGCCAGGTGCCGTCGGGTTGTTGACGGATGTTGGTGCTGTCCTGCCCGTCGAAGGAGATTCGGGTGGGTACTCCGTCGGCTGGAATGGTGATGGGGGTTGCTTCGGTGAGGTCGGCGGATCCGGCTCTTGTGCCACCCTGGTGGTTGGTGTTCTGCCCGAATCCATAGGCCGTCCCGCTGGTTCCGATGGCCAGGCTGTGGTCACCTGCGGCGCTGATGGCGCGGGCGGTGAGTGCCTGATTGGGGGTATCAGGGTTCTTGGCCTGTGCGGGTTGCTGTGAAGCGCGCCCGTCGGCGAGCTGGCCGTGGGTGTTGTCGCCCCATCCGTAGACCACCTGATTGGTTCCGATGGCCAGGCTGTGGCTTCCCCCTGCCGCCAGCTGGGTGTAGGCGAACCCTTCGGGTGCGCCCTGGGGGAGCGGTACCTGGACGGGTACGGTCTGGTCTCCGCTCAAGGCAGGGGTGGTCTGTCCGCTGTTGTTGCGGCCCCAGGCCCAGGCGTGTCCGTCCTCGTCCAAGGCCAGGGCATGATAGGCACCTGCGCTGATCTGGGTGAAGACGGGGGCCTTGTCGGCTCCTACGGGTGTGGCAATAGGCCCGGGCAATAGTCCGTTTCCGCTGATTGCGCTGCCTTGACCGAGCCTGCCGTTGGAGTTGGAACCCCAACTGTATACCTGCCCGTCATTACCGAGTGCCAGGGCGAATCCGTCTCCAGCGCTGATGCGGGTGTACCGGAATTCGGGTGCGGTTCCGGTTGGGGTGGCGACTCGGACGGGCAGGGCGGAGGAGGTGCTGGTGCCGTCGCCGAGGCCGTTGGTGTTGGATCCCCAGGCGTAGGCGTTGCCATCAGAGCCGAGTGCCATGAGCTGCTGACCGCCGACTGCGACCTGCGTGTACCGGAATTCGGGTGCGGTTCCGGTTGGGGTGGCGACTCGGACGGGCAGGGCGGAGGAGGTGCTGGTGCCGTCGCCGAGGCCGTTGGTGTTGGATCCCCAGGCGTAGGCGTTGCCATCAGAGCCCAGGCCGATGCCCATGGATTCACCGGCCTGGACCTGGGTCCAGGTGAATCCGTTGCCTGCTCCGGTCGGAGTGGCGACTCTTACGGGGGTGGACCGGTCGGTGCGGGTCCCGTCGCCGAGCTGACCACTATCGTTGGATCCCCAGGCGTAGGCGTTGCCGTCTGAGCCGATGCCCAGTGAGTTTCGACTTCCTGCGCTGACCTGGGCCAGGCGCATGCCGCCTGGTGCGGGAGGGGTTAGGGTGACGGTCTCGCCGCCGGAGTCAATGCCGTGGTCCGGACTCAGCGTCCAGTGGCCGGGCTGGTGCCAGTGGGCGGTAAGGGTCATGTCCCGGTCGATGGGCTGGGTGAAGTCGTAAGCCGTATCTCCGTCAAACCATCCGTCGAACACATGGTCCGCTCGTGTGGGGTCGGTGGCAGGCCGTGCCGTGATCCCATCCTCGTCCACTGTGGCATCGGGAGGGACGGGTGTCCCTCCGCCGGTGTCGTAGGTGACGGTGTACCGGCTCGGGGCATAGGTGTAGTCCAGGTCGGTGTCGGGTTGTGGTTTGCCGTTCAGACTCCATCGGATAGTCAGGGGTACCCGACCGGGCCGGTGCTTCCTCGCTGGTGCAGTGACCTGCCAGGAATCGTCGGTTTGTGGGCTGGGGTTTCCGCCAGGTCGAGCCCCGAATGCGGTCGAGGTGACCTGCAAGGTGGGGAAAGTGGTCTTTCCGGGTGTGGATCGGGGCGTGTCGGTTCCTTCGCCGAGCTGGCCGTGGGTGTTGTCACCCCAGGTATGCAGGGTACCTGCCGAGTCGATGCCAAGGGTGTGGCTCATTCCCACGGCGGCCCGCTTCCATGTGAAGTTCGCCCGACCCGGGGTGGTGATGGCGACTGGCACGGTCCTGTCGGTATTGGTGCCGTCGCCGATCTGGCTGTTCGTATTGCTTCCCCAGGTGTAGAGAGCTCCAGTGGAGATGATGGCCTGCGAGGTCTGACCCCCGGCGGAGACTCTCAAGATAGTGGCACCGTTGGGCAGATCGGACTTGGTAGGCAGGGGGTTGTCGGCCTCTGCAGGGTATTTGCCGATTTGGCCGTGCCGGCCGGAGCCGAATGCGTACACGGCGGTGGTGTTGGCGGTGGTGTCGGTTGCGATGGCAAGCGTGTGGTTCTTGCCTGCGGCCAGATACAACCAGGTGAAGCTTGGGGGTGCACCGGTCGGGGTGCGTACAGGGGTGGGGGTGGCCGTGGCGGTGCCGGTCTTATTGTCTCCCAGCTGGCCGTAGGTGTCGTCGCCCCAGGCATACAGGGTGCCGTTGTTGGCTATGGCGAGGGAGTGATTGCCACCGGCCTGTATCTGGGTGTAGACCAGCCCGGGCGGCGTGCCCTCGGGCATTGGGCGTATTGCGGGTGTGCCTGTGGCGCTGCCGGCCGCTCCGCGTCCGAGCTGGCCGTAGGTGTCGTTGCCCCAGGTCCAGACGTGCCCGGTCGTGTCCAGGGCGATGGTGTGGTCGTCGCCGGCATTGATCTGAGTGAATCGTGTATCGCCAGTGGCGGCAAGGCCGGGCGTGGAATCATCTCCGCCGACCGTTCCGCGTCCGAGCTGTCCTTCTGAGTTGTCGCCCCAGGTCCAGATTCGTCCGGTGGTGTCGAGGGCTGCCGTGTGGTTCCTGCCTGCCGTCGCCTGGGTGAAGAGCACATCTGCAGGTGCGGCTGTGCCGGTGGGGAGGGTGCGTCCGGTGTGGGTGCCGTCGCCGATTTGGCCGTGCGTGTTGTCGCCCCACGCGTATACCTGTCCGTCGCTGGAAACGGACACGGAATGGGAGCCGCCTGCGTTGATGCCGGCCAGGCGTGCGCCTAATGCTCCGGAGGGGGCGGTGAGGGTTATGGCCGTGCCGCCGCCGGTGGGGCCGGATGCGGGTGACCGTGACCAGGAACCGGGACGGCTCCACTTGGCCGTCACAGTGGTGTCTTCTGAGATGGGCTGGGTGAAATCGTAGGCCGCTTCGCCCTGGAACCATCCGTCGAACTGGTAGCCGGCACGGGTCGGATTCGTGTCAGGCCGGATGGCCAGTCCCCACTCATCCACGGTCTGGACGATAACCGGGTCTCCATTGCCTGGGTCGAACCTGACCTGGTGTCTCAATGGCAGATATGTATAGGGCAGGATTTCCACACCCTGGTCTCGACCTGGCCGTGACCAGGGCACCCGTAGCTCCACCTGTCCCGGCGAGTGGGCAGGAGGACGCGCAATCCAGGAACCGTCCGTCTGCCGTGTCACCACGCCCTGGGCCGGTACTCCGTCGAAGGTGACGCCGGACAGGGTCAACGGCCACGGAAACCAAACGCTGGCCGATTCGTAAGTGCTGTCTTGTTGGGTGGGGCCGCGTCCGAGCTGGCCGCCTCCGTTGTAGCCGAAACTGTAAGTGGAGCCATCGGAACCGATGATCAGCGTGTGACTATTGCTGTTGGAAGCTGCGGTCCTGCGGTAGGAGAAACCGGCGGGTGCATCCCTGGGCGCAGGTATGCGGGTGGGCACAGGCACGCCCGGACTGTCATTGCCGGTGTTGGTGGGGATGCCCAGCTGCCCTTGATGGTTGCGGCCCCAGGCCCAGGTACCTGTGGGGGTGATAGCGAAGGAAGAGCGATTGTTCGAGGCGCTGATGTCGGTGACCCCGGACAGGTTATCGATACGCCCGGGTCTGCCGGCGGGGTGGGCGCTGTCGGGTGTGCGACCCAATTGGCCATACTCGTTGAGACCCCAGCTCAGGACGGTGCCGTCTGTGGCAATGGCCAAGGAGTAATCATCTCCTGAGCTGACGGCTGTGAACTTCAAATCACTGTTGACCGGAGCTGGGCCTGTGCCGTCGTGAAAGTCAGTACTTCCGATGCGTCCGGACCGTGCGTCTTGGTAGCCCCAGGTCCAGGCGGTCCCGTCGACGGACAGTGCTGTGGTGTGCCCGGTGCCGGCGCTGATGGCAACGAAGGTGGCTCCACGGGTCATTACCACTTTTCCCGGAGTTTTCCTTTCTTCTGCCTCGACGGCGTACCGTCCGAGCTGTTTCCAGCCGTTGTTTCCCCAGGTCCAGATGTTTCCGTCCTGGTCCAGGGCCACTGAAAATTCATAACCGGCGCTGATGGCAATGAACGATACGCCTGTCGGCACGGAGATTATGCCAGGTTTGTTGGCTGGGTTTGCATCGTTCGGTACACGGCCGAGCTGGCCGTAAATATTGTCTCCCCATGTCCAAACTCTGCCCTCGCTGTCCAGGGCCATGGCATGACTGCTGCCTGCGGATACTTGAGTGAATTTCACGCCTTCAGGCATGGGTACCTTCACCGGAACGTTACGTAATGTCGTGGTGCCGTCGCCCAGCTCGCCGTGGGTGTTGTCGCCCCAAGCGTATATGTTCTGGTCGCTTCCCAAGCCCAATGAGAACCAACCACCTGCTACTACTTGGCTGAAGGCGATACGGCTTGGTGGGTCAAGTCGTACATCATTGCCGCCTGTCCGGGGGCCTGAAGTGGGATGGGCTGACCACTGGCTGTTCCCATATGTCCACCGGGCTTTCAGCGTGGTGGGGCCGGTAACGGGGGTGATGAAGTCGTAGGCGACGTCGCCCTGGAACCATCCGTCAAAGGTCCACCCATCCTCGGAGGGATCACTTGGACGTTGGGCCACGTCACCGACTGCCACCTCCTGCTGGGGTATGGGGGCTCCGTGTTCGGATTGGAAAGTCACGGTGGTGGCGGTGCCGGTGTACGTGAACTGGTGGCCGGTCTCGTCGGGTTGGGCGATGCCGTCGATGGTGGATCGGATGATGAGGTCGACGGTGCCGATGCCTTGCCTGGGGGTGGAGGTGTACCACCCGTCAGCACGGCGGTACACTCCGGCTGCGTTGTTTCTGTCGCCGAATATGACGGTAGTGATCTCCCTGCTGGTGGGTCTCCAAACCATCACCGTCTTGAGGGAGTTTTTTGATGTGTTCTGTCCGAGCTCTCCGGAGGTTCCGTTTCCTGTACCGTAGGCGTTGCCGTCGGATCCGATTGCCAAGGTCCGGAAATCGCTCTGGTTTGAACCATTGGCTGCGAAGCCGATGTACTTGAATCCGGCGGGTGCCCCGTCGGGAGCGACCATGCGTGTTGGTGTGGCTGAGTCGGTGGTGGTGTTTGTGCCGAGCTGTCCTTGATTATTGCGTCCCCAGGCCCAGCTCCCGGTGCCGGAGGTGGCTGCGGAATATTGGTTTCCTGCGTGAATAACGCTGATGTCGGTCAGGTCGGGGACGGGGCCTGGCTGGGTGGACGGGTTGTCTGTTGTGGGCGCGCGTCCCAGCTGGCCGTAATCATTGCTTCCCCAGGTTTGGAGGGTGCCGCCCGCATCCAAAGCCATGGAGTGATCTCCGCCGGCGCTGATATCAGTGAATTTCAGATTGGTATTGACCGCTGCGGGTGATGTGCCGGTGTGACCGAGCCAGTCCCCGCCGTTTCCCCAGGTCCAGACGGTCCCGTCAGCTGCCAGGGCCATGGAGTGGTTTCTGCCCGCGCTGATGGCTGTGAACACGGTGCCTGCGGGTAGTTGTGCCTTACCGGGTATATCTGCGGGGTTGGAACTACTGTTGGGGCGTGCAAGTAGGCTGCCCCATGAAGGTCCCCAGGTCCAAACTTCGCCGTTCTGATCCAGGGCCACGGCATGTTTTTGACCGGCGCTGATGGAGGTGAACGTCACGCCTGTCGGCATGGGGACCATGCCGGGTCTATTGGCGGGATTGGCGGCATCGGGTCTCCGGCCCAGTTTTCCAAAATCGGCGTCACCCCAAGTCCATACCCTACCCTGACTGTCCAGGGCCATGGAAAACTGATAGCCTGCAGATACCTGAATGAACTTCACGCCCTCGGGCATGGGGACCATTAGCGGGACCATGGAGTAGGGTATGTCAGCGATGCCGAACTCGGAGTGACGGTTGGACCCCCATACGTATACGTTCCCGTCGCTGCCCACCGCCAGGGAGTGCGAATGGCCTGATGCGACCTGAGCAAACCGATTCTGATCCGTGGGCAAATTCACCTGGACGTCGGTGCCGCCCCTCCAGGGTCCCTCGGTCGGGCTGATGGACCATTTGCCCCATTTGGCAGTAAGAGCCGTGTCCTTCGTTACCGGCCGGGTGAAGTTGTAGGCGACGTCGCCCTGGAACCATCCGGCAAAGGTCCACCCAGGCCGGGTGGGATCGCTGAGAGGCCGGGTGGCGGTCCTTCTGTCGACGACCGTCTGGGCGGCAGGCATGCCTTGGGTGCCGGCCTCGGAGGTGAATGTAACGGTATGGCTGTCACCGGATCTGGCCGCCGGTTCACGGGATTTTGCGGTCGCCTGGTCTGAGTCCTCGCCTGACAGTGGATTGGGGGTCGCCAGCTGGGACGGTCCGGAATCGGATTGCGGGGTGGAAGTGGTTGACGATGGTGCCGGTTCAGCGGGCCGTGAGGCAGACGGTGTAGGGAGCGGTGATGAAGGCGTATCCGAGGGAGACAAGGTGGAACCCTTGCCGGGGTTCAGGGTCTGAAGACCTGTGTCTTCTCCTGTCCGGGACAGTACGGACTGGTCCGCCGACTGTGCGTCAGCCGGGTCGGAACCTGCCATCAGGCCAACCCCCATGGCGGCCAGGACGGCAAGCGCGCCTATGATCGGCCTGGCGATGTGCCTGGATACGCTGTTATTGTGCATAGCGAGAACTCCCCAATAATCCCGCCTCCTGCAGCTGGGAGATTATCGGTCTCCGCACTCGCCACCCCAATGACGAGTCAGCACAAAAGGCGGTCCCCCTCGTGATGAAACTTCCAAAGACCATATCATACGGCGGCAAGGAATCATATAGGTTTTCTTATCAATTCATCGGTGTGTCTCGCTTGGTAGACTCGGAACGTTGTCTGTGGGCTCTTGGAGAGACGAGAAGTCTTGCCCCTCTCCCCTAAGTAAGATGGTCAGCAGAGGAGGTCCTGGGTTTGGATTGGCATGCGGCGGTCTACGGGGGAAGGTCCGGCAGGGGTAACGATTCCGGGTTCTTCGACATAGGCGATGATGACGACTCAACCACATACGGCAGTCTGGACACCATAGCGGATTCCACCTTGCGCCGTCTGGGCGGGAGGGCCTACTTCCGCGCCCACGAGATTCTGGATGCCCACCGCATGACCGATTTGAAGGTCCGTGAGGAGGGCGATATCCTCACCCTCTCGGCCAGGATCAGTTCCACGTATGACCTGACCGACGACTACCTGGTGCAGACCCGACTTGACCAATCCGCCGGCGAGGTCATCGGCTCATCCTGCACCTGTCAGGCCTTTGGTCGGCAGGGTTCCGTATGCAAGCACGTGATTGCGTTGATAATGGCCTACAACGAGAACCCGGACCGATTCGACCTTATGACGGTCCAGGGCGCTCGCAGGACCGGCACCCGCAGAACCTCCCATGCCCTGGGTGCCTATATGCTCCGGGAGGACGGGAACATCAGGCGCTCCTATCGGGAAAGGCAGCTCAAGCTCCTTCGGGAGGTCGGTACTCGTGCCGAGGGGCAGGCCATTCCCGCCACTGACCAAAAGCGTCATCTGCCGATCGGGTCGGTGGGGCTCAGACCCGACCTGTCCGATTTGTCCGGCGGGTGGGAAATTCGACTCCATATCGGCATGGCCTCCAGGGGTGTCTCCTACTTGGTCAAGGACATCCCCGCCCTTCTTCGGGCCGTGGACCAGACCGAATTCGTTTCTTACGGTCGGCGCCTGGCCTTTGTGCATTCCCGGGACACCTTTGACCAGCGTTCGCTCTCCCTGCTTGGGCTGATTGAGCGGGCCGCAGCCATCCGCAGGAGCCTGGCCGCCCAGCAGGACCCGTTTGGCCGACACGTGTCCAGGTCGTCCCTCGGACGGATGACCCTTACCGACGACGAGGTGGCCCAGCTTCTCGAGCTCTACCTGGATTCCGATCTGACCCTGGACTACACGCCTTCCGAACGCTTCCTGCGTCAGACCTTGCCGGCTCGGGTGGTCGACGGGGACCCGGACCTGGGAATCCGCATCAGCTCCGACAGATCCGGTGATGCCGGTTCCGACGGTTATGTGATTGAGCACAAGGCATCGGTGGAACGGTTCATTCCAGGCCAGGCCGCCTCGTTCGTGGTGGTCAGGTCCGTCGCTTCCGGTGGGATTCAGGATGCCGCCCCCTTATTCCATAGGTGTTCCCCCGGCTTCATCAGGGACCGTGAGCTTATCGAGACCCTATGTGGGGGCCAGGAGGATTCCCGGCTCTACCTGGGTCGGGACGACCTTGAACTCTTCACCCGGACCGTACTGCCCGAGTTGGGTGGGCCAGGTGCCGAGCCCAGGCAGGGTCGCGGTGGGCTGCGCAGCCCTGCCCTGACCGCCAGCCTCCCACCTGAACTCGTGGAGTTGCGCCGTCCCCCATGCCAGATCGAGTTCTATCTGGACCGGGACCAGGAGGGGATCAGCTGCGATTTGGAGGCCAGGTACGGGGAGCATCGGTACCCTGTGTTCCAAGACCTTCCCACAACAGCCGATGCCTTGCGGGACCTGGACAGCGAGCGCCTGGCCAGGGAGGCGGTCCGTCAGTACTTCCCCGCTCCCCAGGAGGGCGTGGCCAGGATTCCGGAGTCTGACGAAAAGGCCGTCTATGCCTTCCTGACCCAGGGATTGCCTCTTCTGCGCGGCATGGGTCATGTCTTCTCCACCCCCGCCTTCGATGGCCTGACCGTAACCAGTCATACCCAGATAAGGGTGGGGGTCAGACTCAAGTCGGGTCTGGTTGAAATATCTCCCATCGCCAAGGAGATCGACCCGGACGAGGTGCCCGAGTTGCTGGCCCAGTACCGTAAACGTCGGCGATTCCACCGGTTGCGTAGCGGGGCCTTTGTGGATCTGACCACCCTGGATGCCGGCCAGGTCGATGCCGTGGCCTCGGACCTGGGCATTCCTGTTGCGACTCTGGATGCCGGACAGGTGCCGGTGCCTGCCTACCAGTCCTACTATCTGGATGACCAGGTGGGGGAGGACGAGCGGGACCAGGACTTCAGTTCCTATCTGGAGGGGCTCAAAGCCGTGGACCCCCAGGCCTACCGGGTGCCGGAGACCCTTCACGGGCAGCTCAGGCCCTACCAGATTGAGGGGTTCCGCTGGCTTAATACGGTGAGTGACAGGGGGTTCGGCGGCATTCTGGCCGACGAGATGGGTCTGGGCAAGACCGTGCAGATGCTCGCCTACCTGCTCTCCCGTCATGATCGGACACTCGGCGATTCCGAGGAGGTCCTGCCCTCCTTGATTGTCTGCCCTGCCTCCCTGGTCTATAACTGGGCTGCCGAAGCCAGTCGCTTCGCGCCCGAATTGAAGGTCGGTGTCCTGGCCGGGCGCAAGACCGACAGGCGTTCCATGCTTGAAGGCAGTGGCTCCTATGACCTCCTGATCACCTCCTATGACCTGCTCCGTCGTGACATCGAGGACTACCAGGGATCTTCCTTCGATACCCTGGTTCTGGACGAGGCCCAGTACATCAAGAACCACGCCACCAAGGCCTCCCGGGCCGTGCGAACCGTGGACTCTCGCCATCGATTTGCCCTGACGGGAACACCCGTGGAAAACCGGCTCTCCGAACTCTGGAGTATCTTCGACTTCCTCATGCCCGGAATCCTGGGGCCATACAGCCACTTCCGCGACAGGTTCGAGATGCCCATCCTGAGTGGTGACCAGGACGCCCAGGCCAGACTCCAGGCCCTGGTCGGTCCTTTCATTCTTCGCCGGCTCAAGTCCCAGGTCCTGACCGACCTGCCGGAGAAGATCGAGAATGTCATCACCGTCCCCTTGGAGGGGCGCCAACGCAAGCTCTATGCCGCTCTCGAACAGGAACTCCGCTCCACCCTGAACCGCGAGAAGGACCGGGAGTACGAGACCGGGAAGATTCAGGTTCTGGCCCAGCTGACCAGGTTGAGACAGGTCTGTTGTGATCCGAGACTGGTCTATGAAGCCCTGCCGGAGGGCGGGACCCAGTCCGAAACCGACCGGCATGGTCAGTCGGCCAAGCTCGATGCCATCGAGGACCTGGTCCTCTCCTGCCAGGACGCTGGCCGGAAGATGCTGATCTTCTCCCAGTTCACCTCGTATTTGGACCTGATCGCCCAACGCCTGCGTGGTCTGGGCGTGGGGTACGACATGATAACCGGCGCCACTTCCAAGAAGCAGCGCCTGGAATTGGTCGATCGGTTCAATCAGGATCAGACCCCCGTCTTCCTGATTTCCCTGAAGGCCGGCAACACGGGCCTCAATCTGACCGGGGCCTGTGTGGTGGTTCACGCCGACCCCTGGTGGAACGCCGCCGCCCAGGAGCAGGCCAACGACCGTGCCCACCGGATTGGACAGGTTCAGGACGTCAATGTGTATCAGATTGTGGCCAAGGACACGATTGAGGAGCGGATTCTTGGTCTCCAACACACCAAGAGCGATCTGGCCTCCCGGTTCGTCGATTCCGCAGCGGTCACCGGCGCCTCCGATATCGGCCGTCTGAGTCGCAAGGACCTCCTTGCCCTCCTGGGCTGACCCGGACTGTAGGTCTGCCGGGAAGGTGGCGGTATCTCCCCGGTTGTGCAGGAGTACCCTGTTCCGGCTACGCTTAATGGTCTGATGCTATCCGGCGGTTGCGCCGCATAGGGTTGACGGGTGCCTTACCGGTACCTGCCGGGCTGGTCGTTGTTGACCGCCCGGGTTACGGGGGTGGCTGCACTCCGCGCGTTCGATTACGAGAAACGATGAGGTCAGGCATGATGAGCGGCATTGAGATGTTCGGTTCGGAGTTTCTGGGAACGGCCGTCATGATGGCCATCGCCTGCATGGTCTCGGCCAGCAGGTCACTGCCCAAGAGCGCCGCCTTCAGGAGCGACTGGATCAACGCGGCCCTGGGCTGGGGGCTTGCCGTCTATGTCGGTGTCTATGTGGGCTGGCGGACCGGAGGCCACCTCAACCCTTCGATCACCCTGGCAAGGGTGGTCAACCATTGGTTCAATCCGGGCGCCACCCTGAACGGGATGCCCATGGGGAAGGGCGGCATACCTGTCACGGCCGCCAATGTCGGTATCTTCATCCTGGCCCAGTTCCTGGGTGCCTTTGTGGGATGCTGTATCGGATACCTGGCCACCCGCAAGCACTTCGACCTGCACACCGACCCTGATGTGAAACTCACGGTCTTCTGCACCAAGCCGGGCATCAGGTCGAATTTCTGGAATGTCGTATCCGAGATTGTCGGTACGGCCGTCCTGGTCACCTGGGTCTTTGTCAATGGCGGAACGCCCACCCAGGTCGGCCCGCTCGGGGTCGCCCTGGTCATTACGGTTCTGGTTCTGGCCCTAGGTGGCATCTCCGGTGCCGCCTTGAATCCCGCCCGTGACTTCTCCGCCCGGGTGGCGTATGCGCTCCTGCCCATGGCCGACAAGCGGGACGCGGACTGGGGGTACGCCTGGGTTCCCTTTGTAGGCCCCTGCATCGGTGCAGTGATTGGTGTGGTTCTTCCCGGCCTCTTCGGATTGGCCTCCTGACCCTCCGACCCTGCCGAGTTCCCGGGGATTATCCGGAGCGTGGGGCGGGGCTGAGTTTCCGGGAACCGGCGATGCCCCGGAAGGTTTGGTCTTCCGGGGCATCGGTATGAGGCAGCGAATCAGTAGCTGGTTGAGGTGGGGCCTTCGAAACGCACTGTCAGGCCGCGGCCATGGTGGAGGAACATCTCGGCGCCGTGGCGGTCCAGGTCGCGGTGGGTGAAGAGCATGCGGATGGCGAAGGCCGTCTGCACGTCGTCAGGCAGATCCAGGAAGGCCTTGTGGGCATCCCACCCGTCGGCCGCCACCGCTTCGTCCGGCACGTAGGCGTAACCATAACCATCCTCGTCCACATATCCCAGGAAGGGGAGGTCCCATGCCTGGTGATAGCTCAGCTGGTCCTTGTAGTCCTCGACTTGCTTCAAGGCCTCATCGCTGATCCCGAACTTTTTGGCCACCTCGTTGGCCTTGGCCGTCTTTGATGCAGCGTCCTTTGCAAACATGGACGTATCGACGACGATGAGTGTATCTTCTGCCATGACTGACCTTTCTGATTGGTCCGCCTGCACGGGGTCAAGCAGATGTCATGGCCGTGCAGTGCCATGACAAGTGGCTGGCCATCAATTTCTGACGACCCGCCTGGATGCAACAGTGCTTCCATTTCTTACGTTATCAAATTCCGGGGCGGAAAGTGGGATGGTGGGCGAGGAAATGTCGCGGTCGAAAACCACGCGACAATTGGGATTGCCTCAGGTTGACATACGAAGTGGTCGCAGGTTCTGTCTGTCAGGGTCTGAGGATGTTGGTGCGGGAGATATAGACCGCCCCGGCGCGAGGGTATTCCCCTGTCAGCTCGGGTATGGTGACCGGGCGGTATCCCTTCCTGCGCAGGTCATCCAGCAGACCGGGCAGGGCCTGTGCGGTGTGGGGCTGGATGTCGTGCATGAGGACGATGGAGCCAGGCTGGAGTTCGGCCTTGATCTTTCCTGTGATCGAGCCGGGGGAGGCGCCACGGGCCCAGTCGTAGGAGTCCGCGTTGTACGAGGCGATGGCCGCCCCGAGATGATTGCCGATGTATGACCTGCTGGCCTCGTCCACCCTGCCATGGGGAGGTCTGACCATCGTGACGGCCCGCTTGGCCGCATTCTGGATTACCTGACCGGACTGTGCAATCTGCAGTTCTTCCTGATGCCTGGCCATGATGTCGGGGAGGTCCTGGTGGCTCCAGGTGTGGTTGCCGACCGGGTACCCTTTTTGGGTCATCCGCTCCAGGATCCTGGTGGTCCGAGGGCCGACCTTTTGCGCTATGGGGAAGAAGGTCGCGGGTGACTGGCTGTCGATCAGGTCATCAAGTATCTGGTTGGTGAGCTTCGTGTCGGGTCCATCGTCGAAGGTCAGGGCAAGGCAGGACTGCCGGGCGCAGTCGATGCCCTTGCGGTTGTTCCCGGCCTGAACCAGGCGGTCGGCATCTCTGTAGAGGGTCTCTTCCAAGGTCCTGGCGCTGTATGGGTCCGTCTGATTCTCCGCGACCTTCAGGTCCTCCACCAGGGTCAATCGGTCGGCATTGTTCCGGCCGACCAGGGCCTTGGAGTCCTCGGCGAACTCGGCCATGCCGGGCATGATTGCCCTGAGCCGGTCCAGGTCGTCCGCCCGGGGAGGCAGGCGGGTATCCAGCTTGTGCAGGTCGACGATGGCCCGCTCGGATTTAGCTGTCAGACCGCTCAGGGTATCGGCCATCCTGTGCCGGTGGCTGGGCATCTGCCGGGCCGTGCATCCGTCCTGGCCGAACGCGCCCGTCTGCATGGCCTGTTTGCGGTCCCTGCCTTCCTGAAGCCGTATCCTGTCCAGGATCTTCTGTGTGGATGCCGGTGGCTGGGCCCCGCCCTGACCTGCTTCCATGGCATCCAGGAGCCTGTTCAGGTGGGCATCACTGATTCTCCAGGCGTTACCCCATTCCATGCACCTGGAGATGCTCGATCTGTAGCGGTTGTAAACGGGTCTGTAGGCGGCCAGCCCGGAGACCAGGGCAAGCGGGACCAGCAGGACCACAGACAGGGCAACCTTCTTCGATCGTCGGAGTTTGTGCCCCCGGGTGTCCGAGGTGCCTGCGCCTTCAGCCATACTTGAACCTTGTGATAGAGAGACGCCATCTCTCCTCTGCAAGGATGGCGTCTCTGGTCGGGTTAGGTGCCCGGGAGCCGATCCGGCCCCCGGGCGGTCGAATCACTGGGCGATGAATCCGCCGTCGACCACGAACTCGGAGCCCAGGGCGAACTTGGACTCATCCGCGGCCAGGTAGACGCAGATCTCGCCGATGTCGCGGGGTTCGCCGATGTGCCCCAGGGGGGTCAGCTTGCTCATACGATCCTCAAGGTCCTGGCTGATCAACGGTGTCTTGATGAAGCCGGGGTGGACCGAGTTGATTCGGACCTTATAGTCGTTGTTGGCCGAGTCCAGGGCCGCCGACTTGGTCAGGATCCTGGTGCCGCCCTTGCTGGCGTTGTAGGCACCGGCCCCGCTCAGGCCCACGAATCCCTCGATGGAGGAGATGTTGATGATGGAGCCGCCGCGGCCCTTCATCACCCGCATGCCGTGCTTGGTGCCTAGGAAGGTGCCGTTCAGATTGATGTCGATGACCTTCTTCCAGTCCTCGTACTTCTCCTGATCCAGAGTGGCACCGCTGCCGCCGATGCCTGCATTGTTGACCACGGTGGTCAGCTCGCCGAGTTCGGCCTGGACCTTGTCGATGGCCTCGATCCACTGGTCTTCGTCGGTCACGTCCAGGGGGGTGAACATGACCTGGTCATGGTACTTGTCCATGAATTCCCTGGATGCGTCGCTCTCCTTGATGTCGGTCAGGGCCACCTTGGCTCCCTCCCGTACGAAGCACTCAGCCACACCCAGTCCGATTCCGCCGGTTCCGCCGGTGATGATGGCAACCTTGCCATTGAGACGATCAGTCATACTACTCTCCTTTGATAGAACGAACTGACGGTCCTAAGTGTACAGAAAGATGGTCGGGCCTGCACGGATAGATTCGTGCGGGTCCCGCCGTGGTCCCCATAGGGTGTGAGGATGGAAACGGCTCGCTGGGGAGAAGAGGAAAGAGAGGATTCGATGGCTGTCAATACCGGTCGGCGCAATGTGCGCGAACGTCTGGCCACCTTCGGGTTCTTCATCTTCATGGGGACGGGAACCTCTGCCTGGTTCTCCCGTCTGCCTTCGGTCAAGGAGATACTGGGGTTGCAGCCCTCCTCCCTGGCTTTGATGACCATCCTTGGCGGGTGCGGCGCCCTGGTGGGCATGGTGGTTTCCGGCGTTCTGACCAACCGCCTGGGTGTGCGTCGTGCCATGCTTCTGGGTGCTTCTACCTGGTGCCTGGGCATGCTGGTGGCCTCGTTTGCCATTTGGCGGCTCTCGCTGCCTGGCGTGGTCTTGGGACTTCTCTTCAATTCGGCGGGAATCAGTCTCTGGGGAACGGTCAACACCGTCGAGGCCGGAGCCGTTGAGCGCAACGCCGAGCACTCGGTCATGGCCAGGTTCCATGCCTCCTACAGCCTCGGCATGTTCCTGGCCTTGGGGTTGGGTTCTCTGATTTCCCACCTGGGCATACCGGTCGAGGTCCACCTGGCGGCTAATGCTCTGGTGACCCTGGGTCTGATGGCCTGCTGTCTTTTTATTTGCCCGGCCGATCCCCAGGGCGATGACACCGGCCCCGTCGAAGGTTCAGGTGCTGATTGCGCCGGCGACGACCGCAGCCCCATGCGCAAGCAGATGGCGGCCTGGGGGGACTCCCTGGTGCTGATGCTGGCACTGATCAATGTGGCCCTGGAGGCCAGCGAAGGTGCCGTCAATGACTGGAGCAGCATCGGATTGGTCGATTCCTTCAGCGCGCCGGAATCCATGGCCAACCTGGCTCCAACGGTCTTTGCGGCCGCGATGATCGTCTCCAGGATGCTGGGTCCCTGGGTTGTCGAGCGTCTGGGCAACACGGTCAGTCTCTATCTGACCCTTGTGGTTTCGGCTCTGGGCATCCTGGTCTACTCCCTTTCGCCGGTCCTGGTGGTCTCCCTCGTGGGGACCTGCATCTGGGGCATCGGTGCGGCCCTGGGCGTCCCCATCGTCACCACCCTGGCTACACGGGACCCGTCCATGGCGGCCCAACGGGCCTCGGTCATCTCGACCGCCTATTACGGGGTTTCCTGGATCATCCCGCCCGCCATCGGCTTCCTGGCCGACCATACCGGTGTCCGGCCCGCCCTCCTGCCCCTGGCGCTGGTCCTGGTTCTGGTCACCCTGCTGGTCAGGCCGGTCAGCAGAAAAGGCTGACCGCCTGTTGTCGAGACGGCCTTATGCTGCGTGAAGGTTGTCCGGGCTGATGATGATGCCCTTGCCTATGAGGTTTTCCAGGCACTCCTCCAGATAGGCCTCATCGTGCTCCGGATAGATTGGCGAGGTGAGTCGGATGGCCTCCAGATGTTCATAGGGGTCGCAGTGCCTGCCGCGATAGAGGGGATCGCGCCAGTCCGGATCCGGATGATGCCCCCTGGTCGCCATCTCATCCATGACCAGGATGTGGAATTGATAGAGCTTGTATGGCGAGTGGGAGAAGACGTAATCCACGGTGGCATGCCTGCGGCCCCAGCCGAGCCCCCTGAGGGCGGTGATTTCCCTATGCTGCCCCAGGAGCTGTTGCCGAGGCAGTGCCCCAATCAGGTCCTGATGCCACAGCCGCATACCTGCCCCCGATCCTGGACCGTCACTCCTCGTGGTTTCCCAAGCATAGTCTTCAACCGCGGCTGGTGGTCTCTCTTTTCGTGAAGGCGATGGTGACGGCAGCCAGAAGGAAGGAGAGTGCGGATCCGGCCAGGACCGCCACAAGGGCCATGCTGATGTGACTTGTGCCGGAGTAAGCAAGGTCGGCGATCAGGAAGGACATTGTGAACCCAATCCCGCACAACTGGGCCACTGCGCCCAGGTCAACCGTACGGATTCCGGAGGGGAGCCTCAGTCCCAGCCGCGAGCAGACCAGAACCACGGACATGATCCCCAATGGTTTGCCTAATGCCAACCCGATGGTAATCCCCAGGAAAATGGGACTCGTCAACCAGGTGGGGCTGAAGTCGCGCAGAGGTATTCCCATGGATAAGAAGGCGAACAAGGGCAGTGCCAGCAGCGCGGATAGGGGGGTGAGATTCCTGCTCAGGCTCTCCGCTCTCGATTCCTTGCCCTGAAGCGAAGGCCTGCCCGGGGTGAGCAGCCCGAGAGCCACGCCTGACAGGACCGGATGAATCCCTGCACGAAGAAACCCGTACCAGGCGCCCAGGGCGGCGAGTAGGGCGATTGGGCGGAGGGCTCGCCTCATCCGCATAAGCAGATACCAGCCGCCCAGACAGAGCATGGCGGGAAGCAGCATCCAGGGCTGAGAAAGGTGTGAATAGCCTACGGCAATCAGCAGTACGCCGATGATGTCGTCGAATACGGCCAGGGTCATGAGGAATGACTGGCGTCCTGCACCGGTGCCGGGGGCGAGTATCCGCAGGGCCGTCAGGGAGAAGGCCACATCTGTTGCAGTCGGTATGGCCCAGCCCCGTAGTCCTGTGGGGTCGGAGTGGTTGATGGCCCAGTATATGCCAATGGGGGCGATCACCCCTCCGATTGCCGCAAGCATCGGGGTCAGGGCCTGGCGTGGGTTGCGCAGTGTTCCCGTCGACATCTCCTGCCGGAGGTCCAGGCCGATGACCAGAAAGAACAGGGTCAACATGCCGTCCTGCACCCATTCTTTGACGGTCAGGTCCAGACCCGGTATGAGGTGGTCCAGGGCATGCAGGGGAACCCATGTGGAAATCGCCTGATAGGTATCGAGAGTGGCCGGTAAGTTGGCCCCAACAAGTCCCAGGATGGCAGCCGATACCATGAGCAAGGCGGTGCTGCGGTCGTTCTGGGCGGTGTTGCATAGGTGCAGCCAGGTTTTGGTGACGAGGTGTCGAATAGGCTTGAGTGGGTTGGTCTGGCGCGCAAACATACGGTCGTTGGTCCTTCTGAGAGATGTATGTTGTCTGTTTCGCCGACCAGTCTTCCCGGCATGAATCCTATTGGGGACTCCCGATAGGCAGAATACCAGGGAGCCTGAATACAGGAGTTCCGGCAGGGGCGGGGGGGGGGGGGGGTAACGTGCGCGGTAAGGGGAAACCGTTGGAGTGGGGTTGGCTGAGCCTATATGCCGTCGAGAGGGAGTGTCAGGCAGCGCGTTCGGCCTGGTAGTTGCTACCCCAATCGCGCATGGCTTCGATGACCGGCCTGAGACTTTTTCCTGTTTCCGTCAGGGAGTACTCCACGCGCGGAGGAACTTCCGGGTATACCTTGCGATGTACCAGGCCATCGCGCTCCATCTGGCGCAGATTTGCGGTGAGCACCTTCTGCGAGACGCTGCCCAGGGAGCGGCGCAGCTCTCCAAAACGTAGTGTCCCGCCCAGCAGATCCCGCAATATCAGGACCTTCCACTTATCGGAAATCAGCAACAGTGTCGTTTCGACGGGACACGCCGGTAGTTCATCCTGCATCAGAGGAATCTCCATTCCAGAACACCATGAAATTCCACAAACGTTCCCTTTTGGTAACTATGGAACTTCTTTATGCCTACTATCTTCTTCATCCGTATGGTAATAGGGTACATCACGACAAGGAAAACGGAGTGACCTCCAAAAAGTTGAACGAAAGGACACATGATGAAGATTGCAGTAGTTGCGGCAAATGGTAAGGCGGGCCGGCTCATTGTCGAAGAGGCAGTGAAGCGCGGCCATGAAGTGACGGCGGTGGTGCGCAGCGACAACAAGACCGATGCTCAGCACGCCATCATCAAGGATCTGTTCGACCTGACGGCGGCCGACCTTGCCGGATTCGATGTGGTGGTGGATGCGGCGGGAGCCTGGACCCCGGATACCCTGCATTACATCGCCGATGCGGCCAAGCATCTGGCTGACCTGTTGTCGGGAACGGATACCCGGTTGCTTGTGGTCGGTGGCGCCGGGAGCCTCTTCGTCAACAAGGACCACACCTTGGCCCTTGAGGATACCCCGGACTTCCTCGATGCGCACAAGCCGGTCTCCAGTGCCCATGGCAAGGCCTTGGCCCACCTGCGCACCCGTTCCGATGTGCGCTGGACCTATGTCAGCCCGGCCGCCGACTTCCAAGCCGAGGGTGAGCGTACCGGCTCCTACGGGCTGGCCGGGGAGGAGCTGACCACCAATGCGGAGGGTCAGAGCTTCATCAGCTATGCCGACTATGCAATCGCCATGGTGGACGAGGCCGAATCCGGCAAGCATGTCGGTGAGCGTATTTCCGTTTACGCCAAGTAATCGTCGTGCGGAAAGCCCGAATCGGGCCTGCTCTGCCAGGGGGGATTGAACAGGCCCGTTACGGACAGCCGGTGAAAAGCCTGGCGCATAGACCGATAGCGTCATGAATGACAACGGGGCCGCACTCCTGCAATTCGATTCACCCGAAAGGCAGGAGTGCGGCCCGGTGTTTTCCGGTCTGTACTGCGCGGCCGGCTCCGGTGTCAGAGGAGCGTGGCCACCCAAAGCAGGATGGCTGCCGCAACGAACAGAATGGCGAATATCTTCCCGCCGACCTTCAGCCACTTACCGAAGCTGATCCCGGCCACGGACAGCCCGGCCAGAAGCACGCCGCCGGTCGGGTTGATGATGTTCATCAGGCCGTTGCCGAACTGGTTGCTCAGCACAATCACGTCACGGTTGATATGGACCAGATCGGCCAGGGGACCCATGACAGGCATGGTCAAGGCTGCGGAGCCGGAGGATGAGGGGACGAACAGGGTCAGTATCGACTGGACGGCAAGCAGAATGGTGGTGAAGAGACCCTTGGGCAGATTGCCCAGCAGTCCCACCAGCCAGTTCAGGATGGTATCGATGATCATGCCGTCCTGGAGAATGACCAGGATGCTGCGGGCCAGACCGATGATTACCGCTGCATAGACAAAGTCCCCGCATCCGCTTACGAAGCTCTCGCATATCTGATTGAGCGAGAAACGCGCCACAATCCCGATAATGAGGCCCACGGCGAGGAAGAGGGCGCCGATTTCGGTCATATACCAGCCCAGGGCCAGGATGCCGTATACCATCACGGCCAATCCGAGGACAAAAATGCCGATGATGATCTTGTCGCGAGTGGTGAAGGTGTCGGTCTTGCCGGTTTCGTCCTTGCCGTTCGCGCCCTCATTTCCGGAAAGCAGTCGGGCGCGCAGACGCTGGTCGCTGTCATAGACGATTGAGGATTCGGGAGTCTTGCGAACCCGGTAGGCGTACCGCATGGTGAAGGCAACGGCTATCAGGGTGAAGATGGCCCAGCAGACGATACGCCACATCAGCAGGGGATTCCCGTGCACTTCGCCGATGCCTTGGGCTATCAGCACGTTGAAGGGGTTGATGGTTGAACCGATATACCCGACCTGGCTGGCCAGGAAAAGAGTCAGTATGGCCGTCATGGAGTCAAACCCCATTGTCAGCATGAACGTGATGAAGATGATGAACAGGGGAATCAGTTCCTCGCTCATGCCGTAGGTTGAGCCGCCGAGGCTGACAAGGAGCATCATCATCGGGATGACCAGGATGCCCTTGGCCCCCAAAGAGTCGGCCAGTGCCCTGAGACCCCGGTCGATGGCACCGGTTTTGAGGATGATGCCGAAGGCTCCTCCCAGGATGAGCACGAAGGAGATGACCTCCACGGCCTGGATGATTCCGTTGCCGGGTGCTTCCAGGATGGCGGCCAGACCCTGACGGTGGTCCAGGCCGTCGCTGATCTTGCCGATTTCATGGAAGGTCCCGGGAAGGATGACGGTCCTCTCCGTGCCGTCCACCATCTGTTTTTTGGAATCGAACTGGCCGCTCGGAATCAACCAGGTCGATGCTGCGGCCAGAATGACCATGAAGAACAGCAGGGCGTAGCTATGGGGGAATGTAAATGACTTGCGTTTCTTGGTTGTGGACATGATTGTCTCATTTCTTGGGGTATACGGGTAATGCGGGTCAGGCCTCGTAGGCGGGTTGTCCATCGACGTAGGTGGCTGCCACCCGGGCCTCGCGCAGGCCCTGCGCGTCGGCATGGACCAGATCCCTGTCGAAGATGGCCATGGTGGCTCTCTGTCCGGGTCGCAGACTCGGGGATGCATCGGGTGAATCCGGATCAGGGTCATTCCGGTTGGAGTGACCATCATTGGTCCAGGCGGACAATACAGCCATTGCCGGGAGGGCGTACTGGGGGAACCACTGCTCGCCTCCCTTGTCGAATTCCCGCAGACTGGCCCGCAGGATGGATTCGGGAAGGCTCGGCAGGAAGAGGGGGCAGTCCGTGCCGCATGTCAGATTCAGCCCAGGCGTCGTCAGACTGCTGTAATGGAAGAAATCACTGCCGTCATCGTCGGCAATGGTGTTTGGCATGTAGGCATCCTGGGCGGATGGGTTCAAGCCCAATATCTGCGGATATAACTCGGCTGTGATGCCTGCCTGGGCCATTACGCCGGCTGCCCGATCATTGATCATCTCCAAGTCGCTGATGGAGTGGTGCAATCCCGGCGCGGCCGCAGAGGACAGTATCCGAGCGGATTCCTCTATGGCCCTGTCGCCCTCGGCGGTCATGCAACAGGAAAACCCGCTGCCTGCGATGTCTTCGACGCGATGTTCCAGTTCTCGGTAATCAACTTGTGGGGTGGGCTCACCGGAGGCATAGCGACCGTGAATATCCGCGGTTCTGTCAGCGACGACTCCGTCGACCATGAGCTTGACTCCGCGTAGCCTGGTCTTGGAACCCAGCGGTTGTGTGGCGATCTGCTTCAGCCTTGCTCCGGTTACCTGCTCCCTTACGGGCTCTATGTAGAGATCGGCCTTCAGGCGCTTATCGGCCAGCCAGCCATGTACGCCTGTGTCGTCGAAAACGATGTCCTTGCAGGAAACCACTCCTCTTTCGAGGAGCAATTGCTCGAATCGTCTCCATGAAGCCCGAACCAGCTCTCGGTCACCGGTCATCTCTTTGATCAGCAGGGCCCGGTCCTCTGCCCCAAGCTGGTCCTCGAAGAATCCATACCGCCGAACCGCCGCTGTATTCATCCAGTAACGGCTGCGTAGTGAGTCGATGGCCACTATCGGGGTCTGGTCGCTGATGTCATCCAGACTGTCCCGCTCGGGGTCTTGGCCCCATAGCTGCCGATTCCATCCATGGGCGTATATGGGTCTTGTCGGATTCTCCCTGTGCTCCTTGGCCAAGAGAAGTGCGGCCTCCTCTTCGGAATCCGCGGATGACAGATCCAGGCCGGCGTTTGCCGCCATCCATCCGGAGAAGAAAACATGGTTGTCGTGAAGGCCCGGCATGACCAGGCACTCGTCATATTCGAGCACCTGGCAATCGGGTCCAGGATCTTCGTGATTCCAGTCGCGACCAACCTTGGTGATGGTCGATCCTTCAAACTCCACAAACCCCTTGAAGAGGTGCGGGGAAATCCCGTCAAAGATATGACGGGACCTTACAACAGTCCTCATTGTCTGTCCTTATCGTCAGGACTTGGGGAGTCCTTTGGGCGCACTTGCCCTTATGAGATGGCAAGAGGATGCGCGTTCCGGGTTCAGCCGACCACCTTGTTAGAGGCTGAAGGTATAGAACTCCCCAAGATAAAACTGATGACCAACATGAACCGGTCGGTCATCCTGATCGCAGATAAGTGTATGAACCTCAAAGCAGGGAGTGCCTATGACCACCTTCATCTCCTTGGCCAGCCGGGCATCGGCCAAGGTCATACCAAGCCTTGTCGTCTTGGGATTGATGGGCCGGATTCCGTGCTTCCTCTCAAGCAGGTCATAGAGGGACCCTGACAGATCCTCGTGCATGAGGAAGGCGAACCTATCGGCAGGGAAGTAGTTGTTCTCTTCCATGACCGGTTGGTTGTCGGCCATCCGCAACCGCTTCAGATAGACCACATCCTCGGACGGCTGGTCGCCAAGTTGCTCGGTAATCCACTGTTCGGCATGGATCAGACGGCATTCGAGCACCTTGCTTGATGGCTTGTAGCCGGCCTTGGTCAGGCTCTCTGTAAATCCCATGACGTATTCGACTCTCCGGTCGATTTTGTGGGTTCTGACGAAGGTGCCCTTCCCCTGCTTCTTGAGAAGATAACCATCGTCCACCAGTTCCTCAATGGCACGACGAACGGTGATACGGGATACGCCGAATTGTTCGCACAACTGGGGCTCAGTAGGGATCTTCTCACCGGGGGCCAATTGGCCGGACCGAATTTCGGAGAGCAGGAGCGCCTTGATCTGAGCGTACTTCGGTATCTGCGTATCGCCCTTGAGCATCAGGTTCTCCCTATCGGTCATGTAACACAGTATGCTACCTCATCGAGGCTGACATACCGCTCTTACAAGGTTCGGTTGATCCTTGCTGCCCGGGTTCATATCTATATCCGATTACATCCCGATCCGAACTGCCTGGACCTGGATGGTGATATGGCTACCTGATGGGTGCGCCATATCCGAAAGAGCCATTCAACTGCACCGCCTCTGCTGCAAAGTCCTGGCCTGCGACCAGGCTCTCGTCCAAACCGCGCCCTTGCACAACGTGATTCAGCAGGAAGGCGGTCAGGAACGAGTCTCCGGCCGCCATGGTGTCAACGGCTTCCACGACATGGGGTGCCAGTTCATGGAAGTTCTGGCCGTCATAGACCACCGTGGACTGGGAACCTCGTGTGGCGATCAGGGCCCTGTTGGGCTCCGTGAAGAGGTGCTTGAGCAACACCTCCACCTGATTGGTTTCCATCCCACTGACCGAGAAGAAGCCATACTGCACGTACCCGATTGCGGCATCAACCATGGCGTTGTCGAACTCGTCGGAGAAGTCATAGGAGATCGGAATGCCCAGTCTGCTGACCTGGGGCAGCAGATGATTGGCGTTTCCCCATACTCCCATGTGGATGAGGCCGAACCCCCGCAGGTAATCCAGATCGCCCTCGTCCAGTTGCAGGGGCTCCTGTCCCGCGATGCCGCCTTCATTGCTTCCAATGAAAACGCGGTCGCCATCGATGATGTTGACCTTGGCACAGCCGTTCTCACCGTGGCGTACCACGCTGTGACTGCGGTCTATCCCCAGGTCGTCAATACTGGATTCGACCAGCCGGGCCTGACGATCATCGCCGAATACCCCCATGAATGCCGCCTCGTACCCCAGCTTCTTGGCGAATGCCGCGAAATTCAGGGCGTTGCCACCGGGATACATGACGTTCTTGTTGACGTACTGGTCAACAACCTGGTCTCCCAGGCCGATGACCTTTGTGTCCTCGTGAGGAATATGGCCCGGCATATCAGTACTCCACCTTGCCCATATACCTCCGCACGTCCAGGTCATGGTTGTGGACCTTGGACAGGGCATAGCGGTACTTGCTGAGCACGCTGTAGAAGAGCACGGGATTGAAGTACTCGCTGACCGAGTCGTCAATCATGTCCAGTCCGAGTTCCTTTGCGTCGACGACCTCGATCTTCTTGGCATACCGCTTGAGGAACTTCAGCACTCGCTCGTCCAGCTCGCGGGTACGTCCAAGACCCATCGCTAGGATGAAGGGGGTGTTTTCGTCGGTGATCTCCAGTGGGCCGTGGAAGAACTCGCCGGTGTGCACGGCCGTTGCATCCAGCCACTGCATCTCCATCAAGGAGCAAATCGAGAACCCGTATGCGTGGCCGTAGGATGCTCCGGAGGCCATCACGTAGAACATCTCCTCGTCCTTGTAGGCGTCGGCGAAGGCCTTGGCCCTGGGCTCGACCTGCTTTTCCGCGGATGCCACGATGGTATCGATCAGCTTCATGCCTTCCATAAAGGTGTTGTAGTGATCGTAACCTTCCAATTCGTTTACCATGCCGACAGTCAGTTCCAGCATGATTGCCATGGGGTTGTTGTGGACGCGGGTTTCATCGCCCCACTCGTAGAGGAAGCTATAGTCCGAAACGGCGAGCAGGTCGGCCTTGTCGTTGTATGTGAGTCCGACCGTCTGCGCCCCGGCTGCTTTCGCAATCCTGGCGGCCTCGACCGTCTCGGGTGTATTGCCGCCGTGGGAGCAAGCGATCACGACGGAGTTCTTGCCGAGGCGCTTGGGGGTGGCGTGGACGAATTCGTTGGCTGTGTACCACCCGCTGGTAATGGTTGTGGACTCGCTGCGGATGAAATAGTCCGACACATACATATCGACCAGTGAACCGCCGCAGGCCACGAAATAGACCTCGGTGATTTTGCCCTTGTTGTGCTGGACCAGACGCTTGGACACATCGGTAATATCCTGCATGATAACCTCCTTGTTCATCACATAACGTTATATAACGTTATGGTGTGAGTATAACGAGTATGACTCGGCTTGTCCACTTGGGTGTCGTCAGTGGGGATGGTTGGGGCTTGTGCGCCTTGATGCATTGAACCAGGCATTGGTCTTCCATGGTAAATCTGCCCGGATTGACTAAAGTCATTGTCCTTGTCGTGGAATCTATATGATGTATCTCAGGGTGGTCGTCATGGTTCTCCGCTGGGAGTGCACAGACAGCGTGTGACTAGTTTTGGCACTAATTGCAACGCTTTTGCTTTAAAGGCTTGGAAGTGCGATTGACGTTCTGACCTTTATGGGAAGCGAACCTCATTTGTTTGCGTCTATACGCCAGCTGCGGGAAGCGTAATCCTGCAGAATTGCTGTGCTTTAGCGGCACTGTTCTTTCTAAGGTTATCGGCTCAGCCTGTCTTAGGGCTTATCGGATATTGCTCTAGTTGTACGATAAGTGCACTGGGCCGCACATCGATTGGTCTGCGAGAGCGAAGGAGCATTAGATGGAGATGGGGATAAGGCATGCCCTTTCTGAGGTGCTGAGTCGGTATCTCTCCGGGAGTCTGACAAGTGATATTGCTGATGAAATACGAGGTACCTTCCCCAAGATGATTCTTGCTGGTCTTCCTTCGTCATATGCCGACTATCTGGTTAAAGGATCAGCGGGTATCGGGCGCAAGGCCCAAGTTCCGTGGTTCGGCATATTCGATCCTCGAATCACAAATAGAGCCGGGAGGGGGTACTACCTTGTATATCTATTTAAAACTGATATGACTGGTGTTTATTTATCTTTGAACCAAGCGTGGGAACCCTTTAGTCGTCAAGGCGGTGCCGCGATAGGCAGAGAGAATATTCAGAAAATGTCCGAGCGGGTTCGGTCTGCGCTCGAGCGTAAGGGGATTGTTTCAGCCGATATTCGCGCTTCAATTGATTTAGCCCTTTCGGGGCGTAATAGCGATCGTCCAAGAGGGTACGAGCAAGGCCATATCTTTGGGATGTACTATCCGGCTGATTCGCTACCTGATGAAGCCCACCTGGTGGCGGATCTGGAGAACATGCTGAAGCTTTATGCCGGCATGGTGGATATCTTTAAGGGAAGTGCCGAAGCTGACCCTCTCGGGGCTTATGAAGATGCAATTGAGGAAGTGCGCACAACCGACAAAAGTCTGACGACTATATTGCACAGCTTGCCGGCCAAGGCTTCTGTAAGCGATTTCAAAGAGGTTGAGTTTCCTGGTTCGCGAGAGCACGCGCGGAAAGTTCAAAGCGGCAATCATAGACCTTTTAAACCTGACTATGTGCTTAACCAGAAGCGCAATATAGCAATAGGGAACAGGGGAGAAGCTGCAGCGGTTGAGCTGCTTCAGCAGTGGTATCCCTCAAGCAAGGTGGAGCGGGTCTCGGAGGAGGACGATTCGCTTGGCTACGACATACGAGTGACAGGCGGTACACTCGAGGCCGAGCTTCACGTGGAAGTGAAAGCTACTGCAGAGATAAGCAAACACGCCCAGTTTTTCATATCTTCTAACGAAATTGAGCAGGCTAAAGCGGATGGAGAGCAGTTTATGCTCTTACGACTATTCGGCCTCAACAGTAAGAAGCCTGGGTATTACAAAGTCACGGGAACTGAAGTAGCGGAGCTCCATCTAACGCCGAGCAGTTATCTGGTTGAAGTTCTGTGACCGGGTCGAGGCGCTGTCTATGAAGATCAAACTCGGCGTTTGCTTAGCGTAGAACGGTGGTCACGTAAGTCTCGAAATCCGAGCATGTGGACGGTTGTGGCTGTGGAAAAGAGCGTTTGTTGCGATATTGTGCCGAACAAATACTGCTTCCGTACAAGGCAATCAGGTGGTTCCACCTTTCCGGATAGCGGGTCAGAGTTGTCAGTGGTCCTTGTGGCGGCTCAGGCTCTTGTTGCCGAGGTCATTGATTTTAGAGATAAATGTTGGGTTGTATCGCGGTCCGATTCGCCTAAAGTAGCTGGTCTCTCATCGCACTGGGAAAGGCTGTCGAAGTGTTAGCTGATGGACCTGCTTTGCTCTTTTAAAAGGTTATTCTCCCCCACTCCGGCATGTCTGCAGTGGTCCGTTAATACAAACAAAAGATGGCCTGCCGTATCCTGCTGTTCGGTGATTATTCCGGATGTTGATTCCTTGATAGATTCTGTGGTGCATACCCTCGAGAGCATATTCACTGGTTCATCTGTCTTCTCGGTGACGTCGGGCAGTTTCCTCAGTCAAGTAGACCCTCTTTCCGCTGGCGTGATTCCTTCCGAGCCCTTCGCATATCTTGGGTGTTGGTGAAACGCCGCTGCTTGGACGGCATTGGCGCGGTCTCTTTCCTGAAGGGTTCCGACCGGTTGGCTGCATATGCAGGCGCTTGTGAGTGTTTATCCTGGCGGAGGCCCTTGCCTTGACAACGAGATCGGTTTCTCTAATAATGTAGCAAGCTATACTTTTGAAGGGCGGGAAGATGAAGCCGGAATTGTCTGAGCAACGGCCGGAGGGGCTGGTCAAGATAGCCAATACCTTGCTGGAAAAGCAAATGAATGAATCTGTGCGGGGCATCTTCCCCGAGTTGACAGGCCCTCAGTTCGTCATTGTCTATTACCTGTATGAGCATGATGGCCTGGAAGTGACTCAGAAGGCCGTGTCTGACAGATTCCGATTGAGCCATCCCACGGTCCGGGGAATCGTCAAGCGGCTGGTCAAAGCAGGATGGCTAACTGCAGAGCCGCAGATTGATGACAGGCGTCAGATGGTTCTGGACCTCACGGACCGAGCGCGGGCGGATTTGAATGCCCGTCGAACTGAGGTCTGTCATGCGCTGCAGGCTACGGGAGAGTTGGCCTTGAACGGATTCAGCGATCAGGAAAGCAGACAGTTAATCAACTACCTGGAACGAATCATCGGAAACATGGAATCCTGAACTGCCTCACTGAATCAGGCTGGAGAGGTATTCGGATTGAGTCCCGTTGGGGATGGAGGATGTGATATGGGCAAGGTTGGTAGCAAAGGCGGATCTGAGGGTAATCGCTCCGTGATGATGGGCACGCTCCTGGCTGGGGCCTTCATTGCCTTGATGGCGGAGACCTTCCTCAACAACGCGCTTCCGACCATTATGGCGGATTTCCGTGTTTCCCAATCCACCGCTCAGTGGCTGAGCACCTCTTATCTCCTTGTAGTGGGACTAATGATCCCCGTATCAGCCTGGGTTTTCTCGAACTTTCAGTCTAAGCATGCCTTCATTGTGATGATGGCGACTTTTCTAATGGGCTCTTTGGTCTGCACCTTTTCCGGTGGACATTTTGCTCTGCTATTGACGGGTAGGATCATTCAGGCCGTTGCCGCTGGATCACTGATGCCTTTCATCCAGAACGTGGTCTTGCTGCTTTTCCCGCCAGAGAAACGTGGTGTGGCCCTGGGTGTGGTGGGGCTGGTTGTGGCTTTGGGACCTACGGTGGGCCCCACGCTTTCTGGGTTTGTTTTGGAGCACTGGTCCTGGAAGGCTCTGTTCGTCCTGCTTGCCATTATGAGTGCCGCTATCCTGGTGGTGTCGTTCTTCCTGGTCTACACGGTCAACGACAGGGTGAAAACCCGCTTGGACGTGGCTTCCGTAATATATTCCTGCCTGGGTTTCGGGCTTCTTCTTTATGCCCTCTCCTCCATTGGAGACAAGGGCGGAGCATCGGTGCCTGATCTGGGACTGTTCTTGATCGGCCTCTTGGTCGTGGTCGTGTTCTGCTGGCGCCAGCTGCATCTGGAGTACCCGCTGGTGAATTTGCGGGTCTTCACGAACGCCACTTTCAACCTGACCAGCTTGCTGAGCACTCTGAGCAACATTGCCATGGTCGGGGTGGAGCTGGTTCTTCCCCTTTATTTGCAGAACACGCGTGGGTCCAGCGCGCTTACCTCGGGCCTGGTCATGCTGCCGGGGGCCATCGTCATGGGCATATTCAACCCCCTTTCGGGGATGATTTATCAAAGGATTGGGGCGAGGAGAATCTCTCTTTTGGGGTACATGGTGTTGCTGGTTGGCACCCTACCGATGATATGGTTCGGAACCGCTACCAGCCTCATCGTGATTGCCTGTTGCTATGCTCTGCGCCTGGCAGGTGTCGCGCTGGTCATGATGACTACTTTTACTGAGGGCATCAACGCTCTGCCTCCGGACCTCGCAGCCCATGGTAATGCTGCCGCCTCAACTGTCCGACAGGTCGGCGGATCGCTGGGCACGGCCGCCGCCATGATGATTGTTACCATCGGTGTAGAGCGGGGACGCCACGGCGGGGCCATGTCAGCTCAGGCTTTCGAGCAGGGCTACCGGTGGGCCTTCGTCTTCCTGGCGATCGTGGCAGTAGTCGGCCTAGGTGCCTCGTTCTTCCTCAAGTCGCGTACTTCGGAGGCCAGATAGGGATCTCGCCCGTATCGTGGCTCGGCGATGTGAAGCGGCAAGCCACGAAGTTGGTGAGCCTGTCATAGTAACTGAATACCTTCCTTGTAGGTTCATATTGCTTGCGGGCTTAACGGAGTAGCTACTGCCTGTGCTTTTCGACTCTGGTGGTTTCTGTGAGCTCTCTCATACGGCGGTCTTTAGCTGATTGCCCTTGTTCGCCTCCATCCATCGAGTTCTGCCGCATCTGGGGCGCTGGTCGGCTATTTGCATGCGTTCCAGTTGCTGTTTTATTCTGGATACAGTGCTTTGTTTCTGAGCATATTGTGGAGGGGGAGGGGCGGATGACAAGAGAGTTGGAACTTTCGCCACGGCACGGTAGCGATTTGGTCTCTGCTGAGTATTCACTGGAGCTTGCCAAGGACAAAGGTATAGAGGCTGGAATCAGCACCGCCAAGGCGACCGAAGATTTCGGTGATGGAATCCATGTGGAATCCATTGAAGAAGATGCTGCAAGTGACCATGTACAAGATGATGCGCAGCTTGATTACAAGATAGCTGCAGCTTGTGGAGTGGTTGCTGGTTTATGTGATTCGATTTTTGTTGGCAAGTTCTCTTTGGACGGGGCGAACAAGTGGGGTTTGAAGAAAGTCAATGAATTCGTGGTTTGGGTGGCAGGGCAGCATTCTGGTTTTAGAGGAGAGTCCCTGCGCGATGCGATTCATTTCCTAGAAGAGAAATATCCGTTTGTTGGGGATAAGTACACGGCCGAATTTGGGGGTGGTTTGCAACATCATCTCAGGGACTTTTCTCACCACTTCTCCCTTGGGGGATTGGTATTTTCGATACTTACGCAAGTTACCGGAAAGGTATATGGCACCGATCAGTACGGAGATTTCATAGCGGTCCCGGTGGAAGAGCAATGGTTTGAGGAGGGGCTGATCGGTGATAGTCTCGGCGAAAAGCTGTTCTTAGGCACGGCGCAATGGTTCCTGCACATGGCGTCAGACATGGCGGGATCAAGTTCGAATTCCGGTCAGGGCACGGGGATACCTGGCCCTTTGCTCTCTATTATCAAGGAATTGTCTGCCTTGCCCGTGTTTAAAAATGCCATGGATTCTGGCATGGGGACACGCAAATTCATTTCCAAGATGTTCAATGGGACCTTATTTGCGCAGGTTGATGGTGAAGGTCGTAAAGTGCCTCGTAGATTCAACCTCCGAACTGAAATCGGTGTTGTGCATGAACTGGGGAACCAAACGCTCCCAGTGCTACTGAATGAATGCCTGACGCGATGCTGCTATTTTCTTCGTCATCTTTATCTGGAGATGAAAAACAATGAGGTCCGTTCTTTGACCGACTTGACGCAGCTGGACATGGGTAGGATTCTCCCATTCAATAACTCCAGAGTCGTTCGCATGGTATCCATTGCCTCAGCTACCTTTACCGCGGTGGATCTAGCGGATGCCGCTATTCGGGCTGCTTTGGTTGGGTTTAAGGGAGGCAAGGTACTTGCCGGCAAGGAGTTCTTGCTGAGAGTCAACTACGTAGGTGTGACTCGTCTGGTTTTTGTTATAGGTGTGGATGTCAAAGTGGTGCGGGAGCGAAGAGCGAATCACGGGATGCGGCGGCAAGACGATGACCTGACCGATCGGATAACGATGGAAATGCTCTCATTGAAGCCGGAGCACCTGTCTGTTCTGTTTTCGATAGAACGGCTGGCTCTTTATGAGGACATAGATCGAAGTAAGGCAACAGACCGAGGTAAAAAAGAAGAATGGCTTGGCAGATGGTCTGAAAACCTGCCCGCGGACTGCGATTTTCTAAATCGAGGGCAAGTGAAGCAGAGAATCGAAGAACTTGTTGCGCGAGACGGAACCACGTGGAAAGCGCTGGTTCTGATCGAACTTGCACGGTTTGTCCCGTATGCCTCATATCGCGCTGAAACGGAATCAGGGAATTCTGATGGAACGTCAGACTCCTCGGACAAGAGGACCAGGCGCCTCAAATTTGATTCAAGGATTCTTGAAGAACTATGGAGTGATGTAAGCGGCGATTTGGATAAATCCCCTGTGCAGCAGACCGCTAAGGCGCTAAACAAGAATGCTGGCTTATTGGATGGTAGCCGAACCAGGAAAATCGTTGGTGTTGCGGGAACTGCTGCGGTTGCGGTTGCTACGGGAGGTGCGGCGTTTACATTAGCGCCAGTCATAGCGCCGGTTATCGCCGGATCGGCTGTCGCGGGCCTATCTGGTGCTGCTCTTACCAGTGCGAGCCTTGCTGCGGTTGGCGGTGGTGCATTGGCTGCTGGAGGTTTCGGTATGGCAGGCGGCACAGCCTTAATCGCTGGTGGTGGCGCAGTGTTGGGTTTGGCTGGCGGTAGTGGTGTAACTGCTGTTGCTTCGCTTCTCACTGATCCCAAAGGTGTGTTTGCTCTCGACGAGTGTTCGAAGCTCCTCACATTTTGCCAATCCGATTTTGCTCGAGCTGATATGAAGCGAGAGACGGTTGATCGGATGCGACAAGATTTGCTTGATCAGATTGAACGGATGGAAATTCAGCAGGATGTACTCTCTATGCGTTCTGAAGATAAGGACTTAGATAAGGCCGACAGGAAAGAAGCCAGGAAAGAGCTTTCCGGTCTTAAGAAGAGTTTGGGTTACATGCGTAACTGCGAAAAGGAACTGTTAAAACTGATCAATCAAAACATCATTCAAAGGTGATCGTAATAGTGGAAGAGGTGGCGTCGGATTGGCCTGCTCGAGAACGGCACTGGGCAACCCCATACTCGCCTTTTAATGCCGCCGCCCTCGCCACTTGGCCCACCTGCGCATCCTTGTCTGGCATGTCCTGCCAGACCCGTTAGTGGTGAGTTTGCTACCGCCGAAATTGCGCCACCTATCCCACCATTCGACTCGGTACATTCAACAGCTTCCAAAGGAACCAAGCGGGGCAGGCGAAAACGGGTGAGGTCGTACAGAAGCACGGAATATTGTCGTTATCAGATATGATAAAAGGGCTTTGAACGATTGTTCAAAACCCTTGTTGGCGGAGGATACGAGATTCGAACTCGTGAGGGCGTGAACCCAACACGCTTTCCAAGCGTGCGCCATAGACCACTAGGCGAATCCTCCAGATGTCTGCTGCGACCAGTTCGTATGAACCTGTCGTAACGACACAACTAGAAACTATAACATAGGTGCCGGATTTGGCAGGCCTTGGCGTGTGGAATCACCGGCCCGCAAATCAGAGCATCTGAATCAGCTCGCCCACATCCTGGATGACCAGCTGGAGATTCAGTCCGGTCAGGATTGCCACGATAATCCAGGCGAGGAAGGCCATCCACCGGGGGTTTGCATGCTTCCCCATGATTTTCCTGGAGGAGGTGAACCAGACCAGGGGGACCATGGATATGGGCAGGGCCACGCAGAGGAAGACCTGGGAGTAAACCAGGAGGCTGTCCAGGGCGGATTCCTTGCCGCCGAAGGCGATGGTACAGATAAGGACGGGGATAATGGAGACGACACGGGTCACAAGGCGGCGCAACCAGAGTGGGATCCTCATGCGGATGAAGCCTTCCATGACGATCTGTCCGGTCAGGGTGCCGGTGATGGTCGAGTTCTGTCCGGAGGCCAGCAGGGCCACGGCGAAGAGGGTGGAGAGAAGTCCTGACGCCACAGGTCCGGCGATGGTCTTGTCGCCCAGTGCGTTGTACAGGGCGGTGAACGTGTCCAGTCCCTCACCGTGGCCGAAGAACATGGCGGCACCCAGTACCAGGAGGAGGCAGTTGACGATGAAGGCGCCCGTGAGCTGGATGTTGGAGTCCCAGGTGGCGAATCGGACCGCGTTGGAGACTTGGTTCTCGTCCTCCCTGTCGAAGTCGCGGGTCTGGACAATGGAGGAGTGGAGGTAGAGGTTGTGGGGCATGACCGTGGCACCAACGATGCCCAGTGCCATGGTGAGCTGCCCCTTGCCCAGAATCTCCGGGGTGGGCACGAATCCTTCGAACATGGCAGGCAGGTCGGGTCGCGCCAGGACTACCTCGTAGACGAAGACAACCATGATGACCAGGATCAGCGTGGCCACGATGGCCTCGATTCGGCGGAATCCGATCTTGGTCAGGAGGAGCAGTATCAGAACATCCAGAACGGTCAGGGCCACGCCCAGCACCAGGGGGATACCGAAGAGGAGTTTGAGGGCAATGGCCCCGCCGATCACTTCGGCGATGTCGGTGGCCATGACGGCAAGCTCGGTGCAGATCCAGAGGACGAAGCTGAGTTTGCGGCCGGTATGCAGGCGGGTGGCCTGGGCCAGATCCAGACCGGTCACGATGCCCAGCTTGGCTGACATGTACTGGAGCATCATGGCAATCAGGCTGGATATGAGGATGACGCTCATGAGGAGGTAGCCGTACTGGGCCCCGCCGCCGATGGAGGTGATCCAGTTGCCGGGGTCCATGTAGCCTACGGCCACCAGGGCACCTGGACCGGAGAAGGCCGCAAGGTTCTTCCAGAAGGAGGTGGTGGACTTGGGCACTGCCACCGTGGCGTTGATTTCCTCCAGGGAACGACCGTTGGCGGTCTCGATGATCGAGTGTCCCCGGCCCGGTTCATTGCTGGCCGGATTGGCCTGGTCGGCGCCGCCCCGGGGTACGGACTCTACTGCTTGTCTTGCCTCTGATTTCAGCATGGCACCTTCCTGGGAATCTGGTCTGCCTGACGGCCCTCGGTAAAACTTCGACCCTTCGAAGTCTAATGATGCCCTGCCGATATTTCCATCCCCTATGGAAGATTGTCCTGTGACCCTGCCAACATCTCGCCCGGCCGGTCATGCCATCTGCATAGATGGAGCGGCCATATCCTGCCGCCGGGGCGAAGAGGGTGTGAATCGCCATGCTATAAACTGTGCAACATGGATGTCACGCAGCTTTCGGCCAATGCCCAGGACTACCTGAAGGTCATCTGGGACCTGCAGGAGTGGGACGAGGGTCCGGTCCAACCTTCGGCGGTGGCCGAACGGACGGGGATGAAGCTGTCCACCGTTTCCGGTGCCCTGAGCAGGCTGGTTGATGCCGGTCTGGTGGAGCACAAGCCGTATGGGAAGGTGGGGCTCACCCCTGCCGGGGTACGCTCTGCCGTTACGATGGTCCGCCGCCACCGACTCTTGGAGACCTTCCTGGTTGAGGTGCTGGATTACAGCTGGGACGAGGTGCATGAGGAAGCGGATGCCCTGGAACATGCCGTTTCCGACAAGATGATAGAGAAAATCGATCAGTATCTCGACCACCCCACGCTGGACCCGCATGGTGATGCCATACCTTCTGAAACCGGGACCATCCCGGTCATCCCCGAGACGCAGCCCCTCTCGCAAGTGGAGGAGGGGAACACCATCCGTGTGCACCGTGTCAGCGATGAGGACTCGACGATGCTGAGGTACCTGAGCAAGCACGGAATCGGCCATGGGACCCTGCTTCAGGTGGTCCGCAAACAAGAGGAAGAGCCGGTCACGCTGCGGGTGGTGACCGATCCTGCGGATCAGCCGGACCAGGCCGTCGGAAAGCAGGGCGAAGATTTGCAGCTGAACTTCGCTCAGGCTGCTCTGATTCAGGTCAGTCCGGTCCTCGCGTAGGGTTTTACGTCCGTTTACGTGTGTCAGGAGCGCCGAGCGGCCCTTATTCCTCAACCCGCTCGATGCCGGAGTCGAGCTCCGTTTCTTTCTTGACCACGCGCCTGGAGTCGATTCGGTAATGGGCATTGAAGATGCCGCCAGCCGTCAGGATGGACACCAGTCCGACCAGGATCCAGACGCTCTCGACCTCATACTGCTCCAGGAGCTCGTATAAGGAGGCAATCATCTTCAGCCAGCCGGCCAGAGCCACGAAGTACCAGGCCGTGGCCTTGTCCAGGAAGTTGACGACCTGGCGGCGCTCGCGCTTGGTATCAGCCGCCTCTCGGAGGATGTTGTTGCCACGTGTTCGTTCCTTGTGGACCTTGAGGGGCGGAATCAGCCACCACCATGGTGAGATTGGGCTCCATCGTTTGCTGACCTGCTTGAATTCCTCCAAGAGTGCCTTGAACTCCTTGAGTTCCATAAGTCCCTGATAGAGCGGGAAGGAAAAGAGGAGCCAGTCGCCAATCAGGGAGATCACGGCAATGGACTTCGACATGCTCATGCACCTTTCGGACGTAATTGGTGTTCTCAGGTAATCGTATCTCCGGTAATCGCAGACGTGATCTTATCCGGATGGGGATGGACGGGACCGCCCTACGTGTAGTCTCATATGCAGTTGCTGCCCTACGGGAGGATGGATATGACGTCTCAGACAGTCGACTCGGTGGACATGGTCGGACCTGTAGAGCCGGATGTCCCATCGGGTACTGCCCATCCCCATGCGGCCGGGCCGCGCTTCTTGAAGTCTGCCTGGCTGGTTCCTCTTGCCTCGGTGGCCGGGGTGGCCATGGCGTTCGGACTGGTCGTCGCCTGGTTCCCCAAGACCTGGGAGATGTGGAATATGCCCATCCAGGCCATTGACGCCCCATCCCACTATTACTTCATTCGCAAACTTCTTCGAAATGGGCTCCCAGTCGCTTTCGAGCTGAATCCCAATGACTCCTTCTACCCGCCGCTCTTCCATCTTATGGTTTACTGCCTGATCAAGGTGGCCGGTTTCTTCGGTTGCACGGTCAACATCTTCACCGGGCTCAACCTGGTCTGGATTTTTGCCTCGGGCCTGCTCTTCCCTGCGGGAATGCTGCTTTGGTGCTCCTACTTCTTCGGTGATATGCCGAGGTTGCAGGTTGCGGGGATGTGCCTCCTGGTGCCGGTGCTTTCGGTAACGTCGGCTGCCTTCCCCTTCTGGTTGTTCGACGCGGGCCCTCTCTTCGCCTACGGGTTGGCAACGGCCCTATTGCCGTTCTCCCTATACTCCGGGCTGAGGTTGATGGATGCAATTGCTGACCGGAGGAAGCCGGATACCCCAGGCAGGGGGCTGGTCTTCTGGGTGCCGGTCAACCTGGCTCTGGCGGTCCTTGTACTCCTTGCCCATCCGCGGATTGCCTTCACCTACCTGGTGCTCATGGTCTTTTTCATCCTCTTCCGCCTTTCCTGGAAGCTGATTGCAGGGGCGGCCGGATTCGGCTGCCTGGCAGCAGCCCTCTTTGCCGTCTACGTGATGCGTCGGGACCATGGAAAGGACTACCTGCATCCGTCCACGTGGTTCCATACCTTCCAGCCGACCAGAAGTCTGCCCGATGCCATAGGCGTCCTCTTTACCGGGAACCTGTCCGGGTTCGCTGGTCTGCTCATGGCGGTATGCATCGTGCTGGCCCTGGCCGCCTCACTCCTGCTGAGTGGCAGGCGTTTCCGCGAAGGGCTGTCCCTGGTCCTCTCCTTCCTGCTGATCGGGTTGATTTACGTCTGCAGTGCGGCGGTTTCCGGCCCCCTTGCCAATATCCTGACCGCAGCCTGGTACCGAGGTGAAACCAGACCCCTGGCCATGCTGCCCCTGGCGATAATCCCCCTCCTTGTTTTCGGGGCGCGCTGCCTCTTGAATCCCCAGCCGGCGGTGTGGAAGTGCGGCAAGAAGGTCCTGACAGGTTCGACGGATGTGACCACGGACTGGCTGTCTGCGCCGGCCGTGAATGGTGCCTTCCGGGTCCTGACGGTTACTGCACTCTCTCTGGTCCTGGTCGTGGCGGGGAATATATACAATCCTCGACGCGATGATCTGGCTCTGCTGGCTGAGGCCAACACAGTCCTGGACAGGGAGGATCCGCACTCGCAGCTGACGAGGGCCAAGTTCGAGGCGCTGACCACTGTCAGGAACCGGGCCGGTCAGGATGATGCGGTGATTGTCTCCGACCCCCTGAACGGCTCCATGTATGGGATGACCCTGTATGGGCTCAACATGCTTTACCCTGTCTACAATCCTATGGACACCAAAAACGGCAAGGTATTCGGGGAGGTTGAACATGCCTTTGCCTCAGGTGATGCCGATAGGCTCCTGACCACGGTCTGTCCGGTGGATCCCAGCTTCACCCAGCATGGCCCCGGTGGCGCCGTCGCGGCTCCGAAGTACTTCCTGACCATGGGGCCTCAGGCACCCGACCTGCACATGTTCACCTACAGGGCCCAGTATGACCCCTTCCATGATCAGAACCTCATTGACGGGTATGTCAAGTTCGGGTGCCTTGCAGAAGGTGGAGGACTTTGGCGCTCCTGCCGGCGACGGGGAGCACTGGGCGCTCTACCGGTTCGCCTGCCGGTGACCCAAGTCGTCTCCTGCTTCTGCCTGTGCATGTTCGCACCGCCGTCTTTGGCCGTGCTGCCCTATTCCCGCATGATGTGGGCAGGCTCGTCAGAACTCGGAAGCCGGTATGACCTTGCTGTTTGCGAATCTTCTGTTCTCTTCCCTGGGGTGTGCGTGTCCGTCAGAAAGATACAGGTAATCTGATTATCCTACGAGTTGTGATTGACAAGGACTCCCAGCAACAGGAGGCAGGAGGTACCTTCCTTCTTGGGGTTCGAGTGGTCGCCATGCAAGGAGCGTGTGACTGGTGTCGGATATGGGATTGCAGTGGAAAAGGCACCTGGGCAGAGCCTGTGCGGCGGGAACCGTTACAGCTCTCCTGGCCCTGATGCCGTTCGCGGGTGTGAATCGGGCCCATGCGGCCGGGCTGACGAGCCAGCCGGGCAACCAGACTTACTCCACGGCGACAGGGGAGACGGGTGCCGTACCGCGCGATATGCTTCCTGACACCATCCATGATTCCATTCCCGAAGAGGCCACGATGGTATCCAAGAGTGTGGCCGTCACCGACCAGGGCGAGGCCAGGGATATCACTACCGGCCAGCCGGTGACCGATACCTCGGTCGTTGGTACTCCGGACCATCCGGCAGATCCCCTGGCCAAGACCGGAGGAAAGAGCTTCATTCCGGTTCCCGTCAGTGAAGTCAAGGAGCAGCTGGACGAGTCCGACCGGGCAGGGTCGGTAAATCCGGCCGCTCAACGGCAGGTCGGCGATAGGTACTCCTCCGTAGCGAGAAGTGGTGTTTACCGCCCGCAGGGGAGGTCGGAAGCTGTTGCGAAAACCGCCTCGCTGGGCAACAACGCATATGGGGCCCACTGGGGAACACACAACGGCTCCCAGGCCTTCTTCGAGGCAGATGGCACCCTGTTCGCTCAGCAGGCGAAGGGCGTCATCGACGTCTCTCAATGGCAGGGGCGAATCGACTGGGCGACGGCCCGTGCCGCTGGTGTGGAAGGCGCCATCATCCGTATCGGATACGGATGGGGAAACGGCTTCGACAGTACGGCCTTATACAACATCAATGAGTGCAAACGTCTTGGTATCCCCTTCGGTCTTTACCTCTACTCCTACGCTTATGACGGCAATACCGGCTGGGCCGAGGGAGACGGCACGGTGGATCTTCTTCGTCGTGCGGGTGTGCAGCCCGGAGATTTGACCTACCCTGTCTACTATGACCTGGAGAAGTGGGCCTGGACCGGCCATGCCCCTCCGACGTCACCCGCCGTGTACGACAGCATCGTCAACTCCTGGTACAACCGCTTGCAGTCCGCGGGGTATAACAATCTCTCGATCTACTCCTATACCTACTACCTGAACACGGCTCTGAACAGCGGCACCATCCGCTCCAGGACCCACTGGGTGGCCAGTTATGGTGCTCGCACAGGCTTCAACTTCTCTGCCAATCAGCGTTGCTGGCAGTATGCGGATAACGGCAGAATCAACGGTATCGGCAACAGCGTGGATCTGAACGCTTGCGGGAACAGGAATCCGGTGAGCGTAGGGGGAGACGTGGCCAAGCTCTCCCCAGCCGACAGAATCACGGACATAACCGAAGGTGACTATTTCATCGGCTCGGCCCTTCCCGACCGGTATCTGGACGTACCGGCCGGCAGCCACCAGGACGAGACTCAGTTGGTAACATGGTCACCTACCAACGCTTGGAACCAGCTGTACCACCTAAAGCCGCACGGCGACGGGTCATATATCATCACGTCGAAGAACTCCGGCAAGGCCCTGGACGTCAGTACAGGCTCTACCCGTAATGGGAACCCAGTCATTCAGTACTCGACCAATAGGGGACCCAATCAGCGCTGGTACTTCTATCGGTCACCAGAGGGATATGTCTTCATCATCTCCGCACTCGGGGACGGTAGAAGTGTGGCCCTCGACGTGACCAGCGGCAATATGGCACTGGGTACCAAGATGGAGATTTGGCAGTATAACGGTGGTCAGAACCAGGCCTTCAGACTGATGCAGGCAGCAGCCATCCCCGGTGGTAAAAGAACCATCACCAGTTCATACGCGAATGGGAGCAGCCTTGATGTGCCTGCCGGCAGCATGGTTCGTGATACCCGTCTGCAGACATGGCCGTACAACGGAGGCCCCAATCAGGGTTTCGAGTTCATCGATGCCGGCAATGGAAGATACAAAATCAGGGTTGTGCACTCCAAGATGTATCTAGACCTCCAGTACGGTTTCCCGGGAGACGGCGGCAATATCGTTCAGTACACCCAAACGAGCGGGTACAATCAGGTGTGGTACCTGCAGAAGTACCAGGGCGGGTATGCCATCCGCAGCATGTTCAACAATAAGGCTATCGACATCCACAGTGGCGGTCTCAACCCGGGTACCCCTGTCATCACCTATACATTCCGAGAGCAGGCCAACCAGAAATGGAACATCGGCTGACACGCTGACCCGTTGGCTTTGCGGCACATAGGAGGCCGGGATGAACCCTCTCCCGTGAGGGGAGTGGGCTATGATGTGAGGGACCTGGCCACGCCTTCGTTCCTGCACTGCTGTTGGCTGGTTGCCCGATGAGACGAAGATACGATTCGAAGGAGTACCAAGTCATGTTGAGCGGTTCGACTGTTTCTCTGGTCATGCCGTGCCGCAATGAGGCAAAGCATCTGGCTCAGATGGTCGCCGACATTCCGGATTTCTATGATGAGATAATCTGCGTCAGCAACAAGTCGAGTGATGACACCGTAGAGGTCGGCCGTGAGATTGAGCGGTCGAACCCTCGCTTCGAGATGCTTGTCGATGACAGGGTCGCCTCGGGAATCGGTTATGGGTTCGCCCACATGACTGGAATCAACAAGGCCAAGAGTTCGATCATCGTGTGTGCGGACTCCGATGGCACGTACCCGATTGAGGACCTCCCTCGCATCATGGGTGTCATGAAGGAGCGTGGCCTCAGCTTCGCCTCCTGCTCCAGGTATCCCGACAAGAACATTCCTTTGAAACTCCAGCTCGGGGTGAAGATTCTCAACTTCGAAATGTTCCTTCTCTACGCCAAGGTCATCCACGATTCCCTATCAGGGATGTGGGTGTTCGAGCGTGACGTGGTTCCCTCCCTTCATCTGACGGAGGGCGATTGGAACCTGTCCCCTCAGATCAAGCTCAATGCCCATAAGTACCTGGGTCCCCGTTTCGGTGAAGTCAGGATACGGCAGGGTATCAGGTTCGGAGAGACGAAGCAGTCCTATCTGAAGACCGGTTTTGGTCACCTGAAGTGGATTTTCAAGAACCGCTTCATTCAGCGCAAGGGTATTCAACCCGCCGACTGAGGCGCAAGGAATACGACTTCCGATGCTCCACATGGTCGGTGATTACCGACCATGGCGAAGTCAATTAGGCCGTAGCGATCGGGAATTCAGACCGTTTCGCGCTTGAGGGCTTTCTCTTCGGGCCCGTGCTCTTCGATTCCCCTTGTTGCTGAACCAACCTTGTGCGATTCCGTCGAACGGTCTTCCGTATCCGTTATGTCTTCATCGGAAGGGTGGAAGACAGTGCAGACCAGGAGAGGCAGGAAAGGCTCAAAATACCTTGCCTGGATTCCTTGGATGGGGTCGCCGATTCTCATCTGCGGCAGGTTGTTCCAGGTGAGCATCATGGACGCATAGGCCAGGTAGATGAGGAGCAGGAAGGCCAGAGCCGAGGCGATCTGGTAACGGTACAGGCTGATGAACCCACGTGCCGATGTGACCTTCCGTCGGGTCGGGTGAGAGTTGTGGAAGAGTACACCCCATGCCAGTCCCAGTATGATTACCAGGAGGACTGAAGGAGCCCCAAGTTTAAGTAGATGCAGCGGTCCCCTTATGAAGAAGTTCCATGCAACTGCCATGCACATTTTGAGGGGGTGGCGAAGCACGAATCTCAGGTTTTCGGAGACGGATGCCTCTGCCCAAACCGTTGAGTACAAGGAAGACCAGGTGCCGTAGATCGCCAGGATTGCAAGGGCGGAGGAACCTAGACACAGGGTCTTACGCTTCGTTGAGAGAATCCGTCTGGGCAGGACGAGAATGAGGACCGCAAGACTGGCATAGACGGTTTTGCACATGAACAAGAGCACTGTCAGTACTGATAAGGCCACCATCTCCCCTCTCGATGCCGGTTTGTTGCGGGTGGTGATAGCCATGAAAAGGGCGATGAACACCGCGCAGAGGCTGATGAAAAGAGCATCCGCCATAAGGCTTGATGCGATGAACATGCCATGCGGCAATGCACCTATGACAGCCAGGAACATCTTCCCCCTGGGGATGATGGCGATGGCCAGACAGAACAGGAGGATGTAAACCACCAGATTGCTTATTCGTCCCAGTTGCCAGGTCTGGTAGGGGGATTGATGGGTGTGAAGACCTATCCAGATACCTATTGCCTGGGGGAGGAACACTGCAGGGAAATACTGGTTAGCCCGGTTTGTGCCCTTAAGGGAGGCTACGGTGACTTCTTCGCCCGGGGCCAGGCCGTCAACGGCTTTTTGCTCCTCGAGCTTTGGGTCATAGTCCGAGGTCTGATTGAGAAGGGTCACTACCAGCGCGTTCTGGCATCCTTGAAGGCTCAGAAAGCGGGGGTCGCCATGAAGCTGCTGGATTTTGACTGAATTCCCGTACGCATCAATCTGACGATCGGGTTTGTTGAGAATCTGTCCAGTGGCGGCTGAGTACGAGGCGTAGGCATGGATGTTCGGATCGGGGAACGACAGCGCCCCAACCGTAGTGATGAAGAAACTGCCTTGTAACAGGGCAAACGCAAGGAAGAAGAGCATGGCCCCCCTGCTTTTCTTCAAAGCCTGCATTGTCTGCTTTCCCATGTTTGAATACCTGCCGATCGGTAAGTCAGTGGTTAATCGGTACCTGCCGGTGCTGGACAACAGAGACGGGCATCAGCAACGTCAAGGATTATAGCTATCGCGTTGGAGAAGAACTCTCTGCTTCGGAAGCTCCAACAATGGTATCGGCCGCGTTGTGAGGGGGCAAGGCATCCGCCGTCCTCTCGGGCGGGAAGAAGCATATGCAGGTCAGGAGGGGCAGGATCGGGGTGAGATACCTGCCCTGGAATCCTTGTATCGCTTGGGCGTTCTTCATGACCGTCATATCGTTCCAGGTGAGATAGGGGAAGAGATATGCCAGGAAGGCCACACAGAAGAAAGCGACCATAGAGACCCAGATGTACCGGTACCGGCGCACGGAGGCGGTCGGGGAACTCTGGTCAACCGGTGCAGGCCTGCTGGACATAAACAGGATGAGCCAGGCCGCCAGTACGAAGAGTGTCGGGACGAGGACGGCAGAACCGATTCTCATCAGGGTCTTCGGGAACTCCATGAGGTTCCAGGAAATGGTGAATATGACCTTCAGAGGGTGCCTGAACATGAAGTGGGTGTTGTCGGAGATACTGACGATTGCCGGTACATTCTGATAGATCGAACTCCACAGGCCGTAAATCGGGAGAGTGATGAGAGCGGACAATCCCGTGAATGTAGCCTTGCGTTTCGTCGTCAGCAGCGACCCCGGCAGGGCCCATACCAGGAGAGCCAATGCCACGTACACCGTCTTGAAGAGGAAGAGGCAGACGGTGAGCCCTATCAGGATACCCATCTGAACACGGGTTACTGGTCTATCGCGGGTTGAAAGGGAGAAGAAGTAAGCGATGAAGCACGCGCAGACACTGATGAACATGGCATCCGACATAAGGCTGGTCGCCATGAATATGGTCGGATACAGGGACCCCAGTACAGCCATGAGGTACTTGCCCCTGGGAATCATCACGATGGATAGGCCGAATAGGAACAGGTAGAAGATGAAATTCGCTATTCTTCCGCATTGCCAGACGTTGTAGGGTCCGAGTCCGGTGTGCAGGCCAACCCAAACGCCTATCCCCTGGGGCAGATAGACCAGGGGGAAGTACTGGTTCGTTCGCGAGGGGAATGACTTGTCCGGGAGGGTTACCCGTGTTGATGGCAGATGGTCGGCAAGACGCTGATTCGCCATATGGGGGTCGGTGGCCATGGGGTCGCCGATGATGTCCATCACCAGGGCGTTGTGCATGGCCTTGTTATGCAGGTATCGGGAGTCTCCGGAAATATGCTGGCTCTTTACCGGGTTCCCGAATTTGTCCGTACTGCGCTCAGGCAGGTTCAAGATCTGTCCGGTTGCCATGGCATATGAGGCGTTTGCGTGCATATCGCCATCCGGCAGAGTCAGGGCTCCGACGTTGGTCAGGAAGACCGTGCCTTCGAGAATGGAGATGACAAGGAAGAGCAGTACTGCATAGGTGCTGTGACTGTTCAATCGTTTGGCTTGCAATTTCACGCAGGCCCCCTTTGCTTAGTGGTCATAGAGGCTCGTAGCTGAATACAACAGGGGTACATTAGCACACATAAAAATGGAGGCACCGGTATCGTATAATGGTCCGCATGGCAGATTTCTTTTCACCCAGGAACATTCTTGTGACCGGCGGATGTGGCTTCATCGGCTCCAACTTCGTGCACTATGTGGTTGACCATCACCCTGATGTGCACGTCACCGTGTTGGACGCGCTCACCTATGCCGGCAACCGGAAGAATATCGAGGGGCTGCCGGAGGACAGGGTCGAGTTCGTCCACGGCAACATCTGCGATGCGGATCTGCTTGATAAAATCGTGCCAGGTCACGATGCCATCGTGCATTATGCCGCCGAGTCCCACAACGACAACTCAATCAAGGACCCAGCGCCATTTGTCGAGACCAACGTGGTGGGCACTTTCAGACTCCTTGAAGTCGCCAGGAAGTACGATGTCCGTTACCATCACGTGAGCACTGATGAGGTATACGGCGACCTGGCGCTTGATGATCCTGCAAGGTTCACCGAAGAAACGCCATACCATCCCTCAAGCCCCTATTCGTCCACCAAGGCCTCGTCGGACCTTCTGGTCCGCGCCTGGTACCGGACCTTCGGGGTCCGCATGACCATCTCCAACTGCAGCAACAACTACGGTCCTTACCAGCACGTGGAGAAGTTCATTCCCCGCCAGATCACCAACATCCTGGATGGAATTCGTCCCAAGCTCTACGGCGACGGTCTCAATGTCAGGGACTGGATTCACACCGAAGACCACTCCAGTGCGGTCTGGACCATCCTGACCAAGGGGCGCCTGGGTGAGACCTACCTGATTGGGGCGGACGGGGAACGCAACAACATCAACGTCCTGCGCGACATCCTCAAAGTCATGGGTCAACCTGAGGATGCCTTCGACAAGGTCAAGGATCGCCCCGGTCACGACCGTCGCTATGCAATCGATGCCACCAAACTCCGTACCGAGCTTGGATGGGAGCCTGCGCATACCGATTTCGAAAGCGGCCTGGAGCAGACCATAGACTGGTACAGGAACAACCGGGCTTGGTGGGAGCCCGCCAAAGCCGCCACCGAAGAGAAGTATCGACGTAACGGACAGTGACGAGGTCCGCTACCGGTCGGGGGTGGGGGTTGCCTTCTGCGTCGATCGGTGTGTGACTGATTCCTCTCTGAGGAGCGATTCCCGATTCCGCTAGAAAGTGACTGAGTAGTAACCATGTCTTTCGATTTTGAAAAAGAGCTGAAAGTCAGCAAGACCAACATTCCCGGGCTCTTGGTCTTTGACCTGCCGGTGCACGGTGACAACCGAGGCTGGTTCAAGGAGAACTGGCAACGGGCCAAGATGACGGAACTCGGCCTGCCTGATTTCCACCCGGTGCAAAACAACATCAGCTTCAATGCCAGCCGTGGCGTTACCCGTGGTATCCATGCCGAGCCCTGGGACAAGTTCATTTCCATCGGGAGCGGTGAGATTTTCGGTGCCTGGGTTGACCTCCGCCCAGGCGAAGGATTCGGACAGGTGTTCACCACCCGGCTGGACCCCTCCAAGGCAATCTATGTGCCCAGGGGAGTGGGCAACAGCTTCCAGGCTCTGGCCGACAACACGGTCTACACCTATCTGGTCAATGCCCACTGGTCCCTGGAGCAGAAGAAGACCTATACCTTCGTCAACCTCGCCGACCCCCAGCTTGGCATCGAGTGGCCCATACCGCTTGATCAGTGCGAACTGAGTGAAGCGGATACGAACCATCCCATGCTGGCCCAGGCCAAGCCTATGGCCCCGCGCCGGACCATGGTGACCGGTGCCAGCGGACAGCTTGGGCAGGCCATCCGCCAGTACGTGCAGGACCACGATCTCCAAGGGTTCGAATTCACGAACATCGAGGACTTCGATTTCTCCGATCCTGAGGCCTACGACCAGTTCGACTGGAGTCTGTACGGGACCATCATCAATGCCGGTGCCTATACCGCGGTCGATATGGCCGAGACGGACCAGGGGCGGCAGGATGCATGGAAGTCCAACGCCGTGGGGCCGGCAATGCTGGCCAGGGTCGCGGAAGAACACAACATGACCTTGGTGCATGTCTCCAGTGATTACGTTTTCGATGGGCAGCAGAAGGAGCACGCTGAGTCCGAGCCCTTCGCACCCCTCGGAGTGTACGGTCAGACCAAGGCCGCCGGCGACATCGCGGTCTCGAATATACCCCGCCATTACATTCTCCGGTCCAGCTGGGTGATTGGTCAGGGGCATAATTTCGTCAAGACCATGATGGGGCTTTCCGACCGAGTGGCTGACCCGGATGACGGTCTCGACTCGGTTACCGTCGTGGACGACCAGGTTGGCAGGCTGACCTTCACCGAAGACATGGCCGCAGCCATCTTCCACCTTCTGGATTCGCAGGCACCATACGGTACCTACAACCTGACCGGTTCGGGGTCCATCACCTCCTGGGCTGAGATTGCGAGTCGCGTCTTCGAGCAGACCAATGGCAACGGCGACAAGGTGAAACCGGTGTCGACCGAGGACTACTACGCGGGAGCCACCGGCCCTATTTCCCCGCGTCCGACCAACAGTGCCCTCTCCCTGGATAAAATCAGGGCCGTCGGCTTCCATCCCGGTGATTGGGAGGGTGCCCTGGAGGATTACGTCCAGTCCATCATCGACTCCCGCTGAGCGGCTCGCTTCCGGCCCGTCCGCTATGCGTGGGAACCGCAGAGATTTTGCCACTCATCGATTCCTGTTGGCGGTCGGCAGTAAGCTATCTTGAGTTTGACACGGATGTATGAATCATAAGAGAGGCGTCACGCGATGAGAGGCATCATTCTTGCCGGCGGTTCGGGCACGCGTCTGTACCCGCTGACCACCGTCACTTCCAAGCAGCTGCTTCCGGTGTACGACAAGCCTATGATCTATTACCCCCTGAGCGTGCTCATGATGGCAGGTATCAATGAGATACTGATCATCTCAACGCCCATGGATATCGGCAATTTCCAGCGCCTACTGGGTGATGGGAGCCGGTTTGGCATCAGTCTCTCCTACAAGATCCAGCCCAGCCCGGATGGTCTTGCCCAGGCATTCATCCTGGGCGAGGATTTCATCGGCGGCGAACCCTGCGCTTTGGTTCTGGGCGACAACATTTTCTACGGGAATGGTCTTGGTCGTACTCTGCGAAATGCGGCGGGCAGCCAGCACGGGGCAACGGTGTTCGGCTACTATGTGGACGATCCACAGAGGTACGGCGTGGTCGAGTTCGACAAAGACAACAAGGTCGTCAGCATTGAGGAGAAGCCTGAGCATCCGGCCAGCAACTACGCGGTTACCGGACTGTACTTCTATGACGAGCGAGTCACTGAGTTTGCCAAGCAGGTCAAGCCTTCTGCACGTGGTGAATTGGAGATCACCGATCTGAATCGTCTCTACCTTCAAGACGAATCCCTGCGCGTTCAGACCCTGGGTCGTGGTTATGCCTGGCTGGATACAGGGACCATGGATTCCCTCTATGAGGCAGGGGAGTTCGTCAGAACCGTTCAGAGGGCCCAGGGTCTTCCCATCGCCGCTGTGGAAGAGGTAGCTTACGAGAATGGCTGGATCACCCGTGAAGAGCTGGTAGAAGCAGGTCAAAGGTATGGCAAGTCTCCATATGGTCAGCATCTGCTGGATGTTGCCAACAACAAGATCATCTTCAAGAAGCATGTGGATCAAGCCTGACGATTCAGGAACCCGCACCTTCAAGTACGGGTTCCATTGTCGAGTGCGACCAAGGAGAGGAAATTGAAGAGATTAGAGATTTTCAGCAAGAAGAACTGGCTTCTGCTCAAAGCCATGGTCTCCACGGATTTCAAACTGAGGTATAAGGAATCGGTCTTGGGGTACCTGTGGTCGGTTCTCAAGCCCCTTATGCTCTTTGCCATTATGTATGTCGTCTTCGTGCGCTTCATGCGGTTTGGAGCGGATGTTCCGCACTTCGCCGTGGCTCTCTTGCTTGGTATCATCCTGTGGAATCTTTTTAACGAAACAACAACTGGCGGTATGCTCTCGATTGTGGGGCATGGAGATCTTCTGCGGAAGATACACTTCTCCAAGTATGTGGTAGTCGTTGCGTCATCCATGAGCGCTCTGATCAACTTCGGGTTCAACTTCATCGTCGTGATTGTCTTTGCCCTGATCAACGGAGTCAAGCCGGCATGGTCGAATTTACTCATTCTGCCGATAGTCTTTGAGCTCTACTTGCTGGCCTTGGGTATTTCATTCTTCCTCAGTGCGCTCTATGTCGACCTGCGTGATCTGAACCCCATCTGGGAGGTCGTGACGCAAGCCGGCTTTTATGCTACGCCCATCATCTATCCAATCAGCATGATCTCTTCCAGGGCCGGTAACAACGGACCTATTTTCGCCAAGCTGGACCTCATGCTTAACCCTATGGCCCAGATTGTGCAGGATGCTCGTCATGTGCTGATATCCCCCGCCAATCCGACCTTGTGGGGATGGACAAGCAACTTCTTCGTCGCCTGCTGGCCTGTTGTCTTCTCCCTGTTGATCTTCCTGCTGGGCTTGAAGTTCTTTACTGTCAAATCCAAGTACTTCGCGGAGCTGGTATAAATGAAACTTTCCGATAAAACCGATAATCTGCCTGATGATGTGGCACTTAGGGTCTCCCATGTGTCAAAGGACTTCAAACTGCCCTATGAGAAGACCAACAGCCTTAAGGGTTTCGTCTTCAACACCATCCGAAGGCAGAACGGATATACCATCCAGCATGTGCTCAAGGACATTTCCTTCGAGGTGAAGAAAGGTGATTTCTTTGGCATTGTGGGCAAGAATGGTTCCGGCAAGTCCACTCTTCTGAAGATCATCTCTCGTATATACTCTCCAAACAGTGGCAAGGTTCAGGTCAATGGGAAACTGGTGCCTTTCATCGAGCTGGGAGTGGGTTTCAATCCTGAGCTTACGGGTAGGGAGAACGTATATCTGAACGGTGCCATGCTCGGGTTCTCCAGGGAAGAGATCGACAATATGTATGACGATATTGTCGATTTCGCCGAGCTGGGCGACTTCATGGAACAGAAGCTGAAGAACTATTCCAGTGGTATGCAGGTTCGGCTGGCCTTCTCAGTAGCCATCAAGTCCCAGGGTGACATTCTCGTCCTTGATGAGGTACTGGCAGTGGGAGACGAAGCTTTTCAGAAGAAGTGCCGGGATTATTTCTTCGAGGCCAAGAGAGAGAAGAAGACCATCATACTGGTCACTCATTCCATGGGTGATGTTCGACAGTTCTGCAACAAAGCCATGCTGATACAGGATGGTGTCATTGCCAAGTTCGGCGAACCGGACGAAGTCGCCAGTGCCTATTCCGACTACTTCGTAGAGAAGGAGCAGGAGGCCGTCCAGAAGGACAATGAGGCGGTCCGACTGGAGCAAGGCGATGGTGTTCGGATGGTCGACATACAGGTCGCAGCCGATGGGAAGAACACCCAGCTCCTCGACATCAACCAGAACTTCGACATCAGGATCGCCTTCGAATGCGAGCGGAACGTTCCACACGGCATCTTCGAGATCAATCTGGTAGACCAGCAGGGCAGGGTGGTTCTGGCTACCTCGAACCTGGTCAATTCAGACAAGGACACTTTTACCAAGGGTCGTCACGAGATCATATTTAAGATCGAGAATGTTCTGGCCTCTGGTGATTATGACGTTAACATCACTGCTGCCTCGGGAGATGACCTTCTGCTCAAGCAGTCGGCTGTGTACCACTTCCAGGTTCGCAAGGCTAAACTCTACGATCAAAGTTTGACTCATCCGAAAGTCAGTGTGAAACTGACCTGATGATGGCATACAGACGCATAGTGGGTACGCATGTTTTTACCGCTGGGAGTTCATTAGGATGTATCTGCTGTTTCGGGCCTGATTCCGCTCCGAGAAGGAGCGGTGACACATATTCAGAAGTCAGCCACACGTGGCCTTGTTGATGATAGTGCGAAGACGAGGAAGAAAAAAAGGATGATCGTTCATAGCGCCGTAAATTATGAGGTTGCCATCGAGGATCTGGTGAAGAACCCCATAGACGGCACCGTCACGGTATCCGGCTGGGCTGTGGATACCTATCGTAAGACCGGAATACGCATTCGCCCCCAAGATGAGGATGTAACCGTTGAACGGCAGGACAGGAATGACATTGCCACGGTCTTCGATCTGGATTCTTCCGCCCGGCCCGGTTTTACCGCTGCAACCCTTTCCAGCAAGGGATCATTCCAACTTCTTTTCATGATCAACGGTACTGAACGGCCGGTTCAGATCGATCTGAACCGTTTGGAACGTAAACTCAGCAATGACAGGAAGAAACAACGTTTGAGACAGATCAGTTACCGTCTTCTTCATGATTCCTTCTCGTCTAACTTTAGGTCCTTGGTGAAGCGCGCCAAGAGGAAGATCACCAAGCGGCAGAAGTCCTATGACCAGTGGATACGGACTCATGAGGTTACTAAGCCCGCGGATGCCATGCAGGTCATGGAGGGCTTCGCTGAAAAGCCATTGATCTCCATCGTGGTTCCCGTATACAACGTGGATGAGCAATGGCTGCGCAAGTGTGTGGAGTCCATGGATGCCCAGTGGTATCCGAACTGGGAACTATGCCTGGCCGATGACCACTCTCCTGATGAGTCGGTGAGAACCCTGCTGAAGGAGATCTCCGCCGGTGATCCCCGAATCCATGCCGTGTACAGGGATGAGAACGGTGGCATAGCCGCCGCAACGAACTCTGCGATAGAGCTGGCCAAGGGGCAGTACATCGGCTTCATGGACAATGATGATGAGCTGGCTCCCAGTGCACTCTATGAGGTGGTTTCGGCAATTAACTCCGATCCATCGATTGACTTCATCTACACCGATGAGGACAAAATCACGGAAAAGGGGGTCAGATTCGATCCCTTCTTCAAGCCTGATTTCTCGCCCCATCTTCTGTTGGGCCACAACTACATCACCCACTTCGTGACCGTCTCCAGGGCCCTGCTGCAGAAGGTGGGAGGTCTGGATTCCGCCTTCGACGGGAGTCAGGACTATGACTTCGTCCTGAGGGCGACGGAGCAGGCGCAGAAGGTCCATCACATTCCCCAGATCATGTATCACTGGAGGACCCTCTCCAGTTCAGTGGCCGGTGATCCCCGCAGCAAGATGTACGCCTATGAGGCAGGCAAGGCTGCGCTTGAAGCCACCCTTAAGCGTCGGGGAACAGATGGCAGCGTCCGCATGCTCGATAACCTCGGCACCTACAAGATCGACTACCATGGAGAAGCGCCCTCGGTGGCTGTTATTGCTTCCGGGTATACGGGTGAGAAGCTCCATGATCTTCAGCTCGGAACAGACTACCCTCGGGTGAGGTTTGTGTCTGCTGACAAGACCGGGATTGACGTAGCAGCGCGAGAATGCGATGAGGACCTTCTGGTCTTCCTGGATGGGAAGAACCCCAAGAGGGCGGACTGGCTGACTGAAATGGTCAACTATACTCGCGACGATCAGGTTGGGGTTGTCGGAGGCAAAATCCTGGATGACCGTGGACGAGTTGCGAATGTGGGCGTGACCCTGCGAGCGATGAAGACAGGCCAGCCTTTCGAGATGCGCGGAGACTGGGACCAGGGCATCGGATACTACTTCCGTGATCTCCTGCCTCGTGATATGTTCGCCGTCACGGAGGATTGCCTGCTTACTCGTCGCCGTGATTTTGAGCGGATAAAGGGGTTCGATCAGTCTCTTTCTTCCGGTCTTCAAGGCATTGACTACTGTGTCAGGTTGCAGGAGGAATGCGGTCTTACCACCCTCTGGCAACCATATTCCCTCTTCGTTGACGAGGCGAAAAACCCTGCGAAGATACCCCAGGAAGACCTGGATCGGTACTTGGCTTCCCACCAGGGCATGGTGGATCCCTTCGCTTCGGCCTTCTTCCCCTCCGAGAAACCGGACCATGCTCCTGTAGAGGCGTCCATTGATCAGGTCCTGGTCTCATCGGGCTCCTCCGTCATCACGGTGACGGGTTGGGCAGCCGACCTGGAGGGGCATGAAGCGGCTTCTGTCGGTATATCTCCCTGCGAGCATGCCCGCTTGAATGATGTGAAGCGGATTCTTCGGCCGGATGTCAACATGACCAAGGCCATGCCCATCGATTCCGAGCTTGGATTCAAGCTGCGGATCAGTCTGCCGGACGGACTGGCGGCTTTCCGTGCCGAGCATCCGTCCTTGGTTATTTCCGGGCCGTCCGGGCAGGTTTCCTTGACCCTGAAAGTGCCCCGTTCCCAAGCCATGTCCAGGTTCGGGCTACTTCTCAGAAAAGCTGCCGCCATCAGGCATCCCCGTAGCTTCGCCAGGCGTATTTTCGACCGATATCTGGTGCCACGTCGGCAGAAGGCGGCGTACAGGAAACTCATCGCGCGTACCGAGCAATATGACAAAGCGGCTGTCGAATCCAGGATTGATGGATTCGCATACAGGCCTATGATCTCCGTTCTGGTGCCTGTCTACAATGTTGAGCCGCAGTGGCTCCGAGCCTGTGTGGATTCCATCCGCAACCAGTTCTATCCCAACTGGGAGCTTTGCCTGGCCGATGATTGCTCCACGGATCCCCGTGTAGCTGAAGTCCTCAAGCAAATGAGCGCAGAGGATGACCGGATCAAGGTCGTATTCAGAAAGGAGAACGGGCACATATCGAGGGCGACCAATTCGGCTCTCGAGATCGCAACCGGTGAGTTCGTGGCTCTGGTTGACAACGATGATGAATTGCCTCCTCAGGCCTTCTTCGAAGTGGTCAAGCGGCTCAACGAGAAGCCTGAAACCGACTTGGTCTATAGCGATGAGGACAAGGAAGACGAGCAGGGTCACCGATTCGACCCGCACTTCAAGCCCGACTACGAGCCTGATCTTCTCCTGAGCACCAACTACATCAGTCATCTGGGTGTTTACCGCAGATCCATCGTTAATGAGATCGGTGGCTTCCGTGTGGGATATGAGGGGTCCCAGGACTATGATATGCTCCTGCGGTTCATGGAGCGTACCGAGCCATCAAGAGTCCAGCACATAGCCAAGGTTCTCTACCACTGGAGGACTCTACCCACATCGACTGCCTCCAGCGGTGGTGCCAAGGACTACGCTTCGGACGCGGGGTTGCGAGCCCTCAGCTCGGCCATGGAACGCAGGGGGATTGACGCCGAGGTGGTCTCTGCCGGTCCGAGCGGCATCTACAACGTTCACTACGGTATTCACGACCCCGACCTTGTGTCGGTGATTATCCCTACCAAGAATGGCTATGACAACATCGAGCGGTGCATGGACTCGGTGATCGAAAAGACCAAGTACCCTAACTATGAGGTGCTCATTGCCGATAACGGCAGCACCAACCCGGCCATGAAAAGACTGTATGCCAGGTACCAGGAGCGCCTGGGGGAGCGGTTCAGGGTGCTTGATCTCGATATCCCCTTCAACTTCTCCCGCATCAACAACCTGGCTGCCAAGGAGGCCAAGGGCAAGTACCTTCTCTTCCTGAACGACGACACCCAGGTCATCAGCCCGCTCTGGATGACGCGCTTGGTCTCTTTCGCTCAGCTACAACGGATAGGAGTGGTTGGCGCCAAGCTCTATTACCCGATCAACACCATTCAGCACGCAGGCATTGTTCTGGGGCTTGGAGGCGTGGCCGGGCATATCATGGTCGGCACGCCACGGACCCACTTTGGCTATTTCGGCAGACTCATCGAGAATGTCAATTACTACGCTATGACGGCGGCGTGCTGCATGGTCAAGGCCGAGGACTTCCAGGCTGTTTCCGGTTTTGACGAAACTCTGGCGGTCGCATACAACGACGTCGATCTCTGCGCACGAATCCACGATGAGCTGGGCAGGGACAACGTGTGGGCCCATGAGGTCGAGCTCTATCACTTCGAGTCGGTGACTCGCGGGAAGGATGCCAAAGACAAAAAGAAGAGGGCGAGGTTGGAAAAGGAGTCCGCGGAATTCAGGAGCAGACATGCGGAGGCGGTCGAGAACGACCCCTACTACAACCCCAATCTCTCCCGGACCTCGGGCAACTTCTGGGTCCGGGAGGACTGAATACCCAGCAGATTAAGCCATATTCTTGACCCGGGCATCGTATATGAGCTTCTCCAGATGCCTGACCCAGGTGGCGACGGTACAGAGGGCGCGTCGGGCGATACCCATTTTGTGGAAGAGGGCCGACGCCCTCTGCCGGTCCTGGTGCAGTTCCTCCAGGCTCTGCGGGTCCGAGCCAGCTGCAGCCGTCTCGGAACGGAGCCCATCCCAGATGGAATAGTAACTGCGCATAGGGGTGATTCCGTCGTCCAGGGCCAGCTCAAAGTTGGCCAGACCCGCAGCCACATTGTCGCGGTAGAAGCCCACGCTGCGGAGGGAGTGGGTCACGGATGAGGGCGACTGCAGCCAGTAGTACAGGACTGTATTGATGTCGGCAACCTTGGACATTCGTCGGTATAGCGGGCCAGCCACCATGATGTCCTGTGCGTAGCGGCCGGGGGGAAAGCGGATACCCTCCCACAGTTCAGCTTTGTATAGTCTGCACCAATTGGCCTCGTTGAAATACCTGACCTCACCGGATTTGCCGATCATGTCCATGAAGATGCGAAGACTCTTGCAGAAGTATGTCTGATAGGCCTTGAAGGGGTTGGCAAAGACCTTGATGTTTCGTGGTGAGGCAGCCCCATGAGAGGCTTCATCAACAATGGAGTCCATCTGGGAGGGGCCGAATTGCTGCCATCTGGCCTTGCTCATGTCGGCATCGGTGGATTTGAGGGCGTGGAGCAGTAATTCAATGTTCCTTCTATCAAGGATGTCGTCATTGTCCACGAAGGCCAGGTAGGTGCCTCGGGTGGCGTCGAGTCCTGCGTTCTGGGCTACGGAGATGCCTTGGTTCTCCTGATGTATCACCTGAATGCGATGGTCCCGGGCCGCATATCGGTCGCAAATGGAGCCGGACCCGTCGGTGGACCCATCATCAACCAGGATGATCTGCAGATTGTCATGGGTCTGCCCACAGATGGAATCCAGGCAGCGGGGTAGGTACTCTGCTGCGTTGTATACGGGAACGATGATTGATACCAGGTCTTGGCTGACGGTCATAGAAGCCAGTCTAGTGGAAGCCTCATGGTCTGGGTTGCGCCGTGCATGAGGGGTCGGCACGGTCAGAGGTGGGTATGGCCCGTATGATGCCCGAGTCTAGCCGCAGGGCCTTGCCATCTTTCTCGTCAGGAACTGGTTTCCGGCAATGCCGGACGGCGATTGGCTCCAGCGTAGCCGGCTGATCGAATCCGGTCCTGATGACGATATATACTCGAAACATTGTCTGGTGGTTCTGGCGCCATGTGGTGATTGGACCGCCGGCTTTATGCACCCTCCTGTCACGGAAAGTCCGTGACCGTTAGGTCCAAAGGAGGTGGGTGATGTCTGCGCACAAGTATGAACTGATGTTCATTGCTGATCCGAGCCTGGATGAGCGATCCCTGAAGAAGCTGACCGATCAGTATCTCGAGGTGGTCACCAAGGAAGGTGGGTCCGTCGACAATATCGACATTTGGGGCCGCCGCAAGCTGGCTTATGAGATTGACAAGAACAACGAGGGCAACTACGTGGTCGTCGAGTACAGCTGCGAGCCGGCTGTGAGCTCCGAGCTCGACCGTGTCCTCAACCTGAACGAATCCATCATTCGTACGAAGATCCTTCGTAAGGATGCCAAGTAAAAACAGCTATCGAGCGTTGACGGGCCCTGCGGGGCATCCGTCCGCCATGGGCAGGGGAACCACGGGATGGCAGAACATCCGGGATTCCCGACAAGAGGAAAGGTCGTGAGATGGCAGGAGATACATACGTCACCGTGGTGGGGAACCTCACTGCGGATCCGGAGGTGCGCACCACTTCCAATGGCGGTACGGTGGCCAACATTACCATCGCCTCTACGCCCAGGCAGTTCAACAGGAACTCGGGTCAGTGGGAGGACGGGGACGCCCTCTTCATGCGGTGCTCCGCATGGGACTCCACCTACAACCCCCTGGCCTCCAACATTCAGGCCAGTCTGACCAAGGGCATGCGGGTCATCGCCCAGGGTCGTCTGGTACAGCGCTCCTACCAGGACCGTGAGGGCAACAACCGCTCGGTCGTGGAGCTGCGTCTGGATGAGATTGGCCCTGCATTGACCAGGAACACCGCCCAGGTGACCCGGAACTCCAACACTGGTGCCCCCAACGGGAGCGGCCGTGGTGGGTTTGCAGGTGCCGGGAACGGCGGTTACCAGGGTGGATCCTCCTACCAGGGTGGTGCCGCGGCGGGAGCCGCGCCCCAGCAGGGGTCTCAGCCTCCTGCCCAGGATCCCTGGTCGTCCACCGGTTCCGGTGACTCCTTCGGATCCTTTGGGTCCTCGGGGGAGTTCGGCGGCGCAGGAGATGAGCCCGAGTTCTGAGCTGATAGCTCAAGGCAAGATTTCATAAGTGCAATAAGGAGAACATATGTCACGCAAGAGGCCGCAACCACCGGTCAAGCCCTTCAAGAAGAAGCCGAATCCGCTCAGGGCCGCCAAGGTTCACACCATCGATTACAAGGACGTCGCCCTGCTGCGCAAGTTCATCTCGGACCGCGGCAAGATTCGTTCCCGTCGTATCACCGGCGTCACCGTCCAGGAGCAGCGCGAGATTTCCACGGCCATCAAGAATGCCCGTGAGATGGCCCTGCTGCCCTACGCCACCACCGGTCGCTGAGGGAGGATACAGACATGGCAAAGGAAACCAAGGTTATTCTCACTGATACCGTGACCGACCTGGGGCACAAGGGTGACGTCGTCGCCGTCAAGCCCGGGTATGCCCGCAACTACCTGATTCCCCAGGGCCTGGCCTTCGCCTGGTCCAAGGGTGCCGCGGCCCAGATCGAGGCCATGCAGAGGGCTCGTCGCGCCAAGTCGCTGGCAACCCGTGAGGATGCAGTCGCAGCCAAGAACGCCGTCGAAGGCCAGAGCGTTGAGATCAGCGCCAGGGTCTCCGATTCCGGCAAGCTCTTCGGTGGTATCTCCAACGAGGCAATCGCCCAGGCCCTTCGACCCATGGCCGATGTGGACCCCAGGACCATCTCCGTTGAGTCCATCAAGACCACCGGCGAATTCCCGGCAACAGTGGCTCTGCATCCGGAAATCACCGCCAACTTCACCGTCAAGGTGATTGCCGGCGAGTGAACCACCCTGGATGAGACCCAGGTAATGCTGATGCCAGGGTTCGGGGTCGGTATTCCCGGTCCCGGCATCAGGGCTTAAGCAAGATTGAAGAAGGTCCCCCGCACCCGATGTGGTGCGGGGGACCTTCTTCTCATGTGTCCGGTATCTCATTTCCGGACAATCCTTCGGCTCAGAAATTGCCGCCGTTCCAGCCCCAGTCCTTGGTGGCCGTATAGCGGATGTAGGTCCTGTCCTGGGGGATGGACAGCTCGGTGTCCAGAATCTGCATGATGGACTTGGTCAGGCTCTCCCAGGCCGACTTGGGAACCTCGCTGCCGAAGACGTTGACCTCCACATAGGCGGCTGGTTGGGAGTCGTCACCCGCGAAGTAGATGGGCATGTCCGACTCGAAGGGGCACATGAGCCACCCCTCGGACTTGCCGGGAACGGCGGTGATGGCCTTGCCGTAGGCGGTCTTGATCCGTTCACGCTGTTCGGCGCTTATCGAGGTGCTGACGTGGGTATGGATAACAGGCATGATGTTCCTCCTGACTGGACTGGAGAGGGCCTGGACTTGGCCCGCCGACCCCTTCAATACTAGACGGTGCCGGTCAGTTCCATCCGAAAGGACGATGCGTCAGGGACCAGGCCCCGAGGCGATGGGAGAGGGAGCCCTCCTTGGCTGGTTGGCCGGGTGCCGGGGCATCAAGGAGCCACTTGCGGATAATGAAGTTCCATATGGCCACGACGACGGTTGCCACTATCTTGGCTGCGTTGGAGTAGAGCACATACTTGCTGTGCATGGAGTGGATGGCGTCGGCGGGCAGCATGGCCGTGCCTGCCCAGAGGATGAGCTCGTTGATGCCCAATCCGATGACCGAGGAGATAAGGAAGACCGTTATCTCCATCCAACGGGCCATATCGTTCCGGTGTTTGAAAACGAACTTCATGCTGGCCAGGTAGTTGAAGGCCAGGGAGATCAGGAAGGATATGGCGCCGGCCAGCACGTTGTTGAAGTGGGCCAGGATGATCAGCAGATTCATGATGCTGACATCGATGATGAAGGCGATGGCGCCCACGATGCCGAACTTGACAAGTTGCTCGATGAGTTTGCGCATAAGGCACCATTGAACCACTCCCCGGCAGCCGGGCCGATACTGCCGGAGAATTGTATGCAGAAATCTCACGACGGCAGGAATCGCAACGGCACCGGTGCCTGTTGATGATTCCGACGGAGCCGGAATGCCGTACCCAGGCTTGGAGGCAGAGGGTTCAGGCCTTGAGCTCCGTGAGAATGGGCTTCTCTGTGCTGTCACGAATCTGGCGGAACCCTACGAAGGCGATGGTGAGGGAGGTCAGCGCTAGAGCCGTGACAACCCCGAATCCGCCCTGGGAACCGTATCGGTCGATGAACTGACCGGCGATTGCGGACCCTGCCGAGGACCCGATGGAGTTCATGGCGCTCAGCCAGGCCATCCCCTCGGTGAATCTGGCAGGGGGGACCAGGTGGAGCATGAGTTGATTCCCGTTGATCCAGGTCGGTGCCTGGCAGATGCCGATGACCAGGTAGATGAGCATGATGGTCCAGAGGTTTCTGGCAAAGAGGAAGGTGCCAATGCCCAGGTTGACCACCAGGAGGCAGAAGTAGAAGCGTTTCCAGAGGGGAATGGTCCAGCTCTTGGCACCATAGAGCAGGGCGCCTATCAAGGAGCTGAAGGAGAAACAGGCGAAGACGAACCCGGTCATCTGTTTCATGCCCTGCTCGGTGGCGAAGGAGATGATGGAGATGGAAGCGGCGCTCTGGAAGGCACCCAGGCCGAACCAGGTGACGCATACGGCTATCATGCCCGAGCTCCAGAAGGCACTCTGCCCCTCCTGCCCCTGCAGTTCGGCCGCCCTGGCAGCCTGCCTGGCCCGGTACTCCTTGCGTGTGATGCCCTGGGCCTTGGCCAGGCTGGTCTGGGACGGTGGTTCCGTTGTGGCGATCGAAAGGAACATCCAGGCGCCGACCAGGACACAGACTCCGGTGAAGGAGAAGGCCAATACCCCGGATATGACGGCCAGGATGGAAGCCAAGGGGTTTCCGATGACCCACATGGCCTCGTCGAAGACCCCGGAGAGGGACAGTGCCTGGTCGGTGGCCTTCCTGTCTCCCCTGAGGATGTTGGTCCACCTGCTGCGGCTCATGGCTCCCCACGGCGGTATCGCCGCCATGAAGGGGGTGATGCAGTACAACACCCAGGCCGGCGCATGAGAGGTGATCGAGGTGATAAGGGCCGTGGCGGCGACCATCCATACCACCACGGTGGGGATGGAGACCTGTCGCTGGCCGAACTTGTCAATCAGTTTACCCAGGATCGGGCTCACCAGGGCGAGCGATATGGCCTGGACGGCGGTCAGGGCTCCGGCCAGTGAGTAGCTGCCGTAGTAATGCTGGACCGAGATGGTGATGGTCATGCCGACCATGGGGAAGGGCATGGAGGCGATGACCGAGCCGACTGCGAAGCGGGCTGTGTGGGGCATACGTAAAAGTGACGCGTAGCCCCCGAAAATACGATGGCCGACCTGACCCAGTGCATCCCTTACCTGCTGCGGCATTGCTCCTCCTGCCTTTTCCTCTGCTCGTATGCCTATGTGTTTGGTTTCCTCGGGGCCTGCCGCTCAACGTAGTGCTTCCGCTTCCTCCATCCGCAAAGACGCGGGTCGCTCTGGGGAATCCCGGAAAACAGGGGGAGAGGGGTTGAATTGGTGGCTGTTACGGACTGTTAGACTGGTAACCGCTCCGGACCCTTGAAGCCGGTCCCGGGCTGATATAAGTTTACCCCGAGCTCTCGTCCTGAGGGAAGACCCGGGGAGCCATCGGGAGGTAGGTCACTTGCCGGCAACGACCATTCATTTCATCCGCCACGGTCAGGTATTCAATCCCGACCATATTCTCTACGAACGCCTTCCAGGCTTCCATCTGTCCGAACGCGGGCGGGGGATGGCCCACGCCACGGGTAGATTCCTGGCGGCAGCGCCTGGCTTCAGGGACATCGCCGCCGTCTATTCCTCCCCCCTGGACCGGACCAGGGAAACCACGGACATCCTTCTGGAAGAGGTCAATCCCGCCAGGGGGAAACGTGGCTTGGACCCACTGAATCCGCACTATGACGAGCGGCTGATCGAGGCCGGCAATGAGTTCCGCGGCAAACGGATCGGCCGGGGTGCGGGTGCCCTCTGGTACCCCTCCAACCTGAAACTGGTCCTGGATCTTTCCAAACCAAGCTGGGGCGAGAGCTACCGGCAGATAGCCCGCAGGGTTTCGGACTTCGTATACGAAAAGGTCGAGGAGTATCCGGACGCACAGATTCTGGCCGTCTCCCATGAGTCGCCCATCTGGACTTTCCGGCACCTGTTGGAGACGGGCCATCCCGAGCACAATATGCTGCGTCGTGGCACCGCCCTTGCCTCGGTCACCTCCATCACCCTGGACTGCGGCTCCCGGAAGGTGCTTGGCATCACATATGCGGATCCGGCGGCAGGTGTGTAAGGCCGTCTCCGGTGTCATAGGATGGCAGGAGGATTGCAACGCGGATTGGACCGCGACTCAGGTGAAGGAGCGTGATGATTGTGGTCTATGAGCAGAATCTGGTCGAAGAGCTGGCATCCAGGCCGTCGATGGGGGAGGCCATCCAGGCCGGGGTCGACCTGATTGACCTGTGGCCGTTGACCGATGCGGTCAGGCTCAGGAACGACGCCAAATACGCCGAGACCCTGCAGGTCAGGATAACGAGGGTCCTGGCTCGGGTAATGACAGGCCAGGATGTGACCATCCCCGATGCCGAGTACGTATATGAAGGAGCCGAGGATATTCCCGGCCGACCGCAGGAACTGGTTGATGCCCTCCTGGCCGCCAACGACGCATATGAGGGCATGGTCGGCGGGGCGGCACAGGGTCAATTGGACAAGCTGGTCCAGGCCGCCGAGGTCCTCGGGGCCGGTTGGAACCAGGAGGATGTCAAGGCCGCCCGCGACCTGGTCGATTGCCTCGCCAAGGAGGTCACGCCAGGAGGGGAGCCCCTGGAGTCTTCGGCGGAGCAGGCCGAGGTGGGCCGACGCCTGGCCACGTCCGTGATCGCTCTGGACCGGTTGGCCTCGGCCGTCCATGCCGACGGGGATCAGATGGTCAGAATCCTGCCGATTCTGCTCTATCTGAACGAGCTCAACGAACGGATGGGTATCCCCAGGGTCTTCCTGACCGATGAGCAGGTCCGTGGAGCCCTTGCCGTCATTTCGTCGAAGACGATTCACGATCTGGCGGATACCTTGGCCCCCGAGGTGGCTGCCGAGTGGAATAAGCACCTGGATGAGGTGGTCTGGGATCCGGAAGAGGCCAAGCGCCAGGCCAAGGAGGACGATGAGCGCAAGAGTCGCGAGGCTCTCCAGGCGAAGTTTGCGCATGTCCCGGAAGACCCGAACAAGCCTCCTGTGGAACTCTGAGTTCCGACCTGGATAAATAGACAAACCCCCGATACCTCGGATCTCGACCTGCATGGTCGTGAACTGCTCGGTATCGGGGGTTCGGTTATGTTCGGAGTCCTGCTGTCTCTATCTGACCCAGGGCATCGCCCTCACTTGTCGAAGCGGGCGCCGCGTGGGTCGCTGGGCCGAAGCATGAACACGAGATTGGCGATGCCTCCCCCCAGCGTGATGATGGCACCCAGCGCGATGAGGGTAATGACTACGCCTGGTGTCTGCATGAAAGCCGCCGCGATTCCGAAGATCAACAATATGACGCCGACAGTGGTGGTGACGATAGGCAGAAGGTACCACAGGCCGGACATGTTGCTGTCGTGCAATCTGCGCACCGCAACCGCGATGTTGGGGACAAACAGCGCGATCGAAACAGCGTCCGCCACTGCCTCGGCGGCAGTGTCGGGGGCCAGAGCGAGGAGCACGCCACAGGCCATATAGATCAGGATGTTCAGCAGGATGGACCACCAGTACTCTCCCCTGGAGGCCCGCCCCTTGAAGGTGGTGTACTTGTTGAAGAAGCGCTTGCTGGCGTTGATGAAGTCGATGCCGTACCAGGGCTGGTCAATCGGTGGAACACCGGTGTAGGCGTAACCCGCCCCTGAGGGGTAGGCAGGTGTCTGCGGAATCTGCGGTCCCACACCCGGCTGCTGGTAAGCACCCTGCTGGTATGCCCCCTGCTCATATCCGACCGGCTGTGCATAAGGGTCCTGACCCTGGTAGGCCGCCTGCTGCTGGCCGTATGCCTGCTCTTGGTAGTCGGGCGTTGCAGGAGTCGGATGGTTGTTGGTGTACGCCGCCTGGCTTCCATAGGCCGGCTCGACCGGAGTGGGCTCGGGTGTGGGCATCGGCTGGTACGTCGACTGGTAGGTCTGCTCAGTACCGATTCCAGGTGTTTCCTGGGGCTGCTGCTCGGTGTAAGTGTAAGAAGGCTCCTGAGGGGTCGGCTGGGCCGGGGGGAACTGCTGTTCCTGGACCGGCTCATTTGAATATGATGGGTAGGGGTTGTTCCCTCCCTGGTATCCCTGTGCGCCAGCCGGGTCCTGCCCCGCCCCATACGCATAATCGGGGGTGCTTCCCGCCGCCTGTTCGGGCTGGTTCTGGTCGGGTTGCGTCCAGAAGTCAGGCAGATTACCCTCATTGCCATTATTCGGCTGGTTCATAGATACTTCTTCCCCTTGTGTAATAAACGAAAATCCCCGCATACCAATTAGCGGTATGTAAATATTATTGCAAGAGTTTTTCAATATTTCCATATCCGTGTCTCAGAGGATACGTATAACAGCCTGAATCCGGGGCTGGTACCTGGCTGGGACAGTGTGTTTCCTAAGAAAATCGTTGCAGCAATCGTCCGTGTGCTTCGGGTGGGCCTCATCACGGAGTTGCTCCGATTCTTGGCGGGCAGGCCCTCTAGTCCTTCTCGGGTGCTCCCAGGAGCAGACGCTCGACCAGCGTGATGAGTGCCAGGAGGGCAGCCGTCAGAATCACGATGACCAGGGTGGCGGAGAATATCAGCGGGGTTCTGAAGGAGTTGAAAGCCGACTGGAGCCAGATTCCCAAACCACTCTGGGCGCCCAGGTATTCGGACGTGGCTGCGGTGGCGAAGACATAGGCGGCACTGATTCGCAATCCGCCGAAGATCTGCCGGGCCGCTACCCGCAGCTTCACGTGCCACAGGGCCCATGCCTTGGTAGCCCCGCAGTTCAGAGCCACGTCCTGGTAGAAACGCGGCACGGCATCCAGGCCCCGGCAGGTCTGAACGACGATGGGGAAGAGGGCGAAGATGGCTACGATGACCACCTTGCCCAGGGGCTCGAACCCGAACCAGATGATGAAGAGCGGGGCGATGGTGATCAGAGGAATCATCTGTGCTCCAGCAATCAGCGGATAGATGGCATCGTGCAGGGTCCGCCAGGCATGGATTGCCAGGCCGATAACCAGACCCAGGGCGGTGGCCAGGAGGAAACCGAGGAGTCCCTCGACTCCGGTGATCGCCGTGGCTGGAATCAAATCGTCAAGGCTGTCGAAGGTGGCCTGGGCGATCTGGCTGGGGGAGGGGAGGACCTGGTCCGGCACCCCTCCCAGGCGTACGGCGGCCTCCCATATGACCAAGAGGGCCACCAGGGTCAGGGTCGGTGCCAGGAGCCGTGTCCATCCAGGTCTGGGGCTGGTCTGCCTCACTGCTTCCTTGCCTCCTTGACGAACTCGTCGGTCCAGAGGTCGCTGGCCTGGGGTGCCTTGTCGGGGTTTCCCTTCCTGGCGTCCTTGTAGGTGCCGGCCTTGAATTGGAAGTCCAGATAACTCTGGGCGTCGTCCATGTCGATCATCCCGCTGATGGTCTTCTGGCCGGGTGTTTCCAACCAGTAGCCTTCCTTTACGATGCTCTCCATTGATTTGCTGGCCAGTTCCGGGTCGATGTTCGATCCCCTGGTCTCCTGGACCAGGATTTCGGCGGCCTCATCTGGGTGGGCCAGGGAGTAGTCATATCCCCTCATGCTGGCGGTGATGAACTTCTGTAGGGCCTTGCGGTGCCCGGGTTGATCGAGCCAGGAGTCCCTGACCACGAAGCCCAGCTGGTCGGGGTTGCCGGGCACCCCCCAGTCTGACTGTGTGAAGCAGTGCAGGGCCGGGCCCTCGATCTCGCTCTCTACACCCTCCCAATTGGCGTAGAAGCCTGCGAAGTCCCCCTTGCCGCTGGTCAGGGTGGCGAAGGTATTGGTTCCGCTGGTCACCCGCTTGAAATCGCCATTGCCTCCCGCATGTCTGATCATCTGCTGTACCACGGCCGTCTGCTCGGCCGATCCGAAGCTGACGAAGGTCTTGCCGTCGAAATCCTTGGGGGTCTGGATATCGGTGCGTGAGGCCAGGGAGCACCAACGTGCCACAGAGTGCTGCCCCAGGTTGAAGACCTGTTTGAGGCTGGACCCCTGGGAGTTGAAGGTGGCCAGATTGCTCAGCTTGGAGAAGCCGACATCCGCCACCTTGTTCTGCACCGATGTTTCGGCGCCGGCCTGTGCAGTGGGGAGTATCTTGACTTCGATGCCCGCGTCCTTGAAGTACCCCAGGTGACGGGCTGCATAGATGCCTACATGGTTGGTGTTGGGGGTCCAGTCCAGCATGAAGGAGATGTGGGAGTCGTCGTCCGCGCCTTCGGCCTGATTGCCGGCACCGCAGCCTGCCAGAGAGAGTCCCATGACTGCCGCGCTCGTCAAGGCCGCCAGTCTGAAGGCCAATCCGTGTGGTCCTCTTGCCTGAGCTGCGCCCGCCATGGATTTCCTCATGCCTGTCACCTTGCCTTCCCGGCACTCCCTGGTGCCATGACCGGTGAGGTGTCTCGACGGGAAGGTGAGGAGCCCGCGCGACGTTCCTGACCGGTGTAGTCGATTCCGTGTATGAAACGTGTCGTGACACGGTTGCTGCCACCAACCGCGCGAACAAAATCACTCTAGAACCTACCATAAATGGACCGCGCGAAATCCAGGACGAGGACTTCCGTCGGGTACTTCTTCTCCATGCATGTGGATGGTCCCATAGACAGGATGAGGGTGTGTTGGAGGGCCGTGTCGTCCCTGACCAACATGTTGTCATCCACTTTTCCCGGGATAATGCGGCTCAGTGAGTCGGCATGATTGCCGGCAGATGTGAGTCAAATCACATTTGGCGTCATTGCACTATATCTAGTGCTCATCTTTGTGACTCGCACTAGATATTGTGGCGTATGGTGGTAGAGTTATCTCGTTATCACAGATGACAAGAATGTAGTTCGCGGCCTTTCAGCGGTTTCGCGGGCATGGAGAGCGGCAATGCAAGGAGTGACGATGGATACGCAGGTGGTGGCAAGCCGTGCAGAGGAGAGGAACACCTCCGAACGCGACTCGGTCGATGGCATTCTGGTCGAGAAGCGCGATGGCCGGATCGTCGATTTCGATCCCGTCAACATCATGAACGCCATTGAGGCCGCTTTTACGGATGTCATGCACGAGATCGGGCCGGACGACCGTCAGGAGATCCGCAGGATGGCCCTGACCGTTCAGTCGGAGATCCGTGATCGCTATACCAATCCGGTCAAGATCGAAGACATACAGACCCTGGTCGAGCACGCCTTGGTCAATGCCCATCTCTACGAGATCGCCCGGGCCTACACTTCCTACCGTCTTGATCGCGACATTCAGAGGGCCAAGGCCACTGATGTCAATGAGGCCGTCCACCGTCTGACCAGCAAGGACGAGTCCCTGGTACGGGAAAACGCCAACAAGGACGCCAACGTCTACGCCACCCAGCGTGATCTCCTGGCGGGTGCCGTGTCCAAGGCATCGGCCTTCAGCATGTTGCCCAAGGATGTATCCAATGCCCACATGAAGGGCGACATCCACTTCCATGATGCCGACTACTCGCCTTTCACCGCGGAGACCAATTGCTCCCTGCCGAACTTCAGCGACATGTTGGAGCATGGGTTCGAGCTGGGCAACGCCATGATGGACTCGCCGAAGTCCATCGGCACCGCTGCCACGCAGATCACCCAGATCATCAAGGACATCGCCGGTTCCCAGTACGGTGGCCAGACCGTCAACCGCTGCGACGAGATGCTCGACAGCTATGCCCGGCTTGATTACAAGAAGAACTACACCATGGCCGAGGCCGTTCTCCCCGACGAGGAGCCCATCGAGGTGGCCAAGGAGGTCGTCCGCGGTCTCAAGGCCCGTGAGGCCGACTGGCTCCACCTGGACGACCGTGAGCCCATCGGTGAGGATGCCCCCTTTGATCTGGATGCGCCTGAAATGGTTCGCCTGCGTCAGGTCTACGCCAAGATTCTGACCAGGAAGAACATCTACGACGCCATGCAGACCATGGAGTACCAGATCAACTCCAACCGCGTCTCCAACGGCCAGACCCCCTTCGTTACCGTGGGCTTCGGCCTGGGCACCTCGTGGTTCGCCCGGGAGATTCAGCGCGCCATCTTCCTGATTCGCATCCGTGGTCTTGGCAAGGACCGCCACACGGCCATCTTCCCCAAGCTGGTCTTCACCATCAAGCATGGGCTGAACGCCGACGAGGGTGATCCCAACTATGACATGAAGCAGCTGGCCCTGGAGTGCTCCACCAAGCGGATGTACCCCGATGTGGTCTTCTATGAGAACCTGATCAAGATCACCGGTTCCTTCAAGGCCCCCATGGGCTGCCGCTCCTTCCTCCAGGCCTGGACCAACCCGGAGACCGGGGAGGACGAAGAGGACGGCCGTATGAATCTGGGTGTTGTCACCGTCAACATCCCGCGTATCGCCCTGGAATCCCGTGGCGACAAGGACCGGTTCTGGAAGCTGTTCGACCAGCGTATGGAGGTGGCCCACCACGCCCTGCAGTTCCGCATCATGCGCTGCAAGCAGGCCACCCCCATCAACGCCCCGACCCTCTACCAGTTCGGTGCCTTCGGCCGGCTGAAGCCCACCGACAGTGTCGACACCCTCTTCCGCAACAGCCGCTCCACCGTCTCCTTGGGATACATCGGGCTGTACGAGGCCACCAGCGTCTTCTTCGGCAAGGACTGGATGCAGGATCACACCTGGGACCAGGAGGGCAAGGAATTCGCCCTGAGCATCGTGCGTCGCATGAGCCAGCTCTGCAAGCAGTGGGAGAAGTCCGAAGGGTATCACTATTCGGTCTACTCGACCCCCGCCGAATCCCTGACCGACCGCTTCTGCCGGATGGACAAGGAGAAGTTCGGTTCCGTCGAGGGCGTGACCGACCACGACTTCTATACCAACAGCTTCCACTACCCGGTATGGCTGCGGCCCACCCCCATGGAGAAGCTCAGCTATGAGCGCGACTTCCCCTACCTGGCCTCGGGAGGGTTCATCAACTACTGCGAGTTCCCCTCCATGCAGCAGAACCCCAAGGCTCTGGAGGCCGTCTGGGATTACGCCTATCAGATCGGCATAGGCTACCTGGGCACGAACACCCCCATCGATCACTGCTTCGTCTGCGGGTACGAGGGCGACTTCGCGCCCACCGAAGAGGGATTCAAGTGCCCGGAGTGCGGTAACGACGACCCGGAGAAGTGCAACGTGACCAAGCGCACCTGCGGCTACCTGGGCAATCCGGTCCAGCGGCCCATGGTCCACGGTCGCCATGAGGAGATCGCCCACAGGGTCAAGCACATGCAGGGCGAGACCGGTCGCGTGGTCCTGAAGGACGGCAACACCAAGGAGTGGTTCGACGACAAGGCCGAGTAGGCCCTGACCAAGCGAGTCGAAGAGCAATACCGATGGCGGGCCGTGCAGTGACGGCCCGCCATTTTCGTGACCGGCGGCCAGACCGGGCGGAGTTTGGAGGATGGCAATGGGTAAGCAGGGTGTCATGAGGAAGACCGGTGCCGCCGGCCACCGTGACTTCGCGGCCGACGAACAGGACAGGGGCCCGGGAATTCCCTCCCTCCTGACCAACAACCCCAAAGCCGGTCAGTGGGACGGACGCAAGCTCAGCCAGGGCATTGTGGCCGACTACAAGCAACTGGTCATGACCGACGGGGAAGGCATCCGTTCCTCCCTGTACGTCAGTGGCTGTCCTTTCCGTTGCCAGGGGTGCTACAACTCCTCCATCTGGGATTTCAAGGCCGGGCACCCCTATACCCAGGAGTTGGAGGACCAGATAATCAGGGACCTCTCCCTCTCCTACGTGCAGGGCATCACCTACCTGGGCGGCGAGCCCCTCCTTAATACACCCATGCTTCTCGGACTCTCCAAACGGATCCGTCAGGAGTTCGGCCAGGAAAAGGACATCTGGTGCTGGACTGGCTACACCTGGGAGGAGCTGAATCGCCCGGGGGAGACCCCTGACAAGGCCGAGTTGATCTCCTATCTGGATGTCCTGGTCGATGGTCGTTACCTGGAGGACCAGAAGAACTCCCTCCTCCAATTCCGTGGATCGTCCAACCAGCGCATCATCGATGTTCCGAAGTCTCTTGAAACCGGTCAGCTGGTTCTCTGGGCGAAGGTCCACGACCAGACCAGGTTCATTCCCGAAACCTACAGCAAGAACAGGGAGCAGGAGCAGAAGCGGGGCTGACCGGGCCGCTTTCCGAACGTCGCCTTGCCGGGGCACAATAGTGACTATGACTGATGAGCATGATCACGACTCGAAACCCGAACTGCCCAAGGATCTGAGGGTGCGGTTCTGCCCTTCCCCCACGGGCACCCCCCACGTGGGCATGGTCCGTACGGCCCTCTTCAACTGGGCCCAGGCCCGTCATTCCAAGGGGACCTTCGTCTTCCGAATCGAGGACACGGATGCCCAGCGCGACAGCGAGGAGAGCTACGGGCAGATCCTGGATGCCCTGAGATGGCTGGGGCTTGACTGGGATGAAGGGGTGGAGGTAGGTGGCCCCGATGGTCCCTACCGCCAGTCCCTGCGGGGCGACATCTACAAGAAGGTCGCCCAGCAGCTCGTGGATGCCGGCTACGCGTACGAATCCTATTCCACCGCGGACGAAATCAAGGAGCGCAACGTCGCCGCCGGGCGACCCGAGGCCTTCGGGTATGACGGGTACGACCGGGACCTGAGCGAGGAGGAGCGACAGGCTTTCCGCGACCAGGGCCGTAAGCCCGCCCTGCGTATCAGCATGCCCGATGAGGACATTGCCTTCGACGATCTGATTCGAGGCCGGATTGAATTCAAGGCCGGATCGGTGCCCGACTATGTGATTGTCCGCCCGAATGGGGACCCCCTCTATACCCTGACCAACCCGGTTGATGATGCCATGATGCGGATAAACGTGGTTCTGCGCGGGGAGGACCTCCTCAGCTCCACGCCCAGGCAGATCGTTCTTTACCGGTATCTGATGGAATTGGGTGTCGCCCAGGCCATGCCCCTCTTCGGCCACATGCCCTATGTGATGGGTCAGGGCAAGAAGAAGCTCTCCAAGCGCGATCCCGAGTCCAACCTCTTCCTGCACCGTGAGCATGGCTTCATCCGCGAGGGTCTCCTGAACTACCTGGCCCTCCTGGGCTGGTCGATAGGCCCCGACCGCGATGTCTTCTCCATGGATGAGATGATTGAGCGCTTCGATGTTCGCGATGTCAAGGCCAATCCGGCTCATTTCGACATCGACAAGGCCATCGCCATCAATGCCGAGCACATCCGTATGCTGGATCCGCAGGATTTCCTGAATCGATCCCTGCCTTATCTGAAGCGTGATGGTCTGGTCACTGCCGAGAGTTGGGATGACCTGACCGACCGTGAGCGTGAGGTCCTGACGGCGGCCGGCCCCCTGGTCCAGCCCCGTGTCCGTCTTCTGGGCGAGGTCTCCGGGATGATGGGGAGCCTGCTCAGTGATGCCGATTACATCGAGCCCGACCCAGACGCACGCAAGCAGCTCAAGGAGTCGGCCGCTGCCGTTCTGGAGCTGGCCGAGCAGACGCTCCGGGAGGTGCCCGACCAGAGTTGGACCACCGACCATCTTCATGACCTTCTTACTGAGGCCCTGGTCGAGCAGGGAGAGTACAAGCCCCGTCTGGCCTTCGGGCCCGTGCGGATCGCCGTATCCGGTCGCCGGGTGTCGCCCCCGCTCTTCGAGTCCTTGGAGATTATCGGCAAGACCGCAACACTCCAGCGGCTGACCAACTTGCGCCAACATCTCTGAGCGGGTATATTATCTTTTTGTTGTGCTACCGGCTTGTTGAATCAGGTCGGCGCGCTACGAAAAGAGAAAGCCCCCGTCGTCTAGCGGTCTAGGACTACGCCCTCTCACGGCGCCAACACCGGTYCAAATCCGGTCGGGGGTACGATTATGTGGCAACCGTCCAAGCGGTTGCCACATAGCCAATTGGGGTATGGTGTAATTGGCAACACAGGTGATTCTGGTTCATCCATTCTTGGTTCGAGTCCAGGTACCCCAGCGAGTATTCAACCGCGGTTTCCCTCAGGGGACCGCGGCTTTTTCGTTCTGGGCCCCTTTCCGTTGAAGGCTTGTAGCCCCGACTGCCGTATGCCATCGGATTTGTCGTCTAGGTCACAACATGATTTCGCCGCGTAAGGTCAGGTTCGGCCTTTCGGGGTGTCCGAGCCGATACGATAGAGATAAACGGCAGGTGGGCCGGTACGGATGGAAATCGGTCCTGACTGTCCCGTTGCACGCTGTACAAGGTTGTTCGAGCAAAAGGTTGTGAAGGACTATGAATACTATCGTTGTGTTGGGCGCAGGGTATGCCGGCATGCGTGCCGCAAAGAAGCTGGCACATGCCAATCTTGATGCCCGTATCATCCTGGTCAATCGGCACCCCTACCACTATGAGGCCACCCAGCTCCACCAGATTGCCGCCGGCACCAAGGAACCGGCCGACGTCACTTTCGATATTCGCAAGGTCGTCTCACCCAAGGTCGAGGTCCTCATCGACACGGTGACGGGCATCGACCAGGAGGAGCGCCGGGTTACCCTGGAGGAGCATGAACCCCTCCGGTATGACTACCTGATCAACGCCCTGGGGTTCGAATCGGAGACCTTCGGCATCAAGGGGGCCGAGGAGAACGGCTGGCCCCTGGTCGACATCGACACATCCCTGGCCGCCAGGCACCACCTGGAGCAGACCCTGGCCAACTACCGGAACAGCCACGACCCCAATGACCTCCACGTGGTGGTCTGTGGCGCGGGGTTCACCAGCATCGAGTACCTGGGGGAGCTGGTCTACCGTATGCCCAAGCTGGTCGCCGAGTATGGTCTGCCGGCCGATCAGATCAAGATCTCATGCATCGAGGCCTCGCCCAAGATCCTTCCCATGTTCTCGCAGAAGCTGGTCGACTGGGCCGTTGGCTACCTGAAGAAGAAAGGTGTCGAATTCCACACCTCCACGGCCATCACCGAGGTCCGGCCGGGTGCCGTAATCAGCAACGACCAGGAGTTCAAGGCCAATACAATCATCTGGACCACAGGGGTGCGTGGTAACCATGTCATTGCCGATTCCGGATATAATCAAAAGCGCAACCGCGTTGTAGTGGAGGATGACCTCTCACTCAAGGATCACCCTGAGGAATACCTCATCGGCGATATCAGCGCCGTTCCTGATCCCGAGTCGGGCAGGCTGTTCCCCACCACAGCACAGATCTCGATTGCCCAGGCTGATACGGCTGCAGCCAACGTCATCGCCAGGGTGCAGGGGCGCCCAACAAAACGGTTCACCTTCAAGAGCATCGGTACCGTCTGCTCCCTGGGACCGCATGTGGGCGTTGCCGAGATCGACATGATGGGCAAGTGGAAGCTGAAGGGCGCTGTGGTTGGGATCGTGAAGAAGATCGTCAACGACCGTTCCGTCCTTGAGCTCGCCAACATCAGGACCATGCTGGAAGGCAACTGATTCGCCCGTCCGGGTTGAACAAGAGAGAGAATTGGGAAGGCAAGGAAGATGCTTAACGTTCTGGGTCTGTCGCGATTCCAATTCGCGATGACGACCGTATTCCACTTCTTCTATGTACCTCTTTCCATAGGCCTGGCGCTCTGCGTGGCCATCATGGAGACGCTGTATGTGGTCAAGAGGAAAGAAATCTACAAGAAAATGGCCAAGTTCTGGGGGAAGATATTCCTGCTGAGCTTCGCCGTCGGTGTGGTCACCGGCATCATTCAGGAGTTCCAGTTCGGTATGAACTGGTCGAACTACTCGCGGTTCATGGGCGACATCTTCGGAGCCCCGCTGGCCATCGAGGCGCTCCTGGCGTTCTTCATGGAGTCGACCTTCATCGGTGTCTGGATGTTCACCTGGAACCGCTTCAAGCCGGCTGTCCACGCCATCTTCATCTGGCTCACCTTCCTGGGATCCTCGGTTTCCGCCATCTGGATCCTGGCAGCCAACAGCTTTATGCAGCATCCCACCGGTTTCGAGATCAACAAGGCCACCGGGCGGGTGCGCATGACCAACTTCTGGGATGTTCTGGGCAATCCGCAGCTCTGGCGGGCCTTCCCCCATGTCTTCTTCGGTGCCGTGGTGACAGGCAGCATGGTCCTGGTCGGCATGAGCGCCTGGGGTCTGCTCCGGGCACACAAGCAGGAGCAAAACGGTGCGGCCCAGGTCGAGCCCACTGTCGAGGCTGACGGGTCCGAGCACATCTCCAAGCGGGTCTTCTACACCCGGTCGATCAGGCTCAACGCCGTCATCGCCCTGATCGGGGCAATCCTGGTCATCATCGCGGGTGATCTTCAGACCACCTTCATCATCGATGATCAGCCCATGAAGTTCGCCGCCACGGAGGGTATCTACGAGGACACCAAGGATCCCGCCCCCTGGGCCGTGGTCTCCTTGATCAACGAAAAGGACAAGACCGCCAAGAGCATAGAGATTCCCGACATGCTCTCCCTCCTGGCCTATCACAGCCCCTCCGGTTCGGTGAAGGGTATGAACACCGCCAATGAGGAGCTGCACCAGCAGTACGATGCCAAGTTCGGCAAGGACATGAACTATTACGTGCCGGTCACGGTGCTCTTCTGGAGTTTCAGGTTCATGGCCGCAGTGGGCTTCGGTGTCCTGCTTCTATCGATACTGGTGCTTTGGTTCACCAGGAAGTCCAAGGATACCCTCTGGTCCAGTGATTGGAAATTGTGGATTCTGGGCCTGTGCACATACCTGCCCTTCGTGGGCAACACCGGTGGCTGGCTGATTACGGAGCTGGGACGTTACCCCTGGCTGGTCTACGGACTGCAGACCATCGCGGACGGTGTTTCGCCCACGGCCACGGTCCCCAGCCTCCTGTTTACCAATATCGTTTACTTCCTGCTCTTCCTCTTCCTGGGAGGGGTCATGATCTTCTACTCGCGCAGGGTGCTGCACCAGGGCCCCGACTACCAGGGTGAAGGTCTCGGCCTGCAGATGCGGACCGGCAGGAACGAGAGGAGAGTGGCACTGGCATGAGTATCCTACAAGGTTTGTGGTTCTTCGTCATAGGTCTCCTGTTCGCCGGATTCCTCCTGCTGGAGGGGTTCGACTTCGGCGTGGGCATGGCCACCCGGTTCGTTGCCCAGGATGGTGACGAGCGCGCCACCTTCATGAGGGCCATCGGTCCCCACTGGGATGGCAATGAGGTCTGGCTGATTACCGCAGGAGGCGCCATGTTCGCCGCCTTCCCGCTCTGGTACGCCTCCCTCTTCTCCGGGTATTACATCCTCCTCTTCCTGGTTCTGGTGAGTCTGATCCTGCGTGGCGTCTCCTTCGAGTTCGCCAGCCATGCCCTGACTGTGCGTGAGCGCGGGTTCTGGCAGTGGGCCAACTTCATCGGCTCCCTATTTGCCCCCCTCTTCCTCGGCATGATGTTGACGAGCATGATTCAGGGCATCCCTCTGGATGTCAACGGTGATGCCAGGCCCGGGTTCTTCGGGGTGGTCAACTGGCTTTCGGTGGTCGGTGGTGTGGCTGTCGTCTTCTTCAGCTTCGTCCACGGCCTGCACTTCCTGAGCCTGAAGCTGGGACCCGTGGCATCGCGCCGGATGCTCAATATCAGCGAGAAGCTGTATTGGATTGCCTACCCGGCCCTGGTCGTCTTCGTTCTCCTGGCCTTCTTCAGGACCGATTTCTATAGGGTCCGGCCCATATCCACCTGGTTGATCACCGTGATCATCCTGGTTGCCACCATCTGCGCCCATATGGCTGTGACCAAGAAACGTGGAGGGTTCGCCTTCGCGTCTTCCGGCATCACGCTGATGGCCATCATCGCATTCATCTTCAACGGGCTCTTCCCGCGGGTGATGATAGGCACGGACCCGGCCTCCAGCATCATGATCGAGGATGCCGCCGCATCCCCCTACACGATGAAGATCATGACCGTGGTCCTCTGCATCTTCCTGCCCATCATGCTGGCCTACTTCATCTGGAGCTACTTCATCCAGCGGAAGCGGCTGGTCGCCGATGACTCCGACCTTGCTGAGGTGAGTCGGTCTACGGCCACGGCAGCTGTGTCCAAGTAGGATGTAGCGGTCAGGCAGCCGGCTGAGATCAGGTTGAGGAGGCCCAGTGATTGACAAGAGTCTTTTCCGGTTCACCGGAATCAGGCGAATCATGGGCCTCCTGGCCGCACTTTCCCTGGTGCAGGGAGCCAGTGTGGTCGCCCAGGCCTACGGGCTCACCCTGGCCCTGGTGCAGATTTGGGGCCGGCACGGTCTCCGGAGCCTGGCCAGACCGGTTCTGATCTTCTTCGTGGCCTTCACCATCCGCCAGCTCTGCGACGTAGCCAAGCAGCGGGTGGCGACGGACCACGCAGACCGTATCGTCGGCGAACTCAGACCACGGATTCAGCGTAAGGTCTTTCGTCTGGGGCCTGCTGCCTTGGCACAGCGGGGCACCGGATCGGCTGTGACCATGCTGATTGACGGGCTGGATGAGGTCAGGACCTATGTCTTCACGGTCCTTCCCAAGATGATGGACATGGTCTTCATCCCCCTGATGATCCTGGTGGTGGTCTGGATTCAGGATGCCCTCAGCGGTATCGTCCTCCTTCTCATGCTTCCGCTGCTCTTCTTCTTCATGGCCATCCTGGGAATGGCCGCCCGGGACAGGTCCAACAAGCAGTATGCCCAGTTCCGCAAGCTGAACACCCGGTTCATGGATACGGTTCTGGGTCTGCCCACCCTGAAGATGCTGGGAATCAGTGAGGAATACGAAGACGAGATATATTCCGTCTCCGACAGGTTCCGAAGGCGGACGATGAGCGTGATACGCGTGGCCATGACCTCGACCTTCGCCCTGGACTTCTTTGCCACCCTGGCCATCGCCATCATGGCCGTCTTCCTGGGCAACAATCTGATTAACGGTACCGTGGCTCTCTTCCCGGCCCTCCTGGCCCTGATCCTGGCCCCGGAGTACTTCATGCCCATCAGGCAGTTCGGTGATGACTACCACGCCACCCTGAACGGCAAGAACGCCCTGAACGATATCATGACCATGCTGGCAGCCCCGGAGCCCGAGTACATGGAGGACCTAAACTGGAACGGGTGGGGGAGCGACAGTCGTCTGACCGTCGAAGGCATGGACTTCTCCTATCCCGGCCCCAAGTCCGAGGAGGGTCGGGTGTCCGGTGGCTCGCAGATGGATGCCATAGCCAAGTCCGGCGGGAGTGTGGACAGCGATGATGCCCCTCAGCCAGATGCCCTCCAGGGGCTCTCCTTCACCCTGAGCGGGTTGACCAAGGTGGCGGTGGTCGGGAGGTCAGGGGCGGGCAAGTCCACCCTGATGAATCTCCTGGCGGGCTTCAACCTTCCCCAGTCGGGCAGAATCGACCTCGACGGGCATGACCTGGACCACTTCAATGTTCGGACCTGGCAGCGCCACATCAGCTATATACCCCAGAACCCTTATATCTTCAACGGTACAGTCGCCGACAACATCCGCTTCTACAATCCGGATGCCCCGGCGACGGCGGTTGCCGAGGCGGCCGACCAGGCCGGCCTGGCCGGCTGGATCAACACCCTGGACGAGGGTCTGGATACCCAAATCGGGGAGGGAAACCGCGGTATCAGCGGGGGGCAGGCCCAGCGCATCGCCCTGGCGAGGGTGCTCCTGGACAAGAACCGTGAGATTCTCATCTTCGACGAGCCCACCGCCCACCTTGACATCGAGACCGAATACGAGCTGAAGAAGACCCTCCTGCCCATCATGGAGGGGCACCTGGTCATCTTTGCCACCCACCGTCTGCATTGGCTGGCGGAGGCGGATCAGGTCATCATGCTGGACGGTGGCCGGGTCGTGGCCCAGGGAAGCCCTGAGGAGTTGATAGGGAAGGGCGGCCCTCTGGATGCCCTGATCAATGAGATGGGAGGTAACCAGATTGCCGACTACCAGCAGGACTGAAACCGGTCAGGGGACACCGGCAGAGTCCGGCCGTCGCACGAACTACCTCAGCATCTGGCATAAGGATCACTGGTTCTGGCCCTACCTGCGCCAGAACAAGGGTCTGCTCGCACTGATCTTCTTCCTGGGCACGCTCACCTTCGTCTGCGCCGCCGGGCTCATGTTCACGTCCGGCTTCCTGATCAGCAGGTCGGCCCGCCACCCCTACAACATCTTTGCGGTATATGTGCCGGTGGTTCTGACCAGGGCCTTCGGCATCGGTCGCCCGACCTTCAAGTATCTTGAACGGATCAAGAGCCACGACTGGGTTCTCAGGGTGGTCTCCAAGCTGCGTGTCCAGCTCTACAGGACCCTATCCAAGGATGCGGCCTTTCTGAACGAGCACGAACGGACAGGCACCGTCCTGAGCATGCTCTCCGACGATCTGGACCATCTGGAGAACTTCTACCTGCGTACCATCTTCCCGACGGTTGTGGCCTATCTGATGTGGCTGGTCGTGACCATAGCGGTGGGTGTCTTCTCCTGGGTGACCTCCCTGCTGCTTTTCCTCCTTTTCGCCCTGATCCTGGTCCTGGTTCCCCTCGTTTCCCTGGCATACTCCGACAGTCGGTACGCCGAGGAGAAGTCCAGACAGCAGGACCAGTACACCAAGGTGACCGAAAGCTACATGGGTCTGGGCGACTGGGTCATCACCCACCGTCAAAGGCAGTTCGTGGATACGGCCGCCGATGACTTCCAGGACATCGCCCGTGACAGGCATGACCAGAAGCGCTTCGAGCGGTGGCGGAACCTCTGCATCCAGATGATCTTCGCCGTCATGGTGGTCGCCCTCATCATCGGAGCCGACCTCCTCATGACCGGATCGACCTCACTGGCGGACTTTGCCGCCGCTGTGGTTCTCTCGGTCTTCCCCCTGGTCGACTGCTTCATCGTGGTCTCGCAGGCGGTGGCCGAGGTCCCGCTGTATACGGATTCCCTGAACCACCTCAATGACCTGACCGACCGTGTGGAATCACGACGGCAGGTCGAAGTGGACCAATCCGGATTGGATGGGCCGGTCCGAACCATCGACTTCGAGCATGTCAGCTTCTCCTATGGGCCGGACGACCCCCTCCTCCTGGACGACTTCTCCCTCCATATCGAGGCCGGGCAGCGGGTGGCCCTCCTGGGGCCCAGCGGGGAGGGGAAGACCACGGTCCTCCAGTTGCTCCTTGGCGACCTCCAACCCTCCAAGGGGCGGATTCTGATCAATGGAACACCGGTTGCCGCCTTGCAGGATCAGCGTCCGGAGCTCTTCGGCTACCTGAACCAGCAGGCCTTCCTCTTCAACACGACCATCGCATCCAACGTTCGTCTGGGTGCTCCCGAGGCCACTGACGACCAGGTTCGCCAGGCCTTGAAGGCCGTCCAACTGGATCAATATGCGGAGTCCCTGCCCGAGGGGATCAACACCCCGGTCGATGAGGCCGGCAACAGGCTTTCCGGCGGGCAACGGCAGCGTTTGGCCCTGGCCAGGATAGTGCTTAAACGCACGCCGATCATCCTGCTGGACGAACCCACCATCGGACTTGATCCCATTACCGAGCGCGACCTGATGGAGATGATTTTCCAGGTGAGTCTCGGGCGCACGCTCTTCTGGGTCACCCACCACCTCCAGGGTCTGGAGGATGCCGACAAGGTCATTTTCTTGGAGGACGGACACATCGCCATGCAGGGTTCCCCGGTTGACCTCTACCGGACCAATCCGCGATTCCGTGAGTTGTACCGAATGGATGTCGGCGACGTCGGCAGGGCCGTTTCGTAAGCGATTCCGGGTGAGGCCCGGTGTCGCTTGCCTCAGACCTGACGGGTCAGGGCCGTGACCATCTCACCCAGGAGGTTGCGGACATCCTCGTTGAGTGGTGAACCCTCCAGGGCCTGGTCGGCCCTGCCCAGATAGGTACGGGCCGTCTGCCGGCTCTCTTCAAGCAATTCGGGGTGAGCCTGGAGATACCCCAGTACCTCCTCGGGGCTGTCGGATTCGACGACGGACCTGAACCCCCTGTCCTTCCGGAGCCCGAGGAGGACGGGGAGGGTGTATATGCCGTCGCGTATGTCCTCCAGCTTGGGTTTGCCGGTGTCCTTGCCCAGGTCGAAGTCGTTGATGTCGTCGATGATTTGGAAGGCCATGCCCAGGTTCCCCCCAAAAGCCCGGGCGGCCTCCTCCATGCGGCTGCCGGGCCGGGGGGAGGAGAGGCGGATGCCGGTCAGGCAGGCCAGGCGGAAGAGGGCGGCGGTCTTCCCCGAAATGGCCTTGTCGTAGTAGTCCACGGTGATGTCGGTGTGGTGACGGCCGGACTCCTGGTAGAGCTCCCCGCCCACGATTTCGCAGACGGTCCCGGCCTGTTCCCTGATGAAGTCGGTATCCGGGGCAATCTCCGCCATGATTTCCATGTACCGGGAGAGGATCAGATCTCCCAGGTATATGGCCGCCTTGTTGCCCCGAGTCGTATGGACCGTGGGCTGCTTACGCCGGATGGGGGCGTCATCCAGAACATCGTCATGGACCAGGGTGGCCAGGTGAAGCATCTCGATGGCGGCGGCTCCTGTGATGACGCTCTCGTCCACGGGTTCCCGGGCGGGCCTGCAGGCCCGGGCGAAGAGGACGACCATTGCCGCCCGAATCATCTTTCCGTGGTTGTCCAGGAGCCTGCGGTAGTCGTCCCTATAGGGTTCGACCTTCGTCTCCTCCTCGTGAAGACGGGCAACGACCCGCTTCATGTCCTTGCGTACCAGGAGCTTTTGCCCTTCTGCCATGGAGAACCGCTCCCTCATACTCATCAGTGAATGCAATGTACTCAATATAGCAAGTCGCGACCACCATACCCGGGTCGGTACCAGGGCCGGCAGGGGGGGGGGGGACTCCGGTGACCGTGGGCTCCCAGCCAAGTGAAGTAGTCTGGTTGGTATGAGTCAGCATAACCACTTGGCCCAGGTCTCCCCGGGGGAGGCCGGTGAGGATGACGGACGTTCCCTGTCGGTATCCGCCCGGCTGGGACGCCTGCAGTTCCACCATTCCGGCAAATTCAGGCTCCTGCAATTGGCTGATGTCCAGGAGGGGCCCAAGGTCTCCCCGGACACCGTAAAGCTGATTGCCGCAGCCTGCGATGCCTCCCGACCCGACCTGGTCGTCTTCACCGGCAACCAGCTGGCGGGATACGATACGGCCTACGAGCGGACCTTCCGGAAGCGCCGCTGGAGCACACCCCTGGATGGGGTCTACTCCGCAGGTCTGAGCATGGGCGGCGCCCTGGGCTTTGGCGGTGCATCGGTGTCCAGGACCGGCGGTTCAGGTGTCAATGGCGGATCGGCGGCATCCAACGGTGCCGTTTCCCAGGCCGAAGGGTCGGGGGCTTCCGGCAGGGATGCGGACCAGGTCCGGCATCAGGAACTCAAACATACCGAGGACCTGGTGCGCAGGACCGTCGAACTGATCACGGGCCCGCTGGTGGAGCGGGGGATACCCTTTGCGGTGACCTACGGGAACCACGACTTTCAGTGCGGACTGGATACCGACCAGATGGATGCCATCTACCGTGAATTCCCCGGATGCCTGAACCCTGAAGCCACAGCCGCCAAGCCGGCCAAACCGTATGCACTGCGCGGTTCCGCTCTGCCCGATCAGGAGGCCTATGTCTGCCAGCCGGGTACCTTCGCCCTACCCGTGGCGGATACGGAGGGGAGGGGCAGGGTGATGGGACTGGTCCTGCTGGATTCGGGTGACTATGCCCAGTCCGGTGGCTATGGGTCCCCATCCCGCCAGGCTCTGGACTTCCTGGGTGCCGTGCCGGGGTTGGTGGGCAACCGGTCCATGGTCTTCCAGCACATGCCCCTGCCCCAGTTCTACAATCTCCTGAAGCCGGTATCGTCCACCACGGCCTATGCCGTCCAGGGATATCGCCGTTTCGACTCCCAGTGCTACATCCTGGACGAGTCCCGCACCTATGCCGGTTCCTACCTGGGCGAAGGGGTCTCCTGCCCCGACGAGGACAGTGGGGAGTTCGACATCCTGACCAGGGGCAAGGGGTACTTTGCCCTCTTCGCCGGTCATGACCACCGCAACGGGTTTGTGGGGAAGACCGATGGGATTGTCCTGGGTGCCACGCCGACCTGCGGTTTCGGGTCCTATGGGCCTGTGCCGCGCAAGCGGGCGGCCAGGCTCTTCGAGTTTGATATCCGCCACCCCCACCATCCGCGCACCCAGCTCCTGGAGTTCGGTGATCTGGTCGGCAGACCCAGCTCCCACAAGGTCTATACCTTCGCCATGAGCCATGTACCCACATCCACCGGAGACGCGGTCAATCTCCTGCGCCGGCCGGGGTTCCTGGCAGGAGGGCTCACGGCCCTGGCCGGGCTGGTCGCCTCCTGGGGGTCATCCAGGCGCAAGAGACCGTGACCGAAACAGGTCAGGCCCTGCGGTGGGTGCCGGATGATGCCCTCTGCAGGGCCTCGGTCAGGTACTTGCCGGCGGCCATGACCAGTGGGGCGTAGTGGCGCCCGGGTGTGGTGGACATCCTGTTGACCGGCCCGGAGATGGATATGGCGGCCATGACCTGTCCCGATCCGTTGCGGATGGGGGCGGAGATGGAGCAGACACCCTCCTCGCGTTCGTTGATGGACTCGGCCCATCCGCGCTTGCGGACGGCCGCCAGCGTGGAGGCGTTGAACTTGGCGTGGCGCAGGCCCTGGTGGAGCCGTTCGGAGTCCTCCCAGGCAAGGAGTATCTGTGCGGCAGAACCCGCATCCATGGATAGGAGGGCACCCACGGGGATGGAATCACGCAGGCCGGAGGCCCTCTCCACGGCTGCGATGCAGACACGCATGTCGCCCTGGCGGCGGAAGATCTGCGCCGACTCGCCGGAGCGGTCAAGCAGGGTTCGCAGGATGGGGGCTGCCGCCGTCAGGAGGCGGTCTTCGCCTGCAGCGGCGGCCAATTCGGCAAACCGCGATCCCAGGACGAAGCGACCATGGGCGTCACGCACCACAAAACGATGGCGCTCCAGGGCGATGGCCAGGCGGTGTGCCGTGGGCCGGGCCAGGCCGGTGGCGTTGACCAGCTGGCCCAGGGTCATCGGCCCCGATTCCAGGGTGTCAAGAATTTTGACCGTCTTGTCCAGAACGCCGACACCCGAGTGAATCTCACCATCATGAGACTCATGCGAACCTTGGGATTGAAGGTTGAGGGCGGGTGTTTTTTCCGGGGGCCAATCCTGTGCCCCGCTGGCGGTTCTGGCTGGTTCGGTCATGGTTGCATTATGGCATCTCAGTATGTGAAATGCAAAAGTTCATAAGGGCTGCGGGGTTTCATACTCGGGGTAGAAGCCGGATGGGGGCCCGCTCAAGGTCCAATCCGGCTTAAGAGCATTGGTTTAGGAGGAGTTATGGGGCAGACGTTGGCGGAAAAGGTCTGGGCCGATCATTTGGTGCGAAAGGGACAGGGAAGCGAGCCGGACCTTATCTACATAGATCTGCAACTCATGCATGAGGTGACCAGCCCCCAGGCCTTCGAGGGGCTCCGCCTGGCCGGGCGAGGCATCCGCCATGTCGACCAGGTCATCGCCACCGAGGACCACAACACCCCGACCGTCGACATCGACCGGCCCATCGCTGACAAGGTCTCGGCCCTCCAGATTTCCACCCTGGAGAAGAACTGCAAGGAGTTCGGGGTCCGTCTCCATCCGTTGGGGGATGCCGACCAGGGCATCGTCCATGCCTTTGCCCCCATACTGGGTCTGACCCAACCGGGCATGACCATCGTCTGCGGGGATTCGCACACCTCCACCCACGGGGCCTTCGGGGCGCTCGCCTTCGGTATCGGCACCTCCGAGGTGGAACATGTGCTGGCCACCCAGACCCTGAGCCTCAAGCCCTTCAAGACCATGGCCATCAATGTTGAGGGGAAACTCCCCGAAGGGGTCAGCGCCAAGGACATCATCCTGGCCATCATCGCCAAGATCGGCACCGGTGGTGGGCAGGGATACGTGCTGGAGTACCGGGGCCAGGCCATTCGTGACCTCTCCATGGACGCCCGCATGACCATCTGCAACATGTCGATCGAGGCGGGCGCCAGGGCCGGCATGATCGCGCCCGACCAGACCACCTTCGACTACCTCAGGGGACGCCCCCATGCACCCGAGGGCGAGATGTGGGACAAGGCCATGGAGTATTGGAAGACCCTGAAGACCGACGACGATGCCGTCTTCGATGCCGAGGTGACCCTGAATGCGTCCGACCTGTCGCCATACGTGACCTGGGGGACCAACCCCGGCCAGGGCCTGCCCATCAATTCCCAGGTGCCTGTACCTGAGGATATCGCCGATGCGGCCAAGCGCCAGGCCACCCAGGAGGCCATCGACTACATGGGGCTCAAGCCCGGCATGCCCATCAAGGACATTGCCGTCGATACGGTCTTCATCGGATCGTGCACCAACGGACGCATCGAGGACCTGCGGGCTGCCGCCTCCATCATGAAGGGGAACCACAAGGCCAAGAACCTCCATCGGGTGTTGGTCGTGCCGGCCTCGTCCAGGGTGAGGCTCCAGGCGGAGGCCGAGGGGCTCGACAAGATATTCAAGGACTTCGGGGCCGAGTGGCGCAACGCGGGTTGCTCCATGTGCCTGGGCATGAACCCCGACCAGCTCACCCCGGGTGAACGGTCCATTTCAACATCCAACAGGAACTTCCAGGGACGTCAGGGCAAGGGTGGGCGCACCCACCTGGCCTCGCCCCAGGTGGCTGCCGCAACGGCCATACGGGGCACCATCTCCAGCCCCGCCGACCTGTAGTCCCGCTTGCGGCAACCCACTCTTCCAAAGGCAGGAAAACGAGGTAATCATGGAAAAGCTCACCGTCATCACCGGTGTCGGGGTCCCGCTCCGTCGATCGAACGTCGACACGGACCAGATCATCCCGGCCGCTTTTTTGAAACGGGTGAAGAAGACCGGGTTCGAGGATGCCCTCTTCTACTCCTGGCGCAGGGATCCGAACTTCCTGCTCAACCGTCCTGAGTATGCCAAGGGGCGGATTCTGGTGACCGGTCCCGACTTCGGCATCGGCTCCTCCCGCGAGCATGCGGTCTGGGCCCTGCGTGACTACGGGTTCAGGGTGGTCATCGCCCCCCGCTTCGCGGATATCTTCTACGGGAACACCGCCAAGAACGGCGTTCTGGCCGCCATCATGCCCCAGGAGTCGGTTGAGCTCCTGTGGAAGCTCCTGGAACAGGAGCCGGGGCTGGAGATGACCGTGGACATGGAAACCCGAACGGTGACCTGCGCTGATGTGGTCCTGCCCTTCCAGGTGGACGACTATGTGCGCTGGAGGCTCATGAACGGGTATGACGATATCGATCTGACCCTCCATCATGAGGATGACATCGTGGCCTACGAGAAGATGCGGGCCGAACGTTTCCCCTTCAAGCCCAAGACCCTGCCCGCCAAGCATATGCCCGAGCGGCACATCACCTCGGCCAGGGAGCAGGAGGTCGAGTGGGGCGGCCCGCTGGCCGAGAAGGGCATCATCTGATTCGATTCCGGTCTTCGAGCCCGAGGTGTCGTATCTCGGGATTGCGCCCTTTGGCCTCCTAGGATGGAAGTGTAGGCGATTCCATCGAGACAGGGAGGGATTATGAGGCACGGCAATACCAACGGCAAGTCAGGACAGGTCTGGTCAAGGGTCAACGGGCTCAGCGCCTTCGCCCTGGTCTATCTGGCCATCGAAACACTGATCGGGCTGGTCGGGGCCAAGCTGGTCCTGCCGAGGATGTTCCCCGATATGTCCGCGTCCCAGCTCGATGCCCGCTATGGCGATGGGCTCCTCTTCCTCTCGGTCGTGGTGGCCCTGGTCGTCGCCCTGATCAGCCAGTGGAGGGTCATCTTCGATGCTGAGGGTGCAGGCGATGACAGGGTCCAGTGGTTGACCGGGCGGCGAATCACCCTGATGGCACTGATAATCAGCCTGACACTCTTCTTCCTGGCCCAACTGGTGGCCACGGCTGCCAGTGCGGGTATGAGCTCCCTGGTGTCATCCGTGGGCCTGCGGATGCCCGGCCAGGCAGGCGACACCTCCGATCCTTCAACCTCGGCGATCATGCTCTTCTACGCCTTCATCTTCGGACCGCTGGCCGAAGAGGTCGTCTTCCGCGGAGTCATCATGAATGGGCTGAGGCGGTTCGGCAGGGTCTTCGCCATCATCACATCGGCCCTCCTGTTCGGTTGCATGCACGGCAGCTTTGTTCAGGGTCTGTTCGGGTTCCTTACCGGGCTGGTTCTGGGGTATGTGGCCATGGAGTACGGCCTGGTATGGTCCCTGGTACTCCACATCTTCAATAACGGCATCTATTCAGATATCCTTCCCCGGGTCATGGAATCGGTCCCCGCAGAGATCAGAATCGGCGTGGGAGTGGTTATTCTGATGGTGCTGCTGGCGGGGGTCATCGGCATGGTGGTCAAGGCGCGCTCGGCTGGTGGAATACTGCAAGGGCAACCGGGCGCCCAAGGGTGTGTATGCATCCTGGCTAGCCCCCTGGTTCCTGATTTTCCTGGTGGTCTGCCTGGTCATGGCTGTGGTCGAGCTGATTCCCGGCTGGGCCTGATCGAGACCCGCCCATGGTTGTCCATCCGACGCTTCCGGGTCGGTTTTTCCTGACTATTCGTGTATTATCTGTGCGGATGGCGGGTTAGGTTGGAACAGTAGGTTGACACTCGGGGAGGACGTCGGCCATGAGGCATGCGTACAAGCGGGGGGCAAGTAGCCAGGAAGAGGCTCAGCGACCCCCAAACGCGCACCGGGAGGGGCAGGAGTCCCCCCGGTATTCATGGACCGAGCGGGTATCCGCCGAAGAGAACCACGCCAAGCACTGGGAGCTGGGTACGGGCGCCGATCATGGGGTGGGGCGTCGAGGTCGAACCCGTTCCGTAGCCTGGATTCCAGACAAGAGGATTTTTGAGGATGGGGATTTCGAAGGTTGGGACGATAAGGCAGGTTCGACGCGCGGCGGGAAGCGGGCGGCGGCAAAGCCGGTAGGGGCCGTGACCAGGAAGACCAAATCCACAAAGGACGAAGTCGCCAAGGTGCGATCAGCGGAGGGTGGACCCACGAAAGACAAGCCAGCCAAGGGCAAGGCCGGTAAGGAGAAACCCGTCAAGGGGAAGCCGACCGGGGGGAAGTCCCCGAAGACCCAGGCAGAACAGAAGCATCAGGGGAAGGACCTGGCCGCTCCCGTGACCAGCAAATCGACTGAATCCGGGAAGGCCACATCATACCCCGTCAAGTCTTCCAAGGACTCCTCGAAGACAGGAACCCCCCGATCGCTCCGATCAGACCCTGTAGAGGTCGCGTCGTTGACTGAAGGTCCGGCTGCTGTCGCTGATGGCGTTGGTGCGGTTTCGTCTCCGGTCCTTCCGTTGGCTGATGACCCGGTGGGTGTTGGAGGCTCTTCGTCGGTTGTCTCGTTGATTCTTCCCCTGGATGATGATCCTGTGGGTGTCGGTGATGTCGGTACGGTGTCTTCGCCGGCCCTGTCATCGGTTGATGATTCGGCTGGTGCTGGTGCTGGTGCTGCGGTTTCGTCTCCGGTCCTTCCGTTGGATGATGATCCTGTGGGTGTTGGTGATTCTTTGCCGGTTGCGTCGTTGATTCTTCCCCTGGATGATGACCCGGTCGGTATCGGTGACGTTGGGTTGTCCTCTTCGCCGGTTCTTCCATCGGTTGATGATTCGGCTGGTCCGGCTGCTGCTGATGGCGTTGGCTCGGCTTCGTCTCCGGTTCCTTCTTTGCGGGACGATTCGGTTCCCGCTGGTGGTTCTTCGTCGGTTGCGTCGTTGATTCTTCCCCTGGATGATGACCCGGTGGGTGTTGGTGATGTCGGGTTGTCCTCTTCGCCGGTCTCGTCGTTGCCCACGTCTTTGACTGCCGACTCCGCAGGCGATGGTGATGTTGTATCGGCATCGAAGCCGATATCCCTTCAGGCTGGTAATCCGGTTGAAGTCAAGGATGATGTGCCGAAATCGGTGCAGGCGGTTTCGGCACAGCCGGAACAGGCTGTGCATTCCGTCGAGGGGACAGGGACGGGAACACCTTCTCCCAAGGTTGCTTCACCCAAGGTCACCTTCCCCGCTGCGGCCAGTTCCATGGCCGTGGGGGTGGCTCCCAAGCAAGGCTGGAGTTGGCAGAAGCCTGTTCTTACAACCGAGCCCCGATCCGAGTCTCGGACAGAGGCCAAGCCGGAGTCGCGCTCCGAATCGGTCCCCAACGCCAAGCAGGCGTCCGCAGCCAATGCCGGATGGTCCTTCGCCTCGACCCCTGCTGCTGCAGAGGTATCAAGGCCCTCAAGTGAACCTGAACCCACTGCGCCCAGTGCGACGGTCCGAGCTGTTGAGCAGAGCCCCTCCTTCACGCCCCGACCGTCGGCTGCGAGGAAGCGACAGTCCGTCGGCTCTGAGTCCCCGTCGGGATCGGGACGAGTGGTCAAGTCCAAGCCTGCCCGCAAGTCTGAATCCCCGAAGAACGCTGTCGAGGCCGGGAAGATTGACGGTGGCTTAGGGAAGAAAGCTGCAAGTTCGGACAAGGCCAATGACAAGCCCGCGCAGAAGAAGCCTGCGTCGGTCTCCGGCTCGCCCAAGAAGGACTTGAACCCTGGTGATGCAGGCTCCACCGGCGGTACCCATACAACCTGGTCTTCGGTCATCGGTGGAGCAGGTAAGACCGCAGGATTCAGCAAGGCCATCCGCCATGCCAAGCGGACGACTGTTCCTCAGAAGGCGCGGACGGTACGAGGTGTTGCCGACACCGCCAAGAAGACGGTTGCTGCGACCAAGCCCAAGGTCGGAACGGACAAGCCGGTCGATTCGGTCAAGATCGGAAAGTCTGCCGGCTCGAAAGAGCGCATCAAGCCGAGCGAAGCCCGAAAGGTCGATAAGCCGACCAGCACGCCAAGATCGGGTAAGCCTGCTGGTTCTCGGGGCCCAAGCAAGCAGACCGTTTCCCGCAATCCCGACAAGAAGGTCGTGGCCGGCAAGCAGGTCGGCTCGCGCAAGCCCACAACGCCGACCGGCAAGGCGGTGGCGGTCAAGGAACACAAGGCCAAAATCAGGGTGAACGTCAACCAGGCCATGGATGCGGCTGTTGGACAGAGCGCCTTCGCCTTTGTCTACCTGGCCATCAACATCATGGTCGTCGTGCTCGGCAGCAGTGTGGTCATCACCTACCTTCGCGGCAGAATCAGCAGTGAGACACAGAACTTCCTCCTGCGCGGTGGCCTCTATCTGCTTTCCTGCCTGGTTGCCGTCGTCTATGCCTTCAGCAGCGAGCGGCAGACCATGACCGGCCATGAGTTGCACGGTGATGACGATGTCCGTTGGAATATCGGACGCCGAATCGTGGCGTGGCCCCTGGTTCTCGCGCTGGCCCTCCTGGTGGTCGGCCAGGGCATCGTTCTGGGATTGAACCGGGGTCTTGAAGCCTTGGTGCCCATGATTCATGTCACCCCGGCCGTACTCATGAGCCCCCTGAACGACCTGTACGGGTCCGCTCCCATGATGCTCTACGCCCTGCTGATCCTGCCCCTGACCGAGGAGATCATTTTCAGGGGTGTCATCATGAACGGGCTGCGACGGTTCGGCAGGGTCTTCGCCATCATCACCTCGGCCTTCCTTTGTGCCTTTATGCAGATGCAGCCGGTGCAGGCCATCTGGGCCTTCCTGATTGGATTGGTGCTCGGTGCCCTGTCCATGGAGTACGGGTTGGTCTGGGCCATCGGCGCGCATATTCTCGCAAGCGTGGGGTATTCCGGTCTGATTCCTCGTTGGCTCTCCAATGCCCCTGTCCAGGTCCGCTGGGCCGTGGCCGTTGTGCTTGCCCTGATTGTCGTGGCCGGGCTGGTCATCCTGGTCAGGAAGTTCTCCTCACTGCGCGCATATGCCAGGGAGTACCGGGCCCCCAAGGGAGTCTATGCCTCCTGGAGGCAGTCCTGGTTCGTTATTTTCTGCCTGTGCAGTCTTGCCGTGGCGGTCTTCCAGTACATGTAGGCCCCTCAGCCTCCAGAGGTCTTCAAGGTCCCGGTGGCAAGGTGGGACTCGTAGGGTAGGATTGAGTCATTTGAATGGAATACGGGTGGTGGAATGATCCGCAACGCCCGGAAGGGTGTATGGCATGCAGCTGTCAGAGGTGAATGAGGGGATTGGGGTTGCGATGTACCCGAATCACGGAAACGTCAGTGCCCCCATGCCCGGCGTCCCTGCAACCGGTAGATCCGGGTGGTCCGGACGCAAATGGATGCAATCGTTGCGCCGGGTGCTCAACAGTCAAGCCGGCTTCCTCCTCCTCTATGCCCTGATTACCCACTTCGTTGGTTTGTTCGTCGGGCTTCTGGCCCAGCTGGAGTGGAACATCCTGGCGGACCCTGATGAATCGCATCGGAGCATCGAGTATATTGTTGAGCACACCGATGCCGAGTATGCCGGTACGATCAACCTGGTTATGGGTCTGTGCGGCTTGGCTTTCCTGGTTTTGATGCGTCGTCGTCAAATCGCCGACGGAGGACCGGCCGGTATCTTCCACCGCTCGCGGTACCGAATGACCTGGTCGGTCTTCCTGGGCTGCTTCCTCCTGCTCTTCTCAGCCCAGATCATTGCGGGATTCTATGGAATGGGTCTTGACTGGACCACGGAGGTCATGGGTTTAGATTCCATAAGGACCACAAGCGATATCATCGAGGCGGCCGGTGACACCCTGCCCATGCTCGCTTACACCTGTTTCGTTGCGCCCGTCGTCGAGGAGATCCTGTTCAGGGGGGCGATACTGAACTCCCTCAAGCCATACGGCAAGGTCTTCGCCATTGTCACCACGTCCGCCATGTTCGGTTTCTTCCACGGAGACCTGACCCAGGGCCTGTTCGCCTTCGTTGTTGGGCTGGTTCTGGGCTACCTTTCATGTGAGTACTCCATTTTTTGGTCCATTCTCCTCCACATCAGCAACAACCTGATTGTCAGCAATCTCTTGGGGCCCTGGATCAGCGGCCTGGATGGGAACGTGGCCGACCTCGTTGCTCTCATGCTGCTGATTGCCTGCTTCGTGGGTTTGATTGTGGTCCCCAGTCTGAGCGAGCGTAGGATTCGTGCATTTGTCATGGCAAACCGCACCTATTCAAACGCCTATGGAAGCTGGGCCGCTCCCTGGTTCGTCGTCCTGCTGATTACAGAGGGCATATCCATGTTGCATCTGCTGCTCTCCTGAATTCCGCTACGCCCAACGGTGACAATTCACGTTGCCCCCACACCCTGTATGGCAGACTGGCAATGTACGTGGTCTGACCAGGTGGAGGTGCCCTGGTCTGGAGCCGATAGGATAAGGAAACCGATATGGCCAAGGTGAATCCCGAGAACGATCTTCTGCATGTGGTCGGTGGCAGACCGCTCCACGGCACCATTCAGGTGCGTGGTGCCAAGAACTTCGTAAGCAAGGCCATGGTTGCTGCCCTGCTGGCATCCGATGTGTCCGTCCTGAAGAACGTACCCGAGATACGCGATGTGCAGGTGGTCTCCGACCTGTTGAGACTGCACGGCGTCGGGGTCGATGTCAAGCCCCGTGAGGGCACCGTCACCATCGAGGCCAAGCATGTGGAACTGGCGGATGTGGCCGATGTGGACACCCTGTCCGGCTCATCCCGCATCCCGATTCTCTTCTCCGGCCCCCTTCTGCACAGGCTGGGAGAGGCTTTCATTCCGGCCCTGGGTGGGTGCCGCATCGGCAGCAGGCCGATTGACTTCCACCTGGAGACCCTGCGCAAGCTGGGGGCGAAGGTCGACAAGGAGCACGAGGCCGGCATCCACATCACCGCCCCCGACGGTCTGCACGGGGCCAAGATCCATCTGCCCTACCCCTCGGTCGGGGCCACAGAGCAGACCCTCCTGGCGGCCGTCCTGGCCAAGGGGAAGACCGAGCTCTCCGGTGCCGCCACCGAACCTGAGATCATGGACCTGGTGGCCGTCTTGCAGAAGATGGGCGCCCAGATTTCGGTTGACGTCGACAGGACCATCCGCATCGAGGGGGTCGAGTCCCTGAACGGATACACCCACACCTCCCTGCCCGACAGGATTGAAGCCGCTTCCTGGGCTTCGGCGGCCCTGGCCACGCATGGCGACATCATGGTCAAGGGTGCCCAGCAGCCCGATATGATGACCTACCTGAATGTGTTCCGCAAAATCGGCGGCGAATTCGACGTGCGTGACGATGGCATCCGCTTCTGGCATCCGGGTGGCGACCTGAAGCCTGTGGCCATCGAGACCGATGTTCATCCGGGCTTCATGACCGACTGGCAGCAGCCCCTGGTCGTGGCTCTGACCCAGGCCAAGGGTCTTTCGATCGTTCACGAAACCGTCTATGAGAACCGGTTCGGCTTCACCCAGCCCCTGATCAAGATGGGCGCCACCATCCAGCTCTATAGGGAGTGCCTGGGGTCCCTGCCCTGCCGGTTCCAGCAGCAGAACTTCGAGCACTCGGCGGTCATCTTCGGGCCGACGCCGCTCACCGGCCGCGATATCGACGTGCCGGACCTGCGCGGTGGATTCAGCCATCTGATTGCCGCGCTGACGGCATCCGGTCCCTCCACCGTCCGCGGCATCTCCCTGATCGATCGTGGTTACGAGGACTTCCGCGACAAGCTCGCGGCCCTGGATGCCCAGATAGACTGAGAGCCGGATGGGCTCGTAATGGAATCATGGTTTTTACGGGCCCACCGGCGTGCTTGCACGGAACAGAGGGCACAATGATGGGATGGCTTCCAAAGGCAAACCGTCACCGCGTTCCGCGGTAAAGCCCCTGTCCGACCAGCAGGTGGCCCTCCTGGGCGAGCGGCACCACCTGGTGGACCCGACCCGGTACTATCCCACCGGGCACCGGGCACCGGCCCTGGATGAGATAGGCGGGCAGCATCCGACCGGCACCCACCGTCTTTTGCATGGTGTCGTGCAAGTGATGCGCAGCTCCTGCAAACTCTATGCATGGGGTCTGGAGAGGGTGCCCGAGACGGGGCCTTTCATTACGGCGGCCACGCACGTTACCCAGTTCGATGTCTTCATCCCCATGATGTCGATGTTCCACCTGGGTCGTAGACCGCGCTATATGGCCAAGGCGGAGATGGCCCACTGGCCCCTGATCGGGAACTGGTTCCAGATGGTCGGTATGCAGCCGGTGGAGCGCAAGTCCGGCAAGGCCCGATCCATCGAGGAGGAGTCGATAGGCATCCTCACCTCGGGCCGCCCCCTGACCATATGGCCGGAAGGCACTGTAACCCGGGATCCCCTGAAATGGCCCATGTCGCTCAAACCCGGTGTCGGTTTCATCGCTCTGGAGGCCTCAAGGCAGCTGGGGGGGATGGTTCCCCTGTATCCCAGCATCACCTGGGGTGCGGCCTCGATCAATCACAAGTGGCCTTGGCCCCGGAAGAACGTGGTCATGTGCTACGACCAGCCCCTGGACTACTCGGACCTCCTTGAGGGCATGGACCAGTGGGGTCCGGAGCCTCCCAAGGAGGCTGTGCATACCCTCTGTGTCCGCCTGCGCGACCGGATGGAGGAGGTCATGGCGGAGATTCGCGGCGAGGAGCCTCCGGCTGAGGGGTACTTCGATTACGTAACCATGACACGTCGGCCCAGAAGTGAGCAATAGGGCCGAAACTCACCCTTGATTCCGCCTCATCGGGCACGGTGTCATAGGATGGTGACGAAAAGATAAGGCATCTGGTCGGCGTTCCCGTGCGCACGGCATTACGCAAAGGAGAATGATGGCGAAGATCACGGTATTGGGAGCAGGTGCATGGGGGACCGCCTTCGCCCAGGTGCTGGCCGATGCAGGCAATCAAGTGGTCATGTGGGACATCGACCCGGATGTGGTCGAGGAAATCAGCCTCAGGCATTCGAACGCGCGCCGCCTGCCGACTGTCGAGAAGCTGCCCGATGCCATCGGTGCAGAAGGTGACAGGGCCAAGGCCGTGGAGGGTGCCGACATGGTCGTGGTCGCCATAGCCGCGCAATATGCCGGTGAGGCCCTGAAGGAGTTCAAGGGTCTGCTCGGGCCCGATACCATCGTCATTTCCCTGATGAAGGGAATCGAGCGGGGGACCCACAGGCGCATGGACCAGGTGGTCTGCCAGACCCTGGACCTGGATCAGTCGCGGTTCGCCGCCGTTTCGGGCCCCAACCTGAGCAAGGAGGTGGCAGCGCGTGAGCCTGGTGCCACCGTGGTGGCCAGCTCTGATGCCGACACGGCCATGCGGGTCGCCCGGGCCTGCACCACCGACTACTTCAAGGCCTTCGTGACCGACGACGTGATTGGTCTGGAACTGTGCGGATCCCTGAAGAACGTCACAGCACTGGCCGTGGGAATGTCGCGAGGGGCCGGATACGGCGAGAACACGGCCGCCATGATCCAGGCCAGGGGACTGGCTGAACTCACCGCTCTTGGTGCAGCCTGCGGAGCCAAGGCCAAGACCTTTGCCGGTCTGGCCGGGGTCGGTGACCTGGTGGCCACCTGTGGATCTCCGCTGAGCAGGAACTATACCTTCGGATTCAATCTGGGCCAGGGCAAGAGCATCGAGGAGGCCACCCGGGTGAGCAAGGGCGTCGCCGAAGGCGTGCCCACGACCGATGCCGTGGTCGCCCTCGGCAGCAGCCTTCATGTAGAGACCCCGCTGGCAACGGCCATGAGCCATGTGCTGGACCAGGGTCTGGACTGCCGGGGCATGATTGAGGAGCTGTTCGGCGGGGAGATTACTCCGGAGTAGGTTGTACGGCAGGCAAACCCCGATCCATCGGATTTGATTCGCCGGCAGGGGGTGCCGACCGGTTCAGGCATGCCCGGTTCGTGCCAGGCTTGTGGATGAGCGTTTATGGCGGCCCCTTGCCGCCTGCCGAGGGGATATCCTGCTGTAGTAAGTGACGAAAACGCACGGGCTGACGCGCGAGATCCTCCCGCTGCATGGTGCCGTGTCGTGGTTCATGCCCTGCATGAGGAAAGCCGAGGAATGATGGCCAGGAAACGTGTTGTCGTGCTGTATGGCGGTCGTGCCGACGAGCACTCCATATCCTGTGTATCGGCGGCCGGTGTGCTCAACGCCATCGATACCGACCGATATGAGCCCATTCCGGTCGGAATCACCAAGGACGGTCGTTGGATCGTAGGCGGCGAGGATCCCAGGCGGTGGAGCCTGGACGACACCCAATTGCCCACCGTGCAGGTCACCGAGGGCAGTTGTCCGGTCATTCTCGACATGGCCCGTGGCGGGGATGGGTTCATGGTCGGTGATCATGACGACCTGGTTTCCGGTCCCGACAGCCTCAAAACGGACTCCCCGCAGGCCTCCGGCTCTCTGGAACCTCTGGGGCATGTGGATGCGGTCTTTCCGGTGCTCCACGGCCCGTATGGCGAGGACGGCACTGTACAGGGGCTGCTCGAAATGATGGGTGTGCCCTATGTGGGATGTGGGGTCTTCGCCTCTGCCGCCTGCATGGACAAGCACTATACGAAGATTCTTCTCAGCCAGGCCGGTATTCCCGTGGCACCGGGAATCACCATCGATGCCCGCGACCGCCTGTCCGGTGTTGATCTGAAGGCTGCTGTGGAAGAGGCTGGGCTGCATTATCCGCTTTTCGTCAAGCCCTCCCGCGCCGGGTCGAGCTTCGGTGTGGTCAAGGTGGAGGAGACCGGTGCCGATGCCCTGGCCGCTGCCGTCGATGAGGCATCCGGGCATGACTGGCGGATCCTGATTGAAGAGGGTGTGGACGGCCGTGAAATCGAGTGTGCCGTGCTCGCTCCCGACCGCGAAGGTGAACCCCGCACCGCATGGCCCGGCGAGGTTGTGCTGGACAGGACGGACCAGGATGAGGCCTTCTACGACTTCGACAGCAAGTATGTGGACTCCTCGGCCTCTCACGTGGAGGTCCCCGCCGACCTGCCCGACGAGACCCTGAGCAGGATACGTGCCCTTGCCTCCAGGGCATTCAAGGCCGTAGACGCTACCGGTCTGAGCCGTGTCGACTGCTTTGTCACCGCCAAGGGTGGAATCATCGTCAACGAAATCAACACCCTGCCCGGCTTTACGCCCATATCGATGTACGCCAAGGCCTGGGAGGCCAGCGGTGTCACCTACACCGACCTGATTACCGAGCTGATCGAGGGTGTATCAGCCTGACCTGACGCCCATCCCTGCCGGGTGCATGGTGCTCCCGGGCGGGGTGCCGCCTCTGTCTGGACGCTGATGAACCCCGGGGGCCCTGGCTAGGCGGCCGTATCCGATTCGAGTTCGGTCTCCTGGACCAGGTAATCCTGGCCGGCCAGGGCACGGGTGGCGGCATCCTGCATGTCGGCGGCGGCGACACCCGGCCTGGCGAACATGACCACCTGACCCTTGACGCCGTACGGGGTGAAGCCCTGGAACTGGACGATGGGCGGGTTGGTGGACATGGACATACCCTTGGTGGCCTGGGTGACCGTCATGGCGATGGACCGGGAGGACCTGGCCATATCGGCATCCCCACGCAGCGTGAAGGGGATGGTGGTGGCCGCCTCCCCGGCCTCTGTGATCTTCTCCAGGGCCGTGGTGTTCAGGATGGAGTTGGGGATCAACAGCTGGTTGCCGGCCCTGTCGATGACGATGGTGTGGCGCCAGGTCACGTCACGGACCGTACCGGTGGTGCCCTGGATGGTGATGATGTCGCCGGGTTGAACCACCTTGCTGACCATCAGCCCGAAACCGCCGACGATATTCGAGATGGTGTCCTTCAGGCCGAAGGAAAGGGCAAGACCGCTGACTCCCAGGGCGGCCACCACGGTGGACGGGTTGATGCCGAAGACCGGTTGGAGAACCGTGGCGGCGGCGAAGATCCAGATCAGGGCACGGACGATGTTGATGAAAATGGAGGCGCTGGGGAGGTTGGTCCGCTCCAGAGTGCGCCGCATGGCGGCGGCCACAATCCTGGAGATGAGGGTGGCGCAGGCCGCCACGATTATCAGGAGGATGATCTTGCCGAAGTTCTGGTGGAACCAGCCCACCACGGCATCGGTGAAGCCGGAAATGGCCCGCTCGGGCCGATCCATGGGTACCTTGCCGGACTCGGGGGTCCGGACCTGGGTGGCGAAGGTCCCAACGGCCAGGGTGGCAGGCCAGCCGGGAAGAGGAGGCATCAGGTTCATAGTTCCTCGTCATCTCCTGCCTTGTTCCCGACGGTTTCCGCCAGGGGCTTGTCCATCCACATATGGGGGCACCCTTCGTCCAGGTCGTGGATGCCCATATCCCTGTATCCGAGTGACCGGTAGAAGTCCTTCACCCGTTCCTGGGCATGGAGTGTAAGCCTGCCCGCTCCACGGCTCCGGACGGTTTTCTCGGCCTCGCCAACCAGTCCGGCCCCCAGGTGCCTGCCCCGGTAGGGTTTCAGGACGGCCAGGCGGCCCAGGGTCCAGGTGTTTCCCTCGTTGGGGAAGATGCGGCAGACCCCGACCGGCGCATCACCGTCATAGGCCACGATATGGAGGCTGATTTCATCGGTCTCGTCGAATTCGTCATGGAAGCCCTGCTCATCCACGAAGACGGCTTCACGGATGGACCTGGCATCCTGGGGGATGCGCTCGCTGACTTCATACCTCATGGTTCCTCCTTGTCGGACCCTGACTGGTTCCAATGTACCAAGGCCGCCTCCGGGCGGAAACGAGTAGGGGGCGACCCTGAGGAGTGTGGCCGGTTCCGGTCGGTGATGCCGATGGACGATTCGGTGGCCTCCCACCCCGATCGCTCTGTCGGGGGTGTGCTGGTCCTGTCTGACCTGGACGATTATATGGATGGAGAGATCGCAGGCAATAGGGGCCTGCGCGTACATGACACATGAAAGGTGGAATGGCGATGGGCAAGGACCATAATCCAGAGAATGCCCTCGGCATGGACGCTCGGAAGAGCCGCCGCCCGCAGAGGGACCGCATGCTTGCAGGCGAACTCTACGATGCCTCGGACCCCGAGCTGAGTCGCCTGCGGGTCAAGGCCCACGAGCTCTGCCGTCGCTTCAACGCCTCATCCGAAGAGGAGCGGGACCTGCGCACCCGGATTCTGGATGATCTGGTTCCTGGACACGGCCAGGACGCCGATTTCATGGGGCCCATCTACTTCGACTACGGATGCTTCACCAAACTCGGGTCCCGTATCTTCGCCAATTTCAACTTCACGGTCCTCGATACCTGTCCGGTGGTGATCGGCGATGACGTCATGATTGGCCCCAACGTCACCCTGGCAACCCCGCTGCATCCCCTCCGCTGGCAGGAGCGGAACCTGCGTCGCCATGAGGACGGGTCCCTCTATGACTACGAGTTCGGCGCTCCGATCACCATCGGCTCCAACTGCTGGCTGGCCTCGAACGTAACGGTGACCGGTGGGGTCACCATAGGGGAGGGGTCTGTTATCGGGGCCGGGTCCGTGGTGACCCACGATATCCCGGCTAACTCCCTGGCGGTGGGCGTGCCCTGCCGGGTGATACGCACCATCACCGAGGCCGATCGGATGGATTTGCCCGAGCTGGGCCAGTAGCTCCCTACAGGCCCACGACCGCATCCATGCTGGGCGGGGGTGTCGGGTGCCCGACCCCTTGACTTGCCTTAGTCGGCTGAGTGTAGTAATCTGACAAAGTTGTGTGTTTGACCGTAGCCTTGTGCTGCCGGTATGAACACCTGGAACGACTTGGAAAAACAACGTAAAGGGAGTCATCATGGCAGCTCGTTGCGCGGTGTGCGGCAAGGGCCCGCAGACCGGTTACACTGTTTCTCACTCGCATATTCGTAATAAGCGCGTCTTCCGTCCCAACCTGCAGTCGGTGCACACCAAGGTTGACGGGGAGAACGTCCGCGTTCGCGTCTGCGTCAAGTGCCTGAAGGCCGGCAAGGTGCAGCGCGTCGCCGCCTGAGTGCGGTTTTCGTCTTGATTGAACCCCCGGAGCAACAGTCTCCGGGGGTTCTTGCTATACAGGGATACATACGTTCAAAACGGTCGGAGAGCACCGCGGGATTCCTTGGAGGCAGGGGTCCCATGAAAGTGGTTGGGGTACTTGGGCTACGCCAGCACGGAGCATGAGGCCGACTCGAATGATGATCTGGTTCCGGTGCAAAGGAGGTGATACGGCATGGCGGCAACAGTCAAGGCAAGCCTGTCCAGCCCCGTATCATCCCTGATGACCAACAAGCGACGGGTGGGAGCCCTGAAATCCCTGGGCATCAACACGGTCCGGGATGCGCTGACATACTACCCGTTCCGTGTCACCGACCCCGTGCCGGTCACCACCATCAGCGGCATCGTCCTGGGGAGCCCCTGTGCCTTTGCCGCCAGGGTGGAGAGTGCCCGGGTGGTGCCCTTGAACGGACGCCGCGGATTCCGCTTCGACGTGGTCGTGGACGATTCCGAGTTCGCGGCCCGGCAGGGGCGGCCCGGCCTGGTTGCCCGCCTGGTTTTCTTCTCGCACAAAAAGACCTACATGGACTGGATGTGCATGCGGCTCCGAACCGGGGCCAGGGTGGTCGTGGCCGGTGAACCCGGTACCTACATGGACCAACTTCAGTTCACCCATCCGGAGACCCTGATCGTCGAGGACCCGGATTCGGGCGAGGGGGGCAACCTCAAGGCCGATGCGACCAACATCCAAGAGGCCCTGGACAGGGTCGCTCGTCCCAGACCTGTCTACCATGCCAACTCTCGCATATCGTCCGACCATATCCACGATGTCATCCTTGGATTCATGCGGCTTCTGGCCCAATCTGATACCGGGATTGATTCCAGCGGCGGCGAAGGTGACCAAGATCAGTCCCGAATAGATCCGGAAGCCCTGGGGCATGGCGTTCCTGACATCATTCCCGAACCGGTTCGCGCCGGAAGGGGACTGCTGCATCGGGCCCAGGCCCTGCTGGGCATGCATGATCCGGACTCCTTGAAGGACTTCGGGGATGCCAGGAAGACCTTGCGGTACGAGGAGGCATTCGTCTCGCAGACAGCCCTCCTCCAGACCCGTCAGGAGACCAGAAAGAGCCCGACCTATCCCTGTCGGGATGCCGGGATGGATGCGGCTTCAGACTCCCTGCGGGCACGGTTCATCAAGTCCCTGCCCTTCGAGCTGACCAAGGGGCAGAGCCGGGTCATCGAGCAAATCGGCGAGGACATGTGCTGTGACTACCCCATGCAGCGCCTTCTCCAGGGCGAGGTTGGCTCGGGCAAGACCGTGGTGGCCCTGGCCGCCATGCTTCAGGCGGTTGATGCCGGTCACCAAGCGGTTCTGGTGGCCCCCACCCAGGTTCTGGCGGAGCAGCACTACGAGTCCATCAAGGGTATGCTGGCCGCCATGGGCACCGAGGTCAGGCCCAAGGGCTCCGGTGGGAAAACCACCCAGGCCGATAACGTGACCATGATCGACATGGGTTCCGACCAGTCCACTGAGCTTGAGGACGGCATCCTGCCGCTGGTGCTTCTGACCGGTGGAATGCGGTTGGCACAGCGGAGGCAGGCCTTGGCGGTTTCGGCCTCGGGCAGGCCATGCATCGTTGTTGCCACCCACGCGGCATTCTCCAAGACCTTCCAGGCACCCAACCTGGCTCTGACCGTGATTGACGAGCAACATCGTTTCGGCGTGGAGCAGCGAGAGGAACTGAGGCGCAAATCGGAGCGCTCACCCCACCTTCTGGTCATGACAGCCACCCCTATACCCCGCACCGCGGCCATGACCTGGTTCGGTGATCTGGACATCTCCACCCTGACCGAGCTGCCCAGCAACCGCAAGCCGGTGAAGACCTACGTGGTCTCCGAGAACGATGGGGCCACCATGGGGGGCATGTTCCTTCATATCCGCAAGCGCATCGAAGCGGGGGAGCGGGCCTACGTGGTATGCGCCCGGATTGACGAGGATGATGACCCCACCCAGGATGCCGCCGACCAGGACAAGGCAGCCGGAAAGGGACGGGGAGAACAGGACAGTCCCCAGCCGGACCTTTACCAGGGCGATACCGATTCGGAGGGGACCAGGGCACCACTGCACTCAGTGGCGGAAATCAGCAGGCGACTTGCCGACCTGCCCCAGTTCCAGGGCATCGGAATAGCCACACTGACGGGCCGCGACGACGATAGCGCCAAGACCGCCGTGATGGCCGAATTCGCATCGGGGGAGACCCCCCTGCTGGTGGCCACCACGGTCATTGAGGTCGGGGTGGATGTGCCCGAGGCCTCCTGCATTGTCATCTTCGATGCGGACCGGTTCGGTCTTTCCCAGCTTCATCAGCTTCGTGGCCGTGTAGGGCGAGGTGGCACGGACTCATGGGCCTTCCTGGTTTCCAGGGCTCCTGCGGAATCGCCGGCCGCCGAGCGTCTGGAGGTCATCCGCAGCACCACCGACGGGGCCAAAATAGCCGAGGCCGATATCCAGATACGCGGGGCCGGCGATGTACTGGGCGAGGCCCAGTCCGGTGGACGCTCGTCCCTGAAGCTGCTCAGGGTCGTTACCGATGCCAAGATGATCACCCAGGCCCGGCAGGAGGCTGCTGATCTCCTGGAGTCAGACCCGGACCTCAAGGGGCAGGTGGAACTGGCGGGGGCGGTTCTGGACTTCATGCGCGGCAACGAGGGTTTCCTGGTCTCGGCCTGAAAGGACAACTGGATACATGCACATCATTTCCGGCAGATTCAAGGGATTCCCCATCCCTGCGGCTCTCAGAGGCACCCGCCCAACCACAGACCGTACCAAGGAGGCTGTCTTCTCGCATCTGGAGGCCATCGGGGCCGTGGAGGGGGCCAGGGTGCTGGATCTATATGCAGGCACCGGGGCCTTGGGCTTCGAGGCCCTGTCCCGAGGAGCCAACCTCCTGGAATCCGTGGAGTCATCCGGGCGGGCCGCCGGACTCCTGTCCAAGTCAGCGGCCAGGCTGACCCATCATCCTTCCTGGAATCCGACCATGGGCATCCATGTGAGCAGGGTCAAGACGGAGCGGTTTGTCAGGCCCCTCCAGACTGGCAATGATGCCGAGTCGGGTCCTGCCGCAGGCACCTACGATTTGGTGTTCATGGATCCTCCCTACGATCTGCCCACGGAAGACTGCCAGGAGATTATGGCGGGCCTGGTCAAGGGTGGCTTCGTCAACCATGACTCGGTGATTGTCCTGGAACGCTCGGGGCGCTCAGTGTTGCCTGTGACCCCCTCCGGGTGGGCCGTATCCACATCCAGGTCCTACGGCGAAACCGTGGTCTACTACATCGAATCAGTTGCCGCATAAGGCTTGGGTGCTACAGGATGGGGATGAGCTCATTCCTGCCTGAGTCGTTTGTGGAGCGCCCCTTGCTTCTGTCGGTCAGTTCTCCTTGACGGGGTGGGCTCCGTCGGTCCGCCAGCCCAGATCATCCAGGAGGCGGCGATCCTGCTTGTCAAGGGAAGAGCAGTCCAGGCGGGCAACCAGGTCCGGGCGGATTCGGCTGGTTCGCCTGATGGCCTCATCCCGGCGGAAACGATCCACCTTGCCGTGGTCGCCGCTTGTCAGGATTTCGGGGACTCCCAGGCCGCGCCAGGTTGTGGGGCGGGTGTATTGGCGGTATTCCAGAAGGGGTTCGTCGCCGGTATAGGACTCCTGAACGATGGATTCGGGGTTCCCCATGAATCCGGGCAGGAGGCGGGTTATGGCCTCCAGCATGACCGAGACCGCCACCTCGCCACCGTTGAGCACGTAGTCGCCTATCGAGTACTCTCGAACGTCGATGCCCTGACTGCGATAGTAGGTGGGAATCCTGGCGTCGTATCCTTCATAACGGCCGCAACCGAAGACCAGCCGGCCGGCATGGGAGAGGGCGGTGGCATCGGCCTGGGTGAAGAGCGGAGCCGAAGGGTTGGGGAAGATGAGGACGGGGCCATCCTCCACTGACGGGTTCACATGCTCCTGGCCGGCTTCAACCGTGTTCCGGTTCGATTGGCCTGCATCCGCCTCTGCATCGGGCTGGGCTGTGGCTTCCCCGTCGCTGGGCATGGTCAGATTTGCGGGATCAAGACCAAGCAGGTCATCCAGGCACTCGGCCCATACCTCGGGCTTCATGACCATACCTGCCCCGCCTCCCACCGGCGTGCTGTCCACGGAGTGGTGAACGTCGTGGGTCCAGTCGCGCAGATTGTGGGCCTTGATGGTCACCAGGCCCTTCTCCTGAGCCTTGCCCAGCAGGCTGAGGCCGGTTACGTCGAAGTACTCGGGGAAAACGGAGATGATGTCGATCTGCATGTTCATAACTCTACCCAAGGTCTTTCAACCACCGTGTCGAAGATGAGGTCCTGGTGGGTGCAGGATACATGCTGGGCCTCGATGACCCTTGGCAAGGGGTCGGCGCTCGCTGGTGTTGACAGGGTGTGGGTTGATAGGTTGGGGGTGGAGGCGGCCCGGTGTTGGGATGTTGGGTGGGCCGCCTCCAGATGGCCAGAGGGTGGGGACCCCCTTATATGGCCTCTTACTCAGGTGAAGTATTGGTGGTTGTGGGCAGGTTGTGCCTGTGTCGGTTGGCCTTGGCCGTCGCGAGGGCGAAGGAGCCGGCGATGACCAGGAGGATGATGCCCACGCCTCCAGCGTTGGGCAGGCTGCCCGTGTGCTGGTAGGTGTACGTGTTGGTGGTGTCGTCGGGCTGGGGTTGCCCGGCCAGGGCCCACCGGACGCGTACGGGCACGGGGCCCGGGTCGTGGGCGGTGGTGGTGGCCTGCCAGGTGTTCGGTCCGGTCTGCCTGAGAGGAAGTGCGACGTTGTCGATGGTCAGCCCGGTGGGTGTGGGCTGTGGGGGGATGGCGGCCTTGCGTGGTGCGGGTGTGGGGTTGGTGTCGCCGTGGCCTGTTTGTCCGTTGGTGTTGTCTCCCCAGGCTTGGGTGTCGCCGTTGGTGTCGATGGCGATGGTGGTGTCGCCTCCTGCGGCGGTGAGGGTGGTGTTCAGTCCGGGTATGGCCGTGGGCTGTGTCGGTGTGCCGGTGGTGTGGCCGAGCTGGCCGCTGGTGTTGTCTCCCCATGCCCAGGTGCGGTGGTCCTGTCCGGTGGCGACGCTGTGGTTGCGTCCGGTGGAGACGTGGGTGAACCGGTACGTGTCGGCCGTGCCCGCCGTCCGTATGCGCGCGGGTGTGGCGGTGTCGGTGCCGTCGGCGAGCCTGCCCCAGGCCCAGAGTCGTCCCTGCCGGTCGATGGCGAGCGTGTGGTCGCCTCCGGCGCTGGCCTGGACGTAGCCCGCGGGCTGCTGCGGGTCGGGGGCGGCTGCGGCTGCGGGGGTTCCGGTGTCGTCGTGGCCGAGCTGGCCGTGCGTGTTCGATCCCCAGGTGTACAGGTTGCCGTCGGATCCGATCGCCGCGGCGTGCGTGTCGCCCGCCGCGATCTGCTCGTACCGGAATGCGGGGGGCGCGTCCTGGGGCAGGGCGACCCTGACGGGCCGGGAGCTGCTGGCGGTGTGTGCCGTGTCGCCGAGTCCGCCGGGCAGGCTGCCCCACGCGTAGAGGTTGTCATCCGACCCTAAGGCCATGGTGTAGCCGTCATCGGCAGCGGCCCGCACCCAGGTGAACGTGCTGTCGGTGCCACGGGGGAGGGCGGCCTTGACGGGCCTGGTTCGCTGGCTGGTGGTGCCGTCACCGAGCTGCCCTTGGGTGTTGTCCCCCCAGGTGTAGAGCTGTCCGTCGCTGCCGACGGCGGCGCTGTGGGTGCGTCCCGCCGCGGCCTGCACCCAGGTGAACGTGGTGTCGGTGCCGTCGGGCTTTGCGACCCGGACTGGGGTGGTGCGTCGGGTGGTGGTGCCGTCACCGAGCTGCCCGTTGGTGTTGTCTCCCCATGCGTAGAGTTGCCCGTCGGAGCCGATGCCGAGGCTGGTGGTGCCGCCCGTGTCGATGGAGGCGAGGCGGATGTCGGGTGCGGCGGGTGCGGTGAGGGTGACGGTGTCGTCGCCGTATTCGCTGCCGTGGTCCGGGCTCAGGGTCCACCTGCCGGTCCGGTGCCACCGTGCGGTCAAGGTCGTGTCGTGCTCCAGCGGCTGGGTGAAATCGTAGGCGACGTTCCCGTCGAACCATCCGTCGAAGGTCCACCCGGCCTCGGCCGGGTCTTCGGGCCGCCTGGTGGGCTCGCCTGCGGGGACCTGCTGCACGTTAGGGGCGTTGCCGTGCTGGCTGGTGAAGGTGAGGGAGGCCATGTCCCCCGTGTACATGAATTGCAGGCTGGTGTCCTCGGGCTGTCCCTGCCCGGTATCGGTTGATTGGATGGTTAGGGCGACGGCTTCGGGACGGTGCCTGGGCGAAGCGGCATGCCACCCGTCCGCCCGGCGGCGCACCTGGCTCGCGCTGGGCTTGGTTCCGAACAGGACCCCGGTGACGGGGGAGCCGACAGGCCGCCACACCATGGCCGGATTCGGATGGGCTGCGGTGGACGTGTTTCCGTCGCTGGTGCTGGTGCCGAGCTGGCCGGAGTCGTTGGCTCCGAACGCGTACACGTCCCAGTCAGAGCCAACGGCCAATGTATGGGAGCCGACGGGTGACGTGCTGAGGCTCGTATACGTGAACCCTGAGGGTGTTCCCTTGGGGTTTGGCATGCGGGCAGGGGCCACGCCGTCGCTGGTGCCGTTGCCGGTGGTGGTGCCCAGCTGCCCGTACTGGTTGCCGCCCCAGGTCCAGATCCCGGAGTCGGTCAGTGCGGCGGAGTGGGTGCGTCCGGCGCTGACGCCGGTGGCCCCGGTTACGCCGGGAACGACGCTCGCCGTGCATGCGGGTTCGGCATCGGTGGGGGTGCGGCCCAGCTGTCCGCTCTCGTTGTGCCCCCATGTGTAGACGGTCCCATCCCGGGCGACGCCTGCGGAGTGATCGCTACCCGCGCTGACGGCTCTGAACCTCGTCTCCGTGATGGCTGTCGGTGCGTAGTTGACATAGACATAAAGAACCCACGACTCGTTCCAGGGTTTATTCCACGGATTATCGTGACCGAGCAGGTCGTTGTCGCTCGTGGTGCCTCTGGTGTTGCTGCCGCCCCAGGTCCAGGCGGTTCCGTTTATGTCCAGGCCGATGGAGTGCCTGGTGCCCGCGCTGACGGAGGCGAAGGCCGCCTCGGGCACGCCCACACCCGTGGGCGTTGTAGTTGTTGTTTCGGTGCCTGTACTGAAGCCCAGCTGCTGGTATTGGTTGTCTCCCCAGGTCCAGGTGTTGCCTTCGTTGTCTATGGCCATGCTGTGGTCGGTTCCGGCGCTGATGGCGATGAAGGTCGCGCCCGTGGGCGTGGCGGCCTGTCCGGGCTTGTCGGCGGGGTTGTTGTCGTCTGGGGTGCGGCCGAGCTGTCCCTTGGAGTTGTTTCCCCAGGTCCAGATGTTGCCGTCCCGGTCCAGGGCCATGGAGTGGCTGCCTCCGGCGGCCGTCTGGATGAATCCTGTGCCTGTACCTGTGGGTGTGGTGGCTTTGGTGGCGGTGGTCTGGTTTGTGGTGGTGCCGTTGCCGAGCTGGCCGTTGGTGTTGTTGCCCCATGCGTACAGGTTGCCGTCGCTGCCTACGGCGAGCGAGTGGGACTGTCCGGCGGATACCTGGGTGAATCGTACCGGTGCGGTGGGGGTGTCGATGCGTACATCGGTGCCGCCCCGCCAGGGTCCTCGGGCGGGGTCGGCCTTCCACCGGCCCCATCTGGCGGTCAGGACCGTGTCCCCGCTTATGGGCTGGGTGAAATCGTAGGGTTTGTCGTCCTGGAACCATCCGTTGAAGGTCCACCCGTCGTCTGTGGCGGGGTCGTCCGGGCGGCGGGCGGTGTCGCCGACGATGACCTGCTGGGACGGGATGGGGGAGCCGTGTTCAGTTTTGAAGGTGACGGTGGCGGTGTCGCCGGTGTAGGTGAACCGGTGGCTGGTCTCGTCGGGTTGTGGGATGCCCTTGTACGTGTACTGGATGGTGAGGGCTACAGTGCCCAGTTTGTGCCTGGGCGAGGTGGCGTGCCACCCGTCGAAGGCGCGGTATGGGCCGCCGATGTTGCGGGCCTCGCCGAACAGCACCTTCGTGAGATCCCGGTCGACAGGACGCCAAGCCTTGATTGGCAGAGGGAAGCGGATGCCATAGGTGAGGATGGTGCCGTTGCCGAGCTCACCGTGATCATTCCTTCCGCACGTGTACACTTCGCCATCTGACCCAATGAGTGCGGCGTGACTATAGTCGAGTGCGACGTTGACGTAGTGAAAGTCTGCAGGTGCCCCGTCTGGGTTGGCGAATCGAGTGATGACGGATTCGGTGGGATCGCGGTTAGTGGTGCCATTGCCGAGCTGGCCTTCTCTGTTAAATCCCCACGCCCATACGCCGGTGTCGGTGATGACGGCATTTTGAGTGCTTGCGCCGAGTTGGAAGGCTCCGGTCAGGCCGGGGACCTGCCCGGGACGGTCGGCGGGGTTTTTGTCGTCTACGGTACGGCCAAGGATAATTATGGCATTTCTCAGGTCCTCGACATGGTTAAAGTCATAGGAAAATGTGTCCATCCAGGTCCAGACGGTCCGGTCCCGCGCGATGGCTATGAAATTATTCCATCCGACGCTGATGGCCGTGAACCTCGTATCGGTATCGACAAGGTGGGGATTCAAATTGTTTGTTGTTCGACCAGTGTGTTCTCCCCAGGTCCAGACGGTTCCGTCCGCGGTAAGGACTATGCCGTAGTTTATCTTGGCGCTGATTGCGATCGCCGCGGGTAAGTCCAACGTGCCGGGCTTATCTTTAAATAAGCTCTCGATTCCCCAGGTCCAGACTCTACCGTCCCGGTCGAGGGCCATGGAGTAGCCGCTACCTGCGGCAACCTGGGTGAATTTCACCCCTTCCGGTACTGAGATTAGACCGGGATTGGGGTCATTTGCACTGCCGCCGGAGGTGGGACGGCCGAGAACGCCACCAGAGCTGCTGCCCCAGGTCCAGACTCTACCGTCCCGGTCGAGGGCCATGGAGTGGAGGTAAGACCCGGCGGCCACCTGGGTGAACTTCACTCCCTCCGGCATGGTGATCATCCGCGCATCGGCTAAGTTTCGGCTCTGGTCACCACCCATCCCCATTCGCCCTTCTTGATCTTCCCCCCATGCGTAGGCGTTGCCATCGCTGCCCAGCCCTAGGCAGTAGTTGTCGCCTAGGGTAACTTGGGCGAGTCGTACTTGGCTGCCTGGGGTGTCGATTTTGACGTTGGTGCCGCCGTGCCAGGGTCCTGTGCCGGGGCTGGTGTTCCATTTGCCCCATTTGGCGGTGAGGGTCAGGTCCTGGGTGACGGGCTTGGTGAAGTCGTAGGCGAGGTCGCCTTGGAACCAGCCGTTGAAGGTCCATCCGGGCCTGGTGGGGTCGTCGTGTGGCCATGTGGCGGTCTTGCCGTCGGGGATGGTCTGTCTGGCCGGCATGCCCTGGGTGTCTGGCTGTGAGGTGAAGGTGACCGTGTGGCTGCCGGTCCTGGCCTGCAGCGGGTTCTCCTTCGAGCCGGTTGTTTGCGTTCCGGCGGGTGTGGTGGCCTGCCCGGTGGCGAGCGGGTTTGGCGTGGACAGCGGCGTGGGCGTCGCCGTGGCTGTCGTGGGCTGGGTCGCCGCTGCCGGGGACTGCGGTGTTGCGGTAGGTGATGGCATAGCGTTCGGTGCTGTCAGATCCTCATTGGCGACCGGGGATTGACCCCCCCCCCCCGTTGATTTGAGAGTAGGAGGTGATGTCGTTCTCTTGATGGGAGTCGGTGGCCTGCGCCCCCGCTGTCAGACCACCGCCCATGACGGAAAGGACCGCCAGGGCCGCGACGACGGGGCGTACGAAACAACGACTATGGAACGCGTTCCAAATAAGCATGCGACTAAGCACCTCACCAACTCATTTCCTGGCCCAAGTAACAACTACCGACTCGTCCCCAAAACGAAGCCGGAGTGGCCCGGACCTGGAATCACCCCTTCAAAAGTAAACTTACTTGACCCTACCACCCCGTGGTCCCCCCACGCAACGCGGCAGGGGTACGGCGAAAGCAGCTGCCCCGGCTGTTCCCTGGCAGGAGTAAGGTCCGGCTGGTTCTCGGATGGAGTCCAACCGGTGAGAGGCGAAGGGATTATCCGGGAGAATTCGAGGTGAGCCGGTTCATATGTCGGGATCATGTTCCTTGCGAGGAGGAAGCATGGAAGCCGGCCTGGCCTTCAACGTAGCAGGCTGATCCCGGTCCAGACGGCCCAGAGGGCGGCCAGACCCAGATAGGGCCACCAGTGTGACCTGGTCACGGCCGCGAATTCCCGGATGAACGCCGTGGGCCAGTAGTAGCCCTTAGTGTGGGAGCCGACCCCATCGGCCTTGAGACCCACCTTGCTGGCATATTCGCTGGCGCGGAAAACGTGGTAGTCGCTGGTCACCAGGGCCACCCGATATTCCTGCGGCCCCCTGCCGGCCCTGTGCAGGTCGTCCAGAATCCCCTTGGAATAACGGAGGTTCTCCATGGTAGTGGTTGATCTGTTTTCCATGATGATGGCCTCAGCCGGTACTCCGCAGGAGTTCATCAGGTAGTTCGACATGGCCTGGGCCTCGCTCACCTCCTCGTCGGGACCCTGCCCGCCCGAGACCACGAACCTGCCTTGCTTGCCCTGTTTCCGCCAGAGCTGTAAGGCCTTGTCGAGCCGACCACGGAGGAGTGGGGTGGGCCGGTCCCCGTTCAGTCCGGCGCCGTGCACGATGATGTAGTCGTACCGCCGCTTGCGGGGGAGTGCCCGGTAGAGCCAGGAGTAAAGCAGGAGGGCCACGAAGGAGAAGAAGAACCAGGTGCCCTCCAGGCTGACGAGCCCCGCAGGAACCAGACACCAGCGGGGGGCGTCGAGGATGAGCAGGAGGGGGGAGAGCAGCAGGTAGAAGGCCATGGCCAGAGCCAGGAGGGCTGGTAGAAGAGTGGTCAGGGAGACACCTTCGCGCCGGGTGACGATGACCGTGTTGGCCAGGAGAAAGGCCACGACGAGGATGGGTGTGAGAATCACCAGGCCGACAATGGGCAGAATCAACCATCGCAAACCGAATTGCAGGACCAGGGTTCCGCTCAGGAACACCAGGAAGAGAAGGAGCCAGATGGCGTTGCGGAATTGCCTGGGTTCACGGTGCAGGCCAAACAGGAGGAAGAGGCCCGAGATGATGGTGGGGGAGTAGAGCAGGAGCAGCTGAGGGATATTAATCATGCCATACACCTGGTTTCGTGGCTGGAGAGGGTCCTACTCCATAGCCTACCCAGGTCGGGTGTCAATGTGCACTGTGGTTGGTGTGGCGCGTTTACAGGGTTTCGGGGTGTTCCCCGCAACAGGCAACCATCCCGACGGGTGAGGGTAGAGGGTGTCGTTACCCCGGCCTCAGCCCAGCCCCGGCAGAAGTCCGCCCGGCGGATCGATGGTGACATACCCCTCGTCAGGATTGACTTCGGGCACCAACTGCTCGACGAAGGGAATCAGGCCGGTTGCGGGGCTGTCGTCAGCAGTCTGTCGGCCCGAGGGCAAATCACCGGAACGGCCCGGAAGGGAGTCATCGTTCCCTGCGGCAGGGGAGGGGGATCCCATCTCGATGTCGAGCTGTTGCTGGGCCGAACCGTCCAGCACATCCCTGACCCTGCCGACAACCTCGCCCTCCGGTAGTCCGAGCCCGTTGCCCTGGGCCATACGAACCTCCAGGCCAATCAGGTCGGTGAGGTACCAGGAATCCTCGTCGGCCAGGTCCTCGGCCGGATCGGCTTCCACATAGAGTTCCGTGCCGTTCAGGGCCTCGGAAGCGTTCCTGTCGTCGACACCCTCGAAGAGAACGATCCAGCGTTGCTTGAACCGCCGCGAGCGAACAACCGTGAAGACCTCACCATCCCTGGTCTCCAGTTGGGCTCCGGGAGAGAACCGCCTCTCCGGTTCGTCCGTGTATGAATAGACGTTGACCTCGCCCTTGAGTCCCTGGGCGCGGCCGATACGGCAGACCCTCAGCAACTCGCGTTGCCGAGGGTCTCTACCGTCACTGCTGTGGTTGGTGGACTGGCTGGAGCTCACCGGCGCACATCCATGATGTCGACGCGCACCTTGTGATCGGCCAGTGCCTGAATCACGGCTCGGATGGCATTGGCGGTCCTGCCGCCTCTGCCGATCACACGGCCGATGTCCTCGGGATTGACCCTCACTCGGAGCAACTCACCCCTGGGGTTCTCATGGGACTTGACCGATACATCGTCAGGGAAATCCACGATGTTCCTGATCAGGTGCTCAACGGCCTGTGCAAGCATGATAGCCAGCCCTTCCACTCACGTACTGTTACTCCGCAGCTGCGGGGTTCTCCTCGGCGCCGGACTCGGCGGCTTCCTCAACCTGGGCGGCGTCGGCTGCCTCATCGGCCTTGGGGGCTTCCTTCTCGGCGGCAGCCTTGGCCTTGGCCTCAGCCTCGGACTTGGCGGCCTTGAGCTTCTGGGCCTCGTTCTGGGCCTGCTCGATGCGAGCCTGGGCGTCCATCTCGGCCTCGGGCATCTTCAGGGTGCCTTCCTTGCCGGGCAGATCCTTGAACTTCTGCCAGTCGCCGGTGATCTTCAGGAGGTTGAAGACGGGGTCGCTGGGCTGTGCGCCCACACCCAGCCAGTACTGGGCGCGCTCCGAGTCGATCTTGATGGAAGAGGGCTGGGTGTTGGGATCGTAGGTGCCGATCTCCTCGATGACCTTGCCGTCGCGCTTCTTGCGGGAATCGACCACAACCACGCGGTAGAAGGCGTAGAACTTCTTGCCCATTCTCTTCAGACGAATCTTGGTTGCCAAAATGGCTCTCCTTGTATTTGGTGCGCCTGGCAACGTCTCCATGTGGGGCATGGTGGCGCTGTTCGGCATGTTCCTCATGCGCCAGCGGCTTGAGAGGGCACCGTCGGACATGAATAACAGCAAAAGTATACCTCATGAGGCGGATATGGGTTCCCCTCCCGTCGCCCGGCCGCTTGTTACCCGGGGCGGCCTGGGTGGTCAGGGCAGAATCAGGTCGGCCACCAGTCCGCGGTGGTCGGTGCCAGGGACACCGATGGCATGCAGGCTACCGACCCTGATGCCCTGACTGATGAGGATGTGGTCGATTTCAATCATGGGCGGCAGGCCCATCACCTGGTATGGGAAGGTGGGGTGGAGGCCCCTGCCCAGCGAAAGCGAGGCGTCCAGGAGGTTGCCTGCGGTCAGCATGGACCGGAAGGTCGGATGGTGGATGTTGGCGTTGCAGTCACCCATGATGATGGTGAAGGCCGGTTTGGTACCGGGCCTGTCTTCGGATGAGGTCCCTTCGGTAGGCACCTCCGCCCCGTTGATCAGGGCCAGCCGCTCGATGCCTTGGCCCCACTGCCGGGCTCCGCGCTGTGGTGAGCGGGGATGGACCGAGGCAAGACGCACCGGGCCGGCTGCGGTGTTCACCCTCATGGTGGGGACGGATGAGGCCTCCAGATCAATGGCGGCACGACGGGAATCCTCGGGGGTCGTGCGTGAGAAGAGGACATTGCGCCCCCCATTGTCCACCTCGGTGGGGGAACCCTCCACCAGATGGGGGAGGGTGGCCCGCAAGCCTGCCTTTTCCAGACGATTCAAGAGGGAGGAGTCAACCTCTTGCAAGGCCAGGATGTCTATATGGTGCCGCCGGACCTGGTCCACGATGGATTGTGGGTCGGCCTTTCCGTACCGGCAATTCAGGGTCATGACCGACAGGGTTGCAACCGATGCCGGGTCGGAGACCCGATTGCGGTTTTCACTCCTCCCTATGACGCTACGTGGGCCGGACCCTGTCCGGTACCCCAGGTGCCATACGGAAACCAGGGTCAGCTCCACCAGTGCCAGGGCGGTCTGTGGCCATGCCTGAATCAGGATGGCCCAGACCAAGAGGGCCAGGAGCGGGGCCGAGAGCAGGTCGATCAGGGCGATCAGCTCCACCAATGGACGGTGTCTGTCGGCTCCGGCCGGAAGATATCGCAGGGCCATCCACAGGGCGATGAGCGTCAGGAAAATCCAAAGGAGGGTATTCACGAGGAATCTCCTGAGGAGGGGTCAGTTGGCGCCGAAGAGCCCACCCAGTCCGCCACCCAGGTTGGGGGGCAGGTCGGGCATCCCCTCAGGCATTTGAGGGGCCTGGGGCTGCTTGGCGAAGGCGGAACCGCCGGATGTACCGCCCTTGCCTGACAGGCGGTCGCGCAAGGCCTTCTCCTCGGCCTCACGCTTCATGGGATTGCCGGACCGGGACCCCTTCTTTTTCTTGCCCTTCTTGCCGGCCTTGCCCTTGCCTCCGATGCCTGCTCCACCCATGCCGGGTATGGAACGGGCGCCGTTGGTCATCCTCTTCATCATCTTGGCGGCCTGCTCGAATCGTTGCAGGAGTCCGTTCACGGCCGAGACCGTGGTGCCTGCACCGTAGGCTATACGGGCCCTTCTGGAACCGTCGATGATCTTGGGGTTGCGTCGCTCCTCCGGAGTCATGGACTGGATGATGGCCTGGGTGCGGTCGACCTCCTTCTCGTCGAACTGCTCCAGTTCCTTGCGGTGCTGGGCCATACCCGGGATCATGCCCAGGATGCTCTTGAAGGATCCAAGCTTGCGGACCTGCTGGAGCTGTTCAAGGAAGTCGTCCAGGCCGAAGCTGCCCTCCGACATCTTCCCGGCCGCCTTGCGGGCCTCCTCCTCGTCGAACTCGCGCTGGGCCTGCTCGATCAGGGTCAGGATGTCGCCCATGTCGAGGATGCGGGATGCCATCCTGTCGGGGTGGAAGACCTCGAAGTCCTTCAGTCCCTCGCCGTTGGAGGCGAAGAGGATGGGCTTGCCGGTGACCGAGGCCACGGACAGGGCGGCACCGCCACGGGCATCGCCATCCAACTTCGAGAGGACGACTCCGGTGAAGTCGACCCCCTTGTTGAAGGCCTCGGCCGTGGCGACCGCATCCTGGCCAATCATGGCGTCGATGACGAAGAGTATCTCGTCAGGATTCACGGCATCGCGGATATTGCGTGCCTGCTCCATCAGCTCCTGGTCCACGCCCAGACGACCGGCCGTATCGATGATGACCACGTCGTAGAGCTTCTCCTGGGCCAGTCGGACCGAGTCGCGGGCCACCTGCACCGGGTCGCCCTGAGCCTGGCCGGGGGAGACCACATCGGAGCTCTCGCTCTGCACGCCGGGTTCGGGGGCGTAGACGGGCACCCCGGCCCGTTCGCCGACCACCTGGAGCTGGGTCACGGCGTTGGGGCGCTGAAGGTCGGCGGCCACCAGGAGCGGAGTGTGTCCGGCATCCTTGAGCCAGTATCCCAGCTTCCCCGCCAGGGTGGTCTTGCCTGCACCCTGAAGGCCGGCGAGCATGATGACCGTGGGCGGGTTCTTGGCGAAGTTGAGGGGTCGATCCACCCCGGATCCCAGGATTCCCGTCAGCTCCTCGTACACGATGGAGACGACCTGCTGAGCGGGGTTCAGCGCCTTGGAGACCTCTTCGCCCAGTGCCCGTTCGCGGATGCGGGCAGTGAAGGAACGCACCACATCCAAGGAGACATCGGCATCCAGAAGGGCGCGGCGAATCTCACGGATGGTCCCGTCGATATCCGTCTCGGTCAGTTTGCCCTTGGAACGCAGGTGGGTGAAGGCCTGTGAGAGCCGGTCGGTCAAAGATGAAAAAGCTGCCATAAGCACCCAAGTCTAACCGCTGACCGGGAGATTCGCCCTTGGGTTGCGGCATGGTCCGTCAATCCGTGGTGGCGGGCCTCGTCTATGCTAATGGTTAGCGAATCCTTTCGATGATTCGTGACGGGCAAGAATGCCCGATGGTTCCGCCGATGTAGGTGACCAGCATGATTCGAAAGGCTTGGCAGGATGCCCGCCCTGCGGATAAAAGGAGAAAACCGATGAACCCCGGAAATACGCCCATTACAGGACCATCTGGTCTGGAAGCGCTCATGATGCCCTCCGACTACCGGCCTCGTTGCATCAATGCAGAGAACCCGCATGGCGGAAAAGGGCAGGCCGCCCAGACCGCCAGCAAGCTGGGACCCTCCCGGAAGGGCACCCCCTGCCTGAACGATATACCGGCGGGGAGTCGTACTGTCCTGGCCGACGTGGATGGGCCTGGCATCATCCGCCATATCTGGATGACCGTCACCGATGCAACCTCGCCCACCGGCCCCAACGTGCTGCGAAACCTCATTCTGGAGTGGTACTGGGATGGGGAGGGAACCCCCTCGGTCTCGGTCCCGCTGGGCGATTTCTTCTGCTGCGGCCATGCCCAGGGTTGCCGGGTTGAATCGGCCGCCATGGCGGTCTATCCCAACCGGGGGTTCAACTGCTTCTTCCCCATGCCCTTCCACTCCCATGCCCGCCTGGTGCTGCGCAGTGAGCACAACGAGCCGATTCCCGCCTTCTTCTACCAGATCGACTATGTCGAGACCGACAGCCTCCCTGCGGATGCCATGACCTTCCACGCCCAGTGGCGCCGCCAGCGGCTGACCGACCTGGCCGATGACTACACCATCCTCGACGGGGTGGAGGGGAGGGGCTCCTATGTGGGCACCTACCTGGCCCTCACCGCCCTGGAGAGCCGCTGGTGGGGCGAAGGTGAGGTCAAGATGTACCTCGACGGCGACCGGGACTATCCCACCTGGTGCTCGACGGGTTCGGAAGACTACTTCGGCGGGGCCTGGAGTTTCGCGGACCGTGACGAGGCCGGCCGGATGTATGAGAGGACCTACAACGGCACCTACATGGGCTTCCCCCACAGGGCGAAGAACCTGGTGGGGAGGTCAAGCGACTACTGGGATACGGAGACCCCTGTCACCAGAGGGTTCTACCGCTGGCACATACCCGATCCCATCCCCTTCCAGAAGGACATCCGGGTGACCGTGCAGCAGATCGGCGTGGACGAGCAGGGTCTCTTCGAACGACAGGACGACCTTGCCAGCGTGGCCTATTGGTACCAGGGTGAGCCTCACAAGCCCTTCCCTGAGCAGGTGCTGGAGACCTCGGAGCGTCACCGCAGGCCAAGGTAAATTCCGTAGCGGGCCGGACCTGTAGCGGGTCCGGCCCGCTCTGATATCCACGCATGGCCGCACCGCCAAGCGCGGATATCAGACTGACGTGCGCTCGTAGAAGGTGGGTTTGCGCAGACTGACCAGGCCGGCGATTTGCTGCCCCTGCTCAATGGCCCCGGTCAGGATGTCGCATGCCGCCGCACAGAGCGGCTGGGGGGTCAGCGGCATCTCGGATATGCCCAGGTGTTCCAATGAACTGCTGGGTGTGCCGGCCGCGCAGGAGATGACCGATACATCGTCGGGGATGACGATGCCCCGTGACTGCAAGGCCCTGACGATCCCCAGCAGTTGTATGGGCCTCACCTCGCTGATGATGGAATCCACCCGGCGGTCCCGTATGGATTCGTAGGTCTGCTCTATGCAGTCCTCGCGGATGGTGCTCTGCTCCGCCTCGGTCAGATGCATGCCGTAGCGCTTGGCCCAGGTGTGCATGCTGTTGCGCATGATCAGCCGGTATGACGACCGCCTCTCGTACTCCTTGCGTGGCCCTTTGAGAAAGACCGGGCTGGTCCGGCCCTTGTCGTGGAGGGCCTCGATGGCCATGCGGCCCATCAGCTCGAAGTCAAGATCCACGCAGGCCAGGTCACTGTGGTGGCGGGGCAGACCGATGGCGATGCAGGGTCGGCCATAGGTCGCGGCCTGGGCGGCACGGATGTCGTCATCGACGATGTCCATCAGGATCACCCCATCGGCCAGGTTGCTCCGGGTCACCCTGCGAATGTCCTCTACGCCGTTTTCGGCGGTCAGCAGGAGGGAGTCGTACCCCCGTTCGTGCTCCTGGCGGGCCATCTCGATGAAGTAATCCGCATAGGATTCCTTGTTCTGCTTCAATCGGAGCGGGGCGCTCAGGGCCACGATGTTCTTGTGTTCGGAGCGCATCATCCGGGCACCGGCGTTGGGGGCGTAGTCCAGTTCCCTGGCGGCGTTCATGACGCGCTCATAGGTCTGGGGGCGGATGGGGCGCTTCCCCGAAAAGGCATAGGAGACCGTGCTGACCGACACCTTGGCCAGCCTTGCCACATCGCGTATGTCCGACAAGGAATACCCCTTCCACGGGTTGCTATTGGTTCAGGTGCCAGGTGGGTCCGTCGGGGGTGTCGACGATGGCGATACCGGCCTCTTCAAGTTCGTTTCTGATCTGGTCGGCCTGGTTGAAATCCTTGGCCTTGCGGGCCTCGGCCCTCTGGTCGAGTCGAGTGCGGATCAGGGCGTCCAGAGCCTGCTGCATGGGTTCGTCGTCCCGATTCGGGCCTGCCTGGTCGCTCCACTGGTCCGCCAGGGGGTCCAGGCCGAAAACGTCCAGCATGGCCCGCACCTGAAGGAGGGTGACCCTGAGGTCTTCCAGGGCCTCGTCGCGCTCCGGCCCTGCCGTGGAGCGGTTCCTATCCAGGTCATCCATGGACGAGTTGGCCGAGCGGATGGTCGAGAAGATGGCGGCCAGGGCGGCAGAGGCGTTGATGTCTTCGTTCATGGCCCGGGTGAAGTCGGCGGGCAACCCATCCGCACCCAGGGTCTCGACCTGGTCGCGCGAGGGTTGCCCGCCCAGGATTGCACCGGCGCGCTCTATGAAGTTGGCGATTCGCCCGTAGGCACCCTGGGCCTCGTGGAGGGTCTGGTCCGACCACTCCAGCATGGAACGGTACTGGACCGATATCAGGGCGTAGCGGACCACCCAGGCCGGGTATGCGGACAGGACCTGGTCCACGGAGAGCCCGTTGCCCAGGGACTTGCTCATCTTCTCACCCTTCTGGGTCACCCAGGCGGTGTGCATCCAGCGATGTGCGAAGCCCCAGCCAGCGGCGTGGGACTGGGCCATTTCGTTCTCGTGGTGGGGGAAGCGCAGATCGAGCCCACCTCCATGTATGTCGAAGTCGGCTCCCAGATAGCGATGGCTCATGGCCGAGCACTCCAGGTGCCAGCCCGGTCTGCCCGTGCCGAAGGGGGTCTTCCATCGGGCCGTGGACGGATCGGTGGGTTTCGGAGCCTTCCAGAGGGCGAAATCGCGGGGGTTGCGCTTGCCTGCCTCGCCCTGGTCGGCGGGGTTGTAAGGGTCGTCCCGCCCGTCGGCATCCACGCTGGGCCCCATCCGGTCGGCGATGGCGGCCTGCTCATCTGCGGCCTGGGTGCCGGTCTGCTGGTGGGTCAGCTCCCCGTAGTCAGGCCAGGAGGGCACGTCGAAGTAGACGTTGCCCGAAGGGTTCCCCTCGGCGTCGGGTACCACATAGGCATGGCCCCGGTCGATGATGCGCTGGACCAGATCGATCATGTCGGTGATGTGCCCGGTGGCCCGTGGCTCGTAAGTGGGGGGGAGGGCGCCCAGGGCCTCATATGCCCTGCTGAACTCCCGCTCGTAGATGTAGGCCCGCTCCCACCAGCGCTGACCGGCAGCCGAGGCCTTATCAAGAATCTTGTCGTCGATATCGGTCACATTGCGCACCAGGGTCACCTGGTAGCCCAGGCGCATCAGCCAGCGGCGAATCAGGTCGAAGGCCAGGGTGGTGCGGATATGGCCGATATGGGGTGAGGATTGGACCGTGGCCCCACAGACGTAGATGCCGACCCTGCCTTCTTCTATCGGATGGAAGGGGGTCACCTGATGGGTGGCCGTGTCATAGAGACGCAGATCGGCGGCCGCAAGGCTGACGGAATGCTTGTCATTTTGCGGATGTGAGCTCTTGTCCATAAGCCAGAGCCTATCAAGGCTTGTTGACCGGTGCAGCGTTTCGCGAACGCCTTGCCGAACCCTTTCGAATGCCTGGTTCAGCCCGGCCGGCAACACCTCCTGATCGGTGGGTCGGAAGGGCTGCAGGCTTCCGGTAGGCAGGTGTGCAAGAATGGAGTCATGGCTAAACCAAGTGTGCTTGTACTGCAGCATGTGGATTGGGAACGGCCGGGTCGCATTCTTGAAAATCTGCAGGACTGCGGGCTGGAGACGAGGATTCTCAACATCGTTGATGAGAAGAAGCCCGAACTGCCCCACTTCAAAGACCTTGCGGGTGTGGTCATCATGGGGGGACCCATGTCGGCCGATGATTACGAACACCACCCCGGGCTCAAGGCGGAGACCAAACTCGCCAGGGCCGCGGTCGGTGCCAACAAGCCCTTCCTGGGGATCTGCCTGGGTCATCAGATTCTGGCCAGGGCCCTGGGGGGCGACCTGATCAAAAACAAGCAACCGGAGCATGGCATGGCCCCCATACGCTGGGTGGGGAATGACGATGATGTTTCCATGTGGAGCAAGCGCACCGATGTCCTTCATTGGCATGGTGACCAGGTCTCCCTGCCGCCCCAAGCAAAGCTCCTGGCGCGCTCCAGATACACCGAGGTCCAGGCCTTCCGGTTCGGTTCCGGGCTCGGACTCCAGTTCCACCTTGAGGTGACAGCCCCGCTCTTCGACGAGTGGATGGACGTGCCCCAGATGACCGACGGGTTCAAAAAGTCGCAGATTGCCCAGATGCGGGAGGACTTCCAGCGAAGTCTGCCGCAGATGCAGCCCCTGGCGGATTCGATTTTCTCGGCCTTCGCTGCCCGTTGCCAGACCAATGCGGCTGCCCTGGAGTCCGCCTGAGTCCATCCACGCGGTGAGATGAGCCACTGCTCGGTCTGCGCCTGCCGGTGAGTGGTTCCCCGAACTGCCGGGTGGCGGGGAGTTGCTGCGGTTACTCCAGTTCTTCCCCGATTGCCAGCCATTCCTCTTCCAGCTCGTCGGATTGGCTGGACAGGTCCTTGAGCTTGGCGTTCAGGTCGTTCAGCCCCTCGTAGTCGCTGGGATCATGCTCAGCCATGTCCGCTTCGACCTTCTTGCGCTGGTCTGCCAGCTTGGCCAGCTTGCGCTCTATCGCCGCGGCCTGCTTGGCCAGGTTACGCTTGGCGATGCGCTCGGCCTTGGCCTGGGCCGGATCGGGGCTGTCGGCAGGGGCACCCGCCCCGGCTTCCGTGTGGGGTTGGTGGTCCTGACTCGGGTTTGCGCCGGCCTGCAGGCGGCCGGATTCGATCATGTCCAGGTAGTCCTGGACCCCGCCGGGCAGGTGCACCACCTTGCCTCCCACCAGGGCGAACTGCTGGTCGGTCACCCGTTCAAGCAGATAACGGTCGTGCGAGACCACAATCAGGGTTCCGGGCCAGGAGTCCAGCAGGTCCTCCATCACGGCAAGCATGTCGGTGTCCAGGTCGTTGCCGGGCTCATCCATGATGAGAACGTTGGGCTCCTCCAGGAGTATCAGGAGGAGCTGCATGCGTCGTTTCTGGCCGCCCGAAAGGTCCTGTATCCGGGTCATCAGCTGGGCGCTCTCGAAGCCCAGCCGCTCCATGAGCTGCCCGGGGGTCACCTCCTTGCCTTCGACCATGTAGGAGGGCTTGTAACGGCTCAGGACCTCCTTGATTCGGTACTTGCCGAGCTTCTCCAACTCATCCAGACGTTGGGTCAGGACCGCGGACTTGACGGTCTTCCCGATGTTGACGTGACCGGCCGTGGGGTCGGTCCGCCCGTCTATCAACCCCAGGAGGGTGGACTTGCCCGCTCCATTGGCGCCGACTATGCCGAACCTGTCCCCGGGGCCAATCAGCCAGGTCACGTCGTCCAGCACCATGTGGCCGCTGATGGTCCTCGACCGGGCCGCAGCCGTACCGTCCGGTGCGGAATCGTCGGGGTCCTCGGCAACCGTGACCGAGCCCATCAGCGGCTTCTCGGCGAAGGGGGAGGGGACGGCGTTGATTCGGCCCTCCGCAGGCACGCCCTCGTCCGTCCTGTCGCCGCTCTCATGAGTCGCCGCACCGTCCGGGTATATCTTGGTCACATCGATAAGGTCGACCACCTGCTTGCCCAGGCGGGATGTGGCCATCCTTTTCAACTCCAGGGTGTTGCGCATGGGGGGCACGTCGGCTATCAGCTCGCGGGCAGCCTTGACGTGGAACTTCTGCTTGGTGGCTCGGGCCCGGGCTCCACGGGTCAGCCATGCCAGCTCCTTGCGGGCCAGGTTGCGACGTTTGGTTTCCGCCAGATCGGCCTGGCGCTCGCGCTCCACCCGTTGCAGCATGTATGCGCTGTACCCGCCCTCGAAGGGGTCGATGACACCGTCATGCACCTCCCACATCGAGGAGCAGACCTCGTCCAGGAACCACCGGTCGTGGGTGACCAGGAGCAGGGCGCCGGAGTTCTTGGCCCACCGGTTCTTCAGGTGCTCGGCCAGCCAGTGGATGGTGACCATGTCGAGGTGATTGGTCGGCTCGTCCAGGGCCAGGATGTCCCAGTCCTTGAGCAGGAGCCTGGCCAGGTCCGCCCTGCGGCGCTGGCCGCCCGAGAGGGTGCCCACCTTGGCCTCCAGCTCCATGCCGCCCAGAAGGGACTCGACGATTTCACGCGACCTGGGGTCGGCGGCCCATTCATAGTCCTGGCGGTCCTCCAAGGCGGCCTTGCGGACCGTATCCTCGTCCTTCAGGGGGTCCCGCTGATCCAACATGCCAAAGGTCAGGCCATTGCGCATGGTCACCCGCCCCTGGTCGGGTTCCTGGGTACCGTTCAGGAGGTGAAGGAGCGTGGACTTTCCGTCCCCGTTCCGCCCCACGATGCCGATTCGGTCACCCTCGAAGATGCCCTGGGTTACATCCGTAAAGATGGTTTTGGTTGCAAAGGACAGGGCTACGTGTTCCAGACCGAGATCATAGATGGGCATGATTCCCCAATCTACCGCCAGCCTTGGATGGGTGGGGCGGCAGAGGAATCATGTGAAGCCGCTGTGGGCCGGGGCATCAACGGTCGGTGATCTGGGATCCCAGGACCTTTTCGCTCAGGGCTTTGGGGCCCCGGGTCACGGCGACGGCCCCGGAGCGGACCAGCTCGACGATGCCGAAGGGCTTGAGGAGCTTGAGGAGCGCTTCGAGCTTCCCATCTGCTCCGGTGGCCTCGATGGTCAGGGATTCCGGGTGGACGTCGACCACGCGCACGCGGAAGAGGTTGACGATTTCGAGTACATCGGACCTGTTGTGCTCGTTGGCTTTGACCTTGATCAGAATGAGCTCGCGCTCCACGGCCTCATCACCCTTGAGCTCGACGATTTTGAGTACGTGCAGGAGCTTGTTGAGCTGTTTGATGATCTGCTCCAGGGGCACGGCTTCCACATCCGCCGTGACCGTGATGCGCGATATGTCGTCACGCTCGGTCGAGGAGACCGACAGGGAGTTGATGTTGAAGGCACGCCGGGCGAAAAGGCCCGCGACCCTAGCGAGGACACCAGGGCGGTTTTCGACCAGGACGGAAAGGGTGTGACGCTCGGAGCCGGGCTTGGATGCTGGATAATTGGCCATGGTTTGCAGCCCTTCCTTACTTCTTCATGTGCCCGGCGGCATCGCTGGCCATGGCGGCCCGGTCGGCCCCGGTTTGCTCCCGGGGCTCCTGTTCCTCCTGCTCCGGTCTGATACCGGCCAGTGGTTGGATGCCCGGCTTGTAGATGATCGTGTCGTTGGAGGCCCCGGCCGGCACCATGGGCCAGACCATGGCATCCTTCCAGACCCGGAAGTCAATCAGGACCGGGCGGTCATTGACCTGGTTGGCCTGGTCGATGGCCTCTCGTGCCTCCTCCTCGGTGAAGGCGCGCAGCCCCAGGCACCCGTAAGCCTCGGCAAGCTTGACGAAGTCCGGGATTCCGGTGATACCGGACTCCTCGTCATCCCCGTCGTGGAGGTTGGTCTGGGAGTAGTGGCTGCTGTAGAAGAGGGTCTGCCACTGGCGGACCATGCCGTACACGGAGTTGTTGAGTATGGCGATCTTGATGGGCAACCCCATCTGACCTGCCGTGGCCAGCTCCTCCGAGGTCATCTGGAACGACCCGTCGCCGTCGATCAGCCAGACGGGGCGTGGGGCCTCATCGTCCTGGGTGCCGATGGCGGCTCCGATGGCTGCGGGCAGACCGTAGCCCATGGTGCCCAGGCCGGATGATGACACCCAGGACCTGGTCTGTTCGAAGTCGACGAATTGGCTGGCCCACATCTGGTGCTGACCCACGCCCGATACCCAGATCGTGGCCGGATCGGCCTTGTCGCTCAGGGTCTTCACCACCCACTGCGGGGCCAGGGACCCGTCCGGGGTCTCCTCCCAGGTGGTCGGGTAGTCGTGGCGCCAGGAGTCGACCAGGTGCCACCAGGGTTTCAGGTCGGGGCGTCCCCAGGTCTTCTGTGCCTCCTCTATGGCGGGGATCAGGTCGTCGAGGACCTGACCCACATCGCCGACGATGGGGACATCAGCATGGCGGTTCTTGCCGATTTCAGCCGGGTCGATGTCGATGTGGATCACCCGGGCCACTGGGGCGAAGTCCTCCAGGCTTCCGGTTACACGGTCGTCGAACCGTGCACCGATGGCGACCAGGAGATCGGAGTGCTGGATGGCCCCGTTGGCGGCCACCGTTCCATGCATGCCGGGCATGCCCAGAACGGCCTTGTCGGAGTCGGGGATGATTCCCCGCGCGGGCAGGGTGGTGACCACGGGGGCGCCCGTGACCTGCACCAGTTTCTCCACCTGTTGACGGGCGTTGGACCGCATGGCCCCGCCTCCGAGATAGAGGACCGGGCGGTGGGACTGGGCAAAGAGCTTGGCGGCATCGGTGAGCACGTGCCCGTGGGCCTTGGTGACGGGATTGTACCCGGGGAGAATCATCTCCTGGGGCCAGGAGTAGACCATCTGCTCGTTCTGGGCGGTCTTGGTCAGGTCGACCAGGACCGGGCCCGGTCTGCCGGACTGGGCGATGTGGAAGGCCTCGGTCATGACCCGGGGGATGTCCTGTGCCTTGGTGACCAGGTAGGAGTGCTTGGCCACGGGGTAGGTGATGCCGACGATATCGGCCTCCTGGAAGGCGTCCGTGCCGATGGATGCCACACCCACCTGGCCGGTGACCACCACCATGGGAACGGAGTCCATCATGGCATCGGCTATGGGGGTGACCATGTTGGTGGCCCCGGGCCCGGAGGTGACCAGGCAGACCCCGACCCGACCGGTGGAGACGGCGTACCCTTCGGCCACGTGCCCGGCCGCCTGCTCATGACGGACCAGGGTGAACCTGAATCCGACCGAATCATCGATGGCGTCGTAAGTGGGGAGGATGGCGCCTCCCGGAACCCCGAATACGTCTGTAACCCCCAGGTCCTCCAGAGAACGGATCAGGGCCTGCGCCCCGGTCATCGGTTCTCCTTGGGGGGTGATTCCCGCCTGGCCCCGGCCCTCATCCTTGGGAACCGAGCTGAACGCTTGCAGAGGTGTCGGCAGACTCATATTTTCCTCTCAACCTCTCGACTGCGCGACGACATGCGGTCGTGCGTCCCGAACGTGGCACCTATCGGGTCAGCAGCTCATATACGGCCAAAGCCGGCCCCGATAAGCCGGGAGTCCCTGCGGCTCGTGGCGCAGGCCCCGGTTATTTCTCACAGTCTATGCACAGGTTCGGCAGGGTCCCAATCCGGTATCGAATGACGGAACGACTCTATTTTGCTTCCTCGGCCTGGAGGGAGGCCAGGACCTCCGGATCATCCAGGGCCTTCCACCCCTGGGCGGCGGCGGCCAGCTGGGCCTTGCGCTTGCTGCTGGCATCGGCGGTGCCAATCACCGTGTCGCCGTCTCCCAGGGTCAGTCGCGCCGTGAAGACCTGTGCGAATTCCGGTCCGGAGACGGCCATGGCGTAGTGGGGGTCGCCGAGTCCTAGTCGGTGGGCCTTGACGGTGACGGAGGTCTTCCAGTCCAGGGCAGGGCCCTCCGTGGCCACCTCCTCCAGGGTGTCATCAAGGAGGGCGTGGACCGTGACGCGGGCCCCGTCGATTCCATGCTCCACGAAGACGGACCCAATCAGGGACTCGACCGTGTCGCACAGGATGGAGTCCTTGTCGGCCCCGCCGTTTTCGGCTTCGCCCCGCCCCAGAAGGATGTACGGCCCCAGGTGGAGTTTGGTCCGGGCGATGGCCGAGAGGGATTCCTCCGAAACGGCCTTGGCCCTCATCTTGGCCAGCTGACCCTCGCTCTGGTCGGGGTGTGCCTTGTAGAGGGTCTCGGTGGCCACCAGCTCCAGTACGGCGTCGCCCAGGAACTCCAGCCGTTCGTTGTTGGGCATGCCGGGGTGCTCATGCGCGAAGGACCGGTGCGTCAGCGCATGGATCAGAAGTTCGGGGGTCAGTTCGGCATGCAGGGCCGTGAAGAGTTCCCTGGCCGGCAGGTCCGCTTCCTGGGCGGTTTCCGCGGATACCCGTACCGTCGGGGCCTGGGTGGAACCCGGATTCCCGTCCTTGCCTGCAACCTTGTCTGTATCCCTATCCATGCTCACGACAGTGCCTTTCGGTCATATGGTCCCGATGTTGGTGATGGCTCCCATTATGCAGAGAACCCCCGCCACCCGTCGATGGCAGGGGTTCTCCCAATCAGTGCTGTGAACGGTGCTCACTTGCTGAACTGCGGGCGGATGGCATCGCGGTACATGCGTCCGCGGTACATGCCGCAGCTCGGGCATGCCATGTGAGGCAGGGCGGGGGCTCCGCAGTTGGTGCAGGTCACCGTGGCGGCGGCCTTGGTCTTCCAGTTGGCGCGACGCGAATGTGTGTTGGCGCGCGAGGTCTTGTACTTTGGCAGTGCCATGTTTTCCTCTGTTTCGATCGAATCTAGAGCTTAAGCGTAGAGCAGTTTACCGCAACCCCGGGTCTTTGTCACACCGGGGCGGTGCGGAGAAGCGTCAGGTAAGGGTTATTCCCCGTTTTCCTGCTCCTCCAGTTGGTCCCTGAGGCCCCTGAGGGCGTCCCACCGGTCATCCAGCACCTCGTGGTGGTGGTCCGGGTGCTCATTCAGATCGACTCCGCACTGGGGGCAGAGTCCTCGGCAATCGGGCTTGCATACGGGTTGCAGGGGGAGTGCCTCGACCAGGTTGTCACGCAGGAGGGCCTCCAGGTCGGCGAAGGCCCCGCCTTCGCACAGCGGATAGGTGTCCCCGCCTTCCTCCTCGCCGGCGATGATCTCGACCTTGCCGTTGGTCTGGTCGGGTTCGGGTGTCTTGTAGGGGAAGAAGACCACGGGGTCCACCTCAAGGTCCCTGTCGATGGGCTTCAGGCACCGGGTGCACTCCGCTTGGAGGGGGGCGCTGACATGGGCGGTGAAGATCAACCCGTCCACCATGGATTCGAAGGATCCGGTGACGTGCACCGGGTCACCCTCCTTGATGCCCACCACCTTGTCGCCGATGCCGGTAGGGGCGGGAAAATCCTGGTCGATCTGCTTGCTGCGCCCGGCCCTGGCGGCCACCTGGGCCACCGAAACGGCCCAGGGCGAATCCTCGGGTCTGCTCATCCCTTGCTTCCTTTTCCTATGCTCCGACGTGGCTCGCCGGGTCTCTTCCATGGCCTGGCCGGTATGCGGCCCTTGGCCCACGGTCCCTACTGCTGGTCGGGGTTCCCGCCCATGGTACGCGCGGCATCCTGCTCACGCTCGTGGAGAACCTCCAGCCCAACCCGCACATCCTGGCTGACCCTGTCGAGTTGGGTGCCGAGCTCCTGCATGACCTGGGAGGCGTACCCGTTGGCCCCCTGGACCAGCTTGTCCGCCTGGGCCTGGGCCTGGTCGATGATGACCTGGGCCTTCTGCTGGGCTATGGCCACCACGTTCTCCTGGCCGGCAAGGAACTGGGCCTGTTCCCCGGCCTCCTTGATGATCTCGGACGAACGGCTCTGAGCCGCCGAGATGGTGGCGTTGGCCTGGGTCTGCGCCGAATTCAGACGGCGCTCTGCCTCCCTCATCAGGGCGGAGGCCCGCTCCAACTGGACCGGGAGCATCTTCTTGAGCTCGTTCAGGTCATTGACGAGCTCCTCCCTGTCCACCTTGACCATGCCCGGGGTGAGCAGGGGGGCCTTTGCCTCGTCCAGCATGATCTGGACCCGGTCGATGATGTCGTAGACGGTTGTGAATTCGGCGCGGGGTTCGCTCGCCTGGTCCTCGCGCAGGTCGGGCAGGTCATCCACGTTCATGCTCTGCTGAGACTGGTTCATCCAGGTGGAATCGTCGATGGGCTGGGCGCTTTGACCGGTCTGGTCGCTCGGGTCGGTCTGGTCGCCGCCGCGGAAGGCGAAGGTGCCTTCCGCCCGGTCGGGGCCGGTGCCCTCGCTTCCAAGCATGTCTGTATCCTCAACCATTTTCGGCTCTCTCCGTTTTCAATATGGTGGTCAGTTTTTGCACTACGCTGTCAGGCACCATGCCGTCGATGCTGCCGCCATGCCGGGCGACATCCTTGACGATGGTGCTGGAAATATGCTCCCGGAGCGGATCAGCAGGAAGGAAGAGGGTTTCCACACCCGCCAGATCGCGATTGACCAGGGCCATACCCAGTTCGGCCTCGTAGTCCCCGTTCTGCCGAAGCCCCTTGACGATGACCGAGGCGCCGACCTGCAGACAGTAGTCTGTAATCAGGCCCGTGGTCGAAGCCACCGTAATCTGCGGGTACCCGTCCGCGTCCAGGGCCTGGCGGATCATCTCCACCCGTTCCTGCTCGCCGAAGAGGGGGGTCTTGGCGGAATTGACGGCCACTACGACGTGGACGGTATCGAAGAAGGATGCACAACGCTCTATTACATCCAGGTGCCCTGAGGTGACTGGATCGTACGATCCGGGGCATACGGCTATAGTCATGCCTCCAGATTAGCGCCCCGGCTGGAACCGCCGGGATCCAGTGGCTTGCCGCAGGCCCGGCCTGCCTCTTCTCAGCCCTGGGATGGCACCTATTGTTGGGGTTCTTCCGAGCGGTTATCATGGTGATATGACTGCTTTTGAGACCTTATTGCATCCCTCTTCATCACTGAATGGTCCGGATCCCATCCTGGATCAGGACCCGGTCTCACCCCTCTCCGATCCGGACCAGGGTGCAGGCACAGCCGTTCTGGACAGGCCCGAGACCGAAACCCGGGAGGAGACCCAGCGTAGCGATCAGGGTGATGCCGACAGGTTCGCCCACTACGTATCCAAGGAGCGCATCGCCGAATCCAAGCTGACGGGCCGGCCGGTTGTCGCGCTCTGCGGCAAGGTCTGGGTTCCCAAGCATGACCCCTCCCAGTATCCCGTCTGCCCGGATTGCCGGCGCATCTACGAAGAGATGACCGGCGGCAGGAAGTAGGTCGATTCCGAAGTCCGTCAGCCGTCAGGCAAGAGGCGCGGGTCGTCTGTTCGGTGGTCAGTCTTTGGATATCAGGTCGATCTGGTCCAGTTCCTCCTGGGTGAAGGTCGTATTGGCGGTCGCCTTGAGGTTGTCCAGAAGCTGTTCGGGCTTGGAGGCCCCAATCAGCACCGTGGTCACGGCCGGGTCGCGCAGAAGCCAGGCCAGGGCCATCTCGGCCAGGGTCTGCCCGCGTTGACGGGCCAGGTCGTTCAACCTGCCGATCTGATCCAGGCGCCGGGGGGTCAATGCGGACTCGTGGAGGAATCGTCCGTCGGCCCTGATTCGGCTGTCTTCGGGAATGCCATGCAGATACCGGTCGGTCAGGAGGCCCTGGGCCAGGGGGCTGAAAGCGATGATGCCCTTGCCCAGCTCTTGCGAGGTCTCCCTGAGCCCGTTGTGCTCGATGGTCCGGTCGAATATGGAGTACCGGTTCTGGTTGATGATGAAGGGGACATGGAGTTCGTCCAGTATCGCGCTCGCCTGTCGCAGGGTGGGGCCGTCGTAGTTGGAGAGGCCCACATAGAGCGCCTTCCCGCTTGATACGGCCTGGGCCAGGGCCCCCATGGTCTCTTCCAAGGGGGTGTCGGGGTCGGGGCGGTGATGATAGAAGATATCGACGTAGTCCAGACCGAGACGTTCCAGGCTTTGGTCCAGGCTTGACAGGAGATACTTGCGCGACCCGAAATCCCCGTACGGACCGGGCCACATGAAGTATCCGGCCTTGGTCGAGATGACCAGCTCCTGGCGGTGGTGGGTGAAGTACCTCTTGAGAATCCTGCCGGTATTGCGCTCGGCTGCGCCGGGTTCGGGCCCATAGTTGTTGGCCAGGTCGAAGTGGGTGATGCCATGGTCAAAGGCCGTGAAGCAGAGGTCCCGCATCCGTTCGAAGGGGGTGCTGTCGCCGAAGTTGTGCCAGAACCCGAGTGATATGGGAGGCAACCTGAGGCCGCTGGACCCGCAATGAGGGTAGTCCATGGCCTGGTACCGGTCGGGTGATGGGATGTATGAACCGTCTTGGTATGGCATTGCAGATCCCTCCTATATCGTTTATATCGTTTCGATGGTGGTCGGCAGGATGGGTTCCCCCCGCATCAGGCTGAGGGCCCCGATGGGCAACTCGTCCAGGGCTCTGGCCCGGTGGTCCCTGGCCTTGAGCACGGCCTGACCGCCCTGGTACTCCTCGTTGATGGAGCCATGGTCCACGTAGGTGACCAGAAGGTCGCGCCAGTCCGGCTCGGGGTTGAATCCGGCGAGTGCCTCCTCGGTCCCGGATATGACGTGCTCCGCGTTGGCCAGGTTGTATTCGTATGACCGGTAGGCCAGCTTCCGTCCCGGAACCGAGGCCTTTCCGACGGACTTCTTGGCTACAGCCTGCATGGCTCCGGACGAGTTCTCCCGCTCGGTGAGCTTGTAGACCATGGCGCAGGTGGGGGATCCGGACCCGGTGACCAGCATGGTGCCCACCCCGTATGAGTCGACCGGTGCCGTCTGGAGGGAGGCTATGGCGTATTCGTCCAGGTCATTGGTGACGGTGATGGTGGCCTTGGTGGCCCCCAGGGCGTCCAGCTGGTGTCTGACCCTCTGGGCCAGGGAGCCCAGGTCGCCGGAGTCTATCCTGACCCCGCCCAGGTCGGGACCGGCCACCTCCACGGCCGTCCTTACCGCCTCGTCGATGGAGTAGGTGTCCGTCAGGAGGGTGGTGTTCCTGCCCAGGGCATTGATCTGCGCCACGAAGGCGTCGCGTTCCTTGTCGTGCAGCAGCGTGAATGAGTGGGCGGCCGTGCCGATGGCCTTGAATCCGTAGCGTTGGGCGGCCAGGAGGTTGGACGTGCCCTGGAAGCCTCCGACAACGGCGGCTCTGGCGGCGGCCACGGCAGCGCACTCGTTGGCCCTCCGGGCGCCCATGTCCATGCAAGGCCTTCCCTTGGCTGCCGAAACCATGCGGGAGGCTGCCGAAGCCACGGCCGAGTCATAGTTCAGGATGGAAAGGATGATGGTCTCCAGGAGGGTGCACTCGCCGAATCCTCCCTCGACTTGGAGAACGGGGGAGTCGGGGAAGAAAATCTCGCCCTCCCTGTACCCCCGGATGGTGCCGGTGAACCGGAAGTTCTCCAACCACTTGATGGTTGCGGGGCTTACGATCCTCCGGTCGGAGAGGAACCGGAGTTCTTCCTCGGTGGGGCGGAAGTGCTCGATGGCATCCAGGATTCTTCCCGTGCCCGCAACCACCCCGTAGCGCCGCCCCTCGGGGAGGTGGCGGGTATAGACCTCGAAGACCGACCGACGGTTGGCCGTGCCGTCCTGGAGGGCGGCGTCCAGCATTGTGTACTCGTACATGTCGGTCATCAGGGCCGTGGATGTCCGGTCGGATTCGTTCATATCATCCTCGTTTTGCGGTTCCGGTGCTTGCTGTGTTGCCCCATAGTCTAGTCCCCTCATTGCTCATGTCGGGGTAGGGGAGGCGGACGTTTCGTCCTCCGGTACGACCGCCGGGATATGCTGGTCCCCATGAGATACCTTGTAGCTGTCTATCGGTTCCTTATTGCCTTCTTCTGCCTGGCGGGCACCCATGAGGCCTGGCTTCTGGGCATCGGAAACCATTGGGTCTACTTTACTTTTCAGACCAATATGGCCCTGGGCCTGCTCATGATCTGGGCCGGGGCAGCCAGCCTCCTCAACGGGAAACAGCCTCCGGCCTGGCTCAAGGGATGCCTGACCCTCTACATCGTGATAACCGGCCTGGTGGCCGCATTGATTCTGGGCCTGAACTCCTCGTCCTACCTGTTGGTGATGGGAATCAGGACCTCCTACATGGTCCATGTCATCACCCCGATCATGGCCGTGGTCGACTTCATCCTCTTCGACCCCCACCGTCGCTTCAAATGGCACTATGTGCTGACCTGGCTGATCTACTTCCCCATCTACCTGGCCTTTGTGCTGGTACGCGCGGCCATCTGGCCCCACTCCGGCCCGGAAGACGGCGGAAACCCCTATCCCTACGCCTTCATCGACCTGGGGAAGCTGGGCTGGGGGCAGCTGACCGTCAACGTCGCCGCATGTCTGGTGAGCTTCTTCATCCTTGGGCTGGTGCTCTTCCTGATTGACAGGATTCTTCCCCCCAAGACCCCTCTGACCGCCTCGTGATCCAGGTATAGGATTCCCCGGATAACCGGTTGCAAGTTTCAGGAAAGGATGCATATAGATGGTGGCAATCAAGGACATGTTGGGTGATGGCGCCGTGGTGAGGCCGGATGGCAGGGCGGCCGATGAACTGCGCCAGGTCAGGATCACCCGTCACTGGACCGATGCCCCCGAGGGGTCTGTTCTGATTGAGTGCGGGAACACCAGGGTCATGTGCACGGCATCCTTCACCCCCACCCTGCCCCGGTGGCGTAAGGACTCAGGGCTGGGCTGGGTCACGGCCGAGTATGCCATGCTGCCCAGGGCCACCTCGGAGCGCACGGCCCGTGAATCCGTCCGTGGCAAGGTGGGCGGACGCACCCAGGAGATATCCCGCCTGATTGGGCGTTGCCTGCGTGGGGTCGTCGACATGAAGGCCCTGGGGGAGAACCAGGTGCAGTTGGACTGCGACGTATTGCAGGCTGACGGAGGCACCCGTACCGCATCGGTCACCGGCGCCTATGTGGCCCTGGTTGACGCCCTGCGCTGGGCCCAGGACCACCATCACATCCGTAGTGCCGATAAGGTCATCAAGGACAGGGTTTCGGCAGTGTCGGTGGGAATCATCGACGGCCACCCCATGCTTGACCTCCCCTACATCGAAGACAGCCAGGCCATGACCGATATGAACGTGGCCATGACCGGTTCCGGCGACTTCATCGAGATACAGGGAACGGCGGAGCATCGTCCCTTCAGCAGGGCCGAACTCGACACGCTGCTGGAACTGGCCGCCAAGGGGAACAGGGAACTCCAGGCAGCCCAGGATGCCGCACTTGCCGCAAACTGATGCCTATAGTGATTGAGTTCGAGCGTAGACGGGCATTGCCTGAACCGTTCCTCCGGTCGCCGCTGATTCCCCTGTGCCAAGCCGGGGTGGCGGCCCTGGCGGCTGCGGACTGCGAACGCATAAGGAGGATCGATCATGGAGCAGACCAGACGGGTTGTCGTGGCCACCCACAACCAGGGCAAACTGGTCGAGATGCGTCGTATTCTGCAGTCCCTCCTGGGACGTGGGCAGACCGGGATCGAGCTCGTATCGGCTGCGGACCTGAACCTGCCCGACCCGGTTGAGACCGGGACCACGTTCGAATCCAACGCCCTGCTCAAGGCCAACCAGACGGCGGAACTCTCCGGTCTGCCCGCCCTTGCTGACGATTCCGGACTGGTTGTCGATGTCATGGGTGCGGCCCCCGGCATCCTCTCGGCCCGTTGGTGTGGTCGCCATGGTGATGATCAGGCCAACATCGACCTCCTGCTCAACCAGCTGGGCGACATACCCGATCAGGACCGGACGGCACGGTTCGTCTGCGCCGCGGCCCTGGTTGTTCCTGATGGACCGGAGTACCCGGGAGGGAATCGCCACACCGTGAGGCTGGGCGAGATGTCGGGCAGGATCATTCGCGCACCCAGGGGTGAAGATGGGTTCGGTTACGACCCGATTTTCGTCCCCGATGATCAGCCGGCCTCAGCCGACCGTCCCCTCACATCCGCCGAGATGACCCCCGAGCAGAAGAACCGCATCTCCCATAGGGGGAAGGCCCTGTCCGCCATCCTGCCGGTCCTGGTCGAGTGGGTTCTGGGGGATACCGGTGTCCAGGCCTGAATCCGATGCGGGAACGCCGGCCTTTGCCGGTGTTCTTGCCGGTGACGGAAGAACCCCCTCCTACAGGCGTTGGAACAGGCTGAACCTGGTTCTGCAGATACTGATCGTCCTCCTCCTGCTTGCTGCCCTTATATGCGTGGTTTGGATTCCCGCCGTCCAATACATGTCCCAACGTCGTTCAGCTGCGGAGGCGGAAAACGCCGCTTCCCGTATGGCTGCATGGCCCCAGGGCAGAATCAGGGCCGAGTATGCCAAGGCCAAGGCCTATAACCAGAGAATCGCGGCCTCGGGGCAGACCACCCTGGGCGAGGCGACCGACCCCTTCGCTCCGGGCAAGGGAGGCACCCTGTCGCAGGAAGACAAGGCCTACCAATCCCTCCTTGAGGGGCCGGGGGGAATCATGGGGACCATTCGTATACCCCAGGTCTCCATCCACCTGCCCATCTATCACGGGACCTCCGAGGAGGTGCTCCAGGATGGGGTGGGGCATCTGTACGGCACCAGCCTGCCGGTTGGCGGAGCCTCCACCAATGTGGTCCTTTCGGGGCACAGGGGGCTGACCAACGCCCTCCTCTTCACCAGACTGGATGAACTCAAACCCGGTGACATCTTTTACATCGACAGCCTGGGCAGGACCATGGGTTACCGGATCAAGTCCGTGCATGTGATCGATCCGGAGGAAGTGCACCTGTATAAGGTGGTGCCGGGCAAGGACCTGGTGACCCTGATGACCTGCACCCCCTATGGGGTCAATACGCAACGTCTGGTTCTGACCGCCGAGCGCCAGTCCATACCGGAGCCCATACCGGACCCGGGTGATGCGCCCAAGGATGGGCGTCTGCTGGGCCTGATGACGGGGTTAGGCCTGCTGGTGGTGGGGACCGTCTCGTCCGTTGTTGCCTTCAGGTTCAGGCTGCCGCCACGGCACCGTCTGGGGGAATCCGCCGGAAAGGCCTGAGTCGTAGCGGCCTGAAGCAAATCCGGTGCGCGAGATGGGACTCGAACCCACACGTCCGAAGACACAGGAACCTAAATCCTGCGCGGCTACCATTACGCCACTCGCGCCCAAGGCCGCGGGTATGTGCGGATGCCCGAATACCCACGCCTATTCATAAATACCACAACGGTGGGATGGTTGTTTTGAGGAAGATATGGACACTATCCTCCAAAAAAAGTCCGACTAATTTCCGGGAAAACAAGAAAAAGTTAGTTATCCATGAATCTCGGCATGCCGGGAACCGGAAAGACCGGGCGCTTCATAGCGCATTTTTATTATCGACACGCCGCCATTTGTAAAAACCGAGAGTCAATCACCGGTCATGTAGCGTCCAATTATGTGGACCGAAGCAACGGGTTCACGCGTTGATCTCTGGTAATCGAGTACCGGGTCCGCCTCGGCGGTATCGGGCCGACCGATCAAGCGATTGGAATGGTCGACGGGAATCAGAGTGAAGGGGGTTGCGATGGGAATCAGCCATTGGAATGGGAATTCGCCAGTACGCAAGCGCGGCTTCAAGAGGCTGTCCTCCCTGTTCGCAGTGATTCTGGCGGTTTTCATGGTTCTGCCGCTCTCCCTCCAGTTCACCTCCCAACCCGCCAATGCCGAAACCGTGGACCACAAGCCCAAGCTCTTCCAGATGATGGCCTACAACGACCGTATCGATACCAATAACGACGAACTGCGCTACGACTTCGTACTGCGGCTGGCCCATGGCGATTTCGATCCGTTCTGTGTGCCGAACGGGAGCTACGACGACGGCAGCAAATGCCGGCTCTTTTTCGCATATCAGTACTGGGGCACGACCAGTCCGAGCGACTACGTGTCTGTTCGTTATCTGAACACCATGACGACCGGCAACGTCTCGGGTACGACGGGTGCGCTTCAATGGGCCGCGAATAAGGATCAGTACTTTACGGTCCACAAGGTGATCAACTCGGGCGATTACGACTACCTGGCCATTTCCGTCGAGGCTGATGTCAACTTTGCCGATAACCTCAATCAGCTGAACTCCGTCGGGAATTCGTACACGAGCGACTCCGGATACGCGCCCGGTGGCATCACCCAGGTTGAGCGGGTCTACGCCATCCTGACCAAGACGGCGGGACCTGCCAGTCTGGCCTGCGGCTGGGGTAGTTGGAACGGTGTCGGCGAGTGCGGCAATATGCCCACCGATCAGTTCGACGAAAACGGTGCCGCCAAGTATGGGGCCGCAATCAACAACATCATGTATGGGGTTGACCTCCTGCGTAAACCCGATGGCAGCTACTACACCTATCAGCTCTACCAGCAGCGGTGCGCCGATCCGGGAAACCAAACGACGCACTACTGCAATGGTCCGGTCGCCTTCATCGGTTGGGATGGTTACCCCTTGCTCTGGAGTCAGAACCAGGCCAATTGGGGCCTGGTGACCGATTTCGGATTTGATCGGGCCTCCTTCGGATGGAACTGGAACGCCGCCAACAGTATCGGGTTCTACAACGATGGCAAGACGGAATATGCCATTCCGCCGGGCGTGGCCCCGGCCAATTCGTTCTTCGTTTACTGGTACAACTCCGCGAACGATACCGCTTATACAACGCAACAACCCGACGGAACCTGGGCATCGTGGATGTCCATGTCGAACTGCTCCAGGAATGCCAGCTTCTACTACCAATGGCTGGGTTTGAAAAACAACAAGTGGGTTCCGGTTGATTCCCTGACGCCCCATGCGGTCAGGGTGGACCAGAACCCGGTGACCAACGACTCGGGCAATGAGGGGAATTTCTCCATGGCCAGCTCGGCCTTCAACTCCATAACCGCGCTGAGCGGTAATGGTGGCCTTGCGAACCGGCCCAACAGGCTCTTCCTGGATCGTTCCACGTCCCCGGCACAGGGATACACCCTGGATACCGCCGGTGGCAAGGTGACGGTCAATGATGGCTCCATCAACTTCGCCAAGGCCAAGGAGGACCAGGGACTGGACGGGTACTTCAAGCTGGTCACCTGGCCCATCACCACCAACCAACCTGATGCCACCAAGCCGGCGACCGATCCCGCCAATTCGGATGACTCCCTCCTGCAGGGGTGCATGGCCTCCCTGAACACCACCTACAAGGGATCCAATGCCGCTCAGCGCATCCAGCAGGCCAAGGCGGCCCAGAATCCGCTCTACGACCAGCCGGATGGAGCCAAGGGAATCACGGATTCCATGAGCCAGGACCAGATCAACGATGTGATATCCAAGGGTTGGACCATCGACACGGCCTTCTACCGCTATGATGTTCCACGCCCTCAGGATCCGACAATCAACTCGATTGGTGGAAAGGCGATCGGCAAGGACAGCCCGGTTGCCTACTCCTCCACCCTGTCTCCTGTCGTATCCGGTACCTGTACCCCCGGCAACAGGGTCACCCTCTTCGGTGAGGACCCCGCACATCCCATCAAGGATACTGGTACGAATCCCGACCCGGACAACCGTGATACGGCCGGTGTGAATCTGGGTGAGACCATCTGCGGTTCGGACGGTACATGGAGCATCACCGATGCCAACACGGCATATGGCGGTCAGAGTCCGGCCGTGCCGCCCAACGCGGACGGTGGCACCCGCCGATACCATGCCTGGCAGACCGAGCTGTCGACCAGCTACGACATGACATCCGGGTTCACCAACATCGCCAAGGCTGTCTTCCAGACCAAGCCCGAACAGGCGCCGACGGTTGATGCGGTGTCGGTGCCCCACACCAAGCGCGACGAGAGCATAGGAACCACGGCCCTTCCGCAGGGCTCGCAGGTCAAGGTATCCGGCACGGTTTCGCCCGCTTACCTGAAGAACCCCTCCGACAGCCTCTCAAGGGACTCCACGCTGACGGTGACCATGACACCGTCCGGAGGAGCAGGGTTCAACCGGGAGTCCACCCTGGCCGTGTCCGCTCAGGGTACGTTCACCACAGGAGGTGCCAGGAGCAGCTCCCCGGCGGTCATGTCCGGCTCAACCCTGACGGTGACCCGGCCGAGCGCCTCCCAGCCATGGAAATGGTCCCTGACCATGGAACCGAGCGTCTTCCTGGCGAACATGGATGGGTCCGAGTCCAGCCAGACCTACCAGTTCCAGGCCTTCCTGACCAATCAGGCCGGAACCGCCTCACCGCGCGGAGCCCAGACCTTCCTGGTCGATATGACACCGACCGAGACCACAATCACCAAAGCCAACTCGCACCAGGTATCCGGTAAGGCTTACATAGCCGGTCATGGGAACATACCCGAACGCGATGCCTCCCTGAAGGTCACCTGGCCGGATGGAAGCACCGATACTGCAACCACCGACGCAAGCGGCTCCTGGAGCGTACGGGCCCCAGCCGGTCTTTCCTCGGGGGATGTGTCGGTGACCCTGACCGATACCGCCGGTAACGAGTCTGGCCGTTTCGAAAGGCACATCGGGCTTGTGCCCCCTGTGCAACGGCTGCCCTTCACGGGTGGCGGACCCCGCCTGATCCTCCTGATCGTGGCGGCCATAATCCTGGCTCTGACAGCCTGCCTGGCTATCTGGGTCCGGCAACGACGAGGTTTCGGTCGGCTGGTTTCATGACCGGTCGGACTTCCAGCCAAGAAAAATGTGAAGAGTCAATAAGTAAGGAGAAGATGATGGGTGTACATAGTCAACTTCGTCGGGGGCTTTCCCTGGCGACAGCCGTGGCTGCCCTCCTGGGGGTGTCCCTGGTTGGGGTGGGGTCGGCCAGCGCCGATACCACGGTCGATGTGAGTGCCAACGACGGTCAGATAACGTTGAAGAACGCCGTTGCCGGGCACAAGTATGCGGCGGTCGAGATCGCCACCTACCAGGATGCCACGGTCAACGGTGACAACAAGGTGAGCAACATTTCAATCGCGACCGTTCCGGATCTCGTGGCGGATGCCGAAGCCGCCCTCTCCGCGGTCAACCATGGAGCGACTTCTGATCCGGCCTATGCCAACAACCCTGTAGGCGAGGTGGCCAGCAAGTGGTTGGGCTATGCCTCCCCGGGCAGCGAGGACACGGTATCGAATTCGGGCTCGGCTGCAGATGCCTGGGGCCGTGACGGCAAGCTTCGTCAGTTTGTCACCGCCCTAGCCAAGACATCGACCTTCACCACCAAGGTGACGGGGTCGACCGCCACGGTTACTCCTGCCGCCGATGGGGATGCCAGCCTGTCCAGCCTTCCCGAAGGCCTGTATATCATCTCCGATGTCACTAATGTTCAGGGAAGCACCAACACGCGTATCAACTCGATCCCCATGCTGGTGGGTACCACCGTCGGTCCCGACCACATCACCGACTTCGTCAGCGGTATGCCTGTGGGAACCATCAACATCAAGGATGATGAAAACAGCATCTCCAAGGAGCTCATCCAGGCTGATGCCGACCGCGGTGCCTCGGTCTCGATTGGTGACTACCTCCACTATCGCCTGACCCTGAAGGTTCCTCTGACCACAGGATTCAACCCGGATACCTTCGTGTACAAGGTCACTGATACCCCTGGCAAGGGATTGGACTTCGTTAGCGACGAAGCCCATCCTGTTGTGGTGAAGGCCAGGTCCGGGAGCGATGCCGCGGCAACGGCCCAGGATGCCGCAAGTTACATAGTTACCCCTGGCACTCCGACCGATGGCGCCACCGGAGTGGAGTTCGATCTGACCAAACTGGTCGTGAACAACGATCCGGCCACCAGGCTGACCTGGAAGGACCCCATCACCATTGATTACTACATGCGAGTCAATGATTCCGCCCAGGCCGGTAAGCTCTCCAATTCGGCAAAGCTGACCTTCTCGAACCAGCCCGGTGGCGGGTCGACCGGAACCATCGTCACGCCCGACACTCCGACCAATGCGGCCTACTTCTACAACTTCAAGATCCGTAAGGTCGCCAAGAGCGATGGTGCGGCTCTGACTGATGCCGAGTTCTCCGTGACCCGGTCGGACGGCACCGCTCCGCTCTGGTTCAACGAGCAGAGTGCAGGCAAGTACATGCTCGCCATGAACCAATCCGCACCGGCAACGGGGCAGAACCAGACGACCGTCCTCAAGACCGACAATACGGGCACCCTGTCCGTCGATGGTCTCAGTGCCGGCAAGTACAGCGTTGCAGAGACCAAGCAGCCTGACGGTTACTCCTCGGCCTTCAAGCCTACGTTCAATGTCGATATCGCCCTGGAGAAGACGGACAGCAAGGCCGATGCAAGCAAACCCGTCATCACCAACGAGGCGGATGCCTGGGGGCTCGTCGCTGCGACGACCACCAACCAGGCCCAGGTCAGCCAGCCTGTCTATGACGCCAACCACGTCATGACATCGCCCTGGTCGCAAGGCTTCCCCAATGCAATCACCGTCAACAACGTCAAGTCCATTTCCCAGCTGCCTCTTACCGGTGGCGCCGGAATCATCCTGGCGGTCCTGCTCGCCCTGGTGCTGGCAGGTGCGGCAGGTGTGCTGATTGTTGTGAGGAACCGCACCAACAAGATACGAGTCTGAGGTGAGCCGGTAAGGTAAGCCGCAGCTTCGCAGGTCCGGTGCCGAGGAGGTAATCACCTCTTCGGCACCGGACCTTTATGTATGCAGGCTCTTCATGGGAAAGGCGGGGGCATGGTAAGGGGCGACCCTTCGCGGGTACAGGAGGACATGCGCGGCTCGGAATAGGCGGAAGAGTGGCGTTGCCAAATAGGCGGAAAAGGAAGAGAGCCACTTGACAGAATCGAACTGTCGACCTTCTCATTACGAGTGAGACGCTCTGCCAACTGAGCTAAAGTGGCCTTTCGCCATCCTCCGGGAGGACAGCGCAACCAATGATACATGATGACCGGGATAAAAACGCCCTCTGACGGTTCGTCACGACGGGTGCGGTGTACAAGCTTATTGACACAATGGGGGTATGGATCTCGACGATTTCTATGCCATCATTCCCGCCGGGGGAGTGGGTACCAGGCTCTGGCCGCTCAGCCGCCAGGCCCGCCCCAAGTTCCTGTATGACCTCCTGGGGTCGGGAAGGACCATGATCCAGGGTACCTTCGACCGTCTGGCAGGCATCTGCGGGGAGGGCCACGTGGTGGTCTCTACCGGGCAGAGGCATGTGGACCAGGTCCGCCAGCAGCTTCCCAAGCTTGGCGATGAGGCCGTTTTCGCCGAGCCTGTGCCCAGGGACTCAACAGCGGCCATCGCCCTGGCCACTGCCGTTCTGTCCCGACGGCACGGGGACCGGATAGTGGTCGGATCCTTCGCGGCCGATCACGTGATTCGCGATGACCGGGCCTTCGGTCGTTCCGTCAGACAGGCCGTGGCCGCAGCCCGAGCCGGGTATGTGACCACGATCGGCATCGCGGCCTCAAGGCCCTCCACGGCTTTCGGATACATCCACCAGGGGCCTTCCCTGGCCGACGAGGTTCCCGATGCCCCTGATGCCCACCTGGTCAGCGAGTTTGTCGAGAAGCCCGATGCATCCACGGCGCAGGCCTACCTGTCCACGGGTGAGTACCGCTGGAATGCCGGCATGTTCGTCATGAGGGCCGATGTTGTTCTGGGCTGTCTGAAACGGTACCTGCCCGAACTTCATTCCAGCGTCATGGCCATTGCGCAGGCATGGGACCTGGGCGCCGATGAGCGCCAGGAGGCCATGGAGCAGTACTGGCCGGGCATTCAGAAGATCGCCTTCGACTATGCCGTGGCCGAGCCCCTCTCGACTGCCGGAGGGGTTGCCATGGTCCCCGGCGGCTTCGACTGGGATGACATCGGCGACTTCAACTCCGTGGCCGGCCTCCTACCCTCATCGGGTAGGCGCAACATCAAGATTCTCGGCGACTCCGACCAGGTGGTCTCCCTGGACTCCGGTGGCGACATGGTCGTGCCCGACGGGGGACGCACCATCGCCCTCCTGGGAGTGGACGACATGATTGTCGTCGATACCCCGGATGCCCTCCTGGTGGCTCCCAGGGCCCGAAGTCAGGAGGTCAAGGACATGGTGGGCAAACTCTCCCAGTATGGGCGTGACGACATCCTCTGAGGGTCGCCCAGAGCCGGACACTCCGTATCCGCAACCGCCGATTCACCGCCGGACCACCTGGGTGATTGGCGGTTTTTGTTGTCTTCTGTCCGCTTTTGTGAGTAGCTTGGTAGGAGACCCAAGCCTGGGTGGGTGCTGGCGGAGATCGGTTCCCATGTCGGGCATGCAGTCACGAAAGGACCTATAGAACATGGCCATCAATCCTCCAGTAGATGCGACGCAGACCAAGGCCTGGGCGGCCTTGCAGGATCACTTCCAGTCCTTGCAGGACGAAGGCATCGACCTGCGCGCCTGGTTCGCGAACGACCCCCAGCGCACCGAGAAGCTGAGTTTCGAGGCCGGGGACCTCCACTTCGATCTTTCCAAGAACCTGATTCAGCCCGAGACCCTCTCCCTCCTGGCCCAGCTGGGCAGGGAGGTCAAGCTTGACGAGCGCATCGAGAGCATGTTCAAGGGCGAGCACATCAACAACACCGAGGACCGGGCCGTGCTCCACACCGCTCTGCGTATGCCCGAGGAGGACAGGGGCAGCCTGGTCGTCGACGGCCAGGATGTGGTCGGCGACGTGCGCGACACCCTGAAGCGGATCTACGCCTTCGCGGACCAGGTTCGCTCCGGTGAGTGGACCGGTGTGTCCGGCAAGAGGATCACCACCGTGGTCAACATCGGCATCGGTGGTTCCGATCTGGGGCCGGTCATGGCCTATGAGGCCCTGAAGCCTTACGCCGACGCTGGCATCTCCGCCCGCTACGTCTCCAACATCGACCCCAACGATCTGGCCGAGAAGACCCGCGACCTGGATCCGGAGACCACCCTCTTCATCATCGTCTCCAAGACCTTCACCACCCTTGAGACCCTGACCAATGCCCGCCAGGCCCGTTCCTGGCTCCTGGACCACCTCAAGGCCCAGGGTGCCGTCGACGGTTCCGACGCACAGTCGGCCGAGGCCATCCGCAAGCACTTCATCGCCGTCTCCACGGCTCTTGACAAGGTCGAGGACTTCGGCATCGATCCGACCAACGCCTTCGGCTTCTGGAACTGGGTCGGTGGCCGCTATTCGGTCGACTCCGCCGTGGGCACCTCCCTGGCCATCACCATCGGACCCGAGCGGTTCGAGGAGTTCCTGGCCGGGTTCAACGCCATCGATCGCTACTTCCGCGACACCCCCCTGGAGGAGAACGTCGTGGCCCTGATGGGTCTGCTCAATGTCTGGTATGTGAACTTCTTCGGGGCCCACTCCCACGCGGTGCTGCCTTACGACCAGTACCTGCACCGCTTCCCGGCCTATCTGCAGCAGCTGACCATGGAGTCCAACGGAAAGTCCGTCCGCTGGGACGGCACCCCCGTCACCTCAATGACCGGCGAGATCTTCTGGGGCGAGCCGGGCACCAATGGCCAGCACGCCTTCTACCAGCTGATTCATCAGGGCACCAGGCTGATTCCGGCCGACTTCATCGCCTTTGCCAATACCCCCAACCCGGCCAAGGATGAGGACCAGGATGTCCACGAGCTCTTCCTGGCCAACTACTTCGCCCAGACCAAGGCCCTGGCCTTCGGCAAGACCGCCGATGAGGTCCGCGCGGAGGGTACTGACGAGTCCATCGTGCCGGCACGTGTCTTCACCGGAAACAGGCCCACCACCTCCATCCTCGGTGATGACCTGACCCCGCGCTCCCTGGGTGAGCTGATCGCCCTCTACGAGCACATCACCCTGACCGAGGGGACCGTCTGGGGCGTTGACTCCTTCGACCAGTGGGGCGTTGAGCTCGGCAAGAAGCTGGCCAAGGAAATCACCCCGGCCATCTCCCAGGACGACCAGGCCCTGGCCGCCCAGGACCAGTCCACCCGCTCCCTGATCGAGTTCTACAGGGCCCACCGCCACTGATCCATCGGGTAGGGCCCAAAGGGTCCCGACCTGGTGTATCATTGAACAGTTGCAATGCCGGAGGGGGAGTTGCCGCATAGGCTCCCCCTCCTTCTGGGTCCAGCCGGTCAAGACCGGCGGATCGGCATCCCCCGACGGCAGACCGTTGGGTTGAGAACGGCTCCCTGCCACCGAGTGTGGGAGAGAGCCCGGAACATGGGTCGGTGTGCGGCGGCCATGGAGGAACAGCATGAACGCCATTCAGGAATTTGATGCCAGCCACATGAAGCCCGCGGAGGAGATCCCGGACTTCCGCCCCGGCGATACCGTCGAGGTCAATGTGAACATCAAGGAAGGCAACAACACCCGTATCCAGGCCTTCACCGGCGTGGTGATCGCCCGTCAGGGTGCAGGTGTGCGCGAGACCATCATGGTCCGCAAGGTCAGCTTCGGTGTGGGTGTGGAGCGTCGCTTCCCCCTGCACTCCCCGCAGATCGATTCCATCAAGGTCCTGCGTCGTGGTCGTGTCCGCCGCGCCAAGCTCTACTACCTGCGTAACCTGCACGGCAAGGCCGCACGTATCGTTGAGCGTCGCGACAACAAGGCCGAGACCAAGTAGTTTCATCCTTGCCGACCCGGAGGCCATTCAGGTCCCCGGGTCTTTCTTTTCCCGACTAGAGTTTGCAGTGGAGACTCTTCCTGGTGGGTGGTGCAACAGGTGGGGTCAGACGGTATCCGGCCGGATTTCAGATACCTCTCAAGCAGAAGGAGCGAGCATGTTGGTTCTCCCCAGTCAGATGGTATCAGGATGAACGCGGAACCCAGGCACGGGTCCAAGGTGCCCTTCGGAACTTCGGTCCGCGATATCGCCACCAGCTTCGGTGATCGCGACCCCTTACCGGAAGATGATCCCGCACCATATGAGCGCCCGGCATCGGGAGGGGAGCCAGGGTCCTCCAATGAGGTCAAAGCCCTGATTCAGGTCGTGGTCGACATCGTATCGGTGCTGGCTGTTGTGGCCTTTTGCAGACTCTTCGTCATGGCCCCCTTCGTCATTCCCTCCGGTTCCATGGAGAACACGCTGGGCATCAATGACCGAATCCTGACCACCAACGGCATCACCAGGGGTATGGCCAAGCCCCGCAGGGGGGATGTCATCGTCTTCACCGACCCCGGCAACTGGCTAGACAACTCTTCGCAGGTCGGGCAGAAGAGCGATTACCTGGTCAAGCGGCTTATCGGCATGCCAGGCGATACGGTGGCCTGCAAGGGGAGCGGGTACCCCGTAACGGTCAACGGTGTGGCCCTGGATGAGCATTCCTATCTTCGCCCGGGTGTCCAGCCGAGTGGTTTCCCCTTCGAGGTCACGGTCAAGGCGGACCATGTCTTCGTCATGGGCGATAACCGCTCCAACTCGGCCGATTCCCGCTATCATCTCGATGATTCGAACGGTGGTCAAGTGCCCATGGAGAACATCAAGGGGACTGCCATGGTGACCTACTTCCCCTTCGGCAGCTGGAAATTCCTGAACAATCGGCATTCCGTCTTCGACGCGGTTCCCGACAGGCAACCCAGGTAGGGACGGCGGATGCATCCCATACCCACCCTGGCCCTTGAGTCGGAACTTGCGGCAGGGGGAGCGGACTTTGTTTTTGGGCTGGATGAGGTGGGGCGCGGCGCCTTGGCCGGCCCGGTCATGGTCGGTGTCGTGGCCTTGAAATCCGCGGATCTTCCCAGATTGAAGGTGCCTGCCGGGGTGGCTGATTCGAAGATGCTGACCGCCGCCCGTCGGGAGGCCATCCATCTGGACCTTGAGAACTGGGCCGAGGCCTGGGCCGTCGGGTCCTGTTCGAATCATGAAGTCGACGAGTGGGGTATCACGCATGCCCTGGGCATCGCCGCCCTACGCGCCCTGGCCGATGTCGAAGCGCGGCTTGACCTGGGGTCGTACTCCTCCCCGGCGGCCATTCTGGACGGTACCAGCGACTTTATAACCAAGGCCGCCGACAGCTTTGACGCCCCGACCCTGCCCCTCCTGCCGACCGTCACCACGAAGGTCAAGGGTGATGTATCCTGCGCCACGGTGGCAAGCGCGGCCGTCATCGCCAAGGTGACCAGGGACCGGCTCATGGTTCGCCTGGCCCAGGAGCGGGCCGACGTGGCCCCCTACCACTGGGAGAAGAACAAGGGGTACGGTTCCGCCGAGCACATTGAAGCCATCAGGCAGCATGGTCCCTCCGACCTGCACCGTGTCAGTTGGCACCTGACGGGGTGACTCAGGTCTCGGCCGGTGATCCTCCCCTCTCCGGGCTATGATCGGAGCAGTCTGTACGGGTTTCGGGAAGAAGGATATATGCCTCCAGGCAGCAGGGAGCGGCGTCGTTCCGGCCGCCCGTCCATGGTTGAAGTGGCCCGGTTGGCCGGAGTCTCCCATCAGACCGTTTCGCGGGTCATCAACAAGTCCAAGGACGTTTCCGAGCCGACCCGCCTCAAGGTGGAAGCGGCCATACGGCAGCTGGGGTACCGACCCAGCAACTCGGCCAGGGCCCTGGCCTCCAGCCACAGCAGGACCATAGGCCTGGTGGCGGGTGGGGTCAGTCTCTATGGTCCTGTTTCCACCATCACCGCCATCGAGACGGTCGCGCGCTCGCATGGGCTCTTCATGTCGGTCATGATGGTCGACGAAGCCACCTGCACCCAGCAGGGGTTCCAGGAACTGTGCGGGACCTTCCTGGAGCAGAACGTCGATGCCTTCATCTTCATCACGCCCACCGATACCATGTTTCAGGCGGCCTGCCAGGTGAATGTGACCCAGCCCAGGGTCATCGTCACCTCCACCCATGGAGGTATGGGCATCGAGGAGGCCCTGAGTCATAATCTCGGCTCCGACCGGGTGGCCTTGACGGGAATCGACCAGTGGGGGGCCATCCAGCAGGTGGTCAGGCAGCTGGTGCAACTGGGGCACCGTCGGGTGCTCTACATGGCCGGACCGCCTGAATGGCGTGACGCCTCGACCCGTCTGGCCTCCTGGTGGAAGGCCTGCGCCCGATATCACGTCAAGACAGCCGTGGTTCACGCGCGCAGCTGGGAATCCGCGGAGTCGTACACCCTGATGAACCACCTGATCGACGAACGGGGTATGACCGGGCGGTCCATGCCGACCGCAGTGGTCACCGCCAATGACAATCAGGCCGTGGGTGTGGCCAGGTCCCTTCAGGAGCACGGCATCCGTATTCCGCAGGACGTGAGTCTGGCCGGATTCGATGACATCCCCACTGTCGACAACCTGAATCCGCCCCTCTCGACCGTACGTCCCCGATTCGAAGAGCTGGGAACGGCGACCATGCGCCAGCTCCTGGCCATGTTGCACCAGGGCAGACCGGTCGATTTTCCGGTCACCAGACATGGTGTGGGCCTCATCCAGGCTGATGTGGTACCCCGCAGATCCCTGGGCCGGGCCGTCCGGCGTTCATGACGACGCCTGACATCACCACGCTTGCCGGAAAAGGCGATCGCTACTATGCTATTCACTAGGAAATGTGAGCGTTAACAATCCTTGTTTTCAGACTGCGATGAGTCTGAAGGACCAGGGGCGGCCAGCAAAGGAGCGGACCATGGAAGCGAACACCGACCGGCACTTCGCTGAGGAAATCGAGGCCGGGAGGACCTCCCTGGGTATCGAGCTGGGCTCGACCAGAATCAAGGCCATACTGATCGACCAGGATTACCACACCCTGGCCGACGGCGATTTTGCATGGGAGAACCAGCTCAAGGACGGCCTGTGGACCTACTCCCTGGAGCAGGTCTGGGAAGGACTTCAAGGTGCCTATGCCGCCCTGGCCTCCCAAGTCAAGGAACGTTACGGTGTGCCGCTGACCCGTATCGGAGCCATGGGATTTTCGGCCATGATGCACGGGTACCTGGCCTTCGATAAGGACGATCGGCTCCTGGTGCCCTTCCGCACCTGGAGGAACACCAACACCGGTCAGGCCCATGAGAGCCTTTCCCGGACATTCCAGGTCAACATTCCCGAGCGCTGGTCGATAGCCCATCTGTACCAGGCCGTTCTCGACCATGAGGAGCACGTGCCCGAGGTGGCCTTCATCACCACCCTGGCCGGCTATGTGCACTGGCAGCTCTCGGGACGCAAGGTCCTCGGCATAGGTGATGCCTCGGGTATGTTCCCCATCGACTCGGAAAATCACCGCTTCGACCAGGCCATGCTCGACACCTTCGACAGCCTGCCTGAGGTTGCCTCCCAGCCCTGGTCCATACGCGACCTCCTGCCCAGCCCCCTGGTGGCGGGGGAGGAGGCGGGGTCCCTGACCGAAGCAGGCGCCCGTCTGCTGGACCCGACGGGCACCCTGGCAGCAGGTTCGGTCATGGCTCCTCCCGAAGGAGATGCCGGCACCGGGATGGTGGCCACCAACTCAGTGCGGCCCAGGACGGGCAACGTCTCGGCCGGCACCTCGATTTTCGCCATGGTGGTTCTGGAACACCGGTTGGAACACCTGCACCCTGAAGTCGATCCGGTGGCCACCCCGGCCGGCGATCCTGCAGGCATGAGCCACGCCAACAACTTCACCTCCGACCTGAACGCCTGGGTGGGTCTCTTCCGCGACTTCGCCCAGGCCGGAGGATTGCGGATGAGCGATGACGAGCTGTATGGAACCCTCTTCAACCTGGCCCTTCAGGGCGACAAGGACGCCGGTGGCCTCATCAACTACTGCTTCTATTCCGGTGAGTTCCTGGCCGGCCTGGAAGAGGGGCGTCCGGTCTTCGCCCGGGGCCCCGAAAGTCATATGAACCTCGCCAATTTCATGCGGGCGCAGCTCTTCTCGGCCTTCTCCCCGGTCACGATCGGTATGGATGTGATGACCCGGCAGGAGGGGGTACAGGTGGATTCCCTGGTTGGGCATGGCGGCATCTTCGCCACTCCCAAGGTGGCGCAGAAGATTCTGGCTGCGGCTTTCGACACCCCCATCCGGGTCATGTCGACTGCTGCGGAAGGAGGGGCCTGGGGGATGGCTGTTCTGGCCGACTACCTGACCCACTCCGATCAGACCCTGGCCGACTACCTGGATTCAAGGGTCTTCGCCGACGTTGAATCACGAGTGGAGAACCCCGACTCGGCGGATGTCGAAGGGTTCCGCGCCTTCTTCGAACGGTTCTCCAGGTCCCTACCCATCGAGCAGGCGGCAGTCAGGAGCATCCCTCTGGAGGGATGACCCATGACTCCATATATATATACGTGACCATAATCAGCAATAGCAATAAGGAGCAACCATGGCAATGACAGATCCATTCCAGGGTAAGGAACTCTGGTTCGCAGTTGGTTCCCAGGACCTCTATGGTGAGGATACGCTGCGGCAGGTGGCCGTGCAGGCCGCCGACATAGCGCAGACCCTGAACGACTCCGGCAAAATTCCGGTCAGGCTGGTTCTCAAGCCGACCCTGAAGGACTCGGACTCCATCAGGAATTTCATGGTCGACGCCTCCTCCGACCCGGCCTGCATTGGCATTGTGGCCTGGATGCACACCTTCAGCCCTGCCAAGATGTGGATTCGTGGACTGGAGCAGTTGAGGAAGCCCCTTCTCCAGTTGAATACGCAGCACCATGTCGAAATCCCCTGGGAGACCATCGACATGGACTTCATGAACCTGAACCAATCGGCCCACGGTGACCGCGAGTTCGGGTACATCCTTACCCGCCTGGGCATTCCCCGCAAGATTGTCGTGGGGCACTACACCGATCCCGAGGTGGCGGAGCGAATCGGGACCTGGGCCCGGGCCTGCGCCGGTTGGGATGCCGCCAATTCCATGAAGGTCTGCCGGTGGGGCGACAACATGCGCGATGTGGCCGTGACCGAGGGCGACAAGACCGAGGCCGAACGCGTTTTCGGGGTCTCCGTCAACACCTGGCCGGTCAATGAACTGGTGGCCCATGTGGAGGCCGTCAAGGATGACCAGGTCAAGGATCTGATCGAAGACTACAAGCGCAGCTACGATGTGGCCCCCGAACTCCTCGATTCCCGGTACGACTCCCTGGTGGTGGCCGCTCGGGAGGAGGCGGGCATGCGCAACATGCTCCAGGAGGTCGGGGCCACGGCGGCCGTCGACAACTTCCAGGACCTGGGTGCCCTGCACCAACTGCCCGGGGTCGGCGCCCAGCGGCTGATGGCCGACGGGTACGGATTCTCGGCAGAGGGGGATTGGAAGACCTCTGTTCTGGTCCGCATCGGCAACGTCATGGGGTATGGCCTCAAGGGTGGCTGCTCCCTGATGGAGGACTACTCCTATAACTTCGTGCCTGGCCAAGAGGAGATCATGGGTGCCCACATGCTGGAGGTATCGCCGACCCTCCTGACCGAGGGCAGACCCCGTCTGGAGATTCATCCACTCTCCATCGGAGACCGGGAGGATCCCGTCCGCCTGGTCTTCACCGCCACCCCCTGCAAGGATGCGGTTGTGGTCTCCATGTCGGACGTGCGGGAGCGTTTCCGTCTGGTCATGAATGTGGTGGATGTGGTCGAGCCCGGTGGCTCCCTGTCCAAGCTCCCTGTGGCCCGCGCCATCTGGAAGCCTCGGCCCTCCCTGAAGGTATCCGCTGAATGCTGGCTGCGTGCCGGTGCAGCCCATCACACCTGCATGACCACCACAGTTGGTCGCGAGGCGTGGGAGGACTTCGCGTGCATTGCCGGCGTGGAACTGGCTTCCATCGATGAGGACACCACGGCCGAGCGGTTTGGCAAGGACCTGGAACTCTCCGAGATGGTGCATCGTCTCGATAACCGGCAATAAATTGTTTCTTTCGGATTTCGCCCTTATTCACCGTGTGCTTGCCGCTTGGATCTGCGGTCCGATAGTGGCAGTACAAGGAGAATGAGGGCGTTCTGCAAGTGCAGAGACATGTGACATACATTGCATCTATCCGTTTGCAAAGGTTAAGGCCGTGCACTAAGCTTCGATAGTGGTATTGGGTCATGTTTCGCGACGGCTCACTCGGAAGGGTTTATCGGCTGGGGAATGGAATATGCCGGATAGGCCGCAGTGTTGTTGCGCACCGCTCCGTACCATCGCAAAATAGAAGGGATGCATGCATGCATACAGTAAAAACAAATGAAAGGCGAGGGCTTTCCAAGGTTCTCGGTCTGGCGGTGGCTGGTGCCACTCTGCTGGCCGGGATGGTTGCCCTTCCCGTGACTCAGGCTTCGGCCTTTGAAGCTGCGGACGACTTCGTTGAGGGTGCTCTTGACACAAGCAAGACCCCCCAGCTGACAGTCACGAAGTACCTGTCGGGCTCCAAGGGATCCGGGGCCACCGGCTCGATTATGGACAGGCCCGCCGCCGGCGTTGGTACTCCTGCAAAGGACATCGTCTTCAACGTTCGTGAGGTCGTCCCTGCGACCGGTAAGACCGTCGCTGACATCAACCCCACCGATGCCTCAACGTTCACTAATGCCAGCAGCGGTTTCTACGCAGCTGGTATAACCAACGGACAGGGTGTCATCGACTCCTGGTTCACGGCGGACGCCAGCGGTGCGCCCACCAGCACTCCCGTGACCTTCGCCTCCGGTCAGCACTATTATGTGATGACCGAGAATACGAATCCGGTTGTTTCTCCGGGCTTCAATGCAGCCAAGTACACTGAGTCCGCTCCTTCGTTCTTCGGACTGCCTTACAGGACCACCGATAACAGCACTCCGGGTGCTCCGGCTAAGAGCGGTTACATCTATCACCTGCACGTCTTCCCGAAGAACGTCAGCAAGGGCGGTCTGACCAAGACTGTCACTGGGGTCAAGAGGGGACCGGACACAGTCTCCATTGCCCAGGCCGGCGATGTCGTCTCCTACAAGGTCCAGCATAAGCTCTACAACGAGAGCACTCATGCTTTCAAGGACCAGAAACTGGATATGGCAGAGGTGAAGGGTGACCTCCAGGATCTGCATATCGTGGATCGTATGGGTTCCTCGCTGAAGATGCGGGATAGCTCCATCGAGGTCCTTCTCGAAACTCCCGGTGGGTCCTCGGTACCTGTCTTGGATAGGGATGTCGACTACGAGGTCGTGACTTCGACTGACAAGCCTGACCGTCTTCAGGGCAATGGTAAGTTCTTCGCGAACGAACAAGATGGTAAGGCCACTTATACTATCTTCAAGTTCTTCAAAGACGCTAACAAAATTCGTCAGACTGTTGCAGGCATGAAAGACGCCTCCGGTAATGTCCCCACTGAGCTGACTCTTGAGATCACCTACAGTGCCACGGTGACCGCTGATGGTGATTCCACCGGTGATGGTGGTGTCGCCAACAAGGTTGAGTCCGATTTCAGGGACAACGCTGATGACAAGGGTCCTGATACTCCTCCTAGCGATGGCACTATCACCCCCTCCGGCTCCGTTGCTTTCGGCAAGGTGCAGAAGGACGGAAGCCCGACTCAGCTCAAGGCTCTGGAAGGCGCTGTCTTCCGTCTGGCTGATCCTGCCAACCCCACCTCCTACCTCGCCACTGATGGGGCATTCCACCCCACCACTGACACTGGTGTGACCTTCTTCTCTGCAACTTCCTCTCCGGCAGGTCTGGTGGCTTTCACCGGTCTTCCGATTCTGGACTCGAACAAGAAGGGCATCGCCGCTAACTGGACCGTGGTCGAGGTTACGGCCCCCAACGGTTTCATCACGGCCCCGAATCCCTTCTCCCAGGTGACCTTCGGCCCGAACGTCGCAGGTAAGACCGAGCAGCAGATCGTAGATTACTATGGTTCGAACCCGATCGAGCCTGACTACGATCAGCTGAGCTTCGCTACCTACGCTGCGGATAGCAATGCAAGCATTGCCAACGAGATCAAGTTCAATGGTAAGTCTGTGGCGAAGAAGATGATGAACTACACCAAGGATGATACGGATGCCCCGATTGGCCTCCCGCTGACCGGTGGTCGCGGCATCATCCTGCTGCTGGTTGTTGGTGTCGCCATCATGGGTGGCGCCCTCTACCTGCGCAGCCGTCGCAACGCAGCCCGTACTGCCTGAGCTGCTGTGACTGATTGGTTGAGTTAGTCTGAACCAATCACAACGGCGGGTGGTTCCTATGTGGACCACCCGCCGTTCTTGTTATGGGGTGTTATGATATCCTATAGAAGACATGTATCTTGTGTTAGTGATATGTCGGAGAAGGGGATGTCACACCGGTAGGTGCTGACCTCCGACGTGGATGACCACCTTGAAGGATGGTTCTCTTGAAGGGATGTTGTATGAAGGCTAGTTCCTTACGGGCGGGGAAGACAAAACGGGTCCTGCTCTGGTTGGTTGTCTCCGTTGTTTCTTGCGGACTCATGCTTGCCGGTGGATTGACTCAAGCAGCCGCAAGCACTGCGGATCCCACTCTTACACTCACCCTTCTCGAAACACAGAATAATGCGGATTCCATCCTGCCGGGAAGCAGCAATCCTCCTGCAGGCCCCGGGTACATCTACAAGGCAGTGAAGCTGGACAGGGGCAAGATCAACCTGGCGGCCGCAGACCTTGCCTCGTCGCCGGAGACCCTTCAGAAGAACCTGACCTCTGCTGTCATTGCAGACCTTGCCTCGTTCAAGGATTCTTCGAATACAGAGTTCTACGGTGTATCCGATGCCAATGGTGTCATAACCACATCTTCGACGACTCAGTCTGTAGGCATCTGGCTGGAAGGCGCACAGCTTGATGTCAACTCTGCGACCCTTTCCGGTGGAACGGCGGCGCAGCTGGGAGGGACGGAAGAGGAACCGACCTATTGGATGGTCAGCCTGGTTGCTGCCCCCCATGGGGTTACCGTTCGGACGGACCCCTGCGTTGTGCAGTTGCCCACCCTGGTTCCGGGAGGCTCCCCGACTTTCCAGGTAGATGTCTATCCCAAGCTGGATATCAGCAAGTCGGATGTGGTTCCGGGGAGCGCCGTCTCGATACAGCACCTGTCAAAAACCGGATCATCCTTGATTCTTCCCCTCATTCTGCTGGCCGTCTTCCTCATCATGGGAGTTGTCGTCCTGGTCATGGCGATGAAGAAGCGCCACGATACGATTGTTTGAGCTCTGTTCGTATGGCCGTCTCTGAGCGACCATGCAACTCTAGAAGCCGATGGCACTGAGAGTGCTGTCGGCTTCCTGCGTACTAGTGTGACTTTTGCCTGCCCCGTCACGGGTTTTTCCACTCCGACGGTCTGGTTGTTTCCGGGGATGCTATGAGAGCTATGCCTCTATACAAAAGGTCGGTCGCATTGATGGTGTGACACCGGGCAAGGAGGTTGTGCCGGAAGACGGGTAAGGTAAGAAGGTAGTGACTCTCTTGACCTGGACCCCTGGGGATTAACAGTCATCGACTGAAGGTGATTGGGGACCTTAATGAGGTCGGTGTTGTGTGCGGGGCACTCTGGCACTGGGGATATGGCGGTTGCTTGTCGTTACGGTTCCGCTGTTCCTGGTCCCATGGTTGGTCCGGCTGCGGTCGAGAGGCGTATACGGAGGTTGAATAGGATGATGGATACAAGGGGGCGGCGATGACCATGCCGGTGAGGGAGACCGACCAGAAGGTTGCACCGGATCGGCGCTCTTCGACGGGGGCCGGTAAGGCCAAGCACCGGGTCAAATCCGACCGCAGGTTTGGCTTCATCGAAGTGGTGGTCTTCCTGATTGGACTGGCCTTGTTCCTGTACCCCCTGGCGGCGGCCTACTTCAACTATGCGGAAACCACCCAGGCCGTCGATGAGTACGAGAACATCGTCAATCAGCTCACCCCGCAGCAGCGGCAGAAAATGTGGCAGGATGCCAAGCAGTATGATGATGACCTCGGCAAGCCGACCCTGCGAGATCCTTTCCGGTACAAGGAGATTCAGGAGCCCCTCGGGAGGTATTCCAAGATTCTCAACGTTGATGGGAAGGGGATGATGGCCTACGTCGACATCCCCAAGATCAATGTGAAGCTCCCCATTCGCCACGGAACAACCGACGAAGTGCTCAGGGACAGCATAGGTCATATCGCCACCACCCACGTTCCCACGGACAACAGCACGATCCACTCCGTGATTACCGGGCACACGGGCGAAGTGGGGCATATCCTCTTCGACAACCTGACCCAGATGAAGAAGGGGGACGTTTTCCAGATTCGCGTTCTGGACAAGCGCATGAGCTATCAGGTGGACCAGATCAAGGTGATTCTGCCCACCGAGGTCGATGACCTCCAGCCTGTGGCGGGCTCGAACTACGTCACCATGCTGACCTGCACCCCTTACGGAATCAACTCCCACCGCCTGCTCATCCGTGGCCGGTTCATCGGAGAGAATGTCCCCGCCACCAAGCCTCAGGGGGCTCCCAACTACATGCTCTGGATACTCCTGTTGCTCATGATCCTGTGTCTGCTGGCCTGGTACTACCTGTCCAGGCGCCGCAAAGAGTGCAAACAGCATATTGCGAACCTGGACAAGGTCGAAGCGGGCGGCGGGCAGGATTCCCCCGTTACGGGAGTGTATGGTGCCGACGACGATGGCAGCGCTGGCGAGCCTGACGGCTCCTTAGGGGATGATGGCTCATTGATGGACAGTGATCCTCCTGATGGCGACAGTGGGGGCTGGCGACCAGACCTTCCAGGGGTGGAACAGGGCTATGCAAGGAGTCAGGAGGTACATCATGACGGATGAGCAATCGGTGACCGGCATGGACCGGCTCGATGACCATGACCAGGAACTTGGACACAACCGTAATTCCCGGGGTAGGGGGCGACTGTCGCCAGCGGAGCGACGACGTGCACTGGTCCGTAAGAGGCGCACCTATACCTTCCTGATGTGGGTACTGGCGCTGCTGGCCCTCTTTTTTGCCTGGGCCGCCTTCGGCATGATGATGCGAATCGGCTTCCTGCCGGTATTCGACCTGGGGTACTCCTGGTTCGATTCCCATATCCTTTATTTCTTCGGCGTCGCCGCCCGCTGACCGGGTCGGCGGCGTAAGGCGATACCCTGCAGAGCGGGTGGAGGCATAGTTGACCACAGAGCGCCTCCTGCCCGGTTCCGGTCCCTGCTGGCCCTAGAATGAGGTTGACCTCCTGCGGAGCAGGAGTAGGTACCCTTGCAGGGATAGAGGAGCAGATCATGGCCGCAGTACCGGATATCGAACTTGCCGACGGGCGCAGGATTCCCCAGATTGGGTTGGGCGTGCTCAGGATTGCGGATGACCAGACCGGTCAGGTTGTGGAGTCGGCCCTTTCCTTGGGGTATCGGCACATCGACACCGCTGCCGGGTATCAGAACGAGGCAGGCGTGGGCAGGGGCCTCAAGGCGGCGGGATATGACACCGGAAGTCGCCGGGAATCCATCTGGCTGACCACCAAGCTTCGGGATTCCGAGCAGGGTTATGATTCGGCCCTGCGGGCTTTCGACCGGCAGATAGGTCTCCTTGGAACCGATTATGTCGACATGTACATGATTCATTGGCCCACGCCCTTTGACTGGCGTGCGGCCGAGACCTGGAAGGCCTTCCAGGAATTGCGGCAACAGCAGAGGGTTCGGACCCTGGGTGTATGCAACTTCCTGGTGGAGGATCTGGAAAGGCTCCACAGGGAGACAGGGGAGTACCCCGCCGTCAACCAGATCGAGCTGCACCCCACCTGGCAGCAGCGGGATCTGGTGGCCTTCTGCCGTTCCAGGAAGATTGCCGTGGAGGCATATTCCCCCCTCGCGCGGGGAGCGGATCTGAGCGCCGGTCAGGGAGTGATAGACCGCATAGCAGAGGAAAAAGGGTGCTCACCGGCCCAGGTTGTGTTGCGGTGGCACATCGAGAACGGGACCATCATCATCCCCAAGTCCGTCCATGCCGAGCGGCAGAAGGAGAATCTGGACTTGTTCGGATTCTCCCTGACCGAGCAGGAGCGTGCTGCAATCGATGCCCTGGACGGGCCGGTTCGGGCCGGTCACGACCCGAGGACCTACTCCTACGCCTGATGGTCGGGAATCGCTCGTAACCAAGGGGAGGTAGGCATACAGATGGCCCGTCGGTTTGCCGGAAGATACAGGGGTCGGAGAAGGGCCGCCGGCAGTGCCAGGTTCAGGTCCACGTCGGCCTTGGAGCGGGTTCTTGTCCTCCTCGTCATAGTGGCGATGATCGGAGTGACCATCGGTCTGGTCCTTCCCAGGGTGGATGGGACGATCGGGGTGATGACCGGGAGGTACCAGGCAACCGGCGATGCCGCCCAGACCCTGGAAGGACTCCGGGTCCAGGACCGTCCCAGGCCGGGCCGTCAATACCGCCGGGACTCATTCGGTTTCAAACAGACCGATGTTGATGGCAATGGGTGCAATATCCGCGAGGATGTGCTGACCAGGGATCTGCGCCAGGTGCGCCATACCACTCCCGGAGGGTGCAAGGTGTCTTCCGGCATCCTGGATGACCCCTATACCGGCAAGACCATCACCTTCATCAGGGGTGAGAGGACCAGTGCCGATGTTCAAATCGACCATGTGGTGGCCTTGGAAAATGCCTGGAAGTCGGGGGCTGATACCTGGGATACGGCCAGACGGTACCGTTTCGGGAACGACCCCTACAATCTTCTGGCCGTGGACGGACCAGCCAACCAGGAAAAGGGAAGTGCCTCCGCGGACTATTGGCTTCCGCCCCGTACAGACTATCGGTGCGCCTATGTGGCTCGGCAGATCGGCGTCAAGGACAAGTACGGCCTGAGCGTCACCTCAGCCGAAAAGCAGGCCATGATGGGCGTTCTGCATGGTTGCCCCGGCCAGCCCCTGCCCTCGGATGAGTGAGGCCTGATACCGGTCCTCAGGAGGTTACCATTTACCAGCGAGCCCGTTGCCGGATTCGAGTTCCGGGGTGTCCTGCCGGTCTGAGGTGGTGACCGTTTCCTGGGCTGCTGCCTTGGGTGCGGGGGCGTGGATGACGTGGATGTGGCGCAGGACCATCCGGGTCATCTGGCGGCCCGATCCGGCCCCGTTGCCCCGGACACCGAAGTAGACCAGCAGGACCATGCCCAGGCAGATCAAGGCGGAGATTCTCAGGGCCCACTGGATGCCGAAGATGTTGGACGCAACCTGGGTGGACGGACCGCCTCCAAGGGCGGCGTGACGCAGGGTGGTGATGGAATCCATGACGATGACCAGGATGGGGGCCCCAACGGCACCGGCTATCTGACGGGCTGTGTTGGTCACTGCCGAACCGGCGGAGACGTCCTTCGGGGCAAGGTTGTTCAAGGACCAGGTGGTCAGGGGCATCAGGGTGAATCCCATGCCGATCTGACGTACGAACTGGCAGATGGAGACCAGTCCAATCCAGGTTCCGCTGCCGACCATGCTCAGGGCCACGGTTCCCAGGCAGAGGACGGAACAGCCGGTCAGGGCCACAGGCCGCGCCCCCCACCGGTCCAGGAGCCGTCCTCCGAGGAACTGGGCGATGGCCGTGCCGATGGCACCGGGCAGCATAACCAGGCCGCTCATGGTGGCCGAATAACCGCGGTCGGTCTGGATGTACATGGGCAGGATGACCGTAACCGAGCTGAAGGCGAAGAAGGACATGGAGGCGATGATGGTGCCCACCGTGAAGTTCCTGATCTTCAGCACCCTCAGGTTCAGGAGGGGGCTGGTGTGGTGGAGTTGGCGGAGAACGAACCAGACGATGCCCGCCAGGCCCACGATCAGGAATGGCCAGGTCATCAGAGAGGTGATCGGATAGTTCTCGATGTTGGTGAACCCGAACATGAGGCCACCGAAGCCGAATATCGACAGGGCTACCGAGAAGAAGTCCGCCTTGATGCTCGTATCGCGCTCGCCGAAGTTGCGTAGACCGCAGATGGAGAGGATCAGGGCCACGGCCCCACAGATGCTCAGGGTCAGGAAGATGGAGCGCCAGCCGTTGGCGTCGGTCTGCCAGCCTCCCAGGGTGGGCCCTATGGCGGGCGCCACACTCATGGCCAGGCCTACCGTGCCCATGGCCATGCCGCGCTTGGACAGGGGGTAGATGGAGAAGACCGTGATTTGGAGGACAGGCCACATGGTGCCTGTGCCCACGGCCTCCAGGATACGTCCGAGGAGAACCAGGGCAAAGGTCTGGGATTGCCAGCTCAGGAGGGACCCCAGGGTGAAGATGGTCATGGAGGTGATGACGATCTCGCGTGTGGAGAAGCGTTTGGTCAGGAAGCCCGTAAGGGGCACCATGACCCCCATGACCAACTGGAAGACCGAGGTGAGCCACTGGCCGGTGGTCAGTGAAATACCGAACTCATGAACGATGGTGGGCAGGGCCGAGGCGAGCTGGAGTTGGGTGAAGTTGCCCAGGAAGGTGATGGCGGTGAGGATGGCTAGTGAGATAAAGGCCTCGTGGGTGAGTTTGCCGTTGATGAAGGCTCCATCCTTGCTGAGGGTCCGCCCTTGCTTGGCGAGCTCCTTCTTCCTCATGCACAACCACTTCCTTTTCCGGCTTGGTCATCTTTGGTAATCCCCTTGAATGGCTCAGGGTTTGGAACAGGTACCGCCCCTCAGGGGTCTGCATGGCGTCGGGTGACATCGGTGAGTGGATACGCAGAAGGCCGACAGAATCAAGACAAACCAGGGCCGGGGAACCGGTCGGGGGTTTGGGGTGGAGTGTCCAACAGGAAGTCAATAATATACCGACCTGTGGATGGTGGCGGTTGCTTTCCCAAAGGGTGATCAGGGTTTCGCAACGCTGCGTGAGGCCGATTTCCCAGGACCAGCGTTTCCAGTATGCTGATTGGTGTGAGCATCGGTAATCTTGATTCGGATGTTACCAAGTGAAGAACGATTCGGTGGTTGAGGAAGGCAGCATGCGTTCACATGTGTTCGGTCGGTCTCTGGCCCTCTTCTTGAGCATGGGTCTGGTGGTCGGCCTCTCGGCCTGTGGCGACAACGCCCTGCCATCCAGTGGGCAAGGCGGCACGGACCAGAGCCTGAGCGGTGAATTCGCCGGCTCCGGTGCCTCCTCCCAACAGAGCGCCAACGAGGCCTGGATCGCAGGCTTCCGGCAGAACCACCCCCAGGCGCGCATCTCATATGACCCTTCCGGCTCCGGTGCCGGGGTCAACGCCTTTCTGAACGGTTCGACCATCTGGGCCGGCTCCGACGCCCCTTTGAGCAAGAGCCAGATCAGGCAATCCGAGGCCATCTGCCAGGATGGAACGGCCTTCGACCTCCCCGTGTACGCCACCCCCATAGCTGTTGCCTACAACCTTGGCGACGCCGGACTGAACGGACCTGATCGTCATCTGAACATGACGCCTGAGACCATCGCCCGAATCTTCAGTGGGAAGATAACCAACTGGAAGGACCCGGAACTGGCCAGGCTCAACCCGGGCGCGACCCTGCCCGATCTGCCCATCACCGTGGTCCACCGCTCCGACAAGTCAGGTACCACCAAGAGCTTCGTCTCATACCTGCATGATGCCGCCGGATCGGCCTGGCCGTATGCGGTGGGGGAGAACTGGCCCAACGACCTGGGACAGAGCGCCAAGGGGACTGCGGGCGTGGTCATGACCATGACCCAGGCCCAGGGGACCATAGGGTATGCCGATGCCGCACAGACCACCAGTCTGGGATCGGTGGCAGTGAAAGTAGGCAATGGCTGGACGCCCCCATCGGCCAAGGCGGCCGCACTGGTTCTGGACTCCGCCAGGCCCTCCCCTGATGCCGTGGAGCCCAACCGGGTGGTCCTGGACATCGACCACACCACGGATCAGGCAGGCGCATACCCAATCATGCTGATTTCCTATGACGTTGCCTGCTCGGTGTACCGGCACGATCAGGACCGGTCCAAGGCCAGGTTCGCCAAGGCTTGGCTCACCTACATCGTCAGCGAGGAGGGCCAGCGCCAGGCTGCGGCCAACGCCGGCAGTGCCGAGCTGAGCGAGGCCGTCAGGGCCAGGGTCATGGCATCGGTCAAGAAGATCGAGGTGGACTGATGGGGGACACTGAAAAACCGATGAAAGACGATGCAGAGGCAGACGAGCGGACCACAGGGGAACAGCCTCCGGCCGGTCAGACGCAAGGCGGGCCCCACTCAGGGGCAAGGGCCGATCGAATCTTCCGCTTGTGCGCCCGAGGGGCCGGGATCCTGATTCTCCTGGTCCTGGCGGCCGTGACCCTCTTCCTGATTATCAAGGCCTTCCCGGCCTTTATCGGGGACGGGGAGCAGCGGACCAGGGCCATCGACTCCCTGAGCGGGGGGAGGGCCTCCGGATTCTGGCAGTATGTGGGGCCACTGGTCTTCGGTACGGTCCTGATTGCAGGGCTGGCCCTCCTTATGGCTTTCCCGGTGGCTGTGGGCATCGCCCTCTTCATATCCCACTACGCCCCGGCTAAACTCTCCACGGCATTGAGTTACGTGGTGGACCTTCTGGCAGCCATTCCCTCGGTGGTATATGGACTCTGGGGCGCACTGGTGCTGGTTCCCGGCATCACCGGATTCTGGGGCTGGGTGGCTAATCACCTTGGCTGGATCCCACTCTTTGCAGGCCCTGTGGCCGCCCCGGCGCGATCGGTCGCGACAGTGGCCCTGGTGCTGGCGGTCATGATTCTGCCCATCATCACTTCCGTCACCCGTGACATATTCCTCCAGGCGCCGCGTCTCCAGCAGGAGGCCGCCCTGGCACTGGGGGCCACCAAGTGGGAAATGATCCGACTGGCGGTACTTCCCTTCGGGCGGTCGGGTATCATCTCCGCCTCCATGCTCGGCCTGGGCCGGGCCCTGGGGGAGACCATGGCCGTTCTGATGATCCTATCCCCGGGCTTCAGCTACGCTCTGCGCCTGCTCCGCCCCTCGACCAGTCAGACCATCGCCGCCAACATCGCCTCCCAGTTCCCGGAGGCGGACTCAATCGGGGTGAGCCTCCTGGTGGCTACCGGTCTGGTCCTCTTCGTCATCACCTTCCTCGTGAACTACCTCGCACGCAGGATCACGTCCAAGGCGGGTGAATGATGGACAAGGCGGACAAGACAACGGCAGGGCTACGGAAGGAAGGTGGGCCGACCATGGGCGACCAGCGGCTTTCCAGCACGTCCTCTCAGGTCAGGACTCCTGACGACGGCGCCCTTCCTGTCATCGACTTCGACAAGTTCAAGCCGACCCGCTCATCACTCAGGGCCCGCAAACGCAAGAACCTGGTCATGACCGCCCTGATTGTGTTCTCCTTCCTGGTGGCACTGGTTCCTCTGGTTTCGGTTCTCTGGGTCAGCCTGGTCAACGGGATGGAACGGCTCAACCTTGACTTCCTGACCCACAACATGAGCGGGGTGGTGGGTGGCAACCCCACGGCCACCGGTGGGTACGGCGGCATTCTCCATGCCATCATCGGCACCCTGGAGGTCACTCTGGGAGCCATGGTCATCTCCATCCCCATAGGGGTCATGTGTGCGGTCTACCTGGTCGAATACGCCCACGGGAGTCGGCTGGCCAAGGCCATCTCCCTCCTGGTGGACGTGATGAGCGGCATCCCCTCGATCGTTGCGGGTCTCTTCGCCTTCTCCATGTTCGCGACCCTGGTCGGCCCGGGAACGGTCAACGGATTCTCCGGATCCGTTGCGCTCTCCCTCCTGATGATCCCGACCGTGGTCAAGACCTCCGAAGACATGCTGGCTGTGGTTCCCAACGACTTGAGGGAGGCCGCCTATGCCCTGGGCGTCACCCAGCAAAGGACCATCACCAAAATCGTTCTGCGTACGGCCCTGCCGGGCATCGTCTCCGGTACCATCCTGGCCATAGCCAGGGTCATCGGCGAGACGGCCCCCCTGCTGATAGCCTCCGGTTTCATCGCCACGACCAACCCCAACCTCTTCTCGGGGAGAATGACCACACTTCCGGTTTACGTCTACAACGAGTACTCGGAGGGGTTGGCGGTCTGCGGGCCGGGGGCCTCCCCGGGGTGCCTGACCGATATACGCATGCAACGCGCCTGGGCGGCGGCCCTGGTTCTGATCATCATCGTCCTCCTGCTCAACCTGCTGGGACGGCTGATTTCACGTATCTTCTCGGTCCAGGAGGCCAAATGAGGCGAAGAGTAGGGGCCACGGAATCCGGTCCCGCAACGACAATCGTGATGACCATGGAGGAGACGGCATGGGCCAGCGTATAGACATCAATCACCTCAACGTCTACTATGGCGACGTCCTGGCCGTCCAGGACGTGAACATGAAGATCCTGGCCAACAAGGTCACGGCCTTCATCGGCCCCTCAGGCTGCGGAAAATCGACGGTTCTGCGCACCCTGGACCGGATGCACGAGATCACCCCGGGCGCCCATGTGGAGGGGCAGGTGCTCCTTGAGGGGCGTGACCTTTACGGGCCGGATGTGGACCCGGTCGAGGTGCGGCGCGACGTGGGCATGGTCTTCCAGCGAGCCAACCCCTTCCCGACCATGTCCATCAGGGAGAACGTCCTGGCCGGCGTAAGGCTGAACAAGAAGCACATCTCCAAATCGGACGCCGATGACCTCGTCGAGTGGGCCCTGCGTGGTGCCAACCTCTGGAAGGAGGTGAAGGACCGCCTTGACAAGCCGGGTATCGGACTTTCGGGAGGCCAGCAACAGCGCCTGTGCATCGCCCGGGCGGTTGCCGTCCACCCCCAGGTCCTCCTTATGGACGAGCCCTGCTCCGCACTTGACCCCATCTCCACCCTGGCCGTTGAGGATCTGATCAACGAGTTGAAGAAGGACTACACAATCGTCATCGTGACCCACAACATGCAGCAGGCTGCAAGGGTCTCGGACTACACGGCCTTCTTCAACCTCAAGGCCGTGGGCCAGCCTGGACACCTGGTCGAGATGAACGATACGACCACCATCTTCTCCAATCCACAGGAAGAGGACACCGAACGCTACATTTCCGGACGGTTCGGCTGATTCGTCGCCCTGCGCGGTTCGGTTGCCGTCTCCGTGCATTGATTCCGTCCGTTCAGTCCAGCTCCGCTTGCGCAGGATGTGACACCATCAGTGCCACATCCCGCATAACTCGGTACCATGGGAGCGAACCGCAAGGTTGAGGAAGCTGGTGGCGAGAGGAGCGGTGTATGTCTGTGGTGCTCGAGCCGGTCATACTCCTGGCCATCATCCTGCTGGGGTACCTCTTCAAGCGGGTCGGGCTTTTCAAACCTATGGACTACAGGGTCCTGCAAACGGCCGAGTTCAACCTGATTCTGCCGGGCGCCATCATCTTCTCCTTTGCCACCAACCCCCATGATTCCAGTCTTCTCCTGGTCTCCGTGTTCGCCTTTGTGGCCTCTCTGGTGCCGCCATTGGCAATCTACCTGACCAGCCGGCACGCTTCGGTGGGGCACAGGGCCTTCCTTATGCTGAACGGTTCCGGGTTCAACATCGGCTGTTTCAGCTTCCCCATGCTCCAGTCCCTGCTGGGTCCGGCGGCCCTGGTTCCCGCCGCCATGTTCGATATCGGCAACAATGTCATGGTTGCCGCCGGAACGAACGTCATGACCCAGGGGCTTCTGCATATCAGGCCGGGGGAGCCTTTGAGCAGCGAGGAGAAACTGGTCAGGGTCGGAACCGCGCCAGCGGTGAAACTGGACGATTCCGATGCGCGGAATCTCCGTTTCAAGGCCATGCTGACCAATATCGTCAAGGGGTTCCTCGGCTCCGTCTCCTTCGATACCTACCTGGTCATGCTGGCCCTGATGTTGGCCGGGGTGACCCTGCCCGGCTGGGTGGCTCAGGCGAGCAGGCCCTTTTCGGCGGCCAACGCATTCTGCTCTATGCTCATGGTTGGCATGTTGATGGACCTTCCCGCAAGTGTGCAGGATGTCAAGGAGGTGGCGCAAATTCTGGCATGGCGCATACCGTTCGGTGTCATCTTCGCCCTGGCGGCCTGGTTCCTGCTTCCTTTCGGCCCTCCGGTCCGGCAGGCGGTGGCCCTCTGTTGCCTGGCGCCCACAGCGGTTTTTGCCACCATGTTCACCGACAAGGTGCTGGGCAATGCAAAATTGGCGGGTTTCACCCTGGCCCTGACCGCCTTCTGCTCAACCATCCTGATGATTCTGGCCCACCTGCTGATAGGGGCGGTCTGAGTCAGACGGTGACCTTCGGTTCCCCTGGTCTTGTATCGGCGGTTCAGTCCTTGTCCGAGCGCTCCTGCTTGAGGGTGCGTCCTTCGCGGGTGCGCTGCTTGTTGACTGTGGCGGCAGCGATTCGTTCGGAGGTCTTCTCATCCTGCCCGCGTTCGATCTCCGTGTCGTGGATGTGCTTGTACTGCTTTTGGTCGTCCTCGTCCCAGTGATTGTCTCTGACCATGACTTCCTCCTCGAAAAGTCCCCGGTTTTGCCTGCGGACTCCTTGTCCGGATGGCTCGGGTAGTGCCGATTATAGGTGCGGATCGCTGCCAGGTCGGGTTCTTGCCGAACAGGGCGTATCCAAGAGGGGAAAGGGGTGCATGAGGAAACAAAAAAAGCCGAGAACTCATGATATTCTTCCAATTGTCTAACGCCAAATAAGACAATAAGGACAGAATATGCAAAAGCTATTCCGGCTTTCGGATAACAATACCACAGTCTCAACGGAAGTGGTAGCTGGCATTACCACATTCTTCGCCATGGCCTATATCATCGTGGTCAATCCCTCGGTGCTCTCCTCGGCGGGCATGCCCTGGGGTGCGGTCTTCATCGCCACCCTGATAGCGGCGGTGATCGGCACGCTCATCATGGGGCTTGTGGCCAATGTGCCTTACGGTGTAGCCCCCGGAGTGGGACTCAACGCCTTCTTTACCTTTACCGTGGTCAAGGGTCTGGGATTCTCCTGGCAGGAGACCCTGAGCATGGTCTTCATCTGCGGACTCCTTAACATCCTGGTCACGGCCACCAAGTTGCGGAAAATGATCATTCGGGCCATACCGCCCATGCTTCAGCACGCCATAGGCGGCGGTATCGGCATCTTCATCGCCTATGTGGGGCTGCTCAACGTCGGCGTCATCAAATTCAGCCCTGACAAGACCTCTGCTGCCGGAGCCAATCCCGGACTGACCGTGTTCAATACGCCCACACTCATCCTCTTCGTCATCGGGCTCCTCCTGACCATCTTCCTGATGGTCTTCAAATTCAAGGGCGGACTGGCCTTCATCAACAAGGCTTCCTTCGTCATCTCCATCATCGTCGTCACCCTGATCGGCATCCCCCTTGGGGTCACCACCATGTCGAATTCGATTAATCTGGGCCAGGCCTTCTCCCAGCTGCCGGAGACCTTCCTGGCCATATTCAGTCCACAAGGCTTCCCGGCCCTCTTCTCGGATCCGGCCAAGCTCCCCATCGTCCTGGTGACCATCTTCGCCTTCTCCCTTTCCGATACCTTCGATACGATCGGCACCTTCGTGGGCACCGGCCGTCGTTCCGGCATCTTCTCGGCGGCGGATGAGGAGTCCCTGGAGAACGGCAAGGGATTCAGCTCCAAGATGGACAAGGCCCTCTTCGCCGATGCCACCGCTACCTCCATCGGCGCCTTGTTCGGCACCTCCAACACGACCACCTATGTTGAATCCGCCGCTGGCATCGCCGCAGGTGGTCGCACAGGACTGACCTCGGTGGTCATCGCCGGTTGCTTCGCCTTGAGTGCCCTCCTCGCCCCGCTGGTCTCCGCCATTCCCTCCGCTGCGACCGCACCGGTCCTAGTCATTGTGGGATGCATGATGATGAGTTCCTTCGGTGAGATCGAATGGGGTGACCTCGCCGAAGCCATTCCGGCCTTCTTCACGGCCATCTTCATGGGATTCTCCTATTCCATCTCCTACGGTGTAGCAGCTGGATTCATCACATACTGCCTGACCATGACCTGCAAGCGTAAGGCCAAGGAGGTTCACCCCATCATCTGGGGTGTAGCGGTTCTCTTCATCCTGGACTTCGTTCTCCAGGCTGTTCTCTGAGCATAAGGATGGAGGGCCCCGCCGCCTGACCAGGTTCAAAGATCTGGTGCGGACGGCAGGGCCCTCTTTTGCTATGTCCGGCTTGCGTAGAACTCGCCCCGTCAGTGTCTTGGGCCTGGGGGGGGGGTAATGATGTGGGCCGCCTACGAGTACCCAGGGGAGTTAGGCGTTCCCCTGGGTGGTCCTTCCTCAGATGAAGTAGCGGTGGCGCCGGTTGGCGCTGGCCGCGGTGAGGATGAGGCTGCTGGCGGTGATGAGGAGGATGATGCCTGCGCCTCCGGCGTTGGGCAGGGTGCCGGTGTGCCGGTAGGTGTAGGTGTTGCTGGTGTCGTCGGGCTGGTCCTGTCCGGCGAGGGTCCACCGTACGCGTACGGGCACGGGGCCGGGTTCGTGGGCGGTGGTGGTGGCCTGCCAGGTGTCATCGCCGGTCCGGTGGAGGGGGAGGGTGTCGTTGTCGATGGTGAGGCCGGTTGGTGTGGGCTGCGGGGGGACGGCGGCCTTGCGTGGCGTGGGTGTGGGGTTGGTGTCGCCGTGGCCTGCCTGTCCGTTGGTGTTGTCTCCCCAGGCCTGGGTGTCGCCGTTGGTGTCGATGGCGATGGTGGTGTCGCCTCCTGCGGCGGTGAGGGTGGTGTTCAGGCCGGCTATGACGGTGGGTGTGCCGGGTGTGCCGGTGTTGTGGCCGAGCTGGCCGCTGGTGTTGTCGCCCCAGGTCCAGGTGCGGTGGTCCTGTCCGGTGGCGACGCTGTGGTTGCGTCCGGTGGATACGTGGGTGAACCGGTACGTGTCGGCCGTGCCCGCGGGCTGTATGCGTGCGGGGGTTGCGGTGTCGGTGCCGTCGGCGTGCCTGCCCCAGGCCCAGAGGCGTCCCTGCCGGTCGATGGCGAGCGTGTGGTCGCCTCCGGCGCTGGCCTGGACGTAGCCCGCGGGCTGCTGCGGGCCGGCCGGGCCGGCCGTGGCGGCGGCTGCGGGGGTTCCGGTGTCGTCGTGGCCGAGCTGGCCGTGCGTGTTCGATCCCCAGGTGTACAGGTTGCCGTCGGATCCGATCGCCGCGGCGTGCGTGTCGCCCGCCGCGATCTGCTCGTACCGGAATGCGGGGGGCGCGTCCTGGGGCAGGGCGACCCTGACGGGCCTGGCGCTGCTCGCGGTGCGGCCGGTGTCGCCGAGCCCGCCGGCGAGCGTGCCCCACGTGTAGAGGTTGTCGTCGGAGCCGAGGGCCATGGTGTAGCCGTCACCGGCTGCGGCCCGTATCCAGGTGAACGTGCTGTCGGTGCCGTCGGGACGGGAGACCTTGACGGGCCTGGCGCGTCGGGTGGTGGTGCCGTCGCCGAGCTGGCCCTGGGTGTTGTCTCCCCAGGCGTACAGGTTGTCGTCGCTGCCGACGGCGGCGCCGTGGGTGCGCCCGGCCGCGGCCTGCACCCAGGTGAACCCGTCACCGGCGCCGTTCGGCCTGGATATCGTGACCGGGGTGGTGTGTTGGCTGGTGGTGCCGTCGCCGAGCTGCCCGTTGGTGTTGCTTCCCCAGGCGTACAGGTTGCCGTCGGATCCGATGCCGAGGGTTGAGGTCCCGCTCGTGTCGATGGAGGCGAGGCGGATGTCGGGTGCGGCGGGTGCGGTGAGGGTGACGGTGTCGCCTCCGTGTTCGCTGCCGTGGTCCGGGCTCAGGACCCACCTGCCGGTCCGGTGCCAGCGGGCCGTCACGGTCAGGTCGTGCTCCAGGGGCTGGGTGAAGTCGTAGGCCGTGTCCCCGTCGAACCACCCGTCGAACGTCCACCCGTTTTCGGACGGGTCGGCGGGCCTCCTGGTGAGCTCCCCGGCGGGGACCTGCTGCACGTCGGGGGTGCGCCCGTGCTGGCTGGTGAAGGTGAGGGTGACGGTGTCGCCGGTGTACATGAATTGCAGGCTGGTGTCCTCGGACTGGTCCGCGTCCTCGGGCCCCGCCGAGCTGGTGCCGGTCGCCGAGCGGATGGTCAGGGTCACGGTCTCGGGCCGGTGCCTGGGGGAGGTGGCGTGCCATCCGTCCGCCCGGTGCCGCACCTCTCCAGCGCTGGGCTTGGCACCGAACAGGACCCCGGTGACGGGGGAGCCGGCCGGCCGCGACACCATGGTCGGGCCCGGGTGGGCCGTGGCCGGGTCCGTGTCGCTGGTGCCGTCGCCGAGCTGGCCGGAGTCGTTGGCCCCGGACGCGTACACGTCACCGTCGGAACCGACGGCCAGCGTACGGTCACCGCCCGCGCAGAGATCGGCGTACGCGAATCCGGCCGGTGTCCCCTTGGGGTTGGGCAGGCGGGCGGGGGCCACGCCGTCGTTGGTGCCGTTGCCGGTGGTGGTGCCCAGCTGCCCGTACTGGTTGCCGCCCCAGGCCCAGGCCCCTGAGTCGGTGAGGGCGGTGGAGTGGGTGCGTCCGGCGCTGACGCCGGTGGCGTGGGACGGGCCGGGGACGGCGCCCGGCCTGCCTGCGGGTTCGGCGCCGGTGGGGGTGCGGCCCAGCTGGCCGCTCCCGTTGTGCCCCCACGTGTACACGGTGCCGTCCCGGGCGATGCCCATGCTGTGGTCGGCTCCGGCGCTGACGGCCGTGAACCGCAGGCCGGTATCGACGGGCGACGGCGCGGATCCGACGTGGCCGGTCAGGTCGTCGTCGTTTGTGGCGTTGGTGGTGTCGCAGCTGCCCCAGGTCCAGGCGGTCCCGTTCGTATCCAGGCCGATGGAGTGCCTGGAGCCCGCGCTGACGGAGGCGAAGGCCGCCTCGGGCACACCCACACCAGTGGGCGTGCCGGCGGGCGGTGTTTCCTGGTCTGTGGTGTTGCGCCCCAGCTGCTGGTATTGGTTGTCTCCCCAGGCCCAGATGTTGCCGTCGCGGTCCAGGGCCGTGCTGTGGTCGGCCCCGGCGCTGATGGCGATGAAGGTCATGCCCGTCGGCGTGGCGGCCGGGCCTGGCCTGTCGGCGGGGTTGCCGCTGTCTGGGGTGCGGCCGAGTTGTCCTTTTCCGTTGCTGCCCCAGGTCCATACCCTGCCGTCACGGTCCAGGGCCATGGAGTGGCCGTTTCCGGCTGCCGTCTGGACGAACTTCACGCCCGCGGGTGCGGCGGCCATGATTGGTGCGGTCTGGTTTGTGGTGGTGCCGTCGCCGAGCTGGCCGTCCTTATTGTTGCCCCAGGCGTATAGGTTGCCGTCGGAACCGACGGCGAGGGAGTGGGACTGTCCGGCGGATACCTGGGCGAACCGTACCCGGGAGGTGGGGGTGTCGATGCGCACGTCGGTGCCGCCCCGCCACGGCCCCTGGGCCGGGTCGGCCTTCCACCGGCCCCAGCGTGCGGTCAGGGTCGTGTCCCCGCTTATGGGCTTGGTGAAGTCGTAGGGCCTGTCGCCCTGGAACCAGCCGTTGAAGGTCCACCCGTCGTCCGTGGCGGGGTCGTCCGGGCGGTGCACTGTGTCACCGACGATGACCTGCTGGGGTGGAGTGGGGGAGCCGTGCTCCGTTTTGAAGGACACGGTGGCTGTGCCGCCCGTGTAGGTGAACCGCTGACTGGTCTCGTCGGGCTGGGGTGCGCGGTTGGTGACGGTAGATTGGATGGTGAGGGTGACGGTGCCCAGTCCGTGCCTGGGCGAGGTGGCATGCCACCCTTCGAACCTGCGGTAGGGGCCGCCGATGTTGCGGGCCTCACCGAACAGGACCTTCGTGACCTCCCGGTCGACGGGACGCCAGGCCAAGACAGGGTTGGTAGGGTCACTGCCTGTTAAGGTGTTGTTGCCGTGCTGGCCGTAGTCGTTCCGTCCGTACGTATATGCTTCACCGTCCGAACCGAGGAGCAAGGTGTGACCCTCGCCGGCTGCGGCGCTGGTGTAGCGGAAGTCCGTGGGGGCCCCAGTGGGGGCTGCGACCCTGGTGGGGGTGGCCGTGATCTCGCCTGTTCCGGTTCCGAGTTGGCCGTACCTGTTCCATCCCCACGCCCATGTGCCGGTGTCGGTGATGGCGAAGGAGACACCCGATTCTGAACTTCCGCCGTTGGCGCTGTCGACTTGGGTGGCTCCGGTCAGGCCGGGGACCCGGCCGGGCTTGTCGGCGGGGTTGGCGCTGTCGGGGATGCGGCCCAGCTGTCCTTTTCTGTTGTCGCCCCAGGTCCAGACGGTCCCGTTCCGCGCGATGGCGATGAAATGGAGACCGTACCTGTCCATGCTGTAGGCCTTGAACCTGACACCGGTATCAACGGGGACAGGTTCGAAACGAGGCCACCGCCAGGTCCAGATTCTGCCGTCCGTGTCGAGGGCCGTATATCCGTTTGTTTGGGGATTGTGTGCGGGGCAGATGGCGGTGAAGACGGTCCCCCCGCCCATATCCAGCTTGTGGGGCGTATCTGTATCGAAGTATCCCCAGGTCCAAACCTGTCCACTGCTGTCGAGGGCCATGGAACTGTCATCGCCTGCGGACACGGCGGTGAACGTCACCCCCTCCGGGACTACGGCCAGACCGGGAGTGTATCTGTCCGTGCGCGGGCGGCCGAGGCTATCACCGAAGTCAGCCCCCCAGGTCCAGATTCTGCCATCCCGGTCCAAGGCTATACTGTGGGATATCCCGGCGGACAACTGGGTGAACTTCACTCCTTCCGGCATGGCGACCATCCGTGGGCCTTGAGGTTTTCGGGTCCAGTCATCGGTGCCTGTCCCCAGACGTCCGCTATTGTTGTTTCCCCATGAGTATGCGTTGCCGTCGCTGCCCAACGCCAGAGAGAAGGCAGTGCTTGCGGATATTTGGGTGAAGCGTACTTGGCTGCCGGGGGTGTCGATTTTGACGTTGGTGCCGCCGTGCCAGGGTCCTGTGCCGGGGCTGGTGGTCCATTTGCCCCATTTGGCGGTGAGGGTCAGGTCCTGGGTGACTGGCTTGGTGAAGTCGTAGGCGAGGTCGCCTATGAACCATCCGTTGAAGGTCCATCCTGGCCTGGTGGGGTCGTCGTGGGGCCATGTGGCGGTCTTGCCGTCGGGGATGGTCTGGCTTGCCGGCATGCCCTGGGTGTCGGGCTGGGAGGTGAAGGTGACCGTGTGGCTGCCGGTCCTGGCCTGCGGTGAGGAGGCCTTCATGCCGGCGGGTGCGGGTGCGGCTGTGGTGGTCTGCCTGGTGGTGAGCGGGTTGGGTGTGGCCAGGGTGGTGGGTGTCGCGGTGGTTGTCGTGGGCTGCGTCGCTGCTGCCGGGGACTGCGGTGTGGTCGAGGATGACGGTGTCGCGGCCGGTGTGGTGGTTCCTGTGGGTGTGGTCAGGCCGTCATCGGAGACCGGGGTCGCCTTCATTCCCCCATTTACTTGAGTGTATGAGTTGATGTCGGTGGCCTGTGCACCTGCTGCCAGGCCGGCACCCATGACGGACAGCACCGCCAGGGCCGCGACGACAGGACGGACGGTACGACGACCGAAACGGTTCAGTCTGCGCATGGTTCGTTCTCCCCAAATTTCCCCAACTATCATCCTTCGGTTCAGGCCGATAGTCTCAAACCCAATCCGGAATATCCGCCATCCCCAATAGCGGACCCGAATCACGTATGCTCTTCTCTATGATAAAACCGTCTCAGACTTTATCATCCCGCTCCCGCTTGGCGCAATATGCAGAACGAGCGCGGGCGTGTACGGCGTGCAGCATCCCTGCTGCGGTGTGTGCGCGACTGGTTGCAAGGCGTGGACTGGTTTGGGGCTGATGTAGAGGGGGTGGAGGCGGCCCGTTGTTGGGGTTTGGTGGACCGCCTCCGGTTGGCCGGGGGGTTGGTGTTCCCCTTTTGGTGTGGCCTCTTACTCGTGCGAAGTGGTGATGGTTGTTGTGGGTGGGGTGTGTCGTTGTCGGTTGGCGTCGGATGTTGCGATGCCGAGCATGCCGGCGGTGATGAGGAGGATGATGCCTGCGCCTCCGGCGTTGGGCAGGGTGCCGGTGTGCCGGTAGGTGTAGGTGTTGCTGGTGTCGTCGGGCTGGTCCTGTCCGGCGAGGGCCCATTGGACGCGTACGGGCATGGTTCCGGGGGCGTGGGCGGTGGTGGTGGCCTGCCAGGTGTTCGGTCCGGTCTGCCTGAGGGGGAGTGTGTCGTTGTCGATGGTGAGGCCGGTGGGTGTGGGCTGTGGGGGGATGGCGGCCTTGCGGGGCGCTGGTGTGGGGTTGGTGTCGCCGTGTCCTGTTTGTCCGTTGGTGTTGTCTCCCCAGGCCTGGGTGTCGCCGTTGGTGTCGATGGCGATGGTGGTGTCGCCGCCGCTGGCGGTGAGGGTGGTGTTCAGGCCGGCTATGACGGTGGGTGTGCCGGGGGTTCCGGTGTTGTGGCCGAGCTGGCCGCTGGTGTTGTCTCCCCATGCCCAGGTGCGGTGGTCCTGTCCGGTGGCGACGCTGTGGTTGCGTCCGGTGGAGACGTGGGTGAACCGGTACGTGTCGGCCGTGCCCGCCGTCCATATGCGCGCGGGTGTGGCGGTGTCGGTGCCGTCGGCGAGCCTGCCCCAGGCCCAGAGTCGTCCCTGCCGGTCGATGGCGAGCGTGTGGTCGCCTCCGGCGCTGGCCTGGACGTAGCCCGCGGGCTGCTGCGGGCCGGCCGGGCCGGCCGTGGCGGCGGCTGCGGGGGTTCCGGTGTTGTCTCCCCATGCCCAGGTGCGGTGGTCCTGTCCGGTGGCGACGCTGTGGTTGCGTCCGGTGGAGACGTGGGTGAACCGGTACGTGTCGGCCGTGCCCGCCGTCCATATGCGCGCGGGTGTGGCGGTGTCGGTGCCGTCGGCGAGCCTGCCCCAGGCCCAGAGTCGTCCCTGCCGGTCGATGGCGAGCGTGTGGTCGCCTCCGGCGCTGGCCTGGACGTAGCCCGCGGGCTGCTGCGGGCCGGCCGGGCCGGCCGTGGCGGCGGCTGCGGGGGTTCCGGTGTCGTCGTGGCCGAGCTGGCCGTGCGTGTTCGATCCCCAGGTGTACAGGTTGCCGTCGGATCCGATCGCCGCGGCGTGCGTGTCGCCCGCCGCGATCTGCTCGTACCGGAATGCGGGGGGCGCGTCCTGGGGCAGGGCGACCCTGACGGGCCTGGCGCTGCTCGCGGTGCGGCCGGTGTCGCCGAGCCCGCCGGCGAGCGTGCCCCACGTGTAGAGGTTGTCGTCGGAGCCGAGGGCCATGGTGTAGCCGTCACCGGCTGCGGCCCGTATCCAGGTGAACGTGCTGTCGGTGCCGTCGGGACGGGAGACCTTGACGGGCCTGGCGCGTCGGGTGGTGGTGCCGTCGCCGAGCTGGCCCTGGGTGTTGTCTCCCCACGCGTACAGGTTGTCGTCGGAGCCGACGGCAACGCCGTGGGTGCGTCCCGCCGCGGCCTGCGTCCAGGTGAACCCGTCACCGGAACCGTCGGGCTTGGCGACCCGGACCGGGGTGGTGTGTCGGGTGGTGGTGCCGTCGCCGAGCTGGCCGCTGGTGTTGTCTCCCCATGCGTAGAGTTGTCCGTCGGATCCGATGCCGAAGCTGGTGGTGCCGCTCGTGTCGATGGAGGCGAGGCGGATATCGGGTGCGGCGGGTGCGGTGAGGGTGAGGGTGTCGCCTCCGTATTCGCTGCCGTGGTCCGGGCTCAGGACCCACCTGCCGGTCCGGTGCCACCGTGCGGTCACGGTCAGGTCGTGCTCCAGCGGCTGGGTGAAGTCGTAGGCCGTGTCCCCGTCGAACCATCCGTCGAAGGTCCACCCGTTTTCGGACGGGTCTTCGGGCCTCCTGGTGGGTTCGCCGGCGGGGACCTGCTGCGCGTCGGGGGTGCGTCCGTGTTGGGTGGTGAAGGTGAGGGTGGCCGTGTCGCCGGTGTACATGAACCGCAGGCTCGTGTCCTCGGACTGGTCCGCGTCCTCTGGCCCCGCCGAGCTGGTGCCGGTCGCCGAGCGGATGGTCAGGGTGACGGTCTCCGGACGGTGCCTGGGGGAGGCGGCGTGCCACCCGTCCGCCCGGCGACGCACCTCTCCAGCGCTCGGCTTGGCGCCGAACAGCACCCCGGTGACAGGGGAGCCCACCGGCCGCCACACCATGACCGGGCCCGGGTGGGCCGCGGCCGGGCCCGTGTCGCTGGTGCCGTCGCCGAGCTGGCCGGAGTCGTTGGCCCCGGACGCGTACACGTCACCGTCGGAACCGACGGCCAGCGTACGGTCACCGCCCGCAGCGGCACCGGTGTATGCGAACCCCGAGGGCGCCCCCTTGGGGTTGGGCACGCGTGCGGGGGCCACGCCGTCGTTGGTGCCGTTGCCTGTCGTGGTGCCCAGCTGCCCGTACTGGTTGCCGCCCCAGGTCCAGATTCCTGAGTCGGTGAGGGCGGTGGAGTGGGTGCGTCCGGCGCTGACGCCGGTGGCATGGGACGGGCCGGGGACGGCGCCCGGCCTGCCCGCGGGTTCGGCGACGGTGGGGGTGCGGCCCAGCTGGCCGCTCCCGTTGTGCCCCCACGTGTACACGGTGCCGTCCCGGGCGATGCCCATGCTGTGGTCCTCGCCGGCGCTGACGGCCGTGAACCGCAGGCCGGTGTCCACGGGGGCGGGCCTGAAGTCGGCGTGGCCGGTCAGGTCGTCGTCGGTCGTGCCGTCACTGAGGCCGCCCCAGGTCCAGGCGGTCCCGTTCGTGTCCAGGCCGATGGAGTGCCTGGAGCCCGCGCTGATGGAGGCGAAGGCCGCCTTGGGCACACCCACACCCTTGGGCGTCGAGCCGGAACCGGAAGAACCCACCTGCCTGTGCCCGTCGTATCCCCAGGTCCAGATGTTGCCGTCCCGGTCGATGGCCATGCTGTGCTCGGCCCCGGCGCTGACGGCGATGAAGGTCACGCCCGCGTGCGTGACGGCCGGGCCTGGCTGCTTGCTGTTGTGGGGTTCGTCGCGTCCGAGTTGATTGGCGAGGTCGCTTCCCCAGGTCCAGATGTTGCCGTCCCGGTCCAGGGCCATGGAGTGGCTGCCCCCGGCGGACACCTGGACGAACTTCACGCCCGCGGGTGCGGCGACCATGATTGGTGCGGTCTGGTTTGTGGTGGTGCCGTCGCCGAGCTGGCCGTTGGTGTTGCCTCCCCACGCGTACAGGTTGCCGTCGGAACCGACGGCGAGCGAGTGGGACTGTCCGGCGGACACCTGGGCGAACCGTACCCGGGAGGTGGGGGTGTCGAGGTGCACGTCGGTGCCGCCCCGCGAGGGCCCCTGGGCCGGGTCGGCCTTCCACCGGCCCCAGCGTGCGGTCAGGACCGTGTCCCCGCTTACGGGCTTGGAGAAGTCGTAGGGCTTGTCGCCCTGGAACCAGCCGTTGAAGGTCCACCCGTCGTCCGCCGTCGGGTCGTCGGGCCGGCGGGCGGCGTCTCCGACGATGACCTGCTGGGGTGGCGTGGGGGAGCCGTGCTCCGTTTTGAAGGACACGGTGGCTGTGCCGCCCGTGTAGGTGAACCGAGAACTGGTGTCGTCGGGCTGGGGTGCGCCCTCGAACTTGTACTGAATGGTGAGGGTGACGGTGCCCAGTCCGTGCCTGGGCGAGGTGGCGTACCACCCGTCGAACGCGCGGTAGGGGCCGCCGATGTTGCGGGCCTCACCGAACAGGACCTTCGTGACCTCCATGACGACGGGTCTCCACGTCATGACAGGCAAGGGGTGTGCTGGGTGGCCGCCCCTGTCGCTGGTGCCGTTGCCGAGTTGGCCAACGAGGTTGTCTCCGCACGCGTATGTTTCACCGTCCGAGCCGAGGAACACCGTGTGCGTTTGGCCGGCTGCGATGCTGGTGTAGCGGAAGTCCGTGGGGGCCCCGGTGGGGGTTGCGACCCGGGTGGGGGTGGCCGTGATCTCGCTGGTGCCGTTGCCGAGTTGGCCCCGGGTGTTTTCTCCCCAGGCCCATGTGCCTGTGTCGGTGATCGCTATGCAGGTACCGGATGATCCCCAGCCATTGGTGTCGACTTGGGTTGCTCCGGTCAGGCCGGGGACCCGGCCGGGCTTGTCGGCGGGGTTGGCGCTGTCGGGGACGCGGCCCAGCTGCCCTCCTAGGTCATCATCGCCCCAGGTCCAGACGGTCCCGTCCCGCGCGATGGCGATGACACGGTAGCCGTGGATCTCGATGCTGTAGTCCTTGAACCTGACACCGGTATCAACGGGGGCAAGTTCGTTATAAGGCAACTGCCAGGTCCAGATTCTGCCGTCCGTGTCGAGGGCCGTATATCCGTATTCGTTGAAACCGGCTGCGGAGTGGATGGCGGTGAAGACGGTCCCCTCGTCCTGGTCAACCTTGTGGGGCGTCTTTGTGTCGGTCCATCCCCAGGTCCAAGCCTGTCCATTGCTGTCGAGGGCCATGGAAGTGGTATTGCCTGCGGAGACGGCGGTGAACGTCACCCCCTCCGGTACTACGGCCAGACCGGGAGTGTATCTGTCCGTGCCGGGGCGGCCTAGGCAACTGCCTATGTCGTTGCCCCAGGTCCAGATTCTACCGTCCCTGTCCAGGGCCATGGCGTGCCAGAATCCGGCGGACACCTGGGTGAACTTCACGCCGTCCGGCATATTAACCATCGTTGGGGCCTCCTGTCCGACAACGGTTATGCCCTGTCCCAGCTGTCCGAAGCCGCCGCTCCCCCATGCGTATGCGTTGCCGTCGCTGCCCAAGGCCAGGGAGTAGTCATAGCTTGCGGATACTTGGGTGAAGCGTACCTGGTCTGTGTTGGCACCGAGTTTGACGTTGGTGCCGCCGTGCCAGGGTCCGTTGTCGGGGTTGGTGGTCCATTTGCCCCATTTGGCGGTGAGGGTCAGGTCTTGCGTGACTGGCTTGGTGAAGTCGTAGGCGAGGTCGCCTATGAACCATCCGTTGAAGGTCCATCCGGGCCTGGTGGGGTCGTCGTGGGGCCATGTGGCGGTCTTGCCGTCGGGGATGGTCTGGCTTGCCGGCATGCCCTGGGTGTCGGGCTGGGAGGTGAAGGTGACCGTGTGGCTGCCGGTCCTGGCCTGCGGGCCGGAGGCCGGCTTGCCGGTGTTGGCGGCTGCGGTGGCCTGTCTGGTGGTGAGCGGGTTGGGTGTGGCCAGCGGGGTAGGCGAGGCCGCGGCTGTCGTGGGCTGCGTCGCCGCCGCCGGGGACTGTGGTGTCGCCGAGGGTGACGGGGTCGCAGCCGGTGTGGTGGGTCCTGTGGGTGTGGTCAGGCCGTCACCGGAGGCTGCCCCCCCCCCCCCGTTGATCTGGGAGTAGGTGGTGTCGGCGGCCTGTGCGCCCGCGGCGAGGCCACCGCCCATGACGGACAGGGCCGCCAGGACCGCGACCACCTGACGGACCGGACGACGGCCGGACCTGCCCGGATTGTGCAAACGCATGGATTCTCCCCCCAACTGTCACCCACGGGCCTGGTCCCACGGCCGAGGCCCCACCCGGAATCCCGCCGTCCCCGCGGCGTCATCCGGACACAAGGTGATCCGCAAACTGAGGCCGACCCTACCACGCTTCAAGTCCCCGATGGGGTATTTGCCCACAGCGGGTCGCACAAATACAGGAAGCGGTCGCAGCACGCACAAAAAGACCCCCCGACAGGCTCTCCATATCGGGGGGGGGGGGATTCGTCCGGCTTTTATCGAATCAGTACCAGTTCGACGACTGGGAGTGAGACCAGGCACCGCAAGGAGTGCCGTACCGACCCTGGATGTATCCGAGACCCCAGACGATCTGGGTGCGGGGATTGGTCTGCCAGTCGGCGCCAGCCGAGGACATCTTGCTCCCGGGCAGGGCCTGAGGAATGCCATAGGCGCCGGAGGGGTTGGCGGCGTTGGTTCTCCAACCGGACTCCTTGTTCCAGAGCTGGACCAGACAGGTGAACTGGTCCTCACCCCAACCCCTGGCGGTGACCAGTTCGTGGGCGATGCTCTGGGATTCGCCCACAGGTGCCGTGGTTGCGGATGACCCTGATGATGACGGTGCCGACCCGCTGGTTCCCGATGACGGGCGGCCGGTGCCGACCAGGATGACCTTGTTGACGGGTGCCGTCTTCACGAAGGATGCGAAGACGTTCTTGGAGAGGTTCTTGTTGCCAGCAGCGGTGACCAGGCTGGTCGTTTCCATGACGCCGTTCTTTCCTTCGGTCTTCACCTTGGTGGTACCGGCGGGGAGGGAATCGGTCTTTTCCTCAATGGTGTTGAAGGGTATGTCGGACTCGTCGGTCATGACCTGGGCATCCGCCCGGTCGATCTTGATGACGGTCTTCTCGCTCACGGGCTTGGTCAGGGCCGGGCTGATCTGATCGCCGGGCTCCAAGGTGATGTCGCCCGCTTCGAGCACGGACTTCACATCGGTGAAGCCGTTACCCAGGACGACCCGGTTCTTACCGTTGATCTGCACGGTGACATAGGAGGTGTTGGCGCTCGACCCGCCTTCGCCGTTGCGCAGGGCCTGCCGGGTGGAGCTCCTGGAGACCTCAAGGTTCTGCTGGGTGGCGGAGTAGGCCGTGATTCCCTGTGCGGGGCCGCCGTTCTGGGTCGCATAGAAGTCGCGGGAGATGAACCCTGCGCCTATGATCAGGCCAACGACAGTGGTTCCTGCGGCAAGCCGTACCCACTGACGCTTGGTCAGGGCCTTGACCGCAGCCATCCGGCCTGTGCCATGCTTCGCCATTACACTCCTCTGTTCGGTCAACAGATCCTCAGCGGTTGCAGTCCGGACGCAATCCGACCCTGCCTCCCATCCGGGCATGCCGAAGGGAGCGCTGGAACATATGCTTCGATTCTAGTCCACCGCCCGTACTGAACCAACCCTGGCGGGCGGGAGACCGCCTTATTCCTGGGTGGCCGTATCCATATCGGCCTGTCGGGCCTGCTCGATCAGGTCGTCAAGGTCGGAGGCTCTCAGGGCTCCTGCCTGCTTGAATATGATCTGGCCCTGTTTGGCGATCATCAGGGTGGGGACGGCCTGTATGCCGGCGGCTGCGGCCAGGTCCTGGTTCTTGTCGATGTCGACCTTGCCGAAAACGATATCGGTGTTCTGCTCGGAGGCCTTGTCGAAGATGGGGCCGAACGCCTTGCAGGGTCCGCACCAGGTGGCCCAGAAGTCGATCAGCACCAGGTCGTTCCCGCTGATGGTCTGCTCGAAGTTATCCGAGGTGATAGTCGTGGTGGACATAATCGCGCTCCTAACGAATCCCGCTGCTGCAAGGGAAATTCCCATGCAGCACAACAGTTCTCTTCCCATCAGCATTCCATCACGGCTGGAGAAATCACGGAAATAAGCTCAGGGTATATATATGGACAGGTGGTTTCGCTCGGTCAAGCCGGGAACCAATAATAGGGTGTATGCCAGTGTTGAATGACGAAATACCCGACGACGATGACTTCGATTCCAATCGCAGGCGCGGTGAGTTCTCCAACATCACCCCGGAGGATTTCGTGCGTGGCACATCGCGGGGAAATCCTCCCGGATGGCTTGACAAGGAGCAGATAGACCTGGCACGCAGGAAGCTGCCCATGGCATATGTCGAGGTTGTTCCTGTACGGGTTGACGATCTTGGAACGGTGTCGCAGGTGGGGTCCCTTCTTTGCGTCGGGGACGACGGCAATATAGAGCGGACCCTGATTACCGGTAGGGTGCTCTACCACGAGACCATCAGGGAGGCCCTGGCAAGGAACATCGCCAAGGACCTGGGGGAACTTGCCCTTCCTGTCCTGCCTGCCGGGCTCCAGCCCTTCACCGTAGCTGAGTTCTTCCCCACGCCCGGACTCTCCGAGTACTACGATCCCCGCCAGCACGCCATCGCCCTGTGCTATTTGGTTCCCGTGGCCGGCGACTGCAAGCCCCAGGATGAAACCCTCGAAGTGGAGTGGGTCGACCCCAGGGGAGATATGCTCGACACCTTCATAGGCCAGATGCCCAACGGGCATGGGCGTGTACTTCGCACGGCCCTGTCCTGGGCGGGGGTCCTCTGATTCAGGCGTCGTAAACCAGTGGAATACCAGCAGTAGGGAAGGCAGGTCGGAGCCGATGACCATGACCATCACCAATACCGTATATCGCGAGGGAGAGGGTCTTCCTGTGATTCTCTGCCATGCCTTCCCGGTCGACCATCGCATGTGGGAGGTGTGTGCGGACAGCCTGATCAATCAGGCCGACCGGCGGGGGTTGACCCCCTTCCCGATCTATGCGCCGGATATGCCCGGGGCCGGTGATGGCCCACTGCCTCTGGAGGAACAGAACGGTGGGCTGGCCCCGGACGGTTCATATCCTCATGCCTTGGACCGGATGGCTGAAGCCTACGTTGACCTGGTTGCCGGGCTTGGGCATTCAAAGGCCATCTGGGTCGGTCTCTCCATGGGGGGATACCTGGTGGAAGCCGTCTGGCGGCTTCATCCGGAAGTGGTCGCCGGTATGGCCCTTTGCGACACGACGACCAAGGATGATGCCCCACAGTCCCGGGCCAACCGGCTCGCCATAGCCCAACGTTGTCTGGATACGGGCGGGGTGGATGGGGTCATGCACTTTGCCCGGCCTCAGGAGGGTGATTCCAGGTTCAAGACCTCGCCGGAGTTCATCGACACCATGACCGGGTGGATTGAATCCCAGTCACCCCAGGGCATCGCCTGGAGGGAACGGATGGCCGCAGGCCGTCCTGATCAGACCGGAATCCTGCCCGGTATCGAAGTGCCTCTGACCATGGTTTCCGGTGAGCTGGATCCCTCCAGCCCGCCCAGGGTCATGCGGCCCCTCGCCGATGCCGCCACCTCGGTACCCGGAGGAGTGCGATTCGTCTCGGTTCCCGAGTGCGGCCATTTCAGCGCCGTTGAGCGTCCCGACCTGGTGGCCTCCGCCCTGGTCGATCTGGTGGCCGATGTTCAGGGTTCGGGCAGGGTCGAGGAATCCGAGGGGTGCTGAGATGACCGATTCCCCTCATTCCGCCTTTTCGCCCCTGGCCCTGACCCGTACCCTCTCTTTCCTTCCCCTGGCGCAGGGGGACGTGGATTACTGCGTTGCCCGTCGCGGGCAACCCGGTCTCTTGCGGGAACTGGCGGGGTCGCCCGCCTCGGATGTGATTCTGGTTGACCGTGACCGCCTGGCCGTCCCCAAGGGACAGGGAGCCACGGCCGGACGTCGGCATGCGGGTATCCGCCTGGTCATGCTGCCGGCAACCTACCTGACGGAGGATCTCGGCGGGAACGGGTGCGACACCCGACCGCTGTACTATCTGGGGTCCTTGGAGGGCCGAGACTACCTGGCCCTGGATCTTGCCCTCCTGGAGCGGTATGCCGAAGGTGCACAGGCAGGTGATTCGAGGCTGATACATGCGGCCAGGGAGAGGTTCGACTGGATCGGATTGAGGGAGTTCGCCCCTCATGGCACGCCCCGACAGGTGGGCCTGGCCACCAGCGCGGTTTCCCTGTCGATGTGGCAGAGCCAGCAACTCTTCTGCCCTCAATGCGCCGCCCCTGTGGAACCCTGTCAGGGGGGTTGGGCCCAACATTGCCGGGGTGTGGAGCCTGGGCACATCCTCTTCCCCCGGATCGAGCCGGCCGTAATCATGTCCGTTGTGGATTCCCGTGACCGGCTCCTTCTGCAGCACAACAGTTCCTGGGGACCTGATTTCCATTCGGTTGCCGCCGGGTTCGTTGAGGCCGGTGAGAACCTTGAGCACGCCGTCCGCCGCGAGACCATGGAAGAGGTGGGCATCCGGGTGGGGGAGGTGCACTATATGGGCTCCCAACCGTGGCCCTTCCCCTCTTCGCTGATGGTGGCCTTCAAGGCCCGGGCCTTGGGGACCGAAATCCGCGTGGATGGTCAGGAGACCAAGGAGGCCGGCTGGTTCACCCGGGACGAGCTGGGTGCACGAATGGCCGGCGGCACCATCCGTCTGCCCAAGCGGGCAACCATAGCTCGGGGCATGATCGAGGAGTGGTACGGCAGCGACCTGCCGGAGTGCTGATGGAAAAGGGATTCTGGGTAAGGCACAGGGTAAAATAATCCAGGATCGAAACAGTGCGGAAAGGTGATCAATGGCTGCGGCGGGGCAATCGGAATCTCTGCTTCCTGAGGGTAGTGGAGGTGTGGAAGAGGCTGAGACGGTAATCATGCAGCCCATCCAGGTTCCCCTGGCTGATGATCCGGTTGAGTACCAGGACGAAGAGCCGGTTGATCTGTTCGAGGATGAGTCCGTCAGCCGGGTCTTTGGTGAGGCCACTGCCCGCACCTCCTGGTTCGGCACGCACAAGGCCATATGGATTACCCTGCTCCTGTTCCTCCTCCTCGCTGTGGTTCTTGTCGGTGGGTTCTTTGGCGCCCGTCAGTATTTCCAGGAGAGAGTGGCTCCGGGGGTCAGCTTCGCGGGCCAGAGCATGATGGGCAAGGATGCCGATCAGGTCAGGAAGATCGTGGCCCAGAAGGTGCAGGACTCCAAGGTCGAACTGACCAGCCAGGGCAAGCCCTCGGTCACTGCCGGTCTGGAGGATCTCGGTGTTTCCGTCAATCAGGAGCGCACCGTCAAGGAGCTCATGGGAAGCAAACGCGAAGGCGACTTCGAGCGGCTCAACCCCTTCCGTCGTGTGTCTGTACCCTTGGTTGCCGAAGACAACGAACTGGCGATGGACCGGTTCCTCACCGGGAGATTCATCGACGAGGGCAGTCGCTCCGTTCCCTCATTCATCGTCTTTGACGAGGGCCTGCATGCCTTCACGGTCCAGGAGGGGCGCGGAGGCAAGGCCCCCAAGCTGGAGCCCGTCGAGAAGGCGGTCTCTTCCCTGGTGCAGGAGCCTGGACATGAGGCCAGGGTTGCGGTCACATACCAGGACATCCCCATGCCCATCACCGTGGAAGTGGCTTCCAAGGTGGCGGGCGAAGCCAACCAGCGCATCGCCAAGGACCTGGTTATTCAGGCGACCGATAACGACAGTATGAGGATACCGGCTCCGACCGTGGCATCCTGGGTCAAGCCGGACACCGACCTGAGGCGGGGGACCATGAGTCTGGACTTCGACCAGGCCGCCATCTCGGGTTATCTGAGCCAGGAGCTTCCCAAGGCGCTCGACCGGGAAATGGTGACGGCCGTCAACGTCAAGAACACCAAGGGTGAAGTGGTGGCTGAGACCACCAAGGGGGTCGACGGGGTCAAGGTCAAGGACTTCGAAGCCACCGCCGACCAGGTCATCAAGGCGCTGAAGAGCGGGAACATGGATACCATCAAGGTCCAGGCCGATGTGACTCCCCACAAGGAGCAGACCAGGGTTGCCCGGTATGACGTTCCCGACGGCGATACCTGGATCGATGTGAATCTCTCCAACCAGACGGCCACCGTCTACCACGGCACCACCCCGGTCCAGACCTTCTTCATCTGCTCGGGTAAGCCCTTCGATGGGGATGGCTCGGATACGGGTACCTTCTTCATCAACGTCCGGTATGCGATTCAGACCATGCGGGGGCCGGGCTACGTCTCGCCCGATGTTCGTTGGGTCTCCTATTACAACGGCAGCGAAGGCTTCCATACGGCCGCTTGGAACCATGGCGGCATTGCCACGGGCGACCCTACTCATCATGGCTCGCACGGCTGCATCAACATGTATGAACAGGATGCCAAGTGGATCTTCGACAACGCACCGGTCGGGACCATGGTCAAGGTCTGGGGAGAGGTTCCCCCGGGGCCGGTCCGTTAGGAGTCTCCTCCTATCCGGTCCCCGGTGGTCGAAGGACCATGGTCAGGGACCGGGCGGGCGGTTCATGCCTCGGCACATCCCGGAGCATAGTAGGCTTGGACCCATGAGTGAAGAGAACAGCGAAGGCACCGTCCGATTGGACGTGCCCGATCACCTGCAGTATTCCCCCGACCATGTATGGATCGATGCCTCCCAGGACCCGGCCGTAATCGGCGTGACCGAATATGCGGCGGACCAGCTGGGCGACCTCGTCTTCCTCGACCTCCCAGAGACGGGCACCCAGGTCGAGGCCGGTGACGAGGTGGTGGAGTTGGAGTCATCCAAGGCCGTGGAGCCTGTGGTCTGCCCGGTTTCAGGAACCATAGCCTACGTGAATCGCTCCGCCTCGGACGATCCCGGTGTCATCAACTCCGATCCCTATGGGGAGGGGTGGATCATGAAGATGACCCTTGACGATGATGAGCCCGACCTGCTGACTGCCGACGAATACAGCAAGATGCTCAGGAAGTTGGGCTGAGTCGGGGCGTTTCTCACCCAGGAGGCAATGGTGTCCGAGCGGGATAGTCGCAGGCCCTCTGAACAGGGAGGCCGGGGTGGCCCCTGGCAGGTCACCAGTGTCAGCACGGCCTTTGACGCTGCCGGTCCTGGCGAGCGCATCGAATCCAGACCGGCACCGGTTCGTCTGGCCCGGCGTATCGTCACAGGCCTCTTCGAGTTCTGGGTGGGTCTTTCAACCGGCATGACCGGACGGATGGGTTGGTTCCCCCGGATACAGCCCTATGTGGGGTACGGGACCCAGGCTTATTCGCGCTTGATCTGCCGGACCGTGCTATCCGATAGTCAGGGCAGGTCGGACAGAGCGATGAGGGGGATACGGGAGCTGCTGACCGTCCCTGCCCCCAGGACCAGGGTCGCCCTGGCCATCGACCAGGTTCGTCTGGGCACGGTTCAGGTGGGGGATTCCGCCGTCTATGACGCTGTGGATTCCAGCCGGAATCAGAACGGCGAATTCGTATTGTCGGATCGTTCCGGCTACCTGGACCTGGTCGCCGAACACCACCTGACGCCCGGCACTCACCAGGTCTCCTACAAGGTGCAGGGGCGGCCGACCGTCACGGCGCCCCTCTACATCATCCCTCCCGAGGCACGATTCGGAGTCATCTCGGATGTGGACGACACCATCATGGTCAGCCAGGTGCCCATCCACTGGAAGGCCGCCTGGAACTTCCTTCTTTCCGACCCTCACAACCGCTCCTCGGTGGCGGGGATGTCGGTCTTCTACAACCGGATCCATGATCTGGACCCTTCGGCTCCCTTCTTCTATCTCTCGGCCTCGCCCTGGAATGTCGAGGGCGCCATCCGGGGCTTCATCCGTGACCACGGCTTCCCCTCCGGTCCGCTTCTCCTGCGCGATCTGGATCCCAGGCCAAAGACCTTCGTGCCCTCCATCGTCCAGCACAAGATGGAGTTCATCCATCAGCTGATGGCCGACTTCCCCCACATGCGGTTCGTCCTTATAGGTGACGACGGACAGAGCGACCCCACCACCTTCGCCGAGGTGGTCCACCGCTATCCGGGCAGGGTCCTGGCCATAGGCATCCGCCAGCTCAGCCCGGGGGAATCGGGTCTGGGCATCATCAACCGAACCTCCTCCCAGCCTGCACCGGAGACCGGAGTACCGGTCTTCTACGGTACGACCGGGGTCAACCTGATGCGGACCATGCTGCCCTACCTGGCCGCCAACCACTGAGCGGCCCTGTCCTTGTTCGGGCCCTGTGCCCGATACCGCCACATCCCCGGCCGTCAATCCAGGACGCGGGTGTTCAGGTTCCGGCTATAATCGCCCCATGAGCTTTTCGGCAAGTGATTGCAACGATTCTCCCGATACCATCCCGACTGTTCCCAGGGCATTCGCTGAGGCGACCCGACGGAGCTTTCACGGTGACCTCTTCGAGGACCCATACGAGTGGATGAGGCAGAAGGAGGACCCGCGCACCCGGCAGTATGTGGAGCAGGAGAACCAGTACTGCCAGGAGAGGTTGAGTCATCTTGCCGGGTTGCGCCGGACCCTCCTGGACGAGTTCAAGGCCCGGGTGCAGGAGACCGACATGTCGGTCCCCACCCGAATCCAGGGCTACTGGTACTTCGGCAGAACACTGGAGGGGAGTCAGTACGGCCTTCAGTGCCGCCTGCCCGTCAGGGACGATGATGACTGGGATCCGCCTCTGATCGATAAGGGAAGCGCCCCGGGTTCCCTGCCGGGGGAGGAGATCATCTTCGACGCCAACAAGGAATCCCAGGGCCATGACTTCTTCGCCCTGGGTTGCCTGGATCTGAGCAGGGACGGAAGGTGGATGCTCTACGGGCTGGATACCAGCGGGAACGAGCGTTATGACCTGCGCATCCGAGACCTCTCCACCGGCAAGAACCTGCCCGACCGGATCGACCAGGTGTCGTCCGGGGCCGTACTGACACCCGATGGGAAGTGGGTCTTCTACACCACCGTGGACCAGGCCTGGAGGCCCTGTGCCGTGTGGCGTCACCAGGTCGGGCAACCCCGGGATGAGGACGTCCGGGTCTTCGAAGAACCCGATCAACGCTTCTGGGTGGGCCTGGGCCTGAGCTTTGACGAGGCCAGTCTGATGATCGGATCCTCATCCAAGACCACCAGCGAGGTCCTCATGCTCTCCCTGGAGGACCCGACCGGTGACTTCGTTCCCTTCATCCCTCGCCAGGACGGGGTCGAGTACGATGTGAGCCTGAGCCGCCTGGAGGGGGCCGGGCCCGATGGGGAGGACCTTCCGGTTGCGGTGGTCTACCACAATGTGCTGAACCCGAATTTCCAGGTCGATCTGATCGATATGAGCCGGACCAAGCCGCCCTACCACCTTGGTCAGGGGGTCTGCATCGCCCAGGGCAGCCCGTATGGGTGTGAACAGGGAGGGGCTGATGCGGGCCAATCCCCGGATACTCCCTATCGGAACCCTGCCAACCCGGCCATTCTCCAGGGCGCTCGCGGACTGGGCATCGAGGGCATGGGCATCCACCGCAGTTTTGTGGTCATGACCTACCGGGCCGACAGCCTGCCCCGCCTTGCGGTGATTCCCAAGGAGGAGGCCATCGAGGACCTTCGTGCCGGTCGTCCCTGGCGCTTCCGCCAGGTGGTTCCCGGGCAGGGCCTGTTGGACCATGCCGATCGGGGAATCGGACAGGGCAGGGTCTACAGCATCGCCTCATCCGACAACCCCTCCTACGAAGCCCCCACCATGCGGTACATCTTCAGCAGCTATACGGTTCCATCGGAGCTGCATGAGATGGATCCGGCAACGGGCGCCGACCGGCTCCTTAAGCGGGCCGAGGTCCTGGGTGATTTCGACCCGGACAGGTATGCCGAACGTCGCCTTTGGGTGGATGTGCGAGACGGTGCCAGGGTGCCCGTCTCCCTGGTCTGGCGGCGGGGGATGGTCCCTGCCTTGGATGCCGAGGGAAGGACCGGTCTGGATGATGAGGTCATCCCGGCGCCGTCCGATCCCGGCCGTCTGCCCTGGCCCGGCGACGAGGCCTCCATCTCCCGGAGTCTGCAGGGCGGATCGCCCATGTTCATCACCGGGTACGGGGCCTACGAGATAAGCTCCGATCCTGGTTTCTCGACCGGCCGCCTGAGTCTCCTGGACAGGGGTGTGCTTTATGCCGTCCCACACGTGCGGGGCGGGGGAGAGATGGGGCGGGCCTGGTACGAGCAGGGTCGCAGACTCCAGAAGAGGCATACCTTCGAGGACTTCATCGACGTAACGGCCGCCCTGCAGGCCAGGGGGTGGGCTGACCCGCTCCATACGGTGGCGAACGGCGGTTCGGCTGGCGGTCTTCTCATGGGTGCCGTGGCCAACATGGCTCCCCAGCTCTATGCCGGGATCGAGGCCGATGTGCCATTTGTGGATGCCCTGACCAGCATCCTGGACCCGGACCTTCCCCTGACCGTGACCGAGTGGGACGAGTGGGGGGATCCCCTGCACGACCCGGAGGTCTACCGGTACATGAAGTCCTATTCTCCCTATGAGAACGTCCAGAACGCCGACGAGCGCATCCGTGACCATGGCACCGGGCACTTCCCGGCCATCCTGGTCACCACCTCCATGAACGACACCCGCGTGCTCTACGTGGAACCGCTCAAGTGGGTGGCCAGGCTCCAGGAGCCTCGTGTCGGTGCGGACGCCCTGATCAAGGTCGAGGTGGAGGCCGGGCACGGGGGAATCAGCGGGCGCTACAGGCAATGGGAGGAACTGGCGTTCGAGAATGCCTGGTGCCTGTCCATCATGGTTCCCGATCAAACCCCTGTCCGGGATTCGGTATCTTCCTGAGACGGCCCCGGCGCCCTTATCTATGCTCGGAATATGAGCGATACGAAGAAACAGACCTATCACATTGCCGTCATTCCAGGAGACGGCATCGGCAAGGAGATCGTCCCCGAGGCCCAGGCGGTTCTGGAGAAGGTGACCGAGGGGCGGGCGAACTTCGAATATGTTGATTTCGACCTTGGTGCCGAGCGCTACCTGCGTGACGGGGCCATCCTGCCGGACGAGGAGCTGGAGAGGCTCAAGCAGCAGGATGCCATACTCCTGGGGGCCATCGGTGATCCCCGGATCAAGGCGGGCATCCTGGAGCGGGGTCTTCTGCTCAAGATGCGGTTTGAACTCGATCAGTATGTGAATCTGCGTCCTTCCAAGTTGTACAAGGGTGTGGTCTCGCCCCTGGCCGATCCTGGCGACATCGACTTCGTCGTGGTTCGCGAGGGGACGGAGGGCCTTTATGCCGGCGCCGGCGGTTCCGTCCGCCGCGGCACCCCCCAGGAGGTGGCCACCGAGGTTTCCATCAACACCGCTTTCGGGGCGGAGAGGGTCGTCCGTTATGCCTACAAGCTGGCCATGAAGCGGCGCAGGAAGCTGACCCTGGTCCACAAGAAGAACGTTCTGACCAATGCCGGTGACATGTGGCAACGCCTGGTTGACCAGGTGGGGGAGGAGTACCCCGAGGTGGAGCGTGAGTACCTGCACGTCGATGCCTCGACCATCTTCCTGGTGACCGAGCCGAGCCGTTTCGACGTGATTGTGACCGACAACCTCTTCGGTGACATCCTTACGGACGAGGCCGGAGCCGTGGTGGGCGGCGTGGGCTACTCCGCCTCGGGCTGCATCAACGCCAGCAACACCTACCCGTCCATGTTCGAACCCATCCACGGGTCCGCTCCCGACATTGCCGGCAAGGGGATCGCCAACCCCACGGCCGCTATCCTGTCGGCCGCGATGCTGCTTGACCATCTGGGCTTCGACCAGGAAGCGGACAGAATCAACAAGGCCGTTGAGGACGACATCGCAGAGCTGGGGGCAACAAGCCGCTCCACCAGCCGGATCGGAAAGGACATCCTGGGCAGATTGTGAGTCATTTCGCCCCTTGCAGGGCTTTTAGGGACTCTGGTCTACTCTTGAGAACATGACTATGGACGATTATCGGCAATTCGCAGACGATGACCCCCAGGCCAGGACCGGTTGGTCAGGCACCGACGGACAGGAGGGACCGAATCCTGCTGGGGCGCAGATCCCCCAGTCTTCGCCCGATTCAGACCCGTCGCCCTCCTCCCAGTACCCGCAGGATGGCCAGACGAGCCAGCAATTCATGCAGATGCCGGTGGAGCCGCAGCCGTCCTCGAATGAAACGACCGTCACTCCTTCATATGGGCAACAGTATGGCGATCAACCCTCCAGCCAGCCTGATGTGAGTATGGGGCAGGGTGCAACCCCTGCTTTCCCCTCACAGGGCAATCAGGCAGGTGCGACCACGGCCCAGTCCTACGGTGTGCCGGCCTCCGGGCCGCAGTCGGCCCCGGCGCAGTCTTATGCCGGCCAGCCTTATGGCTCTGCGGCCTATGGTGCGCAGCCTGGTGAAGGGCAGCCGTATGGAACCGGGGCGTATCCGACGCAATCCAGCGGCGCACAGGCTTATGATGGCCGTTCGTATGGCTCGCAACCATACGGACAGTCCAACCAGCCCTGGTCGGATCCGGCTCAGCCGTATGCAACTCAGCAATACCCGGCTCAGCAATATCCTGCCCAGCAGTACGCAGCACAGCCTTATGCCGGTCAGCAATATCCGGCCCAACAGCAGTACGGCGCGCAGCAGTATCAGCAGAATCAACAGTACGGAACCGGATATGCTCCGGCCTACCAGGCACCTGCCAATCCCGGGTACGCCCCTCCGACCTATGTGCAGCCGGTTCCACCCCTGGCCAATCCCGCTCGCCACTCACGCTTGGCCGCCGGCCTGCTCAGCATCTTCCTCGGCGTCTTCGGTGTAGGGAACTTCTACCTTGGTCATACAGGCAAGGGCATGGCGCAGCTCATGATTACCCTGATCGGGTTTTTCTTCTTCTTCCTCGGTCCGTTCATCTCCAGCGTCTGGAGCCTGATTGAGGGAATACTGATTCTGGTTTCCTCGCCCGGATCAAAATGGCATCGTGACGGCTACGGACAGGAGCTGACCGATTAATGCCGTCTGTCCTTCGGGGGGAGTGCAAGGAGCCCGGTGGGAAACTGGTGGCGGTCGCCATGCAGCTTGGACGGACGTCCGACGGGCGTCCCTGTCTGGATTCCTGCAGGATCGACGGTGACTTCTTCATCGATTACCGTTCGGATGGTCGGACCTCTGATGGGCTTCTGACCGCCCTGGAGTCCGCCATGATGAAGATGCGGCTGCCCCTGGATCCCGACTGTGCAAGGACCACCCTCGATGCGGTCATGGACAGGCACGATGCCGAACGGATCCTGGGCATATCCTCGCCTTCCCTGGTCACGGCCATGACCAGGGCCCTTCCATCCGAGCAGGTCCGAAGCGGGAATGCCGACATGGCCGCCGTACCCGAGGGGAGCTTGACCGATACCGATTCCGGCAGGCGAGGCTGTGAAGCCGATGATGCGGATACCGGTTTGGATGAAGCCCTGAGACGATGGGCGGAACTGGACCTGACCGTTGTCAAGGATCGTCCGCGAGACCCGGCCATGCAGATGGCGATGGACCAGGCCCTGGCCGAGTCCGTGGCAGATGGCACGCAACCTCCCACCCTCCGCATCTGGCAGTGGTCGGCCCCTGCCGTGGTGCTGGGACGTTTCCAATCCCTTGCCAACGAGGTCCATCCGGACCGGGCCAGGAAGTCTGGATTCACCGTGGTCAGGCGCTGCACGGGCGGAGGTGCCATGTTCGTCGAGCCTGACAGGGTCATCACATACTCCCTGTATGTGCCCGCCTCGTTCGTACGCGGTCTGGATCCGATTCGGTCCTACCGCCTATGCGACCTCTGGCTGATTCGCGCATTACGCGCCCAGGGAATCGAGGCCGGCTGGGAGGGACTCAACGACATCGCCTCACCCAGGGGCAAGATGGGTGGCGCCTCCCAGCGTCGTTTCCCGGGTAGGGGAGGTGGTCCGGGCGGGCTCCTCCACCATGTGACCCTCTCATACTCGATTGATGCCGAACTGATGGTTCGGATTCTGAACACCTCCCAGGAAAAAATCAGCGACAAGGCCGTGCAATCGGCCAAAAGTCGGGTGGATCCGATTGGGAGGCAGACCGATCTGGGCCGCACGGCCCTGGTCAATGGAATCCTGCGGACCCTCCCTACCTTGGCGGGAAGCGTGAGGACGGGGGAGCCTGGCCATGGCCCGGAGGAAAGGGCCGCCCGACTTGCCGAGGAACGATACCTCCGACCTGGTTGGACAGGAGTCATCGAATGAGTGGGTCTATAATCATTGACAGCCAGTCAGGTGTACCCATTGCCAGCGTCCGTCCAGGTGCGAGGTCGATGACGACTTGCCCGGTGGTGCAAGAAGGAGTGAAGTATGGCGGTCCACAAGCCCAATGAGATTCCCGAGGAAGGGAATGCCCTGAGGCAGACCGCCCTGTTCAAGCAGGTGCCGCAGGACGAGGTCGACCAGCTTCTCGACAGCCTGAGTGAGTACACCTTCTCCAAGGGTTCCACCATCTTCCGCCAGGGTGATACGGACCATCGCATGTACCTGGTCGAGGAGGGCAGGGTCAAGCTGGTGAGGCAGTCGGTCGACAGGCGTATCCAGCTCCTCAGCATCCACGGACGTGGCGAGATTCTTGGTGAGATTCCGGTCTTCGACCCGACAGGTGGCCCCCGGACGGCCTCGGCGGTGGTCATGGTCAACCGGACCAAGGTGGCCGCCCTGGACCACGATGCGCTCTTCGATTGGCTCAATCAGCATCCCAAGGTGGCCGTGGACATGCTCCAGGTCCTGGCCAACCGCCTACGGACCAACAACGAGCGGATATCTGACCTGGTCTTCATGGACGTCCCGGCCCGCCTGGCCAAGACACTCCTCAACCTGGCCACCCGCTTCGGTGAGCCCTTCGAGCAGGGGCTGATGGTGCCTCACGACCTAACCCAGGAAGAGCTGGCCCAGTTGGTGGGGGCCTCCAGGGAGACCGTCAACAAGGCCTTGATGGACTTCTCGAACAGGGGTTGGATCTCTCGACGGGGCCGTACCATCATCATCTTCCAGCCCGGCGCCCTGATCCGGCGCTCGCGCATGTAGGGACCCCATGAACAAGTCGACATGATTTTTCATGTCGGTAGAGCCGAGGCTCTACTATGGATTTCATGCCCGAAAAAAAGAAGTCCATGACTGTACGCCGCTTCTTCACCCTGCTTTTGGCCTACCTCCTGTTCTGCGTGGCAGGTGGTGTGGTGGTCTCAGGGTTTCTTTTTCCGGCCGTTCTCGGCGTGAATGCGGCCGCCACGAACATGATGCCGGCTCTGAAGACCGAGAACATCGACTTCAACGTGAATGACCTGCCCCAGCAGTCCAGGCTCTACGCCTCTGACGGGCATACGGTCATCGCCACCTTCTATGCCCAGAACAGGATAGTGGTGCCGATCAAGAACGTTTCGGGCTATATGCAGAAGGCCGTCGTGGCCCGGGAGGATCGCCGCTTCTTCGAGCACTCAGGCGTGGATACCCAGGGCGTTCTCAGGGCCTTCATCCAGACGTATATCAAGCAGGGCGATACCCAGGGAGGGTCCACGCTGACCCAGCAGTATGTCAAGAACATGCTCATGAACCAGGCTGAGGAGAACAACGACCCCATCGCCGAGTACCACGCCCAGGAGGAGACCATCGCCCGCAAGATGCGGGAGATGCTGATCGCCGTGCAGATGGAGAAGAAGTACTCCAAGCCCGAGATTCTCCAGGGGTACCTGAACATCGCCCAGTTCGGCACCAACGTGTACGGGGTGGAAACTGCCGCTCGACGCTACTTCAACAAGTCCGCCAAGAACCTGGACCCAGGTGAGGCGGCCACCATCGCGGCCGTGACCAAGAACCCGGCCAGATTCGACCCCACGGTGGACATCGATGCCTCCCAGGAGCAACGCAACATCGTCCTTGACCTGATGCTCCAGGAGCACTACATCGATCAGGAGCAGCATGACCAGGCCAGGTCCAAACCCCTTGAGGAGACGCTCCATGTGCAGAGCGTCGACGCGGGTTGCCAGGCTGCCGGGGATGCCGCCTTCTTCTGCGATTACGTAACCAAGCAGATACTCAACTCCAAGGAGTTCGGAAAGACCCAGGAGGACCGCAACAAACTCCTGAAGGAGGGCGGTCTCGATATCTACACCACCATGGATGTGGACGCCAATGCGGCGGCCATGCAGGCGGCGCGTGACACGATTCCCGTTGACGATCCCAGTGGCTTCGAGGTCACCATGGCGGCCATCAGGCCAGGCACCGGTGAGGTTCTGGGCTTCGGAATCAACAGGATCTACGACGCCACCCAGAATTCAGGTGGTGGTACCCGTACGGCCATCAACTACGCCGTAGACCAGGTGGATGGCGGCGGTTGGGGCTTCCCCGTCGGATCCACATGGAAGCCCATCAACATGGCTGCCTGGATGAAAGAGGGCAGGTCGATCAACGAACCCCTGCGGACCATGACCAACTACAACCAGTCCACCTTCAGCTGCGAGGAGCCCGACGGGACCTCCTATGGGTTCGGCAGCGGCAACTGGCACGTTGAGAACTCCGGCGGCGGCACCACCTCGCCGGAGACCCCGCTCCAGGGTCTGGTCCGGTCCCACAACACCACCCAGGCGTCCATGGCTCAGCAGATCGGGCTCTGCTCCATCGCCGACACGGCCAAGGACCTGGGATACCACAATTCTCCCAGGGACCAGATGGACATCCACTCGCCCAACTCGTTCCAGCTGCCCATGACCATCGGTTCCGTTCAGGCATCACCCCTGACCATGGCCAATGTCTATGCCACCCTGGCGGCCAAGGGCACTGCCTGCACCCCGATAGCCATGACAAAGGTGGTCGATAAGAACAACAAGAACCTGAAGGTCCCCAAGGCCAACTGTCATCAGGCCATCGAGCCGGGCATCGCCGAGACCGTGGCCTACGCCATGAACCAGGGTGTGGTCCAGCCGGGCGGCGAGGCGGCCACAACCCAGCTGGACGGCGGGCGCAAGACCTTCGCCAAGACGGGCACGCATGAGGACAAGTACATGACCACCGGCGGATTCGTGCCCCAGGTGGCCGCCTTCGTGACCGTGGGCAACGCCGAGGGGCAGGTGTCCTTCAGTGGCAAGACCATCAACGGCAGGTCCATGGGGACCTGGTTCGGCATGTATATCGCCACCCCGGCCTGGAAGGAGTTCATGAACACCTATCTGGCCGCCGCCAACATCGCGCCTGACAACGATTATGGCAATCCCGATCCCAAGTTCACCCGCGCAGTGGCCATGCAGGGCAAAACCGAGAGCCAGCAGCAACAGGAGCAGGAGGAGGCCCGGCGGCGGGCGCAGGAAGAGGCGCAGCGACGGGCGCAGGAGGAAGAACAGCAGCGTGCCCGACAGCAGGCCGAGCAGCAGGCTCAACAGCAACAACATGCGGAGCAACAACCTGTTGCTCCTGCCCAGCCGCAGGACCAGTAGGCTTCCATCTGGACCTCGTGCCTAAAATGGCGGTATAGGGAAGCTCACACGAGTGGTCATCGTGGCGGGGCGGCAACGGGTTGAGCAAGTGAAATTGCGGTTTCTCGCGGCTCGTCCCCGCACGGTCACAGAGAGGCAGGGGCCGTATGGGTCATGGCAACGTGAATGGGGGAAACCCACTGAAAGGCGAGAAGGGGAGGGTCAAGGTGAGCAGTCAGTTGCCCGACCTTTTCGAGCCCATGCAGTTGCGTGACCTGCAGATTCGCAACCGGGCCTGGCTGCCCCCGATGGACACCTACTCCTGCGTGAACCAGGATGGCATTCCCACCAACTTCCACTACCAGCATTACGTCTCCAGGGCCCTGGGTGGTTTTGGTGTGGTCATAGCCGAGGCCACCGCGGTCAACCCCCAGGGACGTATCTCGCCCTGTGATTTGGGCATCTGGAACGACAGGCAGGCCAGTGCCTGGCAGGGAATCGTCACCGACATCAAGGCCGCCGGTGCCCAGCCCTTCATTCAGCTCAACCACTCCGGGCGCAAAGGGTCGTCAGGGTGTACGCCCACCGGTCACATCAACGCCACAGTCCCGGCCTCCGAAGGGGGCTGGCAGCCCCTGGCGCCAAGCCCCATCGTTTATGGGGACATGGACACCCCTGCCGAACTGTCGAGGATGGAGATATCCACAATCGTGGCCGATTTCCGCTCGGCCGCCATGCGGGCCGTCAAGGCGGGGTTTGAGGGGATCGAGATTCACGCCGCCCATGGGTACCTGCTCTCCGAGTTCCTGGACCCGCTGACCAACCACCGGAAAGACGAATACGGTGGCAGGCTGTCCGGCAGGATGCGGGCCCTGATTGAGGTCACCGATGCCGTACGTGAGGTGATTCCGGCCGGAATGCCCCTTCTGGTACGAATTTCGGCCACTGACTGGGCCGACGGCGGCTGGGGTCTGGAGGAGACGATCAAAACGGCCAAGGTGCTGAAGGAACATGGGGTGGACCTGATTGACGTGTCGACAGGTGGCGTCGTTCCGGGGGTCACCATTCCCGCCGGCCCAAATTACCAGGTGCCATTCTCCTTCCAGGTGCGCAGCAAGGCCCTGATTCCGACCACGGCCGTGGGGTTGATCACCAAGGCCAAGCAGGCCGACAAGATTATCCGCAAGGGTCAGGCCGACGCGGTGGAGATTGGGCGGGCCGGTCTGCGCGACCCCTACTGGCCGCTCAGGGCCGCCCACAAACTGGGCATGGACAAGGCGGACATTCCCTACCCGGACCCGTATCGGCGCGGGGCGTACGGGACCAATCGCTGAGAGTACCGCCTTGGCAGGGGCTGAAGGCAGATGAGCAAGGCAGTGCCGAATGACCAGGGCCTGGGGACTCTGGTGGTCATGCCGACCTATCAGGAGGCGCAGAATATCAGGACCACCCTTGAGGCCCTTCTGAGAGTTTGCCCGGAGGTCCATGTGCTGGTGGTGGATGATGGATCGCCGGATGGGACCGGTAGGATTGCCGACGCCATGGCCCTGGAGGATGCACGCGTGTCGGTGCTGCATCGAGATGTGCGGCAAGGGCTGGGGCCGGCCTATGTGGCCGGGTTCCGATGGGCCCTGGAACGAGGGTACGGGCGTATCTGCGAGATGGATATGGACGGATCGCATCGGCCCCAGGACATGGCCAGGGTTCTGCAGTATGCAGAGGGTCATCCCGAAGTCGATCTGGTCATCGGTTCGCGTAGGGTCCCTGGTGGAAGTACCCGCAATTGGCCCTGGTACCGCGATCTGATTTCGCGCCTGGGTTCCTGGTATGCCAGGATGGCCCTGGGGATGCCCGTCAGGGACATGACCGCCGGTCTGCGGGCTTATCGGGCCGAGGCCCTTGGGAGAATCGACCTGGACCGGTTGCATTCCAGCGGGTACGTCTTCCAGATCGATATGCTCCGACGGATCGTGGCCGGCGGTGGCAGGGTCCATGAGGTCCCCATCATCTTCGTGGAACGGATACGGGGGCGGTCCAAAATGGACACGGGGATTGTCCTTGAGGCCGTGGTCCAGGTGACCAGATGGGGCTGGGGCAGGCTTCTGGGTCGGCCCATCCGATAGGTCCGGGGGCACATCATGGTCGCGGCATCCGCCGGGGAACGTTACATTTTGGGATGTTTCCTGTAGGCGATGTTCACTTTTGCTGGCGACCGAATTGGTTCCGTTCCAATCTCCTTGTGGCTATGATACCGGGAAGGTGCGGATGGTAATCGAGTTCACAATGGCGGGATTGGACGGTTGCTGGATTTGGCTCATGCGGTCTTACGGCTGAAAGGCCCGGCTGTGGAGCCGCGACAATGAATGAAAACCCAATTTGAGTTTTTGGTCGAATGTGTGCGATAATGTGCGAATGATATCGTCGCAGCGCCAACATTTGATTCTGAACCGGCTACGTACCCGTGGTGCCGTTCGCATCACGGCCCTGTCCAAGGAGCTGGGTGTCTCGGCCATGACCATACGGCGGGACATTGCGGATCTGGCCGATAAGGGCCTGCTCAAGAGGGTCCATGGTGGTGCAGTGACAACCAGCTCCCTTTTGGCGGAGCCCCTCTTTTCGGTCAAGTCCCAGATGGACATGGGGCTCAAGGACACCATCGCCCGCAGGGCCATCGACTATGTTTCCCCCGGCGATGTGATTGCCATCGGGGGAGGGACCACCGCCTACGTCTTCGCCCAGCACCTCCTGGAGAGCAGGCGTTGTGCCGGGGTCACCATCCTGACGAATTCCATCCCGGTGGCCGAACTGGTCCAGGCCATGGAGAGCAAGGACGTCGAGGTCATCGTCACGGGCGGGGTCATCACCCGATCCAATTCCCTGGTCGGCCCCATCGCCGATAAGGTCGTTTCCTCCCTGAGGGTCAATACGGTCTTCCTGGGTACCCACTCGGTATCCATACCCCGCGGCTTCCTGATGCCCAATTCCCTGGAGGCGGCCACGGACATGGCCTTGATGGACATCGCCGACCGGACCATCATTCTGACGGACCACACCAAGTGGAGTTGCACATCCCTTTCCCTCTTCGCCGGGTTCGATCAGGTCGATACGGTCATCACGGACGATGAGCTGGACCGGCACTCGGCCGAGGCCACCAGGGGGTTGGTCAAGGAACTCGTCCTGGTTCCCACGACCCAGGCCGATCGTGGCCCTCACCCCGAGGGGCTGCCGGATACCCCTGCTCTGGAGTGACGCGGATGGAGGGATGTGACACCCGCTCGCGGGCAATTCGGGAATTTCCGTTCCATCAATAACCTAGGAAGGTGGATTTGAGACAATGAAGTCTGAACAGTTTGTTCCCCGGCGCTATGCGCCCGGAGCCTATGCATCCGAGCACATCCGCATCACCCCGACAAGACTGGCCGACGGCCGGCGGTTCTTCTATATGGATGACGATCCGGAGTATGTCTCCGGGAAGAAGACCAGGCGGCTGGATGATCCCCGGGACCTGCCCGACAGGTTCGCCCCGCACCTGGATGCTCACGGTGAAGAGATCCCCTTCCAGCCTCCGCAGATGCGCCGTGACCCCCTGACCGGCGATTGGATCCCGATGGCCACGTCCAGGATGAACCGGCCCATCACCGCAGGCTCCAAGGCCAAGGCGCAGGGTAATCCCCTGGCGGCCCGGAAGCCGGGAGACCCCTATCAGGATGGGGAGATTCCCGATGTGGATTACGATGTGGTGGTTTTCGAGAACCGCTTCCCTTCGATGATGCAGGTGCCAGGCAACACCTCTGCCGACGGCCCGGATCGGTTTGTCGATGGGAACCCGCTCTGGCCCGTACGTGAGGCCTCCGGCCACTGTGAAGTGGTCTGTTTCGACCCGGATGAGCATGCCCTCCCAGCCAGCCTGCCGGTGAGCCGCCTGAGAACGGTTGTGGAAGCCTGGGCCTTCCGCACCGCCGAGATTTCGGCCATGGATGGCATCGAGCAGATATTCCCCTTCGAAAACCACGGTCAGGAAATCGGCGTCTCCCTGGCCCACCCCCATGGGCAGATCTACTGCTATCCCTTCATCGCGCCGAGGATGGAACAGGAGTTGCGGCAGTGCCATGACTACCATGAGCGCACCGGCGGGAACCTCCTGGGCGACATCCTTCGGGGAGAGATCCGGGCCGGTGAACGGGTGGTCTTCCGCAATGCCACCTGGGTGGCCTATGTGCCCGCCGCGGCCCGGTGGCCCCTGGAGGTCCACATGGCCCCTGTGCGCGACGGAATCCTGACCCTGGACCAGCTTGATGACGAGGAGCGCTGGGGGCTGGCGCAGATGTACTCCACCCTCCTGAAGCGCGGCAACGCCTTCTTCGACAAGGGTGACGGGCAGGGGATGGATCTTCCCTACATTGCGGCGTGGCATCAGGCGCCCCTGCATGACGGGCGGCGTGAGACCTATCGCCTGAACCTGCAGTTCTTCTCCTTTCGCAGGGCTGTGGACAAAATCAAGTATCTTGCCGGTTCCGAATCCGGTATGGCCGCCTGGGTCTCCGATACCACCCCCGAGCTGATCGCCCGGCGTTTCCGCCAGCTCGGCCCGGTGGACATAGGGGAGTAGGCGTACGCGAGTCAGGGTGGACGGTGCCGACGGTGATTCGGTCGGGGCCGATCCGCCAACGGTGTCCAAACCAAGGGGCAACCCAGTACAACGAAGGTTCAAAGGAGCATCATGAGTCAAGTACGGTTTATGGAGGCATGGAGCGGGGGAGAGACCGGCCAGGGGCCGGAAGGGGCGGTATCGCTCTTCAGCCGGGTCTACGGCCAGGAGCCCGCCGGGGTCTGGAGCGCTCCCGGCCGGGTCAACCTGATTGGTGAGCATACCGATTACAACGCCGGACTCTGCCTGCCCATAGCCCTGCCCCATCGGACCTTCGTGGCCCTGAAACCGCGACAGGACCATCGGGTCCGCCTGGTTTCCTCCATGGCCCCTGATGACCAAGTGCAGGTCGATCTGGACGGTCTCCAGGCCCGGGGCGTCACCGGTTGGGCATCCTATCCGGTGGGTGTTGCCTGGGCCTTGCGCCAGGCCGGATACGACCAGGTGGGCGGGTTTGACATGGCCCTGGCCTCCTGCGTGCCGGTCGGATCGGGGCTGAGCTCATCGGCCGCCATGACCTGCTCGACAGCCCTGGCCCTGGACGATCTCTTCGGTCTCGGGCTGGGCGGGAGCGACCAGGGCAGGGTGACCCTGATAGAGGCCGCCGTCAGGGCCGAGAACGACATGGCCGGTGCCTCGACCGGCGGTATGGATCAGAGTGCCTCCATGCGTTGCCAGGCAGGAAAGGCCCTGCGGCTGGATTGCCGGCCGGAGCTGTCTGCCATGGAAAACGTGACCCAGGTCCCCTTCGATTTGGAGGCCAGGGGCCTGGAATTGCTGGTGGTCGATACGCAGGCCCAGCACCAGCTGAACGACGGACAGTACGAGCAGCGTCGCACCACCTGCGATGAGGCGGCCCGAATCCTGGGTGTGGGCAACCTGCGTCAGGTGGCTGATGAGGTCAAGGTCTCCGAGGATTCCGCCACCGCCCTTCAGGAGGTCCTGGAGAGGCTCCCGGATGGGGTCACCAGGCATCGGGTCCGGCACGTCATCACCGAGATAGGGCGGGTTGATCGGTTCATAGAGGCCTTCGGCAGGGGCGATGTGCAGGAGGCGGGGCGCCTCTTCAACGCCTCGCATGACTCCCTGCGCGACGATTACCAGGTCACCTCACCGGAACTTGACCTGGCCGTGGATGTGGCCCGGGCCGAGGGTGCCTATGGTGCCAGGATGACCGGGGGTGGATTCGGTGGTTCCATCATCGCCCTGGTCGATGCCGGCAAGGGGCGTGGCATGGCCCAGACGATAGCGGACCGGTTCCATGCCGCCGGCTTCCATGAGCCCAGGGCTCTGGCGGCCTTGCCCTCTTCCTCCGCCCGGAGGGAGTGCTGAGTTCCGAGCAGCCGTCCATATGCCGGACTTACCGGCTTTCCAGCCCCCCGTTTTCGGGGGCTTTTCTCTGCCTCCTCCTCTAAGCTGGGAAGCCATGACCCCTCAGGCGGACGGAGTCTGTCCTATTGGGCTTGAAGGGATATCCCAGGGTGGAGGAGGACCACATGAAAAAGGCGATCATCACGGTGGTGGGTCAGGACGCCATCGGCATCATCGGACGGGTCTGCACCAGCCTCTCCGGGAATTCAATCAATGTCCTGGACATCTCCCAGACCATCATCGACGGGTTCTTCAACATGATGATGATTGTCGATTGCTCCTCCTACGCGGGGGAGTTCGATGACCTGGTCCGTGATCTGGATGCCCTGGGTGAGGATATCGGCGTCTCCATCAGGTGCCAGCGTGAGGAGATATTCACCCGGATGCACAGGGTCTGAGGGGGCTGCGCCATGATTACACCCGATGAAGTCCAAGAGACCAATGCCATGATCGACCGGGAACGGTTGGATGTCCGTACCATCACCATGGGCATCAGTCTCCTGGACTGTGCCAGCCATGATGTTGACATGCTCTGCAGGAACATCCACCGCAAGGTGGTCTCCCTGGCCAAGGACCTGGTTTCGACAGGGGAGTCCATAGCCCACCAATACGGGATTCCCATCGTCAACAAGCGGATCACCGTCACCCCCATCTCCCTGGTGGCCGCTGGGGCCTGCCACTCGGTTGATGACTATGTGGCCGTGGCCAAGGCCTTGGATATGTCGGCCAAGGAGGTCGGTGTCAATTTCATCGGAGGCTATTCGGCCCTGGTCTCCAAGTCCATGACCCCGGCGGAGCGCCTCCTGATCAAGTCCCTGCCCCGCGCCCTGAGCCAGACCGAGAGGGTCTGCGCCAGTGTCAACGTGGGCTCGACCAAGACCGGCATCGACATGGATGCCGTGGCCCTGATGGGGCGGGTCATCAAGGCTGTGGCGCAGGCAACCGGGGACACCGACAGTTCGGGGTGCACCAAGCTGGTTGTCTTCTGCAATGCTCCGGACGACAACCCCTTCATGGCCGGGGGCTTCCACGGCGTGACCGAAGGCGATGCCGTCATCAACGTGGGCGTTTCAGGTCCGGGCGTGGTCAAGACCGCCTTGGAAACTGCTCGTGGTGCGAGTTTCGACCAGCTCTGCGAGACCATCAAGCGTACCGCCTTCAAGATCACCAGGATGGGGCAGCTGGTGGCTCAGGAGGCCTCGCGCCGCCTGGATGTTCCCTTCGGCATCATCGACCTCTCCCTGGCGCCGACCCCGGCCGTGGGCGACTCTGTGGGTGAGGTCCTGCGCGAGATGGGCTTGGAACAGGTGGGCGCTCCCGGCACCACCGCAGCCCTTGCCATCCTCAACGACCAGGTCAAGAAGGGCGGCATCATGGCTTCAAGCTATGTGGGTGGCCTCTCTGGAGCCTTCATTCCCGTTTCCGAAGACGCAACGATGATCCAGGCGGCCGCCGAGGGAAGTCTGACTCTTGAAAAGCTGGAGGCCATGACCTGCGTCTGTTCGGTTGGTCTGGATATGATTCCCATTCCCGGCGATACCAGCGCCGAGTCCATCTCCGGCATCATCGCCGACGAGGCGGCCATCGGCATGATCAATCAGAAGACCACGGCAGTCAGATTGATTCCGGTTGCGGGCAAGGGTGTGGGGGACACGGCGGAATTCGGTGGACTCATGGGAGGCGGCCCCATCCTGCCTGTCAACGACCGCTCCTGCGCCGACTTCATCAGTCGTGGAGGACGCATCCCGGCCCCCATACACAGTTTCAAGAACTGATCGGTACGAGGCTGTCATACGTCAAGGCCCCGTCTTCCAATCCCAGGGTGAGGAAGGCGGGGCCTTGACGTATCGGGACCCCTGGTCAGCGCCCGCCCTTGAAGTTCAGCTGGCGCCAGGCTTCATAGATGGCGATGGAGGCGCAGTTGGTCAGGTTCAGGCTGCGCAGGCTGGGGCGCATGGGCAGGCGGACCTGCTCGGAGACGTGGGGGCCGGCCATGACATCCATGGGGTCGGGGATGTTTCCCGGTTCGGGGCCGAAGAGGAGGATGTCGGTCGGTCTGTAGTCCACCTCGGTGTACAGCTTGGTCGCATGGGCAGTGAAGGCGATGATGCGCGAGTCCGGCATGGAATCGACCAGGTCGTCGAAATCCGGGTGGAGGACAACGTGTGCCATGTCGTGGTAATCCAGCCCCGCCCGGCGCAACTTGGTGTCCTTGAGGTTGAACCCCAGGGGTTCCACCAGATGGAGGATGGTCCCGGTCACCGCGCAGAGCCGGATGGCCGACCCGGTGTTGCCGGGGATTCTTGGGGAGTAGTAGCAGAGGTGGGGGGTCACTGTCTCGGCTCGACCGGCCTCCTTGGCATCCATCATGGCCTCGGTGACCGAAATCGGGTTTCCATGGGCATCGGTGACCAGCTCATCGGGTCCGTAGTTGGACTTCCGGTACCCGTACTCGTACATTTCATCGACCGCCTTGGCGGGGTCCCCACCCTGGCTGCCCATCGCGTTCGTCTGCTCCTGGAAGGTCATGCCATTCAAGGTAACGCCGGGAAAAGACAGGGCGGTCAGGGCCCGACCGGTTTCCCCTCCGGGGGAGGTTGGATGTCATAGAAGAACCGGGTATCAAAACGAGGTCTGCCGCAGTGGGTGCCGAAGAAGGGACGATCAGGTTCTGGCGCTCGCAGCGAAGTCGGCACCAGGGCCGGGTCCGGTTCGGGTCGACGGTTGTATGGTGTTGGAAGCGGAGACTGACCGAAGCAAAGGAAAGGCGGGGGTTCGTGGAGGGCATCCTGATGGAGTCTGTCGAGCCGATACGGCTTCGGCTCTTTTCCTGGTGGGAGCGGAACTCCAGGGACCTGCCTTGGAGGTATGGGCGAACTACGCCCTGGGGGATTCTGGTTTCCGAGGTGATGAGCCAGCAGACCCAGTTGAGCAGGGTCGTGCCCTACTGGACGGCTTGGATGGAGGCCTGGCCGGATGCGGCGGCCCTGGCGGCGGCGGGGAAGGCCGAGGTCATCACGGCCTGGGGGAGACTGGGGTACCCCCGGCGTGCCCTCCGGCTCCAGGAGTGCGCCAGGGTGGTAAGTACGGAGTATGGCGACCTCCTGCCGCGCTCCTACCAAGAGCTGACAGGACTGCCGGGTATCGGGGATTACACGGCCAGTGCCGTCATGAGTTTCGCTTACGGGGAGCGGATTGTCGTCATCGATACCAATATTCGCAGGGTCCTTTCCCGGGTCTTTCTGGGGGTCGAATCCGTCGGCGGCTCCACGACAAGGACCGAACGTGAGCTGGCCCAGACCGTCCTGCCGGAGGATGTCGGCAGCCTCTCGGGGAAGGGGCGGCGTGATTCGGTGGATGGGTCCATGCAGGGCCTGACAGGACAGGAACCGCCGGTCGACACCAAGGACACGGGGCTGGTCGGCCGACTGGGGGGCGCGGATGATCAGGTCCGCTCAAACGCCTGGTGCGAGCCCGACTCGGCCAAGTGGAACCAGGGCATCATGGAGCTGGGAGCCACGGTCTGCAAGGCCAAAAAACCGGACTGCCAGATCTGCCCCCTTGCTGCACATTGCCGCTTCCTCAAGGACGGGCTGCCTGAATTGGGCATGAAGCGGACCCGTCCCCGCCAGCGTTTTGCAGGAACCAACAGGCAGGTCAGGGGGAAGATACTCCAGGCTCTCCGAGAGTCGGAGAAAGGGCGGGTTGATCGCGCCCGGATCGAGCAGGTCTGCGAGGACGGTATCCAGCTGGACCTCTGCATCGCCTCCCTGGATGAGGATGGCCTGCTGGTCATCAGGGAGGATGGCTCGCTGGAACTCCCCGAGTAGGTTGACTCCTGCATTAGGATTATCAACATGGCCAAACGGAAAATCAGCAAGAAGCAGCGGCGCATATACAGGCGACGCAGGATTATCGCCCTCATCCTGGCCCTGCTCTTCCTGCTTGCCTGTGCGGGAATCATCTGGGGCATCGGCGCAGGTATCCACGCACTCCGGGAGGGGTCGACCCAGGGCGACAAGACCACCACCTCCCAGGAGGGGAGTAAGGCCAAGGACGGGAAGGCCTCAAGGAAGGAATCAGACGGCAAGAAGGCTGCGGAAAAGCAGCGTGCGGCAAACCAGACTTCGGGTGTCAAAAAGTGCGGCCCGGACGATATCACCTTGGACCTGAGCGCGCCCGACCCGACCACCGGGGTTGGCGGTTCCATCGACTTCACCGCAGCCGTTCAGTACAAGGGGACCGGATCCTGTCTGATTGACGCGTCCGACAGTGGTAGGGTCCTCGTCATCACGAGCGGGGAGCAGAACATCTGGAGGTCGGATTCCTGCCCGTCCAAGACACGCTCCCTCCTGATGGCCACAGGCGACAAGGATGTGCAGACCATCACCTGGAACGCCGATGCCAGCCAGGAACAGTGCCAGCCCGACGATAACCTGCCCAGGGTCGATGCCGGTTCCTACTCGGCCCAGCTGGTCCTCAAATCCAACGACAAAGTAAAGTCCCAGGTGGTTCCTGTCCTGGTCCAGTGAGCCGCCTCCCGGTGGCCGGTCATGAGTGCGCTGGCCCGGGTCGCAGGTGAACGGTCAAAATGGCCGACACGCCGCTTGTGTCAAGGCCTTATCCCCTGTATAGTTGACTCTTTGCATGAGGTGTGTCATATAGCGGGCATACATCATCAAGGAGATGCCCGCGAATAGGCATATGGCGGCCGTTCGGTGTCTCCCCGGATATGAGGAATTATCGAGTACAGCGAGCGATAAGGAAAGTCCATTTTGGCTGCCAATAAAGCTGCAAGAAGTACCACCACAACATACGCACGCGCTGATGAGGATCAGATCGGGCTGCACAAGGCTTCGGACCGTGTGAATTTCGGTTCCATCCGCGAACCCATCGAGGTGCCCTACCTGCTGGGTGTCCAGACCGACAGCTTCGACTGGCTGGTCGGCAATGAGCGCTGGAAGAAGCAGGTCGAAGAGGACGCGGCCAACGGGACCCATACCGTCCCCACGGTTTCCGGACTGGATGAGGTCTTCCAGGAGATCTCCCCCATCGAGAACTTTGCTCAGACCATGAGCCTGACCTTCTCGGATCCCTACTTCGAGGAGCCCCGCCACACCGTCCAGGAGTGCAAGGAAAAGGACTACACCTATTCGGCACCCCTCTATGTGAACGCCGAATTCGAGAATGGCGACACGGGCGAGATCAAGTCCCAGACCGTATTCATGGGCGACTTCCCCCTCCAGACCCCCCACGGCACCTTCATCATCGGTGGGTCCGAGCGCGTCATCGTCTCCCAGCTGGTTCGTTCCCCGGGCGTCTACTTCGACCGGACCCCGGACCGCACCTCCGACAAGGAGATCTTCGGAGCCAAGATCATCCCCAGCCGCGGAGCCTGGCTGGAGTTCGAAATCGACAAGCGTGATGTGCTGGGCGTGCGGGTGGACCGCAAGCGTAAGCAGTCCGCCATCGTCTTCCTCATGGCCATCGGCATGACCAAGCCGCAGATCCGGAAGGCCTTCAAGGGCTACCCGCTGGTCCTTGATGCCCTGGAGAAGGAGACCATCGAGACCCAGGACGAGGCCCTGACCGATCTGTACAGGAAGATCCGCCCCGCCGACACCGCCTCTGCCGAGGCCGGCCGGAACCTGCTGGATTCCTTCTACTTCAATACCAAGCGCTACGACCTGGCCCGCGTCGGTCGCTACAAGATCAACCGGAAGCTGGGTCTGGAAGCCGACTTCAACGACCGCAGCCTCCACCCCGAGGACATCATCGCCACCCTGAAGTACCTGGTGACCCTCCACTCGGGTGATCAGACCTTCCCCGGAACCAGGGACGGCAAAGAGATCGAGCTTCGAGTCGATGTGGACGACATCGACCACTTCGGCAACCGCCGCATCCGTCAGGTTGGCGAGCTGATTCAGAACCAGCTCCGCACCGGCCTGAGCCGTATGGAGCGCGTTGTCAGGGAAAGGATGACGACCCAGGACGCCGAGGCCATCACCCCCCAGTCCCTGATCAACATCCGTCCGGTCAACGCCACCATCAAGGAGTTCTTCGGAACCTCCCAGCTGAGCCAGTTCATGGATCAGAACAATCCCCTGGCAGGCGTGACCAACAAGCGTCGTCTCTCGGCCCTGGGCCCCGGCGGCCTCTCCCGTGACCGTGCCTCCATGGAGGTGCGCGATGTGCACCCGTCCCACTACGGACGTATGTGCCCCATCGAGTCTCCCGAAGGCCCGAACATCGGTCTGATCGGATCCCTGGCGACCTTCGCCCGGGTCAACCCCTTCGGCTTCATCGAGACCCCCTACCGCAAGGTTGTGGACGGTCAGGTGACCGACGAGGTGGTCTACATGACCGCAGACCAGGAGGCCGAGCACACCATCGCCCAGGCCAACCAGGAGATTGACGACACCGGTCACTTCGTCGAGGACGAAGCCCTGGTGCGTGACGCCGAGGCCGAGGCCAAGGATGTGCCGATTTCCGAGGTCGACCTGATGGATGTCTCGCCCAGGCAGATGGTTTCCGTGGGCGCCTCCCTGATTCCCTTCCTGGAGCACGACGAGGGCCACCGAGCGCTGATGGGCACCAACATGCAGCGTCAGGCCGTCCCCCTGGTCAAGTCCGAGCGGCCTCTGGTCGGTACCGGTTCCGAGTGGCGGTCCGCCATCGATTCCGGTGACGTCATCCTGGCCGAGAAGCCGGGCGTGGTCACCTACGTCTCCGCCGACATGATCCGCGTCATGAATGACGACGGCACCCAGTCCTCCTACAAGCTGGCCAAGTTCCAGAGGTCCAACCAGACCACCTGCTACAACCAGGTCCCGCTGATCAAGGACGGGGAGAGGGTTGAAGCCGGTACCGTCCTGGCCGATGGTCCCGCCACCGAGAAGGGCGAGATGGCACTGGGCAAGAACCTCCTGGTGGCCTTCATGCCTTGGAACGGCTACAACTATGAGGACGCCGTCATCATCTCCCAGCGTCTGGTCCAGGACGACACCCTGAGCTCCATCCATATCGAGGAGTATGAGACCGACGCCCGCGAGACCAAGCTTGGTGCCGAGGAGATCACCCGCGACCTGCCCAACGTCGGCGAGGATGCAGTGGCCAACCTTGACGAGCGAGGCATCATCCGTATCGGTGCCGAGGTTGAGGCCGGCGATATCCTGGTCGGCAAGGTCACCCCCAAGGGCGAGACCGAGCTGACCCCCGAGGAGCGACTCCTGCGCGCCATCTTCGGCGAGAAGAGCCGCGAGGTGCGTGACACCAGCCTCAGGGTTCCCCACGGCGAGACCGGCACGGTCATCGAGGTCAAGGAGATCACCCGCGAGGATGCCGAAGAGGACGGCGACGAGCTGCCCAACGGCGTCAACCGGATGATCAGGGTCTACATCGCCCAGCACCGTAAGATCACCCAGGGCGACAAGCTGTCGGGTCGTCACGGCAACAAGGGCGTCATCTCCCGGATCATGCCGGAAGAGGATATGCCCTTCATGGCCGACGGCACCCCCGTTGACATCATGCTCAACCCCCTGGGCGTGCCCTCCCGAATGAACCTGGGACAGGTCCTGGAGCTCCACCTGGGATGGATCGCCCATTCCGGCTGGGACATCAGCCTGGATCCGGACCTGGAGGCCGAGTGGAAGAAGCACATCCCGGCCGGAGCCGAAAAGGGCGAGGCCGGTACCGCCGTGGCCACCCCGGTCTTCGACGGTGTGCGGCAGGACGCCCTGAACGGCCTGCTCAAGACCACCCTGCCCAACCGTGACGGTGAGCGCCTGGTAGGCGACGACGGCAAGGCCGTGCTCTACGACGGCCGCACCGGTGAGCCCTTCACTAAGCCGATTTCCGTGGGCTACATGTACATGCTCAAGCTCCACCACCTGGTGGACGACAAGATCCACGCCCGGTCCACCGGCCCCTACTCCATGATCACCCAGCAGCCCCTGGGCGGTAAGGCCCAGTTCGGCGGCCAGCGCTTCGGCGAGATGGAGGTCTGGGCCCTGGAGGCCTACGGTGCCGCCTACACCCTGCACGAGATGATGACCACCAAGTCCGACGACGTGGATGGTCGTGTGCGGGCCTATGGTGCCATCGTGCGTGGCGAGAACCTCCCGGCGGCAGGCATCCCGGAGTCCTTCAAGGTGCTCCTCAAGGAGATGCAGTCGCTCTCCCTGAACGTGGAGGTGCTCAACGCCGAAGGCAACGTCATCGAGATGAAGGACGAGGACGACGACCCCAACGCCGCATCCAACGACCTGGGCTTCAACATCGGAGCCCGGCCCGACGCAGCGGCCAAGGCCGACCAGTCCACTCCCGAACCGGAGTATCGCTGAGTCTGCGTGTCCACATGATCCCCTCAGGCCGGTGCCTGGACGACACCGGCCACCAGGGGACCTGACCAAGACGGAAACTTCAGAGCAGTTACAAGATCAGAGACAGGACATAGAGTGCTGGACGTCAATGCATTTGACAAACTGAGAATCGGACTGGCCACCGCCGACGACATCCGCGGTTGGAGCTATGGCGAGGTCAAGAAGCCCGAGACCATCAATTACCGTACCTTGAAGCCCGAGAAGGACGGCCTGTTCGGCGAGCAGATCTTCGGACCCACACGCGACTGGGAGTGCGCCTGCGGCAAGTACAAGCGCGTGCGGTTCAAGGGAATCGTCTGCGAGCGATGCGGTGTCGAGGTAACCCGTTCGCGCGTTCGCCGTGAACGCATGGGCCACATCGAATTGGCCGCCCCCGTCACCCACATCTGGTTCTTCAAGGGTGTGCCCTCCCGACTGGGATACCTCCTGGACATCGCGCCCAAGGACCTGGAGAAGGTCATCTACTTCGCGGCCTACATGGTCACCAGTGTGGATGAGGAGCAGCGTCACAACGACATGCCCGACCTTCAGGACGAGTTCGATACCGAGGTGAGCCGTCTGGAGCAGAAGCGCGACCTCGAGATCGACAAGCGCGCCAAGAAGCTGGAAGAGGATCTGGCCGAACTGGAGAAGTCCGACGAGGCCAAGGGTTCCCTGAAGTCCCGCCTGCGTAATGGTGCAGAGCGCGACATGACCTCCATCCGCAAGCGGTATGACGACCAGATTCAGCGGATCTCCGCCGTCTTCGACCGCTTCAAGGCCCTCAAGCCTGGCGATATGGAAGGCGACGTGGACCTGTGGCGTGAGATGCAGGACCGCTACGGTGACTACTTCGACGGTTGCATGGGAGCCGAGGCCATCAAGAAGCGCCTGCAGGACTTCGACCTGGAGGCCGCGGCCAAGGAGCTGCGCAACGAGATCGACACCGGTTCAGGCCAGCGCAAGGCCAGGGCCCTCAAGCGGCTCAAGGTGGTCTCCGCCTTCCTGAACACCGGCAACAAGCCCGAAGCCATGGTTCTGGATGTCATCCCGGTCATTCCTCCCGACCTGCGCCCCATGGTGCAGTTGGACGGTGGCCGTTTCGCCACCTCCGATCTGAACGACCTCTATCGTCGTGTGATCAACCGTAACAACAGGTTGAAGAGGCTGATCGAACTGGGCGCCCCCGAGATCATGCTCAACAACGAGAAGCGCATGCTCCAGGAGGCCGTTGACTCCCTCTTCGACAACGGTCGTCGAGGACGTCCGGTCACCGGTGCATCCAACCGTCCTCTCAAGTCCCTGGCAGATATGCTCAAGGGCAAGCAGGGACGCTTCCGTCAGAACCTGCTGGGTAAGCGTGTGGATTACTCCGGTCGTTCCGTGATTGTGGTCGGCCCCTCCCTGCGTATGCACCAGTGCGGTCTGCCCAAGCCCATGGCCCTGGAGCTCTTCAAGCCCTTCGTGATCAAGCGCCTGGTGGATCTGAACTATGCGCAGAACATGAAGAGCGCCAAGCGTCTGGTCGACCGCGGCGATGCCGAGGTCTGGGGCGTCCTGGAAGAGGTCATCGCCGAACATCCCGTTCTGCTCAACCGTGCACCTACGCTGCACCGTCTGGGCATCCAGGCATTCGAGCCCATCCTGGTCGAGGGCAAGGCCATCCACCTGCCCCCGCTGGCCTGCGCGGCCTTCAACGCCGACTTCGACGGCGACCAGATGGCGGTCCACCTGCCCCTGTCGGCAGAGGCCCAGGCCGAGGCACGTTCGCTCATGCTGGCCTCAGACAACATCCTCAAGCCCGCTGACGGACACACGGTCACCATGCCCTCCCAGGACATGATTCTGGGTCTGTACTACCTGACGTCCGCCATTGAGGGGGCCAAGGGTCAGGGTCGAATCTTCTCCAGCCTGGCCGAGGCCCGTATGGCCCTCGACCTGGGTGAGATCGACATGCAGGCCAAGATCCTGCTCCGCGTGCCCGAGGACTTCGTCATGCCCAAGGATTGGGAGCCCGGCGAGCTCAAGGTCGTCGACCCCGAGCCCGGCAGCCCCGATGTGGTCAAGGAAGAGGTCTTCAAGGACGGTTCCAAGCTCTTCGCCACCAACTACGGACGTGTCCTGTTCAATGAGACCCTGCCCGTGGACTACCCCTACATCAACGAGCAGGTGGCCAAGGGCAAGCTGGCAGGCATCGTCGATGACATCGCAACCAGGTACTCCACCGCCCAGGTGGCAGCAACCCTGGATGCCCTGAAGGATCTGGGCTTCACCAGGGCCCAGTGGTCCGGCGTGACCATGGCCTTCTCGGACATCGTGGTGCCCCCGGAGCGTACCGACATCGTCGATGACTACCAGCGTCAGACCGCCAAGGTCAACTCCCAGTACGACATGGGTCTGCTGACCGACGAGGAGCGCCGCCAGGAGCTGATCAACCTCTGGACCGAGTGCACCGACAAGGTGGCGGATGCCATGCAGGAGCACTTCACACCGGGCAACAACGTGAACATCATGGTGCAGTCCGGGGCACGTGGAAACTGGATGCAGATTCGTCAGATCGCCGGTATGCGAGGCCTGGTGGCCAACCCCAAGGGCGAGATCATCCCCCGACCGGTCAAGTCCAACTACCGCGACGGCCTCTCGGTGCTGGAGTACTTCATCTCCCAGCACGGTGCACGCAAGGGTCTGGCGGATACGGCACTTCGTACGGCTGAGTCGGGCTACCTGACCCGTCGTCTGGTCGACGTCTCCCAGGACGTGATTGTGCGCGAGGAGGACTGCGGCACCAAGCGTGGTCTGGCCATGAAGGTGGCCGAGCGCGACGACCAGGGCAACCTGGTGCTGGTCAAGGCCGCCGACGGTGGTCCTTACTCCCGCCTCCTGGCCGACGATGTGATCGACCCCGCGGATGGCAAGACCGTGCTCTACAAGCGCGGCGACGCCCTCTCCATGGATGCCCTGCGCGACATGGTCGCCCACGGTGTTGAGGAGGTCAAGGCCCGTTCGGTCCTGACCTGCGAGTCCACACGCGGAGTGTGCGCCAAGTGCTACGGCTGGTCCCTGGCCACCAACAAGCTGGTGGACGTCGGCGAGGCCGTCGGTATCGTGGCCGCCCAGTCCATCGGCGAACCCGGTACCCAGCTGACCCTGCGTTCCTTCCACTCCGGTGGTGTGGCATCGGCCTCCGATATCACCCAGGGTCTGCCCCGTGTCACCGAGCTCTTCGAGGCCCGTACCCCCAAGGGTGAGGCCCCGATTGCGGAGTTCCCCGGCACCGTCAAGGTGGAGGACACCGACCGTGGCCGCCAGGTGACGCTGACCCCCGACGATTCCTCCGTCGAGGCCCTGACCTACCCGGTCACCAGGCGTGCACCCATGTTGGTCAAGGACGGGCAGCACGTCGAGGCGGGCACCCAGCTGATCGAGGGCTCCGTGGATCCCAAGAAGATTCTGCGCATCCTCGGACCGCGTGCGGCCCAGGTGAACATCGTCAACGAGGTCCACACGGTCTACCGCTCCCAGGGCGTGGATATCCACGACAAGCACATCGAGGTCATCGTTCACCAGATGCTCCGCCGCGTGACGGTCATCGACTCCGGTGATACCGACCTGCTGCCCGGCGAGCTGGTCGACCAGTCCAGGTTCAAGTCCGCCAACATGAAGGCCGTCAAGGCAGGTGGCAAGCCTGCTGCCGGCCGTCCCGAGCTGATGGGCATCACCAAGGCCTCCCTGGCCACCGATTCCTGGCTCTCCGCCGCCTCCTTCCAGGAGACGACGCGCGTCCTCACCGAGGCCGCCCTGAGCCAGAAGGTCGACGACCTGAAGGGGCTGAAGGAGAACGTGATCATCGGCAAGCTGATCCCGGCAGGCACCGGCCTGGCACGGTACCACAACGCCACCGTGGAGCCCGACAAGGCCATCCGCGACACCATCTACCCGAACTTCGGGCTGGGTGGCGACGATGTGGATCTGAGCGACGCCGACCTGAACGATGTGGACTTCTCCAACATCGACTTCGGGGACCTGAAGCTGGGTGACGACTTCAACCCGGATGACTTCCTGAACGACCATGGTGGCCAGAGCCACCTGGGCTCCGGGCATGGTGACATCATCGGCCAGTCCTTGGACGAGTCCGGCATCGGTCAGACCGATGGCCAGGATGCGGCAGGAGACCAGGGAACCGAAGCCACCTTCTCCTCCTCGGACCAGGATTCCGATCAGTGATTCGATGAGTTGATTCGAGTTCCGTACAGGACTCGATACGAAGAAGGGCCCCCGTCCGGTGCGAAACCGGACGGGGGCCCTTCTTCGTATATCCGGGTGGCCTCATGCGCGCACAGACCGCGAGTCAACCAGGCTCAGAGAATGTGGCGCAGGGATAATCGCGCTTTCCAACGTCTGAAGCGGGGGAGGCCCTCCAGAATGGACCGCCGGACCTGGTCCACCAGGTTCCAGTATTCGACGGCTTCCTCGACCGATACCAGGTGATTGTCGAAGCTTGCCCCGTCGGCCATGGCGCAGAGCCGATACAGGTCGTCTTCACCAGCGGGTTCAACGATTAAGGGCTCGTGGAGCCCAAGGAGGTCCTGGTTGATGGCTCTGGCCTGTTCCCTTCTGGTTCCCTTGAGTCTGAGACCCGATTGCCGGGCCAGGCTGTTGATTTGCTTCCATCCCCGCTCGATTCGCTCCTTGGGCGATCCTCCGGTCCTGGCCCGATTCAGAAGCCATGCCTTGAGTGCCAGGATGGACAGGACCAGCAGGGTCAGTATCCAGAGGGGCGAGGAATAGGCAAGAATCTTCCCGATCAGTGCTCCGTATCTGGCCCAGAAGGAGGGGCTGGCTTCCTTGTCGGCATCCTGACCGCCGATATGGGCCCTGCTCTTGGCGCCCTGGTCATCCCTGGGAGGATCGACCAGTGGGGGCGGCGGTTGCCTGACCAAGGTCTTGGGGTTGGGAGGGGTGAGGTTCAGGTTCCTGTCCGGTGTCCTGGTCTCCTGAGGTGTGGGATAGAAGGGTACCCATCCCAACCCCGCCAGGTTGATTTCCACCCAGGCTTCGGCATCCCCTCCCTTGAAGTCCACCGTGGTGCCGCCGCTGGCGTCCTGATGGGTGCGGTCCTTGCTGATGTCTCCCTGCTTGTCCTTGGGTATGAACCCCAGTACGACCCGGGAGGGGAGTCCCATCTGCCTGGCGAGAAGGGCCATGGCGGAGGCGTATTGTTCGCTGTCTCCGACCATGGCCTGGGCCTGGAGGAGCTGGTCGATCCGGTAGTCCCCGTGGCCGGAGGGGGAGGGATAATCGCCTTCCAACCCGTGGGAGAACCAGCCTTCCTGGCGGAGTCTGGCCTCGATTGACAGGGCCTTGGCACCGGGTTGGCTCTGGACGGAGGTCACCAGGGCCGCCACCTTCGATAGGGAATCCGGAGGGTCCGAGACGGGGGGAACTGAGGCCATCCCTGCCTGGCTGTTCTTGATGGCATCCCGGCTGGGTCTGGCCTTCGTGGTGCCCTGAACCGTATAGGTGGTATCGGCACCTAGTGGGGCGGTGGTGATGGCGGACTCGGTGGCCTTGTTGTAATAGAGGTCGTTCCTGCTCAATCTGCCTTCGGGGTTGATTGAGCTTGGCTGCCCGGCCATGGGCACCCAGGCGTGACCGAAATCCCGATGGATGGTGAAGGTGGCCTCGAAGCTTGTCCCCTCCGTTCCGCCGGTATCGTTTCCGTCATCAGGGTCGGGGGCGATGGTACTGCCGATGCGTCGGTAATCGGAGGACTGCCCGGGTATGGTGCTGTCGGAGAGGTTCCAGACCTTACCGTCGTACCTGTCCATGACGGCCATCCGGACCGGGGTGCCGGCCGGGAGGTCGTGAACGGTTACCAGGGTGTCGTCCTTATGGTCCTTGATGTAGGACCTGTAATCACTCAGTGGGCTGGTGAACTGGTAGGGGTCAATCGGAGGCCGGTACCGGTCTCGCAGCGCCAGCCGGTCGAGAGGGACCAGAAGGGCACCGGCCAGGGTAATGGCCAAGGTCAGGGCCAGGACCAGTGACTTGGCGATGACCCTGCCGGGCTGAAGCAGGCCCAGGCGCCAGGACGCCCAGAGAAGAACCAGGATCCACTGGCAGTACCCCGCAGGCCCGGGGTGCCAACCGTGGCTGGTTCCCAGGAGGGCCGATACACCCATGGTGACGAGTATCGGCAGGACGGACAGGAGAGGGCTGGGATCGATACCGCCGTCAGAGCGTACCTCCTGTCCAAGGGGGTGTAGTTCCTCCAGGAAGACGGCCAGGAAGGAGGTCCACAGGAGCAGGGTCCACAAGGCCATGAATCCGCCCGCCTCCCAGCCCAGTGGCGGGTCAATCGAAATCAAGGCTTTGAAGGAGCCGAACGTGGAAGCGAATCCGTCCGCCAGGGTTTGGCTGGTCGGAAGCACATGGATGAGGGTGGTGCCATTAAGCGTGATGATGGGGCCCAGGATGAACTGGGACACAAGCAGCAGACCAACCTGGAGGTATGGCCTGAAGGCACGGCTGGAGCGGATCAGGGCGATCAGGGCTCCGGTCATGCCGGAGACGAGTCCCACCAGCAGCCATCCTTTGAGGTCCGCGTACACGGGGAGGAGTTGGATGGCCGCCAGAAGGTTGAGTGGTACCAGGGTCAGGGCGCAAAGTAGACCCCGCACCCGATTCACGGCGCCTACAGGTGCGGTCTGCTCGCCTCCCAGTACGCGGATGGGGGAGGGGGGTGTCTGGGGTTGCCAGGTCGAAGCGGTCTTCATGAGAGGATCCTCAACAGCTGAGGTAGGTCTCCCAGGGTGCCCAACCGCGCCCGGGTCAGTGTGCCCAGCCGCTGGATGGTTGGTCGTTCTCCTTGTGCTGCGGTCAGAACCATGGATCGGATGGACTTGGGGAGACCTGCTGCCATGGTCTCTATATCCGTCTGGTCCGGACGGGAGCCGCTCACCAGCAGGACCAAAGAAGCGTCGGGGATATGGGATTCCATCATGTTGAGCCAGGAGGCCGAGGTTTGACGGACACTTCCCTCGGTGGGCTTCTGGACAGGGAGGATGAGGCTGCAGGCATCAAGGAAGGCACGGGGCGTATCCGTGCGAAGAAGGTCTGCGTCACGTGTCGGTCGGTTTTGCGATAAGCGGACTCTCCGGTTGCTCATCTGCCCGTCCCTGTTCGATCCGGCATGGTTGCCGGTCTGGCCGGCGGGAATCATGGCGGCCAGCGCGCGGTCGTCAAGGAGGCAGCGCGCTCCCAGGGATGCGAAGATGCTGACGGCCAGTTCGAATTCCTCGGCGGTGGAATATGAGGTCGGGTCCGTATCCATCCAGAGGACGGTATCCGTGCGGAGTGTGGGCTCATACTGGCGGACCATCATGGAACCGGTCTTGGCCGTGGACAACCAGTGGACACGTTTGATGTCGTCTCCGGGCTCATAGGGGCGTAGAGCATGGAACTCCATATCGTCGTCGACGGTTCCCGAAGTCGTCTGCCCTTCCAGGTCCCGTTGCAGTCCGGCAGTGATGGAATCAAGGTCAATCGTTCTCGGGTGGACATAAACCTGGTTTCCGGCGGTCAGAACCCTCCGTCGGCGAATCACCCCGAAGGGGTCGCCTGCCTCCACGGTGACGGGGCCCAAGGATATGGCGCCGCGGTGCAGGGCCTGGAGATTCAGGTGCAGGTGGGCGGACTGTCCGGGCGATAGCGCCGGTACCGGCAGGTGGGAGGGTTCGGCCCCGACCAGGATGCCGACTCTGCCGCTGCGGGTGGATTGCTTGCCGGGGTTGGTCAGGATGATGGAGAGTTCCGACTCCTGGCCCACACTCAGATGGGTCCTGTTCAGGTCGACTTCCGCCTTGTATCCCAGATTCCCCATGCTCATGACCATCCCTGCGGCAATCAGGGCCAGGCTGGACAGGGCAAGGGCCAGGAGTTCGGCCCAGCCGGTCAGGGCCAGACCGAGACCGGCAATGACCGCGACCAGGGCCAGTCCCCACCCGAGTGGTGTCACCATGGAGAGGACCCGGCACCATAAGGCATGGGCGGTCGGTTCACGTACGGTCCCTGAGGTTGGTCGTGAGGTCTTGTCGGAGCTCATTGCAGTCATGCCTTCAGTGCTCTGTTGTGGGCACGGGAACCCCTTCAAGGGCTTCGGCCAGGGCCTGGTGCTCATCGACTCCCGAGAGCCTGGTTTCGGTCTCCAAGACCAGACGGTGGGCCAGAACAGGGTCGACCAGCTCCTTGACATCATCGGGGATGACATAATCCCGTTCCTGGGAGCATGCCTTGATGCGGGCACACCGTATCAAGGCCAGGCCTCCACGGATGGATGAGCCCACCTTGATGGCCCTGCTGTGACGCGTGGCCTCGATGATGCGAACGGCGTACTCCACGATGGAGGGATGGCAGTAAACGTTGGAAGCGTACTGGGTCATGGCTGCGATGTCGTCGGCACCGACCACGGCGGTAATCATCCCGGCACGGTCCTTGATATCGGCCTCCTGAAGGATTCGTATGCTTGCATCGTGCCCGGGAGCTCCCACGGAGGTTCGAATCAGGAAGCGGTCCATCTGAGCCTCAGGCAGGCTGTAGGTGCCCAACTGTTCAATCGGGTTCTGGGTGGCCAGGACCATGAAGGGATGGGGCACCTGGTAGGTGCTGCCGTCGACGGTGACCTTTTCTTCCTCCATGACCTCCAGGAGGGCGGACTGGGTCTTGGGGGAGGCCCGGTTGATTTCGTCGGCCAGAATCATCGAGGCGAAGACGGGCCCCGGCCTGAAGGAGAACCTGCTCTCGGTCTGGTCATAGAAGGTGACGCCAACGACGTCCGAGGGGAGGAGGTCTGGGGTGAACTGAATCCGTTTGAATTCCACGTCGATGGACCTGGCCAGTGCCCGTGCCAGCTGGGTCTTGCCGGTACCGGGATTGTCCTCAAGGAGGACGTGGCCGCCGGCAACCAGGGCCGTGATGCACAGCTCCACGGTCGCCTCCTTGCCCACCACTGCCTTGCTGACGTTCTCGGAGATGGACCGGAAGAGCCTGGCGAAATCACTGCAGGTCCTTACCGGGCCGGCCTCTGTTGGCCCCTGGGGTGCACTGTGCCGAATCTCGTTGCCGCCCGTGACCAGTGGACTGAGGTTGGTCTTGTCCTGAATCAGTGGTTTGCTCGCCGCCAGCGACCTGGATTGGTATGCACCCAGACTGGTGCTGTCTTCAAGGTCGGTGCGCATCTCCTTGCGTCTGGATGTCCCTGCCCGACCGGCGGGCTGCCTGGGGTTTGCCTGGCCGGGGTGTGCAGGGCTGCCTCCAACATGGGGGGAACCGACTCTGGTGGCATCGTCCATTGGGGTGTGGGCATTCTGGGTGTGGTCGTCCTGGAATCGGTCATTCATGTCTGTCAATCCTTGTTCTCTCGTAAGACCGGCTGGTTGCGTTTGCTTGCGGTTTCCCCCGGTTCCGTGGTTCTGATGGCGCGTATTCCGCTTCCCGGGTGGCCTGTGCTCGACGGCTCTCCATGGCTCTCTTCTTGGGTGGACGTGTTCCTGCAAGCGTCAGCTCCCTGGTCGTGGTTGGCGACTGCCCTTCCTCTCCCATGCCGCCGATGCGGCTGATGGCCTTGAACCGGATGGTATTCCCGGGCCTTGCCATCGAGGCTGGCAGAGTAATCTGCCCTGTGGCCATTCCGGAAGTGCAGCCAAGGGTCCAGGAGTCGGCCGAGGGGTCGGCTCCCTCGATGGTGACCAGGATGTCCCCGCAGGGCCTGCCGTGGTCGGCGCCCGGGATGAGTGCCAGGTCGATCAGACCGGGGTTGTTGGTGGGGTCGGACTGCTCTATCTTGCCGAAGGCGGGCGGGTCGGGGTGCGACCAGGTGGAACCGGAGACTGACCGGGCTTCACCGGCACCGGCGAGATTGGATGGTGTAACGGTGATGGAGCAGGCCTGTCCGGCGTCCTGATGGTCCACGGAGAAGACTGCACTGGTGGACGTGGGGGAGCGCCCCCTCATCGATCCGCAGCCTGATCCGGTGGTCTGTATCAGGTATCGGTCAATGGCGGAACCGCGGTTCTCGGGCTGGTCCCACCTCACCGTCAGGGTCTCCTTGGTGTTGCCGTCCATGGATAGGTTCCGAACACCGCCGGGTATCACGTCAGGTCTGGCCGCCAGCGGGGAGGAGGCCGGGGACCATCCGACCTCGTTGTGGGCCTGAACCGTAAAGCTGTAGTCCTGCCCGTTGGACAGGCCGCTGATGGTGCAGGTGGTGGCTTGCGAGCAGGATTGCTGACCGGAGCCGGTGCTCGACCGGTAGGAGACCCGGTACTCGTCGATGGGACTTCCGTTGGCGCTCCCCGGCAGCCAGGCCAGCGAGACTGTTCCATCGCCTGCACGGGGGGACCCTGCCAGCATCTTGGGGGCCTGGGGCCTGTCGACGATACTGACTGTTATGGATGCGCTTACGCGTCGGTCCTTGTCTCTGGTGCCGTCTTCCACGGTCACCAGGACGGTGTTGGTCGAGGCTCCGATATCCCTATCGGTCTTGATGGTCACCCGTCCGTCCCCGGAGTGTGAGGCGGTCAGCTTGGATGTATCGTCCGTCACCACGCCGACCACCCGCAGAGGAGTGTCGGGGAAGGGGTTCATGGCCCCGTCCAGCACGTCGACATTGAGGCTTTGCCCGGCCTTGGCCCTGACGGTCCGCGACGGTATCGATGCCAGAGGCCGGGTGGTCTTTACGACCCTGAAGGTCAGGCCCCCTTTGACGGTGCCGTCTTTATAGGCAATGGTGACGGGGAGGGTTGCCCGGGCACCGGGCGCAGCCGTCTTGTCCGCACTGACGGAGAGCTGACCCTGGGGTGTGAGCGATACCTGGATGGGGCCGCTGGCCCCGCTTGTCGAATAGGTGTAGGAGTCGGAGGCGCTTCCCCGGGGAATCCGGGTCAGGGCCTTCAGGGAGATGGTTTGAGCCGGGTCTCCGGCCACCAGGTCTATGGGTGGAGCCGAGAGGGTGGGCGGTTCTTCACGCCCTCCCTCAACGGTGATGGGAAGGGTCAAGACGGCCGAGTTGACAATGGTCTTCCCGTCGGGTACCCCATCCTGGGCGGTGAAGGTCAGGGAGGCAGGCCCGGAATAGTCCCTGTCTGCGGTGAACCTGAGGGTGGTTGGATCCACATAGGGGTCGGACCCGTCGGACTTGGTGGCCGAAACGGAATCGGGTGACGCGATTCGGGCGGTCTTGCCTGCTCCCACCCGTACATGGTCGGCGATATCGATGGTGATGCTCTGCCCGGCCCGGACACGCAGATCAGGGGCCTTGGGGCGGATGGTGGGTGGAAATACCCCGAACGCGGGCACCTTGACGAAGGCCGTGGAGGTAATGCCGTACCTGGTGTTGGTGACCGTGTAGGGGACCGCCCTGGCTTGATCGGTGAGGTCAATGCTGAGGACTGTGAACCCCGGACCGCCCTTGACCCGGGCATGTTCTCCGGCACTGGGATGCACCTCAAGTTTCAGGTCCTCCACGGTTCCCGAGGGATTGGACATGGAGTCGGCCAAATCGACCTCGACCGTGCGCTTGTCGATGGTATCGGCAGGGGCCACGTCATAATCCTGCAGGGTCGGCGGCTGTATCGGAGCCTTGGGGTCCGTGGTGATGGTCAGGGTCGCCTGGTCGCTGATGCCCGCCTGGTTCCTGGCACGGTAGACCACATATGCGGCGCCGGCCTGGGGTGGTGTGGTCAGGCGGATCATGTTGTCCACTACCTTGGCTTCGCTCACACCGGTGGCCTCCAGATGGGGGTCAAGGGTCAGTGGGGTGTCGTCTCCCGAAATGTCATTGGACAGGACGGGCACATCCACTGCCATGCCCGGTCTCATGGTCACCTGGTCGTCCCGGCTGAATACGCCCCCGCCTGTGGAATTCCGGAAGACTCCGACTCGGATATGGCCCTGGGCGCGTTGTCCCACCCAGTCCTCGACCGCATAGGTGAAATCGTCGGTCCCACTGGAGTCGGCATAGGCCTCATATATCAGGTAATCGGCCCCGACCTGGGTGATGCGCCCCAGTTTGGGTGCCTGGTTTCCCAGTCCGGACAGTGTGTCACAGTCCCCATCGGGGTCGATGCCGGTCAGGGCGACGGGAATCCGGACCTTGGACCCTGCGGCCACCTGGGCCTGTACATCGTCGGGGGTTGGAGCCGGTTTGTCCTTCTGGTTGCCGGTATGGACCTCGAAGGTGATGACTCCCGAGGCGGTGTTGCCGAGGTTGTCCTTGACCGTGTAGGTCACGGGATAGGTTCCCGGTTCCTGGCCTGCCTGATAACGCACCACATCGCCGGAGACGAAGACAAGTCCCTTGAAGGTTCCCTGGTCCCTGCCCAAATCGGGTTCCAGGCTGACTGTGGTTCCATCGGGGTAGGTCACATGGTTCATGACCCTGACCGTGACCAGGCCTCCCTGCCGGACCTGGGCGCTGATGTTGTCGGCCTTGGGGGTGGAGGATCCCCGATCCAGGGGCGGTGGCTGCAGGGTGATGGTTCCCTGTGCGTCACCGGCCGAGTTGGCGACGGTGTAGGTGATGTTGACCGGGTGGGAGGGGATCTGACGTGCTGTCAGATAGATCCTCTTATGATTGACGATTCCGGCCTTGATGCCCGAAGACGGATCGGCTGATACGGAAGTCAGGGCAAGGACCCCGCCCGTGGGATCGAGGTCATTGTCAAGAGGATCGACGATTGCGGTCTGGTCGGCTCCCAGGAGGGCCACGTCATTGACCGCGACCGGTTTGGCTGCCTCCCCCTTGATCTGGGCCACCTCCAACCGTGCCAGCCCCTGTGTGGTGTGATCACCTTGGGCGACGGTGTAGGGCACGTAGTATGTGCCGGGATTCTGGGCGCTGAAGGTGAAGGAGAGGTCCTCGGTGTTGGACTCCACCCGGGTATCGTCGGGTTGGCTGATTTTTGCCAGTCGCAGAGGCTGGGCGGAATTGCCGTGTGTGGTTTCCTTCAGATTTATCCTGACGGTCCTCCCGGGTTGGACCTGCCTGATGACCGGGTCGACCAGGGGACTCAGGGTATTGGCGGGCCTGATGGAGAAGTAGACCAGTCCGTCTCCGCTCTGTCTCCCATCGGAGACGGTCACTCGTATGCCGACTCGTCCGGATGTGGCGGATCCGGTGGATAGGGTCAGCCTGCCATCGGTCCTTGTCGTGACCGATACCTGGTCGGAATTGGTGGGGGCTGCCGCAACCAGGGTCATCGTGTCCCCGTCGGGGTCCATGAATCCGGCCAGGGCATTGATGCTGATGGTGGCTCCTTGCTCCACCTCGTATTCGGGTGGGGTATCGACCTGCTCGGGGGCCCTGTTTTCCTCGATCATATTTTCCGGGGCGATTGTCAGGACGATGCCGGCCGAGGACACCTGTCCGTGGCCGTCGGTGATGGAGTAGTTGATCCGTATGGTGCCTGGGTTGGCTCGTCCTGCATCTACCTGGAGGAATCGACCATCGTAGACCGGGGCCAGGGTCACATTGCCGCTGGAGGTCTGTGCATCGCTGATCTGCAGAACCGAGCAATCCGTCTGGTGGTCGTTGCGTAGGGGGTCCAGGAGGGCCTGGGTTCCCGCTCGTATGCCGAACTGGTCGTCTTCGGCCTTGATGGACCCGGACTGGCTGTCGCAGGAGGGGGCGAACCGTTGTTGGTTGTTTGCCGAGTCCTCTTTCTGGTCCCTGGTCTGGGTCTCCTTGACCTCCATGGTTCGCCACTGGACCTTGATCATCTTCGTGGACTCGCGGGGATTCCATACGTTGCCTGCCAGGACGTCATTGAGGATGACCTGCCGGTGATTGGCGCGGAAGACCAGGTTGTCGGTCGGGGAGATGGACTGGAGCGTGGTCAGGCGGGGGTCCGGATCGGACTTCCTTCCCTCAGCCTGGGCTGATGGCATTGCGCCCCCTGTGCCGCATAGGCGGATGAAGTTGCGGCTGGGCGAGGACCACGCCGCCCAGAGGCAGCCTCCTGAAGAGACCGGACGGGCGGGTTGTCCGCTCCCGCCGGTGGTGATCAGGGTGGGATCCGTGCCCGGGGCATCCAGATTGACCAGGTGGACACCCCCCTGATCGCTGACCCCCACCCAGTCGTTACGTTGGATGCGGTCGACCGGGGTCTCCTGTATCGTCAGGTCGCCTGAACTGTGGATTCGGGTGGATCCCTTGGACCAGTACAGTGTCCTGCCTGAAAGGACCACTGCCTGGTCTCCGACCACGGCCATCCCATCGGCCTTGATCGGCTTTCCGTCGGTTATGGATTCCAGGGTACGGTGGGTTTTCCCGCCGGGGCCGTCCACCACCAGTACGGCTCCATCGGAGGGACGGAAGGCGTAGACGGAACCCTGGGGGGTGACGGATACGGCCCCTCCACGGCCAAGGGTCAGGATTGGTTGTTGCTGATTCGGGTCCAGGGCTTTCAGGTCATCGCCCCGCCCCACCCACACCTTGCCTGTGGTCCGCTGATGGAGGGCGACGGTCGGGCCGTTGACAATCTGCTCAACCTGGGTCCCCAGCCTGGTTAGGTCACCGATGCTGGCGGTCGAGGCGTTGATGGGCGACATGGCACCATCCTGCCCCAGGATGGTGGTGTAGCCGCTCTGCGCCAGGTCGAAGCGGCTGGTATTGGTCGACAAGGCCACGTCGGCCTCGCCGATTCCCGGTTTGAAACGGGCCACCTTGCGCTCGTCCTGGGAGGTGATCCAGACGCTTCCATCATCAACCTGTACCTGTTGCCGGTTGATTGTATTCAGCAGGATGGCGCCTGTCGCAATCAGGACCAGGGCAATAAAAACCACGACAGGGATGGACCAGGGGCTGCGCGTCGAGGACATGAGGGAACGGATCCGCTGCCTGATTCGGTGCCGCCGCGAGGGGCCGCTCCCACTACCCATTATTATTCCTTGCCTTGTGATGATTGCTCCAACAAGAATTCCATAGTGTCATCCCCGGTTCTTTAACGTTGCCGGAAGGGGCTTCTTTTTTCATCGCCCGCCCATTCGGGATGCCTATGATTCGAGTGTATCTTCCTGCCGTCGAGAAAATCGGTCGGTAGAACAATGTGGATAAATGAGCCGGATGGGAAGGATGACGGGCTCCGCTCCTGTTCACTGGGTGGCGCAGATTGTGGTTGGCTCCTGGGAGACCCGCTGATCCGCCCGAACCAGACTGACTGCGATACAGGTCTGCGTCCCCTTCGCCTGAGGCAGTACAGCCGAAGGTTCATTGGTCTGGGCAGTGGACCCATGCCTGCTGCCCTGATCGGCAAGTGGGTACCAGACATAGGTGTCGCCGGGCTGGGGATCCGGATTGTCCCAGGTAAAGACGACCTGTGCGCCTTGGTAGGTCCCACTTCCACCAACGACCGAAGGTACAGGGGCATGGTCCTCGAAACTGTTCCGCGGAATGGGTCCCTCGGTGTTGGTTGTTTCGGGAATCGTCGTCGAAGTTTCGTTCCCGGGTGCAGTCGTGGCCGCTCCGGGCCTGATGCTGTCGATGTCTGGCAGAACGAACAGGCCGACCACAAGGGTCACTGCCAGCAGTGTCGCCCCTGCCGCCAGGACCGGTCGCACCCATTTGCCGGATAGGCGGCCGCCATTCCTTGCTTGGCCTGCATCGCCGTACAACCGTCCTTGGCTGCCAACGTCGGTGGCATCGCTGAGACCATCCCGGCCAGCATCGATGCCCAAACCTGTTGTGTGTCCGCCATCGCCCTTGTCGGGGAAGGGGGCGACCCCATCTCCTATGAAGGAGGTCATGTGGCCGTAGAGTTTCTGCTGTATCTTCTGCATGGCCCGCCCGAAGTCGAGAGCGGTGTAGTATCGGTCGTCCCTATCGTGGGCCATGGCCCGGTCCAGAACCTGTTCGAACATGACCGAAGCCTCGCCCCCGTGCAGAGACGGAAGCCTCTGGTGCATTATGGCCTGGGCCAGCTGATCCTCATTGGCTACCTGATACCCGTATTCAAATGGGGATTGCCCGGTCAACATACCGAAGAGTGAGGCGCCCAGGGAGTAGATGTCACTGGCCTCGGAACCGCCTGCACTGTTGGCGAGGATCTCGGGTGCCGCCCAGGGTATCGAGAGTCCCCTGGCCTCAGCCGTTCCGTAGGTGGAGGCCGAGATGCCGAAATCGGACAGGACGGGAAGGCCCTGCTCGGTTATCAGGAAATTTCCCGGTTTTACGTCGCGATGGATGATTCCCTTGGTGTGGGCGCTGTAGAGGGCGCTCGCCATCCGCACGCCCAGGTCGAGTGTCTGCTCCTCGTTCAGCCTGGTCGAGCGCATGATGGTCTTGCAGTTGCCGCCCGATGCGAACTCCAGGATCAGGCAGTCCCGACCGTCCCTGCTGACGACGGCCTGGTGGATGGTCAGGATATAGGGGTGGGTGGAGAGCCTGGCCAGATAGTCTGCCTCCCTCAGGAAGAGCCCGTGGGTGGCCTGGCTGTATGCGCTCGCCTTGACGGCCACCGGTCGTGAGGGTGACTCCTGTTCATACAGATAAACGGATGAGGTGCCTCCCATGCCCAGGGGGCGGACGTAATGGTATCCCGGCAGGTCCGGGGGGTCTGCGGGAGGGGTTTCGCAAGGTTGGCTCGTCATAAAAACCACAATATATCGCGAATTGTGTGGGACCGACAGGTATCCGGACCTGTGGTGCTATAAAAGGAGGGAATGATGCCTGGGTGGGGCCTGCCGGTCCTGCTCGGCCGAACGGTGCCGGGGCATAAGTCGGGAACGCAAGGAAGGTGCAGGACGGATGGAACGAGTGGGTCATATTGACGGACTGTACAATTTCCGCGATCTTGGCGGCATCAGGACCGCTGGCGGACAGGTCAGGTCCGGTCTCCTGTATCGGTCCGAGGCCCTATACGGGCTGACGGCCGAGGGGAGGCGCCAGATGGAGGATTCCCCGATAGGTCTCGTGCTTGACCTGCGCACCGGTGACGAGGCCAAGGCCATGCCCGATCCGGTGTTGGACGGCGTCGAGGATGTGCATATTCCCATGCTTGATGGTGCCATGCCCATCGATGCCGATAGGGAGCGGTCGTTGGAGGCAGGCAGGGAGATGGATGCCGAGGCTGCACTCCATCAGTCCTATCTCTCCCTGGTGGCACATAACGGCCCGGATTATGTGCAGGTGCTTCACCGCACCGCAAACATGGCTAGGCAGGGACGCGGAACCTTGATTCACTGTTCGGCGGGCAAGGACCGAACGGGTACGTCCATCGCCTTCCTGCTGGACCTGGTGGGGGCCGACCGTGACCAGGTAGTCGCCGATTACGCCTCATCCCAGGCCAATCTATCGGGGGCCTGGAAGGATGCCATGTTGGCGATGATCGCCCGATCCGATGTCGACTTCCCCAAACGTCTTGAGCCGATGATCACCATGACCCCGGCTTCCCTGATTCGCGAAATTCTGGACATGATTGACACCCAATACGGGTCGGTCCGTGAATACCTGCTCGGGAATGGGGCCGATCCGGACGATATCGCCGACCTCAAGAAGGCCCTGGTCTCCGAGTAAGGAATACGGCCGTCGCTCCAGGATGTGCGCACCATGCCGGGTCGTTCCTGTTGGCCTGGTGGACCAGTCTGGGGCTTACTCTGAAGGTATGAATTCAAGCAGACCGGTTGATGCGACTCGGGTCCCTTCGGAGGTCCAGGAGCTGATTGACGGTGGGCTCAAGGGAACGAACGGGGAGGGCACCTCCACCCTTCTCATCTCCGGCCCGCCCCGGAGTGGCAAGACCACCGTCGCCACCCAGGCCCTCCTGGCCGGTATGGATGCGTACGGAGACCGCGATGCCTTCATGGTGGTTTCGGGCCGCACCGCTGCGGACCTGATCGGTCGCCAGGTCATCCTGGAACGGGGGAGCGCCAGCAGGACCCGCCCGGTGGGTACTCTCCAGGCCCTGGCCTTCCAGATACTGACACAGGTCTCCTCCCTGTCGGAGGAAGACGGTGCACTGTTGCCCAGGCTGCTCAACGGAGCCGAACAGGATGCCCTCCTGCGTCAGGTCTTGACCGGTCATATCGCTCACGTCCGATCCGGTGACGACTGCGCGGTATGTCGACTCCTGGAGCGCTACTTCCAGAGTGGATCCGGCTGGTCCTCCGTCCTGGTCACCCGGTCGGACGGGCAGGTCGAGGGGGTCAGTGATAGGTTCATCGCCCAGCTGCGTGACATGTTCGCCCGGATGACGGAGCTGGGGGTAACTCCCGAAGACAGGGACCGTCTCCTTTCCGCGCTGGATACCCAAGCCATCGACCTCGACCAGAAGGAACGCCTGGGTCTGCAATGGCGTCTGGCCTTCGCCATGAATGACGAATACCTGGCGTGCATCGACCGGACCTACCCGGACGAGTTCCGTCTTGACCCCTCCTTGCTGATGGTCCGGGCAGGGGAGGGAATCAGGAAGGTCGAAGGGCTGGCCCTGCCCAGGCTCCTGGTAGTGGATGACTGGCAGGACGTTACCCTTGCCGGCATGGGATTCCTGCAGGCCTTGAATCGGGCCGGGTGCAGCCTGCTTCTGGTTGGCAACTGCGACCAGGCGGTCCAGTCCTTCCGAGGTTCATACCCGGAATTCCTGGCAACCCGGTTGACTGGTCTTACTGCCCCGAACCAGGGGGAGGCGCTCCCCATACTGGCCGAGGATTTTGCCTGCCTCAACGCCCGGCAGGTGGTCCTGCCGCAGCGGCAGATCGTGGCTCCGAGCGCGGCGGGCCAACCCTTGCAGGACGGGCCCGGCTCCTATGCGGACCTGGTGGCTGCCCGCATATCCCTGGGCATCGCCAGTCTTGAGGAGGAGAATGTCGCTCTTCCCAGCCGGCCGGGTAAGTTGCCGGCCTGGCCCGGTGCCGGGCCCGTTGCCCCCCTGGCCCCCACCAATCCGCTCCTTGCCGACGGCTCCGTGTCCGCCCGACTGTTCCACACTCCAGCCCAGGAGGAGGATGACCTGGTCTGGCAGGTCAAGCATGAATTCCTGACCCTGGGCAGGGATTGGAATGACATGGCCGTCATCGCCCATGACAATGCGACGATTCGTGCCCTGGGCCGCAAGCTCAGGGTGCAGGGGGTCCCTGTCCGGTATTCGTCGGTGACCAGGCCCCTCAGCGAGGAGACTGTCATCCAGGGGCTCTTCGCCCTGGTCGAGCTGGCCCGGGTTGCGGGGGACCTGTCCGCACTGTCGGATGAAGCGACCGGGCCCGGTGGCATTGCCTCCTGGGTCAGGCTGCACCTGAGGACCCTCATGGCCAGCCCGCTTGTCTGTGCCAGGGTGGGGGACACCGGCCATGAGCGTCCGGTGAGGATGGAGCACCTGGAATCTCTGATGGATTCCATGGCCGTACTGTCCCGAATCCAGTCCTCGGGGGACGTGCCCGACCCATCAGTCCCGGCGACCGATGGGGTCCTTCCTCAGGAAGCGGGTTCGGATGTCGAAGAGGCCGGTGATGACGAAGGAGCGGACGGGGACGAAGGGGAAGGCCGCCCAGAGGAGACCCTGTCGACTCTGCCCGGTCTGGTATCGGTCTGGAGGGACTGGTGCCGCGGCATTCTGACCCAAGGGGCCGATGCCGCCCGGCAGGACGGGGTCAGTATTGATGATTCGGTGATATCCGGTGGTGGAAACGACTTGGATATCGAGGGTGGTCTGAGCGTCGATGCCCTGCAGACCATGCTCCTTCTGAACCCTCAGGAGTGTGCGCCGACAATCCTGTCCGCCATGGATTCCATCGCCGGTGGCCGCCGGGAGGACCCTGACGTACGCGCCCTCCGCCGGGCCTTGCGGATTATCCGGACCACTGCCGACCGGGTGGCCGCCCTGCCTGATCCCCAACCCCAGTATGTGCTCTGGGAGGCCTGGGACAGCCTGGGTCTGGCCGATGACTGGCAGAAGCGTGCCCTGGTGGCCAGCCAGGAGGGCGAGGAGGTCAATGACCGCCTCGATGCCTTGATGCGTCTCTTCCAATATGCGTCCGGCTCCCAGGGATTCCGCACCATCGAGGCCTTCATGGACCAGGTGCGCAGTATGCAGATCGAGGCGGACTCCCTGGCGCATATCGGTCCTGTCGAGCATGCGGTCACATTAACCACGCCCGCCGGAGCGGCAGCCCTGGCCAGGGTCTGGCCTTTGGTATGGATTCCGGCGGTCCAGGACGGGAACTGGCCCAATCTGACCCCCCGTGACACCATGTTCGGGGCGGAGGACCTGGCCGACCTTGTTCTCCACAACCGAATCGGGACGCTTGACCAACCCTCTTCCGGGCATGACCCCAGGATTCAGTCGGTGCTGTATACCGAGAAGAAGGGGTTCCTGGAGGCTGTGACGCGTGCCGGCGAGCAGGTACGGGTCAGTGCCGTCTGGAATGACGATATGGTCCCATCCGATTTTCTCTATGGGTACCTGCCCGAGTTCTATGAGCGGACCGCGGATATGGCCCGAGCCAACTTCACCCCGGTGGGGTCCGGGGGTGACACGGGCAGGGAATACGGTGGTCTGGAGGTCTCACCCAGGGGGCTGACCGCCGTGGCCCGTTCCCTCCTGGCCAGGCAGGCCCTCCAGGAGGATGGTCTGGACCGTGGTCGAGTAGATGATGCCATCGATACCCTGCGACTCCTTTCCAGAGAGGGCTTGCAGGAGGCCGACCCCAGGTTCTGGCCCTTCCTGTATGCCGATTTCGATACTGAACGGTCCTCGAACGGAGCATCCGAACGCCCCGATACGGATTCACCGGCCTCCGTTTCCAAGGTGACCGCAGTGGGCGAACCTCCGGCATTGAAGCCCGGAGAATCGCAACAAGGAGAAGCAGTTGCGACCTCCGCCCAGGTGGTGTCCCTCTCTCCATCCACCGTAGATCAAATCTGGCGCTGCCCACTGGAATGGGTGCTGAGTGACCGGTATTCCGGTCCACAGCCGAGCAGGGTGGATACCGGCTTCGGTTCCCTGATTCATCAGGTGGCCCAGGAGGCGACCAATCGCGGTCTGGACAGGCCTGACCCCGGGAAACTGGGTCGGAATGCTCAATCCCTGGCGGAGCGCAAGTCCATGGTGGGGGCCGAATTGATGGACATCTACCACGAGTTCGCCCAGAATCCTCCGGCTGGACTGAATCCCAGGGAGCTCTACGGTATCCGCAGCAAAGAGCATCAGGCGGAGGGAATCATCGATAATCTGGCCTCCTACTTCGTCCATTCCACGACAGACGGCTACGGTTGTGGTGGGAAGGCCCCGGTTCCCGTTGGAAGCCTGGAGGGGGTTCAGAGCGAGCGGTCCTTCAACGTGACCATAACCGTGGAGGACGTTTGCAAGGTATGGAAGGCCACCTTCCCCGGCAATGCGCTGGACCGGGAGCAGTTCTTCAATCTTCTGTCCGGTCTGGTGGGAGGGTTCCCCGAGGCACTTACCTCGGAGACGTCCGTGCGGTTGTCCGGCAGGATAGACAGGCTGGAAACCCGGTGCATTGACGGTCGTCATTACCTGCGTCTGGTGGATTACAAAACCGGTAAGGTGCACAGTCGAGGCGATCTCTTCAATGACCTTCAGCTGGTCTGTTACCAACTTGGTCTGGCCTTCCAGACCGACGAGGAAAGAAGGCGGTCGGATGCTGAGGCCGGCTGGGTCCTGCCTGGTGCCCCTGACCCCGCCCAGGACGGAATGCTTCCCGTCAGCCAGTCCCTGCTCTTCGACGTAGGCAGACCTGCCAAGGATGCCAATACAGGAACCAGGCCTGAGGAGGTCCCCTACCAGCCGCCCATCTTCCACGAGGGGACCTTCACGCCCGCCTACCAGCCGAGAACCGGAGTCCCCGACCCCTCCAAACTGGCTGACCTTGGAGACCTCCCTGCCGAGTCCCCGCGCGGGGTTGACCAGGAGGTCTGGGATCTGGTACGCAATCACGGCGGTGGCTCCCAGATTGTATGGGACCTGACCATGGTGGCCCGGGTCTTCTTTGCCGCCGGAGTCAGCCTTTCGGCCGACCGCCCCGATGCCCTCTTCGACCCCTCCCGTTGCCGCAGGGATCGCAAGGACGGGGTATGCCCGGCATGGAAGCGGCTGGCAACCAATCTTCTGGAGGACCAGGAATGAAGCAGACAGCAGAGCAATCGGCCATAGTCGATGCCGGGGTAGAAGATGACCTCCTGGTTGTGGCGGGAGCCGGTTCCGGCAAGACCATGACCATGACACAACGCATCATTGCCTTGATTCGGCATGGTGTCCCCTCGGAGCAGATTCTGGGCCTGACCTTCACCCGTAAGGCCGCCTCGGAACTTCTCTCCCGGGTCTCGGCCGCGGTCATCAGGAGTCGTCCGGGGTCGGACCAGGGCCAGGTGGACCCGGAGAGGAACTTCCTCAAACCCTCGGTCTTCACCTATGATGCCTTCTTCCAGTCCATCGTCCGGCAGTATGGACTCCTGGTGGGGATGGACCAGGACACCCAACCCCTGAGCGCTCCCGGAGCTTTTCAGCTGGCCGCGGGGGTGGTGGCCGAGCATATCGACCTGGTCTTCCCCGACCGTGGGGAGGTCATGGACCAGGTCGAGGGTGGTCTGGATGTGGACGACCCCCTGTCCGGGTTCTCTGCCGCCACCATCGGTGGCCCGGTTCAGGCTGCCAGGCTGGCGCGTGCCAGGGAATTGGGTCAGGATGACGTGGGTTCCGGCGCTTTCGAAACCACCGTCAACCAGGTCCTCGGCATCACCCATGCCCTGACCTCCTCCATGATCAGTCGGGACTGCCCGGACTTCGACCAGGCCCTGGCCCGGGTACGGGAGTGGGACCAGGCCTTCATCGATAGGACCGTGGCCCTGATCGATGGTCGTCCCATACCGGATGCTGAACCGACCGAAGCCTCCCTGAAAAGGCCGAGACGAGCGAAGAAGGACAGCGACGAGGACTATGAGCTCGAGTTGCGGAAAATGCGGAAGAAGCGACTGGACTTCCGGCTTTATCAGGCCAACCGGCTGCTCAGGACCGTCAGGACCCGGGAGAAGCTCCTGACCCTGGCCGATTACTATCAGCAGGCCAAACGCCAGGCCAACATGGCCGAGTTCGGCGACTTCACTGTAGCCGCCTTCCAGCTTGTCGACCGATTCCCGGCAATCGGAGCCCATTATCGTCGCCGGTTCACCCACGTATTCCTGGACGAATACCAGGACACCTCCACCACCCAGGCGCTTCTCCTTGCCGCCATCTTCCATCCGAACGACAAGGAGGGGGCATCCAGGTCGGCCGTGACCGCCGTGGGGGATCCCTTCCAATCCATCTACGCCTGGCGTGGTGCCAGCCCGGGAGCCTTCCGCACCTTCCAGTCACAGTTCGGGATGCTGGCCGACAGGCCCAGTGTCCAGGACGGGCAGCTTGGCGGAATCACCACCTTCGGCAGGTCGGAGGACAAGGAACCTCTGACGCTCTCCCGCACCTTCAGGAACTCCAGGATGGTCCTGAAGGCCGCCAATCTCTTGACGGTTCCGCTCCGGCAGGATACGGGCCGCTTCTCCAGTGCCAGGATGAACGAGGTGGACGTGGCCCGGCTGGAGGCCAGGGAAGGAGCCGACGAGGGGACCGTCGGCCTGCTTGGCTACAGCACGATTGGCCAGGAGATCGACGCCGTGGTCCGTTTCGCCCTTCATGCCAGGTCACGTTACGGCGGGCACGGCGAGGATGAGCTGGGCGAGGATTCCGATGCCCCCCATGCGGCCGTCCTTTTCCGGTCCAAGGCCAGGATGCCCCAGTATCGGACGGCACTGGAAGCCGCAGGCCTGACCTGCCAGGTGGTGGGGTATTCGGCCCTCTTCGACCGCCCCGAAGTCATGGATATCCTGGCCCTGCTCAGGGTGATCTGCGACCATACCGACAGTGATTCACTGATGCGTCTTCTGGCTTCGGCCCGGTTCAACATGAGCCCGGCCGATTTGAGAGCCTTGGCCTCCCTCGCGGAGACCATCAACGCCGACAGCCAGTACCGGGCTCTTCTCCAGGCCGGAATGGTGCCCAAAACGGACGACGGCAAGGTCAGGAGAGAGCTGGTACGAGAACAACGGGACCAGGTACCGAACTCCCTCTTCCTGATTGATCTCCTGTTGCGTGATGACCTGGACGACCTGCTCCGGACCTCACGACTCAGTCCGCGTGGCCGTACATTGGTCAGTAGGGCGGCCGAGGTCATTCGAACAGTCCAGTCCCAGTCTTCGGCCTCGGTCAGGCAGGTGGTCATCGCCGCCATCCAGGCCCTGGACCTCGACATCGATCTGGTCCTGGCCCAGGCCATGGAACATCCGGACCAGCCTCTTCAACCGAGCCGGGCCAATGCCGGAGTCGAAGCCCTTCTGGAACAGGTTGATACCTACATATCCGAGTTGCCTGCCGGCCTGGGCCCCAGTCTTCCAGGATTCGTGGCCTGGGTGGATGCCATGGTCCAAAGTCCCGATCTGCCCGATGAGGGGGCTGGTGGGCATGCCGATGTGACCCTGATGACCGTCCACCAGGCCAAGGGTCTGGAATGGGATGCCGTGGCCGTGGTCGGGCTGTCCGCCGGCTCCTTCCCGAGCAAGCAGGGCGACCACCTGAAAATCGAGACGCTGAGCACCGAGGCTTCCCCGGTGGGAGTGCCTTACCGGAACACGGCAAATACCTGGCTGGAGGATCCGCAGGCGGTTCCTGTACCGGTCAGGGCCGATGCCATGATTCTCCCCAGATTCCCCCATGACGCCCGTCCGGGATCCGAACCGGGGGATGACCTTGGTGGTCTGAGCCTGGCCGATTTGGAGGACGAGGCAATCGGGGAGATCAGGAGCACCGGCGTGGACGATGCCGGGGATGACTACGACTTCCTGAGTGCCAGGGGATACCTGCCGCAGAAAGAGGAATACGGAAACCGATACCACAACGATGAGCGCCGACTGGCCTATGTGGCCGTGACCAGGGCCAGGCATGACCTCCTCCTGACGTTCAGCACCAAGGCCAATGACACCAATCCCGCCTTGAACACCCCACAGGCCGACCCCGAGACGACTGCCTCGAACTTCTGGCGGGAATTGGTCAGGGGTCTGGAAGGCGAAGATGGTGCCGTCAGATTGGATTCCATCGATGGGGGCCAGGATGGGGACGACGGGGAACCGCTTCCCCCCACTCCTCCTGTGGGTCTTCTGGTTGGTCAGGATGCCCAGGCCTTCCGTCAGGCCCTTGTTCAGGATGCCTTGGACCAGGTGGGCCAGCTGGCAGCCAGGCAGGATGAATCCGACAGGGTCCTCTGGCCGATAACCATGGGGACCAAGGTGTCACAGGCCCTGCAACGCAGTGCCGAATGGGTGGGCTTCGACGAGGACCCATCCGGAACCCCGCACGCGGAAGGCAGTCTCTATGCCGACGCGGTCCGGGTGCTCCAGGTTGGCACCGGAAGGCTGGGTGTTGCCGGTGACCGCCTTGTCGCGGACCTGGAGGCTCTGCGCCGTACAGGGCGGAGAATCATCGGGCATGGCGCTCAGAGTGTCACTTCCATCCAGGCCAGATCGGGCGGGATGGAGGCCGTCAGGGAACGGGAGTATTGGGAGGGCCTGGTCAGGCCTGTGCCCCGGGTGGCCTCGCCTCTGGCCCAGGCCGGTACCCTCTTCCATGAATGGGCTCAGCGCTACATCATGCCTGACTTCGAACCTTCATCGGGATTGCTTGATGTGACCGACCAGACCGTGGATGATTCCCTGGTGGAATCACAGACCCCATCCGGGTCAGCCGTTCCCTTGGGGTCGGAGGCCATGGCGGAACGCCGTCGGATGCTGGCGGATTTGGACGAGGAAGAAGCGGGAAGGAAGCAGGGGGGAAGCGACCGAACGGCCCGGAACCTCAGGATATGGGAGCGGCGTCTGGCTGAATCCGAGTGGGGGCAAAGGACTCCTGCCTGGGTGGAACGCCCCATCGTGGCGGTACTGGACGGCACCATCGTCAAGGGCAAACTCGATGCCGTGTTCCGCGGAGGGCTCGACCAGGATGACGGCTCCAAGCTCTACACCATCGTGGACTGGAAAACCGGGGCCCGGCCCACGACCGCGGAGGACATCAGCGGAAAACTGGCCCAGCTCGACATGTACCGGATACTCCTTTCACGCTTGGAGGGAATCGACCTGTCGACCATCGACGCCTGCCTTTACTATGTAAGTGAGGCCCAGCCATCCCGGCGGCTGATCAGGGCAAGACCCAGATCCCAGGAGGAGATCCTTCAGGGTTTGCGTCGGGGTGCTCCGCAGGAGTCGGACAACGACTGAACCAGCAGGGCGGGCCGCGTACACGCAATGACAAGAACGGGATGCAAACCGGCATGCAGAGCATGGTCGGGGCGGTCCCAGGCAGACCCCGCTCCCTCAGGTGGCGATGGGTGCCCCTGAGTACATGGTGACCGGAATGGCCGGGACGGTTTGACGCGCCCATACCTTCCGTGCAGCCAGACGGAGTGACAAGAGATGACAGAGACAAGCCGGCCCGAACCAGGCCGGACCAGCCCCCGCATGCCTTCGATACGCCCCATGGCCTGGAGCGATATGCCCGACCTGATAAGGGAATTCGAGAGGACCTGGAAGGTGGAGGCGGACAAGCAGGGCAAGGTTTCGCAGTTAAGCGCGGAACACTTCGTCCTTGACTACCTGACCCAAACCACCCGAGCCCGCATTGCCAGCATGGATGGCCGGTTCATGGGGGTCACCCTGCTCAGGGAGGGTGACGGACCCCTAAGTTTCCTCCAGGCACAGGCCTGCCTGGAATCCGTGGACGCCTCCCTGGGCTCCACGCCGCTGGGCAGCAAGACCCTGGCCAGCGCCCGGCACTGGCACGCTACGGAGGTGCGTCTTGAGGAGGAGTCCGGTCTGACGGCCCCGCCCCAAGCCGAACTGAAGCTGTTCCTGGTCAGCGGCAGGGCCCGCGGTCACGGCATCGGGCGGCTGCTCTGGCTGGATGCCCTGACGTACATGGACGGAAAGGGAATCACCGACTTCTACCTCCATACCGACTCTTCCTGCGATGTTGGGTACTACGACCATCAGGGCATGACCTGCCTGGCCGAGCTCAAGGGCCGGGATTACCAGGCGTTCTCCGAGCAGCAGGGTGCCGATTCCCGCGGTGTCGATCCGGCCTTCTTCGAAGGGGTCGACGACATCTACATTTACGGCGGAAAAGTCCGCGAACAGCTGGAAAGGTGCGGACGGTCATGAAGGAATCCAGGTCCCCCTTCCTGCGGCTCTTCACCTACCCCGGCGCTGCAGGATTCTGCCTGGCGGCGGTTCTTGCCCGACTGCCCTTGGGGATGATGGGGTTGGGTATCGTCCTGGCCCTGAACCATATTTACGATAATTGGACTTCGGCAGGCATGATGAGCGCGGTCTATACGCTTTGTGCGGCCCTGGTCACCCCCGTCTACGCCCGTCTCTTCGACAGGTTCGGTCAGCGCCGGGTGGGACTTGTGGCACTCATGATCCAGACACTGGCCATCTTGGGGTTCGCCTTCGGGGCCATGAAGAGGGTATCCCTGGGCATACTCTTCATCCTGGCCGCCCTGATGGGTCTGACCCAGTTCGCCTTCGGGGCCCTGGTCCGCACGCGTTGGGCCTGGGTCCTGCGGGACGACCGGACCAATCTGCTCAACACGGCCTATGCTCTGGAATCCGGTCTCGATGAGTGCGTCTTCATCCTGGGGCCCATCCTTTCCGCCTACCTGGCCACTTCGGTGAACCCGGTATCCCAGCTCTTCCTGCCGGCTGCGGCCCTGCTTGTCGGCGGACTGACCTTCTTCTCGATGCGGTCCACGGAACCTCCGGCCATCGTCAGGATGGAGACCGCCGCAACCACGGCCGCCGACCACTCGCCGGTCGATGACGGTGGCAGTGTCCACCCCGAGGACTCGGACGGTATGAAAGGGGCCCGTTCGGCTCTGGCCTACCCGGGTATACTCCTCCTCTTCGTGGTCTTCATCGTTTTCAACATGAGCTTTTCGGCCGTGGACGTTTCGGTTACGGCCCTGACCAAGGCCATGGGCAGGGAGGGGGCCGTGGGGCTCCAGCTTGCGCTCTTCGCCCTGGGGTCCCTCTGTGGGGCCTTGATCTTCGGGTCGGTCAAGCTCAAGGGTTCCCGGTGGCGCTACTTGGTGGTCTTCCTGACCCTGCTGACCACCGGTTATGTGGTTTTCCGCCTGGTCATGGACAATCTGGTCCTCCTGGGTCTGGCCGAGGTGCTCTCAGGCCTGTGCGTCTCTCCCATCTTCGCCACGGGCAATCTGATAGTCCGGGAGAGCGTGGACTCCCGCGCCCTGACCGAAGGCCTCTCCTGGCTGTCCACCGGAGGCTCCATCGGAACCTCGCTGGGGTCCACCCTGGCAGGAATTGCCTTGGATAAGTTCGGCCCTCATGGCGGCATGACCATTCCGGCCATCGTCACCTGCTGTGCCATACCCCTGGCAGTCCTGGGATGGATCAGCAGCCGCAGGCGCACGGCGTCCGCATCGTCGTCGGAATAAGGGTTCTGGTCCGACCCGAATCGGGACCCCCGCCAGCCGTTTCGATACCCGGGAGACCTTCGGAGATGATTCCAAGGGTCGGCACATCCGCCAGGTGGAAGGAACGGGCCACGGTTGGTGACGGCTCCTAGACTGGGGTCGAGTGCACAAGCAGGACGAGTCACGGAGGTGGGCATGATCAGGGTTGCTGTCGTAGGGGCCACTGGACGAATGGGAACCAGTGTCGTTCAGGCCTTGGAAGAGGCGGATGACATGACCCTCTCCCTTGCCGTCGATGGTCGGGACGGTCTGGAGGGGATTACCTCCGACAATACCGATGTGGCCGTCGAGTTCACGGTTCCCCAGGCCTCTTTGGACAACGTGCTGACCCTGGTCGGGCGGGGGGTCGACCTGGTGGTGGGTACAACAGGCTGGACCGATGAGGGACTCGACCAGGTACGGCAGGCCCTGGAGCAGGCCCCCCGTGAGCATCAATCGGTCTTCATCGCCCCCAATTTCGCGATTTCCGCCGTCCTGGCCGACCACTTCGCCGCCAAGGCTGCCGAGTACTTCACCTCGGCCGAGGTGATTGAACTCCACCATCCCGACAAGGTGGACGCTCCATCGGGAACGGCCATCCACACGGCCCAGGCCATCGGGAAGGCCCGGCGTCAGGCCGGCTTGGGGCCGATGCCGGACGGCACCCAGGGTGCGGCGGATTCCCGAGGGCAGGTGATTGATGGGGTGCACGTCCACGCCGTTCGCCTGCAGGGCCTGAATGCCCACGAGGAGGTCCTCCTGGGGAACTCCGGTGAGCAGCTGTCCATCCGTGCAGACAGTTTCGACAGGTCCTCCTTCATGCCCGGTGTGCTCCTGGCTGTGAGAACCATCGCCTCCGGTTCCCACCCTGGTCTGACCGTGGGGCTGGACCGCTTCCTGGATCTGTGAATGGTCACCAGATGGAACGAGATGTGGCGGGAATGTGCCAAGGCCCGATTGAGTCCCCATCTGCAAGTAGCGTGAAACTATGATTGAGTCCGAAACCCATCTGATGCCACCTGCCCCCTTCGGCAGGGTCATTCCGGCCATGGTCACCCCCATGAAGGCCGATGGATCCATGGACTTCCAGGCTGCTGCTGCCTTGGCCCGCAGACTGGTGGCCGATGGGGCCGATGGGATTCTCGTCAACGGCACCACGGGGGAATCCCCGGTGACCCATATGGACGAAAAGGTCAATCTGGTCCGGGTGGTCAGGCAGGCAGTCGATGTTCCGGTCATTTCGGGTGCCGGGTCCAACGACACCGCGCATACGGTCCGCATGGTCGAGATGATTCAGGAGGCCGGGGCGGATGCCCTCCTGGTGGTCATGCCATATTATTCCCGTCCCTCCCAGGACGGCGTGGTGGCACACTACCGGTCGGTATGTGAGTCCGCCGATCGTCCGGTCATCCTTTACGATGTGCCTGGCCGTACCGGCCTGCACGTCGAGCTGGATACCTACCGCCGCCTGTCGGAGCTCAAGCATGTGGAAGCCGTCAAGGATGCCACCGGTGACCTGGCCGCGGTGCCGCAGAAGCGGCAGGAGACCGGGCTGGCATGGTATTCGGGTGACGATGGGCTCTATCTGCCCTTCCTGGCCCTGGGGGCAGTCGGCATCATATCGGTCATGGCCCATGTGGCGAGTGGCCCCATGCAGGATCTGGCGGCCCGATTCGATACCGGTGACCTGACAGGCGCGCAGCGGCTGGCTGCCACCTTGGCGCCCCTGGTCCAGGCCCTGAACGGCGATGGACAGCAGGCCGTCATGGCCAAGGCCGCCCTGAAGGTGGCCGGGTCACTCGACGAAACCACGATGAGGCTGCCCAATCTGGGACCCGGTAAGGAGCAGCTCTCCAAGGCCAAGGCGGGCATGAAGGCCGCCGGTCTTATCTGACCGGGACCGGAAAATGAAACGTCGCCCCTGTATAGGCAGGGGTACAGATAATGGAAACACAAGTGAGAATGGCTAGAAAAACGCAAGAAGAGAAGACAACAAGCAAGAGCAGGAACAGGCAATCCGCCTCCAAGGGCCGCAACCGGTCCGCAGGCGCAGGCAAGAAGGGGAACGGCAGGTCGCGTGGTGAATCCCGCGGTCGCCGCAACGGTTCCATGCAGCGAGGAAAGGGGACCCAGGTAGAGCAGCGTCTGGTGGCGCCTCCCAAGTACCGCAAGGGATCCATGCGGATCGTTCCACTGGGTGGTCTGGGCGAAATCGGCCGCAACATGAATGTGATCGAGTACAACGGACACATTCTGCTCATTGACTGCGGTGTCCTCTTCCCCGAAGAGGAGCAGCCGGGTGTGGACCTGATTCTGCCCGACTTCAGCTATATCAAGGACAAGCTGGACCAGATCGATGCCCTGGTTCTGACCCACGGGCATGAAGACCACATCGGTGGTGTGCCCTACCTGCTCAAGATGCGTCCGGACATCCCTCTGATTGGTTCCAAGCTGACCCTGGGCTTCGTTGACGCCAAGTGTGAGGAGCACCACCTCAAGCCCACCGAGGTGGAGGTCAAGGGACGCGACAAGCTCAAAGTCGGCCCCTTCAACCTGGAGTTCGTGTCCGTGACCCACTCCATCCCCGATGCCCTGGCCGTCTCCGTACGGACCCCCGCCGGTCATATCATCGACACCGGCGATATGAAGATCGATCCGCTGCCCCTTGACCACCGACTGACCGATCTGCGTGAGTTCGGCAAGCTGGGTGAGTCCGGTGTGGACCTGCTCATGGCGGACTCCACCAATGCGGAGGTGCCTGGATACGTCAAGCCGGAGATCTCCATCTCCCCGGCCCTCGACAAGGCCTTTGCCGAGGCTCAGCGCAAGATCGTCGTGGCCTCCTTCTCCAGCCACGTGCACCGGGTGCAGCAGGTGGTGGACACCGCCCACAAGTATGGACGCAAGGTGGTATTCGCCGGACGCTCCATGGTGCGTAACATGTCGATCGCTTCCGACCTCGGATACCTCCATCTGCCCGAGGACACGGTGGTGGACCTCAAGGATGCGCATGACATCCCGGACGAGAAGATCGTTTACATGTGCACGGGTTCCCAGGGCGAGCCCATGGCGGCCCTGGGCCGTATCGCCGATGGGACCCACCGTGACATCACCATCAACGAGTTCGATACGGTCATCCTGGCCAGCTCCCTGATTCCCGGCAACGAGCACGGGGTCTATAAGGTCATCAACAAGCTGGTGCGTATGGGGGCCAAGGTGGTCAACCGCGACAATGCGGCCATCCACGTTTCCGGCCACTCCGACGAGGGCGAGCTCCTGCACTTCTACAACATCGTGCAGCCCAAGTGCGCCATGCCCATCCACGGTGAGAACCGCCACCTGGTGGCCAACGGTCTGATTGCCGTCAAGACCGGTGTGGACCCCCAGAACGTCGTCCTGGCCGAGGACGGCGACGTGGTCGACCTCTACCATGGCAAGGCCGCCGTAGTCGGATCCGTGCCCTGCGGATATGTCTACGTGGATGGTGATTCCGTGGGCGAGCTGACCGATGAGGAGCTGGAGCAGCGCCGCATCCTGGGCACCGAGGGATTCGTCTCGGCCTTCGCCGTGGTCGACAGCGAGACCGGCAAGGTCGTTTCGGGCCCCAAGGTCTACCTGAATGCGGTCGCCGAGGACGAGAGCGAGTTCAAAGCCATCAACGCGCAGGTGGTCGACCAGCTTGAGGACGCCATGGCCAATGGCACCACGGGCACCTACCAACTGCAGCAGCTCATGCGTCGCACCCTGGGCGGGTGGATCTCCAGGAAGCTGCATCGCCGGCCCATGATTGTCCCGGTCGTGGCCGACGTGGCCACCGATGTGGAGAAGCAGGACTGACGTTTCGTCTGGCGGATTGGCCTGACGGCCTTCTGCGCGAATGATCAAGGCCCCGGCCGCTCGTTGAAGCGGCCGGGGCCTTGATGTTGCCGGGAGGGTGCGGACAGACGCTCCGTCTACTTGACTGCGCCTGCCACGATTCCCTGGTTCAGCTTCCGCTGGAAGATCACATAGAAGATGATGGTCGGGATGATGCTGAGCAGGGAGGCCGCTGCCAGGGCGGTGGCATCCATGGTGTGCTGCCCCTGGATGGTGGCCAGGGCCAGGGGGATGGTCTGCACCGAGTCGTCCATGAGGAAGGCCATGGGAATCATGTACTCGTTCCAGGTCCATACGAAGAAGAAGACGAAGAGTACGCTGATGGTCGGCCAGGAGATGGGCAGGACGATCCTGCTCAACACCTGCCAGCGGGTGGCGCCGTCGATGGAGGCCGCCTCAAGGATGGCCTGGGGGAAGGTGCCGTACACCGCCGACAGCAGATAGGTGCCGTAGGCGCTCTGGATCACCGTGAAAATGATGATGATGGCGAGCTGGGTGTTGTAGAGTCCCGCCTCCTTGAAGATGGTGTAGAGGGGGTAGAGCAGAGACTCCTGGGGGAGCATATTGGCCAGCATGATCAAGAGGATGATCCACCTGTTGCCCTTGACTCGTCCGATACCCAGGGCGAAGGAGTTCAGCACGGAGAGCACGACGCCAAGCACGGCCACAACCAGCGAGATTATCAGGCTGTTGACGAACTTCATGGGGAAGTTGCTGCTGACCCAGAAGGAGGTGATTCCGCTCATGGTCGGGTGGGCGGGAAGCGAGAGCGGTCCCGTGGCGTTGTAGTCCCCGATGGTCTTGAAGGCGTTCATGGCCAAAATGAGGAGGGGGAAGAGCATGATCACGGCACCCAGGACCAGGAGGACCAGTGCCACCCAGTTGCCCCAGCTGCGGATGTGCTTGCTCTTCCTGCCGGACTGCCTGCTCGGGCGTGCGGCGCCGTTCTGCTCTGACATCTGTATGTTTGCCTCTGTCATTGTGTGTCCCCTTCCCTAGGCCATGTTCTTTTCGACGCGCCCCTGCACGAGGGTGAACACGACGGAGAAGACGATGATCACCAAGGTCAGTGCTGTGGAGATCGCGGCTCCGTAGCCCACCTGGTGAAGCTGGAAGAACTGGTTGTATGAGTAGTAGGAGGGCACGATGGTGCTCGTGCCTGGTCCGCCCTTGGTAAGCAGATAGACCGGGCCGAAGGTCTTCAGAGCACCGATGGTGGCGGTGAGGATGACCACCAGGAGTTCCGGAATGATGGAGGGGAGGGTCACGACCCTGAACTTCTGCCACCAGTTGGCCCCGTCCAGGCTGGCTGCCTCATAGAGCTCGGGATCGACGCGCTGCAGACCCGACATGAAGATGACGATGGGGTAGCCCAGCTGTATCCAGATCAGGATGAACATGAGCACCGGCAGGGCGCTGCCGGGATCGCCCAGCCAATTGTGCTGGAGACCACCGAGCCCGATGCTCTCGAGGAGGGCGTTGAAGGCGCCATCGTCCGGACGGAAGATCCATCCCATGATGATGGAGGCCACAGCCACGGGCAGGAGCTGGGGCAGGTAGTACAGGGCCCGGATGAAGGAGGCTGTTCCGGAGTTGAACTTCTTCTGAATCACATCCGTCAGGACGGACGAGATCAGAAGTCCCAGGATGGTGGGGATGATGACGATCGCCACGATGATCCAGAAGGAGTTGATGAAGGACTTCCAGAAGGTTGCATCGGCGACGAGCCTCTGCCAGTTCTTCAGGCCTACGAAACGGACCGGTCCGACCCCGCGCCAACGGGTGAAGCTGAGATAGATGTTCCAGACGAAGGGAACGATGATGATGACAGCCAGGGAGAGGATCCCCGGAATCAGATAGGGGATGAACCTGGTTGATTTGTTGCCCGGCAGCCTTGACGCTGTGGACCGTTTACTGCTACCGCTTTGAGACATGGCAGCCTCCGAACTCCTCTTTGAAGCTAGTTGATACTGGAAAGACGGACGGTGCTTCCGGTCTGGAAGGCACCGTCCGGATTTGAAGGTGATTGGATTGCTTGAACTAGTCCTTGACGTCCATGTCCTTGATGCCCGAGGTATAGGCGTCCTTGATGGCTTCCAGGGTCTGGTCAGGGGTCTTGGTTCCGTTCACCAGTTCCTGGAGGGCTGCGGGGATGGCGTCGGTCAGGTTGGAGGCGGGGTAGTCGGGGTAGTAGGAGAGTGCATTCTCCTTGGAGAACTTGGCGTACTCCTCGGCCATGGCCTTGTTCTTGGGGTTGTCGATGCTGTCGTTGTCTGCGGCCAGCGGAATTCCGCCGTGCTTGGCAATGCCGTTCTGTTCCTTCTTGGAGAGGACCATGTCAATCAACTGGGCCGCCAGATCCTTGTTCTTGCTCTTCTCGGGGATGGTCAGGAGGTTGCCAGTGCATCCCTGGGCGAACTTGGATCCCGGGAGGATGGAGGCATCCCATTCGAATCCCTTGATCTGATCCACGAAACGCCCCTGGTTCCAGGTGCCGGTCTGGTATATCGGGTACTCGCCCTTGATGAAGGAGGTTGTGGTGTCCTCGGCCTTGAGGCCGGTGGCGTTACGGGAGATGTAGCCCTTGTCGAGCCAGTCATTCAGGGTCTTGGTGGCGTAGGTCAGGGACTCGTCCTTCCAGTTCACCTCGTGCTTGTACATCTGCCAGTCCTGGATGAAGCCCTTGTCGGCCTTGGTCGAAACCAGCTGCCACCAGAGCCACAGCACTCCGAACTCGCCTGCATCGGCGGCGATCGGGGTCACTCCGGCATCCTTGAACTTCTGGCAGGCGTCTTCGAACTCGGCCAGGGTGGTGGGTTCCTTGATGTTGTACTTGGCGAACATGTCCTTGTTGTAGTAGACCCGCTGGTACTCGGCGTAGTTGGGGGCGCCGTACCAGGTGTCTCCGCCCATGACGCCCTTCTCGTCATACTTGGCCATGGAGGCGTCCGCCTCGGTGACCTTCTTGTCCCAGCCGTACTTCTCGACATAGGGTCCCAGGTCGGTCAGGAGCCCCATGGAGGAGAGCATGCCGGCGCTGCCGTTGCCCCTGTTGGACTCCATGATGTCGGGGGCCTGGTCGGAATTGAGGAACTGGCTGCTGTTCTGGGCGATCTGGGCGAAGGACTTCACCTCGAACTTGACCTTGACACCGGTCTTCTTCGTGAAATCGGCTGCCGCCTCACGCCAGGCCATGGTCTGGGCGGCGGTGTCCTTGTCGTAGTACCAGAAGGAGATGCTCTCGGGCTTCTTGTCGTCCTTCTGCTCCCCGCCGCCTCCGCATCCGGTCAGGGCAGTCACTGCCGAGGCGGCCACCAACAGGGTCGCCAACGCTTTCTTGATTCTCATATTTCTCCTCATTTCCTTTCCGGGCCGGTCGTACTGGTTCGACCAGCAGTAGAAACGTTTCGATTGCAAAAATCGGTATTGTTTCCGTAAGTTCGGTTTGGTATCCGATTGATCGGGTCGGTCCTGGGTGACCGGGGCCCTCATCGCTATGCAACCTTTGCGCCAGGCATCTTCACCTCGCTGTCGATTCTTACGATCATCGTCGAAACGTTTCTATAAACGACGATACCATAGGGGTTTTCTAGAAGTCAATTCTGTGCGCCGCCGGGGTGGAGCTTCTTTGCTTCCCGGTCTGGGCGTCTGCAATCAGGACCTCACGCCCTCCTGGCCGGGTTTGCGACAGGGTTGCCGTTCGCGTCGTAGGTGAAATGGCTCAACCAGTGGTTGAATCCACCGGCACCCCGTCCGCACCAGATGATTCTTGCGCTCCGGTCGGCGCAACCGGTCAGGATATGGTTGACCGTTCCTGTTACCAGGTCGTTGGTCAGGCGGTAATCCTGCAGGAGCCCCTTGGCGCGGTGGGTCTCGATCAGGGTTCGCTGGTGTCGGTCCATCGCCCTCCAGGGATCTACGGCGCAGAAGGCCCGGGCCGGCATACCGAGCCGGTTTGCCTGCATCAGGGCCAGGCCGCCGCCCATGCTGTGACCGGTCAAGAGGATTGTGGCAGACGTTCCCACCTGTTTCCGGGCCAGTCCCAAGGCATCGTCGGCCATGGCCCTGGCCTCGCCGATCTGGGACCAGGGGAGGGGAAAGGGAACAAGAAAGGTGGTCAGGGCGGCGAGAATGTCTCTCGAAGTGTCGTCCCTCAGATTGGTGCCGGCAAAGACCACAGTCAGGTGGCGGTAGTCGGGGCGTCCCTGACGGTCAGGTGTGGTCACCATGCCCTCGAACCCATTGGCGGCACAGTAGTGGGAGCGAATCACCCAGTAGAAACCCAGAGATTGGTCCAGGAACCGATGCCTGCCGACGTGGGTCAGTCCGTCTCCTCGTGCAACCCCATAGGAGTACTGACAGAGCAGGTTGAGCTGGTGGAGGTTGAATCCGCCGGTGTGGGGTGCAACGGCCGAGACTGTGCCCGCTGAGCTCTCGTCCGCCAGCCGGCGGTGATGGCGGCATGGTGTCCGGATCGAGGCGCCGGCTGCCCTGATACCCCTCATGGTCCTTCTCTCCATCCGCCTGCAAAACCGTCCGACCGGGTGCGGCTCCCCGATCTATCATGACAAGTCCTTTGTCTGCCGGGGTATTCCCCCGGTTGAGTTCCTAAAGTACCGCAGGCCGCGAAGTTCCGTGCTCGGAGAAAAACCGGCGGGTGTCTTCCTGCTCAGGGGCATTGATTAGACTTGTTCTGAGTACCCAAGACCCGGCCCTGGCGTCTGTGCACCCGTTGCCAGTCCCGAGAGGCCGTCGGCATCAACCGTATGTGTGAAAGGAAACCATGCCCGGAGCCAATCTGACGCGTGTGGAAGCAGAAGAACGCGCAACCGTCGTATCGAATGTCACCTACCAGGTCGCCCTGGATCTGACCAAGGGCCCCAGGACCTTCCTTTCCCAGGCCACCATCGGTTTCGATGCCAAGCCGGGGGAATCGACCTTCCTTGACCTGATTGCCGATGAAGTGAGCGCGATCGAACTCAACGGGGAAGGTCTCGACCCCGCCCAGGTCTATCGCGACAGCCGTATCGAACTGGCCGGGCTCAAGGAGCACAACCAGATCAAGGTCACGGCCCTATGCGTCTACTCGCGCACCGGTGAAGGCCTCCACCGCAGCGTCGACCCATCGGACGGCAACGTCTACCTGTACAGCCAGTTCGAGGTGCCGGATGCCCGCCGCGTATACGGGGTGTTCGACCAGCCCGACATCAAGGCCACATTCGACTTCACCGTGACGGCCCCCGCCTCCTGGCAGGTTCTTTCGAACATGCCCGCCGTGAGCGAGGAGGCCCTCGACCAGGAGACCGCCCCCGGCACCCTGGAGGGCGGCAAGAGTGAATCCTGCCGTCGGTGGGTGTTCGAAACGACCCCGGTCATGAGCTCCTACCTGACCGCCTTCACCGCCGGACCCTATGCCTCCTGGACCAGCGAGTACTCCAACGAGGACGGTCGGACCATCCCCATGGGCCTCTACTGCCGCCAGGCCCTCAAGGACTCCCTGGCCAAGGACGTCGACTACCTCTTCGACGTGACCAAGAAGGGATTCGCCTTCTACGCCAAGACCTGGGACCTGCCCTTCCCCTGGGCCAAGTACGACCAGGTCTTCGTTCCGGAGTACAACGCCGGAGCCATGGAGAACATCGGCCTGGTGACCTTCCGCGACTCCTATATCTTTGAATCCAAGGCCACGGGAGCCCAGATCAACCGCCGTGTCGAGACCGTCCTGCATGAGCTGGCCCACATGTGGTTCGGTGACCTGGTGACCATGAAGTGGTGGAATGACCTCTGGCTGAACGAGTCCTTCGCGGAGTTCATGTCGACCCTGGCCACCGCCGAGGCCAGTGAGTGGAGCGACGATTGGGCCACCTTCTGCTCCGGCGAGAAGAGCTGGGCCCTGACCGAGGATCAGATGCCCACCACCCATCCGGTGGTGGCTCCCATCAACGACCTGCACGATACGGAAGTCAACTTCGATGGGATCACCTACGCCAAGGGTGGCTCCGTATTGAAGCAACTGGTGGCCTGGGTGGGGCGTGACCAGTTCTTCCAGGGCATTCACCAGTACCTGGTTTCCAATTCCTATGGCAACGCCACACTCAATGACCTCCTGGCAGAGCTGGAGAAGACCAGTGGTCGTGATCTGGGGCGTTGGTCCAAGCTCTGGCTGGAAGAGGCCGGCATCACCACCCTGATCAGCAAGGTCCAGACCGATGCTGACGGGGTCATCACCTCCATGGCCATCGACCAGACGGCCCCCGAGGACTATCCTGTTCTGCGTCCGCACCACCTGGCCGTCGGGTTCTATGACCTGGACGATCAGGGCCGGGTCGTCCGCACGGACCGGTTCGAACTGGACGTGGATGGCGGCCATACCGAGGTGACCGCCGCCCAAGGCAGGAAGCGTCCAGCCCTGATCCTGATCAACGATGACGACCTGACCTATGCCAAGCTTCGCTTGGATCAGGCATCGTTGGACTTCGTGTCCGAGAACCTCTACCGGGTCCAGGACCGTCTGACCAGGGCAGTCATCTGGCTGAGCCTCTGGGACATGACCCGGGATGCAGAGTTCCCCGCCGAGCGCTTCATTGGACTCAGCCTCAAGGCCCTGGCAACCGAGCACCAGTCCACCACCTTCCGCTATGCCCTTTCGCAGATTTCGACCGCAGCCCATCACTTTGTGGCCGGGCGGCGCAGGCAGCCCATGCTCCAGCTTGTTGCCCAGTCGCTCTGGGATCTGGCTCGGAAGGCGGAGCCCGGATCGGATGAGCAGTTCCAGCTGGTTCGCGCCTACCTGGGCTATGGAGACGATCCTGATTTCGAGGAGACGGCCCGTGGCCTCCTGAGTGGTGATCTGAAGCTGGAAGGGTTGGAAATCGACAACAACACCCGGTGGGTCATCATCCATGCCCTGGCCGCCCGCGACCTCCTGGCCGATGGGGAGATCGATCAGGAACTCTCCCGCCACGACACCACCGAGAACCGGGAGTTCGCCATGGGGGCCCGTGCCGCCCTGCCTACCGCCAAGGCCAAGGACTGGGCATGGGACCAGGCCCTGAATAACCAGGACCTGACCAACTCCCAGATCGGGGCGGTGGCTGACGGGTTCTCCGGTTCCGGTCAGGAGAGCCTCTTCGATCCCTACGTGGACCGCTTCTTCGAGGCTGTGGATTGGATTTGGGAACACAAGACCTTCCATATTGCGGAGACCCTGCTCAATCCGCTCTCGGCCGGAGGCCTCTACCCGTCATCGGCCGACCCCCGTGCCCTGGTCGAGGCCGGTGATGCCTGGCTGGATTCCCATCAGGATGCACCCAAGGCCCTGCGCGGCATGATCGCCCAGAACACGGCATCGTCTCGGCGCTTCCTCAAGGTTCGCTCCTACAACGAGCAACTGAGGCGGAACAGCTGAATCCAGGATTCGGGCCGGCTCCCTGTGTATCGGGGGCCGGCCCTTTCCTTTCCGGTGGAAGTGGTGTGCAAACCCGCCCGCCCGGAACCGGGCTGTCAGGGCAGGGGCCATAATTAACCTAGCGCGTGGAGATGTGCAGGCTCCGGAAACCTGCACACGGAGTCGGAGGGATGAGATGTCAAGATTATTCGGAACCGATGGTGTTCGCGGATTGGCCAACAGGGCGTTGACCTCGCAGCTGGCCTTGGATCTGGGCGATGCCGCCGTACGGGTCCTTGGCAAGGGTGCCGACAAGACGGAAGGGCGAAGGCGTGCCCTGATCGGGCGTGACACCAGGGTTTCGGGTGACTTTCTGGCCTCTGCCCTGGCGGCGGGTATGTCGGCAGGCGGCTTCGACGTGATTGACGTCGGTATCATCCCGACCCCGGGCATCGCCTACCTGACCAGTGTCCTCAACGTAGAGATGGGCGCAGTCATATCGGCCTCCCACAATGCAATGCCCGACAACGGAATCAAGTTCTTCGCACGGGGTGGATTCAAACTTCAGGATTCCAAGGAGGATGAGATCGAGTCCGTCCTCGGGCAGGACTGGGAACGTCCGACGGGCGAGGGGGTGGGCCGGGTTTCCCACGACACGGTGACGGCCACCAACATGTACATCGACCACCTGGTCGAAGCGGTGGCGCCCATCAACCCCGACAAGACCCAGACCAAACCCCTGGACGGTCTGCGCATTGTCGCCGATTGCGCCAACGGTGCCACCTCGGTTGTGGCCCCCGAAGCCCTGCGCAGGGCGGGTGCCGATGTGGTGGTCATCAATGCCTCCCCGGACGGTTACAACATCAACAAGCATGCAGGCTCCACACACCCCGAGCAGCTCCAGGCCATGGTACGGGCTTCGGATGCGGCCATGGGGGTGGCCTTCGACGGGGATGCAGACCGCTGCCTGGCGGTCGATGAAGACGGTACCCTGGTCAACGGGGATCAGATCATGGGCATCCTGGCCAGGGCCAAGCAGCGTGAAGGCAAGTTGGCCAACGATACCCTGGTGGTCACGGTCATGAGCAACCTCGGGCTCAAACTGGCCCTGAAGGAGATGGGTATCGTCACGGTACAGACCGGCGTGGGTGACCGGTACGTGCTGGAAGAGATGCTCCGTGGAGGCTACACCCTGGGCGGGGAGCAGTCCGGCCACGTCATCAACAGGGAGTTCGCCACCACCGGTGACGGTACCCTGACCGCTTTGACTCTGGCCAAGGAGGTTGTGCGTTCGGGCCGGAGCCTCAAGGAGCTGGCCGCGGACTTCCCCCAACTGCCTCAGCAGCTGATCAACGTGCCCGGTGTGGACAAGAACGCGGCCAGGACCAATGCCAAGGTCCAGGCGGCGGTGGAGCGAGAAGAGGAGCTGCTGGGCGCGACCGGCAGGGTACTTCTACGCCCGTCCGGCACCGAGCCCCTGGTCCGGGTCATGGCCGAGGCCGCCACCCAGGAGCAGGCCGATCAGGTCTGCGACCGGCTGGCCAAAGTGGTTGCCGACGAGCTGTCCCTCTGAAGTCCGGACCGGGTAATCACCCGTCTGTCTGAAATCCTGGAAAGGCCGCCATGTTCGGAAGAAACGCCAAAATCGACACCGCCCTCAATCATCAGGTCGATACCCTGCTCTCGGATGCCGGGAGGAGGGGAATCCTGCCTATCGTCCAGATGGGGGAGCCTGTGTTGCGTCAGAAGACCGAACCCTATACCGGGCAGCTCTCCAAGAAGACCCTGAGCCGACTGGTCGAGGTCATGCGTAGGACGATGCTGGATGCCCCGGGAGTGGGTTTGGCAGCTCCGCAGATTGGCCTGGGTCTGGCCATTGCGGTGGTCGAAGACCACCTACGCGATGACGAAGACGACCCCCGGGAGATTGCCGAACTGCCTTTCAGGACCATCATCAACCCCTCCTATGAGCCTGTGGGGAACGCCAGGACGTCCTTCTACGAAGGTTGCCTTTCCCTGGAGGGGTACCAGGCCGTGCGCAGCCGCTGGCTCGACATCACCGCCAGCTGGCAGGATGAGACAGGCAAGAACCATCAGGAAACCATGCACGGATGGCCGGCCCGTATCTTCCAACACGAGACCGACCATCTATCCGGGGAGGTCTACATAGACCAGGCCGAGATCCGCAGTCTCTCCTCGGACGACAACCTGAGTGAGTACTGGGCTTTTGATCCCATACCGACCGAAGCCGCCGAGGAGCTGGGATTCGCCTTACAGTCTGAGTGAGATATCGTCAGTCAGCTGAGGCCCGTCGCCCTTGAGGGGAGCGACCTGGTGCTGGACAAGTTCGGCCGACGATTTCCGCCCCAGATCCATGGCCCGGGGGAATACGTCCGAACCATCCAGATCGGGGTCAAGCCATTCATCCGCGTTTGCCTCGGTAATCAGCAGGGGCATGCGCTCGTGAACGAGTGCCGCCTCACCCTCGGCCTGGGTTGTCAGGATGGTGGCTGTCAGCAGCCAGGGGGAGTGCTCATCCTCACGCCACCAGGAATAGAGCCCCGCAATGGCCAAAGGCGATTCATCCGGGGACTGGAAATAGAAGGGCCGGTGGTCCTTGGTCCACTCGTAATAGCCGCTTGCAGGAATGATGGCTCGTTGGCACCGTGCCGCATCAGCATAGGTCCGCTTGGTCAGGGCCGTCTCGACCCGGGCATTGTGGGTCGGGTAATCCAGATGGTCGCTGACGGACCATGATGGTATGAGGCCCCACCTGGCAGGATTGAGGTGGCGGATGCCGTTCCTGTCCTGGGCGATAATCGCAATCGTCGCCCCGGGTGCGATGTTCCAAGACGACTTGGGAAGATTCGGTGCCCGCTGGGCCTGGTACTGCTCTGCCAGGCTGGAATAGTCAAAAGCCGCCGAGAATCTTCCGCACATGATTCCATAGTAGGTGATGGGCCCCGCGGGTCAATCGGATGGCACGGATGCATCGGAAAATACCGATGATGGTTGAGTTCCCGCAACCCTCGGAATGGGGTTGGCGCTACCGGGCGATGCATCGATTCCCGGGGTTCGGGGGAGTGTGTCTTCCCATAAACGCCGGGGTCGGTAATGACGGTCCGCCGGAGCCGGCGAGATAGAATTAGAGTGTGCTGGCGGGTTAAGTTCGCTTGCGGGAATAAGCACACAAGCAGCGTTGCTAACACGATGTACCATGTTTCGCGCCGACGGGAAGCCGGCGCATACGTAGTTGACTAAGGAGACGATATGCCTCAGAAGATCAAGGCCTCGGTGGCCTATGGTATCGGTAAGGGATTCGCTCAGCCCGAGGAGATCATCATCGACGACCCCATCGGTGCGGAGGTGCTGGTGGATGTAAAGGCTTCCGGCCTGTGTCATTCCGACCTCCACCTGGTGGAGGATGATGACAAGTTCTTCCCCTTCCCGGCAGTCATCGGCCACGAGGTGGCTGGAGTTGTGGAGGCCGTGGGGCCCGAAGTGTCCGGAATCAAGGTGGGCGACCATGTGGTGGCCTCCCTTGAGCAGGTCTGTGGACACTGCGCCAACTGCCTCAAGGGTCAGCCCCAGTCCTGCACCCAGCAGCAGGAGTGCGTGCGTGGCGAGGGGGAGAAGCCCCGCCTGTCCTTCCCCGACGGTCGGCCCATCACCCAGGCCTTCGGTACTGGCGGGTTTGCTGAAAAAGCCCTGATTCACGAGAACCAGTTGGCTGTGGTCAACAACCAGGTCAAGTGGGACGAGGCCGCCTGCATCGGGTGTGCCACCATCACCGGTGCCGGGGCGGCCATCAATACGGCCCACGTCCGCCCGGGCGATACCGTGGCTGTGATCGGAACCGGCGGCATCGGTCTGAACATCATCTCCGGTGCCAGCATCTGCGGTGCAAAGAGAATCATCGCCATCGACGTGTTCGACAACAAGTTGGAATTCGCCAGGAAGTTCGGCGCCACCGATGTCATCAACTCCAAGAACGAAGACCCGGTCGCCAAGGTTCGTGAACTCACCGACGGCGGCGTGGATGAGGCCTTCGAGGCCATCGGTCTGCAATCGACCATGAAGCAGGCCTGGGACATGCTCGGCGTCGGAGGCACTGCCTTCCCGATTGGTCTGGCCAAGCCTGATGCCACGATTTCCCTGGAAATCAACCCTGCTGATCTCCTGGTGCATCAGCGTGGATTCAAGGGTGTTTGGATGGGATCGACCAATATCAAGCACGACATTCCCATGTATGCCGACCTGGCCGTCGACGGGCGGCTGAACATGCACGATATCGTCAGCCAGCACATCAAGCTCAGCCAGATTGATGAGGCCTACAAGCAGCTGGTCAAGGGCGAGGTCATCCGTTCCGTCATCACCGATTTCGACTGAGCGGCTCGGCGTCGTGGGTCGGGTCCCGTCCCTCATGCCTACCTGAATCGGAAGGGGGTGTCGGATGCGCAGCTGCATCCGACACCCCCTTGCCATACCCGGTGACGGCTGTCGTTCCCCTGCCCCAGGGCTTACTCGCTCTGAAGTTCTTCGAGCTCGGCACGAACCTTGTGGAGCTTGGCATAGATCGCATTGCGGTCCTGGGTGGATTTTGCCCGCCCATGGTCTCCTGCAAGTTTGCTCTCCTCGTTGAGCAGGGCGGTGATGCGCTCGCGTTTGGCGATGCGCTGGTCCAGATCCCCGCCGTCCGTGGTTCCCAGGATTACCTGGGCGCAGAGACTGTCCCAAAGGTCGTCCATGGTGGATCCACTGACCTTGAGTCTGGCCTCATCGATGGTCTGGGTCCGGCCCAGGTGCGTTGCATATTCCTGCTGATGGCCGGGTCGGGTTGGGAGTGCGCGGCGAAGGGCCATGGTGCAGGCGGTCCTCCCCTCCGAGGGATGGATGCAGACGAAGATGATGCCTGAGGAGCGTAGAGAGGCGATGCGGTCCAGGACATCGACCGGTACATCCTCACTTTTCAGACCGATGGCCATGACCAGGACCTCGTGACATCTGATTCCGTCCGCCAGGCCTGTTGTGGCGGGGCGCAGGAGGGAGAGCATGGTAATCGAATCAACCTTTGTGGTGAAATGCTGCCTGAGCCTGGATGATGCCGGGGGCTTGGTAATGAAGGCCTGGGCGGGCAGGTGGCTCTTGGCTTCGGGGATGGCCGATGTGGCCGGCAGGCCGAGACTGGCGGCGGAAACACCTTCGTGGTTCGCAATAGTCATCATTGGCCTTTCTCTGGTTGTTCGGGACTGGCGCCCGCTTGGCTGAATGCCATTGTATCCACAGGTCTTCTGTCCGGGCGGAAACTGTCCGGTTTCAGGCCCTTCTGCTAACCAGGCTGAACGTGAGGTCTCCGGCCTTCGTTTTTCCACGCTCAAGGAGCCAAACCGGCCCTGGTCGGGGAGGGTGTATCCGCACAACTGTATGGCTGCTTCTGGGCACCGGTGCCGGGTGCACTTAGAAGGTGAAGGTATTCGCCCTGTCGAAGGGAAGGCGTTTCGGTGTTTTACAAGAGCGGTTGAAGTGATTAGAACTAGAAATGGAAGTAGCCTTCGGCATCGTGTTGCCGCATACAAAGGAGTGGGATATGGACGAAATGACCTTGGTGGACAGGATGAGCAAGCTGCAAACCATCGACGAACTGGTCGACCTTTCCAAGGAGATCGGTAAGCCTCTCTCATACAACGATGCCGACAAGCTCTTCGGCAGGATCAACCAGTGCCAGAACGATGCCGCCGAACTCAGCGGTGACACCGTGGCCAAACTGGCCAAGGAGGCCTTCGACATCTGAAGTGGGGTCGTGACGATTCCGAGGCGTTCGGCGACCCATCGACTATCGATAAGATACATGGGTGACGACGGCATCTTCTATGCCCGAACCGGCTGTAGTGAGGATTGTGAGAGTCCTCGGAAGGGGCATGCCCATGGTTTCCTCGATGAATCAGGACCGCACAGCCGCCAGACAGCTGTATAAGCTCCTGCTCAAGAGATTCGGAAGTCAGGACTGGTGGCCGGCGGAATCCCATTTCGAGATGATGGCAGGTGCCATCCTGGTCCAGCACACTGCCTGGCGCAATGTCGATACATCCCTGCGTGGGCTCAAGGCTGCGGGTCTGCTCAGCCAGGGGGCCCTGGCGCAGGTTTCCGAGGAAGAGCTGGCCTGCATCGTCCGACCCAGTGGGTTCATGAAGTCCAAGAGCCGCGCACTCAAGGGCCTTGCCTCTTGGCTCGTGAACCGGGGTTATACCGAACCTGACATGATGCCCAGCCGTGATCCGGATCTCAGGGAGGAACTCCTGGCCCTGCCTGGCATCGGAAATGAAACCGCGGATGTAATCCGACTGTATGCCTTTGGGCAAAAGTGCTTCATCTGGGATGCCTACGCTCTCCGGATGCTGCGCGCTCTGGGCTTGGCGTCTTGGAGGAACTACGACCAGGCCCTGCGCCACCAGGGGGAGTTCATCGACCTGGACGATTTCACGCTTACTGAGATGAAGGAGTACCACGGGCTGATCGTCACAGCCGGTAAGGAGGCTGGGCAGTCGGGTGATTGGGATTTCCTCACCACTCAGACCAGTGAGGCTTCTGGCCGGTGATGTGAGTTCGCCGATTCGGTGCACTCGTTTTCCGTGTGAGTGTTGGTTTGGGCCGGTCGGTCGGTGGTGGGCCGGCCCGTGGTGGTTAGTGTTGTCCGTAGATGTTCTTGTATCGGTTGTTGAGTTTGGTGATGTCGTCGGCGGGGATGGGGATGGGGGTGCCTATCTGTTCGGCGGCCCATACGGTGTGGGCGACCTCTTCGGTCATGGCTGCGGCCTTGACGGCGTCCTCGGCGTCCTTGCCGATGGTGAAGGGGCCGTGGTTGCGCATGAGGACGGCGGGGCATCCGGGGTGGTCGGCGAGGGTGTCGACGACGCCTTTGCCGATGGCTTCGGATCCGATGAGTTCGAAGGGTCCGACGGGGACGTCCCCGCCGAATTCGTCGCCCATCATGGTCAGGGCGCAGGGGATGCTGCGGCCGGTGGCGGCCCAGGCGGTGGCGTAGGTGGAGTGGGTGTGGACGACGCCGTAAACGTCGGGCATGTGCCGGTAGATGTAGGCGTGGGAGAGGGTGTCGGAGGACGGTGCCTCGGTGCCGTCGACGACGTTGCCTTCCAGGTCGGTGACGACCATGGAGGCGGGGGTGAGGTATTCGTAGCGCACCCCCGAGGGTTTGATGACCATGAGGTCGGCGGTCCTGAGACGTTGGGAGACGTTGCCCGCGGTCCAGACGACCAGGTTCCATTTGAGCAGCTGTTCGTGCAGGGTGGCGACCTGCTCGCGCACCTGCTTGACCTCGGCACGCACCTCAGACGAAAAATCAGCCAAACCAGCCATGGGTTCCTCCTTCTTGTTGATGTATCTGCAAGTCATGTACAACGTGTGGTCTGGATGGCACTCATCGTTTGATGAGTGCCACGGGCTCCTGCCGGATGCCCACCCGCTCGAAGAGGGCGTCGAACTGTGCCTTGGCCTTGCGGACCTCGGCCACCGGGTCGTTCGCCTTTTGGGTCCACATCTCGATTGTGTAGCTGCCGGCGTATTGCAGTCTGGCAAAGGTTCGAAGGCAGGCCTCGAAGTCGACGGTCCCCTCGCCGAATGCCAGATCCCGGAACTGGCCGGGGAAGGAGTCGGTCACGGGCTTGGTGTCCTTGAGGTGCACCGCCACGATGTTGTCGATGTAGGTCTCGATCTCGCGGCCCACCTCATTTTGCGACCATGCCGTCAGGTTGCCCAGGTCCGGGTAGGCCTGGAGCCAGGGGCTGTGAATCTGCGACTTCACATAGACCACCTTCTCCAGGGAGTTCATAAAGGGGTCGTCCATGGTCTCGATGGAGAGCATGACCATCTTCTTTGCAGCCATCTGCACACAGGTTTCCAGATTCTCGATGAACAGCTCACGGCTCGACTGCGTTTTGGGTTCGTAATAGACGTCGTATCCGGCCATCTGAATGTTGCGGATGCCCAGGTCGACAGCCAGATCGATGGCCTTGTCCATCATCTCCAGTGCCTTGGAGCGGGTGGTCGGGTCGGATGCCCCCAGGGGGAAGCGTCGGTGCCCGGATAGCATGAGGGTGTTGATCCTGCTCCCGGTCCTCCACATGGCCTGCCGGAAGAGACTCCTATCATGATCGGTCCAATCCAGTCTCGCCAGCCGGTCATCGCTCTCGTCGATGGAGAATTCCAGAAAGTTGAATCCCAGCTCATGGACCAGTTCGAAGGTCTCCTGCCAGGACATATCCCCCGGAAGGGCCTTTTCGTAAATCCCCAGCGCGTTGATGGTCATACTCGTTCGCCCTCCTATCGCGCCCGGTGCATCCTATCCGGGCATCCATCGGTATCGATGGGTCACGTAATCGGCACGGTCGAAGCCCTTCTGTGGGGTGGCCGCTGCGTGGTGAACCGCTCTGTTCGCACCGGTTGTTCCGACGGCCCGTGCAGGTTGTCATTACGGTTTCAAGATAGGGTGAATCGGAGGGATTCGGGTCAGAGTGCCTGAACATCTGCTCAGCGCCCGCCGCGTCTGTTGGGGGAGTCCGTTTTCCGGGGTTGCCTGCCGTTCCTATTGCTAGGCGGGTTGAGGTGCTTGATAACTGATGCTGGGAAGAAGGTCAGCTCGGGGGATTGAGAAGAAAATTGAACAAACGTACATAGGCGATGTCGGTGGACGGGTCGCCTGACCCGGGGTCGGGTAGGCGGCCTCGCTTGACTCGGTGGTAAACCAAGAGCACATGCATGCCTCGGGTATCGGGGAGGGGAGGGCGACCACTGCGATTCAATCGCGGGTTCCGCGGAGTGGTCGCCCCGGATGCTACCGGTTCCCCTGGTAATCGGGGTCCTGCTTGCGCCCTACTCGTTCAGCTCCAGGATGGCGTTGAAGACCGACTGGGGAAGCTCGATGTCGCTGTGTGCGGCGGCACGTTTGTTGGCGGACTGGCGACGCAGGAGGGCCTGCTTCTTGGAGACGCTGTACGAGGTTCCATTGACGGCGGCGTTCTTGCGCAGGGGCGGGATGTCGACCCGGCCCAGGGCGCGACCCTCCACCATGGCCTGGGCAGGCATGGGGTAGAGGCGACGCGGGACCGTGTACTTGAGTTTGTGGACCAGGTCCTGTGCCATGCGCGGGGCATCCTCACGATGGACGACGAAGCTGAGTGCATCCACCCGGGCGTAGTTGATGTCCACCTCTATCTTGACCACATCGGCAGGCTCATAGTCCAGAATCTCCGAATTCATGGTGGCGTAACCGTGTGAGACCGACTTGAGCTTGTTGAAGAAGTCATAGACGATTTGGGAGAGGGGCATCTTATAGGTGGCGACCACCAGCTGGTCGTCGTCGCCCAGGTCGATCAGCTCTCCCTTCGACTGTTCGGCGAGCTGCATCACATCGCCCAGGACATCGCCAGGCATGGAGATATCGACCTTGGCGAAGGGTTCCTCGACAAAATCGATGTCGCCATAGTCAGGGAAGTCCGTGGCCTTGTCGATGGTGATGACCTTGCCTCCCTTCCGTCCCCTCAGATGGACCTTGTAGGTGACATTGGGGGCTGTGGTCAGCACCTCGATGCCAAATTCGTCGCGAAGGCGTTCCTTGATGATCTGGAGGTGGAACATACCCAGGAAGCCGCACCTGAAACCGAATCCCAACACATCCGAGGCCTCCGGCTGGCAGCTCAGGGAGGAGTCGTTGAGGACCAGCTTGTCCATGGCCGCCTTGAGTTCCTTGCTGTCGCCGTTTTTGGGGAAGATCCCCGCAAACACCATGGGTTCGGCCGGGGCGTATCCGGGCAGGGCCTCCCCGGTGGGGCGCGACTGAGAGGTGAGGGTGTCTCCGATGCGGACCTGGCTCGGGTCCTTGAGTCCCGTGACCACGTAGCCCACGTCACCGGCATGCAGGGAGTCAATGGGCTGCATGGACGGGGTGAAGATGCCCAGCTCGTCGCCCTTGAAGGTGGCGCCGCTGGCCATGAGTCTGAGGGATTGCCCCGGTTCCATCTCGCCCTCTACCAGACGCACGTAGGCAATGACCCCCTTGTAGGAGTCGTAGAGGGAGTCGAAGACCAGGGCCTTGAGCGGTTCCTTGGTTGACCCGGTCGGAGCCGGAACCCTGGAGACGATGGCCTCCAGGACATCGTGCACACCCTGACCCGTCTTGGCTGAAATCCTCAGGACATCCTCCTCAGCCAGCATAGGGTCCAGGGCATGGATCTGACGCTCAACCTGTTCTGCGTCGGCGTTGGGACTGTCGACCTTATTGATGACCGGGATGATGGAAAGGCCATTGGCCTTGGCCAGGCGGAAGTTGGCCACGGTCTGGGCCTGGACTCCCTGGGTGGCATCGACCAGGAGGATGGCGCCCTCGCTCGCCGCCAGACTTTTGGACACCTCATAGGAGAAGTCCACGTGACCTGGGGTGTCGATGAAGTTGAACTCGTAGCTGAGTCCATCGTCGGCCAGATAGCGGTTGCGGACGGTCCTTGACTTGACCGTGACCCCGTGGGCCTTCTCCACGCTCATGGAGTCCAGAAGCTGGTCTTCCCGTTCCCGTTCATTCACGGTCTCGGTCTGCTCCATGATCCGGTCGGCCAGGGTCGACTTGCCGTGGTCTATATGGGCGATGATGGAAAAATTGCGGATGCGATTATGGTCGATCATTGAAGGAGCCCCCTCCTGGGGCGTCTGATGCATGAAATGGATAAACCAGCCGGAAGCCGGTACGCAGGTATGCGGGGAAAGACGCGGAAATCGTCATCACAATCTCTGCGTCTGCAGGAATTCGGTCCGCCCATCAGGTCGTGACCACTGTCATTCTTTGTTAAGCCGGAAAGCAGTATAGGTCTCTATGCTCAGAAGGTCAAATACCCAGAATTCGCTAGGAGAGGTATTCCACGACTGTGTGGGACACCCTTAACCGTTCCTTTTTATCCGCCTGTGCACCAGCTGCATTTGATACGGCCGCCTTGTATGTGACGTGGCATGACCGGTCCGTCCGCTTGTCCTCGTAGGTGGTTCCACATGAGGCTGATCGTTGTTGGCCTGTGTGATTCGAGCTGGTCTATGGGGATTGAGTGCCGTGTTTTTGCGGCTCGCCCGTGTGAGTGTTGGTTTGGGCCGGTCGGTCGGTGGTGGGCCGGCCCGTGGTGGTTAGTGTTGTCCGTAGATGTTCTGGTATCGGTTGTTGAGTTTGGTGATGTCGTCGGCGGGGATGGGGATGGGGGTGCCTATCTGTTCGGCGGCCCATACGGTGTGGGCGACCTCTTCGGTCATGGCTGCGGCCTTGACGGCGTCCTCGGCGTCCTTGCCGATGGTGAAGGGGCCGTGGTTGCGCATGAGGACGGCGGGGCATCCGGGGTGGTCGGCGAGGGTGTCGACGACGCCTTTGCCGATGGCTTCGGATCCGATGAGTTCGAAGGGTCCGACGGGGACGTCCCCGCCGAATTCGTCGCCCATCATGGTCAGGGTGCAGGGGATGCTGCGGCCGGTGGCGGCCCAGGCGGTGGCGTAGGTGGAGTGGGTGTGGACGACGCCGTGGACGTCGGGCATGTGCCGGTAGATGTAGGCGTGGGAGAGGGTGTCGGAGGACGGTGCCTCGGTGCCGTCGACGACGTTGCCTTCCAGGTCGGTGACGACCATGGAGGCGGGGGTGAGGTATTCGTAGCGCACCCCCGAGGGTTTGATGACCATGAGGTCGGCGGTCCTGAGACGTTGGGAGACGTTGCCCGCGGTCCAGACGACCAGGTTCCATTTGAGCAGCTGTTCGTGCAGGGTGGCGACCTGCTCGCGCACCTGCTTGACCTCGGCACGCACCTCAGACGAAAAATCAGCCAAACCAGCCATAACTCACTCCTTTGTTCGATATGGGACCATTGTATATGGTTTTGTGTGTTAGCGATAACAATGCAGTCATCATATAAGATTCCGTGGATTGGCAGGGGAGTGTTGCGCCTGGGTTGGTGTGAGGGGGCGACCTGATCAATCCGATTTGCCTGCCGGGTTCGGAGTGTATATAATTCCAGACTGAGACCGGTCACAGTGAAGTTGGACCGCAGAGTCCTAAAGTGGACGGTCGAGAGATTCATGCGAAGGCGCAGAAAGGAAACCAATGGCGGAGATACCCAATCCCATCGTCCTACAGAGGGCGGATCCCTATGTCATACGGTATAAGGGGACTTACTACTTCACCGGTTCATACCCGGCGTTCGATCGGATAGCCCTGCGCAAGGCCTCGAGACTGGAGGACCTGCAACGGGCCGAGGAGGTCGTGATCTGGGAGAAGCATGAGACCGGTCCCATGAGCCACCTGATCTGGGCTCCGGAGCTGCACAGGATTCAGAACAAGTGGTACATCTACTTCGGCGCCGCTCCCAACGACGGGCAGTCCGATGACACCTTCAACCATCGGATATTCTGCCTGGAAAACGAGGCCGAGGACCCGACCACGGGAACCTGGGTCGAGCGCGGCAAGGTGGAGACCGGTATGGATACCTTCAGCCTGGACGCCACCAGTTTCGAACTCAACGGGAGCCAGTACCTGGTCTGGGGTCAGCAGGACCTCGATATTCCCGGTCATTCCAACCTTTACATCGCCCGTATGGAGAACCCCTGGACCCTGGCCACGACCCCGGTCATGCTGGCCAAGCCCGAATACGACTGGGAGTGCATCCGCTTCAAGGTCTGCGAGGGACCCGCGGTCATCACCCATGGTGACCGCATCTACATCACCTATTCGGCCTCCGGCACCGGCCCCGAATATGCCATGGGCATGCTCACCGCCGACCTGGATGCCGACCTGCTCGACGCGGCCTCCTGGAGCAAGTCTCCCAATCCGGTCTTCACCACCAATGCCGAGGCCCATATGTATGGGCCGGGTCATAACTCCTTCACCAAGGCGGAAGACGGCGTGACCGACGTCATGGTCTACCACGTACGCAACTACACCGAAATCGTGGGCGATCCGCTCTATGAGCCCAATCGGCAGGCCTGCGCAAAGACCATTTCCTGGGGTACGGAAGGTCCGATTTTCGGCAAGCCCGAGGCCATGACCCGTTGGACCCCCACCACCACCGAGGTTCTTCCCCCGGACGGTTCGCACGAGTAGTTCCCCGATGTACAGGCGGGCGGCCCGCCGGGCCGTCCCCACTGATAACAACCAACACTTCAATGTCAAAAGGCAGATGAGATTATCATGAAATCACTACGCAGACCAGTGTTCTGGAACTTCGGTCTTCTGTTCTTCTTCTATTTCGCCACCTGGCAGCTGTCGGCCACATTCCTGCCCATGTGGCTGCAGGATACCGCCGGCATGAATGCCACCCACATCGGCATGCTGAACACGATTGCAGCCGTCGGGGCCCTGATCCTGCAGCCCATCTTCGGTCCCTTGCAGGATAAACTGGCCCTTCGCAAGAACCTCTTCTACTTCGTGGTCATCTGCATACTGTTCGTGGGGCCCCTCTTCAACTGGGTCTTCCTTCCGTTGATTCACTTCAACGAAATTCTCGGCGCAATCGTGGCCGGTGCTTATCTGAGCCTCTGTCTGAACGGCGGAGTGGGTATCGTCGAGGCCTACAACGAACGTTCGTCCCGCGCCTATGACTTCGAGTACGGCCACGCCCGACTCTTCGGTTCGCTCGCCGGTGCCTGCGCCTCATTCGTGGGCGGGTACATGTACTCGGCCAACCCCTCATCCATCTTCTGGGGCATGACCTTCTGCGGCGCCGTCCTGATCGTCCTCCTCAGTCTGGTCAAGGTGCCCAAGGACGCCATGGAGCGCGCCGAGGGTATCGACGATACCGAAGTGGGCGACAAGGAAGAGCTGGAGATCACCAAGGAGGACTTCGCCCGCAACACCTGGCGCAACCGCAGCTTCTGGGGTCTCGTCCTGCTGGTTATCGGTTCCGCCACCATGTACGACGTGTTCGATCAGCAGTTCGCCAACTACTTCTCGAAGATGTTCGTCGAATCCAACATGGGCAACCTGGCCCAGGGCGAAGCCCTCTTCGCCAAGGTCGTGTCGGTGCAGATCCTGCTTGAGGCCTTCTTCATGCTCTTCATGCCCGCTCTGATCAACAAGATCGGCGCAAAGACCGGCCTGATCATCTACGGCTCGATTCTCTTCATCAGGGTCCTGGGCTGCGCCTTCATCGCCAGTGTTCCCATGCTGATCTTCTGGCGTCTGCTCGCCTCCCTGGAGATGCCCTTCATGCTGGTCTCGGTCATGAAGTACATCACCAGAATCTTCGATAAGAAGATGTCCGCCACGGTCTATATGTACGGGTTCGGCACAGCCAAACAGATCGGTGTCTCCATCTTCTCGATCGGCATGGGTGTGATGATCACCTCCATGGGCTTCAAGCACGCCTACCTGGTGCTGGCCGTCGTCATTGCCGTGCTCATCCTGCTCGGTTCCTCGCTGATGCGCTCTGACACCAAGGTCATGCATGCCGCGGAATCGGTTAAGGCCGTCGCCGACTGACCTTTTTTGCGGGATGTATCATAAGATGGCCCCTTGCTCGGGTGGAGCGAGGGGCCTTCGCATGTTTGCCGGGACATCCGGTCGGTGCAGGAAAGGCGGGGTATGCGGGACAAGCCGATGACCATCAGGGATATCGCGAAGGAGGCCGGGGTCTCCAGGGCGACGGTATCGCGCTTCCTCAATGGGGGGCACTGGGTCAGCGAAGAGTCGGCCAATCGTATCCAGGAAGTCATCGACCGTACCGACTACGTGGCCAACGAGCGGGCCCGATCCCTGGCCACGGGACGTTCCAATTCAGTGGCCTTCCTGCTTGGGGAGCCCCAGGAGCTTCTCTTCGCGGATCCGAACTTCTCCACCCTGCTCAGGTCCATTGCCGATGAGCTGGGCCGCAAGGGCATGTCGCTGATCATGATGACGACCGACAATGAAAACGAGAACAGGCGCAACCTGAAATACCTGCGTGGCGGGCACGTCGACGGGGTGCTTCTCGTTGCCTGGCATCTCGGCGTGCGCAAGGGGCTGATCCACTCCCTGCACGCCATGGAGATGCCGGTGGTCGTTGCCGAATACCCCAGTGTCGACAGTGACTCCACCAGTTATGTGCACGTGGACGACTACCGTGGCGCCATCCACGCCACCCGGTACCTGGCTGAACGTGGTGCAGGGTCCATAGGCATGATTGCCGGCCCCGAGGGTCCATCAGGCACCCTGGCCCGTGTACGCGGATACCGCGATGTGGTCAAGGACATGACGGGGGAGCCGGCCTGGATAGAGCACGGCGATTACTCCAAGGACAGCGGGCATGACGCCGCCCTGCGTCTTCTTGACCGCGCTCCGGACCTGGATGGGATTTTCGCCTCGTCGGATCTGATGGCTGTCGGTGCCATGCAGGCCTTGAGGGAGCGAGGCAAGAGCGTGCCGGGCGATGTGCAGGTGATTGGATTCGATGATCAGCCCCTGGCCCAGATATCCGAACCGCCCCTGACCACTATGCGCCAGCCTTTCGCCGAAATCGGCAAGCGTATGGTCGATCAGCTGCTCGTTCTTCTTGAGGGCGGTCTTCCGGTAGGCACCACCCTTCCCCTTGAGTTGATTGTTCGCCAGACCACTCGCTAGGGGAGTGGACGAACGGGGAACCGGATACCGGCCTGCTGCGAAACGAGGTCAACTCCCTGGGTGTCACCTCAAAGGCGCTTTTAAAGATGGTTGCATGATGAAAACGATAAACAAGACAGGTGCATTTCTGGAATCATCAAACCTAGCCCAGGTATTTCCTTATGCCTGAGTCGTCAGAGTGCCCCGGATGCGATTCGAACGCACGACACCTTCTTTAGGAGAGAAGTGCTCTATCCCCTGAGCTACCGGGGCAACGCGTACTACTGTACCACGCCTGGCGCCCATGTCGGGAGGCTCCGTGTTCTGGGAAACGGGGCACTCCGAGAACCCTGCAACCTGAATGTCTGGAAAATCCGGTCAGAGCACTTGCCATTAGGAATCTCGGCAGCACTGTGACCGGACTGAAATATGCAGGTTTCCTTACCTGTTATTCGCAGGCTATACCATCGTGGTCGCGATCGAGTGCAGAACGATACCCAGGCTGCCCTGCATAAAGAGGGGCTCTGCCAGCCGCTCGTACCGCATCGCAGTTTTGATAGTACGCATACGTATCTGGCGCAGGAGCCGACATCTGGGATCTCTGCTGAATTTGCTGCTGAGCCTGCTGTTGGGCCTGCTGAGCCGCTTGTTGAGCCGCCTTTTCCTGCTCGGCCTTTTCCCGCTCGACCCGTTCTTGCTCGGCTTTTTCCTGCTCAGCCTTTTCCTTGGCTGCTTTCTCCTCTGCCGCCTTCTTCTCTTCCTGCTCCTTATCCCACATATCCGCCTTCTGCGAGGCCGTCTTCAAATCGCTCTTGGTGCTATCAAGCTCCATGCGCATTCTTTGAAGTTCATTCTGGGTATCGGAGTACTTGGCACTCAGGTTTTTGTATTCATGAGATTCAGTAGGTTTTGTCTCGCCGCATGAGGCTGCACCTATACCAACAAGAAAAGCCACAAGCGAGGCAGCGGCCCATGAGAATTTCTTCACGGATTCTGGCAGACGTTTTGAATCCTGGGGCTCCTCCGGTGAGGGGGGTGGTGGCGTAGACTTTCGCTTTACCACACTGGTCAGGATTTTCGACATTCTTTTTGTTACATCATCCATGATGGACAGAGCCTTTCCCCTCTGTTGATCCCCTTCGACCTGCAGCGAGTCAATTACAGCACTTGCGCAGTCCGCATACCATAATACCGGAAACAGGATGCGAGCCGGATCGGCAGTACTTGAGGTGAAGCTACGCCCACAAAGCACCGGGACCGCATGCACCGTCGGTTCTCTATACCACCACGGACCCTTATTCGCCGTTTCTGGCCCGCTTTACAACAGTACGAATGAAGTCTGTTTTGGCTTCGGTGTAGGCGGGGCGGTTGTATTTGAACTTTGAGAGCAGGTCGAGTTTGAGCGCCGCATAGTCAGCTGCTACTTTCGGATGACCTTCGAGATAGTCCCGGAAAACCAGCTCGTCCCAATCTCCAAGCCGCTTAAGGTGCAGATGGTAGACCTTGTCGGCGAATCCGTCTTCCGTATAGCCCTTGCTGAGGTCGACTTCGCCTCCACTGATGTCTTGGTACATGACGAACCAGCCGGCGCTTTCCAGCTCTTCAACGATTCGCCTCATATCCGTATTCGGTCTTACCTGGAGGAGGATATCCACAATTGGCTTGGCCAACAACCCTGGAACGGAGGTACTGCCAATGTGGTCGACCCTGCTGATTGCATCCCCCAATGTGCTGAGCAGATTCTCTTCTTCCTCCTTGTAATAGTCCTCCCACACATCTTGGTGCTCCACAAGCTCAATGGGAAACAAGCGCCATAGTTCTTCCTTGCTCATTTCCGTCAACCGTTTCCTTGCCATGACCAGCATCCCCCCGCTCGGTAGATTGGATATCAGCCCAGAGACTATCCCTCATAGGCTTGATAGGGTAATCATAAGTTGCACCTGCCGGTTTCGGTGCAGGCCTTTTCCACGGCAAGGAAGTCATAAGTCCAGATTTCTCGATTGCGGACACCGGACGCGAGGAGCCTAACCAATGGATATGAACATCAACATACTGTTGTTCGAGGAATTCGAACCTCTCGACGTTTTTGGGCCTTTCGAGGTTTTCTTCAACACCCCTGGTGTCCGAACCCGGCTTTTCTGCCTGGATGGACCGCAGATGGTGTCTGGGGCTGGTCATGTTCCGGTCTTCGCCGTAGGACCGAACGAGATTGACCATCGTGGGGTTCTCCTCATCCCCGGTGGCGATGGCACACGTCCCCTCAGCAAGGACCGTCGGTGGTTGGATAGGCTCGGAGAACTTGCATCCGAAGCTTCACAGGTGCTGACCGTCTGTACGGGGTCGGCCCTACTGGCAGCCACAGGACTGCTGGACGGCCACCGAGCCACTTCGAACGACCTGGCCTTCGACTGGGTGACCAGTGTGAGTGATCGAGTCACCTGGATTCGAGATGCCCGCTGGACGGTAGATGGGAACTTCCGCACCTCATCAGGCATCTCCGCCGGTATCGATATGGCCCTCTCCTTCATTGAGGACATGGTCGGCCCTGATGCCGCGGACCGGGCAACCACTGAAATGGAATACGTCCGCAACAGGGATTCGAATTTCGACCCCTTCTCCCGGCCTGATACTCACTAGGACCGATACGGATGAACCACCCTGGCGAGGACATCGTACACGTTTCAGGAAGAAGGGATGATATGAGTGGGGAAGAGGATGTGAGGGGCTCGAAGACTCTGTCCGACGTGAAGGAAGCCGGTACGAATCAGACGCCGGGCAAGGATGATGCAGACCCTGCCGAGGGGTCGGGTCGCCCCCGGTGGTTGGTTCCGGTTGTTTCGGCCGTTGTTGTGGTTGTGTTTGTCGTGACTGGCGTGGCCTCCTGGATGGTGGTTTCCGGCGGGGACCATGACAGTGAGGCGGAGCGGTGCTCCCGGGCCGTGGCCCTTCTGGAGAGGCCGGCCGGCGGGTCAGCCGCCAGGGTGGCGCGCTGGCGGGAGGCGGCTGAGGTTAGCTCCGACCAGGTCAGGGACGTGAAGACGGTGATCGTCATGGCCAGGGCCGTGAAGAACGCCGGCGGTATCAGGCCGCAGACCTTTGGCTGCGACGCGTCCATGACGACGCAGGACCTGAAGGCTGTTGCCGACAAGGCCGAGGGTCTAAACGGCCGGTACCGCGAACTGGACCGGGCCGCGAAGGCGGTCCTGGCCTCCTGCGACGCGAAGGACCTGGACGACGCACGCACCGCCTTAGATACGAAGAAGGAAGAGGCCTCCAGACTGCTGGGCGACAGCGACGGGAAGGTGACGGACAACGCCACCCGCGAGGCTTTGCAACATACCATCGGACAGGCCGAGCAGACCAAGGGTGACAAGGCACAGGCCTGGCGGGATGCTGTTGGTCCTCTCCAGGCGGCCATCGACCAAGTGAACGCCTCCATGCAGGCCAAGGCTCAGGCGGACCAGCAGGCCGCAGAACGGGCCGCCCGGGAAGCTGCACGGCAGCAGGCACAGGCCGCCCAACAGACGGCCTCATCCTATCGGCCCTCCTATGGGCAGAACGGAGGTGGCGGCTGGACATCCCTCGCACCGGCACAGCAGTCAGCTCCATCGACGCCACGCGGCAGCGGGTCCAATTGGAGAGAAAGACTGAACAGTCAGCAACCGCTCGGTAATGGCTGTAATCCTGATGGCTCATGTGGCATTGGCTGATTGATTAAACCATGTCAACAAGCCGGTTCTTTGCAGGCCTTAATATCTCACTGGCTTTCGTCGTGGATGACTGCCTGTCTGGAGCGAAGTGCCGGTACTGCATTCGAGGGTTGTGTGCGACCTCGCTTAAGAACGCCGTTGATTACTGTGGTTGGCCTGTCTCCTGTTCCACGTGGCCAAGTGACTGATGATAGTCGGGTCTTCACATAGGTAGTAGGCAGCCAGCTCCCGGTTGAACCAGGTCCTGTCCTTCTCGCTGGTGGGCACGGTGAGTGGTTGCCGATTGTGTGCAGCAATTAACAAGCCATTGGCGGTGAGGAGTGCTGTCCTTTTATTGCCGTCGCCGAACGGTTGCATCCGAGCGAGGCCTGCGAACAGGTTCGTTGCTTTGGTAAGGTCATCATCTTCTTTTCTCCGGATGCTGTTTTCGACCAGGGCGGAGATTGCGTCAGGATCCGGGACTGGCGGCTCGTATCTGCCCAATGGGGTGCTCACCGATACGGGGTAGTGCTCGTCGCGCAGTTTGCCGGGGTCCATGGCGGCGGTCCTGGTCAGTTGTGCATTAATGCCCTTTATGAAGTCCAGGTCAATCGGGCGGTGGGCATAGTCATAGTGGCTGGTGTAATCAGCGGACTGCCGCAAATCGAGCAGAAGGTTGTAGTCGGCCTTGGAGACGAGGACGTTGGGGTTACCCGTGTGGAGGAACTCCTCGGTGGCTGTGAAAGTGGACTGGAGCCCGTCGAACGTGCGTCCCATCGCGTACAGCAGTTTTGCAAGTTGCCTGGTACTCAGCGGTTCGGGCTCACTCATACGTGTGTCTTCCTTCCGCTTCTGCTCAGATTAGTTTCTTTCAAACCGTGCGTGCCTTGCTCGGACTGTTTCCGTTCGGTTTTATTAGGCCCCGCGTTCCGAATGTGGACTCTGGTGGGCGGTTCGTTGGTAATTTCCCCTGATAATATTTCTTGCCCGGCCTCAGGCAAAGAGGTGTCAATCTCTACAGAAATGTGGAACATAACAGAGGTGCGGAACATAGGCGGGGCTTGGAATCGAGGGTAAAACCCTTGCATCCTGCTCCACATAGAAACTCACTGTTTGCGGTCTCATGATTCCGGTCGGAGTGCTATGAGGCATGAGCGATGGGACATCAGGGATGCTAACCGCAATACGAAATACGGTATATGAAGCAAGTGGGATTTCGAATGTCTGTATGCTTAAAAAGTCTCGACATTTGAGTTTCAAGCATTGATGACAATAGAACTATGCTGGTTCGAATGCGGTTTAGTTGAGGGTCATGCAAGCCGAGCATCAGCTGATCAAGTGGATTCCCTGTAAGAGGGTAGGGCCATTCTCATTGACGCTTCCCGGTCTCAGAGGTTTTGTCGGTTGTACTGCGGCCCTGGGCCATGATCTCTTCGAACTCCTCTGCGCTGATAGGTCCCGCGGATGCGGCTCGTCGCCTAGGTTTGCCTAGAGGTAGGATTTCGCCACGCTCGGCCATGTCTGACAGCCTGTCGAACCGTTCCTGCTCTTCTGCGCTCAGTTCAATGGGATTCGGGTCTATTCTCAGTTCACTCATAGGTTTCTCCTTCAGTTTGTATCTAAGATGCTGGTAAACGGTTAGCGCTCAGTTTGATTCTACGACTGCCTGCTTTTTACATGTTCGGCCTCGACGGGTGAATCTGGTCTTGTCCGGACCGAGCATGTCGCCGATATATGAGGGTGATGGCTCCTACACAAGGGTGTAGGTGCTGTATCTGATGGGGAGTGGCGTAGCGCGGTCTGGGTAAAATGAGACCAGTTCTGAATCGTGTTCGAAAGGCGTATATGGCGAAGTTCCGGCAGTCTTTTCTGGTTCGACTGGTGTTCGGCTGGCTGGCGCGGATTCTGGCCATGGTCTCCTTGCTGGTGCTGGGCGCCAGGGCACTGCCTGCCTGGTTTCCTGTCGTCCCGTACCTTCCTGACCTTGTGTCTCTTACACCTTGGCTGATACTGGTCGATCTCCTTGCGCTGGTCCTTGCCCTGACGGCTTCCAAATGGATGACCGCCCTGATCCTGATTGCTGCCTTGGCTCTGAATGTCTCCTGGCAGTACCCCTTTTACAGCGGGGGTCGGGATATCTCGGATGTGTCCATGACAAGGATGGCCTTGGGGCATCCAGACCGGAACGATGGCGTCGCCCGGGTCATGACCGCGAACGTATACAAGGGGCAGGCAGACGAGCACGCGATCGTCAACGCTGTCAAGGAGAACCGGGTGGAGGTTCTGGCGCTTCAGGAGACGACGGACGACTTCGTCCAACGGCTTCAAGATGCCGGTATCAATGAATATCTGCCCTATAAGAAGGTGTCCTCGGCTGACGGGAAGTATGGCAACGGCCTGTGGACAGCGGCCCCGATGGGGTCACCTTCCCGGGACGATGTGAACTCCCGAGCCTCCATGATGCCGGCCGGGAGCATCGATTTCAATCAGGGCTCCACCAGCATTCGCTTTATTTCGGTTCATACGACGTCGCCCACGCCCGGGTATTGGTCGGACTGGCGCGACAGCATCGATGACATGAACAGTCTTAAACAGCACATCCACACCAGGTATGTACTGATGGGGGACTTCAACTCCACGTACGATCATGCCGTGTTCCGTGATTTCCTGGGAGACAGATTCCAGGACGCCGCCCGTATGGCTGGGCATGGGATGACCATGAGCTGGCCCACCGACCGTTCGTGGGTTCCAAGGGCGGTTGCCATCGATCATGTGGTGGTCGACCAGGGCATCAGGGCAAGCCAGATGCAGACCTTGACCATTCCCGGGTCGGATCACGCGGCCTTGCTCGCGACGTTGGAGGTTGACTGAGCGGGGCCGAAAGGACCGGTTCGAACCGAATTCAGGCGTCCAGGTTGGACTGGGTGCCTGCCTGGGCGCCGGCGCTGGCCTGCTCCTCCTGGGCGGCATCGAGCTTTGCCCGGACCTGACCCAGAAGTTCCTGGGCACGTTTGGCCAGGGCTTCGCCAATCTCCCACTGTCGCATGGAGGCATCCAGGTCCAGTCCGCCGGCTTCCAGGGCCTGAACCGCCTGGATGAGCTGGTCGCGGGCCTGCTCATAGGGGAGCTTGGCGATGGTTTCGCGTTCCTTGTCGGTCAGGGCCGAAGCCAGCTCGGGTGCTTCCTGCTTGCCCTTCGTCTGCTTGGTGGATGATTCACTCATTGATGCTCCTTGTGGGATTTGTCAGTTGCTTGGTTCGTATGTGGAAGGCATGTGGGCCATGGCGGCATGGGTCGGTATCAACCGGCTGCAACGACCCTGGTTTCAATCTTCCCCTCCTTGACCGTAAGGGTCAGGTCCTGGTCCTCGGATACCTGGTCGGGACTGCTGACCACCTTGCCATTGGCGGTCTGCACCACCGCGTAGCCCCTGTCCAGAGTGGACTGGGGGGAGAGGGCAGTCAGGGAGGATTGGAGTTTCTCCACCGTAAGGGAGGCATCATCCACAATCCGCCGGAGGGCGATGTCCAGGCGGACCCTGGAATCGTCGACCAGCCGTTGGGGCTTGTCCAGCATGGTCTGCGGCTTGGTGAGGCTGGGGCGATTGGCATACCCCTCAATCAACCGTGTCTCGCCCTCGACCATGGTCTGGATACGGGATTCGATTCGTGTTCGGGCTTCCAGGACGATTGCCTCCTGCTCAACCAGGTCGGGCACCACACGCTTGGCCGCGTCGGTGGGTGTGGAGGCTCTCAGGTCGGCTGCCAGATCGATCAGGGTCCAATCATCTTCGTGCCCGATGGCTGAAACGATGGGTGTCCGGCAGGCTGCGGTCGCCCGAACCACGGTCTCGTCGGAGAACCCGAGCAGGTCCTCGAAGCTGCCGCCGCCCCTGGCCACGATAATGACATCGACATCGGGGTCCTGATCGAGTTTGTTTATGGCCTGGACCACCTCGGGCGGGCACTGCGGTCCCTGCACGTGGGCGTGAACCACTGTGAACTCAATCGTGGGCCAGCGCAGACGGGCATTGGTGATGACATCACCCTCGGCCCTTGCCTTGGGAGCGCAAATCAATCCGATCCTCGCCGGAAACTCGGGTAGGGGGATCTTGTTCTCCGCATCGAAGAGACCTTCGCCCTTGAGTTTCCGCCTCAGCTCATCGATCTGCTCTTTCAGGTCGCCGGTACCGACGCGCTTGATCCGGTCGGCCATGAAGCTGAGCCTGGTCTGCTTGGTCCAGAGGTCGGGCCGGCCATGCACCACCACTCGGTCCCCCTGGCGGAAGTCCCTGGCCTGGGTGGCGAAGGCCCTGAACCCCATGACGTTGAGGGATATGTCTTCGAAGTTGTCGCGGAGGGTCAGATAGGCCGAACCGGTGCGTCGTGTATTGATCTCGACGATCTGCCCTTCAATCCAGGCCCCGGGCCAGCGTGCCACTGCATCGTGGTACTTCTGGCTGAGTACGCTGACCGGCCACGGGTCCTCCTCGGTGGTGTCCCGTGCCAACCGGGGCAACTGGTCCAGAGGTTTGGGGGCCGGGCCGCCCGGCCCGGCTGAAACGGCGGGGGCGCTCATCGTTCCGTCCACATCCGAACCCATGTATGCTCGCACCTGTTGCCTCCTGACCGCTGGCTCCGCCGGACAGACCAGCTGACCGGGCTATGCCCCATCCGGCCTGGCCGGTGCCATGAAAAGTCCTTTCAGGGTCTCTCAATACGGGGACAAATACCCCAACGAATATGAGATGGGATGCTGTCCGCCCCCGGTTCGCAAAGAGGTCGGCAACCCAGCTGTTTCACCAAGGGCAAAATACGATAATCCTGAGGAACAGCGGGCGGAGAAATGCGCCTGCCTGGTGCAAAATCCTATTGTTCTGCGGCAGCTGGTGGGGTCCCTAAGGAGTGATTGAAAGCACGTGACGGGGAAACGCCGTCGAGGCCGGGGCCATTGACTTCTGGCGGTAGCATTGTGAGAGCAAGCCAGGTATTGTGAGGGGTTTACTTTTCCCCGTCATGGCGGTCTCACGAATTGAGGTTGTTTCATGTCTGAAGGCGTCGACGCCCCAGGTCGGTATAGGGGAACGGGAACAGGGGAACTTCTGCGCGTGGGGCTTGATATCGGCTCCACCACGGTCAAGGCCGTGGTTCTTGGAGTCGAGGACGGGCTGGATCAGGCCCTCTTCAGCGACTATCGCCGACATCACGCCAATGTTCGACAGTGCGTGGCCGAGCTGGTCACCGACATCAGGATCGCCCTCTCCAGGGTCGGGCTGGCGAAGAACCCGATCAGTCTCGTCATCACCGGTTCCGGAGGTCTGGAACTGGCCAGTCAGCTCCAGGCTGAGTTCGCCCAGGAGGTCATCGCCGAAACCGAAGCCATCAACGCCACCTATCCCGAAGGCGATGTAATCATCGAACTTGGCGGCGAGGACGCCAAGATCACCTACCTGAAGCCAACCCCTGAGCAAAGGATGAATGGTTCCTGCGCGGGCGGAACAGGTGCGTTCATAGACCAGATGGCCACCCTTCTCAACACCGATGCTTCCGGCCTGAACGAAATGGCCTCCAGATACAGGACCATCTACCCCATTGCGTCACGTTGCGGGGTTTTCGCCAAATCCGATCTCCAACCCCTGATAAACGACGGGGCGGCCAAGGAGGACCTGGCCGCGTCAATCTTCAATGCTGTAGCCACCCAAACCATATCAGGTTTGGCCTGCGGCCGACCCATCCGGGGCAACGTGATTTTCCTGGGTGGACCCCTGTTCTTCATGAGTGAGCTCAGGGAATCCTTCAAGCGCATTCTCCAGGACCGGGTCAGCCGCTACATCATCCCCGAGAACGCCCACCTTTATGTCGCTTACGGGGCGGCCATCATGGCCGGGCGCGGCGATCAGGATGATTCTGATGGTGCTGCGCAGGTGAAAACAGACTACTCACCTGATACCGACGTGAATGACCCCTTCGGCCCGGCATGGGGACTGGACCAGGAGGAGGTCGACAGGGCCAGATCCGAGAAGGCCACCGACCTGGATAGGCTGGCTCTCAAGGATGCGATGCAGGATGGCCGTACAACCAGTCTGGTCGGCAACGAAGAGGGGAGCGGGGCGGCGGTTCCGGCTGGGCGGTCCCACCCTGAGGAAGTCACACAGGATGGCTGCCGGACCGGGCATTTCGATCTGTCGTCGCTGGATGGTGTGCTTGCTGCTCTGGCCGGTCTGGAGAACATGCCCTCGACGGCCAGGACTATCCGTCCCCTCTTTCTGAATACGCAAGAGCACGAGGAGTTTGACGACCGGCATGGTGCCCAGGTCATCCCAACCGGGGATCTGACGGGGGCCAAGGGGCCGCACTTTCTGGGGATTGACGCGGGAAGCACCACCATCAAGGCCGTTCTGATCAATGACGACAAGACCATTGTTTGGTCCACCTATGGGGTCCATAAGGACAGTCCTCTGATTGCCGCCGTGGATATTGTCAGGGAGGTTCGGAAGTCCCTGCCGGATGGCGCCTATATCGCCCGGGCCTGCGCCACCGGTTACGGCGAAGGCCTGATCACCGCCGGCCTGCACGTGGACGAGGGTGTGGTTGAGACCATGGCGCATTACCGGGCGGCTGAAGAGATAAGCCCGGGGGTCACCTCGGTCATCGACATCGGTGGTCAGGACATGAAGTACATAGCCGTCAACGACGGGGTCATCGATTCAATCTGCGTCAATGAGGCTTGTTCGGCCGGTTGCGGGTCCTTCCTGCAGACCTTCGCCCAGTCCATGGGAATCAGCATTCAGGAATTCACCAGGCAGGCCCTGGCCTCCGAGGCTCCGACCGATCTGGGGTCACGTTGCACGGTCTTCATGAACTCCTCGGTAAAGCAGGCCCAAAAGGAGGGCGCCTCCCCGGAGGACATAGCCGCAGGTCTCTGCTATTCGGTGGTCAGAAACGCCTTATATAAGGTCATCAAGTTGCGTGATGCCAACGCCCTGGGGCCGGTTGTGGTGGTCCAGGGCGGGACCTTCCTCAACGATGCCGTTCTGCGAGCCTTCGAGCTGCTGACTGGTCGCAAGGTCACCAGACCCAATATCGCCGGGCTCATGGGGGCCTACGGAGCCGCACTGACGGCGCGCATGCACTGCCCTCAGAATGAGGAGATCGAAGATATCGTCGCGGCGGGTCCCCGCATGGCCCACCCATCCTTAGGGGTGGCTGACGGGGATGGGGCCAAGGGGGTCACGCCCACCACCGTCAACAAGGCCCCGGTTCCTGTCCGGGCACAGCTGTCGCAGGCTTCGGTCAACAGGATCGAATCCCGGGGTTCCGATAGCGGGCGCTCCCAGGTACCGCCGAGCGCCGGGTCCAAGAACGAGCAAGGGTTCAAATCGACTTTGCCCGGCATCCAGGTCGATGAGGGCCATGTGGTCAGTTCCATCCTGGCCGGGGATCAGCTGGACAACCTCTCCATGACCACCACCCATGATGTCTGCAAGCTCTGCCAGAACCACTGCAAGCTGACCATCACCGAGTTCGAGGACGGTGGCCGCTACGTAACGGGGAACCGTTGCGAACGGGGCGGTGACAAGAACCGTAAACGTTCCGACCGTCCCAATCTCTATGACTTCAAGTACAAGCGGGCCTTCGCTTACCGCCGTCTGACCCCAGACAAGGCCACCAGGGGCGATATCGGCATACCCCGGGTATTGAACATGTATGAGGACTACCCCTTCTGGTTCACCCTCCTGACCTCCTTGGGTTTCCGAGTCATGATTTCGGGGCGGTCCAACCATGAACTCTTCGAGAGCGGCATGGAGTCAATCGCCTCGGAGAACATCTGCTATCCGGCGAAGCTGGTGCACGGGCATATCCGCTCCCTCCTCGACAAGGGGGTCGATACCATCTTCTACCCCTGCGTCACCTATGAACAGGAGCTGGTGCCTGAAACGGACAACCATTACAACTGCCCCATCGTGGCCAACTACCCGGTGGTGATTGAGGCCAATGTGGCCGAGCTCAAGGAGGATGGCGTTCGGTTCATGCGGCCCTACTTCAACCTGTCCAACAAGGAGAAGATGGTCGAGCGGATCGTCAAGGTCTTCGATTGGGCCGGGGTGGGCGAGGAGGAGGCCCGAATCGCCGTCCAGGAGGCCTACCGTGAGGATGCCCGATTCAAGGAGGATGTCCGGCAGGAGGGGTTGCGGGCCTTGGCCTACATGCAGGAGTATGGGGTCAAGGGTGTGGTCCTGTCCGGACGGCCCTACCACGTGGATCCTGAGGTCAACCATGGCATTCCCGAGACCATCTGCTCTCTGGGCATGGCTGTGCTTTCCGAGGATTCGATCTGTGAGTTGGATGTCCATGACCTGCCCAAGCTGAGCGACTACATCATTCCCGAGGCGGGGGAGCGGGCCCTTGCCTCGAACAACCCCACGGCCGCCAAGTTCCGCAAGACCGTCCCGGGCTTTGGCGACGACCGTCAGAAGATGCCCTTGAGGGTGACCGACCAGTGGGCCTACCATTCCAGGCTGTACTCCGCTGCCGGGTTCGTCTCCGAGTATCCCGACCTGGAACTGGTCCAGCTGGTCAGCTTCGGTTGTGGCGTGGATGCCATCACCACGGACCAGGTCCAGGAGATTCTGGCCGACAAGGGCGATGTCTACACGCAGCTGAAGATTGACGAGGTCTCCAATCTGGGTGCGGCCAAGATTCGTCTGCGCTCGCTGAAGGCAGCCATGGATGAACGTCATCAACGTGATCTGGATGAGGAGGGGGAGACTCTTTCTGCTCGGGAAGTGCCTGCGAATACGGCAGACCGGGATTCCGGCCTTTTGCCTGATTCGTTCCATGTGGGAAATTCAGCTGATTCGCCAAATTCCCAGGCCATTGACGGCCGTACTGAAACAGGTGGGGCGGGTACAGGCGAGCGGTCGAAATCCGACAGGTTCAGATCGACCAACGCCCAGAGAATTAGTCTGTCGGAGCAGAAGGCCGACATCGTGGGCCTGGCCCGGTTCGTCGCCCTGCATGACAAGAGCGATCAGGGTCTGGTAGGCCTTCATCCCATGGGCATCCGGCCCATCCGAGAGACCAGGGCCTCGCAGCACAAGGGGGCTGAGAAGAAACAGGCGGAGGGTGATGGCGAACAGGGCCCGGGCGTTCAGAATGGCGGAGCCGCAGCAAAACCGACCCTGTCCAAGTATGCCACCGAGCATCGCTTCACCAAGGCGATGGGGCATAAATACACGGTGGTGGCACCGCAGATGTCACCTGTGCACTTCTCCCTCCTGGAATCGGTCTTCTCCAGTGCGGACTATCATTTCGAGCTTCTGAAGCACGCCTCGGCCGAGGACATCAACACCGGGGTCAAGTTCGTCAACAACGATGCCTGCTTCCCTGCGATCATCGTGGTGGGTCAGCTGGTCAACGCCTTCCTCTCCGGTAAGTTCGACCCCCATAAATGTGCGGTCATCGTTACCCAGACCGGCGGCATGTGCAGGGCCACCAACTACTACGGTCTGCTCCGCAAGGCCCTGGCTGATGCCGGATACGGCTATGTGCCGATCATCACGCTGAGCGTTCAGGGGTTCCGGGCCAATCCCGGTCTTCAAGTGACCCCGGCCCTGCTGCACCGTGCCGTCAAGGCCTTCTACCTGGGCGACGCCATGATAGAGTGCCTGCTCAGGGTCCGTCCTTATGAGCAGGAGCCCGGCTCGGCCAACAGGCTGTACAAGCTCTGGGACACGATCTGCAGGGAGACCATCGAGCATCATGGTTACTCCAGGACCGCCAAGAAGGTATACGGCCGTGGCTGTCTGCCCTATGGCACGCTGATGAAGCGGATGATTCAGGCCTTCGACCAGCTGCCCCTTCGCGGGATTCCCCGCAAGCCCCGGGTGGGCGTGGTCGGTGAAATCCTGGTCAAGTACCATCCGGACGCCAACAACCACGTGGTCGACCTGATTGAGAGTCAGGGGTGCGAGGCCGTGTTGCCCGGAGTCTGCGACTTCATGGTCAACGGCATCTCCAATGCCGAATGGAACGAGGAGATGCTGGGAACCGGCGGCCAGGTAGGCATCAAGAAGGTCGTGCTCAAGGCTGCGGACGCCTACCGGGCCCCCATGATTGCCGGATTCAGGGCCTCCAGGGGGAAGTTCGATATTCCGGCCCACATCAGCGAGTTGCGGGAGAAGGCGGCCTCGGTCACCTCGCTGGGGGTCCAGGCCGGTGAGGGTTGGCTCCTGACCGGTGAGATCATCGAGCTGATTCAGTCCGGTGCACCCAACATCGTCTGTGCCCAGCCCTTCGCCTGCCTGCCCAATCATGTGACCGGGCGTGGTATGTTCGGCAAGATCCGCAGGTCCTATCCAGAGGCAAACATCGTCTCCATCGACTATGACCCTGGGGCATCGGAGGCCAACCAGCTCAACCGGATCAAGCTGATGATCGCCGCAGCCAAGAAACAGGGTGACCAGGAGAAGGTTCCGGATAGGCCGTAGCCGGAGCGGGGCTGGTGGCCGCCGTTCGGGCCGCGGGCTCCTGGGATGTATTGCCCCACCCATCCGGGTGGGGAGAAAAGGACGGATCCGCCACAGGGTGGGTCTGCCCCAATCAAGGAGAGGGGATGCCCATGACCAGCCGCGAGGAGATCATGGCAGCACTGGATACCGATCGGATGTATATCGCCGATACGCCTGAGATGAAGGAGGTCCAGGACGTCCAACAGGATATGGTCTTTGCCTTCAACTCCTGCCGTCCCTCCCAGGTGGAGGAGAAGCAGGCCCTGTGCAGGAAAATGTTCGGCTCCTTCGGCGAGGGGAGCTGGATCGAAGGGCCCGTTCGGGCCAACTGGGCCTGTAATACCCATTGGGGGAGCAGGTGTTATGCCAATTTCAACCTGGTCCTGGTCGATGATGGCCGCATCGATATCGGCGACCATACCATGTTCGGTCCCAATGTCACCATCGTCACCACCGGTCATGCCATTCGGCCGGATGTGAGGGAGTGCGGAACGCCCCAGTTCACTGTCCCGGTCAGTATCGGCAGGAATGTGTGGATTGGCGCTGGTGCCATTATCATGCCGGGGGTCACCATCGGCGACAACACGGTCATCGGGGCGGGGTCACTGGTTACCAAGGACATCCCGTCCGACGTGGTCGCCTACGGCCATCCCTGCAAGGTCGTCCGTCCAATCAATGACCACGATTACGAGTACTTCTGGCGAGACCGTCGATATCGGGCACCCTTTGACGCCCGGCCGTTCAAGATGGATCCGGAGAGCTGACCTCTCATGTGCCGGCCGCTTGATATTCGGTCTCTGGCGGCCGGCTCTGCCACGGTAGGTGTGGGTCTCAGGCCCTATCTGTATATTCTGATCAGCAGCACCCATCCCAGAGCGGGGAGGGGAAGATCAGGTCCTTGAATCTACCCCATTCCTGGACGTAGTCGATTTTCGGCTCGCGCAGCAGCCGTATCTGTATACCATCCATCACCTCCAGGCTCATCCTTACCTTGCTCTGCATGTCTCTCTCCCACTCCATGCCATCGGGCAATAGCCAGGGGAATTTGGAGTAGTGCTCCCATACGCCAGATGGCCTGTGGATGAAGTAGTCGTGCAGCGGATGGCTGACTGCAATCGCTTCCGTTTCCAGGACCGTATATAGCTGGGTGAGCTCGGGCCGGCCGGCGTTGTGGGCGACCAGATAGTTGAAATAGGCCGGCAGGTGCGGATGATCGGGGTCTGAGCCCGGCAGGCCCGTTTGCATGAATTCCTCGGGGGTGCCATTGGCGTCGTAGATGTCCGTGACCAGGAGGGAGAGCAGGCCTTCCTTGCTGCCAACGTAATGGAGAATGCCCGGCTGTGACATTCCTACCTTGTCGGCGACGTCTTTGAGGGATATGCCGTTGTATCCGTGCCGACTGATGAGATAGGCGGCGGCTTGTGTGATTTCCGCCCGTCTTGCCTCCGGTGATTTTCTGGTTCGGCTCGCCATTGCTGGTTCCACTGCCTCTTTCCGAGCTCGTTGGCACCGGTGTGGTGCTGGTTGCCTGTTATCCATCGTACATTGAGGCCGTATACGGGAGTATATGCAGACAAGGCTCGGCCGGAGTCTCGCTGTGGGCGGGCGATTGCGCCGTGATGGTAAGAGTCTGTGAATCCGTATTGAGTCAACGACTTGACAAAGTTGTCGAATGGTTGTTAGATATACATTTATCTAATGACTGGTAGATATTGTTGTCTGCCTGCATTGGATTTGTCAGAGAAGACTAATTGAAAGAGGTCGACGCAATGAGCGACTCAACAACCCCGATATTGAACAATTCGGAGCTTCTGCAGGCGCATAAGGCGGCCCTCGTTGCTGCCCAGAAGGATCCGCTCTTGTCTCCCGAGACGGGCAAGCCGGTTCCCAGGAAGACCCTGTTCCGGTTTGGCGCCAGTTTCCTGGCCTTCGGTATCCTGTGGATGTCAGGCCTGGGAATCGTCAGCATTGTGCTTCTTCCCGAACATCTCAAGCAGGTTCCCGGCATCGCACCCGAGGCGCTGATGGGTATAGTCAACGCTTGCACGGCGGTTGCTTCGCTGGTCTCCAACCTGCTCTTCGGCAATTTCTCCGATCGAAGCCGCTCGCGGTACGGGCGTCGAACCCCCTGGGTCATCGGTGGTGCCGTCCTGGGTGGTGTAAGCCTGTTCCTGACGGGCATGACCACGAACCCTGTCCTATTGACCATCGTGTACTGCCTCTGCATGTTCGGCTTGAACTGCATGATCGCCCCAATGGTGGCCATCCTCTCCGACCGCGTGCCGTCAGGTGTGCGCGGAACCCTGTCCGCCTTTTATGGAGCCGGGGCCACGATCGGGTCGCCTATTGGTTCCCTGATAGGTGCCGCCTTGGTGACCCATATGTTCACCGGATTCGTCCTGGCCGGTGTGCTCATGTTCCTGGGTGGCATTGTGGCCATTCTGATCATGCCCAAGGAGGGTTCGGCTGCTTATCTGCCGAAGGACGAGGGCACCATGATGGATGTACTCAGGTCCTTCCGGCCCCCGCGTTTCCGTGGAGCCCATGACTTCTACAAGGCTTTCGCCGGTAGGCTCTGCATGCTGCTGAGCTATCAGATGATATCCGCCTATCAGCTCTATATCATCGAAAAATACGTGGGGCAAACCGTCACCCAAGCCGCCGCCACCATTTCGGTCATGTCCGTAATCACCATGGTTGTGTCTCTGTTGGGCTCCCTGGTCTCCGGCCCGGTTTCGGACATGATTGGGCGACGCAAGGTCCCGGTGGTCATCGCTTCCGTTCTCTTCGCCATCGGCATCGCCATGCCGTGGATCAGCCCCACCGTCATGGGCATGTATCTGTATGCCGGTATCGCCGGATTCGGCTATGGAGTCTATTCGTCCGTCGATCAGGCGCTCAATGTTGATGTGCTTCCCAGTAAGGAAGAGGCCGGCAAGGATTTGGGCATCCTCAATCTGGCTACCACACTGGGGCAGATGGCCGGTCCTCTGGTCATGTCCTTCATCACGCTGAACTGGGGTTATGCGGCGGCCTTCCCCACGGCCATCGTCTTCGCCCTGCTGGGATGCGTCTTTATTCTGATGATCAAGAGCGTCAAGTGATTCTGACCTCTACGGATATCCCGGTCGGGTGAACCGACCGGGATCCACAGTTGAGAGTGCATTAAGGAAGATTACGCAAAGGAGCGAAGGATTTATGAACGGAAGTACTGGGCCTATTTGGGTCTCAACCACTCGTCAGCGAGCCATGCAGGAGCAACCGCTGAGTGTCTCGACGTTGGAATCGTCCACCGATCTGGAATGGAGCGGTGCCAGATTGCAGGCTCTGAGAGGGTTCGGCGGCTGTTTTAATGAGCTGGGCTGGCTGCCCCTGCAGGAGTTGGGAAGTGAAGATCGAGAACAGGTCATCCGTGAGCTCTTCAGTCCTGACGAGCTGAATCTGACCTTCAACAGGACTCCAGTGGGTGCCAACGACTTCGCGGCGGGTTGGTACAGCTACGACGAGACCGATGGCGACTATGACCTGAACCACTTCAGCGTCGACCATGATGAGCAGACCCTGATTCCATATATTCGACAGGCCCAGAAATATCAACCGAATATGGGACTCTTTGCTAGTCCCTGGAGCCCGCCCACCTGGATGAAAAGGCCCAAGGTCTACAATTTTGGCAGGATTGACATGAGCGAGCGCAACCTTTCTGCATATGCCCGCTACCTTCTGCGTTATGTCCGAGAGTATGACCGCCGTGGCATCCACATCGACCAGCTGCATGTGCAGAATGAGGTTTTTGCGGACCAGAAATTCCCCTCCTGCCTGTGGTCCAGCGATGACATGCGCATCTTCATTCGAGACTATCTGGGGCCGCTTTTCGCCAGAGAAGCTCCGGATACCGCCATCTTCCTGGGTACGCTCAACGGTCCCGAGGACATGAAATTCGGCCCCGGGGGCATGGAGCTGGAGAACTACAACAGGTATGTGGACAACATCCTCTTCGATGAGGACTGCCGCAGATTCATCGCCGGCATCGGATACCAATGGGCCGGTCAGCATGACATCGAGCGCACCCATCTGTCCTGGCCTGAGATCGAGTTGGAGCAGACCGAGTCCGAGTGCGGTATGGGTAGCAATACCTGGGAATATGCAGAGTACATCTTCTCACTCATCAACCGGTACCTTCGTGCCGGAGCGACCTGTTACACATACTGGAATATGGTGCTCGGTCAGGGTGTATCCACCTGGGGTTGGAGACAGAATTCGCTCTTCTCGATTGATGCGGACACAGGCCAATTCACGCGAAATCCTGAATATTATGTCATGCGCCACTTCTCCCACTATGTGCGCCCGGGCGCTTGCCTGCTTGATACCCGTGGCCATTTCAGCTCGATGGCCGCCGCTTTTGAGAACCCGGATGGATCGGTTGTGGTCGTGGCCCAGAACGCGCTCGATAGAACCATGCCCTTCTCATTCTCATCGCGAGGAGGGGAAGGCGAGCTAGGCCAGGGTTTCCAGGTGATTCTGGAACCACGCTCCTTCAACACGTTCGTCCTATAGATGCAAATTGGAGCTCATCATGTCAGATAATGCGGTTCACGCCAAGGACCATTCAGCTTCGCGAGGCGATACGCGCCTTCCGGACAGCCTCATCTTCGGATGCGCCTACTATGACGAGTACATGCCCTATGAGCGGGTTGACAGGGACATGTCGATGATGAAGGCTGCAGGCATCACCACTATTCGTATCGCTGAATCCACATGGAGCACCCTGGAACCACAGCCCGGTGTTTTCGACTTCAGCCATGTGGACCGGGTGCTGGATGCCGCGGGGCGCTTCGGCCTTCAAGTTATCGTAGGCACACCCACCTATGCCGTGCCCGCCTGGCTGGTTGCCATGCACCCGGATGTTCTGGCGGACACTCCCCAAGGGCCCAACCGATATGGCGCACGTCAGATCATGGACATCGTCAACCCCTCCTACCGATATTATGGCGAGCGCGTCATCCGCAGGCTGGTGAGCCATGTGGCCGATAATCCCCAGGTGATTGGCTACCAAGTCGACAACGAGACCAAGTACTACGACTGTGTATCACCCGACATGCAGCGCCTCTTCGTCAAGTACCTGAGGCAGCGGTTTGATGATGACCTGGATCGTCTCAATGCAGCCTACGGGCTGGACTACTGGTCCAACAGGGTCGACTCCTGGGAGGACTTTCCCGACCTGACCAGGACCATCAACGCGTCCTTGGGCTCGGCTTTCGATCACTTCCGACGAAACCAGGTGAGTCGCTACCTGTCCTGGCAGGCGGACATCGTGCGCGAATATGCCCGCGACGACCAGTTCGTCACCCACAACTTCGATTTCGATTGGGGCCCCGGCTGGTCATATGGGGTCCAGCCCGCCGTCGACCATTTCGAGGCGGCCGAATGTGTGGACGTGGCCGGCGTGGATATCTACCATCCCACAGAGGACGATCTGACAGGCAAGGAGATCGCCTTCGGCGGGGACATGACCCGCAGTCTGAAGGGTGGCGCCAATTACCTGGTTCTGGAGACCCAGGCCCAGGGGCAGGACGGTTGGTTGCCCTACCCGGGTCAGCTGCGCTTGCAGGCATACAGCCATATGGCCTCAGGTGCTGATGGGGTCATGTACTGGCACTGGCATTCCACTCACAACTCTTTTGAGACCTACTGGAAGGGTCTGCTCTCGCATGATCTGGAACCCAATCCCATCTATGAGGAAGCAGGCGGTTTTGGCAGGCAGGTGGCGCAGAAGGGAGTGGGCGAGCGTCTGATCCATCTCCAAAAACGCAACAAGGTGGCCATCATGGTGGGCAATGACTCACTGACCGCTTTGGACTGGTTCGCTCTGGAGACCGGCTTCCCGCGTGAGCAGGGGCAGATCTCCTACAACGACGTGGTCAGACGGGTATACGATGCCCTCTTCGAGCTGAACATCGAGTGCGACTTCATCAACGACAAGGCCGACGAGTCCTTGCTGGAACACTATGCCATGGTCGTGGTTCCGGCCCTGTACAGCACCAGTGAGGATACGCTGAAGGCTTTGGACGCCTACGTCCGTACGGGGGGTCACCTGGTGGCCACGCTGCGCTCGTTCGTGGCGGATGAGAACCTTAAGGTCTGGCACGACAAGGCCCCGCACCTGCTGACCGATGCATTCGGCATCGATTACAACCAGTTCACCCGCCCCGGAGGGGGATTGACCCTGGATCTGCACGGCACACCCCAGGCCAAGCCGACCTGCGAGGGGCTGATTGAACTGCTGAATCCGCGTTCCGGCACCGAGGTCCTGGCTTCCTATGACCACCCTGTATGGGGACGGTATGCGGCCGTGACCCGTCACAATCATGGTCTTGGCAGCGCAGAATGGATCGGTGCTCTTCCATCGGCCCAAGGTATGCGTCTGTTGCTCTCGGATGCGGCGGATGCAGCCGGTTTGCATGGACCTGCCCGTGACCTGGCCGGTGTGGTTACTGTACGCGAAGGCATCAATGCCATGGGGGAGCATGTCGCCTACCTGCTCAATTACTCATCTGAGGAAGTCAGGATTGATTCGCCTTATGAGGGCCATCTACTGGTGTCCGGCGGACAGTCCGATTCTCAGAAGCAAGTAGATCGGGGCCAGCCTATGACCATCGGGCCGTGGGATCTGGCAATTATCGTCAAGTAGGTTCGTAAGGAAGGAAGTTGGTCTGATGACAGTGGATGCTATGGCGCAGGATATGCCCTATCGCAATCCCGACTTGGGAGTAGATGAACGGTTGAATGACCTCGTGGGCCGGATGACCCGTGAGGAGAAGGTCGGGCAGATGATGCAGGTGGATGCCCGCCAGGGAGTTGACAAGGAGGTGGTGGACCAGCATGCTGGATCCCTTCTGCATGTCTCTCCGGAGAACATGGTCAAGGCCGACGAGGCTGTCCATCGTACCCGTCTGGGCATCCCCCTGCTGATTGGTGACGACTGCATCCATGGACACTCCTTCTTCCGCGGAGCCACCATCTTTCCCGAGCAGCTCGGCATGGCGGCCTCCTTCGACCCTGATCTGATTCAGAGAATGGGTCGGGCCACAGCCAGGGAGGTGGCCACTACAGGTGTCCACTGGACGTTTTCCCCGGTTTTGTGCATAGCCAGGGACACCCGCTGGGGCCGGGTGGATGAGACCTTCGGCGAGGACCCCTTCCTGATCGGGGAGATGTCCTCAGCCATGGTGCGCGGGTATCAGGGCGGCTCGGCCTTGACGGGAAAGCTGCCCAAGGATGCCGTGCTGGCCACGGCCAAGCACTTCGCCGGCTATTCCGAGACCCAAGGCGGGCGCGATGCCTCCGAGGCGGACCTATCCCACCGCAAACTGCTCTCATGGTTCCTGCCGCCCTTCGAGCGCCTGGCCAAGGAGGGTGTGGCCACCTTCATGCTGGGGTATGAGTCCATCGACGGGGTTCCGGTCACCGTCAACGATTGGCTGCTCAGCGATGTTCTTCGCGGGCAGTGGGGCTACCAGGGGACCCTGATCACAGACTGGGACAACGTGGGTCGGATGGTCTGGGAACAGAAGGTACAGCCCGACTACTCCAGGGCCGCCGCAGCCGCTGTCAAGGCAGGCAACGACCTGATCATGACCACGCCCGGCTTCTACCAGGGGGCCCTGGATGCACTGGATTCCGGGTTGCTCCGTGAGGAAGACCTTGATCGAGCGGTCAGGCACATCCTGGCCCTGAAATTCCGTATGGGGCTCTTCGAAGATCCGCGCCTGCCGGATGTTCAGGCCCAGAAGGCGGTCATCAACTCTCCAGAGCATCAGGAGCTCAATCTCCAGGTGGCTCAGGAGTCGGCGGTTCTTTTGAAGAATGACGGCATCCTTCCCCTATTCGGCGGGGTGGATGCGGAGGGTCGTCCTCGCGATGATGCGGCGCACAGCATTGCCCTGGTGGGGCCGCTGATTGATGATGCCCAGAACCAGCTGGGGGACTGGGCCGGTGGCTCGGGTCAATGCGACTGGATCGAAGACCAGCCTCGGGAGATGATTTCGACCGTGGCAGACGGGTTGCGTCGGGTGCTGCCGGAGAACTGGACCCTGAACTGCGAGCAGGGTGTCGATATCGTCCGCTTGGTTGACGACCCGGAGGGCCCGTTCTTCCCGGACGGGCAGCCCAGGCCCAAGGTGGCTGCCCCTGCCGAAATCGATCGGGTCCGGTTCGATAAGGCCGTCAACCAGGCCAGGCAAAGCGACCTGGTGGTGGCCGTGGTCGGTGACGTGGTCCAGTTGGTGGGCGAGGGTTGCTCGACTGCCACTCTGGAACTCTACGGCCCTCAGCGCGATCTCCTGGATGCTCTGGCTCAAACAGGCAAGCCCATGATCGTTGTGCTCATGTCTTCCAAGCCGTTGATTCTGCCCCCGTCCGCACAGTCGGCCAGGGCCCTGATCTGGCAGCCTGACCCTGGTATGCAGGGTGGATTGGCCCTGGCCAGGATTCTGGCAGGCATGGTCGAGCCCACGGGCCGACTGCCCATCACCTTCCCCAGGCATGCCGGGCAGTTGCCGGTCTATTACAACCAGATTCGAGGACAGCACGGCAACCGGTATGCCGACCTGACCCAGGAACCGGCCTTCGCCTTCGGCCAGGGGATGGGTTACACCACCTTCGCGTACGGACAGCCCCAGGTCGACGGCTCGGACACCGTGGGAGCTGAAGACGTGGTCAGAGTGTCCGTTGACCTGACCAACACCGGCCAGCTGCCGGGCACCGAGGTGGTCCAGGTCTACATCAGCGACCTGGTGACCTCGGTCAGCTGGGCCGACCGTGAGCTCAAGGCCTTCCGCAGGGTTCGACTGGATCCGGGGCAGACCTGCAAGGTGGTCTTCGACCTTCCTGTGGCCGAATGGACCCTGGTTGATGCCGAATGCCGCCGCAAGGTCGAACTGGGTCAGTTCCAGGTGCTGGTGGGGTCATCCTCGCGCAGGGAGGATTTGCAGGCTGTGACGGTGACCGTCGACTGAGCTGCAATCGCCCCGGGCTGTCCGCCAGGTGCGGATATCCTGGCGTGTTGATTGCCTGTGACCTCCGCGCGCTCCTACCATGGCAGCATGAGGGAAAACGGAAGAGTTGGATATGCACACCTGTTGACGGTGCCCAATCCCCGTCATGTGGACAGCCTGGTCGACTACTTCTCTCGGGGGGCCAAGCCTGCGTCCCAGTGGCGTTTCGGCGTCGAAATAGAGCACATCCCGGTCAGCAATGACGGAAGCGATGCCCCGGTTCCCTATGAGGGGGAGCGGGGCATAGAGGCTCTGCTTTCGGCCTTGGAACCCTACTACGACGGTGATGCGGAATATCGTGAGGATGGGCACCTGGTCGGGCTGAGTCGGCCGGGCTGCGTGGTCTCCCTGGAGCCGGGAAGCCAGGTGGAGTGTTCGCTGGGTGTGGTGCGCGATCGCCAGGGGTTCGAAGACCTGTACCGCCGCTTTCGTGCGGAAGTGGATCCGATTGCCGAGCGACTGGGGTTCCGCCTGGTTGAATATGGGTACCGTCCGGCAGGTTCCTATGCGGATGTGGGGGTAAACCCCAAGGAACGGTATGCGGTCATGAACACCTACCTGGGCCGCATCGGCCAATGCGGGCCGATGATGATGCGCAGTACCGCTTCCACCCAGATCAGCATCGACTATCGGGACGAGTCCGATGCCATTGCCAAGATTCGCCTGGGTACGGCCATCGGTCCCATTCTCGCCTACTTCTTCCGGAACACCCCGGTCTTCGAGGGTGAGTCCAATCGTCTGCCCTTGCGGCGACAGAGGATATGGGATTGGCTCGACCCTCAGCGTACCGGCCTGACTTCTGGTCTGTTCGATGAAGGATTCGGCTGGGAGGACTACGCGGTTGACGTGCTGTCGACCCCGCTCATGGTGGCCGATATCTCGCACACCCCTGAGGTGGAGGGGCCAGACGGGAAGCAGGTCTTCATTGCCTGGCATGAGAACGCCGGGGACATCTATCCCGACCGGCGACTCAATGATGCCGAGATTACACATATCCTGACCACCCACTTCAATGACGTTCGATTGAAGAACTACATCGAACTCCGGCATTGGGACTCCCTGCCCATGCAGAGGGCCGGCAGGCTCCTTGAAATCGTCGGTGGCATCTTCTACGACCCCGACCGCTTTACTCGGCTGACCGGCTTCCTGGATGGGGTCGACGAGGAGAATGTGCTGCAAACCAAGGCCGACCTGCAGGTGAGGGGCGGTCAGGCCTGTCCCTATGGCCGTCCCCTGGACTTTTGGAGGCAGGTCCTGGGCGCCGAGGACACCATGGATGGCCTGCCGGGAGACCCCGAGAATACCGGGCGATTCCAGGACTAGCATTCAGCGCGAAACTGTTGAATTAGACAAACCACTGGTGCCGGGTTACACTCTGTTGTGTTGATAAAACGTTATAGCAACGTAAGCACTCAAAGGAGAGGATTCCAATGGAGGTCGTCATTCGGCACGATGCGCTGACTCCGGAACTCTATGAACGGGTGCGCTCGACTGCTGACTTTCATCCTTACCCCATCGATGATGTGAAGGCGGCCTTGGACGGTGGTTACTGCTCGGTCGTGGCCGACGTAGACGGTGAGCCAGCCGGTATAGGCCGGGTCGTGGCCGACGGGCGCATCGCCTTCTTCATCAAGGACCTCGTGGTGTTGCCCCCATACCGTCACCAGGGCGTGGGAAGTGTCATCCTCCAGGCTCTGCTGGACCGAATTGGCCAAGAGGCCTGTGAGCATGCCTACGTAGGTCTGATGGCCACCCCCGGCAAGGAAGGCTTCTACGAGGAGCATGGTTTTACCCGGCGACCCGGTCCGGGTCTGGGAAGCGGGATGGTCCTCTTTCTGGATGGTGCCCATGAAGCGCGAGTATCAACTGTAAACAAATCAAAGGAGAAGGAATCATGAATCCTACACCTGTCATCATCGATACCGACCCGGGAATCGACGATGCCGTCGCCATCGCCCTGGCATTGTTCTCGCCCCGGCTGGATGTGCGTCTGATTACCACGGTGGCCGGCAATGTCGGCTTGGACAAGACCACACTGAACGCCCTGCGGTTGCTGACCTATTTCGAGCGACCCATTCCGGTGGCCCAGGGGGCCCCCGCTCCTCTGCTGGAGCCGTTCGTGGATGCCAGTGACATCCATGGAAAGACCGGAATGGAGGGTTTCGACTTCCCTGAGCCCGATCGCTCCCTGCTGCTGAAGGAACATGCGATCGAGGCCATGCGCAAGGAGATCATGGACTCGTCCGAACCGGTCACCCTGGTGACCATCGGACCGCTGACCAATATCGCCCTCCTGCTCAAGGTGTACCCCGAGGTCGCCAAGGGGATTGGGCGGATCGCCATGATGGGAGGCTCCACTGCCCGCGGTAACCGTGGCGTCATGTCCGAGTTCAATATAGCCACGGATCCCGAGGCCGCTGCCATTGTCTTCGAGTCGGGGATCCCCATCGTCATGGCCGGTCTGGATGTCGGTCTCAAGGCCCTGGTCCTGCCCGAGGACAGCGCTCAGCTGCCTGCCATGGGGAAGGTGGGCACAATGACCCACGACCTGTTCAAGAAGTACCGCGGAGGAAGCTTCGCCACGGGTCTGAAGATGTACGATCCCTGCGCGGTCGCGTGCATCCTGGCTCCCGAACTCTTCGAATTCGCCGAAACCTCCGTTGAGGTGGAGCTGGCGCAGGGTCCGACCCGCGGTTGCACCGTCGTTGACCTGAAGGGCTATCGGAACCGCGCCGCCAACGCTTCCGTCGCTGTCGATGTGGATTCCGAAGGATTCCGGGCCTGGTTCCTGGAAGGCATGAGCAAGTGCATTTGATAACAAAAGTAAGATCAAGAAAGAGAGTCAATAGATGATTGCGGAGATCATTCTGGTTCTGGTCGTCCTGGTGGCGATCGGGTACCTGATCATCAAGAAATACAATCCGGCCCTGAGCCTGATTATCGGTGGCCTGGTCCTCCTCCTGGGTGCCTGGGCTCTGGGACATCCCCTGTATGATGCGGGCAAGGGTACCGGTTTCGGTCTCTTCGATGTCTTCATGGTATTCAAGGACACCATCCTCGACCAGCTCCAGGCCGCCGGTCTGGTCATCATGGTCCTGTTTGGTTACTCGGCCTACATGAACGTCATCGGAGCCAACCAGGTTGCGGTGAACTACATGGTCAAGCCCCTGCGTCACATCAAGCACAAGGCGCTCATCGTGCCGGCTGTCTTCCTGCTGGGTAATGTCATGTCCCTGGTCATCCCCAGCGCTTCCAGCCTGGCGATCATCCTCATGTCGATCCTCTACCCGGTACTGGTGGGCATGGGCCTTTCCTCACTGACCGCCGCCGGAGTGATTGCCTGCACGGCCACCATCATGCCCACCCCCTTGGGTGCGGACAACGTCATTGCCGCCAAGACACTCAATTACGATCTGATCGAATATGTCGGCAACAATGCCAAGATCGCCATTCCCTCCCTGCTTATCATGGCTTTGGCCCACTACCTCTGGCAGAAGTGGTGCGACCGTCATGAGGAGGGCACGGTCATTGCCGACCAGGCCGAGCATGAAGCGGAAGCCGTGCGTGATACCACCGGTATTCCCGGATACTACGCCTTCCTGCCCCTGCTGCCCCTCATTCTGATCCTCGTCATCGGTATTGCGGCCATGTTCGTCAAGGGTCTGACCATGGATATCGTGGTGCTGACCTTCATCTCCTTCTTCATCGCGGTCATCATCGAGACCATCCGCCATCGCTCCTTCAAGAAGATCCAGGGATCGGTCGTCGAGATGTTCACCGGTATGGGTCGTGGCTTCAGCCAGGTGGTCATCCTGGTCTGCGGCGGCTCACTCTTCACCACCGGTGTGCAGAAGCTGGGGCTGATTGATGCCCTGACCCACTCCGTGGAGGGGTCCACCGGAGCCGGCCTGACGGTGGCTCTGATCTTCGCTCTGGCCACCTGCCTGTTCGGCTTCCTGTCCGGTGGCGGCCTGGCCATGTTCTACGCGGTCATCGCCCTGGTGCCCGGAATCGCTGCTGCTGCGGGTGTCAACGGCATCCTTATCGCCTTGCCCATGCAGATGATCGCCAACCTGGCCCGTGGCATATCCCCGGTGGCGGCGGTCATTATGATCGTGGCTGCCAGCATCAAGGTGGAGCCCACCAAGGTGCTCAAGCGGACCAGCGTGCCCAGCATCGTGGGCATCATCAGCGTACTGGTCCTCTCCGTCCTCCTGCTTCCGTACTGATAGGCGGCGGGAATCATGCCAGGGGTCTCCCGGTGTCGATGTTGTCGGCCCTGGGAGGCCCCTGTTCGATTCCAGGTGTAGAGGTAGGTCGCCGACCGACCGTCCGGCCTCTGTGAGGTCAGCCGGGCAGGCAAGATACCTGGTGCGTGTTCAGTATCCAATGTTGAGTCTGGGCTATGCTTGGAAAGTTGCAGCTTGTCAAATGAGAAAGAGTCTTTATGGGATTTGTGACTATTCGCGATGTGGCGCAAGAAGCAGGTGTCTCCATCGCGACCGTCTCGCAGGTCCTGCACGGCAAGGGCAGATTCTCAAACAAAACCAAGACGTTGGTGCTGAACACCGTTGATGACCTGGGGTATATTCCGGACTCGAGGGCCCAGGCCATCCGTGCGTCCGATTCCAAAATGGTCGGCCTTTTGGTGCCTGATCTGCGTAACAGGTATTTCGCCGATCTGGTCAGCTCCGTTGAGGGGATTCTCTACGAGAGCGGATACAACACCCTGATCGGTACATCCGCGGAAAACGTAGAGCGTCAGGACTCTTTCATCACCAACATCCTGGGGCAGCGATTCGACGGACTGATTGTCATTCCCCAAGGCGAGAAGTCCGACGGGTTGAAGGCTCTGGTGAAGCGGAAACTTCCCACGGTCTTCGTGGATCGACGCGTACCGGGTATGGATACCATTCCCTATGTGGTTTCTGACCCCAGGCCCGGCCTGGAAGAGGCGATGGGCACACTGCGCGCCAATGGGCACAGGAAAATCGCCTACCTCGCCCACCCATCCTTGAAGTCTTTCAGCCTTAACGAGCGTGCAGAAGCCTTCAAAGCGCTGAGCCCCGACTTCTTCGGGGACGGCGGGGCCCTGACCCTCTCAAGTGATGGTACGGGTGCCTCTCTTGAAGCGGCCCTGGATAGGATTACCGAATTCGGTGCCACGGCCCTCATCTTCGGGTACTCACCTGATGCAATCAGCTGTCTGGGCATCTTCCACGACCGTGGAATCAGAATCGGATCCCAGATGTCTCTTATCTCCTTCGATGATATCGATGTCTTCAATCTCATGACCCCCAGGATTTCAATCATCTCCCAGCAGGCCGGTCACATGGGGCGCAGGGGAGTGGATATGCTCCTTGAACTGATCCGGAATGGGGTTACGGGTCTGGGACCCATGTTGAGCATCCCCACGATTTTCGTCCAGCGGGAGTCTGTGGGGAAGATACAGGATTCCGATTCCCGTACCTGAGCGGGGCCGGGAAGATGATTCATGTCATTTTCCGAGACCGCCCTGGCGGCAAACGCCCGGTGGTATATTCTTTAGGTAGTGGGCAGTGATCCGTTATCAGCGGGGAGCCTTCGGAAGAACGGGACCATTGCGATGCGTCCCCAGTAGAACCGACGGGTGGGCCCGTACAGCCCAATCAGATCAAGCGGTCCGGTACGGTTCCGTCCGGGCAAGCGAGGTGGTACCGCGGTGGACCCCAGGGTCCCTCGTCCTCGACATGGTGAATGAGCAACCAGCGAGGAGCGTGAACGGTGAATCGGACCACTGATACCTCAACCATGACAAGTCGGGGCGGCGACGTCTACCCCAAGGCGGTGGTCGACCCTGCTCTGTCCAGGGTGACACCCAACCCATCCTTCCCCGGGATGGAGGAGTCCGTGCTGGACTACTGGGACCGTGACGATACCTTCGACAAGTCCGTGGACCGTCGGCCCTCGGGCGACCATGCGGACAACGAGTTCGTCTTCTTTGACGGTCCTCCTTTCGCCAATGGTCTGCCCCACTACGGGCACCTGCTGACCGGGTACGTCAAGGACGTGATTCCTCGCTATCAGACCATGAAGGGGCGAAAGGTCAACCGGGTCTTCGGCTGGGACACCCACGGCCTGCCCGCCGAGCTTGAGGCCCAGCGCGAACTTGGCATCGACAGCGTGGACCAGATCGAGGGCATGGGCATCGAGAAGTTCAATGATGCCTGCCGTGCCTCGGTGCTCAAGTACACGGGCGAGTGGAAGGACTATGTCCATCGTCAGGCACGCTGGGTCGACTTCGACCACGGCTACAAGACCCTCGACGTCTCCTACATGGAGTCGGTCATGTGGGCCTTCAAGACCCTCTACGACAAGGGTCTGGCCTATAAGGGGAACCGGGTTCTGCCTTACTGCTGGAAGGACCAGACCCCCCTGTCCAATCATGAGCTGCGCATGGATGCGGATGTCTACCAGGACCGGCAGGACACGACGGTTTCCGTGGCGGTCAAGCTTCGGGACGAGGACGCTTATGCCGTCTTCTGGACCACCACCCCCTGGACCGTCCCCACCAATCTGGCCATCGTGGTCGGGGCCGGCATCGAGTACTCGGAGGTCAGCCCGGTGGAGGGCCCCTTCGCCGGTATGCGTTTCTACATAGCCACGGCCCGCCTGGGGGATTATGCCAAGCAGCTGGGGGAGGACTACCAGGTGGTCCGCACCCTCAAGGGGTCCGAGATGGAGGGTTGGCGGTACTGGCCCGTCTTCCCGTACTTTGAGGGGGAGCAGGCCGAGTCCGAAGGCGGCACCCCCGGACCCAATGCCTATACGATTTACACGGCCGACTACGTCGACACGGTGGAGGGCACCGGTCTGGTCCACCAGGCCCCCTACGGCGAAGACGATATGAACACCCTGAACGCCAAGGGCATCCGCAGTGTTGATGTGCTCGATGCCGGTGCCGTATTCACCAGTGTCTGCCCGGACTATGAGGGCGTACAGGCCTTCGAGGCCAATATGCCCATCATCCGCAACCTACGTGCCGGGGACGGCCCCCTGGCCAGGGTTCCCGCCGAACACCGGGCCATACTCTTCCAGGAGAAGAGCTATGTCCATTCCTATCCCCACTGCTGGCGCTGCGGCACACCGCTGATCTACAAGCCGGTGTCCAGCTGGTTCGTCTCCGTGACCAAGATCAAGGATCGTCTCCTGGAACTCAACCAGGAGATCAACTGGATTCCGGAAAACGTCAAGGACGGACAGTTCGGTAAGTGGCTGGCCAACGCCCGCGACTGGTCCATCTCACGCAACAGATTCTGGGGTTCGCCCATACCGGTCTGGGTCTCGGACGATCCCAAGTACCCCAGGGTGGATGTCTACGGCTCCCTGGAGGAGCTCAAGCGGGACTTCGGCCGCTACCCGACCGATGACAAGGGTCAGGTCAACATGCACCGACCCTGGATAGACCAGCTGACCAGGCCCAATCCTGACGACCCGACCGGCAAGTCGACCATGCACCGGATTTCGGACGTGCTGGACTGCTGGTTCGAATCGGGGTCCATGCCCTTCGCCCAGTTCCACTACCCCTTCGAGAACAAGCAGTACTTCGAGGACAGGGACCCCTGCGATTTCGTGGTGGAGTACATTGGTCAGACCCGTGGCTGGTTCTACACCATGCACATCATGTCTACGGCGCTCTTCGACCGCCCGGCCTTCAAGAACGTGATCTGCCACGGTATCGTCCTGGGGTCCGACGGACAGAAGATGAGCAAGCATCTGCGCAACTACCCGGATGTGAATGGGGTCTTCGATGAGTATGGCTCAGATGCCATGCGCTGGTTCCTGATGAGCTCCTCCATCCTTCGTGGCGGCAACCTGGTGGTCACGGCCGATGGAATCCGCGATACGGTCCGCCAGGTCATGCTGCCGGTCTGGAGTTCCTACTACTTCTACACCCTCTATGCCAATGCGGCCAATGGGGGGAATGGGTATGAGGCGCAACGGCTGACGGCGGACCAGGTCGACGACCTGCCCGAAATGGACCGCTTCCTGCTGGCCCGTCTGCGTCGCCTGGTTCTGACCGTGGAGAAGGCCCTGGATGATTTCGCCATTTCGGATGCCTGCGATGCCGTCACCGACTTCATCGATGTGCTGACGAACTGGTACATCCGCAACAATCGTGACCGGTTCTGGAGCGAGGATCACCAGGCCTTCGACACCCTCTATACGGTTCTGGAGGTCTTCTCCAGGGTGCTGGCCCCGCTCGCCCCCATGGAGGCCGAGGCGGTCTGGCGCGGGCTGACCGGCGGTGAGTCCGTCCACCTGGAGGATTGGCCCTTCCTGGTCGATGAGACCACTGGCGAAGAGACCGGGCTGGGTCAGGTCGTCAAGGACGATTCGGCCCTGGTCGCCGCCATGGAAAAGGTCCGGGAGGTTGTTTCAGCCACCCTCTCCCTGCGCAAGTCCGAGCAGATTCGCGTCCGTCAGCCCCTCTCCAGACTGACCGTCATCGACCGCGATCCCGAGGCGGCCCGGCCCTACGCGGGTATCCTCAAGTCCGAACTCAACATCAAGGATGTGGAGTTCTGCACTCTGGACCAGGCCCAGGAAGAGGGTCTGCGCATCATCCACGACCTGAAGGTCAATGCCAGGGCCGCCGGGCCCAGGCTGGGCAAGCAGGTGCAGTTCGTCATCAAGGCCTCCAAGACCGGTGCCTGGCGTGAAGAGGACGGTCGTGTGGTCGTCCAGACCCCTGGCGGGGATGTGGCCCTGGAACCCGCCGAGTATCAGCTTGACAACCGGGTTGAGCAGGAGGACGGAGCCAGGATGGACCAGTCGGTCTCGTCCGCCCTGCCGACAGGAGGATTCGTCATTCTCGATACCCAGCTCAACGACGACCTCCTCGCCGAGGGGTATGTGAGAGACCTGATTCGGCAGGTTCAGGATGCCCGTAAGGCCGCCGACCTGGATATCGCAGATCGGATAGACCTGACCCTGACCCTGCCCGAGGCCGATGCATCGAAGGCCGAGCGGTTCCGGGACCTGATCAGCCAGGAGACCCTGGCCACCGGCCTGGAGATCAGGTCGGACGAGGGTCTGACCGAGGCCCAGGTGGACCTGGCCAAGGCCTGACGCAGGGCCGGAAAAATGGGGTTCCCATCCCGTCAAGGATGGGAACCCCATTTTCCTATGCCAGGTTGCGCTTGGCAGGTTTCATCGATCGAAGCACGTGGTCTGGTTGACTCCGCTCGGCCTGTAATCCGGGTCGTAACCAGTCCTATCTCTCGGTCCTGGTCCGTACGATTGCCGCCTGCCACTCAGTGAGCGGCTCAGGCACCGACCTTGTCGCTGACGGTGTTCAGGGTCTGTACCTCGTCATCGCTCAATTCCAGTTTGGCTGCCGCCAGGAGGGCCGGCAGCTGTTCGGGAGTACGTGCCGAGGCGATGGGGGCCGCAATCTGCGGGCGGTGGTTCAACCAGGCCAGGGCCACCGTGGCAAGCTCGGTCCCGTGCGCCTTGGCGATGTCGTCCATGGCAGACACCACGTCCAGGCCCTCCTGGGTGAAGAAGTCCTTGACCATGCCTTCACGCTGCTTGCCCTTCAGATCGTCCATGGTGCGATACTTGCCGGTAAGGAAGCCGGAAGCCAGGGAGAAGTAGGGGAATACGGCCAGGTCCTCGTCCTTGGCGACCTCCATGAGCCCATCCTCATAGGTGGATCGATACACCAGGTTGTACTGAGGTTCCAGGGCCACCGGCAGGGTCAGATCGTTCTCACGGGCGATTCTGAACCATTCGCGAATCCGGTCGGGGGAGTAGTTCGAAAGGCCGATGGCACGGACCTTGCCCTCCTTGACCAGCTTGTCGAAAGCGGAGACGGTCTCTTCCAAGGGGGTCTTCTGATCATCGAAGTGGGCGTAGTAGAGGTCGATTACATCCACGCCCAGGCGAAGCATGGAGGCGTTGGCTGCATGCTCGATGTTCTCGGCCGATAGACCGGGATACTGAGGATGCTGGCTGACCTTGGTGGCCACCAGTACCTCGTTTCGTTTTCCGCTCCTGGCCAGCCATCGGCCCAGGATGATCTCGGACTCACCGCCGGAGTGGCCCGGAGCCCAGGCCGAGTAGACGTCGGCGGTGTCAATCAGGTTTCCCCCGGCTTCGACGTAGGCATCGAGGACCCGGTCGCTGGTTTGCTCATCGCTGGTCCATCCAAAGGTGTTTCCACCAAGCACTAAAGGGAAGATATCCGTATCGGTATTGCGAAGTTGTGTCATGAATCGTCCTTTCGGGAAAGGTGCATTCGTCCACGGTTTCGGCGCGGGCTGGTAAGGCCGAGTCTATTACCTTCGATTACGCTGGCGATGTATTTCCAAAGTCCGGAGAGGCTCAGACCAAGATTCGAACCCAGTGGTGCTGAAATGACGGCATCGCGGATACCCGGCCAGGAGCCCGAGGTCAGGACCCTTGAGGAGGGCGGGGGGGGGTAGACGAAACCATGACTTAACCGTGCTGGTCGCGTTGGTCGCCAGACGATCTGTTTCAGGCCAGGCATTTCGCTTCGATGTCCTGACGGCAGACGCACACCACCGAAAGTCCGACCACCAATCAGCCGGATGGCTCGCCGGATTCAGTCGGACAGGAAGTTCCTGATGGCCTCGGCACTCCGATAACCCTTGTCGTACATCTCGTTCAACCCCTTCATGGACTTGCTGAGGGTGGTCAGTCCGCACAGACTGTCGGGTGCCAGAATCAGGACCTTGCCATCTCTCTCGGCCTCCTTGGCAAGGGCCACTTCGTCGTTGTAGGTCCTGTATCGCTCCAGGAGCCGTTCCGCGGCCGCCGGGTAGGTCCTGGACAGGATTTTGGCCGGGAGGACGTCCTTCTTCTGCTCGCGCAGGATATCGCGCTGACGGGTCAGGATCAGAACCACGCGTTCGTACCCCTCATCCAGGGCCTTCCTTATCGGTACCGGGTCGGCGATGCCGCCGTCCAGGTAGGGTACTCCCTCGATCATGTAGGCCTTGTTCGCCACCGGTACCGTTGATGAGGCCTTGAGAATGTCGTAGTTGTCCTGTGCCAGGTCGGACTTGTCGAAGTATGTCGTCGATCCGTCAAGTGCGTTGCATGCCACAACGGTCAACCCCGCTGGGTTCTTTCTCAACGCAGGGTAATCCAAGGGGCATTCTCCGTCGTGGGCCGAAAGCGTCCCATAGACGTAGTCCAGGTTGACGTAACTTCCCTCCCTGAGGAAGTTGCCGGCACTCGCGTACTTCTTTCGCGAGGAGTAGACCGTATAGAACTTGTAGCATCGCCTGAGTTGACCAGCCTGGAAGGAGGCCAGGTTGGCGCTGCCCGCCGATACCCCGTAGCAGTGGTCGAAGGTTATGCCCTCCTCTATGCAACGGTCGAAGACCCCGGCGCCGAAGATGGAACGGAACCCGCCGCCTACGTCGATGACTGCTGTCCGGTTCGTTCCCATAAGGCACCTCGTTTCGTCGGTTATCCCTCACAGCTTATGCGTGGATGATGGACAAACTCAGGATTTGCAGGTTTCGAGCAGGTGGCGGGAGTACTCGATAATCCGTGGCGATGAATCGGAGTTGGCGATGTGGACCCGGCCCGGCGCTTCGCTCTCGTTCAGCCGCCCGGCCTCGGACAGGAGGTCCCTGAGGTGTCTGGCGGTGCCTTCATTGCCGTCCATCAGGGCCAGGCCCGGTGGACAGAGGCTGGCGATACGGTCCTTGAAGAAGACGAAGTGGGTGCATCCCAGAACGATTGAATCCATGGTGTCCAAGTCGTACAGGTCGAGGTACTTGTGAAGTGTCGCGTCCACAAGGTCATGGTCATCCAGGTGGCCCGACTCAACTATCCGGACCAGGTCCGGACAGGGCTGGGCGAAAATCGTGTGGGTGGCCTTGAACCGGTCCATCAGACGGGAGAATCTGTCTTCCTTGAGAGTCAGGGGAGTGGCGGTCACAATGACCCGCTGGGGGAGGCCGCCGCCCCGCTGGCAGGCCGGTTTCAGTGCCGGCTCCATGCCGATGATGGGAACGGGATAGCGCCGACGCATCTCTTCCACGCAGACGCTGGTGGCGGTGTTGCACGCAATGACCATTGCCTTGACGCCCTGGTCCATGAAGGCATCGCCGATGTCCATGCACCGTTGGGCCACCATCTCGGGAGGTTTGGTCCCGTAAGGGGCGTTCGCCGAGTCGCCGAAGTAGCTGAGTTCCTCGGAAGGCAGGAGGGCATGGATGCTGGCGGTGACGCTCAATCCTCCGAGTCCGGAATCAAAGATTCCGATCGGTGCCCCTGAACCCATCTGACCAGCTCCTTTCCAAGCCGAATGACCAGCCTAGCCTGTCGGTGAAAGGCCGTACCCTACAACCATGAGTATTCCCCGGACTGTTTACAAAATGCATGCAACCGGCAACGATTTTGTGGTCTATGCGGATCCCCAGGGGACCCTGGAACCCAGTGCCGACCAGGTTCGCTGGCTCTGCGACAGGCACTTCGGGGTTGGCGCCGACGGGGTGATTCGTCTGGCCCACCCCCAGGATGTGAGCGACCTGGACCAGGAGGCCATCGAGGGATGCAACAGGTTCGGCTGCCAGTGGTTCATGGATTATCGCAACGCGGACGGGTCACTGGCGCAGATGTGCGGCAACGGGACCAGGGCCATCACCCTCTTCGCCCAGAAGCAGGGGTTGGCTCCGACCATGGATGGATCATCCTTCCTGCTGGGCACCCGGGCCGGGGTCAAGCGCATCGTTTCCCGTGGCGCCGCCTCTGACGTGGACGGGCATGTCTTTACCGTCAACATCGGTGCCTGGACCATGGGTGCCCTCGGCGGGCAGATGGTTGACGGCGGCGCCTTGGGCGGGTCGGCTCCGGGAACCCTGGTCGATATGGGCAATCCTCATGTGGTGGTCCTGGCAGGACTGGGCGAGGGGTTTGCCCGGCAGGATTCGGAAGGCACCGGGGTCGATGGGAACGGTGCAGGTGAGCACTCGCTACCGGATGGATTGCCGGGAGCTGTCTCCACTCTCCTGGGCAAGACCGAGCTGCCCGACCTGGACACCTTGGACCTCGGTAGGCAGCCAAATGCCCATCCGGGTCTTGACGAGGGGCAGAACATCGAGTTCCTCAGACTGGAATCCGTGGACCCCCAGACCGGATCGGGGCATGCCTCCATGCGCGTCTATGAACGTGGAGTGGGGGAGACCCTCTCATGCGGGACGGGGCTGAGTGCCAGCGGGGTGGTCCTGCGTGCCCTGACCGGCCTCGACCACTGGGCCATCCGTGTGGGTGGCGGTGTCCTGGATGTTGACGTGGACGACCAGGAAGTCCACCTGACCGGCGAGGCCAGGATGGTTGCGCGGGTATCCCTTGAGGACATCCCCCGGGGTCTGGCCTGATTTGCCGAAGGCCGGCAAGAAAGCGGATTTCCGGTCGGGTCACCCGAAGATGGCCGCCCCCTCCTTGGCCAGGATGATGGTGATCAGGGCCGCCAGCCAGACCAGGTCCACCATAAGATCGAAGTGCAGACGGTAGTAAGCGCGCAGTCCCCTTCCCAGACCGGGCATATGCCCCTGGGATGAGGGAAGCCCCTGAACGGTTACCGTGGCATGGCTGAAGGCCATGAACTGGATGCTGGTGGAGGCCAGCATGACCAGGCACCATGGGCAGAGAGCCCTGATGACGAACACGGACTGGGTGAAGAGCCAAACGGCATAGGCCAGGGCCAGCAGGGATCCCAACCAGGTCAGGCCGGCCATCCAGGAGGGGAGCCCGACCCCGCTGAGTCCGACCACGGCCAGGGTCAGAAAAACCGCTTCGGCGGCCAACCCCAGGAAGGCGTTGGGAATGGGGAGGGTACCCAGATGAATCAGTTCGGCCTGCCATGACCCGGCCACGGTCGAGCACGAGACCACGGCGTTGATATCGCAACTGAGCCGCCCTTGGGGGTTCCTGGCCAGTTGCAGGGTCTCCGCAGCGAGGATGAGACTTGAAAAGAGGGCCATCAGGGAGGCGATCGCGGCCATCGTGTAGGTCCAGACATGCCCATGGCGCCAGCCTGGTGTGGCTTCGGGGATCTGCTCGTTCATGGCCACCACCTCGTTAGGTCTGAATGGTCCGGAATACGGGGGCGACTCCTACGGGGGAGCGCTCGCTAAGGGCGTTGATACGGAAGCGAGTTTAGGATGGAGGCATGACTCATCAGACCGGGGTGAACCCTGCCTCATCACATGAGAGGGCAGGATGGGACCTGCATTGCCATACGGTGTTCTCCGATGGGACCATGACCCCCGCGGAGATGGTATCCCTGGCCGGGAAACAGGGGGTGGCGGGTCTGGCCATAACCGACCACGACACGAATGCGGGTTGGGCCATGGCCGCGGAGGCCGCCGAGAGTGAGGGGATGCCCCTCCTTTTGGGCACCGAGATAACGGCCGAGGACCAGAACGTCTCTGTCCACATGCTGGCCTACCTCTATGATCCCGAGGATATGGTCATCACCAGGCTTTTCGATAGGACCAGACAGGCCAGGCTGGCCAGGACCAGGACCATGGTGGATAGGATCTCCCGGGACTATCCGATTACCTGGCAGGATGTGCTGGATCAGGTCAAGGAAGGGGAGCGGACCACCGTCGGTCGTCCCCACATCGCCGATGCCCTGGTCAGGGCAGGGGTCTATTCCGACCGGAGCAAGGCCTTCGCGGGGGTCTGCTCGTCGTCCGGCCCGTATTACCTGCCTACCCCGTCGCCCACCACCCACCAGGTGCTGAAGGCGGTCAAACATGCCGGCGGGGTCGTGGTCATCGCTCATCCGGGTGCCACACAGCGCAATCCGGTCCTACTCAGCGATGTGCAGATCGGGAACCTGGTCAGGGAGGGATTGGACGGCCTGGAGGTACGGCATCGTGACAACTCTCCTCAGGAGCAGGAACGCCTGCTGGCTCTGGCCGAGCGGTGGGACCTATTGGTGACCGGTGGGTCCGACTGGCACGGCAAGGGTAAGCCCAATGTGCTCGGGGAGAACAGGACCAGCTCTGAGGTGGTCGGCCGCATCATCGACCGGGCATACGGAATCAGGCCGGTAGGATATCCCTCTGTCTGAGGGTCTCCTGCCGGCCTGTCCGTTCTGGTCTGTCGAGTTCTGACTCAGTCGGTGGCGCCACCCAAGGCACCGAACCCTACCGGATGGGTGGTGTCCGATCCGATGACCGCGTATCCCAGGGCATCCTTGGGAACGACGATGTGACGACCCTTGTCGTCCACCAGATCGATCGGCCCGCCTTCCTTCAAGGCCTGGCTGATGTGGGCCGCAACCTCGTCGGCCTTTTCATCCGTGCTGAAGCTGACCGTGCGTGCCACGTTCCTGATGCCGAATTCAATATCCATGTTTGCCTCCAGGGATTCCGCCTGCCACCGAGTCGAATCGACAGGCAAATGTGCTGGTTTCATTATTCGCTGGTCGGGTCGATTACGCCCTAAGCGTCGTCTCCATGCCGGCTGATGATTCCGTCGGTTGTCCTGGTCGGGGCATCGTCCGGACTGGGCTTGCTAGGCATGATGATTGTCTCCGCGCCCGTCAACGGTGGTTCTTCGGCGGCCTTATCTTTTGTGGTCTCGGTTTGTGTCGCCGCATGATGCGCAATGCCGTCCTCGTTCGGGACTGCGGGACTTTCTTCGGATGGTTTCCCTTCGCCGGTTGCGGTTTTCCCATCCGGGACCGGTTCGCTCTTGCTCTTGGTGCTGCTGTCGGCCTCTGTGACGGGGGCGTGGTCGGTCTTGGATTCCTCCTTGGCCTTGGCTGCCTGATGATTCATGGCGGTCTGTGTTCTGGCCAAATCGGCCATATCGACCTTGTTGATGGCGATGGTCACTGAGCTGTCGTCTGCAGGTTCCTCGGCCTTGCCCTGGTCGTCCTTGGGCTCGACTGTCGGCCTGTTGGGAGCTGCGCTTCCGGTCTTGCCTGATTCCGGTTTAGCGGGGTCGTTCTCGCCACCGAGGAGGTTCCCCACTGTAATCGTCGAAGGGTTGGAACCGGCGGCTGGCCTGGCTGGCTTGTGGTTTTGGCGGGCGTGGCTGAGCTGCTCATGCTCGCTGAGCTGCTGGGCCAGGCGTTCGACCTGTGCCTTGAACTGGATGATTCGCTCGTTGTCGGCCCGGTCAAGGGCGGTGATGAATTCGCCGACCTGCTCCATCTGCAGCCAGAGGTTTGCGCGGAGCATGATCAGATCGTCCAGACGGGAGCCCACCATCCTGCCGTAGGCGGCGATGACCGCATTGCGGCGGGACCCGTCCAGCTTGGAGAATATCCATGCCAGATCGCGGGCCGGGTCATTGACCTGCATGTCCTGCCATCCGTAAATGGAGCTCAGTCCGGAATTCGAATACAGGAGGTCTCCATCCGTGAATCCGCCATGTACCGTGCAGGTATCGAAAGACCAGAGCCCGTCGGTTTCTGCAATCGAAGCCCAGCTGTTGGTGATTTCCTCGGGAACGTGACCGTCCTTGCGCAGGCGGGTGATCCAGCCCTTGAGCTGGGAGGATATCTGGCTCGTGGTGAAGGCCGGGTAGTCGTGTTCCCCGAGGAACTCGGGTCGTATACGGTGTATGGCCCCTATGGCCGTGCCTGCGGCCGTGCACTCGTTGATTGTCAACAGATGGAGGGGGCGAATTCTGCCCGGGCTGTGTTTCAGGACGGTCACACTGACCTTTCCTGTAGGACTGGTTTCGCTCAGTCCCGGTTCATAGGCCAGGACCCGCTCAACCCGGAAGCCCATTGCGGCGACTTCCTTGGCGTCTTCCAAGGCCCGTGCGGCCTTGACCCGGGCTGCCATGCGTTTCTTACCGGCCTCCTGGTCGGTTGCCCACACATCGTAGGTGTTCCCGGTGGAATCCTGGACCACTGCACAACTGATTCCCTCGGCCCGGTCCCTATGGCTGATCTGATCGCAATCCCTGGCGCCTGTCATCGGCACATCAGGCATGGCGGCGGAGGCCAGTGCGGCCAAGGTCAGCTTCGTTTTTTCACTCACACTCTCAGGATAATACAAGCGTAAGGCTTTGCGGGTGGCCTGGTACGTCGAAGAGGCTCTGCGTGGCACCTTCGACCACATGACCACTCCAATGGGGATTCGACAGGACGGTTTGGCACAATGGGGGTGTGCATGAAGATCAGGAGAAGCTCCTAGGGGGGCTGGACCGGTTCCAGAGGGAGGCGGTCACCAGTTTGGACGGGCCGGTCAGGATCATAGCCGGGGCAGGTGCCGGAAAGACCCGAACCATCACCCACCGGATTGCTTATGCCTGTGCCCAGGGTAGTTGGGACCCGTCGAAGACCATGGCCGTCACCTTTTCCGTCAAGGCTGCTGCCGAGATGCGGTCCAGACTCACCGCCCTCGGTGTGCCGGAATCGGTCAAGGCCGCCACATTCCACTCGGCGGCCTTCCAGCAGCTCCGTCAGGTCTGGCCTCAGGTCAGCTCCTCATATCCACCCACCCTGATTCAGGATCTCCGCCCCCTGGTCAGGGCCGCCTATAAGCGGGTCTGTGGTCAGGAGGAGGCCGATCCGGGCCAGGTCCGCGATTTGGAGGCGGAGATCAACTGGGCCAAGGTGGGCTTGATTGCCCCCAAGGAGTATGTCCGGGTTTGCGCAGCCACACACCGCACTCCGCCGGCGGGTCTCGACCCCGATAGGATGGCCGACCTCTACGAGGCCTTCGAATATGACAAGTCCGCCCATAATCAAATGGACTTCAACGACATCCTCCTCCTGGTCTGTCACATCCTGGAGGAGGAGCCGGAGGCGGCGGCCGTCATCCGGTCGCGCATTCGCTGGATGACGGTCGACGAGTACCAGGATGTGTCACCCCTGCAGCACCGCCTACTGAGGCTCTGGTTGGATGACCGCGACAATCTCTGCGTCGTGGGAGACCCCGCCCAGACCATTTATTCCTTTGCCGGGGCAACCTCTTACTACCTGTTGGATTTCCCCGAGGAGTACCCGTCGATGAAAGCCGACCTGCAGCTCAACACGGACTACCGGTCCACCCCCCAGGTGGTCAACTATGCCAATAGGGTCCTTTCCAAGTCCCCCAATCGTGGCGACTACCTGAAACTGAAATCGAACAGGGAGGCCGGCAAGCGCATTGGGACCACCCGGTATCAGGATGATGTCGAGGAAGCCCATGGGGTGGCTAAGCGTATAGAGCGGCTCATCCATGGTGGAGCCGATCCGGGGCAGTGCGCAGTGCTTACCAGAATCAACGCCCAGCAGACGGCTATATGTGCAGCCCTGCATGAACGGGGCATTCCATACCGCCTACGGACCGACTCGGGCTGGCTGGACCAGAGTGTATCCGAGGTGACGGCTGTCCAGAGCAGTGAGAAGACGATAGAGGATTTTCAGCAGGCCAGGGCGCGTGGTCAGGTCACCGTTTCCACCATTCACGCCGCCAAGGGACTGGAATTCAGCCATGTCTTCCTGGTTGGCTGTTCCGAGGGGCTTCTTCCCTTCGGTTCGCCGAGGGAGGGGGAGGACCTGGAAGAAGAACGCAGGCTCATGTATGTGGCGGTGACCAGGGCTGAGGACACCCTCCATCTCTCGTTCGCCGAGAAGAAGGATCCCGCCTCGTTCGCCAGACGTACCCCCAGTCGCTTCGTGCAGGGGTAAGCCCCCTCTCCAGACGGCGTGCAATATGAGGACCGGTCATCCTTCGTGAAAACCGCATGCACCCTTGTGAGGGGAGCATGATTGCGGTTTACGGCGTTGGAGTGATGGGCGCGATTAGTCCCTGTTACTGATTGTTCTCGTTGGGATTCCCATCAGCGGATTCGTTTTCCCCATCTGGGTCGCCCGTATCGCCCTGGCCTTTGTTCGCCTGACTGTCGGGCCGCTCGGGGGAGTCGGTTCCCTGTGCCTTCTTATCGGCATCCAAGAGTTTGGCCAGTTCGGCGTCCCAGTCGACCGAATCAGGGTTGGCGGCCCCCTCATCGGTGTGATTGGTTTCACCCTGGGTGGGTTCCGCCTGGTTCCCGGTATCAACACTGCCCTTTGCCTGCTCCTCGGGCAGGGTTGGGAGGAGGTCGGGGTGGGACCATTTGGCGTCGCGTTGTTCGAAACCAAGCCTTGCGGTGTCACCCTCCCAAAGCTCAGCCGCCTCGCGCAGGCGCTTGGGGTGGAGTCTGAGACCAAGCAGGGATTCAAAGGTCTGCTCGGCGGGGCCGCCCACGGCCCGCTCCCTCCTGGTCATCTCGCGAAGCTGTTCCAGATGCGGAATATGCGCCATGCCGGCGTTCCAGACCACGCAGTCCACCCAACCATCGGCCTGAGCCAGAAGAATCTCCAGACTGCGCAGGGCCTCTTTCTGCTCGGGGGTGTCCTCGATGCCGACATTGCTCAGGTTGATGGCGCCAGCGATGGACTCGGGATTGATCTCGGTGGCCTCGCGGAGCTGCTCTTCCATGGCGTCCAGATCGATGGAGACTCCGCGTGCGTACTTGCCTATCAGGGCCTCGAAGCGTGGCATCAGCCAGGGGACGGATGCGAAGAGGCGGGCATGGGCGGCCTCCTGGAGGGCCAGATAGCTCATAACCTCATCCAAATCCAGGTCAAGGGATGAGGCATAGGACTTGATGTTCTGCGGAATCAGGGCTCCTGCAGGGTTTTTCAGGAGGGCGACCCCCTGGTCGAACCCGCCGCGGACCTCTTCGGAGAGTTCTCCGGCTGCCCGCCCGAGCTGTATGGCAAAGGAGGTGTTGCCCAGGAGTTTCATAAGGGTGGCCGGGTCCTTGAGGTTGTCGGGCAGGGGGATGGGGACCGGCCCGGCAAACATGCCGGAGATCTCGCCTTCTGGGAATCCCCCCAGCCGTTCGCTCAGTACTGAGGTCAGGGCATTGCTGACGGCCTGTGCCACAGGGGATGCGAACTGGATCCAGGAGTCGATGCTGCCCTCAATCCAACCGGAGCGGGTCAGGGCTTCGGCGTGGCCGGGAGCCGGGTCGAAAGCACAGACGGAATCCAACCAGAGGTTGGCCTCACTCATGATCCTGGTCACCCGGTCGCCATTCTCGGCGGTCACCGTGGTGTCGGACTGGTCGGCGGCTGCACGCCCCAAGGCTATGGACTTTGCCAGATTGACGTTGATGGGGCCTTCCTGGGCCTGACTCTGCATGTCGGCAGGTGTGTTGAGTCCACCTGCCGTGAAGGCCTGGATCAGGGCCTTCACCTCGTCGGGTTTGGGCAGCTGCGAGGGGTCCTGATTGGCGATCTGGGAACGGACGGACTCCGGCAGTTGCGAGAATTGCTTCCAGGCCAGCTCGCCCTGGAAGGGGCCAAAGCAGTCAATCAGCCATTGGTGGATTGCATTCTCGTCCATAAGGTCGTTCCGGTCCTCGCAAATAGGGTGACGGTGCTGAAAGTGCACCGCATGAGCAGTGTATCGTCTCTTTCACCCATAATATTGGAGCTATGACACATACGCATGGGAAAGCGGGAATCTCCGCCACAGGCGCACCCGAACAGATGCCTGAGGCCGCCGCGGGCCACATGTTGACCAGGCGCGGCATGGCCGGTGGACTCCTGGTCATCCTCTCCCTGGTCATCCTCTTCCTGCCCAGTCCTTATGTAATCGAGACCCCAGGGCCCACCCAGGACGTTCTTGGCAGGAGCGGATCCACCGAGGTCGTCTCCGTAAAGGGAGGCGAGACCCACACCGGTTCCGGCAAGCTCCTCCTGACCACTATCAACGCCGGCGGCCTACCCGGCTCGATGGTCACGAATATGGAGGCCCTGCTGGGATGGGCCAACCCCAAAGCCATGGTCGTGCCCAGGGAAGCCATAATTCCCGAGGGAATGACCGCCGACGAATACCGCAAGCAGGAGGCCAGCGACATGAGCGGGTCCCAGGATGCGGCTGCCAAGGCGGCCATCTCCTTCCTTCAGGCCAAGGGATACCAGACCGACGGCATCGAGATCACCATGCATGTGGACGATATAGGGGGCCCCTCCGCCGGCATGATGTATGCCCTGGGAGCCATCGACAAACTGACCCCCGAGGATGAGACGGGCGGCAGGACCATCGCCGGGACAGGGACCATTGACGAAAAAGGTGCCGTGGGGGCGATAGGGGGCATCAATCTGAAACTGATGGGTGCCAAACGTGATGGGGCTACCTGGTTCCTGGTTCCCAAGGCCAACTGCAGTCAGGTGGCGGGCCATGTGCCCGACGGTCTGCGGGATGTCCAGGTGGAAACCCTGGACCAGGCATACAAGGCCGTTGTGGAAATAGGCCACGGCAGGGGGGAGGACCTGCCTCGCTGCACTGTCGATTCGAGTTCCCCAAGCAAGTAGGACGCCCCGGGTTCGAGTCCAGGCGCATCCGGAAACACTGGGCCGCAATTGGTGAATTCCAGCAGTCTTGTTATGCTGACAACGTGGCTGAGACTACAACCTATACAGCGGAAGAGTTCGGTTTCCATACTGGCGATATCGTCCAGGAATGGATGTGGGATGACGATGTCGATGATGGCATCAGGACTCAAATCGAAGATCTGACCGGTGAAGAGCTGGTCGATGAGGATTACGATGCGGCCGTGGATGGCGTGATCATCTGGTGGCGCGATGGCGATTCCGAGGATGACCTGGCGGATACCATCGTCGACGCCTCGGCCATGATCAATCCCGGTGCCCCCTTCTGGGTGCTGACCCCCAAGCCGGGGCGTGATGGCGCTCCCGGTCCCAGCACCGTTTCCAACGCCGCCAAGACTGCAGGAATGAACGCCCTTATGCCCACCACCGTGAGCAAGGATTGGAACGCCACCCAACTGCGTGCCTTCGGAAAAGGCAAGTAAACACTCCTCCAGGTCCCCTGTTTTTCCATCCCCCGGTTTTACGGCCGGGGGATTTTTAATCCCTCCTCCCGGGTTGGGCGGACGCCGATCTGCTCATCGGATCGAACCGGTTGTTGCAGCCTTGGTCGTGGCGGAATGTTGATATTCCGACAAGAGCGACCTGGATCGCAGGTCGAGCAGGTTGGCACCCAGAGCCAGCAGTAGTATGACCAGCCCGGTCAGGAATATCCAGTGCAGACCGTCGAAGACGATGGATCTGGCCGGGGCCAGTAGTGCCGGGGGAATCTGGTTGGCCGTGGCCGGGTTGATCATCCTGTCCATCATCTCGGCGGTGAGGCCGGGATGATCGGGGACCCTGTCGGCAATGACCGTGTTCATGACGATTCCGAAAATCGAGACCATCAGCGTCTGCCCCAGGGAACGCGCCAGGGTATTGAAACTGGTGGAGGCACCCACATCACTGGCCGGTACCACGCTCTGGGCGGTGATCGTCGAAGTGGTGATGGCCAAGCCGAAACCGAACCCCACGATGGCCGATATGACCAGGAACGCCCAATAGGGGGTTGCCATGGGAAGGAAAACGTAGCATATGCACGCGGTCAGGATGAAGGCCAGGGCGATGTTGGTGGCCCGGTGCGGCGGGTGGTGCATGGTCAAGGGCCCGGCCAGGTAGGCGCCCAGAAGCCAGAGGATGGAGGAGGGGGTCACGACAAAGCCGCCCATGGAAGGGTTGAGCCCCATGACGGACTGCATCCAAATCGGCATATAGGTGTCGAAGCACATCAGGAACCCGGCAATCAGAAGCATGCAGACATTCTGGATGACGAAGGTCCGGTTGCGGAAGAGCCTCAGGGGAAGAATGGGGTCTGCCTGGTGGTTCTCAAGACGCAGGAGGACAACAAAGATGACCACAGCGGCAAGGCCCAGAAGGGCCGGAGTCAGGATGCCCTGGTGGGAGCCCAGGCTCTGCAGGCCCAACATGAGGCAGATCAGCCCCAGACTGAGCAGCCCGATTCCCTTGTAATCGACCGGTGCCCGTCTGGGCTCCATGCGCTCGCTGAGGAAGGCCTGTATCAGGAGTATGACGATCAGGCCGATGGGGACGTTGATGGCGAAGACCCAGTGCCAGCTGAGGTGCTGGACGATGAATCCGCCCAGGAGTGGGGCGATGATGGAGGCGATGCCCCAGGCGGATCCGTTCAGTCCGATCATCCCGGCCCGCTTGCTTAGGGGGTATATGTCAGCCAGGACCGTATAAGTCAGAGGTTGGATGGCGCCGGCGCCAAGGCCTTGAAGGAGCCTGGCGCCGATGAGCTGGGGCATGGACTGGGAGAGTGCGCAGAGGCTGGACCCGACCACAAAAATCAGGAGTCCGATGGTCAGGAGGGGTTTACGGCCGTACCTGTCGGAGAGTTTCCCATAGATGGGGGTGGTGACGGCACACATGAGAAGATATATGGAGTAGACCCAGTTCATGATCGATAGACCGTGCAGGTCGGAGATGATCGTCGGCATGGCCGTGGATACGATGGTCCCCTCGATTGCGGTCATGAAGGTGGCGATGAAGACCGCCACCGTGACCAGGGTCACATTGGTTTTCCTGACTGTCCCTTTTGCCGACATCTGCATCCTCGATTCGGACGGATGGACGAGGTTCGCCCCATTGATGAAACTCCCAGCGGATTATAACCATCATATCGGCCCTGTCACCGGCGGGACACTCTGCTATCATATTGCTCGGTCCCGTAGCTCAGTTGGTTAGAGCGCCACCTTTACACGGTGGATGTCCCCGGTTCGAGTCCGAGCGGGACCACTCCCTCTGCAATGACCAGTCCCCACCGAGTCTGAACTCTCAAGTAGAATCGTCTGCATTACCATCAAGATGGGTAGGCATGACTCCCATCGGCAAGAAAGGTCAGGAGGTCGATGTCCTGATGTCAGCAAAGCCTGATTCCGGCAGGAACGAAGCCACCATAGCGCGTGTGGGGAAGCGTAAGTTCGGCTATAACACCGTTCAGGTCGATGAGTTCCTGGACAGGGCCCACACTCTCTATGAGAGCGAGGATCCGAGCCTGACGCAGGACCAGATCGCCAACGCCTCCTTTGAGTTGCGCAAGGGCGGGTACACCATCGCCCAGGTGGATGCCGCCTTGGCCCGTCTGGAACGCGCCATCTCCGACAGGAGTGTTGCCAGGGAGATCAACCAGTCCGGCATGGAGGCCTGGAGCGCGCGGGTGGTACGTCAGTACCGGGCCCTGAAGAGGCATGCGAACCGGGACGGTGGCGACATCTTCGACAGGGGCCTTTCCGGCAAGCCCTCCTACGACTGCAAGCAGGTGGATCGTCTGGTCTTCCAGGTTCTGGACCGCATTGCCGACGACCTGCATCTGCGGGATGCCAAGCGTGCCGATGGCAAGAAGTCCGTCGACATCACCTCGGACCGTATCTCCAACGTGATTTTCACCCAGCGCAAGGGCAAGCACGGCTATGATGAGCGCCAGGTAGACTACTTCCTTTCCAAGGCCGTGGAACTCCTGCAGCAGATGGAGTCGGTCGCCCGGTTGGGGCTTGATGCACAGGTCCATGTCGGAACCCGTCCGAATGCCGGATCAGGCGGTAATCGGTCGAAGGAGGGTCCGTCCGCCGGAACTGCTGGCGAGGATGGGTCCATCAAGCCCCTGATTGGTCAGCAACAGGCTCCTGCCTGGCAGGCCGGGCAGCCCACAGGATCTGCCGATGCTGCTCGTCAGGGATTTGCCGAGGCACCCGCTGTGCAACCGGCCGAAACCGGATCGACTGATTTCGCCCAGCTGCATCAGGCGGAGCAGGCCATTTTTGACTCTCCTCAGCCGACGGCTCCCGCGGTTCCTGCCTCGGGTACCATTCCGTCCGGCACTCCTGAGGTTTCGGCTGCCAGTCAGATGAACGGCTCTCTGGGGGCCTTGGCCAGGTCCGTGGGGCAGAACCGGGACCAGGCAGGGACCGGTACGGGTGCAAGCGGTGCTCAGGCCGGTCAGCCTGCCTCGTTCGCGTCGCCTTCCCAGCCTGTGAGGTCCGCTGATTCGGCACAATCCTCCCCGTCCGTACCATCTTCACCGGTACAGCCCTCGCGATCTGACCGTGTCCCGTCCTCTCAGCCGGTTCAGCCAGTATCCGACCAACCGAGCTCGGCCCCTGCCTCGGGTCATGACTGGTCGACGCAACCCGCTTTTACGGCCCCTTCGACAAGGCCTGGCGCGGGGTCCTCCTTCAGTTCCCCGGTCGGGGTCAGCGGGCCCCTGTCCGCACAGCCCGAGCCCCAGGCCCCCAGTGCCTGGAGCCGTCCTCAGGAGGAGTCCGTGCAACCTGATGCGGCTCCGTCGGTCTCGGATGAGCCAAGCTGGGCCCGTCCCGTGTCCGAGGATTCCATCAGCAAGGCCCCAGTCAGGCAGGCTGCGCAGGATGCCGATTCCTACCTGAACTCCCTGGTGAATACCGACCTGCCCAAGATGGACATGGATTTTGATATTCCCGATATCTCCTTCCCGGCCTTTGAGGCCGATGGGCAGCAGGGCGAGGAGACGAAGGGTTCCCAGGCGTAGCGCAGAGTCCGTCGGGCAGACCCGACGAGACGGACTTCAGGGCCTGAAAGTTACGGTCCGAGCGGACCGTGGAAAGTGTGCAGGAATGATAAGCGGTCATGATAAGGCCGACGCAGGTACCGAGGCCGGTCAGGCCAGGACCCTGGAGGACTGGACTGGTAAAGGAGACGGGAACTGGTCCAAGAGTCTGGTAATCCTGGGTTCGACCGGCTCCATCGGCACCCAGGCCCTTGATGTGGTTGGTCGCCATCCCGAGCACTTCCGGGTGGTGGGCTTGGCGGCTGGCGGCGGTCATACGGATCTTCTGGCCCGGCAGGCCGCCCGGTTCGGTGTCGAGAAGGTTGCTCTGGCGGACCCCTCCAAGGTTGAAGAACTCCGCCAGGCCCTGTCCCAGGCCGGCGCCGGTCAGGTTCATGTTGAAGCAGGCATGGATGCGGTCGTTGCCCTGGCAGGGTCGGGGGCTGATCTGGTGCTGAACGGCATCACCGGGTCGATAGGGCTTCGGCCCTCCATCGCCGCCCTTCAGGCCGGATCCCAGTTGGCCTTGGCCAACAAGGAATCAGTCGTGGCCGGTGGGCATCTCCTCTTTGATGCCCAGGTCCGTCCGGGGCAGATCAATCCCGTGGATTCCGAACACTCGGCAATCTGGCAGTCCCTGCGCTCAGGTCGGCACGGGGAGGTGGCGAGGCTGGTCGTCACGGCCTCCGGAGGTCCTTTCAGGGGCTGGACCAGGAGTCGGATGGAAGGAATCACCCCTGAGCAGGCCCTGAACCACCCCACCTGGGACATGGGCCCTGTGGTGACCATCAACTCCTCCACCATGGTCAACAAGGGGCTGGAGGTCATCGAGGCCGCCAGGCTCTTCAGAATCCCGCAGGATCGGATATCCGTGACTGTCCACCCGCAGTCCCTGGTTCATTCCATGGTTGAATTCCGTGATGGAGCCACAATCTGCCAGGCTTCGCCCCCCGATATGCGTCTTCCCATAGCTCTGGGGCTTTCGGCCCCGGAACGTTTGGGTGATGTGTCGGTCCCCTGCGACTGGACCCAGGCTGCACAATGGACCTTCGAGCCACTGGATGACAGGGTCTTCCCGGCCGTGAGCCTGGCTCGGCGTGCCCTGGATTCCTCGGAGGGGATGACGGCCGTGTTCAATGCAGCCAATGAACAGGCTGTCCGGGCCTTTCTGGATCGTCGCCTTCCGTACCTGGGCATCGTCGATACGGTGGAGCGTGTCATGGACCAGATGGCCGATTCCCATCTGTCACGAACTTTCACATCCGTGGAGGTAATGGAGCAAGTCGAGCAGGAAGCTCGTCGGCGTGCGGATGCTTTGATAGAGATTACTGCGTGACTAGTGATGAGATGTTTGATTCCGGGCGATCCGCGGACAGTGGCCGGCCGGACCAGGTGAAGAAGGAAGCGGGATTCCGGAAGACCGGTGACCAGGCCATCAGCGAGACCCCCCTCCATTCCAGGCGCAAGTCCAGAAGAATCATGGTCGGGTCCGTTCCGGTGGGCGGCGGTGCCCCCATTTCCGTCCAGTCCATGACCAACACGGTAACGGCCGATATCAATGCCACCCTTCAGCAGATCGCCGAGCTGGCGGCGGCTGGTTGTGACATCGTCCGCGTGGCGGTGCCCAGCCAGGACGATGCGGATGCCCTGCCGATCATCACCAAGAAGTCGCCCATTCCGGTCATCGCCGACATCCACTTCCAGAGCAGGTATGTGTTCCAGGCCATCGACGCAGGCTGCGCTGCGGTCAGGGTCAACCCAGGCAATATCCGCAAGTTCGACCAGGTGGGTCCTGATATCTGCAAGGCGGCGACCGAGGCGGGCATCTCCCTGAGGATCGGTGTCAACGCCGGCAGTCTGGATAAGGACATCTATGCCAAGTACGGTGGCCCCACGCCCGAGGCCCTGGTCGAGTCGGCCATGAAAGAGGCCCGCATGTTCGAGGATGTGGGCTTCCATGACTTCAAGATATCCGTCAAGCACCACGACCCGATCACCATGGTCCAGACCTACCGGCTCCTGGCTTCCAAGGGTGACTGGCCCCTCCATCTGGGCGTGACCGAGGCGGGTCCGGCCTGGCAGGGGACCATCAAGTCCTGCCTCGCATTCGGAGCCCTTCTGTCCGAGGGGATCGGCGATACGATCAGGGTTTCCCTATCGGCTCCGCCGGTCGAGGAGGTCAAGGTGGGCTGCAAGATCCTGGAGTATCTGGGACTGCGCCAGCGCCACTTCGACATCATCTCCTGCCCCAGTTGCGGACGGGCCCAGGTGGACGTGATCCAGCTTGCCAGGGAGGTTACCGAGGGGCTCAAGGACATCACGGCACCGATCAGGGTGGCCGTCATGGGATGCATCGTCAACGGACCCGGGGAGGCCAGGGAGGCCGACCTGGGAGTCGCGTCCGGTAACGGCAAGGGCCAGATCATCATCAAGGGCAAGGTGGTACAGACTGTTCCCGAGGATCAGATAGTCCCCACCCTTTTGGAGCGGGCCCGGGCCATTGCGGCTGATATGGAGGCCAAGGCAGCGGCCGAGGGGGAGACCATATCGGACATGGGCCCCACGGTGGTTCCTGTGACGGGCACGGCCAGCTGATTCCGGGTCGGTCAATCCCGGTCAACGGCTACAATGACCAACGTGTCGCAAGAGGATGAACAGCAGCCGGACCAGGTGGGCAGGTGGAGCAGGGTAAGACGGCTCATGACCAGTCTGCCCATCTTCGTGATTCTGATGGGAATCCTGGTATCGGTGTCCCATCTGACCGCAGTGCCTTGGAAATACGATCCGGTGGACCAGAACTTCCCCACCCTCACCCCCGACACTTCGGTCACCTTCGACAACCCGGACGGTATCCATCTTGACAAGATGGGGGACTACCGGGTCAAAGCCCACCATGAGACTGTAACGGCCGTTCGTGAGGGAACCGATGAGCGCCAGGAGATCAGGGTGCAGATCCGTGAACCCCTGGGAGTGCAGGGGGAACGCCCGGGTGTGGTCTTCATGCATGGGGCGGGATACGGAACCTGCGACAACTCCTTTGGTGATGTGGCGGAGACCCTGGCCTCGGCAGGCTTCGTGACGGCCGTCCTCGACAAGCCGGTCTGGTCGACCACCGATGCCAACAGGGACTATCCGGCATCCGCCAGGGCCTATGATCAGGTCATCAATCTCCTGCGTGCCAAGCAGAATGTGGATCCCGCTAGGGTGGGTATCTATGCGACCAGTGAGAGCACCTGGATATCATCCTTCCTGCTGACCATGGATAAGGATGTCGCCTTCCAGATTCTTCTCAGCCCCATGGTCTATTCACCCCGTCACGCCGTCGGGTTCTTCGTTGCCCAGGATTTCGCCATCGCCGGTGCCAACCAGGGCTACCAGTCGGTGGTTCGTCGTCTCTTCAGCACCGACGCTTCCCTTTTCAACATCAACAGCCTGGACATCGATCCGACCGACGGGAACACCTACGCCATACCGACCCTCCTGGCCTACGGGGCCAAGGATGTGATGACCGCCCAGGTTGAGGGGGTCCAAAGAGTGTTGGCCGAAGCCCATGCCGCCGGGAACGAGAACGTGACCGTCCGTTCATACGCCGTATCCAACCACGTGCTGAGGCTGGGGGACGAAGCCAACACCGGCACTCCCTTGGCTGATCACTACCAGGAAGACATGACCAACTGGGCCGTGGGGCAGGCCAGTGGACTCAGACAGACCAGTCCCAGCGTGGGAGGGGCGACCATCCACCAGTCCATCGCCGTTCCGACCGACCTGCGCGGTAGGCCGGTCCTGACCATCTACATGCTGGCCCTGCACATTCTGACCTTCCTGCTTCTGCTGATCTCCCTGGTGCTGGCCCTGGTGGCCGGTGGGGTGAAGATTCATCATCTGATTCGGCATAAGGGCCCTGCTCTGGGCTTCTCGCACGGGTTCGGGGGGTCCCTGGCCACCGTCACCGGAACCACCCTGGCCTCGTTGGTGCTCTTTGCGGCCGGGCTCGGACAGGTCATCATGGCCGTGGTCAAACTGGGTTGGGGTGGTGTGCCCGACCCTGCCGGTGTCAGCTATTGGAGCTGGCCGGTCATTCAGGTGGTCTGTGCCTTGGTGATTTGGGCCTGGTCGCGGATTTTCACCAGAATGGCCGAAGTGGCCTCATTCAAGGGGGTCTCCCAGATTCCCTCCCAGCTCAAGGCGCACCGGGCCGGTGGCCCCACCGTGGCCCAGCAGATGCACTCCAACGATCCTCAGCCGGTGGTGGCCTCGACCAGACTGGGGCTGGCCCTCTTCATCGTCACCACCCTGGCCATGTTCGGGGTCCTGTTGATTTTCGCCTTCTGGGGTCTTTTCATCTACTACTGATTCGGTCAAGGAGCATACATGGCCATCTATCGTGACGAAGGTCTGGTACTCAAAACGACCAAACTGGGCGAAGCTGACCGGATCATCACGATACTGACCCGGGAGCATGGCAAGATCAGGGCCGTGGCCAAGGGCGTCAGGCGTACCAAGTCCCGGTTCGGCTCCCGCCTTGAGCCCTTTATGCGGGTCGACCTCCTCATTGCGCAGGGGAGAAACCTGGATATCGTCTCCCAGGCCTCATCCCTGGCCACCTATGCGGATTCCATCAGCGCCGATTATGATCTCTATACCAACGGTGGTGTGATTCTGGAGACCGCCGACAAGCTCATCGCCGGTGAGGACCAGCCCGCCTCGGATCAGTACGGCCTCCTGCTGGCTGCCCTGGCCGCCCTGGCCGGGCATAGGCACGATCCACGGGCAATCTCCGCCTCCTATCTGATGCGTGCCCTGGCCCTGGCAGGTTGGCGACCCCGCCTTGACTCCTGCCTGGTCTGCGGGCGTACCGATGACCTGACCTACTGCTCCGTCTCCGGTGGCGGGGCCATGTGCAGTGCAGACCGGACGACCGATGCCATACGCGTGGATCCGGTCACCCTGAACCAATTCAAGGCCTTGAGCCGAGGGGACTGGCGGTCTTTGGGCACTGACCCCCTGACCCCCCTCTGCGACCAGCTTGTTGAGAAATGGGGCGAATATTACCTGGAACGCCCCATCCACTCCCTGCGCCTATTAGATTCATGACCATGAGTTTTGACCAGGTTGACTACACATCCCTGGATATGCCCCGGGCGCCCTTCTCGGATCCGGACCGCATTCCCCGCTTTCCCAGTAAGTCCGTACCCCGGCACGTGGGTGTCATCATGGACGGGAACGGGCGTTGGGCCAAGCAAAGGGGAATGGAACGCACCCAGGGGCACCGTGCCGCCGAGCCTGTGGTGTTCGACACCATTGCCGGGGCCATCGAAGCGGGTGTGCGGTACCTGAGCCTCTACACCTTTTCAACCGAGAACTGGAAGCGGTCGCCCTCGGAGGTCCGCTTCCTGATGGGGTTCTCCCGTGACATCATCCACCGCCGAGTGGAGCAGATGGACGAGTGGGGGGTCAGGGTCCGCTGGTCGGGACGCAAGCCGCGGCTTTGGAAGTCCGTCATTGACGAACTCGAGATGGCCATGGACAGGACCCGGCACAACAAGGTCATCGACGTGGTTTTCTGCATCAACTACGGTGGCCGTGCCGAGTTGGCCGATGCGGCCACCGCCATTGCCCAGGAGGTTGCCCAGGGCAGAATCACCGGCTCCCGGGTTACCGAGAAGATGATTGCCGAACACCTATACAATCCCGATATTCCTGACTGCGATCTGGTGGTCAGGACCTCGGGGGAGTACCGGACCAGCAACTTCCTGCCCTGGGAGGCGGCGTATGCTGAATTGGTTTTCGCCGAGGAGCTCTTCCCGGACTGCGGGCGGGATGTTCTGTGGAGAGCCATCGACCAGTACGTCCGCCGGGACCGACGTTTCGGGGGAGCCGAGTAGGGGCGTGCCTGCCTGACGCAAGACGGAGATTCCGAATCCGGATGGTGTCTGCGCTGAAACGAGGACCCTGGTGCGGTCATATGACTGCACCAGGGTCGAAGTGTACCCAGTAGAGGCTTACTTGTCTGGGGTCTCCCAAATCGTGTCAAGGGCGGAGACGGTCAGGGAGGAGATGTGCGCCTGCCCTTCTCCCGACTCGCTGAAGAGCCTGATGGCGCGCGGCCTATCGGAGGGGAAACTGTAGGAGCTCATGGCTTCCAACCCGTCGTTCACGTACACTTCGACGGACCCCTGGTCCAGTATGATGCGCAGCTTGACCTGGTCGGCGTGTCCATCGAGTGGGGCGGTCCTGTAGCCCCGGTCTCCGTAGGTGTTGCTGTGGCGGTCCAGGACGATACGCCCGAGCTGGTCGTCGTAGCAGACCATGGTGTGGCCTCCGTCCTGGGTGGCATGGACCTCCAGACCCACACGTTCGGCCTGGTTCCGGTCCAGATCGATGGTCATCTCGATGTCTGCGGTGCGGGCATCCTCGACCAGGGTCCTGGTCTCGTTGACATCCAGGTCGATCGGTCCCAGATCGCGAGTCTCCTTACGGAGACGGGAGAACTCGGCCACGGGCCTGGTGCGCAGATGGTCACCGGCAAGGGTTACCTCCCGGGGAAGGGTGAACTGGCCGCACCACCCGTCGTCCTGCATGGGGATGGGTTCGGTGAAGGGACTCATCCATCCGAAGACCAGACGCCTTCCGTCGGGGGCTTCCATGGTCTGCGGCGCATAGTAATTCTGCCCCAGGTCCCATAGATGGAAGTCGCTTTCCTGGTGGAAATCGCCCCCGGGTTGCCAGGTGCCGATGACGTATCCGGCGTTGTTATGGTTGCGTTGGTCGAACCCATGGGGTTTGGTGCCCATGGCCGAATAGCAGATGACCCATTTGTCCTCGACGGGGAACATGTCTGGGCACTCCAGCATGAAGACATCAGGGTCGGGGTGGCGGTAGATCACCCTGTCGAAGCTCCAGTGCTCCATGTCCTGGGAAGTGTACATCCAGATCTCTCCGCGCTTTTCGACGTTGCTGACCCCGAAGACCATATACCAGCGATTGCCCTGCTTCCAGACCTTGGGATCGCGGAAATGAAGGATGCGGTCATCCGGGCACGGCACAACCACGCCCTTCTTTTCGAAGTGGATTCCATCATCGGAGACGGCCATGCACTGTTCCTGGAAGTTGCCCTGGTCCTCGTTCACTCCGTTGCGCCAGCGATGGCCCGTGTAGTAGATGACCATTCTGCCGTCATCGGCCAGTACCGCGGATCCGGAGAAGACCCCGTCCTTCTCGGCCTCCAGGGAGGGTGCCATGGCCAGGGGTTCGCGCCTCCAGGTCACCAGGTCCTCACTGGATACGTGGCCCCAGTGCATGAGTCCCCACTTGGTTCCATAGGGGTAGAGCTGGTAGTAGGCCTGGTAGCGGCCCTTGAAGAAGATCAGACCGTTCGGGTCGTTGATCCAGCCCGCCTTGGACGCGATGTGGCAAAGTGGGTACCAGCGATCATTGCGATGCTGGAAGAGTTCGTCGATGCCGGCCTGGGCCTTTTCCAACTGGGCGGTCATGTCGGTTTGTTCGTTTGCGTTTTGGTTCATCCTTGAGCCTTTCCGATTCGCCCCGCGGCCAAGAGGTCACGGGGCGAACCATACCTATGATTGGTGCTTCTTGTTTACTCAGGCCTCGACGACCTTGACTTTCTGTGAATCCCTGATGAAGGGGTCACCATCCACCTGCTGGTCGTCCTTCTTCAGGACGAAGAATCCATAGATGAGTGCAACGAGGACCACAATGGAAATCGTGTAGAAGGTGGTCCGATCCCCGGCCCTGTCGTGGAGCATTCCCAGTGGTGTGGACAGTACGACCTGACCCACCTGGGAGGCGATCTGGAAGCCCACCATGTAGAGGGTGGCCGAGAGCTTGGGGTTGAAGTGGAGGGTGAAGTACCTGAAGGCGGGCAGGCAGAAGAGCGGCACCTCGATGGAGTGGAAGAGCTTGACCACCGATACGGCGATTGGGTCATGGAAGAAACCGCACAGGCCGATTCTGGCGAACATGACCGTGGCACCCAGCAGCAGGGAGTTGCGGACACCGATCTTGCGCATGATGACGGGAACCACGCCCATCATGGCCGATTCCAGGAACACCTGGAAGGAATTGAGAATGCCGTAGACCTCATTACCCTGCTCAGGCGTGGGGAAGAGGTTGGCATAGTAGGTGGGGAACATCTGCTGATCGAAGACCGTGTAGAAGGTGTTGGTGAAGATCATGAAGATAATCAGAAGCCACAGGGCGGGCATGCCCAGGACGTGGATCATGTCGCGCAGGGAGGGCTGGGACTTTTCGCCCTCGGGGGTGGACTCCCGCTTGATTTCAGTGCGCTGCTCATCGGGGATCCAGAAGGCGTAGACCAGGAGCATGCAGACACCGAAGGCGGATCCCAGCCAGAAGTTGATCATCGGGTTGACGTTGAAGGCGAACCCGGCAATCAGGGCCACAATGGCATAACCGAAGGAACCCCAGGCCCGGGACTGGCCGTATTCGAATCCGAATTTGCGGCTGTACCGCTCGGTGATGGCCTCGATCAGCGAGCAGCCTGACATGAAGCCTGCGGATAGAACGACCGCACCGAGTACGGCGCCCAGGACCAGGTTGGAACGCATGAGAGGGGCGTAGACGAACTGCACGAAGGGTCCGACCAGTGCCGCGATGGCTGCGATGAAGACGGCGAGCCGGCGTTTGACCCCCAGCTCGTCCTGGATGACCCCGTAGACAAACATTATTATCAGCGTTGCCACAGAGTTGATGGAGTAGATGTTACCGACCTGGGTGTTGGTCATGCCGAGACCGGTGACCAGCCAGCGCTGGTAGAAGGACCACCAGACACCCCAGGCACAGAAGAAGAAGAATATACCGGTGGAGGATTCCAAGTAGGATGGGTTTCTCCACATTGACGTTTTCCCGACCATACCCATGTCTCTTTCTCTATTCTCGTGACGCTCCGCATCCCTGCGGAGTCGGGACCCGAGGTATTGCTCCAACATTGGCGGATCCTGTCACTACATAGTAGAGTGTCAATCGATTTACGTCAAACGATTGACTGTCTGTGTCGACAATGTCCCAAAAGAGAAATGGTGGGATTACCTGTCGGCCCTGGTGGAGTCCTTGGCGACCAGCTGGCAGTGGATTCGGACGGGCTCTTCGGCATCAATCGGGGGAAGGGGTGCCAGGGTCTCGGGCCAGGGAAGTGTGGCCGCGTCTGAGTCGCCGATCAGATCCATGAGTTTGCGGGCGGCCCAGTATCCCATCTCATAGTGGGGAAGTTCCACCGTGGTCAGCCGTGGTGCCGTCGTCTCGGCCATGACCTGGTGGTTATCCACGCCGACGAGGCTGATGTCCCGCCCGATGGACAGGTGTCTGGCTGCCGCCGCCTGGTAGATATAAAAGGAGCGGGAGTCGTTGAAGCAGAAGAACCCATCCGGTGATGTCCGGTCCATCAGGGCGTTGACCGCATCCAGAGCCTCCTGGTTGAAGCCCACGTTGCAGACCAGGCCGGGGTCATCGGGCAGACCTGCCTCATGGAGGGCGGCCTGGTAACCGCGCCGTCTGTCCGTCTGGGCGGGAAGGTCCTGGGTGGTCCCGAGATAGGCGATTCTCCGACAGCCCGAATCGATCAGATGCCGGGTGGCATCGTATCCAATTAGGAACTCATCGGGGGCGATGCTGGGGCAACGGTTCCGGGCCTCCTGGGCATTCACGACCACGGAGGGTCTGGAGCGAAGGGGGGAGGGGAGATCGACCATCTGGTCGTACATCTTGGCGTAGAGGAATCCATCCACCCCGTAACGGTTCAGAGCCTGAATCTGGTCCGACTCCCTGTCGCTTCCGTCGGTGGAAACGGTCAGAAGGACGTATCCCAGGGATGAAGCCGCATCCTGGGCCCCCTTGATGATGGCACCGGCATAGGGTGTGGTGGCGACTTCCTCGCTGATGAATCCCAACATGCCGGTCCGACTGGTGCGCAGCGACCTGGCAATGGGGTTGGGACGGTATCCCAGCCGCTCGGCTGTCCGCCGTATGGCCCGGGATGTCTCCGGTTTGACCCGCCCCTGGTCGCGGTTGTTCATGACCAGGGAGACCGTGGAAACGGATACACCTGTCTCGGCGGCGATCTGTTTCATCGTGATCACGGGAGTACCTCTACACTCATTTTCATTTCCGGTCGGGGCAGGCGTTCCCTGCGTTACAGGGTCTGGGTCGGTCAGTCCTTCCCGTCCGAGAGAATCTCGTCAATCAGCTCCACCTTCCGGTGAATCTGGTCCCGCTTGCCCTGGCGGATGTCCAATTTCAGGGTCACGCCTGTCCGGTAACCCTGCTCGGCCAGGACCCTGGTCGCCTTCTCGACGGTCTGCATGACCTGGCCCAGGTCGCCCTCGATCACCGTGCTCATGGCATTGGTCTCGTTGGGCAGCCCCGAATCCCTGATGACCTCGATGGCCTGGGCTACGTAGGTCGATAGCTCTTCACCCTGCCCGCTGGGGGCGATGGCGACCGATGCCACGGTATTCAGGTAGGAGGAATTCTCCGGGGTCTGTGACTGGTCCATGTCCGATGCCTTTCATCATGATGGAGATGAGGCAGTTCGTAGGTCCGGTGCCCATCCCATCCGCAGTAAGCAAAATCGTAGGTCCCGGTTCTGACAGGTCTCCCGCGCCGGGCTGGGCAGGTCATAAGCCGACGGTATGATTGGGGCCAGTCGTCGGTCCGTATGTGCCATACGGCAGTCCCTCAAGAGAAGGTGTGATCAGTGGCAGTCTCGAAACTGGATGAGGTCATCTCCCTGGCCAAGCGCCGGGGGTTCGTCTTCCCCGCGGGGGAGATCTACGGAGGGACCCGGTCGGCATGGGACTATGGTCCCCTGGGTGTTGCCCTCAAGGACAACATCAAGCGTGAGTGGTGGCGGTCCATGGTGGTCACCCGAGGCGACGTGGTCGGCGTCGATACCTCGGTCATCCTGCCCACGGCCGTCTGGGAGGCCTCGGGTCATGTCTCCGTATTCAACGACCCCCTGATCGAGTGCCTGAACTGCCACAAGCGTCACCGGGCCGATACCCTCGAAGAGGCATACGTCGAAAAGCACGGACACGATCCGGCCGAGGGACTCAAGGACATTCCCTGCCCCGACTGCGGCACCAAGGGCCAGTGGACCGAGCCGCGTGACTTCAACATGATGCTCCGGACCCATCTGGGACCGGTACAGGATGACAAGAGCCTGCACTACCTCCGTCCGGAGACCGCCCAGGGCATCTTCGTCGACTTCAAGACGGTCATGGCGTCCTCCCGCTCCAAGCCCCCCTTCGGTATCGCCAACATGGGTAAGAGCTTCCGAAACGAGATCACTCCCGGCAATTTCATCTTCCGGACCCGCGAGTTCGAACAGATGGAGATGGAGTTCTTCGTCCAGCCCGGCACCGATGAGGAATGGCATCAGTACTGGATCGATGCCCGCACACGGTGGTACACCGACCTGGGAGTCAACCCCGACAATCTGCGTCAGTATGAGCATCCCAAGGCCAAGCTGGCCCACTACTCCAAGCGGACCGTCGATATCGAGTACCGCTTCGGCTTCCAGGGGTCGGAATGGGGCGAGCTGGAAGGTATCGCCAACAGGACCGACTTCGATCTGAAGGCCCATGCCGAGCACTCCGGTGAGGATCTGAGCTACTTCGATCCGGCCAGTGGGGAGCGGTACGTTCCCTACGTCATTGAGCCCGCAGCCGGACTCACCCGCTCCCTGATGGCCTTCCTGGTTGATGCCTATGACGTGGACGAGGCCCCCAACACCAAGGGCGGGGTGGACCGCCGTACCGTTCTGCGGCTGGATCCCAGGCTGGCCCCGGTCAAGGCGGCGGTCCTGCCGCTGTCCAAGAAGCCTGAGCTTCAGGGGATCGCCCACGACCTGGCCGCTGACCTCCGCCAACAGGAGTGGATGATCGATTACGATGAGTCCGGCGCCATTGGTCGCCGCTACCGTCGTCAGGACGAGATTGGTACCCCCCTGTGCATCACTGTTGACTTCGACTCCCTTGATGACCACGCGGTCACCATCCGCCAGCGTGACTCCATGCAACAGGAGCGGGTCGCACTGGACCAGGTCGAGGGCTACGTCCGCAAGTGCATCAGTGAGAAGCGCCTGCGCTATCCGATGGGACCGGCCGCCATCACCGGCACCCAGGCTGCCGACGGGTACACCGATGTGAGGGATGAGCCTGGGCAGGATGCATCCACTCCGGTCAAGGTGGCCGAAGCCGGCGGTGAGTACTGAGACCGGACCTGCAATGGTAACTGTGACATCTGCAGACGAGGCATCGCAGCGGTCAGGAGAACCCGTCAAGGTCAAGCCCCTGGATCTGGGCCCCATACGCATCCCCACTCCGGTCATGCTCTCACCCATGGCGGGGGTCACCAACTGGCCCTTCCGCCTGCTCTGCCGCGAATTCGGCCCCGACGGTCTTTATGTGGCCGAAATGGTGACGGCCCGGGCCCTTGTGGCGCGCAATCCCAAGGCCTTCCGTCTCTGCCGGTTCGCGCCCGAGGAAAAGGTGCGTTCCCTCCAGCTCTATGGGGTTGACCCCCAGATCATGGAGCAGGCCACGCGGATGGTCGTCGAGCAGGGGTGGGCCGACCATATCGACATGAACTTCGGCTGCCCGGTACCCAAGGTGACCCGTCATGGAGGTGGCTCGGCCCTGCCGTGGAAGACGGACCTCTTCCAGGACCTGGTTCATCGCGTGGTCTCTGTCTGCGAACCTGCCGGTATCCCCGTCACGGCGAAAATCAGGGTGGGTATCGACCAGGATCATCTCACCTACATGGAGGCAGGGCATATCGCCCAGGAGGAGGGGTGCGCCGCCGTCACCCTCCATGCCCGAACAACGGCGGAGTACTACGGTGGGCACTCCGACTGGGACCGCATCTCGCAGCTGGTACAGGCCCTGAGCATCCCTGTTTTCGGCAACGGGGATATATGGACCGCCGAAGATGCCATGGAAATGGTCAGGCAGACCGGATGCGCAGGTGTGGCCATCGGCCGCGGCTGCCAGGGCAGACCCTGGATCTTCGCCGATATCCGCCATGCCCTACAGGGGTCTGCCGTGCGCGAGGAACCCGACCTGGGCCAGGTGGGGCGGATTATCGCCCGTCACGCCCGGCTCCTGGTGGACTTCTACGATGGTGACGAGATGATGGCCGTGCATGACATGCGCAAACATGTGGCCTGGTACCTCAAAGGGTTCGCGGTCGGGGGAGCGACCCGCCGCGCCTTCATGTCGTGCGAGACGCTGGATCAGCTGGACGGGTGCATCGCCGGTCTGGACCAGGAAATGCCCTATCCGGCAGGTGTGGCCGACAAGCCCCGGGGCCGGGTGAGGTCTGCCAAGAAGGTTCGGCTGCCGTACGGCTGGCTTGATTCAAGAACCACCACCTCCGAGGAGCGCCATGCGCTTTTCGGCAACGACCCCATGGATGCCGAGTACTGAGTCTGGGTTTGCCCAGGTGTGGGGAACTGATTCGTCAGCCGTTGCCTCCCTCACCTTCAGTAAGGGTGAATCAATGGAAAACAGGGGAATCCTGACCTGTCAGGTGGGCTCATATCGTGTGGGGTTGTGAATTGCCGTATCCAAAGTACCCGGTTGTGGTTTAGAATATGCGACAGAGACGGCATGGGGTTCCTATCTGGTTGGGTCCGGGTCGTGTACGGGAGTTCCGTGCAGGCCACGAGCACCGCGGATGGGTGCCTCATGGGCGGGCGCCTATGGGCAAATGCGTGTTGGCGTATACGGTCTGCGCTAGAGTTAAGCGTAAGGTGAGTGACGGGAGCATACTGTGAGCGAGATTGCCCAGACTGACAATTTCAATGACAAGACCAACATCAAGGTCGTCGGTGTTGGCGGCGCAGGCGGTAACGCGGTCAATAGGATGATCGCCGAAGGCCTGCAGAACGTCGAGTTTGTGGCCATCAATACGGATGCCAAGGATCTTCTCCGGTCCGATGCCGATGTGAAGATATCCCTTTCCGACAGCAACAGCCGAGGTCTGGGTGCGGGTGCCGATCCCGAGAAGGGCGCCAAGGCGGCACAGGACCACCAGTCCGACATCGAAGAGGTTCTCAAGGGAGCCGATATGGTGTTCGTCACCGCTGGTGAGGGTGGCGGCACGGGTACGGGTGCCGGTCCCTTGGTGGCCCGGGCGGCACGCCAGCAGGGTGCTCTGACCATCGCTGTGGTCACCAGGCCCTTTACCTTCGAAGGCCCGCGGCGTTCCGCCTCGGCCGAGTCCGGCATCGAAAACCTCCGTAAGGAAGTCGATGCGCTGATCGTCATCCCGAACGACCGCCTGCTTGATCTTTCCGATCGCACGGTCTCGGTGATGGACGCCTTCAAGACCGCCGATACCGCCCTTCTGGCCGGTGTCCAGGGCATCACCGACCTGATTACGATGAACTCCTACATCCACGTCGACTTCTCCGATGTGACCGCCATCCTCAAGGATGCCGGCACGGCCCTCTTCGGCATCGGTGCCGCCCGTGGCGAGGACAGGGCCACCCAGGCCGCCGAGATCGCCATCAGCTCCCCCTTGCTGGAGGAGAGCATCGAAGGTGCCCATGGTGCCCTGATCAACGTTGCCGGTCCCACCGACCTGACCATGCAGGAGGCATCGGCTGCCGCCCAGCTGGTCCAGGATGCAATCCACCCCGAGGCGCAGATCATCTGGGGTCTGGCCCTGGACGATGCGTACGGCGACGAGGTCCGGGTCACCGTGATCGCCGCCGGGTTCGACCCCAACGCCAAGAAGGATGAGGAAGAAGCCCAGTCGGCCAGTGTGCAGCAGGTGCGTGCAACCACCCCGTCCCCTTCCGCCGCCCCGCTTCAGGAAGCTGCGGACACGCAACAGGAACAGGGGCAATCCGACCAGACTTCCGAACATGAGGTGGTTCCCCCGACGACCGAGGATGATGGAAACTCAGCCGACCCGGGGTATCTTGATATTCCCGATTTCCTTCGGTGATGCAATAAGGAGCAAAGATGGCAGGTTTGGTGAAGAACGCGATGTCCTTCCTGGGGATGACCGACGTTGTGGACGAAGAGGATGAAATCATGGATGATGAAGAAACCGGTGACGGCTTCGACACCGATCACTCGGTGACACCCATGGCGGCCCAGTCATCAGCAGCCGGCCAGGAGGGGGAGTCCACCCCATTCCAGAGCCACATCAACCGCATCACCACCATTCACCCCAAGTCCTACGAGGATGCCCAGATGGTTGGCAGGGCACTTCGTGACGGGGTCCCCGTGGTCCTCAACCTGACCGGTGTCTCCGAGTCCGTGGCCTACAGAATCGTTGATTTCTCCGCAGGTGTGGTTTTCGGCGTTCGCGGATCCATCGAACGGGTGACCCCCAGGGTCTTCCTGCTTAGTCCTGCACAGGTCAATATCAAGGTGGAAGAGGTCAAGTCCTCATCCTCCGCCAAGGGCCTCTTTGCTCAGTGATTGCGTCTGACCCCGCCCCTGCCAGGGCGGGGTTCCTTAATATGGACTACTTCCGGAGTCTCACCACATGATTGTTATTCCCCTGCTCCGTTACCTGATCAACGTCCTTATCGACGCATACCTGTTCGTTCTTTTCATCAGGATGATAGTGGATTGGGCCATGATCCTGATGCCTCGGTGGTACCCAAGGGGTGTCGTCTCATCCCTGATACGGGTCATCTATGCTCTGACCGAGCCGCCCCTGCGCTGGGCTCAGGCGCTACATACCGCCCCTGCCCATGGGTCGAATCCAGCTGGATGTCTCCTTTATGGTCCTGTATTTCATCCTCATTGTGATACAGATTCTGATTTGAATAGGAAGGCAAGACGGAGCGATTGGCACGCTCCGTGCTAGCATTCAATAAGAGAAAAACAATCGGGCTGGTTGGCCTGAAGCGAGGTGGAGAATCAAATGGCTCTTTTGACGCCCAAAGACATCCGGGAGCATAACTTCAATATAGTTAGGCTCAAGAGCGGTTACGACATCGATGAGGTCGATGACTTCCTGGACGAAGTGACCGAGACCGTCGAGGCCCTGGGCAGGCAGGCCATTCAAGGCAGGACGGCTTCGACTCAGTCCTTGGGTACTGACGTGGCCTCACTGAACTCCAAGATCTCCGACCTGAGCGCCCAGGTGGAGTCCCTCCAGGCCGAGAACCGCGACCTGAAGAGCAAGAGCCAGGCTGCCGGACAGAACAACCAGGCTTCCGCGGCCGCCACCCAGGCCACCCGTCAGCTGGCTGAGGCCGAGGGACAGGTCAAGACGCTGAGCGGGCAGAACGAGCAGCTTCGTCGTCAGGTCGAGCAGCTGAATTCCCAGATCGATCAGCTGACCGCCCAGGCCGCCAACGGCAACAACGCCCAGACCCTGACGAACCAGCTCAATGCGGTTCAGAAGGAACGCGACGAGGCCCGTCGACAGTCCCAGAACCTGTCCAACGAGCTCAACAAGGCCAAGTCCGAGCTGAATGCAGCACAGCAGAACGCGAATGCCGCACGTCAGCAGGCGGCCCAGGCACAGCAGGCCGGGCAGGGGCAGCTCTCCAAGATCGAGCAGCTCAACAAGCAGCTGGAAGAGTCCAAGAAGCGAGAGGAACAGCTGCGCGAGCAGGTCTCCAAGGTCGAGCCTTCGACCGAGACCGGCAGCCTTCGCAAGATTGCGGGCGCAGGTGCCGAGGCCGGAAGCGAGGCAGGCCGTGCGACCGCCATGCTCACCCTGGCCATGCAGCTGCACGATCAGTATGTCGATAAGGGCAAGGCCAACGCCGCACAGCTGGTGGCCGATGGGAAGGCCCAGCACGACGAGATCGTCAAGAAGGCCGAGGACTATTCCAAGCGCACCCACACCGAGGTCGAAGAGTACTCCAAGCGGGTGCGTTCCGAGGCTGATGGCTACTCGGAGCGCGTGCGTACCCAGGCCGACGAGTACTCGGTCAAGACCCGTTCGGATGCCGATGCCTACTCCAAGAACCAGCACGACCAGGCCGACGAGTACGAGACCCAGGTGCAGACCAGGGCACAGGAGTACGACAAGAACACCCGCGACGGTGCCGATCGTTACGCCACCGAGGTCAAGAGCAAGCTGGTCGAGCAGTCCAAGGTTCTTGAGGATAACATCCAGGGACTCAAGCAGTTCGAGGCCGGTTACCGCAGCAAGCTGACCGAGTTCCTCAACCAGCTGGTCAACCAGATTTCGGATACCAGCAACTTCCAGTCCATGGAGGACAACGCCAGGGACAACCACTGAGCACCCGACTGTGAACTCTTCACAACAGGAACCGAGACGGCTGCGCCAACGCGTGGCCGTCTTCGTATGCCTGGCCGCTGTTGCCATCGGTCTGGATCAGGTAAGCAAGGCCCTGGCCCAGATCGTTCTGGGAGACGGTGCAGTGCATCCGTTCCTGGGGTCCTTGGTTTCCCTGCGACTTCTGCGTAATCCGGGTGCCTCCCTGGGCCTGGGGTCCGGGGCTACCTGGGTCATTTCACTGATTGCCGTCGGGGCCTGCCTGATCATCGTGGCCTTGGCCCTGAAGACGACCTCCATGGCCTGGACCATGGTCCTCTCCCTGGCCTTTTCGGGGGCAGCCGGGAACCTGATTGACCGTGTGGCCTATGCCGATGGTTTTCTGAACGGCAAAGTGGTGGATTTCCTGGATTATGGCTGGTCGGTCGGCAACGTTGCCGATATCTATCTGACCGTGGCCGGAGTGGTCGTGGTGCTCCTTATTCTGGCCGATGTTCGGTTTGTTTCAGCCGGAAAGGTGAAGAAGACCCCCGATTCTCAAGAGATCGAAGAGGGACACGGGGGAGAGGAACAGTGACCAAGCTCCTGCCTGCTCCTGATGCCCTGGTGGGCAAACGGTTGGACATGGCCCTATCCAAGATGCTGGGCATGTCACGAGCCAAAGCGTCCGAGCTTATCGCAGATGGCCGGGTGCGAGTCCTGGACCGGACGGTAACCAAATCCTCCACCCTGCTCAGTGGTGATCTGATTGAACTGGATCAGCCGGACCCCGTCGATGAGGTGGAACCGGTGGCTGATGATATGCCGGTGGTCTACGAGGACGAGGACGTAATCGTTGTAGACAAGCCGGTCGGGGTGGCCGCCCATCCTTCGGTCGGATGGACCGGACCTACCGTTCTGGGCAGTCTCCTGCAGCGGGGGACGCACATCACCTCCATGGGTGCCCAGGGGCGCCAGGGCATCGTCTCGCGCCTGGATGCGGGCACCAGTGGCCTGATGTTGGTCTGTAAGTCAGACCTGGCCTACAAGGAAATGCGACGGCAGTTCGCCGACCATGAGGTGGTCAAGATCTACCACGCCCTGGTCCAGGGTAATCTCGTCCAGGACAGGGCCACAATCGAGGCGCCAATAGGTCGGGCCAAGGTATCGGACTTCCGCTTCACGGTCACCCCGGCTGGCAAGGAGGCCATAACCCACTGGGACGTGATGGAGCGATTCGGCTCCACGACACTGGCCAGCGTCAACCTGGAGACCGGTCGCACCCACCAGATTCGTGTTCACTTCTCCTCAATCGGGCACCCCCTTGTGGGGGACCACATGTATGGGGCCAATCCTGAACTGGCTGATCGGCTTGGCCTGACCAGGCAGTGGCTCCACGCCATGCGCCTGGAATTCAGGCACCCACGTACCCACATTTGGACCAAGGTGGTTTCCTCATACCCGGCGGACCTGCGCAAGGCCTTGGACATGGAGCGCGAGGAGCGTCAGAAGCGCGATGAATGACCGGCCTTCCCGGCAGTCAGTGATACGCATGCAGCTGACTTCGGCGATTCGGTCGGGGTGGACGCTAGATTAGAACGTATGTCCTCTTCCCAGTCGAACTTCGTTCACCTGCACACCCACACCCATTACTCCACCCTGGACGGGGCCTCGAAGATCCCCGACCTGGTCTCCGAGGTCAAGGCGCAGGGCCAGCCGGCAGTGGCCATCACGGACCATGGCAATATGCACGGTGCCTACGAGATGTGGCGGACCGCCGTGGACGCGGGTGTCAAGCCCATCATCGGCATCGAAGCCTACGTGACCCCCGAAACGGCCCGGCAGGACAAGACCAGGGTTCGTTGGGGCACCGAGGAGCAGCGTTCGGATGATGTCTCCGGTGGTGGTTTCATCACCCACATGACCCTCTGGGCCAGTGATGACGAGGGTCTGGTCAACCTGATCAAGGCCTCCTCACTGGCCAATCTGGAGGGTCTGGTGGGCAAGTGGCCACGAATGGATAAGGACCTCCTTTCCACCTACCACAAGGGCGTCATAGCAACAACCGGTTGCCCATCGGGCATCGTTCAGACCAGGCTGCGTCTGGGGCAGTTCGACGAGGCCCTCCGGGCTGCCGGGGAGTTCCAGGACATATTCGGCAAGGAGAACTACTACATCGAGTTGATGGACCACGGGCTGGATATCGAGCGCCGGGTGACCAAGGACCTTCTGGAGATCGCCAAGCGGTTGGATGCCCCTCTGGTGGCCACCAACGACTCCCATTATGTGAGGGAAGAGGATGCCTCGGCACAGGATGCCCTGCTCTGCATCAACTCCGGTTCGCGCCTTACGGACCCCGGTCGATTCAAGTTCGACGGTTCCGGCTACTACATCCGTTCGTCCGAGGAGATGCGGCAGATATTCAAGGAGTTCCCCGAAGCCTGCGACAACACTCTTGAGATCGCCGAGCGTTGCAACATCATGTTCGACGACCATGAGGACGGGGCCTTCATGCCCCGCTTCGACTGCCCGGAGGGATGGGATGAGACCTCCCTCTTCCTGAAGAAGGTCGATGAGGGACTGAAGAACCGCTATCCGGACGGGGTGCCCGAAGAGGTATCCCATCAGGCTGACTACGAGTGCGGTGTGATTTGCCAGATGCAGTTCACCGGCTACTTCCTGGTGGTCTCCGACTACATCAACTGGGCCAAGCAGCATGGCATCATGGTGGGTCCGGGCCGTGGTTCCGCAGCAGGTTCCATGGTGGCCTACGCCATGGGCATCACCGAGTTGGACCCTTTGAAGCACGGACTGATCTTCGAGCGTTTCCTCAACCCCGAGCGTGTGTCCCTGCCTGATATCGATGTGGATTTCGACCCCGAAGGCAGGGCGAAGGTCCTGGAGTATGTGGGCGAGAAGTACGGGTCCGACAAGGTCGCCCAGTGCGTGACCTACGGCACCATCAAGACCAAGCAGGCCCTGAAGGACTCTGCCAGGATCATGGACTACGAGTACTCCATGGGTGACCAGGTGACCAAGGCCCTGCCTCCCTCCGCCAACGGCAAGGACATGAGCCTCAAGGAGATATTCGATCCCGGTTCCAAGCGGTTCCCCGAGGCCAAGGAGTTCCGTGACCTCTACGATTCCAATCCGGACGTGAAACGAATCACCGAGGAGGCCAAGGGCATCGAGGGGATCATACGCCAGACCGGTGTGCACGCCTGCGCCACCATCATGGCATCCAACCCCATCACCGACACCTCCCCCCTGATGGAGCGCAACGACGGCACGGTCACGACCACCTTCGAGTACCACACCTGCGAGACCCTCGGACTGGTCAAGATGGACTTCCTGGGGCTTTCCAACCTTACGGTCATCAGGGATTCCATAACCAACATCGAGCGCAACGGGAAGGAGCCAATCAGCATCGAGAAGGTTCCCCTGGACGACAAGGAAACCTATGAACTCCTATCCAGGGGTGATACCCTGGGCGTCTTCCAGCTCGATGGTGACGGGATGAGGTCCCTCCTGAGGATGCTCAAGCCCGATAACTTCAACGACATATCCGCCCTGATCGCCCTGTACCGGCCGGGGCCCATGGATATGAACTCCCATATCAACTACGCCAAGCGCAAGAACGGCCAGCAAAAGATAGAACCCATCCATCCCGAGGTGGCCGAACCCCTCAAGGCGGTCCTGGACGAGACCTACGGTCTGATCGTCTACCAGGAGCAGGTCCAGTCGGCCGCGCGAATCCTGGCCGGATACTCCCTGGGCAAGGCTGATGTGCTCCGTCGAGCCATGGGCAAGAAGAAGCCCGAGGTCCTGGCCAAGGAGCAGGTGCCCTTCTTCGAGGGTATGAAGGAGCACGGATACTCCCGGGAGGCCGCCCAGGCCGTCTGGGACGTTCTGGTCCCCTTCTCCGGGTACGCCTTCAACAAGGCCCACTCCGCCGCCTACGCCCTGATCGCATACTGGACCGCCTACCTGAAGACCCACTATCCGGTGGAGTTCATGGCGGCCCTCCTGGAGAACGAACGGACCAACAAGGACAAGACGGCCCTCTATCTGGGCGAGGCACGGCGTATGGGGATTCAGATCCTGCCTCCGGACATCAACGAGTCCGTGGCCGCTTATTCCGCAGTCGGCGACGTGGTCCGCTTCGGTCTGGCGGCCATCCGCAACGTGGGTTCCAAGGCGGTCCAGGCGATCATCGACGAGCGGTCAGGTCCCCGGGGCAGGTTCGTCAACTTCATGGACTTCGTCAAGCGGGTGCCCATGGACGTCCTCAACAAGCGCACTGTGGAATCCCTGATCAAGGGCGGTGCCTTCGACGGGATCGACCCCAACAGGCGGGCCCTCTTCCAGGTGCATGACGAAGCCATCGACCAGGTCATGCCTATCAAGCGCAAGCAGGCCGAGGGGCAGTTCGACCTCTTCGCGGAGGCCGATGACGACGGGGGGAACGAGTCGGATGCCCTCGGTGATGCCCAGGTGACCATTCCCGACATCGAGGAGTGGGAGAAGTCCACCAAGCTCAACTTCGAACGCCAGATGCTGGGCCTCTATGTATCCGACCACCCGCTGAGCGGTATGACCTCGGTTCTGGCGGGTATGCGCGATATGTCGATCGCCCAGCTGCTGAACCGGGCGAACACCATGGGCAACCAGACCGTCACCCTGGCAGGACTGGTCACGGCCGTCGACAGGAGGGTCTCCAAGAAGGGGAACCCCTGGGCCATTGTCACCATCGAGGATTTGGAATCCTCCATACAGTGCATGTTCTTCGGGAAGGTATACGACGCCAATGCCGACGACCTCTCCCTGGACTCGGTGATCCGGGTGCGGGGACTGGTGGAGTTGCGTGATGAGGAATCCAGCCTGCGGGTCACCGACATGGAGGTGCCCATGCTGGAGTCGGCCGATGAACGGCCTCTGACCATCACCCTGCCCAGGACGGCCCTGGACCGCGGGCGAATGGAGCGGCTGGCGCAGATTCTGAAGACCCATCCAGGGTACTGCCAGGTCAGGCTGGCTGTGACCGATGAGCGGGGGAACGTACGCATGCTGACCTTCGGGGACGGCTTCAGGACCACCCACGACACCTCGATGCTGGCTGAGATCAAATCGGTCTTCGGGCCCTCCTGCCTTCCCTCGGCCTAGGACGCCTGCGGAACCGTCTCACCATTTGGGATGGAGGTGAACGCCTGGCCTCGGCGACACAAAAGTTCACTACCATCGAGGTATGTCAAAACTCATGATGAGAACCATGGATCTGCGCGGGAAGACCATGTCCCGCGCCCAGCTCCTCGCCGCCATGCCCAGGGCCGATATGGGTACTCGGGAGGCAAGCAGTCAGGTGCAGCCCATACTGGACCAGGTGCGTGAGCGTGGGGCTGCGGCCCTTCGTGATCTGGAGGAGCGGTTCGACCATGTGCGTCCCCATGATTTGAGGGTGCCGGCTGCTGCCATGCAGGAGGCCCTTGAAGGGCTGGACCCCAAGGTCAGGGCGGCCATAGAGGAATCCGTCACCCGCATCCGCAAGGTCTGCGCCGCCCAGGTGCCCGAGCCCATGGCCACTGACTTGGCCCCCGGTGCCCGCGTCAGCGAGCGATGGATTCCCGTCGAGCGCGTCGGTCTTTACGTACCTGGGGGCAAGGCTCTCTACCCCTCCTCGGTCATCATGAATGCGGTGCCCGCCCAGGTGGCAGGCGTCGATTCCCTGGCCGTGGCCACCCCGCCTGCTTCCGATGACCCCCGTGGCCTGCCGGCGGCAATCATCCTGGCCACCTGCGCCATCCTGGGGGTGGACGAGGTCTATGCCGTGGGCGGTGCCCAGGCCGTGGCCATGTTCGCATACGGAGCCAGGGGATCGGAGCCTCAAGACGGGGAGATCCTCTGCGACCCGGTTGATAAGATCACCGGCCCGGGTAACATCTTCGTGGCCACAGCCAAGCAGATGGTCTCAGGCATGGTGGGAATCGATGCCGTGGCCGGGCCTACGGAAATAGCCATTCTGGCTGATGGGGAGGCCAATCCCGACTGGGTTGCGGCGGACCTGATCGGGCAGGCGGAACATGATGAGCTGGCCGGTTCGGTCCTCGTCACCGACAGCCAGGACCTGGCACAGGGCGTTCAGGAGGCTCTGGAGCGCAGGGTGCCGCGAACCGAGCACGCTGACCGGGTGCGTACATCGCTGAGTGGCAACCAGTCGGGAATCATCCTGACCGATGGAATCGACCAGTCGATTGATGTGGCCAACGCCTATGCCGCCGAGCACTTGGAGATCCAGACGGCCGACCCGGATGCCGTCATCGACCGGATTCGGAACGCCGGCGCCATCTTCCGTGGCCCATACTCCCCGGTGCCCTTGGGGGACTACATGTCCGGATCCAACCACGTCCTGCCCACCGGCGGCACAGCCAGGTTCGACGTGGCCCTGGGCGTACACACCTTCATGAAGCCTGTTGAGGTCATCGAGTATGACCGGGAGGGACTCAAGCCCATCGCAGCCAAGATCAACGATTTTGCCGTCTCCGAGGACCTGCCCGCCCACGGCGAGTGCATCCTGAGCCGGTTCCTGGACGACCCGTACGACAAGGCCGACCTGGAATCCAACGAAGAGAAGGCCGGCTTGCGGTGAGTGCCATACCTGCCGACCTTCCCCTCCGCACGGATCTGGTGGGGGAGGAGCCTTACGGTGCCCCCCAGCTGGATGTTCCGGTCTGTCTGAATGTCAATGAGAACCCCTACCCGCTGGACCCGGAGGTGGTCGAGGCCATCTGCCGACGTGTGGGGGAGGAGGCCCCTGGGCTGAACCGGTATCCCGACAGGGAGCACGCGGATCTTCGCAAGGCCCTTGCCGCCTACCTGAAGGAGGAGTCCCGGGCTGCCTTGGAACCCGACCAGGTATGGGCGGCCAACGGGTCCAATGAGATTATGCTTCAGCTCTTCCAGGCTTTTGGCGGGCCGGGCAGGACCGTGCTGGGTTGCGATCCGACCTACTCCATGTACCCCGAGTATGCCAGGGATACCTTTACGGACTGGGAACTGGCTCACCGTCTTCCTGATTTCAGCCTGGACATGGAAACGACCATCGAGCGAATCAAGGCCCTTGGGCCCGCCATGGTCCTGGTAACCAGCCCCAACAACCCCACGGGAACCCCTCTGCCCATGGAGGAACTGACCCGGCTTCTGGAGGTCTGCTCACAAGTCCATGTATCGGGTGCGGACCAGTCGGCCCGTCCCATTGTGGTCGTAGATGAGGCATACATCGAGTTCCGTGACCCCGGCACCCCTTCGGCGGTCAGCCTGATTGGGCGATACGACCATCTGGCGGTCAGCCGAACCATGTCCAAGGCCTTTGCCTTCGCCGGTGCCAGGGTCGGCTACCTTGCAGCATCACGGGGAATAATCGACGCGGTCCGCATCGTCCGGATGCCCTACCACCTGAGCGCCCTCACCCAGGCCGCCGCCCTGGCCGCCCTGGAGCACACCGACCTCCAGCTGGCTCGTGTGGGCAAGCTTCGTGAGACCCGCCGGAAGACCGCTGGATGGTTGTCGGAGCAGGAGTACCACGGTCAACCACTGACTGTGGTTCCGTCGGCATCCAACTTCATCCTCTTCGGTATCTTCCCTGACCGAAATGCCATCTTCGGGGCCATGAAAGAGGCCGGCGTGCTGATCAGGGCCGTAGGCCCCGAAGGCTACCTGAGGGTATGCATGGGCACCGATGCGGAGATGGAACGGTTCCGTGGAACCCTGGTCGATGTCCTGAAGCGGTTCTAGGGGTATACGGACCAGCGGCACGGCTATGCTGGTGGTCTAGAGGCCGTGCGCGAACCCACAGTGTGGACCGACAGTGGTCGATGGCCCGCGGTGCAGAACGGTGTGCGGCAAGAGCAGAGGAGCAGCAATGGCAGGCAGAACAGCCACCATCACACGCCAGACCAGTGAATCCAAGGTGAGTCTGAGTCTGGACCTGGATGGTACCGGGGCGACCAATATCGACACCTCGGTGCCTTTCTACGACCACATGATGACGGCCCTGGGCAGGCATTCCCTGATCGACCTGACCATCAAGGCCAGCGGGGACACCCCGATTGATGTTCATCACACCGTCGAGGATGTGGCGATCGTCTTCGGTGAGGCGCTGGCCCAGGCCCTGGGTGACAAGCGTGGCATCAAACGGTTCGCTGATGCCACCGTGCCCCTGGATGAGGCCCTGGCCCGAGCTGTGGTCGACATATCCGGCAGGCCATATGCGGTCTGCACCGGAGAACCGGAAGGGTTCGAGTATGCCATGATTGGCGGGCACTTCACGGGCTCCCTGGTCAGGCACGTCATGGAATCCATCGCCATGCATGCGGGAATCTGCCTTCACCTGACCCTCTTGGCCGGAAGGGACCCGCACCATATCGCCGAGGCTGAGTTCAAGGCCCTGGCCCGGGCCTTGCGCTTCGCCGTGGAGCCGGATCCCAGGGTGGACGGCATTCCCAGTACCAAGGGATCGCTATGAGTGGGGACGGGAATGAGGACAAGGACCGGAAGGACAATGGTCTGCCCGATTTCGGCCACCATCTGAGTGACGAGGAGATCGAGCGGGCCCTGGCCGGCTTTGAGGCCGAGTTCGGTGAGGGCCGGGATCGGACCGATCGGAACACCGATGACGATTCCAAGGAAGACTCACGATTTGAGTCGGATATGGATTCCGAATCCGGCACGGAAGCCGAGGCCGGTGATGAAACCGGGCCGACCGGCGAACAGCCTATGGAGCAGAACGGGAACTTTGATGGTGTTGCCGACTTCGATCAGGAGCTTGAAGGGCTGATTGGCAACCGGGCCAAGGCCGCCGTCATGGTGACCCGTCTGGCCTCGGCCGAGCTTCTGGCGGCGTTCTGCCAGATCTCCGATATCTCGGCCTGGTGCATACAGGCCCGTGAGGGTGCCGTGGCGGTTCTGAGAAACCTGGATGGGGATGGACCCGAAGCGGCCATCCGCGACCTGACCACCGTCGTCTCGGGGCTTAGTGCCATCCTGGCGGTCAACCGGGCCGACAAGCTTGAATCGACCCTCTGGATCAACGGGCAGTCGGGCCAGACCTTCGCGCCCCCCATGCTCTTCGCCTCCACCGCCGACTTCGTGGAGGATCTGATGATCGGGACCACCACAGTGGACAGGTTGCGTGAGGAAGGGGCCACCATCTTCGACTCGGGGGAGTACAACCGCGAGAAGGCCATGGGCATCATCGCCGCGCACACCAGGTTCGGGGCCGGGGGATCGGCTCGGAAGGGTCGCGTCGAATAGACATCGGGCAGAGGACCTTGCAAGGAGGAACATGACCAGGATACAGGTGCTTGACTACGGGTTCGGCAACGTACGGTCCATGGTGCACGCCTTCTCCCAGCTTGGGATCGATGCGGAGCTCAGCGCCGATACGGACCTGGCCATGAGCGCCGATGGCCTTGTCATCCCCGGTGTGGGGGCATATGGAGCCTGCATGGCGGGGCTGCGCGCCGTCGGCGGAGACCGCATAATCCGCGACCGTATCGCCCTGGGTCTGCCGGTTCTCGGTGTCTGCGTGGGTCTTCAGGTCATGTTTCAGGCCGGGGACGAGGATGGTCATGATGAGCCCGGTCTGGGGCTGATTCCCGGACGCGTAACGAAGTTGGATGCCGATGTGGTGCCCCATATGGGGTGGGACGAGGTGCAGGTGCCCCAAGGCTCGAAACTCATGGTCGGGGTCGAGGACCAGCGCTTCTACTTCGTCCACTCCTACGCGGCCATGGCTGCGCAAGGGGACGGTGATGGACGGGAAGCGGGCCCTGACCTGTCATTGCTGGTTCCCGTGTCCGGACGGGACCGGAAGGACTGTGAGCGGATGGAGCGGTCCGGAAATGCTCCCGCCCCGCTGGTCACATGGGCCGGTTACGGACGCAGCAGGTTCGTGGCGGCCTATGAGTGTGGCCCATTGAGTGCCACCCAATTCCATCCCGAGAAGTCGGCCATGGCGGGTGCGCGATTGCTGACCAACTGGGTGCGGACCCTATCGGGGAATTCCGCCCCTGCACCCGAGAAAGGTGAATGAGATGCTGACACTCTTACCAGCAGTTGATGTCCGCGACGGGAAGGCGGTCCGCCTCAGGCAGGGTGTCTCCGGTTCCGAGAAGGTCTACGGGGAACCCGCCGATGCCGCCAAGGCCTGGGTGGATCAGGGTGCCGAGTGGCTCCACCTGGTAGATCTGGATGCGGCTTTCGGTACTGGAGACAACCGTGACAAGTTGGCCGCCCTGGTCAACGAGCTGGGAGACCGGGTCAAGGTGGAGCTCAGTGGTGGAATCCGAGACGATGCCAGCCTGGAGGCCGCCCTGGAAGCCGGTGCGGCCCGGGTCAACATCGGTACGGCCGCCCTGGAGAACCCGGACTGGACCAGTCGGGTCCTGAGTCGTTATGGGGAAAGGGTCTGTGTAGGTCTGGATGTGCGTGGGCACACCCTGGCCGCCCGAGGCTGGACCAGCAAGGGCGGGGATCTCTTCGAGACCATGAAGCGACTGGATGATGATGGATGCGGTCGGTACGTGGTCACCGACGTGGCCCGGGACGGGATGATGACCGGCCCCAACCTGGACCTGCTGGGTGAGGTGTCCAGTCGGACTCCGGCCAAGGTAACCGCTTCCGGGGGCATCTCCAGCCTCAATGACCTCAGGGACATCGCCGGGTTGTCCGATCGGGGTGTGGACAGCGCCATTCTGGGCAAGTCCCTCTATGAGGGGGCCTTTACCCTGGAGCAGGCTCTGGACCTGGTTTCCGGGCATTGTTAACGCGATAGGCAAGTCGGCGAAATATAGGAATGGGAGCATGAGCTCTATGGATAAGCAAGAGGAATTTGCGCTGCGCACTGTCGAGGAGCGCGATGTTCGGTTCATTCGACTCTGGTTCACGGACGTTCTGGGCACGCTGAAATCGGTGGCCATAGCACCGGCTGAGCTGGAAGTGGCCTTCGAGGAGGGACTTGGTTTCGATGGGTCCGCGATCGAGGGCATGACCAGGGTCTCCGAGGATGACATGATCGTCAAGCCGGATCCTTCGACATTCCAGATTCTTCCCTGGAGGGGAGGCCCCCAGGGTACCGCCAGGATTTTCTGCGACGTGCTCACGCCCGACGGCGAGCCCAGCAGCGGTGATCCACGACACGTACTGAAGCGTGCCTTGGCCCATGCCAAGGACAAGGGTTTCATCTTCTACACCCATCCCGAGATCGAGTTCTACCTCTTTGAGAACCAGGAGGACTGGTCCCAGCCCCCGGTTCCCATCGATGAAGGCGGCTATTTCGACCATGTTCCCCGCAGCCCGGGGATGGACTTCCGCAGGGCCTGCGTCAACATGCTGGAGCAGATGGGCATCTCGGTGGAGTACTCCCACCATGAGGCCGGACCGGGTCAGAACGAAATCGACCTGCGCTACGCCGATGCCCTGACCACGGCCGACAACATCATGACCTTCCGCACCGTGGTCAAGGAGATATCCCTGGAACGCGGGATTTACGCCAGTTTCATGCCCAAGCCGTTCACCGATCAGCCGGGATCGGGCATGCACACCCATCTGAGCCTGTTCGAGGGCGACAGCAATGCCTTCTACGAGGTGGGCCAGGAGTTCAACATGTCGCAGACCGCGCGTCAGTTCGCGGCCGGCATTCTGGCCCACGCCGCCGAAATCTGCGCGGTGACCGACCAGTACGTCAACTCCTACAAGAGGCTTTGGGGAGGGGCTGAGGCCCCCAGTTATGTATGCTGGGGCCACAACAACCGCTCGGCCCTCCTGCGCATACCTCAGTACAAGCCCGGCAAGGGGAACTCGGCCAGGATGGAGTTCCGCGGCCTGGATCCGGGGGCCAACCCCTATCTGGCATACTCCGTCCTCCTGGCTGCCGGCCTGGATGGGATCGAGCAGAAGATGACCCTGGGGGAGCCCACCAGTGACGATGTCTGGGAGTTGACCGATTCGGAGCGGCAGGCCATGGGAATCGCACCCCTGCCGGACTCTCTGGACTCCGCCCTGAAACTGATGGAGAAATCGGACTTTGTGGCCGATGTCCTGGGAGAACACACGTTCGAGTACTTCCTGCGCAATAAGCACAAGGAGTGGAACAGCTACAGCAGGCAGGTCAATCCCTACGAGCTGGAGTACTACCTGCCGCGCCTCTAGGACCCCTGCCGTCAGGCGGTAGCCCCCTACTCGTCGGCCCTTCCGAACCAGGCGTCGTAGATGATGACGAAGTTCCTGTTCCCGTAGCTGGAACAGGAGTCGCCCTCACCGTCACCGGCTGCCAGGGCTGCGGTGTTGGGCTGGTAGGGGGTGTAGATGTAGAGCAGCGCCGTGGCATCGTTCTCGATATAGACATCAGAGGCACCACAGGAGGCTTCGGGACTGAACCTGACCTGATTGATGGCCCTTGTCTGGAACTGATAGTCGGATCGGTGGGTCTCATAGTACCGATAGCGCTTGGCGGCTCCGTAGACCTGGTTGAAAAAGCCGGCATATCGGGCATCACAGGCAGCATCGTCTGGGCAGGAGAGTCCCATGGCCGACCGGATCTGGGTGGGGTCCGGATTCTTGGACGTGACCAGGTGCTGCTCTTTTTGGAGCATGGTCAGCAGTACCTTCTGACTGATGCCGCAGGATCTTGCCGCTCCGTCGATGATCTGTGCCGCAGTCTGTCCCTTCCCACCCTGGTAGGGGTCACAGAGCCCATCCCCGTCAGGACTGGGGGTGTCCACCCTCATGGTTCTCAGGCAGGAGTCCCCGGTGCAGTCGGCCCCCTTCTGGTCCAGAAAGACCTGGACATCCTCGGCATTCATGCTGGTGGTGTCATGGAAACGCTGATCGGTGATGATTCTGCCCGGGTTGAACTCATACTGCCTGGCCATCTCGTTCTGATGCTCCCGGGTCCTGCCGACCAGCTCCCGATATGAGACGAAGTGCAAAGACACGATGACCAGGGCGACCACAAGGACCAGAGCCATCACTGTCGCCGCAACGGCCTCGACGCGGCGGGTGGTCCCCATCCGCTTCCAGGTCCTGGCCAGATTGCTGCTGGTATGTCGTTTGCCCGGTGTCTTCCCCATGCTCAGGCCTCCAAGACCTTCTCGATACGCTGCAGGCTCACAGCCGTGGCTGTACCCAGCTCCTGGGCCCAGATGGAGACATAGTACTCTTCAAGCATCCACCTGGCCCGCTGAATCCTGTCCATGGCCGCATCACGGGCGGGACCGTTGGGGAGTGCCGAGGCCGTCTTCCGTGCCTTGTCCACCTTGTCCTGGGCGGTCTGGGCCTGCCAGGCCCATCGCACATCCCGGTCCTTGTCCCTGCGGGCCTTCTCCAGGCGCATCAAGTCGGCATGGAGATACGTCTGCAGGCGGGGCAGGGCATAGGGAGGATCAACCCCGATGAACCCTTTCTGCACCAGGGTTGATGCATGCTGCCGTATCCATTGCAGAACGGAAAGGAGGGGGAGGTCGGCAGGACCCGATACGGCCTTGTCGACCTCCGAGTAGCGTTGGAGGATGGCAATCGCATCCTTGGCCACCTGGTAGACAGTGTCTTCGAAGACCTGCCCCAGCCCGGACACCGTCTCCTGTAGGGTCTGGTCATCGGTGATGGCTTCGGTTTCGGGAATCAGGCGTTTCACGGCCGCCAACTGAAGGTCCTTGGTCAGGGCATCCGTATTGCGGTAGGGGGCTGAGGCCAGCATCAGTGATTCGCGGCTCAACCAGCGGGAGGATATGCGTTGGGAGGGGAGCTCAAGCTTCTCCAGAGCGGCCTGCCATATCATGTCCTTCCGGGACTCGGTTGTGGCTCCTGCCTTATGGAGCAGGTCGGCACGCCTGACCGCCTTCCCCTCCTTGGCGGCCTGCGAGGCCCTGTTTCCGACCACGGTCCGGGCGGACTCCCTGGCCAGTCCGGCCAGGCGTGACTGAAGCTCGGACAGGGATTTGGATTGCCCCAGCACCTTCGGCTGTTCCGGAGCTGGTTGCCCTGCACTCGGCCTATCGGCACCCGGACGGTCCTGGCCTGACGCGACCGGATCTGGGCGGCCCTTCCTGACGCGACCATGCTTGCGATGACGACTGGGTTCCTCCTCGACCTGGAAGGTCATTCGCAGGTAGGGAGGCAATCGGTCGAGTTGAGCCTGGTCGAATACCTCGGGGTGGATCTGCGCGCCGACCACATCGATGGCGGCGGCGGTGAAGACATGGGTGAAATCAGGCCAGGTTCCAACCGTCGATTCCTGGTCGGCTGCCTTGCCTCTCCCGTTCGCGTTTGATCCGGAAGCGGTGGCCGACCCGTACACGGGTTCCTGCCCTGCCCCGCTGTAATCGGACCCGGGGAGGGTGGCGTAGTGCCCGTCGATCCACCGGCGGATGGCCCGGGCCGTGTCGGGTGCGGGAACGAACTGGACACGGAGGGTCTTGGGGAGGGATTTGATGGTCGAGACGATGAGATCATCCAGGAGTCCGGGCACGTTCCAGGTGAACTCTTGTGGGTTCAGTTGTGAGAGCGTGCCGACCGGTATGTGGATTGTGACCCCGTCGTTCGGGTCGCTGGGGTTGTAGACGTAGGTCAGGGGGAGGTCCAGTTCGTTCCCGTCCCTGCCCAGGGTGTGCCAGTGGTTGGGATAGTCGCCTGGCTGGTATCCCTCCTCATTCTGGCTGAGTCGTTCCACCTTGCCGGGGTCGAAGTCCAGGAGGTGCGGATCCTGGTCATGGTTGTGCCTCCACCAGTTTCCGAGGGCTGCCACGGAGGTTGCCTCATGGGGGAGCCGTTCGAAGTAGAAGTCGGCCAGGTCGGTCTCGTTGATGGTGTCGGCCACTTGGCGGGTTCGGCTGGTCTGATCGTCGGCCTCCCGGAGGATGTCACGATTGGCCCGGATGAAGTCATCGTGGGGGAACCTCTGCCGTATGTCGCCTTCGACCAGCCCCTGACGCACCAGGAACTCCCGGGCCTGGGTGGGATTTATGGAGCCCCATTGGACGGTCTTATCCTGAACGATGGGGAGGCCATATAGGAGGACCTTGGAGGATGCCACGGCCGCACCGCGTGAGGCTGACCAGTGGGGTTCCGCATAGGTGGTCCGGGTCAGGGACCTGGCCAGGGGTTCCGCCCAGGCCGGGTCGATGGCGGCGCAGTACCGGGCCCAGAGCCGGGAGGTCTCCACCAGTTCGGCCGACATGATCCAGGCGGGGGTGCTCTTGGAGACGGCCGATCCGGGGAAGATGGCGAAGTGGGTGCCCCTGGCGCCCTGGTACTCGTTCTTGGAGCGTTTTTGGGCACGTTTCATGGCCTTGGCTCTGGCGGCACCTTTGAGGCCGGTGAAGTCCGAGGCCTTGGGTTCATGGATGACCTGCATGCCGATACTGGACAGGAGACCGGAGAGCATGGAGCGGTGGATCCCCTGGTCGTCCCAGGAACATACCAGGGAGTGGGCGGCCTGTTGGGCCTGGGGGAGGTTCAGGATTCCCTTGTCCGGTGCCTTGATGGGCTTAGGGGTCCCCACCTGCATGTGCATTCCCTGGCACATCTGTACCAGCTGCTGGTAGAGGTCGTGCCACTGCCGCATCCGCATGAAGCTGATGAACTCCTGCTTGCAAGCCTTGCGCAGGACCGAGTTGGAGGACTGCTTCACCTCCGGGAAGAAGCGGTGCCAGATATTCAGGGCGGTCAGGAAGTCGCTCGTCGGGTCGTCATACCGGGCATGGAGGCGATCGGCCTCTTCCCGTTTCTCCTCGGGGCGCTCGCGCGGATCCTGGAGGGAGAGGAAGGCGACGACCACCAGAACCGCCGCCAGGGTGTCGGGCGTGGTGTCCTGGCCCGCCTGGAGAACCATCCTGCCCAGGCGGATGTCGATGGGGATCCGGGCCAGTTTCCTGCCCAAGGGGGTCAGTCTGACCTCGCCCCGGGTCCGGGCCACAGCCTGGAGTTCGGTCAGTTCGTTGAAGCCGTCGGTGACCGCCCTTGTGTCCGGTGGGTCGATGAACCCGAAACCGGTTACATCCTCGGCGGTCTTTGCCACGCCTACCGAGAGCATATGGAGAACCACCGCCCCCAGGGAAGTGCGCAGAATCTCCGGATCCGTGAATCTGGGTCGTGTATCGTAGTCGTCTTTGCTGTACAGGCGGATGGCAATGCCATCGGCCACGCGTCCACAGCGCCCGGCCCGCTGGTCGGCGGATGCCTGGGAAATGGGTTCGATGGGAAGCCGTTGCACTTTGGCCGACTTGGAATACCTGCTGATCCTGGCCATGCCCGGGTCCACCACATAGCGGATGCCGGGTACGGTCAGGGAGGTTTCGGCCACATTCGTGGCGATGACGATGCGCTGGTGGTTGTGCTGTTCGAAGACCCGGTGCTGCTCCTTGGCCGAAAGCCTGGCGAAGAGGGGAACCAGCTCTATGGCATCGGTGCGCTGCATATCCGAAGCCCTGGGGCCGAAGTGGCGCCTCAGTGCGGTCTCGTACTCGCGGATGTCGCGCTCGCCGGCCGCAAAGACCAGGATGTCACGTGGACCGTTCACATGCGTGGAATGGATGACCAGTTCGGCACATGCTCTGGCAACGGCGGTGGGTACGTCCAGGTCATCCTGGTCCCCGTCACCTTCCTGGAGGAATCCTCCGGAAGAGAAACCGGGCACCGTCCGCATAAGGGCGGGTGGGGATCCGGCGGGTTCGTAAAGGGTCTGGACCGGGTAGGTGCGGCCTGAGACCTCAATGACCGGGACCTGCGTATGGAGGGCCTTGGCGAAGTGGTCTCGGAACTTGACCGAGTCGATGGTGGCCGAAGTGATGATCAATTTCAGATCACGGCGTTTGGGCAGTAGAGCCGTCAGGTACCCCAGAAGAAAGTCGATGTTCAGACTGCGTTCATGGGCCTCGTCGATAATGATCGTGTCGTAGGCCCGCAGCTGGGGATCACCCTGTATCTGGGCCAACAGGATGCCGTCTGTTACCACCCGCAGACGGGTGCGTTTGGAGGACTGGTCGGTGAACCTGACCTGGTAACCGATTTCCTCACCCAACCGCACCCCTGTCTCGGATGCGATTCGCTCCGCCACCGTCCTGGCGGCTATGCGCCTGGGCTGGGTGTGGACTATCTGGTGGTCGTGGGTTCCCCTCCCCATTTCCAGGAGGATCTTGGGTATCTGGGTGGTCTTGCCCGACCCGGTCTGCCCCGAGACGATGACCACCTGCGAGGTTCTGACGGCCTGCGCTATGTCGTCCTTGGCTGCACTGACCGGCAGCTCCACAGGGTATTGGAACCTCATGCCCGGCCTATCTCGATGATTCGGAAGCCCTTTGCCGAAGCGGCCTTGGTCACGGTCCAGCCATCTCCGAGGTTCTTGGACAGCCAGGGAACAAGGGAATCCGCACCCAGGTTGCGTTGGACGACCAGGTAGGACCGGCCCTCGGGTTTCAGGCGGGGCAGGTAATTCATCAGGAGTTCGTGCAGTGCCTCCTTGCCGACACGAATGGGTGGGTTGGACCAGATCAGGTCGAACATAAGGTCGTCCGGCAGTTGGTCGGGGAGGACCGCCTGGATGCCCTTCAGCCCATTGGATTCGGCATTGCGCCGGGTCAGGTCAAGGGCCCGCTCGTTGACATCCACGGCGTAGACGTTTGCTTCGGGGGAGAGGAGTCCCATGCTGAGGGCGATGGGCCCCCATCCACAGCCCAGGTCGAGGAAGTCGCCGGTCGGCGGAGGGGTTGGGACCTTCTTCAGGAGGACGGAGGTGCCAAGGTCCAGTCTGTTGGCGGAAAACACCCCGTTGGAGACCTGCACCGGAATCTGATGGCCTGCCAGGTTGACCTGTATGGTCCTGCGCTCGTCGGGGGAGGCCGGTAATGCGGTGAAGTACTGCTCGCTCCGGCCTGAAGTCCGCCGCCCGTCCGTGGGTGTTTCCTGGTTCTTGTCCGTCATACCCGTCCCGTCCATTCCATCCATCCTGTCCGCCCTGTCACCATCCGCCTGCATCTCTCTCCCGGAAGGCCCGGCCCCCGACTCGGCTCAGGGCTTCTCAATGTCTGCTAAGACGATGATAATAAAGACCATGCCTTGATTCCGCTTATACCGGATTCCGGACTGATTCCATCATCTATCTGTGCAGAGGTGCCTTTGACCCAGAACCATTCCAGCGAAGACAGCACGGGCATCGGGAAGACCGACCGCCCGGAATCGTCCGTGCCGCAGTTCGAGGAAGTGTACTCACCCTCGTCTCCGGGACATGTTGACCGTCTGACCGGGCGTTCGGACGTTCTCTTGGAGCAGTCCGCCGGGGATGCACCCCAGACCGTGGACCAGGTGGAATGGGAGGAGCGCGAGCGACGCAATCAGTTCAGACATGTTGAGGGACTGGGTGAACTCAGGGACGTAACCGAGGTCGAGTACAGGAAGATCCGCCTTGAACGGGTCGTTCTGATTGGCGTATGGTCCAATGCCCGGACTCGGGTGGAGGAGGCCGAGGAGTCCCTCCGTGAGTTGGCGGCGCTGGCGCAGACAGCTGGTGCAGAGGTCCTGGATGGTCTCCTCCAGCAGCGGGCCAAGCCCGACCCGGCCACCTATGTGGGGTCGGGCAAGGCCAGGGAACTGGCGGATATCGTTGCCGGGCTTGAGGCGGATACAATCATCGCCGACGACGACCTCCATCCCTCCCAGCGGCGTGCACTGGAGGATGTGACCAAGGTCAAGGTGGTGGACAGGACCGCCCTGATTCTTGACATCTTCGCTCAGCACGCAACCAGTCGCGAGGGTAAGGCCCAGGTGGAGTTGGCCCAGTTGGAGTACATGCTGCCCAGATTGCGTGGCTGGGGCGGATCGCTCTCCCGCCAGGCCGGTGGTCAGGCAGCTGGACAGTCCGGTGGTATCGGGTCGAGAGGTCCGGGTGAAACCAAAATCGAGACCGACCGCCGCGTCATTCGTCACCGTATTACCCGCCTGAAGCGGCAGATCGCCCAGATGTCACCCTCCCGAGAGGTCAAGCGAGGGTCGCGGCAGCGCTTCGGCCTGCCGACCGTGGCCGTAGTGGGCTATACCAATGCGGGTAAGTCCTCTCTGACCAACAGGTTGACCGGGTCCAGCGAGCTGGTCGAGAATGCCCTCTTCGCCACCCTGGATACGGCTGTACGACGCACCAAGGCCAGGGACGGAAGACTCTACGTATATGTCGATACGGTCGGTTTTGTGCGCCGCCTGCCTACCCAGCTGGTTGAGGCTTTCAAGTCCACCCTGGAAGAGGTCGCCCAGGCCGACCTGATTCTCCATGTGGTGGATGGATCGCATCCTGATCCCTTCGGGCAGATTCGCGCCGTTGACAAGGTCCTGGCCGATATAGAAGGCGTGGGGTCCATTCCCAGGATTTTGGTCTTCAACAAGGTCGATCTGATGGAAGGGGCCGCCCGAGACAGGCTATCCAATCTGGAACCGGATGCCTTCCTGGTTTCGGCTCGTAGTGGAACCGGTATCGATGACCTGCGTGAGCGGGTGGAGGACCTTCTGCCCAAGCCGGAGGTCCACGTGGAAGCGCTTATGCCTTATACCAGCGGATCCCTCTTGGCCCGGGTCAGGCAATTTGGCCGGGTGACGGGATTGGACTATCGATCTGATGGCATCATGCTGAGTGCCGATGTGGACGACGGACTGGCGGCCGCCATCCTGAAGGAATCAATAGACTGAAACTGCTGGTATCATTGACTTGATTGACCGATTCATGCCGTTCTTGCGGGATGTCTCGAGGCCCCGGTCGCCAGCTTTCGTGGCCTGGGTTACCGAACAATCGTTCACCCTACAGGATTCGCTTCCGAAGGTCATATACTGCGGATACAGTGAACCTGTTGAATGCGGCAAACCCGTCTTTTCCGGGTTCCGATGAGAGAGGTCCAATAAAAACTATGGCGGAATCACCAATTAAGCCAACCAAGCTTGCGATTGTAGGAGCTGGGGCGGTGGGCTCCACCCTGGCATTTTCAGCTGCCCAGCGTGGTGTTGCACGCGAGATCGTGCTTGAGGATGTCAATAAGCAGCGCGTGGAGGCTGAGGTGCGCGATATGCAGCACGGCTCCAGCTTCTATCCGACTGTTTCCATCGATGGGTCGGATGACCCGCAGATATGTTCCGGGGCCGACATGGTGGTCATCACCGCCGGTGCCCGTCAGAAGCCTGGGCAGACCCGGCTCGACCTGGCCGGCGCGACCATCGAGATGATGAAGTCCATCATTCCGCAGATGGTTGAGGTCGCCCCCAACGCCATCTTCATGCTCATCACCAACCCCGTCGACATCGTTACCAGGGTTTCCCTGGATCTGTCGGGGCTGCCTTCGAACCAGATGTTCGGCTCGGGCACCAACCTGGATTCCGCCCGTCTGCGTTACCTGATTGCCCAGCAGACCGGTGTCAATGTGAAGAACGTCCATGCCTATATCGCCGGCGAGCACGGGGATTCCGAGGTTCCGCTCTGGTCCTCCGCCACCATCGGCGGGGTTCCCATGTGCGACTGGAAGGAAATGCCCGGTCACGAACCCCTGGATGCAGCCAAGCGCGAGGAGATTCATCAGGGGGTCAAGAACGCCGCCTACCAGATCATCGAGGGCAAGGGTGCGACCAACTTCGCCATCGCCATGTCGGGTGTCGACATCATCGAGTCCATCCTGAACGGGACCAACAGGATCCTGCCGGTCAGCTCCATGCTTGAAGACTTCCACGGTATCTCCGGCGTATGCATGTCGGTGCCCAGCGTCCTGAACCGCCAGGGCGTCAACACCCACATCAATACCCCGCTTAGCGACGGCGAACTGGCAGCCCTGAAGCGGTCCGCCGAGACCCTGAAGGAGACGGCCGCCAAGTTCGGCTTCTGATTTCTGTACCGTCCGTTCCTGTACCGGTTCACCTGTCGGATTCGGGCGACTGATAGCGCCTGTCGGCTTTTAGCGAGGACCAGGACATGGGTTTGTTTACCTTGTCCTGGTTCTTTCTTTATCGTTCGGCGCTTAGGTGAAGATATTCCTGCCTCCTGGTCGACGATGATAGGATGGCACCGATTTGGGGTCATCCGTTCATTGCTAACAGACCCTCGTAGGTATCTGATGAAGTTGGGCACCGGCTGACATCTGACTGTTTCGCTCGGTGGCTGGTGCCGCTGCAATACGGCGTCCTGGGGTTCGGGCGTCGTGAGGCTTATATTTGGAGGTGTTCGATGGCTGAAGATGCTGTATCCAGTGGGTTCCACGATGGGCACCAGGCTCCTGCCGGTGCCAAACACCGCAAACAACTCTTGATGACCCTGGCCCTGACGGGGAGCGTCTTCCTGGCAGAGGTGGTCGGGGCGATAGTCACCAACAGCCTGGCCCTTCTGGTCGATGCGGGTCACATGATGACCGATATGGCCGTCCTTATTGCATCCACGGTGACCGCCATCTTGATGGAGCGGCGCCCGACCTCCAACAGGACTTGGGGCTGGTCGCGACTGGAGGTCATCACCTCGGCAGGGGGCGCAATTGTTCTCCTCCTGGTGGGAATCTATGCCATCGTCGAGGCCGGGATACGCCTCTTTGTGCCGAATCAGGACCAGGTGGAGGCTATGGGGCTCCTCCTGTTCTTCGGTGTTCTGGGACTTGCGGCCAATCTGGGGTCCATCTTCGTTCTGTCGTCCAGTCATGACGACAACCTGAATATGAAGGCGGCCTTCCTGGAGGTCATGAACGATGCGCTGGGTTCCGTGGCCGTCATCATTTCGGCTGTGGTCATGCTCCTGACGGGGTGGAACGGGTTCGATGCCGTTGCTGGTGGTCTCATTGCCATCCTGATGATACCGCGTGCCCTTTCACTGCTTTCGAAGAGCATCAGGGTCCTCCTTGAGGAGCCTCCCCAGGGACTGAACATGGATCATGTCCGAGAGCATCTGGAAAAGGTGCCTGGTGTTCTTGAGGTGCACGACCTGCATGCCAACAGCGTCTCCAGCGGTTTGCCCCAGCTCACCGCCCATGTGATTGTGAATACCGACTCCACCACTGATGAAAACGAGCAGATACTGACCAGTATGCAGAAATGTCTGCGAACCCACTTCCCGGTTTCCGTCGAGCACACCACGTTCCAGATTGAGCCCCAGGGTCACCAGGACCTGAGTGGTGAACGCCTGAGCATGTGAGTGAGATCCGGTGCCGTTCCAGGTTGTGTTCCAAGACGGTCCTTGATTTCCCTTGTACCCGTAAGATTGGCCCCCTCCGACCACAATGGTCGGAGGGGGCCAATCTTCTATCTCGTCAGACCTTGCGCAGGACGGTTACCACCTTGCCCATTATCTTGGCATGGGTGCCGTCGATGGGGGAGTAGGACGGGTTATGGGGGATGAGCCACACATGGCCCTTCTCGCGCCGGAAGGTCTTGACAGTGGCCTCATCGTCAAGAAGTGCAGCCACAATATCGCCGTTCTCGGCTTCCTGCTGCTGGCGCACCACGACGAAATCACCGTCGCAGATTGCTGCATCCACCATGGAGTCTCCGTGCACTTCCAACATGAAAAGCTGCCCGGTACCGGTCAATCGCTCGGGCAGCCGCATGACATCGTCAACATGCTGATCGGCCAGGATGGGCTGCCCGGCCGCAATCCTGCCCACCAGGGGAACGTCGTGCGAACCGGCAATGGCCTCGTCCGTGTACTGGTCCGGGAAGGGGATGACGGTGGATGATGCCTGTTCCTGCTCGGGTTGGTCGTGGACCAGTTCGATGGCCCTGCCCTTGTTGGCCGTAAGGCGGATGTACCCCAGATCTTCCAGAACCTGAAGCTGGTGTTTTACCGAGGAGGTGCTTTTCAGCCCGGCGTTCTTGCCGATTTCACGATAGGAAGGAACGAAGCCACGCTCGGACAGGTGGGTTTTGATGGCCTGGAGCACCCGCTCCTGACGGTCCGTGAGCTGGGGCTGATCTTGTACATCGGGAGACGGAGCCGTAATCCCGTCATGCGTGGCGCTGGTTTCCTCGGCCGCTGTCTGACCGGGGAGTGAACCCATGCCTGTCTCGGGTCTGTATGGGACGGTGCTCACGGCAGGCTCCTTTCTTAGTTGCTGCCGGTAATCCTATCTCAGCAAAAAGCAAAAATCAAACAAATGTTCGAATGGGGCTTGCCAAGTTCTCCGACCCATGGCACAATGAGAACATCTGTTCGATAGAACATTTGTTCGAAAGGGGCTTCTGATGACAGCTTGCAGTGCTACTAGGGTTCTCGTGCCGTCCTCTGCGTCGGGTCGGTCATCCTTGTACCGGCTCAATGGGTTGAAGCCAGCCGGTCATAAGGTGGAATCAAGGAGGATTCGACTGAACGCAAGAGGCAGGCTTATCACCTTCCTCCTGAGTGTGGCGCTCGTTTTTGCGGGGCTCAGTGTCGGTGTCCAACATGCCGAGTCGACCACGGGTCCCCAGGAGGTCATCTCCTACACGGTTCGTCCGGGTGACACAATCTGGTCTTATGCAGCCTCGGTCACTCCAGCCGGAGGGGACGTCAGTGCTTCGGTTGACCAAATCATGCAGATGAATAATCTGTCCTCTCCCAGACTTCAGGTCGGTGACCGAATACTGGTCCCGGACAATCAGGCCTGATGTCCTTTTCGTTGCTTATCCGGCCGTTCTCTTGCCGGTGAGGAGGCATCTCCTCGCTTGCCGATGCCCGCTTTGTTTTCGATTGAATGGGGTTGTTTGCGGACGGCGGTATGGATGGAGTGAGCGTGCTCCAATCGCCGAACATAAGATGTGGCGGCTCCTGCAGGCCCGCGTGATGGAAGTCGAAGGTTATGGTGATAGTGTCCAGTGTCGGCTCACTGCCTTATTTCTGGGCATGCAGGCGCTAAACTGGCAGGCATGCATTGTCCTTTCTGTCAGAATCCGGATACGAAGGTTGTGGATACCCGTATCAGTGAAGATGGTCACGCCATCAGACGTCGCCGTGAATGCCCGGAATGCTCCCGGCGCTTCACCACGGTCGAGACCTCCATACTCCTGGTGATGAAGAGGTCCGGTAATGCCGAGCCTTTCGACAGGGACAAGGTCATCACGGGTGTTCGAAAGGCATGCCAAGGCAGGCCCATAGATGAGGATGACCTCAAGCAACTGGGCCAGCAGGTCGAGGAGGATCTCAGGTCGCGAGGTCTCGCACAGGTCGACTCGGAAGAGGTTGGCAAGGCCATCCTCAAACCACTTCGAGAGCTTGATGAGGTTGCCTACCTTCGTTTCGCCTCGGTATATCAGAACTTCGCTGGATTGGCGGATTTCCAGTCCGCTATTGACTCCTTGCGAGAAGAAGACGAATCCGCGGACCGACAGGAATCAATATCCGCCTGAAACCGGGATGGTCGTGCGGTCGAACCCACTGACTGCACGACCATGCTGCGTGGTGCTGCCTAACCGGCCTTATCTGATTACAGGTCCAGGGACTGCGCGTCCTCGCTGGTCTGTATGACGACCAGCTTCTGTGTGGGGCGGGTCATGGCGACGTAGAGATCGGCCGCGGCCGTGAGCCTTGATGGGGCGTCGTCTTCTATTCGTCCGGGGTTGACCAGGACCACGGCATCGAATTCCAGTCCTTTGGTCTGGTTGGTTTCGGTCACCAGGATCTGGCGGTCCCACAGGGGTTGATCCTGTACGGCGGCGTATTCCGGGTTGGCTGCAGTGATCTGATCGACCAGGCGCTGGAGCGGCTGAACCATGTCGTCGGGTGCTATGACCGCGAGACGACCTGTTCCGTCATTGCTCACATATTCCCCTGCCAGGGAGTATATGCGATCGCGGGCCACTTCCATGAGCTGGTCCAGGGTGTCGACCCGCACCCGCTCGACGGCGTGATCAACCTGGCGAACGGCTTCCAGCGTGGATACCTCGAGACCCTCGGACCTGGCAAAGTCTGAAGCCAACTGAGAGACCTGGCTGGGATTGCGGTAGTCAATGGTGAGCTGGCGCAGGTCCCATTCCTCGGGGCCGAACAGTCGATCCATGGTCCGTTGCCAGGATCTGGTCCCTCCAAGAGCCGCGGTCTGAGCCACGTCTCCGACGATGGTGAAGGATCGCGAGGGGCACCGCCTGATCAGCATCCGCCAGTCCATGGCTGTGAGTTCCTGGGCCTCGTCAACAACGATATGACCGAAGACCCATTCGCGGTCGCCGGCAGCCTGTTGGGCCGCCAGGGCTTCTTCTGAGCCGTTGATGGAGTCCAGGAGCATCTGGGATGTGACGATGCCCGAACCGATTCCACTCTGGGCCAGGGTGTCGCGGGCGAACTGACGTTCCTCCTCCTTGCGTGCCTCCTCGGCCCGGCGGCGTTCATCTTCTCTGGGGTCGGGACCGAGGAGTTCCATGGCCTCATCGAGAATGGGGATGTCCGAAACGGTGAGTTCCGATCCGCTGGGCCGGGTCAGCTCTGATATGTCATCGTTGCTCAGCCATGGGGCGAACCTGCGCAGCCGGTCCGGACGTGACCAGAGGTTGTCCACCAGCCAGAGGGGGTTCATGGGCAGCCAGGCAAGGTTGAGGGTACGGCGGACCTTGTCGTTCATCCTGAGCAGGGAGGTGGCCCGGGCAAGCTCGTCCTCCTTGGGCTTGTAATCCAAACGTTCCGCATAGCGGTTGGTCATGGCCGCTAGAGCCGACCGGACGAATGTGGCTCGGGCCCGGTTATGCGGCTGACGGCTCCGGTGGGCATCGGTCAGGGCCTCCTCCAGATCGATGGCAAGCATGGGCACCGACACCCCATCCACCATGACCTTTGGCAGGTCCTTGGGGACCCGTTCCCGTGCGGCAACGGCTCTGGCCACCACCTGGGCCATTCTGTGATCGCCCTTGAGCATGGCGGCCCGAGGGGAATCATGGGCCTTGGCGCTGATGCCAGGGATCAAATCCGCCATGGTCCTGCTCAGTACGCCGGTCTCACCCAGAGAGGGGAGAACCTGGTCGATGTAATGCAGGAAGGCCGAACTCGGGCCGACCATCAACACGCCTGAGCGCTCCAGCATGCGCCGATGTGTATACAGCAGGTAGGCGGCACGATGGAGGGCCACTGCAGTCTTGCCGGTACCCGGTCCGCCTTGGACCACCAGGGGGTGATTCATGTCGGATCGGATGATTCGGTCCTGCTCCGCTTGGATCGTGGCCACGATATCGGTCATCCGCCCGGTCCTGCGGCTGGAGAGCGAGGCCATGAGGGCGCCCTCTCCGGCCAGGGTCCCCCTGTCGGCTGCCTGGCCCACCTCAGGTGCCTGGAGGTCAAGAATCTCGTCCTCGATGCCCGTGACCTTCCGGAAATTCAGCGTGATGTGACGACGCATGACGATATCGCCATGGTTGGATGGGGTCGCTTCATAGAAGGGTCTTGCCGCCTCGGCGCGCCAGTCGGTGAGAATGGGCTCATGCTCCTTGTTGAGCAGTCCCAGCCGTCCGATGTATCGACGCTGGTTTTCGGTGGTGTCCAGACGCCCGAAGACCAGGCGGTCCTCAACCGCCCGGAGCTGGGTCAGCCTGTCCTCGTACATGGTGGCGAACGAATCGCGCTCGGTTCGCTGGGTGGGTGATCCGTGTGAACCTGCCGCCCTGACCGCATCCAGTCGGGTCTGAGCCTGCTTCCGCAGGTCGTCCAACCGTCCGTAGGCCTTGTCCACCGCTTCCTGCTCTTCATGCAGCTGTGAGGAATAGCTTGACATGTGCTTCCATTTCTGTGGCGAATTTGCGGGTAGACCGCCGGTAATCAAAAAACCGGGCTACTAAATATACCGCTTGACCTCTACCTTTCCCTGTATTCCGCCACCTTTTGGCCGGAATCGACATGAGCCTACGAGGCTGGTCTCCGTGGCGTGGGTATCCCCATTGGTTGCCTGGGGAAGCTCGCCACCGCTATATGAGCATCGAGCGGGACGGTCACAGCAGGTGCAGGAGAAAATCGCCGTCGTGGATTCCCCCATCGGAGCCGGGAATCCGATTGTCCGGGACCGGTAGGAGGAGCTGTTCCGCCTCGGTTTTCACGACTTGCAGGAATCGGGAAGAAACGCCGTGTGAAGTCAATTTTGGTGTCAAAACCCTAATTCGGTGTCCATTTGGCATATTGGTGGTGATTCATGGTGATTCGTGGGGTAAAGTGGGGAACGTTGTGAATCGGGGCGCCTTTCTGAATGGGGAGTCCCCTCGGTGCTCGTTGCATAGGAGGTGGGGAAATGGCTGACAGGCCACTTGAAGCGACCCCACCGGTCCAGGACCTGGAAACAGGCCGAAATGGCAACGGAAATGATCAGGATGTACTGCAGGGCGCGGCCCTGCCGCCCCTCCTGCTGGGCACTTACACGCCCAAGATGGATGCCAAGGGCCGCATGGCCCTGCCGGCAAAGTTCAGGACCGAGTTGGGTCAGGGTCTGGTCATGACCAGGGGGCAGGAGCGATGCGTCAGCCTCCTTCCCGTGGACGAATTCCGTCGGATGGCCGTGAGAATCCAGCGCACCTCCATGGGCAACAAGGCCGCCAGGGACTATCTGCGCGTCTTTCTTTCGGGTGCCGTCGACCAGACCCCGGACAGGCAGGGTCGCATTCTCGTGCCGCCCATGCTCCGCGATTATGCACGGCTCACCTCGAAGGTGGTCGTGATCGGTGTGGGCACCAGGGCCGAGATTTGGGATCAGGACGCCTGGCAGACCTATCTGGACAGCAAGGAGCAGGGGTACTCCGACATTGCAGACGACGTTCTGCCGGCGGTGGACTTCTGATGGGCGCCATGGAAGAGAACCGGCGACAGATGACCGGCAGGCCCGACCAGGAGGCTGTTGACAGGGGACAGGTGCACCAGCCTGTGCTCCTCCAGACCTGCCTCGACCTTGCCGCCCCTGCTCTGGACCATCCCGGAGCCACGGCGGTGGATTGCACACTGGGATTGGCCGGACACGCCACGGCCTTCCTGAAGGCTTGCCCCCAGGCCAGGTTGGTGGGCATCGACCGTGACAGGGAGGCGCTGGACCTGGCCACCGGCAGGATGCACGATGCGGGTCTGACCGACAGGTTCATTCCGGTCCATGCCGCCTTCGACCAACTGGATCAGGTCTTGTCGGAGGCCGGGATCGGTCAGGTCGATCTGGTCTTTATGGACCTGGGCCTCTCCTCTCTGCAGATAGACCAGCAGGACCGGGGTTTCAGTTATCGCCAGGATGCCCCCCTGGATATGCGTATGGACACCGACCAGGATCTGACCGCGAGTCGGATTCTTGTCGAATACAGCCAGGAGGACCTGACCAGGATTTTCAGCGCCTACGGGGAGGAACGTTTCTCCGGTCGCATAGCCCGGGCCATCGTTGATGCGAGGGACAAGGAACCCCTGACCACCTCGGCGCAGTTGGATGACCTGGTCGACAGGACCGTGCCCAAGGCCCACAGGGCTCCGGGCAATCCGGCCAAGCGGGTTTTCCAGGCTCTCCGAATCGAAGTCAACGGTGAGCTGGACAAGCTGCAACGGACCCTTCCGCAGGCTGCTCTGAGACTGGCCCAAGGAGGGCGCTTGGTTGTGGAGTCCTACCACTCCCTGGAGGACCGCGCCGTCAAGAGGTTCATGGGGGCCGGTCTGCATGTGGACCTGCCTGCCGGCCTGCCTGTGGTCCCTGAAGAGGCCAAGCCCTTCTTCAAGGATCTGACCCACGGTGCCATCAAGGCTGACCGTCAGGAACTCGACATGAACCCACGTTCCGCTTCGGTGAGACTGCGGGCCGTGGAATTGACCGGCCCCATTCCCGAGGAACGGCGCAGGGAAATGGAAGCCCTGTCCAAACACACTGACTTCGCTGACTCCAAGACCCGGAAAGGGAAGGGAAGGGGCCGTTCGGGCCCCGCCGGGTCCGTACACGCTTACAGAAGGGGATTGTGATGGCATCGGCAGCTCGTACCGTGCGCTCCAAGGCGACACCGGGCAAGGGTCACCCGCAATCGCAACCCATTTCTACCCGTCCTGAACTCAGTCTGATCAAGGGTGGCCGGTCCGACGACAGGAGCGTGGCGGAGGGGGCCAGGAAGGTCATCTCCTGGACCCGCAACCGTGGTACTCCCATGATGCACATCCTGGTGGCGGTCATCTTCCTGGCCGCCTCCATGTTCGGATCCCTGATGCTCCGTACCCAGATGATCCAGAACTCCTTTGAGGCCACCCGGGTCCAGAACTCGATCAGCAACCTGACCCAGGATGTCCAGGACGACCAGAACCAACTGGACCAGCTCCAGGCTTCCCTGCCCGATAAGGCCCAAGAACTCGGTATGCAGCCTCAGCAGGGCCTGAATTCCATCGATCTTCAGGGATACCAGGCTCCTTCCATAGACGCGACGGGCGGTCAGCAGTGAGCCGCAGATCGGGTACGTCCATCTCGTGGCGTCGTCCTTTCTACCGCAGGTCGGTGGTGGTGGGCCTGGTCTTGGTGATTGTTGCGCTGGCGGCCCTTGGCAAGCTGGCTTATATCCAGCTGTTCGACGGTCGGTCCATGGCCCAGGCTGCGGCTGAAAGCCGCACGGTTCCGCACACCATCAAGGCTCAGCGGGGGCGGATTCTGGATGTGAATGGGCGGGTGCTGGCCCAGAGTCTGGAGCGGTACACGATTGCGGGCGATCCGAAGGCTGCGGCTGATTTCGTCCCCATCGACTGCACCAAGAAGACCGAGGAGAACTGCCACAGTATCGGCGGGAACCCGGTTGGGGCCGATGGAGCGGCAGGCGTGGCGCGTCTTCTTGCGCCCGAGCTGAACATGAATGCCATGGAGCTTGGCGGCAAGCTCAGTGTGCCCGGGCGTTATGTGATTCTGGCCAAGCAGGTCACCCCCGAGGTCAAGCGCTCCATCGACAAGCTGGGGCTGGCCGGTATCATCACGGCCGAGCTCAGCAGCGAGCGCACATACCCGCATGCCGACCTGATGGGTTCACTGATAGGCGGCATCGACGCCGAGGGCAAGGGTGTCGCCGGCCTGGAGCAGCTCGAAAACAGACAGTTGACGGGCAAGGATGGATACGAGGTCTACCAGCAGGGGATGCTGGGCCAGCAGATTCCCGGCACCGTGACCAGGTCCAATCCGCCCGAGAACGGTAAGGATGTACGGCTTACCATCGACCAGGATGTGCAGTGGTACGTCCGCCAGGCCTTGAAAACCGGTCGTGATCGATTCCACGCGGACTGGGCTCTGGCCGTGGTTCAGGATACCCATACCAACCAAATCGTGGCCTTGGCCGACACCGATGACTATCTGGCAGGCAGCGATGATGCCAAAATCCACTCATCCCGTGCCGTGGCCGAGACCTTCGAGCCTGGTTCCATCGGCAAGACCATCGCCATATCGGGTATGCTCCAGGAACAGCTGCACACCATGTCCGACAAGTTCACCGTGCCGGACCACATCACCGTCGACAACCAGCAGTACAAGGACGCCTTCGACCATCCCACTGAACACTGGACCCTGGCTGGCATACTCCAGAATTCCTCCAATGTGGGCATGGTCATGGCAGGCGACAAGTACCCTGACCAAAAACGCTATGACTACCTGACCAGGTTCGGCATAGGCCAGCCTTCCGCTTTGGGGCTGCCCGGCGAGTCCAAGGGCCTGCTGACCACGCCTCAGACCTGGGACCGCCGTACGCGCAACACCGTTCTCTTCGGTCAGGGCTATGCCACCAATGCCATCCAGCTGACCAACGCAGTCGCCACCTTGGCCAACAAGGGGGTGCGCTCCGACCAGTCCATCATCCTCAGCGAGGGGAAAACCAACGCCAACCAGGTCAGGGTGGTCGATGAGGCGGTGGCCGCCTCGCTGATGAACGGCATGGAATCGGTGGCCGAGCTCTATCAGAACACGTCCAAGGTCGAGGGGTACCGGGTGGCTTCAAAGACCGGTACGGCCGAGGTGGCCGATGACTCAGGTAAGCTGACCGGCATCATCAGCGACTGGGTGGGAGTCCTCCCGGCCGACGACCCACACTTTGTGGTCACCGTGGTCCTGAAGAACCCCAAGAGCAGCGACGGTGTCTTCGGTAGCATCACGGCCGGCCCGGTCTTCGCCCAAATCGGTGAATTCCTTATGCAGAAATACCGGGTCCCCGCCTCCTCGCCGAGAACCGATGCTATCCCGGTAGAATGGTGACACCGGCGGGCCACCGTCGAATTCCCGAGCAAAGGAGAGATTGAAGAATGAGCGCGTTGAGCGAGTCAATCTCCCGAAGAATGACCCTGGGACAGCTCAAGGGGAGGTATGGGCTGACCCTGATTCCTTCGTTTGCGGAACCCGTCACGGTCACATCCCTGGCCAATGACCTGGTATCAGTGCGTCCCGGCAGCCTCTATGTGCCGGATGGGGAGGCAGACCAGGGCATGGTGGACGAGGCCGAGCGCAGAGGTGCCTATGCCGCCCTCCTGCCCTCCACGGATCGGCACAAGATACGAAATGCTCAGATTCCCCTCCTGTTTGGCAATATGCTTCCTTCCCAAATGGGACAGCTCCTTTCCACTGTGGCGGGTGATCCTTCCAGTTCCCTGGCCGTCTTCGGCCTGGTCGGGTCTGATGTGTACGGCGGGGTGGATACCCTGGCCGAATTCCTGCATGTCCTGGGCAATCCGGTGGGGGTCATCAGCGCCCACGGTTCCTATTCCCTCGATCGCGAGCTGAATTTGGACTACCCGCTGAGCATGTTCGACATCCAGCGTTGTCTGTCCATATACCTTGAGGATGGCGCCGCCGCGGTTGTCATATCGGTGGGGGAGGAGACCCTGCAGAAGGATGCCCTCCGGTCTGTCGACATGGACGTGGTGGCCCTGGGTGAGCAAGAGGCTTCCGCCAGCGATCTGCGACGTGCAAGGATGCTCTCCCATGCCCGACGATTCGGATTCGGCCTGGGCGGGCGGACCACTGTGGCACGGCGAACCGACGATTCGGATTCCCTGGCCAGGCAGTCGGTGCTCCCGGGATCGCCCTTCGAGGATTTGTCCCTGTGCATAGCGATGACCATGGCCGCCGGGGTCAAGCGCAACAACATCAGGAGCGCCCTGCGTGTCTCCCGCGAAATGTCCTGAGAGGTGAGGATGAGTCAGTGTGTTCAGGCAGGGACCATGCCCATGACCCTGCAGGAGGTAGCTCGGAGTGTGTCGGGCCGTCTGATTCCCGTCGAAGGTTCGGAGCCGATTGAAGGTGGCGCCGCCCAGTCCGTATCGCTCCGGGTGGTCTCAGATTCACGGCAGGCAGGGGAGGGCTCCCTCTTTGTGGCCATCCGTGGAGAACGGGTGGACGGGCATGATTTCCTGCCCGGGATGGGTGCCCGTGGAGTGTGCGCCGCCCTGGTGGACCACCCGGTTTCCGGGGCTGACCTGCCGCAGATTCTGGTGGATGACACCATCGAGGCTCTGGGGCTCCTGGCCAAGCGCAATATTGAACTGCGCCGGGCGGCGGGTACTGATTTCACGGTTATCGGCATCACCGGTTCTGTCGGTAAGACCACGACCAAGGACCTCCTGGCCTCCCTGCTGTCAGCACTGGGGACGGTCGTGGCTCCGGTCGGTTCCTTCAATAATGAGATAGGACTGCCGCTGACAGCCCTGCAGGTGGGTGAGGGGACGCGGTTCCTGGTGGCCGAGATGGGGGCCAACCATATTGGTGAGATAGCACATCTGACCAGGATTGTTCCCCCTGACCTGGCCCTGGTCCTCAAGGTGGGTGTGGCCCACCTGGGCGAGTTCGGCTCGGTGGACCGCATAGCCCAGGCCAAAAGCGAGATGGTCCAAGGACTGGTCCCTGGAGGGCTGGCCGTGCTCAACGCCGACGATTCACGTGTTGCTGCCATGGCGCCTCTCTCTCCGGGCGGTGTCCTCAGGTTTGGCATGAACGAGGAGTCGTCTGATTTGGATGCCCGTGCGACCGATGTGGTCAGGGATGGCCTGGACCGCCCCTCTTTCACGCTGACCTTCGCCGGAGCCGATCCCGTCCGCGTCCACCTGGGCATATCGGGCATGCACAATGTGATGAACGCCCTGGCTGCGGCTGCGGTAGCCCATCATCTGGGTCTGGACCCCGATGCCATTGCCGAGGGTCTGGGCCGGGATGCCAGGATCAGCCCACACCGCATGGCTGTGGGAACAGTATGGACCGACAGGGCGGGATTCACCCTGATTGATGACTCCTTCAACGCCAATCCCGATTCCATGCGGGCCGGGCTGGATGCCCTGTCCACCTGGCAGGGAGCCGGGAACCAGGGCAAACCCTACCGGATCGCGGTCCTGGGCGTCATGCTGGAACTTGGTGACCAGGCGGCGCAACTGCATGAGCAGATCGGTGCTTACTGCCGTCGGATCGATCTGGATGCCCTGGTCGCCGTGGGCTGTGATGACGCATCGGCAAACGACCTGGTTCAAGCCATGGTTCGGGGGGCCGGCGGAGAGACCGGGGGGTCCGATGTACCCATGCGGGTCATCTATACGCCCGATGCGAACCGGGCCGGAGAGACGGTAGAGAGTCTGGCTGCAGAGCATCCCGGAGCCCTGGTCCTTTTGAAGGGGTCGCACATGTCCGGCCTTTCGGCCCTGGCAGACAGGTGGCAGGGCTGAGGTATGGGTAAGCTGGAGACCGGTTTTCAGGCGAAATCGTTCACGGACATGATCCAAGAGTTGGAGTACACACAGTGATAGCCCTCATCATAGGAATTCTGGTCTCCCTGGTGGTCACGCTGGCTGGCACCCCTCTGCTGATCAGGTTGGTGCACCGTCTTCACTACGGGCAGTACATCCGTCAGGACGGTCCCCAATCCCACCAGATCAAGAGGGGGACTCCGACCATGGGAGGAGTGGTCATCAACCTGGCCATCCTCCTCGGGTGGGCCGCTTCCGCGCTCTACCGCTATCTGTCGAGGGGAGAGACTCCATCCCTTTCGGCCATGCTGGTCCTCTTCGCCATGCTCTCCATGGGCGGGCTGGGCTTCATCGACGATTTCGCCAAGGTCCGCAAGAAGCAGAACCTGGGTCTTTCCGTCAAAGCCAAGTTCACCGGGCAGTTCATCCTGGCCACGATCTACGCCATCCTGGCCCTTCAGCTCCCCACCAAGAACGGCTTCCCCAGCGCCCAGGCCGGGATATCCTTCGTGGAGCATCCCATCATCAATTTCGAGGCGGCGGGCCATGTGGTGGCCATCATCCTCTTCATCATCTGGGTCAACCTCCTGATGACGGCCTGGAGCAATGCCGTCAATCTGACCGATGGCCTGGACGGCCTGGCTTCGGGCAGTTCCATGATCGCCTTCACCGGGTACACCATCATCGCCTTCTGGGAGAGCTACCACCTCAAGGGATCAGGGCATCCCGGCCATTCCTATGCTGTTTCGGACCCCCTGGACCTGACCATCATCGCCTGCTGTGCGGCCGTGGCCTGCTTCGGCTTCCTCTGGTACAACACCAACCCGGCCTCCATCTTCATGGGCGACACGGGATCCCTGGCCCTGGGCGGGCTCTTCGCGGCCCTCTCCATCGCGACCCACACCGAGCTTCTGGCGGTCATCCTGGGCGGACTTTTCGTGATCGAGACCGCTTCGGATGTAATCCAGGTGGGGTATTTCAAACTGACCCACAAGCGGGTCTTCAAGATGGCACCCATCCACCACCACTTTGAATTGCTGGGATGGCAGGAGTCCAAGGTTGTGGTCCGGTTCTGGATGATCGACCTGATTTTCGTCCTCCTGGCCCTGGTCCTCTTCTACGTGGACTGGGTGGCCCGGTCCGGCCTGCCCATCTGAGCGGCTGAAATTGCAGGGTATCGGTCCACCGGCGGCCGGAACCACACCCAGGAACCGCCGGTCGAGTGAAACGGGGTGTTTCCCTTCATGGACATGAGCGACAAGCGGGTACTGGTCGTAGGGTTGGGCATCTCCGGCAGAAGTGTGGCCGAAGCCCTTCGGGGATGTGTGGCCGCCGTGACCACCCTGGACCAGAACGTGGCCGAGGCCGACCTCCGGGACTTCGAGTCCATCGACTGGGGCCAGACCGACCTGGTTGTGACTTCACCGGTCTTCAACCCGCGCACTCCCTTCATCCTGGAAGCGCAAAGGCGGGGCATTCCGGTGGTGAGCGAAGTCGAGGCGGCATGGCGTGTGCGGGTGAACAGTACGCGGACCGGAGCCCCGGCACCCTGGATAGGCATCACGGGCACCAACGGGAAAACCTCGACCACCCAGATGGTTTCGGCCATGATGGAGTCATCGGGCATGCGGGCACCAGCGGTCGGCAACATCGGCAAGGCCGTCTCGCAGGCTGTTCTTGATCCTGCAAATGATGTGCTGTGCGTCGAGTTGAGTTCCTTCCAACTCCATTTCACCGAATCGCCGGCCCTGGAGTGCGCGGCCATCACCAACCTGGCCGCCGACCACCTGGACTGGCACGGCGGGTTCGAGCAGTATGCCGCCGACAAGGCCAGGATTTACGAGGGTGTGCGTAAGGCCCTGGTCTACAACGCCGATGATCACCGGGTGTGTGCCCTGGCCGACCAGGCCCATCCCGCTCCCGGATGTGCCAAGGTGGGGTTCACTCTTGGTGCCCCCGAGTCAGGCCAGATCGGCGTGGACGGCGGCTGGGTCGTCGACATGAGCGGTCTCGGTGGAGGTCAGCCGGGACTGGCCGAGCGCCTGGTCGCCCTTGCCGACCTGACACACCTGTGCGAACCGGACGGGACCGTCTATCCGCATCTGCTGGCTGATGCCCTCTGTGCCCTGGCCCTGTGCCTGGGTGCGGGCGCCGATAGGGATGCCGCCCTGGAGGCCATGCGGGTCTTCGCGCCAGGAGACCATCGAATCCAGACCGTGGCCAGCCTGGGGTCCGGGGCGGAGGCCATCAGGTTTGTGGATGATTCCAAGGCCACCAACGCCCACGCTGCCAAGGCCTCCCTGTCCAGCTATCCGGACGGCTCAGTGGTCTGGATTGCCGGCGGCCTGGCCAAGGGAGGTCGGTTCGAGGACCTGGTGCGGACCCAAGCCAGACGGATGGCAGGCGCCGTCATCATCGGCAAGGACCAGACCACCATGCTTCAGGCCTTCGAATCCGAGGCTCCGGATATCCCCCTGACCATCATCGACCCGGACTCCGAACAGGATGTCATGGGCAGGGCCGTTCGGGCCGCCGGGGATTACGCCCACCCCGGTCAGGTGGTCCTCCTGGCACCGGCCTGTGCCTCCATGGACCAGTTCAAGTCCTATGCCGACCGTGGTCGGAAATTCGCTGACCAGGCCAGGAGGTGGGTGAAGGCTCATGGCGAAAACCGCTGACCCGAACAAGGACGACAGGAGCAAGGGCAAGGGAGGGGCACGCGACCCGTATCGGGGCTGGCGGGCCATCCTGAATCCGGTCTGGTGCTATAACGGGTTCGTTACCTCGGTCATGGCCACCACGGTCTTCGGTCTGATGATGGTCTTCTCTTCGTCCTCGGTCGATCTGGTGGCCCAGGGCAGTTCTCCCTGGAGCCAGGTGATTCGACAGGCCATCTACTGCCTGGTCGGCCTGGCCTGCGCCTTCGTTGCCCAGCGCATCAAGGTGGAGAGTTATCAACGTTGGTCGATGGCATTCCTGGTTTTCAGCCAGTTTACACAGCTTCTGACACGTACCCCACTGGGGCGCTCGGCAAACGGCAATCAGGGGTGGATATCAATCGGCGGCATCTCCATGCAGCCGGCCGAGATGCTCAAGCTGGCCTTGTGCATCTGGCTTCCCCAGGCGCTGATAGTGGCGCAGCACGAGATTCGTGACGGGAAGGATCCCGCCCATCCCTGGACACCATATTTGAAGCCGATTATCGGATTTGTACTCAGTTTCGGCCTGATCATGCTGGGCAAGGACCTGGGTACGGCCATGATCATCGTCATTATAGGTTTCGTGGCCTTCCTGGTTTCTGGTTTCCCCCTGAAGTGGCTCCTGAGTCTGGCCACGCTCGGCCTGGCCGGAATCGTCGGCTTCTCCGTCATGGGGAACGGCAACAGGACCCAGCGCATCCTGGCGGCCTACGGGGAGTGCTCGGCCGATGACATTCAGGGAATCTGCTACCAATCCATACATGGACTCTATGCCATGGCCTCCGGTGGACTCACCGGTGTAGGGCTCGGCAATTCCAGGGAGAAGTGGAATTACCTGCCCGAGGCGCATAACGACTTCATCTTCGCTGTGATCGGCGAGGAGCTGGGCTTCTTCGGTGCAGTCCTGGTCATCGTGGTCTTCATCGCCATGGGATGGTGCATGTTGCGCATCGCCCTGACCACCGAAAACAGGTATGCCGGTATGGTCCTGGTCTGCCTGGATGTATGGCTGGTGGGTCAGGCCCTGATCAACATCTGTGTGGTCCTCGGACTTCTCCCGGTCATCGGTCTGCCGCTACCCTTCGTCTCCGCAGGCGGTACGGCTCTGATCATGTGTCTGGTTTCGGCCGGAGTGGCCCTGAGCATGATTCGTACCCAACCGGATGTCAATGCCATTGCTACGGGGGAATGAGTAGAATCTTCACCATGATTGACGAGGACCGAACTGAAGTGGCAGAGCAGAGGAAAGAGGCCGGAAAAGGGCCTCATGTGGTCTTGGCCGGAGGCGGCACTGCCGGGCATGTCAACCCCCTGTTGAGTGTGGCAGCTGCCCTGCGGAAGGAATGTCCCCAGGCGCACATCAGCGTCATCGGCACCGCCGTGGGTCTGGAGCATGAACTGGTCCCTGCTGCGGGATTCCCCCTGGAAGTAATCGAAAAGGTGCCCTTTCCCCGTCGGCCCAACCTGGATGCCCTGAGATTCCCTGTGCGTTGGTGCAGGGAGGTCGGTAGGGTCAAGAAGATTCTCCGCCGCCAATCGGCCGATTTGGTTGTCGGTTTCGGTGGGTACGCCGCGGCACCGGTATACCGGGCGGCCAGGGTGATGGGCATCCCCATCCTGATTCATGAGCAGAATGCCCGGGCCGGCATGGCCAACAAGCTGGGAGCCCGCTGGGCAGACTATGTGGGAACCGCATACGGGCACACGGGCATCAAGGCCTGCCCCGGCGCTCCGGTCGAACGTGTCGGTCTGCCCCTGAGGCCGGCCATTGCGGATCTGGTCGACAGGATGGAGCGCGATCCCCGATCCGTCCGGGTCGAGGCAGCGACACGGCTGGGCCTGGATCCGGACCGGAAGGTGATTCTGGTGACGGGTGGCTCCCTGGGAGCAGCCAGTCTCAACAAGGCCGTATCCGCTTCCGCAGGGAGGCTTCTGGAGCTGGGGCAGGTGATTCACCTGACCGGTCGCGGCAAGGCGGAACAAGTGAGCAGGCGTGTGGTCGGCGACCTGGGTGAGGGAGTGGTCACCGATCTGGATCCGGCGCATCGTGGGTCCGGTGATTACCACATGGCCGAGTATCTGGAGCGCATCGACCTGGCCTTTGCCTGTGCCGATCTGGTGATATGCCGGTCCGGTGCAGGCTCCGTCAGTGAATTGACGGCTCTGGGACTGCCTGCGATTTACGTTCCTCTGCCGATCGGCAACGGAGAACAGCGGTTCAATGCCCAGCCTGTGGTCGAGGCAGGGGGAGGGGTGATGGTGGGCGATGCCGACCTGACTCCTGCTTGGATTGAAGACCATGTACCCGGCCTCCTGGCCGATGAGGACGCGCTTCGGACCATGCGACGACGTTCATGGGAATACGGTATCCGTGATGCCGCTCAGGTCATGGCTTCCCGGATCCTATCCACGGCCGGGAAGGGCTGATGGCCACCCCAGGTCCATGCCTGGAAACGGCTTCCCCTGCGTACAGGTCTGCCGCCATAATGAAGTCAGTATGAATCGTCCGAGGAGATGTATCTTGCCCAGCAATGATCGTAGGAATCCAGCCACAGGGAACCAGTCGGCTCAGGCCATGGACTCGTCGGTGCCGACTTCGGATTCTCCGTCCCTGTGCTCGGGTGTGACGCAAGGCGCTCAGGGTGCCGGCTCGGCAGGGCTGGATCCGACCCGTGATTCACTGGTCGGATCGGGAATCACCGACCCTCGGGCCCTGGGTGCGACCCACTTCATCGGTATCGGGGGAGCCGGTATGAGTGTTCTGGCCGAGATGCTCCATGAGACCGGTGTCCAGGTTTCGGGTTCCGACAGGCAGGCCAGCGAGAAGACCGAGCGTCTGGAGAAGCTGGGCATTACGGTTCACATAGGTCAGAAGGCCGAGAATGTGCTGGGTGCCCGGACCGTGGTCTGGTCCAGTGCCATCAAGCCGGATAACCCTGAGATTCTGGTGGCCCGTGCTCAGGGCTCCAGGATCCTGCATCGCAGCGACATCCTCGCCCTCCTGATGGCCTCGCGGCGTTCCGTGACCGTCGCAGGTGCTCACGGTAAGACCACAACCAGCGCCCTGACCGCCCATATCCTGACTGAGGCCGGAACAGGTCGGCTCGCCGATCCAAGCTACGCCATCGGGAGCTCCATCCAGTCGGCACAGGGGGCCATCGACGGTGGACATGTCGGGCAGGGTGACGTGCTTGTGGCAGAGGCGGACGAGTCGGACGGCAGTTTCAGCAAATACCACCCCACCATTGCCATCGTTACGAATGTGGAACCCGACCATCTGGACCATTATGGAACGCCGACCGCCTTCCGCCAGGCCTTCGTCGACTATGCCCGCCGTGCCGAGGGGTACCTGGTCATCTGCGGTGACGACCAAGGGGGATTGGATGTTCTCAGGGACCTGGATGGGGATTGCCGGGCCAGGATTGTGGTCTACTCGACCGGGACGCGTTCGCAGCTGGGGGAGGAGACCCTGAAGGGGGCCAGTCTGGTCAGAATCGTATCCGAGTCGGAGGCCAGTGGATCCGGGCGTGAACGCTGCACCCTGCGGATTCCTTCCAATCTCCTGGACCTGCATGCAGGCGGGTCGGGAACCGATACGGGGAGGTCCGGCGGTTCAGGTGATTCCGCAGGCCGGGGGGATTCGACGGACCGGACGGTCGACATCCCCGTCGACCTGGCCATACCCGGCCTGCACAATGCCAGGAATGCCGCTGCGGCCATCATTGCCTGCACCCTTCTGGGTATGGATCCCCAGGCCGCAGCCAGGGCGGCGGGGGACTTCCGTGGCGCTTCCAGGAGGTTTGAAGTCAGGGGGGAGATAGGCGGCGTGACCCTGGTGGACGACTACGCCCATCATCCCACCGAAATCGCAGCCCTTCTGGATGCCGCCCGCAGGCGGTATCCGAATCGGGTCATCCGGGTGCTCTTCCAACCCCACCTGTTTTCAAGGACCCGGATCTTCGCCGACCAGTTCGCGGCAGCCCTGAGCCAGGCGGACGATGTGACCGTGACCGGTATCTTCCCTGCCCGGGAGCGCCAGGAGGACTACCCGGAGGTTGGCCCTGATACCATCCTCCGGGCCCGACGATCCGCGAAGGCGGAGGATGCACCGGGGCACCAGGCCGACTTCCACGCATGTGAGGACATGAACCAGGCGGCTCTGGATGTCGCTGACCGGGCTCAGCCCGGTGATGTCATCATCACGGTCGGGGCCGGTGACATCACAACCATGGGGCAGGTCATCCTTGACAGGCTGGCCTCCAGGTCCGAGGGCCGGGACCGGAGAGAGGGCGTACGGTGACAACCCGCAGAGTCATCAGCTCACAGGACCCGAAGGGGCAAGAGGGGTCCAAGCGGTCGGTCAAGTCCGGAGGACTGATTTCCCGCCGGGGGAAAACCAAAGGGAAGACACCGGCTGATATCGACAAGTCGTCCGTCCGCACCATCAGCTCAACCAAGAAAAGCAAGACCGACGACTTCGTCGACGCCAGGAACATGCCCTCCAACCAGGCGGTATCGAACCGTATCGGGGCCGACCAGGATCAGCAGGGCATGGGGGTCTTCGTCCGTCCCAAGGTCATTGATTTCCAGGCCAGGGTCCAAGAAAAGAAATCGGTCAATCGCCGGGTCATCCTTATCCGTACCGGTATCTCCGTCTTGGTGCTGGCCCTTGTTGCCGCCCTGATCTGGCTTCTCTTCATCTCGCCCGTCTTCAGGCTACATGCCGAGGACATCGAGGTTTCGGGCGGCAATGCCTGGGTGAACAACGAACGGGTGGAGACAATCGTCAAAGGGCAGGGTGACCGGTCCCTCCTGTTGATTTCGACGGGGGCGATCGAGCGGGACATCGGCGGTATGGCCGGAGTGACCGACGCCCAGGTGCACAAGCACTTCCCCCACGGTCTTCGTGTGACCTTCAACGCCCAGGAGCCCACTGCAATCCTCAAGGATTCCAACGACACCATGACTGCCGTGGACCGGGAGGGGCGGGTGCTCAACACAGTCGACAAGCCGGTCAATGATATTCCCATCATCCAGGTGTCCAACCTGGAACACGGCAAGAGCGACCTGGTGGTCAAACAGACCCTTCGGATACTCTCCGCCATGCCTGAAACGATGCGCCACTCCGTGACTAAGGTGACGGCCGACACCCAGGATTCCATCACCACCGAGCTGAATAATGGTGAGCGCGTGATTGTCTGGGGCGACAGCTCCGATCTGAAACTCAAGCTGGCCGTCGTGGATAAAATCATCAACGATCCCAGCAAAATCGGAGACAAGCACCAGCTCGATGTCTCCGCGCCCCTCAGGCCCATAGTCAGATAGGTGCCTACATCAGTTCGTCGGTGTCCAGGAGGATGGTCACAGGGCCGTCGTTGATGAAGTCAAGCCGCATATGGGTGCCGAAACTGCCGGTCGACACCTTGACCCCGTAGGCCGACAGGGCCTGATTGAAATCCTCCCAGACCGCCTTGGCGTGGTCCGGCTTGCCGGCTGCTATGAAGCTGGGGCGGTTGCCACGGCGGATATCGCCGTAGAGCGTGAACTGGGAGACCGACAGAATCTGCCCCCGGCAGTCAAGTACCGACCGGTTCATCTTGCCCTGCTCGTCCTCGAAGATCCTCATATTGACGATCTTCCTGGCTGCATATGCCACCTGGTCCGGGCCGTCCTGATCGCTGACCGCCACCAGGAGCAGGAGCCCCTGGTTGATCTGTTGTGGAGCAAAACCGGTGTCTGGCTGGCCCTGCTCATCCACTACGTCCACGCGACCCCGGGTAACCCGCTGAATGACGATTCTCATGGTTACCAGTCTAGGGGCCGCCGCCCGACCGCGTCGGCTGGGGCCTGCAGGGGAGGGCATCCGGTGAACTGACGTTGCTGATAGCGATGCCGGTGTCCGTGTCGGCATCTCTGACTGTGGGTGTCAGTGGTTTCGACGATTTTGGTGGCTTCGTTTCGGCTATGCCTTTGGTGAGAAATAACTTGTATTTATCCACGAATGGGTAAGTTTGACCCCATGAAATACCAGGATCCGGCAGATGTCGTCCTGCGCTCGCCCCGCTATTCCGGCCCTGAGTCACCCGATCAGTACCATGCCCGCATACGTACCTTACTTGAAAAGCGCAAGGATCAAGTGCTCTACCAGCTCGATGACCCCAGCCTGACCCCACCACGCCGCGACAGTCTGGTCGCCCAGTACCGTCAGATAAAGGCCGATATCGAGTCCATCAGGCTGGACGCCCGCGAATCCCTCTGTGCTGAACTCGAACGGAAATACGCATGACTTCGCTCGGGCACGTAGGGGCGGGGAATCCATCGGGCGGTCTTGGACTGTTGGATTCGACGGGATAGGGTTCCCGTCGGCCAAGGGTAGAGAGGCAGAGCCAAGTGAAAGACGAAGCGGTGGCAGCCCTTGCCACCCCGACCCGGCTACAAGAGGCAGGTCGGGGAGTGGTTCGTCAGGATTCAGCGCCCTTCCTGGGCCAGGTAATCGGGAATCTGGTCGGGGTATTCCGGCCAGGCCCCATGCTGTGAGCAGACGAAGGCCGCCGTGTTGACGGCAGCTCGGTGCGCCTGGACCAGCGAGGCCCCCAGGAGACGGTTGATGGCAAAGGTGCCGGAGAAGGCGTCCCCGGCACCGACCGTATCGGCGACTTTGATCTTGGGGGTCTGGATGCGGGAGGTCTCGCCGTTCGAAAGGTAGATGGTGCTGTAGTCGCTGCCCGCCGTCAGAACGATGGTGTTCAGGTGGTACTCGTCCATGAACCACTGGCAGAGTTCGGCATCGGTGTCCCCGGGGGTCTTGAACATGTCGCGCAGAAGCACCAGCTCCTCGTCGTTGAGTTTGAAGACCGTTGCCATGTTCAGCAGTTCTTGAATCAGGTCCTGGGAGTAGAAGGTGCCACGCAGGTTGATATCGAAGAACCGCATGGCATCGGGGCGGGTGACCTTCAGGGCTTCCAGTCCGGCCTTACGGGATTCGTCGCTGCGCAGGGCCAGGGTTCCGTAGCAGACCGAGTCGGCCTTCCTGGCGAGGTCGGAGAGCTCGTCGGTGCACCTCAGATGGTCCCAGGCCACGTCCGGCTTGAAGATGTACTGGGGGATGCCCTCATTCAGTTCCACTTCGACCGTGCTGGTGGGATGATCGTTGTGTTGCAGGATGGCCTTGACCCCGGCCTCCTTGACGGCCTCTTCCAGCTCCCGTCCCAAGTCATCATTGCCCACGGCGCTGAAGGCGTACCCGTCAGCACCGTTCTTCGTGGCGTGATAGCTGAAGTTGACGGGGGCTCCTCCTGCGCGCTTCCCCGAAGGCAGTACGTCCCAGAGGAGTTCGCCGATGCTGAGGACTATTGGTTTTGCGGCCATGGTCTTCCCTTCCTGATGGTGTTCTTCAGATTGATGGTGTTTTTCTTACGGATGGTGCTTGTACGGTAGGCGCCGGCTGGGGGCGATGTTCGTGTTTGAGCCCCTCTGTCGGTCGGAGCAGTAGATGTCGCGAAGAATGGCTCCGCATGGTTTCTCATCCCATTCCTCCCAGGCTTGAGGGGTGCTCCAGGAACTGGTTGGCGGCCACGGCGGCGGACCCGGTCAGTGTGGCATCCGCGGGGAGGTCCGACAGCAGAATCTCGGTGTGGTCCCGTACCTGGGGGAGGGCCCGTGCGGACACCAGGCTCTTGACCCGGTCCAGCAGGGGTTGGCCAGCCTGTGCCACCAGGTCGCCGATGATGATCTGCGCGGGATTATATGCGTTGACGATGGTGACGCATCCGTAGCCAACGTAGTCGGCCACCTGGTCGAGGAGCGCCATGGAAGTCCTGTCACCTTGGCGGGCCATGGTGAAGAGGAGGTCACAGGCCTCCTTGTGGGTCATGGCCGCCAGGCCGGGGAAGTGGTCCTCCCGGTTGGTTCTGCCCATCAGGGTGTGTATGGCCACGGCCGAGCAGTAGCACTCCAGACATCCCCGATTGCCGCACTCGCAGGCGGTTCCGTTCATGTCGATGCTGACATGGCCGATTTCCGTGGCGGCTCCCAGGCTTCCATCCACCGGGTTGCCCTGGTCGATGACTCCGAGGCCGACGCCTTCGCCCACCAGGTAATAGGCCAGGCTGGAATCTCCGATGCGGGAATCGAAGAGACTCTCGGCCATGGCTCCGGCCCGGGCGTCCTGCTCAATGAAGGTGGGGACCCGGAAGGCTTTGCCGAACTCCTTGATGAAGTTGATGCCGCGCCAGCCCTGCATGCTGGTGACAACCGCGATTCGCCCCTCGTCGCGTAGATAGGGGCCGGGTACAGCCATACCGACGGCCACAATGGAAGGGTCTTCGTCAAGCAGACCTCGGATGCGTTCGCGAACCTCCTCGACGCAGTCCTCCACGTCCTCGTCGGCGACTGGAGGCAGTTCCTCCATGCTCAGCAGGTGTCCACCGATGTCGAACACCGCAATCTGCACCAGACTGCGGGCGAATTTGACTCCGATGACCTGGTAGCGTTTTGCATTCAGCTTGAGTCCAATGGATCGGCCATGCCCTCCGGAGGTCATTTCACCGGTCTCGCTGACGATGCCGGCGTCGATGAGTCGGCCGACCAGCTTGCCCACTGCCGGGGCGGTGAGGTTGAGTTTCCTGGCGATGTCGGCCCTGGAGCTGATTCCATCGGCATGCAGGCTGTGCACAATCCTGGACTGGTTGAGTTCGGACATGGCTGCAGGGGTGCTGGCAGGTCTGGTATGGCGCATGTCTGCCTCCTCCTTGAGTCGGGCCAACGGAAACCGCTCATGGTTTTCTGGTCCAGACGAATTAACGACGTTTATAGATTAACACCGTTTAGGCAAACTGTCGACCGGCTGGTCGCTTTGCTTGCAGCAAGGCGGCCGCCGGCCTGTCTCCATGTAGGCGGGGGCTTCCCATAGACGGATTCGAACGCCCGGTATTTAATTTAACGGTTTGACAAATTAACTCGACTGCTTTACCGTTGTCCGATAGGGGGAGTTCTGACTTCCGCTGAATACAGTTTCATACGCAAAGGAGCAATCTGATGGGTCTGTGGGATGTCGACAAGATCGAGTACGTCGGACGGCAGGGCGAAAAGGAAGGCCTCGGTTTCCGCTACTACGACAAGGACAAGGTGGTGGCCGGCAAGAAGATGAAGGACTGGCTGCGGTTTGCCGTGGCCTGGTGGCACACCTTCAACCAGGGTCTGGTGGATCCCTTCGGTGATCCGACGGCTCAGCGTCCGTATTACAAGTACACCGACCCCATGGACCAGTCCCTGGCCAAGGTGGACTATGCCTTTGAGCTCTTCACCAAGCTCGGTGTGGAGTTCTTCTGCTTCCATGACCGCGACCTGGCCCCCGAGGGCGACACCCTTCGTGAGTCCAATGCCAACCTTGACAAGGTGGTCGACCGGATCGAGAAGAACATGAAGGACACCGGGGTCAAGCTGCTCTGGAACACCTCCTCGCTCTTCACCAACGCCCGGTTCGAAGCCGGCGCGGGCACCTCGCCCTTCGCCGACATCTACGCCTATTCCGCGGGCCAGCTCAAGCACAGCCTTGAGATAGGCAAGCGCCTTGGCGCCGAGAACTATGTCTTCTGGGGTGGGCGCGAGGGATATGAATCCCTCTGGAACACCCAGATGAAGCGCGAACAGGACCACATGGCCCAGCTCTTCCATATGTGTGTGGACTACGCCAAGGAGATCGGCTTCGATGCTCAGTTCCTGATTGAGCCCAAGCCCAAGGAGCCGACCCTGCATCAGTACGACTATGATGCGGCCACCACCATCAACTTCCTGCGTACCTATGGTCTGCAGGACGATTTCAAGCTCAATCTCGAGGGCAATCATGCCAACCTGGCCATGCATACCTACCAGCATGAGATTCGCGTGGCCCGCGAGGCCGGATTCCTGGGTTCTCTGGACGCCAACCAGGGCGACAAGCTGGTCGGCTGGGACATGGATGAGTTCCCCTCCGACCTCTACGACGCGACGGCCGTTATGTGGGAGGTGCTGGCCGCCGGAGGAATCGGACCCCATGGTGGACTGAACTTCGATGCCAAGCCCCGTCGCACCTCCTTCCTGCCCGAGGATCTCTTCAAGACGCATATCGTCGGTATGGATACCTTCGCGGCCGGTCTGCTGATCGCCGACAGGATGCATAAGGACGGATATATCGAGAATCTCCAAGAGGAGCGATACTCCTCCTTCGATTCCGGCATCGGCACCAGCATCGAGGACGGCTCCGCCTCCCTGGCCTCCCTGGAGGAGTACAGCATCGACAAGCCGCAGTCCGAGCTGATTGCCGCCGACAGGTCGGATCATCTTGAGGTGGTCAAGGCCACGATCAACAACTACATTGTCGATACCCTCTCAGCAGTCTGATTATCGACCGCCACATTGCAGACCCTGCGCGGTGCTTCGGCATCGCGCAGGGTCTTTCGTTGTAATCGATGCCGATTCGAATCGGACGGGGGAGTAGCCCGCGTCACCTGGGGGCGGAAACGTCCGGGTCGGGGAACGGGAAGGGCCTCCTGCGGCAGTGCTCACAGGAGGCCCTTGTCTGGTCTTACTTCCGCCAGGACCGGTACTGGCGATAGGTTTCCTCCTCGGGTTCCCCCGTCAGGGTCTCCTCGACCTCGATGGGCCATTCGGGAGGTTGGTTGTCCCCGGAGAGGACCCAGGCGGCCTGGCGGGCGGCTCCGATGGCCACGTACTCGTCGAGCTTGGGCAGCTCCACGTCCTTACCCAGGATCTGCGGTGCATACGCCCTGACTGCTCGGGATTTGGCACCTCCGCCTACAAGGAGGATCCGTCTTGTCTCGGTTCCCAGTCGTTTCAGCAGTTCCAGGCAGTCCCGCTGGGAGCAGAGCAGTCCTTCCACAAAGGCGCGGGCCAGGTTGGCCTTGGTTGTGTTACCCAGGGTGAGACCATGGATGCTGGCCTTGGCGTCAGGGCGGTTGGGTGTGCGCTCGCCGTCGAAGTAGGGTATCAGGGTGATGCCGGCCGCGCCGGGTTCCGACTGGTCGGCCAGGTCGGCCAGTTCGTCATAGTCGACGCCCAGGGCGGTACGACCGGCGTCGAGGATCCTGGAAGCGTTGATGGTGCAGGCCAGGGGGAGCCAGTGTCCGGTAGCGTCGGCGAAGCCGGTTGCCGAGGCGGTCATGTCGTAGGCGGGAACCGGGCTGATGGCTGCGGTCACTCCTGAGGTGCCCAGGGAGATGGATACGTCGCCGACCTGCATGGAGAGCCCAAGGGCGGTCATGGCATTGTCGCCACCTCCCGGGGCGATGATGCAGCCTCCTGGAACATCCTTGCCGGCGATGCGTGGGTCGGCCTTGGCGCCAATCTCGTGGGGTGCCAGTACGTGGGGGAGCATCACTGTGTCGGCCATCCCCTCCGGTAGGGCCATGGCTAGGAGATCTCGTCGGTATGTGTCGGTTGCGGAGTCGAAATAGCCGGTGCCCGAAGCGTCGGACCGGTCGGTGAAGAGGGATTCCAGTCCCGCGTTCCCGTTGCCTTGGGCGGCGGGACCATGCCCGGCAATGGCCCAGCTCAACCAGTCGTGGGGCAGGCAGATGGCGGCGATTGACCTGGCCTTGTCGGGTTCGTTGCGGCTCACCCAAGCCACCTTGGTGATGGTCATGGAGGCCACGGGCGATGACCCTACGGCCCTGACCCAGCGCTGCCGTCCACGCATCATGGTGTCTGCGTCCAGGTCGCCCTCGTCGGCCCGGCGGGGAGGACGACCCAGACGGGCGATCAGGTCATCAGCCTCGGGTGCCGAACGGGTATCGTTCCAAAGCAGGGCATCGCGAATCACCTGACCGGAATCGTCGAGGAGGACCATCCCGTGTTGTTGACCGCCGACCGATATGGCGGAGACGTCATCCAGGCCGCCCGCCTGGCGGGCAGCCTCCTGGAAGGCCTCCCACCAGGCCTGAGGATCTATGCTGGTCCCATCGGGGTGGGGGGCCTTGCCGAACCGGACCATCCGGCCGGTTCTGGCTTCGGTGATTCTGACCTTGCAGGATTGGGTCGAGGTATCAATCCCCGCCACCAGAATCTCGTTCATGCCTGCCTCCTTGCATGGGTGCTCGTAGCGTCCTCGCTCCATATTAACCCAGTTTATTAGATGAAAATACTAAAATGGAAAAACGGTGCATCGTCTTTCCGGGTCGAGAAAAGCGAGGTGTGCTGCAAGGCGCATCCCGTACTGGAAAGCGGGGTGCGCCTTTGTCATGTTTGGGCGGTCGTCATGTGATACTGGGAAGTCATGGAACCCGGATCAGGGGACTGTGAGTTATTTTGGAAGGTCGACCAGTGACTGCCTTACGCTCGATTAATCAGGATGATCTGAGGAATCACAACCTCTCGGTCATCATCGATACCATTCTGCGTTCGCCTATGCCGCTGAGCCGGGCCGATCTTGCCAAGGCCACCGGTCTGACCAAGGCGACCATGTCCCTACTGGGTGCCCTGCTCTTGAAGAACCGGGTGGTCCGGGAGGGGAATCCGGAAACCTCGCAGATCACGTATGGCCGTCCCAGCACCCCCCTCGCCATCTCCCATGGTCGCTGGGCTGGTGTGGGCCTGCAGATCAATACCGATGGGTACGGCTGTCTGGCCATGGACCTGGACGGTAGCCTGATTGATTCGGCCTGGATCCACGATGACATGCATGAGGCGCGCCCCGATCATGTCTTCTCCAGTCTGGATGCCCTGGTCAGGCCTCTGGAGGCGAAACTGAAGCGTAAACGGTACCGGGTGGTGGGAGCCGGGTTGGCCCTGCCTGGCCTGGTTACCGATGATATGACCCTGTTGATGGCCAGAAACCTCGGCTGGGAGAGGCTGGACTTGTCCAGGTTCGATCTGGTGCAGCGTCTTGACCCAATCGCGGGAAACGAGGCCCGTCTGGCCGCGCTTTCGCAGATTCCCGGCTATGCCACCCAGCGCTCCACCGGTGGCGGCAATGACCTTCTTGGCCCGACGGATTCCTTCCTGTACATATCAACCGACATCGGTATCGGCGGTGCGGTGGTGCGCCATGGGGCCATCGAGGCGGGAGACCATGGGTTCGCCGGTGAGCTGGGTCACGCATCCGTCGATCTCAACGGACCGACCTGCCGATGCGGGCGCCGTGGGTGTCTGGAGACCTATGCAGGACGGAAGGCCCTGGTGGAGGCCGCCGGTATCGCCGCCGGCAGCGAGGCCCTTTCCTCACAGGCCATGGACGAGCTGTATCGGCGATGGCAGCAGGATGACCCCAAGGCCGTCGATGCCATAGATCGGGGTGTGGATGCAATGATCTCGGTCATTGCCACGGCCATCAATATCGTGGATGTCGATACGGTCATCCTGGGTGGGTTCTGGTCGAATTTCGGCGGGGACCTCGCCCAGCGGCTTCAGAATCGTCTGAATCAGCTGACCCTGGGCCGGGATGCCGTGCATGTTCGTGTCCTCATCCCCTCAAGGACCCCCAATCCGGCCCTGAGCGGGGCGGCTTTGATAGGTCTGCGCAGGTTCATCGATAATCCTCTGGGGTTCTTTGACGACTGAGGCCGGTGGGACTCGCACGCTTCAGATCATCAGATCGGCGGAGGAAGGGCTCCTAACGCGAAATCAAGAAGATGAACAATCGGGTGAGCCCTGCCATGCCTAATCGTCGACGGAGGGTTTCTCCCGTCCGTTGAACACGAAGAGGGCGCGGGCGTCACCGGCATGTAGGCGCGCCTTGTAGGTGCGGACCCTTGCCATGCGCTCTACGGTGCTGTCGGCGAGTGGGGTGGGGAGGTCGTCGGGGCTGAACCAACCCACTGACAGGCTCTCCTCATCACCCACGAAGGGGTCCTTATTTCCATCAGGGTCGGGCTTGCAGATAAAGAGGTGGTCCATGTACATGGCCCGGTCGCCGTTGGGGTAGGTGACAACCTCCCGGGAAGATGTGACCGCCACCAGATCGGTGACGACGACGTCCACCCCGGTCTCCTCCTTGATTTCGCGGGCAACGGTGTCGGCCGGGTCTTCGCCGGGCTCATTGATCCCGTAGACCAGGGCCCATTGGCCTGTATCCGCACGTTGCCCCATCAGGATGCGACCCCGCTCATCCTCCACGAACCCGGTCACCCCATTCAGCCAGAGCAGGTCGTGGCCGATGGAGTGCCGCAGGTTCAACACGAAGTCCGGGGTGGGCATGGGTCAGTCCCTGTCCTGTCCGCTCTGGGTCGCCTGCCGGGCCATCCATTGCTGGACGTCCTCAACGGTCTTGGGGATGGCGGCGGAAAGCCACTCCGGGCCATCCTCCGTCATCAGCACGTCATCCTCGATCCGAACGCCGATGCCGCGGAACTCGGGCGGCACCAGAAGATCGTTCTCCTTGAAGTAGAGGCCTGGCTCGATGGTGAAGATCATGCCGGGTGTGATGGGCGCTCCCTGATAGGACTCATAGCGGGCCTCGGCGCAGTCGTGCACATCCAGGCCGAGGTGGTGGGCGCATCCACAAGCGTGCCAACGCCGGTGCTGCTGCCCCTCGGGGGAGAGGGACTCCTCCACACTGACCTTGAGGATGCCCCACTCATGGAGGGTCTCCGCCAGGACCCGCATGACGGCATGGTGGATGTCCGAATAGGTGGCACCGGGCTTGGCTGCCTCGAATCCGGCCAGTTGGGCCTTGAGAACGGTCTCGTAGATTCGCTTCTGAAGGGGGCTGAAGGTGCCGCCTACCGGGAAGGTCCTGGTGATGTCCGCCGTATAGAGGCTGTTCACCTCGACTCCGGCATCAATCAGCAGGAGGTCGCCCTCCTTGACTGTTCCGTTGTTGCGCATCCAGTGGAGAACAGGGGCATGGCTGCCGGAGGCGATGATGGATCCATAGCCGACATCGTTGCCCTCCTCTCGGGCATTGGCGTTGAAGACACCCTCCAGCATCCGCTCGGAACGGGGCTTGCCGACCACTTGGGGGAGGCGGGTCAGGATTTTGTCGAATCCGTCCTTGGTGGCGGCGATGGCCTTGCGCATCTCGCCCACCTCATAGGAATCCTTGATCATACGGGCTTCTGAGGTGAATTCCTCCAGCTTCTCATCCGCCGCCTGGTTCCTGTCGGGTCCGCCTATTCCGCTGGCCTTGCGGGCGGCCTCCACCTGGTTGCAGACCTCGGTGTCGGCGGTGCGAATCACACGGATCCTGACCGCTCCGTCATCCGGGCCCAGGTCCTTGGCGATGGCATCGGGGAAGGAGGCGATGTCGCGGGTGGGGATGCCGGTCATGACGGACAGTTCCTTCAGACCAGCCCTGGGGCCGACCCAGTATTCCCCGTACTGGGACGAACAGTAGTAGTCGGAGGTGGACTGGTCCGCTCTGGGGTGGACGAAGAGTTCGGGCGTATGCGTCCTTCCTGCACCGGCCTCTTCGCTATCGGGGGCCACGGGCTCCAGGACCAGGACCGATCCCGGCTCGAAGTCCTCGCCAAGCCCCGTGTAGTAGGCGAAGGTGGTGTCGGGGCGGAACGCATAGTCGTTGTCGTTGTTACGGGTCTTGAAGTCGCCGGCGGGGATGACCAGGCGCTCGCCGGGGAAGCGTCGTCCCAGCTCCTCCAGGCGGCGGCCGATGAACCTGCTGGATTCCAAAGGCTCCATATCGGGCTCCTGGGCCTGCCATCCGGTGGTCATGAACTTCTGGAAGGCAGGGGAGTTGGGCCTGAGGGTGCGGTTGTTCACCCGATCGCTCATGTCCTGCTCGTTCACGTCGACATTCCTCAGGTCGGTATCGTCCCGTCCCTTGTCCTGAGCAACCTTTTCCGCGGGTGTCGTCACTATCCTCTGCCTCCTTGGGTCAATCCAGTCCGTAATCCCTCTCAATGAGCCGAGTCCGCGTCTGAGACGCGAAGGAAGAGGGATCTCTTGTGCTGTGGTTCCATGCTAGTGCCCGGCGCTGAAGAACACGAGGGCGGCATGTGGAGGAGGCGGGGTCTGCCCGGCAGGGTGGGCGGGGCTGTGCGAACGGTGGACGGGGGATGCATCTCGGCCTTGGGATGAAGGCCTGCCCGGACCGCCCTGACGCATAGAATAGGTAGGGCTAGTATCGTACGGGAGCAGGAGCAAGGGCTGAGTATGTCATTCGAAGAACCCAACAGCGATGGTCAGGATATCCGTGAGGTGGAGCGTGCCATCATGTCGCGCCCTGCCGAGCACAACACCACCAATCTGGACCTGGATCGGATGAGCCTGATACTGGACCTCCTGGGGCATCCGGAGCAGAGCTTCCGTGTCATCCACATCACCGGAACCAACGGGAAGGGGTCAACGGCCCGGATGGCTGAAGCCATCGCCCGCACCTACGGCATGAGGACGGGCCTCTATACATCCCCCCACCTGGAGCGGATCAACGAGCGGATCGCCATCGATGGGCAGGAGCTGTCGGATGAGCGCTTCGTGGATGTATACCGGCAGATTGAGGACTTCATCACGATGGTCGACGACCGGTTCGCCAAGGAGGGGCGGCCGCCGATGAGCTTCTTCGAGGTCCTGACGGCCATGGCCATCTGGGCCTTTGCGGACGCCCCCGTGGATGTGGCGGTTGTTGAGGTCGGCATGGGCGGACTCTGGGACGCCACCAACGTCCTGAGTGCGGATGTTGCCGTCATCGGTCCGGTTGACTTGGATCACATGCAGTGGCTGGGCGACACGGTCGAACAGATAGCCACCGAGAAGGCGGGAATCATCAAGGAGGGTTCCACCGTCATCGTAGGGCCGCAGCCCCATGAGGAGGCTGTCATGCCAATCATCGAGGCGGCCGCCCGTGAGCGTGGTGCAGCCCGGGTCCTCCATGACGGGCAGGAGCTGGAGGTGGTGTCCCGGATGCCCGCCGTGGGTGGTCAGGTGGCCACCCTGCGCACTCCCAACGGGGAGTACACCGAGGTTCCCATCGACAAGTTCGGAGCCCACCAGGCCCACAACGCCCTTGCTGCCCTGGCTGCAGCCGAAATCGTCATCCCGGTCAGCGGAACCCTCAATCAGGATCTGGTGGACGAGGCCCTGAGCGAGGTCGGCGTTCCGGGGCGCATCGAGCAGATACGCAACTCGCCCACCATCATCATCGACGGCGGGCACAACCTGAACGCCGCCCAGTCCCTGAGGGAAGCCATCGAGGAGAACTACCACTTCGAACAGCTGGTCGGGGTGGTGGCCATGATGGCCGACAAACAGGTCGAGGACTATCTGGGTGTTCTGGAGCCGATCATGGACCAGATCATCGTCACCGAGAACTCCTGGCGTGACAGGGTCATGCCCGCCGAAGACCTGGAGAAGATCGCCAAGCAGGTCTTTGGTCCCGACCGGGTCATCAGGAGGGACTCCCTTCCCGACGCCATCCAGGAGGCCGTCAATATGGTCGACGCCGAGGATGAGACCGGTCTGGGATACGGCAGGGGTGTGCTGATCTGCGGCAGCTTCGTCACCGCAGGCGACGCCCGTACCCTTCTCAAGGAGCATCACAACCCCGATCTGGACAAGCCCAAATCGGAGCGTGCCTGATGTACCTGAAGGAGCTGACGCTCAAGGGCTTCAAGTCCTTCGCCTCGGCCACCACCCTCCGGTTCGAGCCCGGCATCACGGCCGTGGTGGGCCCGAACGGGTCGGGGAAGTCCAACATCGTGGATGCCCTGGCCTGGGTGATGGGGGAGCAGGGGGCCAAGAGTCTGCGTGGCTCCTCCATGGAGGACGTGATCTTTGCAGGCACCTCCTCCAGGCCGCCGCTTGGACGGGCACAGGTGACCCTGACGATCGACAACTCCGATCATGCCCTGGACATCGACTATACCGAGGTGACCATCTCGCGAACCATCTACCGCAACGGTGGTTCCGAGTACGCCATCAACGGATCCGCTTGCCGTCTCCTGGACATCCAGGACCTTCTGAGCGATACGGGCCTGGGCCAGCAGATGCATGTCATTGTCGGGCAGGGGCGCCTGGACGAGATTCTCAGGGCCGATCCGAGCGGGCACCGTGCCTTTATCGAGGAGGCCGCCGGGATACTCAAGCACCGCAAGCGCAAGGAGCGGGCCCTGCGCAAGCTGTCCAACACGGAAACCAACCTGTCGCGCCTTGATGACCTGATAGGGGAGATTCACCGCCAGCTGGGGCCGCTGGGCCGCCAGGCGAAGGTTTCCCGTCGGGCCGACAAGATACAGGTCTCCCTGCGGGACGCCCAGGCCAGGATCGATGCCGAGGATGCCCTGAAATCAAAGGAGGGGCTGGTCTCGGTCCGCCAGGAGATGGGGAGTGTCCGCCAGGACCTGACCTCGCGTCAGCGTGATCTTGCCCGGGTCAAGCTGAAAATCGAACAGGCTGAGTCGGTCTCCAGCAGATCGAACCCTGAAATGGAGCGAATCAATCAGGTATGGCATGACCTGACCCAGCTTCAGGAACGGTTCCGGTCGATGGCCTCCTTGGCCGACGAGCGGGCGCGCTCCCTCCAGGGACGCATCATCGATCATCCGGGAGACGACCCGGAGATACTGCGCAAACGAGCCAAAGAGCTTGAAGATCAGGCTGAGGCCCAGGAAACGCAGGTGTCCAATGCCCGTATCGCCCTGGACAAGGCGGTGCAGTCCAGGGCCGACCAGGAGAAGCAGCTGGCGGCCCTCCGCCAAACCCTGACCGAGCTGCGACAGAACGCTCGGCGGCGTGATGCCAGGCTGGGCGACCTGCGACAGATGGTGGCCAAGGAGGAATCGGCCCTGGATCTGGCCCAGCGACGTACGGACGACTTCGATCAGCAGGAGGTGGGGCTGGTCAAGGAGCAGGACCAGGCCAGGCAGCGTCTGGACCTTCTGGAGGAGGAGTCCAGGGAGCCTGCCCAGGAAGATCCCCAGGGCATCGAATCGGCCCAGGAAGCCAAATCGAAGGCCCGTCAGGAACTGGACGCCCTGGAAGAGCAGCAGCGCCTGCTCGATGCCCGGATCATCTCCCTCAAGGCCAAGGCCGATGCCCTGACCGACACCATCGAGAGCAGGAGCGCCTCGGACAAACTGACCGGTCAGGACGACTTGGTTTCCCTGGGTTCCGTCACCGATTTCATTCAGGTCGAGGAGGGTTGGGAGGAACCTCTGGCCCATGCCTTGCGTGATTATGCCGGAGCAATCGTCGTGGACGGCCCCGATACCCTGCTCAAGGCCCTGGACCGTGCCCGTGATGACAGACTGGGTAGGGCGGCCCTGCTTGTGCCGAGTGACGTAGTGCAGGACGATGCCATTCAGAAGTGTGCGGGGGAAGGCGAAGGCCACAGGTCCGCAGCATCGCTGGTCGGACCACGCAAAGCAGTCTCGGAGGGTGAAAGCGGCCAGGCCGACAGGGTTCTGGCGGCCATCCGCCTTCTGCTTGCCGGAACGGCAGCTGTAGAGGACGGTCGAGCCGCCCTGGAAGCTCTGGAAACGGGAGATTGGGATCAGGCCGTGACCCGGGATGGAGATCTTTTCGACCGGGTGGGGGCCGTAGGCGGTTCATCCCCGGCCACCAGCGACCTGGCCTTGGTGGCCCGCCGGGACAGGGCCTTGGCGGAATCCGAAGGGCTGGCCCGGGAGTCGGAAGCCCTCACACCCAAGGTGGAGGAGGCCCGGAAGACCCTGGATCTGGCTATCAGGCAGGTGGAGGAGGCCCGGAACCGACAGACCGAGGCAAGGCTCAAAGCCGAACAGTCCGCCCGTGCCCTGGAAGGGGCCAGGACCCAGGCGGCGCAGGTCAAAGCGCGGCTCCAGGACCTGAGGGAGCGCAGGGATCAGGCTCAGGAGCAGATCCATATGCACACCCTGAAGCTGGAAGACCTCAAGTCAAGCCTGGCCAAGGCGGAGGCCAACGGGGACGACCAGGTCGACCTGGATGACATGGACCGCCGGTCGGGGGAGTTGGAAGGTGCCCTGGACCAGGCCCGGTCCCGGGAGATGGAGGCCCGGTTGACCTGGAAGGAGGCCGACCGGAAGGCCGGTTCCCTGACCCGGCAGGTGGAACTGCTCATGGATCAGGCCAATCAGGCGCAGCAACGCAGGGAACGTCAGCAGAAGGAAAACGAGCTGCGTCGCCAGGAGGTCGGAACACTCAGAAGCATCAGCTCCCAATCCATGCTTCTGTCCGACCTGGTCACCAAAAGCATGGAGGCGGCCACACAGGAACGGGAACGCCTCCAGGAGCGGGTCTCCGCTCAGGATCAGGAGCTGATCGGTCTGCGCAAGGAACGGGATGGGTTGGAGCCCGAGGTGGCCGCCCTCCAGGAACGTGAGCACACCCTGGACCTGAACCGTGAACGCCTGGCCACTGAGGATGGTCAGCTCAGGCAACGGATTCATGACGACCTGGGTATGGAGGTCGATGAGCTCATCCGCGAATACGGACCGGACAGACCGGTACCGGTCCTTGATGACGAGGGCAACCCCGTGCCCCTGGATGCGGACGGGGCCGACTCCGATTCATCTCCGGAGTCGGTGACCGATGCCCGACTTTGCAAGACCGTACCCTATGTTCGTGCCGAGCAGGTCAAACGACTCGAAAAGGCCAAACGGGACCTGGCCGCCCTGGGCAAGGTCAATCCCCTGGCCACCGAGGAATATGATGCCCTACAGACCCGTAACCGATACCTGAACGAGCAGCGCAATGACGTGGTCAAATCCAGGGACGACCTGATGGGGCTGGTCAAGGACCTGGATAAGACCATGGTCCAGGTCTTCAAGGAGGCCTTTGACGACACGGCCGAAGCCTTTGAGCGGATGTTCGGCACCCTCTTCCCCGGTGGCACCGGCAGGCTGCGTCTGGAGAACCCGGATGACCTCCTGACCACGGGGGTGCTGGTCGAGGCCAGTCCCGCCGGGAAGAAGGTCAGACAGCTGTCCCTCCTCTCGGGTGGGGAGCGCTCGCTGACGGCCCTGGCTCTCCTCTTTGCCATCTTCACGGCGCGCCCCAGCCCCTTCTATGTCATGGATGAGGTCGAGGCGGCCTTGGATGACGTGAACCTGACCAGGCTGATCAAGGCCTTCAACCAGCTGCGGGAGCATGCCCAGCTGATTGTCATCACCCATCAGCAGCGGACCATGAGCATCGCCGATTCGCTCTACGGCATCACCATGCGTGGGGATGGTGTCACGTCCGTCATCTCCCAAAAGCTCGACAGGGAGCAGGACGAAGGGTAGGGTTCATCGGTCATCGACACGGAACGCCGTGAACCACTTCGGACCGGGCCCGCCCGTGCGGGCCCAAAGCCGTCAGCGTGCTGGGGCGGAGTGAACCATGTTCCCAAGAGGCTCTTCGACAACTTTGATTGAATCGCTTCTGCTGCTGCTTATTCCTGCGATTACGCGGATATAGGGTCGATCAGTGGGATGATTCCGCCCGGAGTTCCTTGGCCCGTCGCACGGTGGATAGGGCCAGGATGGCCTGAGAGTCCACGATGGGCAGGTCGGGCATGGGGTAAACCTCGTTCAGGGCCGACAGCTCGGTACAGCCCAGCAATACCGTGTCGCAGTGGTAATGTTCCAGGAACTCCTGGACCACGGCCAGATACCGGTCCCGGTCGAACCTGCCCTCCTTTACATCCTGGTAGATCAGGGCGTTGACCTTGTCCTGGAGGGCCTGGTCCGGGTCTACCAGGTCGTAGCCTGCCTTGCTGGCAGGGCTGTGGTAGATGGCCGCATGTCGGGACCCTTCCGTCCCCATGTACCCCATCCGGGGGTGGGTGGAGGAGGGGAAGTGCTCCACGGCCCAGTCGATGGTCTCCTGGGGCATGTTCAGGATGGGTACCGTGGTGCGGTCCTGGAGGCGGGGCAGGACCAGGTGGGCCGTATTGCAGGCCATGACCATGAAGGAGGCACCCATCCGGGTGGCCTGGTCCACATCCTCGGCCAGGTAGGGGTAGGGGTCATTCGTGCTCCGCCCCAGAATGAAGTCCGTCCTGTCCGGGACCGTGGCATGGTTGAAGACCACATAGTCCAGGAACTCCTGATCGCGGGTGGCGTGTGTCTCCTTGTCGAGAACGCGCACGAAGCTCTCGGTGGCCATGGTTCCCATGCCGCCCAGAACGGCGAAGAAGTTCCTCATGCCAGGCCTCCCTTGTCCCTGAAGTACTGGGCATAGCGTTTGCGGTAGATGGAGAACATATGCCGCACCATCAGCCAGCGCAGCGGATTCCTGTCCTGCCTGTACTCCAGGGTGGTTCCCCAGTCGCCGCGCTTGATCATGGACAGGGCACTGTCCTTGTCCTTGGACGGCTGGGTGTAGGTCTGGAAAATGTCCTGCGGGATTTCCATCCATAGCCTGTGTCCCCGGCCGAAGACGGTGCGGCCGTCGAATGCCGAGTCCTCGACCAGGTCCTCAACGAAGTACCGGGCAAGGTTGAATCCGTTCAGGGTCACCACGTAGCTACTTCGTCCCTGGCGGAGGTTGATTTCGAAGAGCTTGTATGTATCATCGCGCGGGTCGTACTTCATATCGAAGTTGGCCACCCCGCAGTAGCCGATATCCTCCAGGAACGTCTTGATCCGGTCGAAGATGCCCTGGTTGTAATCGGGGATGATGGCCGCATAGTTCCCCACGGCCTCAGGGGTCGGGTCCTCCAGCAACGGGTGCCCCAGGAACATCATCCGCACCCGATGGTGCTGGTCCACGTAGGCGTTGAGCACCCGCATGTTCTCATCGCCGCCGGGAATGAAGTCCTGGATGACCATCCTGCCGGTGTACCCCGCCTGGTAGGCACGGCGTATCAGGGTATCCAGCTCCTCCGGGTCCTGGATGATGAAGGCCTTCTTGCGTCCGGGGAAATCGATACCCAGCCACTCGTCGCTGTCGGCGGGCTTCATAGCCACCGGGTAGTCGAAGGGGAGGTTCCGATGCTCACCGGCCTCCACGCCGGCCTTGTCCACGCTCTTGGTCAGCGGATGGGGAAGGTCATATTCCTCGCAAAGGTCGTAGAAGGAGGATTTCAGGCTCAGCCTGCGGTTCAGATCCGCATCGATGGCGTTGAACGCGAAATACCGGCGGAGGGGTGCGCCAACCTGATCCAGAAGGTTGGCGTAGGTATCCCCGCAGGGTAGGAGGATGAGGGTGGTTCCGGGGTGCTTTTGCAGGTATTCCCTGGCCCAGTCCGTCAAAGCCTGGACGAAGACCTGGGGCTTGGTGAAGTCCTTGACGAGATGGACGTCGATGATTCGGCTGTACTTGGTCGGCGACAGCTGGAAGTGGGCGAAGGCGGTCGAAACCAGTCCGTAGGCCTCATGGAAGGCCCTGGCCATGCCGTAGGCGTTGATATCGCTACCTAAAATGACCGGCTGAAATCGTTTCATCTGTGTGGACCACCTGCTGTGTTGACCTCGGTTGGAATACTCGTACGGATTTCTATCATATAGCCCGCCCTCCGCTCATCCCCGGGGTGTGCCTGTGGCACCCAGGTCATGGCTGCGGGTTCCCAGGAGGCGTGCCACGATCCGGTCATCGCCCTCGTAGGGGACCTGCTGGTGACCAACCTTGATCCAGCGCTCCTCACCCTTGCCGATGACCAGGATGACCTGGAGCCCGGTGCCGTCGCCCGCCCCCTCCTGGATGGCCGTGGTGATGGCCTGGGTCCTGTCGAGGATGATCGAGACGTCCAGATCGGGATTGGTCACATAGCCCAACATTTGTCGGCATATGCGGTCGGCTCCTTCCGTGCCTTCATCGTCGCCGGTGATGATGAGCCGATCCACCCTGTTCTGGGCGGCCTGGACGATTCCCTGGCGGCGGTCGATGGCCTTGTCGCCCGCTGAGCCGGAGACCAGGGTGACAGCCGGGTTGCGGTTGCCGAACTGCTCATCCACGAAGTCCAGGAGGGCCTTGACCGAAGCCTGGTTATGGGCGTAATCCACATAAGCCACCCGATTGCCGGAGGCAAAGTGTTCCATCCTTCCGGCGATTCTGACTTCCTCCATGGCCTTCAGGGCCTCCTGGTCGGGTTCCAGGCCGAGAGTCTGAACCATGGCCAAGGCGGCACACGCATTCAGGGCATTGAAGTCCCCGTCCATGGACGGATTGATCGCAGTCATGGGGCCCGAGGCCGGTCCAATCAAATAGGAGTCCGCCGGGCCATCCTCGTGACGTTCCCCGAACCGGACCAGGAAATCTGCATCCTGTCGCGGCCGGGATCCCGCCTCGGTTCTGTCCATGCCGAAGGTGGTCAACGGTGTGCCTGCGGCTGCCGCATCCTGCCTGATCAGGTCGGCATGGGCGCAGTCGGCCCCCAGGACCAGTTTCCTGGAGTTGTAGGTGAGCTGACGCTTGCAGAACAGGTAGTCTTCGAAGGTGGGATGCTCAATGGGGCTGATGTGGTCAGGGGAGACGTTGAGGAATGCGCCCAGGTCGAAGGTCAACCCATAGACCCTGTCCACCTTGTAGGCCTGGGAGGAGACCTCCATGACCATGTAGCGCATGCCGGCATCCACGGCCTGCCGCATCATCCGGAAGAGGTCCAGGGACTCCGGGGTCGTCAGTTCGGACTCCCGGTAGTGCTGCCCGTCCAGGCAGTTGTCGACGGACGAAAGGAGGGCCGCCCGTCCATCCGAAAGCTGGTTGAGCATACTCTGGAGGAAGTAGGCGGTGGTCGTCTTCCCCTTGGTTCCGGTGATGCCGACCAGGGTGAGGTCATCCTGCGGGTATCCGTAGTGGGCCGCAGCTAGGAGGCTCATGGCCTTGCGCACGTCGGAAACGATGATGCCCGGGGCCTGGCACCGTTCGGACAGGTCCGTCTCTGCCACATAGGCAGCCATCCCGGCCTGGTCGCATCCGTCCAGGTATTCGGGCTTGAAATTCCCCTTGCAGAAGAGGAGGCTGCCCTGTTCCACCTGGCGGGTGTCGTAGGTCAGCGTCTTGAACTCGGCAGGCTCGCCGTCCTGGTTCGGAGCATCCAGGGACCAGTCCCCGCCCTGAATCACCTCGCGGAGCAGGTGGTGCCTGCCCAGCAGATCCAGTGCGGAAGTCATCGTCAGAGCCATGCCGTCTCTCCCTTCACCCATTGGGAATCTGGTCGATTGTGCCGGTAGGCGGGAATGCCTCGGGCGCGACCAGAAGCCAAGTCTATATCGGCAAGGGGCGGAAATCTCCTGGCGGGGCATCGCCTTGACCGAATGGACAAAAGCCCCGGGCGGGGGAGGGGAGGTTTCAGAACCAGGTATCGATTGCCGGGCGGCTTCCCTTTGAGGCGAGCCATTCGTTGAACTGCTCCAGCCAGGTTCTGTGCGCATCACGCTGCCAGTCCATGAGCTCGCCCAGGGTGATGCTGCCTACCTGCGGGTAGAGCGTCGTCATAGGCTCGATCAGATCCACCGAGGCCACCGTGTCGGTGGTTGCGTCGTGGAAATCCCCATGAGGAACGACCCCATAGTATTCGGTCGTATAGGTCAGGGTCCGCCGCCCGGAGCGGTGCGAAATGGCCCTGTCGATGACCAGCGGATCGACCACCAGGAGCTCCCTCTCGGGCATTGGTTCCATCCTGCCTGAGCACCATTGGCGAATGTCGCCGTTGAGCATACGTACATCGAAGGGGGCATTGTAGGCCAGGAGCGGTATGTGCTTGCTCTGGGCCGTCATGATCAACCCGGCGATCTGTTCTATCGACTCGGCGGGTTCACTTCCGTTCTCGGCCAGGTATTCGTCGGTGAAGCCATTGACCCGGCTGGCTCCCTCGCTGATATGCCGGCCTGGGTTGATGATCCACTCGGCCACGGCATCACCCTCATACCCTGTTCGGGGGTTACGCAGTACCAGGCTGGCCGATACGATGTTGTCCCGATTGGGGCTGGTGCCCGTGGTCTCCGTGTCGAAACCCAGGAGCCAGGACTGGTCAAGCCTGGTCGTCATATCCTGTTCAGGCGCGGAGTCAAGCGCTTCGTGCAAGGCTGTAAGAACGGTGCTCATGGTTGCAAACCTTCCCTTCAGGGAACATGGTAGCCGAGGGTCTTCTCGGTTGGGTAGTTTCTGCAAGGGGTACCCATGTCGTAACCCCGTACCGGTCGGCCGAATGGCAGAATGGAGGCGTGGCAGATCAACAAGAGCTCGAAGACAGGAAGCGTCGGTTCGAAGAGCTCGCCATGCCGGCTGTGGATGTGCTCTACCGTCAGGCCATGAGACTGACCAACAACCCCGATGATGCCCAGGACCTGGTGCAGGATACCTTCGAGCGGGGGTTCAAGGCCTTCGACAGGTTCGAGCCGGGCAGCAACTTCGAGGCATGGATGACCACGATCGAACGCAACGCCTACTTCAACCAGTATCACAAGGCCAAGCGCCGTCCCAAGCGGGCCAATGACTCGACCGGTGAATACAACGACTGGGATATCTACTCCGCATCGGAGCATGGTTCCGAGGGGCTCAAATCGGCGGAGCAGGAATATCTGGAGACCTTCGCCCCCCAGGAGATCATGGCCGCCCTCGACCGGCTCAGCCCGGAGCGCAGGCGGGTCTTCATCGATGCCGCCATCGACGGGAAGAGCTATCAGCAGGTGGCGGATGAAGAGGGCATCAAGATAGGCACGGTCATGAGCCGGCTGAACCGGGCCAGGTCCCAGCTCCGTCAGGAGTTGGAACGCTATGCCAAGGAGCGTGGATACGGATCTGGCGGGTCCAGGTCCGGTAAGGCCAGTCCGGGCAAGCCCTCAGCAGAACCTGGCGGCGAAGGTGCCGCCCGTCCTAGTATGAAGTCAGGGACAGCGACCAGGGGCCGCTGAACAGGGAGCATGGAGTTCCCCGATACTGTTCAGGAAGCAGGGAATCGCGATGGATAGACGCATTGAAGTGAGTCAGTACGTCTCTGACGACAGTCGTGGGACCGTCAGCATCACCAGCGCCAGCCTGCATATTCACGATGAGACCCCTATGGCACCCGTGGATGATTGCTTCGACCCGGAGACCTGTTGCGATGAGCGGGAACGTCTCCTGATCGAGGAGTTGCGGGAGTATCTGCGTCCCCAGTCTGCGCCGGCCTGCCTGATTGACCGTCTGCGCCGTATGTTCGATCAACTGGAGGATGCTTCGGTGAAGGAAGGCGACACCGCCCGTCGGAATTAGCCGATCCAGAGGTTCTCTTGGTGGTAGTGGGTCTTCGATGACCACACAGGTCCGGTTGCTTCCATGCAGGGAGGGTCCGCATAAAAAAGAACCCCGGTACCAATAGGTACCGGGGCCAACGATCAGGTGTTCGGCCTCTTGCCGTGGTTGGCGGCCTTCTTGCGGCGATCCCTGCGCTTACGTCCGCGCATGCCCATAATGGACTCCTTTGCTACTGATGGTCTTATAAGCCTTGTCGATTATCGCACACCGACTTGACCATTCTCAGATTGTACCCGTCCCGGCCGCCGGTTCAGACCCGTTCCGCCCTGTACCCGATCTGGGTGGTATATACCGATGCCGGTTGGAGAACCACCAGATTCTCGCCGGTGCGGAAGGCGTTTGCATAGGCCGTCATGGGTTCCACGGCAACGCCGGCCGGCCGGAAGGAGGCATCGAAACCGGTGCCGGTGCAGACCTGCCAGGACGTAATGGTCTCGTCGCCCCAGAGCTGAATCCGGATCCCGTCGGGGCGGGTGAAGACGGCCGTGCAGGTTCCGTCACCGGCCCGGTCGACATCGGTCCAGGCGTCATCGAAGGCCTGTCCCTCCAGGCTTGGGCCTTCCCTGAGATCCGTACGTCCCTCAACGGGCTCCTTGCCCTGGGGGAGGAGCCGGTCTGGGCTGGCGATGATATGGGTCCTGCACGGCAGGGAGAGGGAGCACCTGCCGTTGTCCTCCTGAATGGCATCGCCCTTCCCGTTGGCCCCGTTGGCCAGCCAGGGATGGATTCCGAAGGCCCAGGGTGCAGCCTCATCGCCCATGTTGGTGGCCGTGGTGGTCATGGTCAGTCCACGGTCATCCAGGGTGTACGTGACGCCGACCAGGACGTCGAAGGGGTAGGAGGCCAGGTCGGGTACACGCCAGACCAGGGTCACCGAGGACTCGCTGAGGCGCTCAAGCTTCCAGTAATAGCGGTATCCGAAACCGTGGATGGCGGTCCGCCTGCCGTGCTCGTCGATGGGCATGGAATAGGTCTTGCCCTGGAAGGTGTACTCCCCGTCCTCGATTCGGTTGGGATAGGGGACCAGCACGCATCCGTTGGAGCAGGGGACAAGTCCGTCGGGCTCGAAGGACGCAATCAGATCCTGGTCCTGGTACCTCAGTACACGCAGGGTGGCTCCAAGCTCGGTCACTACTGCCGAGTAATCCCCATGGTGAATGCAGTATTGCTGACCTGTACGCGGCATTGCCTGGCCTGCCATCTCACTGTTATGCATAGCTTCACTTCCGTAGTGTTTGCGACTTTCCCTCACAATCCTACCTGGTGACACCCTTCTTGGGGTTCTTGGTGAAAGAGTGGCTCCCCGCATGGCAGGGAGGGGTCGGACCACCTACCATGTGCTTGTACCGGAAGTCGCACCCGGGCGATCGGTTCAGGCCTATCGGCCAGGGTGTGGCCCGGGAGTAGTCGTTGCCCGACCCTTGGTTCGGGTAAGGGTGTGATTGCGGTTCTGTAAGGAGTCTTCAGTGTCAGGGTTCAGAGCAACCGGCGTCGGGCAGGTCTTGGATCAGTCCGATACCCAGGCCCTCCGGGACGACCGGGAGGTCATCCTTGCCGACCCCAGGGGGTTCTGTGCCGGAGTTGACCGGGCCATCCAGACCGTGGAGACCATCCTGGACGCCTGGACTCCGCCTGACGGGGAGGCCGATGATGCCGACCTGCCGCCGGTCTATGTGAGACGCCAGATTGTGCACAACCGTCACGTGGTCGAAGACCTTTCCGACCGCGGGGCCGTTTTCGTCGACGAGCTGGACCAGATTCCCGACCGTGCCGTCCGGGCCGGGGTGCCTGTGGTCTTCTCGGCCCACGGCATTGCACCTGCGGTCCAGGACGAGGCCCGGAGGCGGGGGATGGAGGTGGTCGATGCAAGCTGCCCCCTGGTCAGCAAGGTGCACCGGGAGGTCCATCGTTTCGTCCGTGACGGGTATCAGATCGTGTATATCGGCCATCGTGGCCATGATGAGGCCATCGGCGTGGTGGGCGAGGCTCCGGAGCACGTTCACCTGATTGAGCATGAGGCCGATGTTGATGGGCTTGACTTCACCTCGGAGACCAAGCTGGTCATGCTGACCCAGACCACGCTGAGTCTGGATGAGACCGCCGATATCGTTGCGGCCCTTCACTGCCGTTTTCCCTGGATCGAAGAGCCTCCCGGGTCTGATATCTGCTATGCCACCCAGAACAGGCAACATGCCGTCAAGCTGGTGGCCGGGCATGCCGAATGTGTGGTCATCGTCGGGTCTGCAAACTCCTCGAATTCGGTCAGGCTGGTCGAAGTTGCGCAGGACGTGCTCAATGAACGGTTCGCCGCCGGTGATGCAGGTGCCGAGGGTTCCGGACCGGGGCGGGCGCATCGGGTCGATGATGCCGGTGATCTGGACCCCTCCTGGTTCCAGGGGGTCACCAAGGTCGGACTCTCATCGGGCGCGTCGGTTCCCGAAGACCTGGTCCAGGGTGTCTTGGATGCCTTGGCGGAATGGGGCTACGGGAGGGTCTCCTACGCGGAGACCATCAAGGAGACCATGCACTTTGTTCTGCCCTCGGCCTTGCGTTCTCGGGGTGCAGCCGGCAACAGGAAGACAGGGGCTTCGTCTCCCGCCTCAGCCACGGAGCGGCGGGACTGATTCCCGTTCCGATGTGCCTGTGCCTTTCGGGAGTGGATGATTCCCGGCACTTCAGCCTTTCAGCTCGTTCCCCGCTCTTACGGTTCTGTGCTTGACGACCCCAGGTCAGGTTATCCTTGGGTCTGTTCCATCGGGCGATGTCAAGAGGAAGAAAGGTTGGTGGCCCCATGATGCAGGCAATCAACGCCTGGCTGCTTGCCGCCGTTTCCGGCGGATGGGGTCTCTGGTCCCTTTTCCTGGCGGCCTTCCTTGATGCCCTGATCATCCCCATTCCCACCGAGCTGGTGGTGCTGGCCACGGCCACGGCTTTCAGGGCGGGCGGATCCCCCCTGCCCATCTGGGTGATCCTGGTTTGCGTCCTGGCCTTCACCCTCGGGGATGTCTGCACCTATTGGCTGGGCAGACTGGTGCCATTACGACAGATCGTCTTCTTCCGGGGTGCAGCCGGAAAGGCCGTGATTTCATGGGCTCACAGGGCTTTTGAGCGCGGGGGAGGGTTCTTCACCGTGGCCTCCCGGTTCGTGCCTGCTGGGCGTACCATCATCAACCTGACCGCAGGTGCGGCCCACTACCCGCTGAGCCGATACATCCCCCTGTCGGCCCTGGCCGGAGGCCTCTGGGGCATATACATGTGGACACTTGGTTATCTGGCCTCCGCCTGGCTTGCCAATAACCCCCTGACCGTGATGGCCCTGGGTTTCCTGGTCGGTATGGTGGTCGGCTTTCTTTGCGACATACTCATAAAAACCGTTTCGCGTTCTCGTTGAGGAGACGGTCTCCGGGTATGAAAAAGGGGCCACTCCCCGATTGGAGGAGTGGCCCCCGACTATTCACCGCATCGGAATGATGCTCACTCGCCCAGCTCGGCGAAGTAGAGCAGGGTGCGAATCATGTTGCTGGTGAAGCCGTACTCGTTGTCGTAGAAGGCAACGGTGCGGACCAGCTGGTCGTCGCCGTGGGTGTTGACATCGGTCTGGGTGGCATCGAAGATACCGCCGTGGGTATCGCCGATGACATCGGAGGAGACGATGCCCTCATCGTTGTAGCCGTAGTACTCGGTGCCCTCGAAGGCCTTCTTGGCGACCTCGTTGATCTGGTCGATGGTGACCTTCTTGTTGAGGACGGTGGTCAGCTCGGTGACTGAGCCGGAGGGGACGGCCACGCGCTGGGCATGTCCCTGCAGCTTGCCGTCCACGGTGGGGACGACCTTGCCGATGGCCTTGGCGGCGCCGGTGGAGTGCTCGATGGTGTTGATGGCGGCTGCACGGGTGCCACGGGGCTTGCTGCCCTTGGGGCCGTCCAGGAGCATCTGGGAGCCGGTGTAGGCGTGGATGGTGGTCATGTAGCCGATGCGGATGCCGAAGTTGTCATCCAGCATCTTGACCATGGCGGCCATGGAGCCCGTGGTGCAGGAACCGGCGGAGATGATCTTGTCGGAAGCCTTGAGGATGTCCTGGTTGACACCGAAGACCACGGTGGGGGTGGTGTCGTCCTTGGCGGGAGCGGAGATGAGGACCTTCTTGGCTCCGGCGTTCAGGTGGGCCTGGGACTTCTCGGCGGAGGTGTAGAAGCCGGTGCACTCGAGCACGTAGTCCACGCCGTCGTTCTTGACCCACGGGATGTTGTTGGCGTCCTTCTCGGCATACACGGGGTATTCCTTGCCGTCCACCACGATGGCGGTGTCGGTGGCGGAAACCTCGACCGGGGTGCCGTCGTCATGACGGAAGTTGCCCTGGGTGCTGTCGTACTTGAGCAGGTAGGCCAGAATCGACGGGGTGGTCAGATCGTTGATGGCTGCCACCTCGATCTCGGAGGCGTCGCCGCCGCGGGCCTGCAGCTCGAAGATGCGACGGAAAGCCAGACGACCGATACGACCGAAGCCGTTGATGCCAATCTTTACTGTCATTGATTTCTCCCTTGGAGACCGGCCGTATACAGAACAAGTGACTCGGGACTGTACACGTCCACTTACTGATAACATCTCATACTTTAGTGGGTCGTGTGTACTTTAACCAAGCGGAAGGCCGGGGAATGTCGGGCCAAAAACGAACATCTGCAATGTTAGAAATTGTTGTACACTATCCAACCAAACCGCTCAAGATTTGTGAGGATTCTCGTTCGTATCGGTCCACCATTGCTCCCACTGTGGTTGACGGAACCCGACCAGCACCGTGGACCCGTCGACCAGAATAGGGCGCTTGACCAGCATCCCATCGGTGGACAGGAGACGCAGGGCCGCCTCCCTGCTCATTTCCGGCAGCTTCCCACTCAGTCCCATGGATCGGTAGAGTTGCCCGGATGTGTTGAAGAACCGCTTTACCGGCAGTCCACTCAGCCTTTGCCATGTGTCCAGCTCCTCGAACGTGGGATTTTCTCCTTTGATGTCACGTTCGAGGAAATCGATCCCTTGAGACCTGAGCCAGGTACGCGCCTTGGCACAGGTCGAACAGGGCTTGTAGCAGACAAAAATCGGCTTGTTCACTGGGTTTTCCGTGGATGTATCCGACATGATGCTGACCTTTCTCTCTCGGCATTGCCTCCGGGCGTTTCCTCCACCGTGCGGGTTCATTCGCTGCCCTGAACCGGGGAGGTGGTCGGGTCCGTTTCCTCTTCGACCTGGTCCCGTCCTGGTCGGGTCAGCCAGCGGGAGGGTCGGGTATCGAGGTGGCCCAGGGATGTGGCGGGGGTGATGTCCGTGTGCCAACTTGGCATGGGGGCCGCGTCCGGATAGGTGACGTAGATGATTCCCCTGTCCAGACCGATCCGGGCGGGGGTGTTCGGAAGGAACTCGTTACTGACGCCGGTCAGTTCCAGGTTGGTCATGGTCATTCCCTCGACCTGGTATTTCAGACCGCGCTCGCTGATGCCCTCCGACCGGTCGGAGGCCGAAAGGACCGAGACCATGGCCCGCTCTCCGGACCGCCAGGGGGCGAACGAGAGGAAACCCCGGCTGATGGCGGTGACGATTATGCCGTCGCCATATAGGCTGGCTCGTCCTCCGGCGGCCGCCACCAGGGAGATCATGTTCAGGTTGGCCAAGGTGTGGTCCATCCGTCCGCCCAGACCACCATAGATACGGAAGATACGGCAGCCGGCCTCCCAACCCAGTTTGACTGCGGCCAGCATGTCGGTGTCGTCTTTCTCGGCCGGCAGCCGCCGGTATCTGGTCGGGGACGGTGATTCCGGTGAGGTGGTTGCACCCTGCGAGGAAGGTCGTCTCATGGATGAGGGCGAATCGGTTGACGAGGAGCGGGATTCGTCCGGTGCGGGCGTGCCTGGTGAATGTGCAGAATCACCGTCGTTTCCGCCGTGGTCCACAGTTGCAGATCTGTCGGTTGTGATGGAGTCGAAGTCGCCCACCACCAGGTCGGGGGTGACACCCCCTGAGGCCGCTTCGTCCGCCCCGCCGTCGGCGGCGATGATGATGTCGGCATCAGAGGATGCCGTTTCGTGGCCGTAATACTGACCGGCCCCCCAGATCTGGCAGATACGGGGGGAGGTGTCTTCAACCGGTTCCTTCATCCTTGTCCGCCTTTCCTTGGCCGCCTTTTCTTGGCCGATCCTGCCGGGCTTGGTCACCATCCTAGGCCAAGTGCCTGCGCCGCCAGGGGAATCCAACCCTGGACCAGGGCCATGTAGGTCAGGGTCCCGCAGGCGATGCTGACCATCATGTTCCGCCTTCTGCAGTGCACCAGGACCGTAACCAGGAGGGATACCCCCTCGTATATGCCGTGGTCTCCGCCGGTCAGGGAGGTGTTGCGCAGGGAGTAGACCACCAGCATCCCCATGACTGCGGCGGGAAGCACCTGCCCCAGGCGGATGACGAATGCCGGTGGCTTGCGTCCCTCGGGCCAGATGAGGAAGGGGAGGAACCGGGTGCACATGGTGCCAAGAACCACGATGGCGATGGTGAGGACGCTTTGCAGGGTGGTCATGCGCTCGCCCCTGTCTCTTCGGAGTCGCCTTGGTCTTTCCGGTGCCTCCCAAGGGTCTGGTCGGCGATGGCGAAAGCCGCCACGATAAGAACCATGGAGGGAATGATGAAGTGGTCCGGTCCGAAGACCAGGAGGCAGACCAGCGAGGCCGTCAGGCCGATAAGGGCAGGGGAGTGTGTCTTCGTCCTCATCCACTGGTCGATGAAGAGGACCGCGAACATGGCCGTCAGGACGAACTCAAGTCCCCGTGCGTCGAATCGGGCCAGGTTCCCCAGCACCGCACCGGCTACGGCCCCGCTGACCCAGTAAGCGTGGTTGAGGAGGGTGATGAAGAACATGAACCATCCTCGATCGACTCCGGGCGGTTCCTTGCTGGAGGAGATAAGGGCGAAGGTCTCGTCACACATGCCGAATATCAGGTAGGGTTTCTTCCATCCCGTCCCTCTGAACCGGGGCAGCATGGCCAACCCGTAGAAGAGGTGGCGGGCATTGACCATCAGAGTCAGGACAAGGGCGCCGAGGGGGTCAAAGGCCGACAGGAGAAGTTCAACGGTGACGAACTCCATGGACCCGGCGAATATCAGGGCGCTCATGGCCAGGGGGTAGATGATGGGGAACCCCTTGCTGGTCATCAGGAATCCGTAGGAGATGCCCAGAAAGAGAAAACCGGCCAGAATAGGCAGGGTCAACGGCAGGGCCGCCCTGAACGCCTTGCTCACAGCCGAGCCCTCCCTGACCTGCTTCATCGTCTCTTTTCGACCTTTCCACGCTTCCACCGCCGATTCTCCGAACCGCCCAGACGGACCTGGATGGCTTGGATACCGGCTCGATGGTAACCGGCAGTGGGGAGTGGTGCCAAGGCAGGGTGTCGGAACTGTGAGAAGCGGAACATATGGATGGCCACGTAGGAATAGGCCGGTTCGAGCACGTGTTGGACCGAGTGTAATGAGGTGGACGATGCGAGGAATCATGACAGGAGCAGGCGATATGTTCACGATGAAGCACACTCGGATGCAGTCCCCGGCTGTGGTCGCCGAGGGGCCGACGGGTTCGGATGGTCGGCAGGCGGCTCCTGGCGGGGCCGAAACCCTCGTCCTTGCCGGGGGGTGTTTCTGGGGGGTGGAACGCTTCTTTCAGGAAGTGAGCGGTGTCACCGATACCCAGGTTGGGTACGCCCAGTCCAAGGTGGAGAACCCCTCGTATGAGGAGGTCTGCACCGGCAACACCGATGCGGTCGAGGCCGTCAGGATCACCTATGATCCGGGCAGGGTCACCTTGCGCACCCTGACCCTTCTCCTGCTGGATATGATCGACCCCTTCTCCGTAGACAGACAGGGCAATGACCGGGGTCGCCAATATCGGAGTGGACTTTACTGGGAGGCCGGACGGCGCGATCAACAGGAGCCTGTTTTCCGCAGGGCGATCCGCGAACTTGAGGAGCGGACGGGGCGGCATCCTGCGGTCCAGGTCGAGGCCCTGAGCAACTTCTACCCGGCTGAGGAATCCCACCAGGATTATCTGATCAAGCATCCTGACGGGTACTGCCACATCCCCCTGGATGCCATCGCGGCAGCCCCCAAGCGGCAGCGGTACATCGAACGGATCTGGGCCCTGGATCAGGAGAGCTACGAGGTGACCCAGCACGCTGCCACGGAGGCGCCCTTCACAAACAAGTACGATGCGGAGTTCCGCCCGGGGATATATGTGGATGTGGTCGATGGTCAGCCGCTCTTCACCTCGGCGGACAAGTATGATTCGGGCTGCGGGTGGCCGGCCTTCTCCAAGCCCATCGACCCTGACCTCCTGGTCAACCGGAACGATTTCAAACTCCTGGGCAGACCCCGGATCGAGGTCAGGACGGCCCGGTCAGGCATCCACCTGGGGCACGTGTTCGACGACGGTCCGGCGGACCGGGGCGGTCGCCGCTACTGCATGAATTCCGCAGCTCTTCGATTCGTGCCCAGGGATGAGATGGAGGCCCAAGGCTACGGGGACTATCTGCCCCTGGTGGATGGCCAGGCCGGTGGGCGGGCCGACTGAATCCCGTCGTGGCCGGGTCTGAATCCCCGACCGTCATGACTGTGCCCGCGCCCGATGGTTCCGCGCGGGCACAGTTCAGACACATGCCTTTGCTATCGTTGATTGCTGGTCTGAATCTATAAGGAGTGCTGCCAATGTGCGGAATAGCCGGGTTCGTCTCTGATGCCCCAATCGAGGAGAAGACGGCCGTCCTGAAGCGGATGACGGATATCATCGCCCATCGAGGTCCTGATCAGGAGGGGCACTTCGTCAACGAGCAGGTGGCCCTGGGTTTCCGCAGGCTGAGCATCATCGACCTCCAGGGCGGTGACCAGCCCATCTTCAACGAGGACTCCAGCATGGCCATCACCTTCAACGGTGAGATCTACAACTACCGTATGCTGCGCGAGGTCCTGATCGAGAAGGGGCACACCTTCACCACCGACTCCGACACCGAGGTCATCCTGCATGGGTACGAGGAGTGGGGCAAAGACGTGCTGACCCGTCTTCGCGGCATGTTCGGCTTCGTCATCTGGGACAGCAACCGCAAGGAACTCTTCGGGGCCCGTGACCACTTCGGCATCAAGCCCTTCTATTACGCCATCATGAGCGGCACCTTCATGTATGGTTCGGAGATCAAGAGCCTCATCCAGCATCCCGATTTCCATAAGGAACTCAACAAGGAAGCGCTGCGGCCCTACCTGACCTTCCAGTACCCGGCCCTGCCCGAGACCTTCTTCAAGGGCGTATTCAAACTGCCCGAAGGCCACTGGTTCACCTACCGGGACGGGAAGATGGACATTCACCAGTACTATGATCCGGCCTTTGGTGAGAGCGACCAGAATCTGGCCGACCTGGTCGACTCGATCGACAAGACCGTGGAGGATTCCGTCAAGGCCCACCAGGTCGCCGATGTGGAGGTGGGCTCCTTCCTTTCCTCCGGAGTGGATTCCAGCTATGTCGCCGCGGTTGCCCGCCCGGAGCACACTTATTCGATCGGCTTCGGCAAGGGCACCTATAACGAGTCCGACCAGGCGGGGGAACTGGCCTCCCTCCTCAAGCTCAACAACACCACCGAATCTTTGGACGGCGACCAGGCCTTCCAGTTTTTCCCGCAGATCCAGTGGTATCTGGACGAGCCGGACTCCAACCCCTCCTGTGTGCCTCTCTTCTTCCTCTCGGAGCTGGCCAGCCGCGATCTGCGTGTGGTCCTGAGCGGGGAGGGGGCCGATGAGCTCTTCGCGGGTTATGTGGACTACGGGGTGCACACCCGGTACAAGGTCATCAAGGTGGCCACCCGGATTCTGGGGCACCTGCCCCGCAAGGCCCGCTATGCCATAGGGCGCTGGGCCAAGGGGAAGCGTTTCCCCGGGGCCTGGCATCTCTATGCCAACCTGGCTCCGGCCGAGGAGAACTTCATCGGCCAGGCCAAGGTCTTCGAGGAGGACGAGGCCGGGCGCATCCTTCGGCCCGAGTACCGCAAAGCGCCTTCGGTCAAGCAGATCGTGGACCGGACCTATGCCCGTCTCCGAGGACAGAACCTGTCCGAGCTCAAGAAAAAGCAGTATCTGGACATGCATCAGTGGATGCCCGGTGACATCCTCCTCAAGGCCGACAAGATGACCATGGCCCATTCCCTGGAGTTGCGTGTGCCGCTCCTCGACACGCGCCTCATGGATGTGGCCGAGAAGGTTCCCACCAGGTATCTGATTACGGACGAGAACACCAAGTTCGCCTTCCGCAAGGCCGCTGACCGGCATATACCGCGGGAGTGGTCCGACCGCGAGAAGCTGGGCTTCCCGGTCCCCATCAAGGATTGGCTTCGCCAGGAAAAGTACTATCGTCTGGTCCGTTCGGTCTTCGAGCGGGATTACGTGGGGGAGTTCTTCGACCAGGAGGCCCTCCTGCAGATGATTGACGACAACTATGCCGGCAGGAACGATGCCCGGCGCAAGATCTGGACCATCTACTCCTTCCTGACCTGGTACGACGACTACTTCATCCACGACGGCACCAAGCCGGAGCTTCTCGACCTGGCGGACTAGGCCCCTGCACGGACCGGCGCGCTGCGGGTGTTTTGCTGCGGTCCGTTCCCGTGGGCATGTCTCCGGTTCTGTGGTATAGTGTCCTTTGGCTTGAGAAATCAAGAAAGTGGATAATCCCACCTGGGAGCCTCCCATGGCTTCGGGTTCACATTGTGGGTTTGGCTCCGTGATATTGGTTGCCTGACCACGAGGAGTAATGCGGTTTGCCCTCCGGATGGAGGATTCCGCCGGCTCATGCTGTGAATTCGTCGCTTGCGGTTCCTGATGGTTGTCCGCCTGCAGTGGGTGTTGTGTGAATTTGAAAAGGAGTCATCATTAGCGACGAACCAAGGATTAACGACGAGATACGAGCATCTCAGGTACGCCTGATCGGCCCGAACGGCGAACAGGTCGGGATTATCGCAACCTCGGTCGCACTCAATCTGGCCAAGGAGGCGAACCTGGACCTGGTCGAGGTGGCAGCCCAGGCCAAACCTCCGGTCGCCAAGCTCATTGATTACGGCAAGTTCAAGTACAACGAGAAGATCAAGGCCCGTGAGGCCCGTCGCAATCAGAGCACATCGGAGATCAAGGAGATTCGTTTCCGTCTCAAGATCGACGACCATGATTTCGAGGTCAAGGAGGGGCACGTACGCCGCTTCCTGTCCGCCGGAGACAAGGTCAAGGTCACGATCATGCTGCGTGGCAGGGAGCAGTCCAGGCCCATCGGTGGCGTGGAACTCCTCCGTAAGCTGGCCGATGATGTCGCTGATCTGGGCTCCATCGAGTTCGCCCCCAAGCAGGAGGGTCGTAACATCATCATGACCTTGGCCCCCAAGGGCAAGAAGGTCCACACCCAGTCCGAGCAGCGCCGCAGGGGCGGCCAGGCCAGGGCTGAGCGTCAGGCGAGGCAGGCGGCACGTCTGGCCGCCAAGTCCGATGAGACCCAAGCCAGGAAGCAGGCCGAGGACGAGGCCGAGCAGACCGTCGAGAAGATCGACGCCGCTCCCGCTCCCAAGGCTCCCAAGTCAACCACTACTTCCCCGAAGAAGATGAAATCCAAGGAGGGCAGCAATGCCGAAGATGAAAAGTAACTCTGCCGCGTCCAAGCGAGTCCGGGTCACCGGCACGGGCAAGCTGATGGCCGCCGGGTCCGGTATGCGCCACAATCTGGAGCACAAGTCGGCCAAGAAGCGCCGCCACCTCTCCACCGATCAGGTGCTTGCTCCGAGCCAGTCCAAGAACATGAAGAAGATGCTGGGCCGCTGAGCGGGCCGTTGGTCATTGAACTAGATTTTTAGAAAGCTGAGGAATATCTATGGCACGAGTCAAGCGGGCAGTCAACGCGCACAAGAAGCGCAGGGTCGTCCTTGAGCGGGCTTCCGGCTACCGCGGTCAGCGTTCACGCCTCTACCGCAAGGCCAAGGAGCAGCTGCTCCACTCATTCAATTACAACTACCGCGACCGCAAGGCCCGTAAGGGTGACTTCCGCAAACTGTGGATCCAGCGCATCAACGCCGGATGCCGCGCTCAGGGCATCACTTACAACCGCTTCATCCAGGGCCTGCGCCTGGCCGGCATCGAGCTGGACCGCCGCGCCCTGGCCGACCTGGTCGTCAATGACATCGATACCTTCAATGCCATTGTGGACGAGGCCAAGAAGGCTCTGCCCGCCGACGTGAATGCCCCCGTCGAGGCCTGAGTCCGGTCTTTCCGGGTGCCGTCGCCGAGTCATCGGCTGACTTGGTGCCTGTGACTGCATTCTTGTAGAACCCCGCTACGGCGGGGTTCTTTCGTATCCGGCGATGGTCTTTCCGGAGCCTTGAAGCTGTGTCGATGCCTTTTGAGTTCAACCTCGTGTCGTCGTATCTCGGTCAATGAGGTATAGCTCAGCCTATCTTGATGAATTCTTGAAATCTCTGATCCATCCTTGACCGATAGGAGTCGAGAAAGGATGAATCATGACCTATGTCATCGAAACCAGGGGGCTGACCAGATGGTTCGGTAGGGGGCATAACCGCAGAAAGGCGGTCGATCGGATCGATATGCATGTCGGACGGGGGGAGATATACGGTCTGCTTGGCCCCAACGGCGCCGGCAAGTCCACAACATTGAAGATGCTGACGGGCATGCTCCGCCCCAGCCAGGGCAGCATCCTTTTCCAAGGACACCCCTGGACCAGGGAGGACCTCTACCGAATCGGTGCTCTGATTGAGAGTCCGCCCCTCTATCCCAACCTGACCGCCAGTGAGAATCTCCGGGTCAGGGCCACCCTTCTTGGATTGGACCCCTCCACCATGGACCGGGCCTTGCGGACCGTTGGTCTCGTCGACACGGGAAACAAGCAGGCAGGTCGTTTCTCCATGGGGATGAAGCAGCGGCTGGGCATCGCCCTGTCCCTCCTGTCGGATCCGGAGCTGCTCATCCTGGATGAACCCACCAATGGTCTGGACCCCATGGGTATCGAGGATCTCCGTGCCCTTATTCGCACCCTGGCCGCCGGAGGCACCACGGTCATCATTTCCAGCCATATCCTCAGCGAGATATCCCAGGTGGCGGATCACATCGGCATCATAGCCCAGGGTCGATTGGTCTATGAGCACAGTCTGGACCACTCCGTTGATCTGGAGGAGCTGTTCATGCGGGAATGCCGGCGCGTATCCGCAGAGGCAGGTGCACGATGAGGGTGCTTGGGGCTGCAATCCGAGCCGAGCTGCTGAAAAGCCGCCACTCCGCCCTGCCCTGGTTGGGGTTGGGCATGCCGGTTCTTGATCTGGTTCTTGCGCTTCTTCTGATCCTCCTCATGCCCGCAGGTCCGGGAACCGAGGTTATGGTCAGTGAGATATGGAACTGGTGGGGCTCCATTCTCCAGCCTGCCCTTCTTGCCCTCCTGGCTGTCACGGTAATGGGGGAGGACACCCGGCAGCGTCTTCGTTCCCTTCTCCTGCTTCCGCGGGATCCTGGTCTGGCCTTCCTTGCAAAGACGGCGGTGGTTCTCCTGTGGAGTGTGGTATCCAATCTGGTCGTGTTCCTGCTTGCCTCCGTACTGCCTGGGATGCTGGGTCTGGGGGGTACCCCTCTTCAGGCAGGTTTTGCGGCTTTCATGCTCAATCTGGCCACGTCCGCCTGGTTGATCCCTCTGGGCCTGCTGGGTACAGCCGCGGTAGGGCCGATTTTCGGCATGGCCCTGCCTTTCTTCTTGGAGTATGCAGGTAGCATGGCCTGGGATAGCCCGATCTGGTGGCTGGTGCCATCTGCATCCTCACTGACCACAACTGCACCGGTGCTGGGGGTCCTGCCCAATGGGCTGCCCATGCGGGCGGAGAGTCCCCTCGAGGTCTTCGGTGTGCAATCGGCCCTGTCCCTGGTCATCTCCGTGAGCCTCTTCCTGGCCCTGACCGTGCTTGGTTCTCGGTGGTTTTCCAAGAGGGAGACGGTCTGATGAGTCTGATCGGGTCAATCAGAGCGGAGGCGATCCGTCAACGGCATTCATGGTTCACCCCCATCCTTCTTGTAATCACGTTTGTTGGTGTGCTCCTCTTCCTCGCCTACTTTGCCGTGACCCCCTATGAGCCCTGGTACAAGGTGACGGGATACCTGCAGGCAATAGGAGGAATCCTGCCCCTGGTTGTGGGACTGGTCTGCGGTTTCATATCCGAAAGGGAGTTCAGGGCCGGCAACTATGCGGCCCTTATGGGAGTGCCCTCTCGGCGCTTGGCCCTTGCCGGAATCCTGACGTATCTCGAACTCCTCTACGCCTTGGTCTGTGCGGTTGCAGTCTGTCTTTTCGCTCTGGGTATGGACCTCCTCGGACAGAACCCGATGGGGAAGGATTCGTGGCTGTTGATATTGCTGGGACTCGTTCTCGGTGGGGCGGCATTGATTCCCCTGACCATGGTGGTTGCTATGGTGTGGGGGCGTCAGGTCGGCATACTGGTCGGGGTGTTCGGCAGTCTTATGGGTTTCCTGCTTCAGACCGGGTTGGGTGACGGCATATGGTGGCTTCTGCTCCCCGCCCTGCCTTCACGACTCCCCGTGGGGGTTGCAGCCCTGGTCCAGGCTGCTCAGACCGGTGGCACGGGCCAGACGGCCTTTGCGGCCTATAGCATCCAGCAGAACCTGGGATGGGGGATGGGCATCCTGCTGACATGTGCCTCCTGGCTCTTGGCGATGATCTGGGTGTCGGCCTGTCGGCCCGGCTATGAGCGGAACGAATGAGAAGATGGACGGAGACTTACCGCAATACGTGACCGCGCCAAAGGAATATGACGCAACGTGAGGGATGGATGGCATCCTGGTCGCAGGTGATGCGGTCCATGCGTATAGGTCTGGCATTGAGGCAGGTCAGGCGGTCTGCGCGGCCGGGTGCTGTAAGGAGGTAGTCATGGCCAGGATTCTCGCGGTGGATGATGAGGAGTCCATCCTGGACATCATCCGCATCGGACTGGGCAAGGAGGGGCACCAGGTTTCCACAGTCAGTGACCCGCGGAAGGTGGACATGCTTCACCTGGACTACTTCGACCTGGTCCTCCTGGACATCATGATGCCCGGTATGGATGGATTCGAGCTGGTCAGTAGGCTCCGTGAGGCCACCGGGGTTCCCATCATCTTCCTGACCGCCAGGACGGACCAGGCGGATGTGGTTCGCGGCCTCGGCCTCGGTGCGGATGACTATCTGACCAAACCCTTCCACCTGGATGAGCTGCGCGCCAGGGTCGATGCGCACCTGCGCCGGGAAGGTCGGGCGCGCTCGCAGGTGCTGACCCTGGGTGAGTTCCGTTTCGACATGTCCGCCAAGGAACTCACCTGCGGGGACCGTGCCATCAACCTGACACCGACCGAGTACGCCATCTGTGAGTTCCTGGCCGTCAACCGTGGGCATGTCTATTCCAAGGAGCAGATACACCGGGAGGTATCCGGCCTTGATCCGCGTGGGGAGGCTGCCGCCGTAGCCACCCATATAGGCAACATCAGGGCCAAGTTTCAGGAGGTAGGAATGGCTCCGATTCATACCAGATGGGGGGTGGGTTACCTGTGGGTGTGAAGAATCCCGGCGCAGTCCCTCAGCGCGGCCACGGAAGAAAGCTGAATACGATTCTGGGGTGGTTTCTGGTCATGTTCACGGCTGCGGAAGCCCTTGGTCTTGGGCTTCCCATCCTGGGGCTGGCGGTCGGCGTGAATACGGGACTCATCCTGCCGGCGAACTCATGCGAGGAGTCCGTTGGCGAATATGCCATGACCCTGATGGGGGACACCACCTTCCGCCCAAGTGATTTGCCCTCCTGCAGTGCATACATGGTCCTTGATTCCCGCCTCAAGGTGCAATCCTCGAATATGGATGCCCGGACCCGTTCAAGGATCCTGGACCTCATATCGGCGAGTGGCATGAAGGCGGCGGGGAGCTTCGTCGTGATTCCGCAGGAGAAGGGGTACGTGGTCATTTCCTATCAGATGGGCGCCCGTTATGCCGAGGATGGCTTGAATCGTGCGCTGCCCTCGCCTGAGACCGTTCTGAACGGTTGCATGGCCGTCAACGTCATCCTGGTCGCTGTCGTAGGCATCCTTCTTCTGGGGAGGTATCTGCGCCGGGGGGTGGCCCCCCTGAGCCGGGCCGTGGATTACATCGGAGCCGGGAACCTGGACTTCGCCGTAGGATCATCCACCGTTCGCGAATTCGACCAGGTGCTGGGGTCCGTGGACGTGATGAAGACCAACCTTCGCTCCTCCCTGGAAAGTGAGTGGAGGACCCAGGAGGAGAGCAGGCAGAGGACGGCCGCCCTGGCCCATGATCTCAAGACTCCCCTCACGGGCATCGCAGGTTGGGCGGACCTCCTGGGGGAGACTGACCTGGATGCGGACCAGACGGAATACCTGAACAGGCTCGCTTCGGAGGAGAAGAGGTTGGAGGAGCTGACCTCGGCTCTGATTCAATCCTCCCTCTGCACACCGGAGGCCGGACCCGAGCGAAGATACTGCGACCTGTCGGTACTCGTAAACGCGGTCAACGATATGGTCAGGGGCCAGGTCCTCGACAAGTCCATCGATCTTGAAGTCGGGGAGTTCACAGCGGACGAGGTGAATCTCGATGCCGACCTGACCGTGCAGGCCCTGGGCAACGTCCTGGTCAACGCCGTTGAGCACACCCCCGACCAGGGGCGTATCCGGATCGGGGTCGAGCTTGATGCTCCCGACCGGCAGATGATGAAACAACCGGGTTGCCTGGTATTCACAGTGGAGGACAGCGGCCCGGGATTCACCCGGCAGGATCTCGAGCGGGCCACCGAGCAGTCGTATATGGGTGACCCCAGCAGGTCGGGGCATCACTTCGGACTGGGGCTGAGCGTGGCCAAACGTGATGCCCGTGAGCAGGGTGGCGATATCAGCCTGGGGAGCTCGGCCGATCTGGGTGGGGCCAAGGTCGTCCTGACATTCCGGACGGAAGGTCGGAGGGGATAGAATACCGCCTATGACCAGCCAGCACGACCGGGAGGGGAGCAGGACCATCCCCGATGACCTTCCGAAGGCGATGGCGGACCTGCTGGACCAGTTCCTTGCCTATACGGGTGTGGAACGGGGATTGGCGCCGGCGACGGTCAAGGCCTACCGGTCGGACCTGAGTATGTATGCGGGATGGCTCTCCAAGCAGGGTATCCGCAGCCTTGACCAGGTAACCAAGGGGGATGTGGAGGGCTTCCTTGCCGGACTCTCGTCGGAGAGCCCGGCAAGTCGTTCCCGCCGTCTGGCCGCTGTCCATGAGTGGCACAAATTCGCTCTGCAGCAGGGGGTGACAGGTGAGGACGCTTCGAGGGGGGTCAAAGCTCCCAAGGGAACGACCTCCCTGCCTGATGTCCTGACCGTTGACGAGGTCGCCCGACTCCTGGACGCCGCCGCCATGGGTGGGTCGCAGGACCCGGTGGTACTCAGGGACAAGGCCCTCCTTGAGTTCATGTATGCAACGGGTTGCCGGGTATCGGAGGCAGTGGGTGCCAACCTGGACGATCTGGATCTGGACGAGCATGTGGTTCGCCTGACGGGCAAGGGCGACAAGCAGCGCCTGGTCCCGGTCGGTTCGTACGCCTGCACGGCGTTGGAGTCATACCTGAACCTTGGTCGTCCGGATTTGCAGGGCCGCGCCACCAGGGGAAGGGAGCTGACGGCCGTCTTTCTCAACAAACGCGGAAAGCGCCTGACCAGGCAATCCGTCTGGGAGGTGGTGCGCAAGGCCGGTGAGCGGGCGGGAATCCAGCGGCCCCTGCACCCGCACACCCTCCGGCACTCCTTCGCCACCCATCTGATCGAGGGTGGCGCCGATGTCAGGTCCGTTCAGGAGCTTCTTGGACACTCCTCGGTCACCACGACGCAGATATATACCCACGTGAGCCCTCAAGGACTGATTGAGGCCTACCAGACGGCGCACCCCCGCGCCCGTTGAGGGAAGGTGTCTCGGAAACGTCACACCCTGCCGGTAAACCCGCCCTGAGCGGATGATTCCCGGATGTTGGTAGGCTAGAGGTATGCCTACGGATTTGTTAGGGCGCGAGTATGAGACTTTCGCAGCCCCTGAGCCTTTGAAACAGCACGGCCCTGCCCGTGTCATCGCCATGTGCAACCAGAAGGGCGGCGTGGGCAAGACCACTTCCTCCATCAACATAGCCGGTGCGCTCAGTCTCTATGGGCGCAAGGTCCTGATTGTCGACTTCGATCCCCAGGGGGCCGCTACGGTGGGTCTGGGTATCAATGCCAACAGCGTTGACCACACCATCTACACGGCTATGTTCGATTCATCCCTCGACGTGCATGAGGTGGTTCACCACACCCGTTTCCCGGGGCTTGACATCATCCCCGCCAATATCGACCTGTCGGCTGCCGAGGTTCAGCTGGTCACCGAGGTGGGGCGCGAGCAGGTCCTTGCCTCGACCATCAGGCCCCTCCTCAATGAATACGATGCCATCATCATCGACTGCCAGCCCTCCCTGGGTCTCCTGACGGTCAACGCCTTGACTGCGGCGGATGGGGTCGTCATCCCGGTGGCGGCGGAGTTCTTCGCCCTGCGTGGCGTGGCGCTCCTCATGCAGTCCATCGAGAAGGTGCAGAGCAGGATCAACCCGAATTTGGAGGTCTATGGGGTACTGGTCACCATGTACACCCGCACCCTGCATTCGGAGGAGGTTCTCCAGCGTATTCACGAGGCCTTCGAGGGGAGGGTCCTCCACTCCGTCATCTCCCGTTCCATCAAGTTGCCGGATGCCACGGTGGCGGGCGAGCCCATCACTATGTTCTCTCCCGAGCACAAGACCTCCAAGGAGTATCGGGAGGTTGCCAGGGAGCTGATCTCCCGCGGCATCGTGGCGTGAACGGGGTCGTGGCAGAATCCCCTGCGGAGTCCATCGACCAATCGGGCGAGGGGTTTTCGGTCGCCCTGGATGTCTACCAGGGTCCCTTTGATGTGCTCCTGAGCCTTCTGGCCAACAGGAAGCTCGAGTTGACCGAGGTTTCCTTGGCTGCGGTGACCGGCGAGTTTCTGTCCTATGTGAGCACCTTGGATTTCCAGACCAGTCTGGATCAGGCCAGCGCCTTTCTTGATGTCGCCTCCGTCCTGGTGGAGGCCAAGAGCGCCGCTCTCCTGCCGGTTGAGGATGAGTCCCTGCGCGATCAGGCCTCCATGGAAGCCTTGAGGGAGCGTGACCTCCTCTTCGCCAGGCTTCTGCAATACCGCGCCTTCAAAGAGGCCGGTGAGGATTTCCGGGCCATTCTGGCGGCGAACTCGGGCAGGTACGCTCATCCGGGGCGGCTGGATGACGGTTTGGCCAGCCTCATGCCTGAACTTGATTGGGTCACCAGCCCCGGGGACCTGGCCCTTCTGGCGGCCACAGCCCTGGCCAATGCCCCGGCTTCCCAGGTTTCACTGGGGCAGCTTCACGTGCCCCTGGTCGACCTGAACCAGCAGGCTGATCTGGTTCGTGAGGCCCTGGTGGCCACTCCCGGACAGCCGGTGGCATTCGCGTCCATCATCGCCTCGGCTGAAGGGAACCTCGAGATTGTGGCCAGATTCCTGGCCGTTCTGGTCTATTTCAAGCAGCAGCTGATTCAGTACAAGCAGGAAGGGCCATACGAGCCTCTCTATCTTCGCTGGGTGGGCGGTACCGAGAAGGAAGATCTCCAAGGGATCAGTGAGGGGGACTTCGCATGAGCCAGGACAAACCAGAGACCCAGGCGGATGGACTGCCGGGGGAGGAGGGGCAGGTTCCCGTCACACATCCCGATACCCGACCGGAGTATGTGGATTTCGATGTAGACGACTTCCCGGGCGGATTGGCGGGATGCCTGGAGGCCATTCTGATGGCCACGGACCAACCCCTGACCAGCCAGGATTTCTCAAGGGTCCTCGCCGTCGAACCGAATCAGGCCCAGACGGCCCTACAGGCCCTGGCGGAGTCCTATCAGGGAAGGGGATTCGAGCTCAGGGAGACCACGCGGGGGTGGCAGCTGGACAGTCGCCCGGACTATCAACCCGTCGTTGCCGCATTCGTCAAGGATGGGCAGACGGACAGGCTTTCCCAGGCCGCCCTGGAGGCCCTGGCCATTGTGGCGTATCGCCAACCCATGACCCGCTCCGAGGTGGGGCAGATCCGTGGGGTCAACTCCGACGGGGTCATCCGTTCCCTCCTGGTCCGTGGTTTGGTCCGTGAGGATGGAGTCGATCCGGATACCCACGCCGCCCGCCTGGTCACCACGAGCATCTTCCTGGAGAAGATGGGGTTGAACTCCTTGGAGGAGTTGCCCTCCCTGGCCCCCTTCCTACCCGACGAGAAGTCGGCCCTTGCCCAGGTCCAGGAGGCCCTGCCCCAGGGCGCGGATCGGGTGGTTTCCGCTCAGGGTGAGGGTCTTCATGGTCCTGTCAGCAAAGACGATTAGTATTGTCTCTGTTTGTCCAATCCTTGGACCATGCCCGTTTGGGGAGTCTTCGGCGGCTGTTTGTTCCGGCCCTGGAATCCCGGCGACATGAGATGAAGCACTTACGAGAATGAGGTATTGATGGCGGTACGCGGCGATATACGAAATGTTGCGATTGTGGCACACGTTGATCACGGCAAGACCACCCTGGTCAATGCCATGCTCCAGCAGTCGCACGTCTTCTCCGATCGCGAGGAGGTGCCCGACCGGGTCATGGACTCCAATGACCTGGAGCGCGAGAAGGGCATCACAATCCTGGCTAAGAACACCGCCGTCAAGTACACCGGTCCCCTTGCCCCCAAGCTCGGGCAGCCGGATGGCATCACCATCAATGTGGTTGATACCCCCGGCCACGCCGATTTCGGTGGCGAGGTGGAGCGCGGCATCTCCATGGTCGATGGTGTTGTCCTGCTGGTTGATGCCTCGGAAGGCCCCCTGCCCCAGACCCGGTTCGTCCTGCGCAAGGCCCTGGAGGCCAAGCTGCCCGTCATCCTGGTCATCAACAAGACCGACCGTCCCGATGCGCGTATCTCCGAAGTGGTCTCCGAGTCCACCGACCTCCTTCTGGGTCTTGCCCAGGATGTGAGCGAGGAGGGAGTGGACCTCGATCTGGATTCCCTCCTGGACCTCCCTGTCATCTACTGCGCGGCAAAGGCCGGTAAGGCATCGCTCAACCAGCCCGCCGACGGCGATGTGCCCGACAATGATGATCTGGAGCCGCTCTTCGAGTCCATCCTGACCAACATCCCGGCCCCCGAGTACGAGGAGGGCGCCCCCCTTCAGGCCCATGTGACGAACATCGACGCTTCGGACTATCTGGGCCGTCTGGGACTGGTCCGCATCTACAACGGAACCCTGCTCAAGGGCAAGCAGTATGGGCTCTCCCGCGTGGACGGCTCCATCGAGAACTTCAAGCTGACCGAGATTCTGCGCACCAAAGGGCTGGATCGGTTCCCCGTGGACGAGGCAGGCCCCGGCGATATCGTGGCCGTTGCAGGTGTCGATGACATCATGATTGGCGAGACCATCGTCGACCAGAGCGACCCGAAGCCCCTGCCCCTGATTCACGTTGACGACCCGGCCGTCTCCATGACCTTCGGCACCAACGATTCGCCCCTGGCGGGAACCGAGGGCAAGGACCACAAGCTCACCGCCCGCATGCTCAAGGACCGTCTGGACCGCGAGCTGATCGGCAACGTCTCCATCAAGGTCATCCCCACCGACCGTCCGGATGCCTGGGAGGTTCAGGGCCGCGGTGAGCTGGCCTTGGCCGTTCTGGCCGAGCAGATGCGCCGTGAAGGCTATGAGCTGACCGTGGGCCGCCCCCAGGTGGTCACCAAGACGGTCGACGGCAAGGTCCAGGAGCCCATGGAGTCCGACACCATCGATGTGCCCGAGGAGTATATGGGTGCCGTGACCCAGCTCATGGCTGACCGCAAGGGCCGGATGGACACGATGACCAACCACGGATCCGGCTGGGTGCGAATGCAGTTCACCGTTCCCTCCCGCGGCCTTCTGGGCTTCCGTACGGCCCTGCTGACCGCCACCCGCGGCACGGGTATATCGTCCTCCATCTCGGCCGGATATGCTCCCTGGGCCGGTGAGATCAAGACCCGTCAGAACGGGTCCATGGTCTCAGACCGCTCGGGTAAGGCCAGCCCCTACGCCATGCAGAAGCTCCAGGCCCGTGGTGACTTCTTCGTCAATCCGCAGTCGCCGGTTTACGAGGGACAGATCGTCGGCATCAACAACAAGCCCGGGGACCTGGATATCAACATCACCCTGGAGAAGCACATGACCAACATGCGCTCCGCCACGGCTGATGTTCTGGAGACCCTGACCCCGCCCATCCAGATGAGCCTGGAGGAGTCCCTGGACTTCGCCAATGACGATGAGTGCGTTGAGGTAACACCCGAGTCCATCCGCGTGCGCAAGATCATCCTGGACCGTGACGCCTGGTACAAGTGGAATGCCCGCCAGCGTCGCGCCAACAAGAAGTGACACGACCCGACCCGGTCGAGGCTTCGGTGACCGGGTCGGACTAGGCTGATTCCCATGGCAAGACAGCATGACACAATCCATGCCGATGATGAGGATGCCGGTGGGAAGCAGCAGGTGACCAGGCGTCAGGCGATCCGACCCAGTCGGTATCTTCTGGCCCTGGTCATTGGTGTTTTGGTGGGCACACTGGGCACTCTGGTCCAACGATCCGGGGCGGCCGCCGGCATTCCCTGGGGGATGGCCCTGGCTTACCTTCTGGTGGCCCTGGCCTCCTGGTGGGTCCGTAACGATTCCGGCACCCTGGGCCTGTCCCTCCACCTGGTGGCCTCCACGATGGTCGTCTGGGCCCTGTCCATGAGAGGGCCCGGTGGGGATGTACTCATGCCCTATGCCGACTTCCCGAGCTTTTTTGCCAAGTACGCCGTGTTCCTCTGGATGGGGGGACTGGTACTGATTCAGTTCCTGGCGCTCTGCCTTCCCAGGACCTGGTTCGATGATGGGATCATCAGGGAGTGGCCGGTCTCCGAACCCGGGGAGGAAGCTGGTCAGGACCATGATGGGCATCAGGTAGCAGGAACCGCCTCCACGAAAGAAGTCAAGGCATGAGCTCCGATCGGAATTCTTCAGTCGGGTTGTGCTATCTCGGCCCCCAAGGGTCGTTCACCCATCAGGCCGCTGTTGAGGCCTCCGTCTCCTTGAAAGCCTCCCTGGGGCGGCAGGTCGATCTGGTGCCCTGCGACCGGGCCACCCGGATCGTCGAAGCGGTGGAATCCGGCGGATGCTGGGGAATCATCGCCTGGGAAAGCAACGTTGAGGGTCATGTCATCCCCAACATGGATGCCCTGATCGATTCCACGAATGTGGCCGGGTTCGGCAGGACAAGTCTCCCTATCGTATTTGATGCCTTTGTACGCCCTGACCATGGGAGGCTGAGCGCGGTCAGCGCCCATCCGCATGGCCTGGCACAGTGCCGAGGATTCATTCGTGACATCGGGTTGGCGGAGGAGGCGGCATCCTCCAATGCAGCGGCCTGCCGTGACCTGGGGCAGGATCAGGTGGCCCTGGGGCCCAGACTCTGTGGGGGCCTGTACGGTTTGCAGACCTACAAGAGCGAGGTTCAGGACTACCAGGGCGCCCGCACCGACTTCCTTCTTCTGGCCCCCCGTGAGGAGGTGCCCGGTCTGGCCAAGGCCATGTTCGGGCGATCTCAGGCCGAAGGTGCGAAGGGTGCCGGTGCAGGCGAAGGTGCCGGGTCCAGGCCCTTACGCGAGTTCGAGTCCATCATCGCCTTCATTCCGCTCCATACCGGGTCGGGTGTTCTTGCCGACCTCCTGGATAGGTTCCGCGATGCGGGGCTGAACATGACCTCCTTCATGTCCCGCCCCATCAAAGGCAACGACGGGACGTACAGTTTCATCGCCACCATCGATGCTGCCCCCTGGGAGCCTGCCCTGGGTGGTGTCATGCAGGACCTTCTGGACCTGGGGGATTGGATCAAAACCCTGGCCGTATATCCCCGGATGGAGCGCCCCGATCCTCCCATACCGGACTGGATGCTGCCCAGGGCAGGTGCCTGGAGGGAACGTAACCTGGACAAGTCGGGGGTTGATAAGGAGTTGTTATGGTAGAGGACCAACAGCTGCAGGCGGGGTCCGTCCATGCCCACGGTGATGACCTTGCGACCGGGCCGGATGCAATGCACCCCATGGCTGGTATGACGGCATCGCCCATTCTGACATCGGCCCACAAGATCGCGATTGCCGGTCTGGGGCTGATCGGCGGGTCGCTGGCAAGACGCCTGGCGCGGCAGGGTAGGTTCGTGGTGGCCTGGAATCATACGGACCGCCCATACGAGGCAGCCAGGTCCGAGGGCATCCACTGCGTGGAGACCCTGGAGGAGCTGGCCCAGGGCAAGCCTGATGTGCTGGTTTTGGCCACCCCGCTCAAGGCCATGCCTGAGATGCTGGGTCGTCTGGCCCCGGTCCTGACACGCGGAACCACCCTGACCGATGTGGGCAGCGTCAAGGGCCTGGTCCGCCAGCAGGTTCGTGAAGCCGGCCTGTCCGACCGGTATGTGGGTGGGCACCCGATGGCGGGTAGCGAGTTCTCCGGCTATGAGGCTTCCGATCCTGGTCTTCTTGAGGGGGCGCTTTGGGCCCTGACCGTAGATGAGAACACTGATTACGGCCGTTTCCTGACCGTGGCGGATATGGTCACCCAGGGGTTGGGGAACCGACTGATTGCCCTTGATGACCAGACACATGACAGGGCGGCCGCTCTGATATCGCACATGCCCCACGTGGTGGCCATCGCCTTGGCCAACCTCCTCGTGGATTCGGACGACAGGAATATAGCAGCTGCCCTGGCGGCAGGGTCCTGGCGTGACATGACCCGGGTGGCCCTGACCGATCCCGACAGGACCGAGGCCATGGTGGATGAGGATGCCGATCAGGTGGCCGGCCTGCTGGACGATATGGCCATCAGACTGAGTGCCGTGGCCAAGAATCTCCGGGGCTCGGAGGGGTGGAACAGGTCCGGCATCCATGACTTCTTCACCCAGGCCCGTCCCTTCAGGGACTACAAGGCGGAGCTGGCCGGTGCAGACCAGGAGGATAACAGGTTCGAGCTGGCACTCAGTGATGAGGGCTGGCGATCCGAGCTCTTGGAATCAGCGAGGCGGGGACAGGAGGTCGAGGTCTTCCTGACCACCCACCAGGCCAGGGTCGTCCAGCTCCCGACCATCGGTGACTGAGACCTCAATCCTCGTTCGATTGGTCCTGGACCGGATTGGTGTCACTGAGTCCCGCCTGATCCATGTCATGGTGCCCCGCAGGGTATCTGCGCTCAGGAATGGGTTTGAGCCCGACTATCGAAGTGGCCGTCAACCGAACCTTCTGGGCTTCGCGCGAACCGTTGGCCGACGGGTCCCTGCTCAGGTCCAGAGTGGTTCCGTCCCAGGAAATGACATGGCCTATGTAGTCGCGGAATTTGAGGCGCCCATCCTCCGGGTCCCGCCCTTCGACCGTCCTGGCCACAATACGGACACCAGGTGGTATCTCTTTCGGCAAGTGCATGGTCACCTCCGGGACCAGTATATGCGTCCCGCCCCGGGTAGACTAGGTTGGGCCGGATGGGAGGTGTCAGATGGCCTTTGAACGAGAACTGGACGGATACACCCGCTATCTGGACCAGATCCAGGGACGGAGCCCGAATACGGTTCGTTCCTACCGGACCGACGTGGCGTCCTTCCTGCACCTGATGGAACTGCGGGGCATCAGGGATCTGAACGAAACGGACCTCTCCACCCTCCGGTCCTGGCTGGCTCATGAAACACGGTCCCATGCCCGGTCCACCATGGCTCGGAAGACCGCAGCCATCCGTTCCTTCTTCGCCTACCTGGCCGACCATGACCTGATTGAGGCGGACCCGGCCCAGGGACTGAAGACCCCCAAACAGTCGGAGCATCTGCCCCGGGTTCTGACCGGGAACCAGGCCGAGCGTCTGATGGACCGTGTGGATGAGTCCCCGGTCGAGGACGGTGCGGATGAGGACATGACCGGAATCATCCAGCTCAGGGATGCAGCCATGCTGGAACTGCTATATGCGACCGGGATGCGGGTTGCCGAGTTGTGCGGGCTGGACCTGGTCGACCTGAACCCCCGGTCTCGGACCGTCAAGGTCCTGGGCAAGGGGCGCAAGGAGCGGGTAGTGCCCTACGGACTTCCCGCCGAACGGGCCCTGGATGGATGGCTTGACGGGGGGAGGCCGCGACTGATTGAACGCACCGGTGGGGGAGGGGAGGTTCATGATGATCAGGCCCTCTTCCTTGGTGTGCGCGGTCGCCGGATAGGCCAGCGTCAGGTACGACAGGTGGTCCATGATGCCGCCGACCGGGCCCAGGTTCCCGACATCGCCCCTCATTCCCTGCGCCATACGGCTGCCACCCAGATGCTGGACGGCGGGGCTGATCTGCGTGAGGTTCAGGAGATGCTGGGGCACTCCTCCTTGCGGACCACCCAGCGCTATACGCATGTTTCCATCGAGCAGCTGCGTCAGCGCTATCGGTTGGCCTTTCCCAGAGCCTGAACGTTTATGGCCGGGCCTGACGATATGGATGGGGCTTCCTTTAAGGTTCAGTGGTGGAGGCGTTTTGCGAAAGGCCCACAGCCGCAAAGCAATGAACGGTGCTGCATGCGGGGGTGTCAAAGCTCCGGGCAGGGTGGTCGCTGTAGCCAATCATGTGGGCAGGGTCATGTTTTTACTTGCTGGTTACAGTGGGCAGGAGTGGTGTGTGATGAAGAAGAGAATCGGTAAGGCACTTGTTGCGGCCATGGCCTGTTCCCTTGCCTTGGGTGGGTGTGGCGGCACTGATGCGGAGGACCTCGCCCAGACCACCGAACAGCCCCTCCCCGGCACAATCATCAAGGTATATGGATGCGAGCCCTCAAGGCCCCTGATTCCGAGCGACACGGCGGACGAGTGCGGTGGTCAGCTGGTCAACGCCATGTTCTCCCGTCTGGTCCGGTTCGACAGCAAGGGCAAACCGCAGAATGACCTTGCCGAGGAAATCACCCACAATGAGCGGATGACGCGCTACACAATCAGGTTGGTCGACGGCCGGTCCTTCTCGGACGGAAGTCCGGTCAGGTCCTCCTCCTTCACCAGGGCCTGGTCCTGGGCGGCCAATTCCGCCAACGGGCAGGCCGGATCCATGCTCTTCTCCAACATCAGGGGGTATGAGGACCTGCAGCAGGCCGGAACCTCCAAGGATGCCCAGCTTTCCGGCCTGAAGATTGTCGACGACCTGACCTTCACGGTCGACCTGAGCGCTCCCTCCGCGACCTTCCCCATCCTGGTAGGGGCCCTGGCCTATGCACCCCTACCGCAATCCTTCTACAAGGATCCCGTGGCCTTCGGCAGTCGGCCGGTCACCTCCGGCCCCTATCGCTTCGAGTCCTGGGCCCACCGGAAAGTGGTGAAAATCCGCAGGAGTGCCACCTATACCGGGGATATCGGTATAAGGAATGCAGGTGTGGATTTCTTGGTCTATTCCGATCCGGCCTCGGCCTTGTCGGATGTACAGGCCGGAAGACTGGATGTGATCACCACGGTCCCCGACTCGGCACGCAAGAGTTTCGTCGAGGACTCCAGTCTGCAGTCCTACAACAAGGCCGGGTCCGGTCTTGAACTGCTGACCATTCCGAACGGTATGGAGCACTTCGGGCAGGACAGGGAAGGACGTCTGCGCCGTCGGGCCATCTCCATGGCCATAGATAGGCGAACACTGATCGAGGAGACCCTGGACAACCTGGCCCAGCAGCCCACGGACTTCACCTCTCCGACAATCCCCGGCTGGTCCGAGGATCTGAAGGGGGAGGAGCATCTGAGGTACCGTGCCGAGGCCGCCAGGGAAGCCTGGTCCCAGGCCGATGCCATCAGGATGTGGCCACACGACCGTTCCCTGCCCCTGATCTGCGTGACCGAGGAGGGCACCGGAGCCTTTTACGAGGGACTGGCGGCATCGGTTCGGAATGCCCTGGGCATCGATGTTGAAGTCAGGACTGTTCCCACCAGGGCCGCGCTTCTGTCTGGACTTGACAAGGGGGAGTACGGTCAGGTCGCCTTCCCGGTCCGGATTCTGCCTGACTATCCCTCGCCGGAGGCTTACCTGAATCAAGGGTTCGTGGCAATCGGTGATGGTAGGAGATCCCCGGCCGGTCCGGAGGTTCTGCAAGGCCGAGACCTTTCCGGGTATGCCAGTCCGGCTTTCGAAAACCTCTTGAAGAAGGCCGGCGAGGCCCAGGGGGTCGATGAGGCGAATAGGCTCTATCAGGAGGCGGAAGAGACCCTCCTGGAGGACCTTCCGTCCATCCCGCTCTTCACCGTCAACAATGTCGGTGCAGGGTCCAGAAGGGTGCGGGGGATGGTACCGGGATGGAACGGGTGGCCCTCCTTCTGGGACCTGTCCAGGGAAGAGCGGGATAATTGATTCTGACCACATCCGTCCGCTATGTTGGATAACCTCGCTCACATAGGCGTTACGTGATTTAGATTATTATTCGTTGCGGGGAAGAGGACAAAATCTCCTTTCTCGCCTCGTACCAACAGGAATACAAAGGAAGAAGCAAGTTTATGAAGAAGCAATCGGTTCTTACCATTGCTGCTGCAGGTATGTGCTCCATGGCGCTCCTGCTCAGCGCCTGCGGTGGTTCGGGCGATTCCGCTGGCAACGCAGATGCCAAGGGCGGAAACGACACCATGATCAGTGTGTTCAACCCAGAACCCGCCAACCCCCTGATCCCCAGCATGACCAATGAGGTAGGCGGTGGCAACCCCATCGATATCCTCTTCTCGAAGCTGGTCCGGTTTGATGACAAGGGCAAGCCGAAGAACGAGATCGCCAAGGAGATCAAGGCCAACGACGACAACACGCAGTACACCGTCACGCTCAAGGACGGATGGAAGTTCTCCGATGGCACCCCTGTGACGCCGCAGTCCTTCACCAAGGCCTGGTCGTTTGCCGCCAATGCTGCCAACAAGCAGCTGGGGTCGAGCTTCTTCACGGACATCAAGGGCTATGACGAGCTGCAGGGCGATGATGTCGCACCTGACGCCCAGCTCTCCGGCCTCAAGGTCGTCGACGACAAGACCTTCACCGTGGATCTGAACGAGGCCTCGTCCACCTTCCCGGTCCAGGTCGGCTACACCGCCTTCGCACCCCTGCCCGAGTCCTTCTACAAGGACMCCAAGGCCTTCGGCGAGAAGCCGGTGACCGTGGGCCCCTACAAGTTCGACTCCTGGAGCCACAACAAGTTCATCAAGGTCGTCAAGGATGAGAACTACAAGGGCGACATCAAGGTGAAGAACGGCGGAATCGAGTTCCGTGCCTACCTCGACCCGACCGCGGCATTCCGCGACGTGGAGGCCGGACATCTTGATGTTCTGGATACCATCCCGTCTTCCGACCGCAGGACCTTCCAGACCAACAGCTCCGTTCAGGCCATCAACGATCCCGGTTCGGTCCTTCAGATGTTCACCGTGCCGACCTACATGAAGCACTTCGGTGAGGACCAGGAAGGCAAGCTCCGCCGTCAGGCCATCTCCATGGCCATCGACCGCAACGCGATCATCAAGAAGGTGCTCGCCGACACCGGCCAGGAGGTGCACGACTTCACCTCGCCCGTCATCCCCGGTTACTCCAAGGACATCAAGGGCTCCGACGTGCTGAAGTACAACCCCGACAAGGCGAACGAGCTCTGGGAAGAGGCCAACAAGATCAGCCCCTGGACCGAGGCCGACTCCTTCAAGATCGCCTACAACGCCGATGGTGCCCACAAGGAGGTCTACGACGCTGTCACCAACTCCATCAAGAACACGCTGAAGATCAACGCAGCCGGCAACCCCCTGCCCACCTTCAACGAGTTCCGCAGCAACGTCCAGAACCGCAAGTTCACCGATTCGGCTTTCCGCTCCGGCTGGCAGCCCGATTACCCCTCGCCCGAGTCCTACCTGCTGAGCAACTTCGCTTCCTCGGCTGCCGATGGCAGGGGATCCAACGATGGCGACTACAAGAACTCCGAGTTCGACCAGCTGCTGACCAAGGCGGCCTCCGCCAAGAGCCTTGACGAAGCCAACAAGATCTATCAGCAGGCCGAGCAGATCCTCTTCGAGGACCTGCCCGCCATCCCGCTGTACTACAGGAACGCCAACGGCATTGCCGCCAAGGATATTCAGGGCTTCACTTTCAACTGGAAGGGCGTCCCCGAATACTCCGAGCTCAGCAAGTGATTTTGGTCTGATACTGTTTCCCTGATCGGTACAGTCGACAGGAAAGCGGTCTGAACCGGTGCGGATGAGTGATGTCCGCACCGGTTTTTCCATCCAGCACCCCGGCACAGCCGGCCGGATGGGGTCTCGGCAGGCCCTGTTGAGGTGTACTGGTAGACTCGTACAAGTATTTTTGAGGCGACCGGGTCCCAATGTCAGCCCAGGTCGCGGACTATAAAGGAGAAAAGCCGATGGGTAAATATCTTCTGCGGCGTATTCTGCAGATGATCCCCGTCGTTCTCGGCACCACCCTGCTGATCTACGCACTGGTCTTTGCGCTTCCCGGCGACCCCGTGGCCGCCATGTTCGGAGACAAGCCGGTCAATCAGGCGGTGGCTGCACAGATACGTTCGGAGTACAATCTCGACAAGCCGTTCATCGTTCAGTACGTCCTCTTCCTCAAGAACGCCCTGACCCTGAACTTCGGCAACACCTTCTCGGGGCAGCCCGTGATCGCCGTCATCGGCAGGGCCTTCCCGGTGACCATCAAGCTCGCATTGATGGCTTTCGTCTTCGAGGGTGTCTTCGGCGTCGTCTTCGGCATCATCGGTGGCCTGAACAAGGGTCGGTGGTCCGACAGCGTCATCCTGGTCCTCTCACTCCTCCTGATTTCGGTGCCCACCTTCGTCACCGGCTTCATCCTGCAGTATCTCTGTGGTGTAAAGTGGCGCATCCTTCCGGTCACAGCCGGGGCCTCACCCGGTTTCGTCGATCTGCTCATGCCTGCGGTGGTGCTGGGATCGGTATCCATGGCTTCGATCATCCGACTGACGAGAACCGAGATCACCTCGAACATCTCCGAGGATTACGTACGTACGGCCAGGGCAAAGGGTATGAGCAACTCCAAGGTCATCGGCCGCCATGTTCTCCGCAACTCCCTGATTCCGGTTGTGACCTACCTGGGCGCCGACATCGGCGCACTCATGGGAGGCGCCATGATCACGGAACGAATCTTCAACATCCAGGGCGTGGGCAACACGCTGTTCCAGGCGATCACACGTGGTGAGGGGACCCTGGTGGTCTCCCTGGTCACCATCCTGGTCATGATCTTCGTGGTCTGCAGCCTCCTGGTCGATATGCTCTATGCGGTCCTCGACCCGCGTATCAGGTACGCGTGAAAGGGCCATGGTTGATATGACTGATATGACAATGAACGAATTCGAGTCAATGAACGAGAGTCAGGCCGAGGTCTTCTTCCCGGATCCCCTGCCTGGACAGGAACGCTTCGTCGCACCCACCGAGGAGACACCCCTGCGTGCGGTGGACTCCGTGGATGACGATGTTCCGCCCACCAGCATGTGGGTGGATGCCTGGAGGACCCTGCGGAGGAACCCCCTCTTCATCATCTCGGCGATTCTGGCCATTTTCGTAATCGTTGTGGCCCTCTTCCCCTCGCTCTTCACCAAGCAGGACCCGGTTGTCTGCAACCTGAACGACTCCCTTGAGCCTAGCCGCGCAGGCCACCCCTTCGGGTTCGATCTTCAGGGATGCGATGTGTACAGCCGTGTGGTCTATGGGGCCCGAACCTCGGTCTCCATCGGCATCATGACCACCATCCTGGTCACGCTGATCGGCGGTCTGGTTGGTGCATTGGCGGGCTTCTTCGGAGGCTGGGTCGATGGCCTTCTGAGCCGAATCACCGACATCTTCTTCGCCATCCCCATGCTGCTGGGCGCAATCGTCCTCCTGCAGATGTTCCGCACCTCCACCTCCCTGTGGAAGATCATCTTCACCCTGACCCTGTTCGGGTGGGTCAACATGGCCCGCATAACGAGGAGTGCGGTCATGGAAGCGAAGAACCTGGAGTTCAACACGGCCTCGACGGCCCTGGGCTCCACTCCGGTGCGCAACCTCTTCAGGCACATCATGCCCAACTCCCTGGCCCCTATCATCGTCATGGCCACCACGTCAATGGGTACCTACATCGTCTCCGAGGCGACACTGAGCTTCCTGGGCGTGGGTCTGCCCTCAAGCGTGGTCTCCTGGGGCGGCGACATTTCGACGGCACAGAGCCTTCTGACCACCAATCCCTCGGTCCTCTTCTATCCGTCCGCAGCCTTGGCCATTACGGTCCTGGCCTTCATCATGATGGGTGATGCGGTCAAGGATGCATTGGATCCGAAGAGCAGAACGGCCTGAGTGGAGGAAGCATGAGTCAAGAAGATAGCTTTGCAAATCAACAGGCTGAGCAGGCAACCCCTGAAGCCTCCAGTCCTCTCCTGGAGGTGAAGGACCTCAAGGTCGACTTCACCTCGGACGGGCGGGATGTCCATGCGGTTCGCAACGCCTCTTTCAGCGTCTACCCGGGGCAGTGGGTTGCCATCGTGGGGGAGTCGGGCTCGGGTAAGTCCACTTCCGCCATGGGTGTGCTGGGCCTTCTCCCCGGCACCGGCAGGGTGGTCGGCGGCAGCATCAAACTGCACGACCGAGAGCTGGTCGGGCTGAGCTCCAAGGAGTATGAGGACCTCCGTGGTTCCCAGATTGGCCTGGTACCCCAGGATCCGATGAGCAACCTGAATCCGGTCTGGAAGATCGGAACACAGGTCAAGGAGGCCCTGGTCGCCAACAAGATGGACGTTTCCCGTGAGAAGCGTTCCAAGCTGGCCCAACGGCTGGCGGAGACCGAGAAGGTCAAGCTCAAGTCTTCAGATGATGAGCTCTTCATTTCCTCAGCTGACCTGCCCGGTCTCCTCGATGCCGCCAAGACGGCCCTGGACAGGGCCGGCGTCAAGGATGTCGACAAGATCATGGAGTCCCTCAAATCCGAATGGGATGTAGGCTCCGAGACCAGGTGGGGGGTTGCAAGCTCCCTGATCAGGGCCGGTCTGAGCGAGGACGAGGCCTGGTCCCTGGCCAAGGCCCACGTGACCGGTTCGGATATGAACGACCGTATTGCAGGTCTCCTCTCCGAGGCGGGCCTGCCGGAGGCGGCCACCCGCGCCCGTCAGTATCCGCACGAGTTCTCGGGTGGTATGCGTCAGCGTGCCCTGATCGCCATTGGTCTGGCTTCCAGGCCTGACCTTCTGATTGCCGATGAACCGACCAGCGCCCTGGATGTGACTGTTCAGAAGAAGATCCTCGATCATCTTCAGGGTCTGACCGACTCCCTGGGTACGGCCGTGCTCTTCATCACCCACGACCTGGGTCTGGCCGCAGAGCGTGCCCAGCACATCGTGGTCATGTACAAGGGTCAGGTGGTCGAATCCGGCCCCAGCCTGGACGTCCTGCAGCACCCGCAGCACCCCTACACCAAGCGGCTTGTTCAGGCCGCTCCGTCCCTGGCCTCCCAGCGCATCATCTCCGCCAAGGAGCGGGGGCAGGATGCCGAGAGTCTGATGGAGCACCACGTCAAGGGTGAATCGACCCTGGAACGCAGCGAGCACATCATCACGGTGGAGCACCTGACCAAGGAGTTCAAGCTTCCGAAGCGGAGGGAACTCTTCAAGGCCGTCGATGACGTCTCCTTCTCGGTCAAGCGTGGAACCACCCTGGCCATAGTGGGGGAGTCCGGTTCGGGCAAGTCGACCGTGGCCAACATGGTCCTCCACCTGCTGAATCCCACGTCGGGCAAGGTGTCCTACGAAAACAAGGACATTTCCGGATTCAAGGGCAAGGAGCTTTTGGAATTCCGTAGGCATGTGCAGCCGGTGTTCCAGAACCCCTACGGATCCCTTGATCCCATGTACTCCATCTTCCGGTCCATCGAGGAGCCCCTGCGCATCCACAAGATCGGAGACCGCAAGGCCAGGGAGGAGCGTGTCCGCGAACTTCTTGACATGGTGGAGATGCCGGAGTCGGTTATGGGGCGTTACCCCAACGAGCTCTCCGGTGGTCAGCGTCAGCGCATCGCCATCGCCCGTGCCATGGCTTTGAATCCTGATGTCATCATCTGCGATGAGGCCGTTTCCGCCCTGGACGTTCTGGTCCAGGACCAGGTTCTGCGTCTGCTCAATGACCTTCAGGCAGAGCGTGGTCTGAGTTACCTCTTCATCACCCATGACCTTGCCGTGGTCAGGCAGATCGCCGACGAGGTGGTCGTCATGCAGCATGGCAGGTTGGTTGAGCACGCCACCACCGATGAGGTGTTCGACCACCCGCAGCGTCAGTACACCCGTGACCTGCTTGACGCCATTCCCGGCGGCAAGCTTCGTCTGGGTCTCGATTAACATCGGCCGGCTCCTGTGACGGGTTGCAGGGGCCGGCTATGAAGGCGCCGGATTGGCGTCACTGAGGAAACGAGGCATCATGGGACTGTTCGGTTTCGGCAGGAAGCACAAGAAGGATCAGGTACTTGAGGGTCGCGATGAGGAAACCTCAACGTCTGATTCCGAAGCCCTGAAGAGCCAGGATAAGGGTTCCGACCAGGTTGGCGAAAACCGGAACCCACAGGACCAGGATGCCCCTGCCCAGTCGGAGGAAACCGGCGAGACCAGGCAGAAGTCAGCTCATGATGAACGGGTTGACGTGAGCCTGACCGAAGGCGAACGTGGTGTGGATCACGGTCCCTGGGACAGCGAAGATGAGGATGCCGTCGACTATGACGATTACCTCGACATCGGTTCCTTGCTGCTTCCCTTCCTCCAGGGCAGTCAGCTCAGGCTCAAGTCCAATGGGAAGACGGGGGAGATCCTGGGTGCCACTGTGACGTATGGGTCCTCCAGCCTGGAATTGGAAGCCTTCGCGGCACCCAAGTCCCTGGGTCTCTGGGAGGAGATCCGTGCCGACATCCACAAGGCCAATCCCAAGTCCAAGGAAGTGGATGGGGTCTTCGGTCGCGAGTTGACCCTTCCCGTCGAGGTCCGTGGCAAGAAGTTGATGACCCGCGTCGTGGGTATCGACGGGCCGCGTTGGATGCTGCGAGGCATCTTCTCCGGCCCTGCGGCAACGAAGGGCAAGGAGAAGGACCTGCTCAACCAATATCTGGCCGACCTGGTCGTGGTCAGGGGGGATGAGCCCCTTGCTCCGCGTGACCTGATCCCCATGCATGCCCCGGTCACTCCTGAACAGGACGGGGACGAGGACGGCAAGTCCAAGGACACCATTCCCGACAAGCCCGAGGGGCCTTTCGATTCTGACCAGCAGACCGAGGTGAAGACCACCCTCTCACGCGGCCCCATGTTCACCGAGGTGCGCTGAGTCTGTGGGCGTGCAGGGGCGGGATGACCGGTCCACTGATCGGGGCGATGGGAAGCACACCGGCCTGGCGGCCCTGGCCGATGAGGACTTCTCGGTCTACGAGGCCATCGGCGGATGGCGCGGCATTGTGGAGTCCCTGTTGCCGGGCCTGGTGTTCCTGGTTGTGTTCCTCATAACGGGGAGCCTGACCTGGACCATCATGGCATCGGGTGCCCTTGCCCTGGTACAGCTGATACTGAGACTCCTCCAAGGAGGATCCTTCCTGGGAGCCCTGACCGGCCTGCTGGGGGTTGGCATCTGTCTGATTTCGGCCTGGTTGAGCAAGGATGCCAGGAACTACTATCTGCCGGGTTTCCTGATTAACTCGTTCTGGATCCTGGTACTGGGCGTCAGCCTGCTGGTCAGGATTCCGGGGATAGGTGTCCTGGTGGAGTATGTGCGCGAACCCGTGCTTTCAGGATTTCGGGCCTGGTTGAAATCCTGGCGGTCCGACCCTGTGCTGCTTCGGGCCTATACGAGGGTCACCCTGGTTTGGATACTGGTCTTCGTTATCCGTCTGGCCGTGCAGGTTCCCCTGTACTTTGCGGGATCAGTCGGTCTCCTGGGCGGGGCCAGACTGGTGCTCGGCGTCCCCTTTTTCGCCCTGGCCATCTGGGTTTCCTGGCTGATGATGCGCGATCCCTTCCATGCCTTCCACGCTGTGCCAGGGAACAAGGGTGCTGAAACGGAAGAGCTTGACGGCATTGATGCAGGTGCGAATGGTGCCGGGCGGTCCAAGGGCTGATTCCGTCAGGATGGGATACCCCTTGGCTTGTAAGAAAGGCGAATATGGACGTTGAACTTCGCATTGAACGATATGCGGACCAGGGCCGGTGTGTGGCCCATCTGGACGGGCGAGTGGTTTTCGTACGCTTTGCCCTGCCGGGGGAGCTGGTTCGGGTCAGACTGGATGAACCGCACAAGCGACAGGACCGGTATTGCACGGGCGAGGTGATAGAGGTCCTGGAGGCCAGCCCTGACCGACGTGAGCCGGTCTGGCCGATGGCAGGCCCACTGGCATGGGGAGGCGGTCTGGGCGGTGCCGATCTGATTCACGTCTCCCTGCCCGGGCAACTGACCTGGAAAGCCGACCTGATTCGCCAGCAGATGGAACGCTTGGGTGGCATCCGGCTCGAAGATGTGCCTATTGCACGCCCCGATGACGACACCTGCCCGGATGGTCTGCATTGGAGGACCCGCATAGATCTGGTTGCCGACGACCAGGGCAGACCCTCAATGCGGCGCCGAGGCTCCCACGAGCGGGTGGCCTTGGAGTCCATGCCGCTGGCTTCACGACGACTTCTCGACCAAGCCGATGAACTCGGCCTCTGGAACGGCGGGTTCAAGCCGGGCAGCAGAATCAGAATGGCCGTGCCGGAACCCTTGGACAGTCAAGGCACGGATGGGAACTTTGCCCTGCAGGTTGATGGAAGAACCGAGAAGGGGAGCGACCCCCTGACCGAGCGGATACGGCCGAACACCGGTCGCCCGGATGAGGACACATTCACGTACAGGGTCGATGCCGGCGGGTTCTGGCAGATACATAGACTGGCTCCCTCCCTGCTCTCGGGTGCGGTCCTGACCGAGGCGAGACGACGCGTTAGCGAGCAGAAGGCTCCGGTTGTCTGGGACCTCTATTCCGGTGCTGGTCTTTTCACCCTTCCCCTGGCCGCTGCCTTCGGAGGGCGGTCACGGATTCTGGCAGTGGAGGGTGCTGCCGGAGCGGTGACCAGGGCCAGGGAAAACCTCGCGGCTGCGGATATGACCAATGCTGAGGTAAGGCGGGGCGATGTGGGGCGCGTGCTCAGGCATGGAGTGCCCAAGGCACTGGCCCATCCTGACCTTGTCCTCCTGGACCCTCCACGTGCGGGTGCCAAGGCCGAGGTATGCAGACTTCTGAATCAGGCGGCCCCCTCGACGATCATCTACGTGGCCTGTGACCCCACCAGTCTGGCCAGGGATACGGGAACCCTGCTCTCGCTTGGCTACGAGCTGGCCGATATTCACGCCTACGACATCTACCCGATGACCCATCATGTGGAGACCATGGCGGTCTTTACCAGGTAGGTTCGCGGTTATGGCCCCTGCCTTGCATCCGTGGATTTTTCGGGCCGTGTTGACGCCCCGCCTTGCCGTGGTCGCCCAGAGGTCGGTGGCGGAGGTGTCATCTTTTGACTCGATGGCCCCAGCAGTCGGCGCCTTGCGGGTGGAAATGGTGGTTTTCGTCTACAATACCGGTGATGGCAGGAATGACGAGAGGTTCAGGCGAACCAGACGTGTTCGGTATTTCAACCCTGCGTTTCGGCAGGCAGCGGATTCCGCGAGCCCTGATGGCCCTGTCCCTGACCCTGATTCTGGCGACTGTCCTGACGGCCTGCACCCCATCCAGCCAGGCCGTGGGCGATACCTGGCACCCTTCAACCGTTGACCATGATGGGGTTGACCGCTCCGATATCATGGTGGCGCTGGTCGGGAGTCCCTCCAAGCCCACGGATGCGGGAGCCAATGAGGAGGATGGTCGCATCCTGGCCTCCCTGAAGGGCCAACGGATGGACGGGTACTACTCGCAGGCGGCATCCTTCGGCGACCAGCAGGCGGGTGTGGAGGATGCGGTCAATCGCGAGGTCGACCTGATTCTTGTTCATGCCCCGGCACAAGGGGATTGGACACCCTCCCTTGCCAAGGCCAGGAAGGCTGGCATACCTGTGGCGGTCATGCCGGAGAGGGGGGCCGCCTGGGAAGATGGTCCTGATGGCATCTACTATGCCGCCACTCTCAGCATGGATACAGGCACAGGGAAGGGCACCCCGGTGCTCTTGGCTGACGCCCTGCAGAATATCATCGATGACGGCCCTCATACCCGAACCATACGGGTCACCCTGGGTCAGGCGGGGGAATAGGCATGAGTGAACGCAAAGACGGAAGCATCCCCACGTTTCCCCAGGTCGATGAACCCGGTCTGACCAGCTCCCAGGTGCAGGAACGCAGGGATGCCGGGCAGGTCAACACGAGCCAGGAGAGGTCGTCCAGGACCCTGGGGCAGATAGTCAGGGCCAACGTCTTCACTCTTTTCAACGCCATCATCCTGGGGGCCATGGTTGTGGTCCTCTTGACGGGCCAGTGGAAGGATGCCGTCTTCGGACTGGTCATCATCATCAACACCGGTATCGGTATCGCTACGGAACTCAAGGCCAAGCACACCCTTGACAGCCTCTCCATCCTGGTGGCCTCGGATTACTACGTCCGTAGGGACGGATCCAATCAGCGCGTTTCCCATGATGCCATCGTCCGTGATGACATGCTTTGGATTCGCTCCGGCGATCAGATTCCCGCCGATGCCCGAATTGTCGAGTCGTACGGGCTGGAGCTGGATGAGTCCATGCTGACGGGGGAGTCCAGAACGGTCCGCAAGGAGCCGGGCGACCAGGCCTATTCGGGCTCGACCGCTGTTTCAGGCATGGCCCTGGCAGAGGTCACGGCCGTCGGGGTGGGATCCTATGCTGCCAGGCTTACCGCCAAGGCCAAGGTCTTCAAAAAGGTCCACTCTGACCTGAACGAGGGAATCAACACCATACTCAAGGTCATGACCGTGGTGGTCATACCCCTCTGCATCCTTCTGATTTTCACCCAGATGCGCACCGTAGGCGGGCTCCAGACCGCCTTGTCGAACGGATCCTGGCGGCAGGCCGTCGTTTCTGCCGTGGCCGGGGTGGTCGGGATGATTCCCGAGGGGCTGGTGCTCCTGACCTCACTGAACTTCGCCCTGGCAGCCATTCGGCTGGCCAGGAAGCAAACCCTGGTGCAGCAGATGGAGTCGGTGGAGACCCTTGCCCGGGTTGATGCCCTCAACCTGGACAAGACAGGAACCATCACCGATGGGGGCATAGTCTTCGAGTCCGTCTATCCCCTTGACCCATCAGGGGAGAGCGACCAGGATGCCCTGGCCCAGCCCCTGGTTGATGTCTGCGCCGAGGAGAATCCCAACGCCACCGGTACGGCCATCATGGCGGGCCTGCCTCAGGTATCCCCGTCCGGAACCGTCAGGGCCCGCCTGCCCTTCTCCTCGGCGAGGAAGTGGAGTGCCATCCTTGACCGGTCAGGCAGGCTCTGGTATTTCGGCGCTCCTGAGGTCTTGCTGGCCTCCCAGGCCGAAGCACATCCCGTAGTGGAGGCTCAGGTGACCGACCTGGCCAACAGGGGCCATAGGGTTCTGATGCTGGCGGATGGGGGAACGGTTCGGAGGTCCGATGCAGATCAGGATTACTTCCAGGAGGCTGAGGCCCTGCCTGCGGATCTGATTCCCAGGGCTCTGATTTCCTGCTCGGAGCATATCCGAGAGGACGCTGCACCCACACTGGCCTGGTTCAGGGAACAGGGTGTTCGTTGCCGGGTCATCTCCGGCGACAATCCTGCCACGGTCGCAGCCATAGCCGATAAGGTCGGCTTGACAGGTGCGGCCAAACCGCGTGCCATGGATGCCCGGGACCTGCCTGAGAATTTGGAGGAGCTGGCTGGCGCCCTTGAATCGGTGGATGTCCTGGGGCGTGTCCTGCCGGACCAGAAGAAGGCCATAGTCCAGGCCCTTCACCTGAGTGGTCACACCGTTGCCATGACGGGGGACGGGGTCAATGATTCCTTGGCCCTGAAAGAGGCCGACCTGGGGATCGCGATGGGTAATGCCGCTCCGGCCACCAAGGCGGTTGCCGAGGTGGTCCTGGTGGATTCCAGATTCTCCCACCTGCCTGACGTCGTGGCCAGAGGCCGCCAGGTCATGGCCAATATGGAACGTGTGGCAGGTCTCTTCCTGGTCAAGACCGTTTACTCGGCTCTCATCTCCCTGGGTGTGGTCCTGACGGGTATTCCCTTCCCCTATCTTCCGCGTCACATCACCTACATTGGTGCCCTGACCATCGGTACCCCAGCCTTTTTCCTGGCCCTGGCCCCCAATACCAGACGTTATCGTCCCGGTTTCCTGAAGCGGGTGGTCGCTTTTGCTCTCCCCTCCGGGTTTGCCACAGGGCTGACGATCCTGGCCGCCGCCTGGTTCATGCCGACTCTGTTGGGTCTGGACAGGGGTGATTCTTCGGATTTGAACGCCCTGCGGTCGATCTGTGCCATCATCCTCTTCTTCATGGGGGTTCTGGTTCTTGCTCAGGTGGCCCGTCCCCTGCGCTCCTGGCGTGGCCTCCTGGTCCTGGTCTTTGCCTTGGCCGGGGTCATCGGTGCCTGCATCCCCCTGGTGGCGCGCTTCTTCGCCATCACTATTCCCCAGGGGCGAGCGCTGGCGGTGACCGCGGTCTCCGTCGTGGCTGGGGGTGCTCTCATGGCCTTGGCGGTTCTGGCCTATCCGCCATGTGCGCGGTTCATATCCCAGTTAACAAGCAGGCGGTAAAACAGGGAGCATATTCCGATGGTGTCCGTTTCCCGGGCAACCGTATGAGCCGGTTCTTGTGTCTTATCCGGACCGTGCCGACAGGGCTTGCCGGGCTGCGCGAGAGGATATGCCCATGAGCGATAGGCCGACAGGACAGGTGCTGTCCAAGCTTCGTGTGGGAGGCCGGGAGTTCGACTACTACCGTATTGCCGACCTTCCCGGTCTTGACCGGCTGCCGTACAGCCTGCGTGTCCTGGTGGAGAACCTGGTCCGAAACCGTGACGGAATCAATATCACCGACGAGCAGGTGGACGCCCTTCTGGGCTGGGACCCTGATGCGGAACCAAGCCATGAAATCCAGTTCACTCCGAGCCGGGTGGTCATGCAGGACTTCACCGGAGTCCCCTGCATCGTCGACCTGGCCACCATGCGTGATGCCGTCAGGGACCTGGGCGGTGACCCGGAGGTCATCAACCCCCAGGTGCCGGCCCAGATGGTCATCGATCACTCGGTCCAGATTGACCTGGCCGGGGTGCCCGGTGCCATCGAGCACAATATGGACGTGGAGTACCTGCGCAACAGGGAGCGTTACCAGTTCCTGCGCTGGGGGCAGCAGGCCTTCAGGGATTTCCGGGTGGTGCCTCCGGGAACCGGCATCATTCACCAGGTCAACATCGAGTACCTGGCCCAGGTGGTCATGCAGAAGGAACCCGGGCGGGAGGGCGAACGGCCTCTGGCCTATCTGGACTCCTGCGTGGGCACGGACTCGCACACCACCATGGTGAATGGCCTGGGCGTTCTGGGTTGGGGTGTGGGCGGTATCGAGGCCGAGGCGGCCATGCTGGGCCAACCCATTTCCATGCTGGTTCCCCGGGTGGTCGGTTTCAGGCTGACCGGTTCCATTCCCGAAGGGGTGACGGCCAGCGATGTGGTCCTGACCGTAACTCAGATGCTCCGTGACCATGGAGTGGTCGGCAAGTTCGTGGAGTTCTATGGCCGGGGGCTGAGTCAGGTCCCCCTGGCCAATCGGGCCACCCTGGGCAACATGAGCCCAGAGTTCGGTTCTACCTGTGGCATATTTCCGATTGACGAGGTGACCCTGGACTACCTGCGGCTGACCGGCCGTAGTGAGGACCAGGTGTCCCTGGTCGAGGCCTACGCCAAGGCCAACAGACTTTGGCACAACCCGGACGACCCGAATTACACGGAGCCTGTGTACTCCGAGACCCTGGAACTGGACCTCTCCACCGTCCGGCCTTCGATTGCAGGTCCCAAACGTCCCCAGGACAGAATCGCCCTGGACCAGTCCAGGAGTGCCTATAGGACGGCCCTTCCCGACTACGAGGCGCCTGATGCCGACCGGGAGCCGGTCCCGGTCCACACGGAGACGCACGGGGACTTCGACCTGACCAATGGGGCCGTGGTCATCGCCTCCATCACCTCCTGCACCAACACCTCGAACCCTTCGGTCATGGTGGCGGCTGGCCTCCTGGCCCGTAAGGCGCGTGCCTTGGGACTCAGTCCCAAACCCTGGGTCAAAACCTCCCTGGCACCAGGGTCCCAGGTGGTCACGGACTATCTGGAAAAGGCCGGGCTGACCGAGGATCTCGATGCCTTGGGATTTGAACTTGTGGGGTACGGCTGCGCCACCTGCATAGGCAATTCCGGTCCGCTGGATCCCGCCATATCCAAGGCCATCAACGAGCACGAGCTGACCATGACCGCTGTCCTCTCGGGGAACAGGAACTTCGAAGGCCGGATAAGTCCCGACGTGAAGATGAACTACCTGGCCTCTCCGCCCCTGGTTGTGGCATACGCCCTGGCCGGCTCCATGGACGTGGATCTGGTCAACCACCCGTTGGGGGAGTCCCCTGACGGCAGTCCGGTCTACCTTCGCGACATCTGGCCTTCCAACGAGGAGATTCAAACGGTCATCAACCGTACCTTGGACCGCGACATGTATGTGAAGGACTATGCCCAGGTGTTCAAGGGTGATGATCGCTGGCTGGGCCTGGATGTTCCCTCCGGGCAACTGTTCACCTGGGATCCGGATTCCACCTATGTACGCAGGCAGACCTTCTTCGATGGTTTGACGGCAACCCCGGCCCCCCTCGGCGACATCGAGGGAGCCAGGGTCCTGGCGCTCCTGGGAGACTCGGTCACCACCGACCACATCTCGCCAGCGGGTGCCATCAAGACGGATGGCCCGGCAGGGCTCTACCTGGAGGAACACGGCATAGCCCCCAAGGACTTCAACTCCTATGGGTCCCGGCGCGGCAACCATGAGGTCATGGTCCGCGGCACCTTCGGCAATATCCGTCTGCGCAACCAGCTCCTGGCCTCGGTCGGGCTGGAGGTCCGTCCGGGTGGGTTCACCTATGATTTCCTGTCCGGCAAACCGACCACGGTCTTCGAAGCCTCCCGGGACTACGCCGGGCAGGGTGTCCCTCTGGTCATTCTTGCCGGGAAGGAATACGGAACCGGTTCTTCGCGTGATTGGGCCGCCAAGGGGACCCTGATGTTGGGGGTCAGGGTGGTCATTGCCCAATCCTTCGAGCGTATTCACCGCAGCAACCTCATCGGTATGGGCGTTCTTCCCCTGCAGTTCCCCCAGGGGGAATCGGTCGAGAGTCTTGGTCTGGACGGGACGGAGACCTATGGATTTGAGGGAATTGAGGCCATCAACAGGGAGATACCCGATACGATAAGGGTCACCGCCCGCCGTGATGACGGTTGCACCGTCAGTTTTAAGGCCAAGGTTCGCATAGATACCCCCGGCGAGGCCGACTACTACCGTAACGGCGGCATCCTCCAGTATGTGCTGCGCAATCTGATGGATGGGCGTTAGGCCGCTGCCGGTGGGAACGAGGTCTGCCGTCTGGGTTCGGGGGCCATGGCCCCTGAGTTGTCTATCGCTTCAGGCGTCTCAGCCATGAGCTTGCCGATACCAAGGCCATGACCAGACCGCCGACCACCAGGAACACGATGATTCCCGGCCCGCCGGCATGGGGAAGCATACTGAGATACTCATAGGGGAGGATAGCGTCGTCCTGCTTGATTCCGTTGATTTTCCATACGATTGTGGTGTCGACGACTCCAACCGGATGGGCCGGTGTGGTCACCGTCCAGGTTTCGTCGTTCTCCGCCTTCAGATCGATGCCGTTCCGGCCGTCGAAGGCCACGGAGGTGAGATCCACCCTTCCGGGGAAGGGCATAGTCGTCGGCGTGAGGACCAATGTCTGGTTGATGGCGCCCAGTCCCAGCTGGTTCTCAGTGTTGCGGCCCCATGAATAGGTCTGCCCATCACTGCCGATGGCGATGGAAAAGAGGAATCCTGAACTCACCTGGGTCAAGGATACGTTTTCGGGCAGGCCCTGAACCGTGGTCGGGGTCAGGGCCTTGGAGGTCTGATCGTTCCAGTCGTTTGGAATGGACGGAACTCCCAGGGCCCCGCTGCCGTTCCACCCCCAGCAGTAGGTCTTTCCGTCGGTTGCCGGGGCCATGTTGAACCCGTAGCCGGTCTCGATGTCGGTCAGGACAACACCCGAAGGGAGAGGAACCTGAAGGGGCTGTGGGTTGGTTCGGTTTTCGGAACCGTTGCCCATCTCACCCGATCCGCCGAATCCCCAGGTCCAGGCCCTGCCGTTGGAATCCATGGCGGTTGTATGGCCGTACGTGGCCAGGATCTTGGTCAGGACGGTACCTGCCGGTAGTCCAATGAGCGGCGCAGCTGTCGGACTGGAGGTAGTGCCTCCATTACCCAACTCCCCGGACCCGTTCATGCCCCAGAGGTAGGCCTTGCCTGACCTGTCCAGGACGGCGTTGTGGTTGTTGCCTGCGCTGATGGAAACCACGCCGACGTCTTCCGACAGTCCTTGAACGCGTACGGGGGTGGTGCTCAGGGCGGCCGCATTGCCATCGCCTGTGGGGACCGAGGTGTTGCCCAGCTGGCCCTGCCCGTTCTTCCCCCAGGCCCAGACTCTTCCCTTGCTGTCCAGGAGCAGGTTGTGGAAGTAACCGGCGCAGATATCAACCACCGTTATATCTGAGGCCAGCCCTTGTATCGGCTTGGGTGTGGGGCTCATTGCGACGGATACGGAGCTCCCGGTTGGGATGTCACTACGTCCCAGTTGGCCGAATTCGTTGGAGCCCCAGGCATAGATCTTCCCGTCCGATCCGAGTGCAAGGGAGTGGTTGCTGCCGGCGCAGACCTTGACGGGGGTCACTCCGCTTGGAAACCCCCTGACCTCCACCGGTACCGGGGAATCGCCCTCGGCCTGGGTCCGTCCCAACTGGCTTTCGGCGTTGGAGCCCCAGGCGTAGATCTTCCCGTCCGACCCTATGGCCAGGGAATGGCTACCGCCGGCGCTGACCTGGCTGAATCTGACCCCCCGTTGTGCCGGGGGTGTCAGGGTAACCCGGGTGCCGCCGGTGTCCGGACCCTTGGCTGGCTGCATCTTCCAACCGTCCTGACCGGTCCATCGGGCGGTCAACGTCGTGTCTCCGATGACGGAGCGGTTGAAGTCATAGGCCACTTTTCCGATGAACCATCCGTCGAAGCGGTATCCGGAACGGACCGGGTCATTCGGTCGTGCGACCCTTTGCCCCGGCTCCAAGGTTTGTTCCGGGACTGTAGGGCCGTCCTGACCGGTATCGAAGGTGACCTGGTATTTGGCGGTCTCTCCCGTGTAGAGGTAAGGCAGGGCGGTGGTGGTTGATGCCCCGTATCGGGTCAGGTGGAGGAGGGCGACGGCCCTTCCCGAAGGATGAGGGGGTGTGGTGACTGTCCAGGAGCCGTCAGACAGCCTGGACAGGTCCGTTCCCGCCTGCCCGTCGAAGGTGACCGAATCGATGACCTGAGGGAGGGGGAAGGGGGTTTCGGTGGCCACGGTAACTGCCTGATCCCCGTTGCCTCCGCCCAGTTGTCCAAAACCATTGGCGCCCCACCCATAGACCCTGCCGTTGGTGGTCAAAGCCAGGGTATGCGCCCGTCCGGCGCTGATGGAATTTGCCTGCACCTGGCTGGGTAGGCCCTGGACCTGGACCGGGACCCTATTGGTGGTCGTGGTGGTGCCGTTGCCCATCTCCCCGCCACCGCCGTAACCCCAGGCCCAGACCTTGCCGTCACCTCCGATTGCGGTGGAGTGCCCGTAACCTGCGCTGATTGCAACGCATTTCATCCCGCTGGGCATGGACACGCGGGTGGGGGAGGAGTTGGATGAGGAGGACTGACCGTTACCCAGTTCCCCCGACGTATTGACCCCCCAGGCCCAGACCGTGCCTTGGTCGTCCAAGGCCAGGGCGTGTTCGGAACCTGCGCTGACGGATACGATTTTGGTGCCTTCGGGGAATCCCTTCACCTCGGTAGGTGCGGCGGACCAGGAATCATCCCGGTCCGATCCTGAGGGCACTGAGGGATTGCCCAGTTGGTCGTGGGCATTGCTGCCCCATGTAAACACCCTCCCGCTGGAATCCAGGAGGATGTTGAAGTTGCCTCTTGCACTGATGGAAACAGGTACCGTGCCCGACGGTAATCCCTGCACCTCCACAGGCGTCTTGCTCAAGGCGCTCGCCTCCCCATGACCGGTGGGAAGATCGGTCCTGCCCAGCTGTCCATACTGGTTGTCGCCCCAGGTATAGACCTTGCCGTCTCGACCAAGGGCGATCATATGGCTGGCTCCGGCGCTTACCTGCGCCAGGGTCAGGTCCGAGGGGAGCTGAACGGGGACTGGCTTGCCCCATCCATAGGGTTTGGTGGGGTCGCCCAACTGGCCCCGGTCGTTATGTCCCCAGGCCCAGGCCTTCCCTTCTGCGGTCAGGGCAATTGTGGTGTAGTCACCGGTGGCTATGTCGGTTGCTGTTCCCGCGGGTATTCCTTTCAGCCGGACGGGGGAGGTGGTGGGGTTGTCGAAGTCTCCGCCAAGTGTGTTGTCGCGGTTGTCGCCCCAGGCGTAGATGTCGCCGTCGCTGCCGAGGCCGAATGTCCGCCAGGATCCTGCGCTTATTTTGCTGAATCTGGTTCCGTCCGGTGCCAGGGGCGTCAGCACGATCCGGGTGCCACCTGCCGGGTCGCCGCTGTCGGGATTCATGGACCAGTTCTTTTCAGGGGTCCAGCCTGCTTTCAGAGTCAATGGGGAGGTTACCGGCTTGCTGAAGTCATATGCAACACCACCCGCGAACCAGCCGTCGAAATGATACCCTTCGCGTTGCGGATTGGTGGGCCTGGTGACCAGTCCACTGGCCGGCACGGTCTGGGGGGAGGGGGCCGGTTGCCCCTGTGTGGCATCGAACTCAACCTGGTAGCCGGCCTCGCTGGCCGTCGCGACTTCCGTGGTCGTAATCAAGGGCACGATAAGGAAAATCGGGACCAGAGCAGCCAGAAGTGTGGTCAGGGTAGAAGAAGCACGTCTGCCTATGGACACGAGGGCCTCCTTGTCGTGCTCCTCTTCTCAAGAGAACAAGGGCGCGCAATCGAGCATGGCGCTTATCCGTTACTGCAAGTTCGATAAGCTCTGAATCATCCACTGTAGGGAATGCAACCCTGGAATCCGTTGATTTCGAAGAAACGACACGACACAGGATTTGTTACCTCGGTCTCTTTTCCCGATTGGGACGGCAAGGAGGCGGGTTTCATATATCAAAAAGGCCGGAGCAGCTGGTGTTCCAGCCGCTCCGGCCTTGAGCCGGTGGTCTACCAATCAGTCACTGTTTCCGACCATGTCCAGGATGTACAGGAAGAGATTGACGAAATCAAGATAGAGGTTCAGTGCGCAAAGGATGGAGACCTTCTTGATGACCTCGGTTCCCTGATTCTGGTAAGCGGCGAAGATGCGCTTCGTCTGTTGGACATCATAGATGGTCAGTCCCGCAAAGAGGACGATGCCGATGCCTGCCACAATCCTGAGGGCCGTGTTCGAGGGAGTCAGGAACATCAGCGCGACCTGGACCACGATCAGGAAGATCAGGGCGACCAGGAGGATGCTGCCCATGCCCATCAGGTTCTTGCGCGTGGTGAGTCCCAGCATGCTCAGAACGAAGAAGAACCCGGCGCAAATCACCAAGGTCAACAGGATGCTCGGGAGGGAGTATGCCACGAATATGGAACTCAGCGTGAAGCCCATCAAGGCTGCATAGAGGTAGAACATGACCCTGGCGGTCGTTGTCTTCATCGTCATGATCCTGGTGCCCAGGAAGACGGCGAAGAGTACCTGGGCAACTGACAAGCCAATCCAACCCCACATTCCCGTGGCCATGATGAAGGCGTACAGGAGACCGGAAACGGCCGTAAGGTAGGCAACAGCAGCCGTGACAAGCAGACCGACGGCCATTTCCCCGTACGCGCGGGACATGGAGATATTCTCGGCTCTTCGCAGGGAAGCGGCAGCGCGGCTGTTCATCGGCGGTGTGGATTGAGGCTGGGGCATCGGCATGGCCGGTGGCTGAGCATAGATCGTCTGGCCGTACTGGGCCTGCGGAGCATACTGTCCTTGTGGRGCRTACTGWCCYTGTGGGGCGTACTGACCCTGTGGGGCATATTGACCTTGCGGGGCGTACTGGGTCTGTCCTGGGTAGGGGGCCTGTGGCGTGTATTGCGCCTGAGGCGAGGCCTGCATCTGGGGGTTCTGCTGCCTGTACTGGATGCCCTGCTGATTGAAGTCATTGCTTTCTTGGGGCTGACCGTTGAGTGCCATAAGGTTCTCCTTGAAGTGCCTGAGACTGGTTTAGGCACCGTTCGGTCAATTCTACACGTTTGGAAACTAGGTGTATGCGATATCAGTCTCCGTACTATGCGTGACGTATTGGCTGGTTACCCCTATGGGAGAAAAATGGAGGCGGCCCCCTGGGGAATTGAGTGAGCCGCCTCCGATGGCCATGGGCTTTGGGATGCCCGAAATGGCCTCTTACTCAGGTGAAGTATTGGTAGTGGTTGGTGGGGTGTGCCGGTGCCGGTTGGCATTGGTGATGGCAAGGGTGAGCATGCCGGCGATGATCAGAAGGATGATGCCGGTGCCTCCCGCGTTCGGCAGGATGCCGGTGTGCCGGTAGGTGTAGGTGTTGGTGGTGTCGTCGGGCTGGTCCTGCCCTGCGAGGGTCCACCGGACGCGCACGGGTACAGGTCCCGGGTCGTGAACGGTGGTGGTGACCTGCCAGGTGTTCGGTCCTGTCCGTCGCAGGGGGAGTGTGGCGTTGTCGATGGTCAGGCTGGTGGGTGTGGGCTGCGGGGGGACGGTGGCCTTGTGCGGCGTTGGCGTGGGGTCGGTGTCGCCGTGGCCTGCTTGTCCGTCGGTGTTGTCTCCCCATGCCTGGGTGTCGCCGTTGGTGTCGATGGCGATGGTGGTGTCACCGCCTGCAATGGTGACGGTGGTATGTAGGCCGGGTACGACCGTGGGCTGCAACGGAGTGGAGGTGTCATGGCCTGCTTGTCCGTTGGTGTTGTCCCCCCAGGTCCAGGTGCGGTGGTCCTGTCCGGTGGCGGTGTAGTGGGCGCGCCCGGTGGAGGTGTGCGTGAACCGGTATGTGTCGGCCGTGCCTGCGGGCTGGATGCGTACGGGGGTTGCGGTGTCGGTGCCGTCGGCGAGGGTTCCCCAGGCCCAGAGGCGTCCCTGCTGGTCGATGGCCAGGGTGTGATCGCCTCCCGCGCTGGCCTGGACATAGCCTGTAGGCTGTTGCGGGTCGGGTGCAGCGGCGGCGATGGGGGTGCCGGTGTCCTCGTCTTCATCGTCTTCATCGTCTTCGTCAACGTTGGCATCGGTGTCGGCGTGGCCGAGCTGGCCGTGTGTATTGGACCCCCAGGTGTACAGGTTCCCATCCGATCCGATTGCCAGGGCATGCCGATCGCCCGCAGCGATTTGTTCGTAACGGAACGCCGGGGGTGCCCCCTTGGGGACGTGCACGAGCAGAGGGATGTCGCTTTTGGTGCTCCCGTATGGGTCGCCGAGCCCTTCTGGCATGGTTCCCCAAGTGTACATGGTGCCATCGGATCCGAGCCCGATGACGAAACCGTCTCCGGCGGCGGTGGAGACCCAGGTGAATTCGGGGTCTTCGGCATCGGCAGGGGTGAGGACCTTGACGGGCCTGGCGCTGCTGGTGCTGTAGTCCCTATCTCCAAGTCCGCTGGGTAGCGACCCCCAGATGTAGAGGTTGCCGTCGGAGCCGACTGCGGTGCTGTGGGTGCGCCCGGATGCGGCCTTCACCCAGGTGAACTCGTCGCCGGTGCCGTCGGGTCGGGTAATCAGGACCGGGGAGGTGCGCCGGGTGAGGGTGCCGTCCCCGAGTTGCCCGTAAGTGTTGTCACCCCAGGCGTACAGGTTGCCATCCGAGCCGATGCCCAAAGCGGACGATCCGCTCGTGTCCACTGAGGCCAGGCGGATACCGGGCGCGGCGGGTGCGGTCAGGGTCAGGGTCTCGTCGCCGTACTCGCTGCCGTGGTCCGGGCTCAGGACCCACCGACCGGCTCGGTGCCACCGACCGGTCAGGGTCAGGTCATGCTCCAGAGGTCGGGTGAAGTCGTAGGCCACGTCACCGTCGAACCATCCGTCGAACGTCCACCCGTCCTCGTGTGGGTCAACCGGGCGTTGAGTGGGCTCGCCGACCGGAACCTGCTGCGGGTCGGGGGCGTGACCGTGTGGGGTGGTGAAGGTGAGGGTGGCCATGTCGCCGGTGTAAGTGAACTGCTGGCTCGTGTCCTCGACGTGCTGGGATTCTTCGTAGTCGTCGTCCCCCTGGACGCCGGGCAGGGTCCGGATGGTCAGCGAGACGGTCTCGGGCCGGTGCCGTGGCGAATAGGCATGCCAGCCGTCGGGCCTGCGCCGCATATCCCCGAGATTCGTCTTGGGGCCGAACAGGACACTTGTGATTCGACCGTCCACCGGGCGCCACACCATGACCGGATCGGTATGGGCTCGTTCGTTGTGGTCATAACGGTCGGTGTTGATGCCAAGCTGACCCCGGTCATTCTCCCCGAACGCGTACGCGTCGCCGTCCGAACCGATGATTATCGTGTGGTCGCAGCCGCCGCCGCTCATGGTAAAGAGGCGGGCGTACTTGAATCCTTTCGGTGTCCCTTTGGGGATTGGGACGCGGATGGGGTTGGATACAGGGGGTTCGTCGCGGCCAATATTGGTGTCGGTGCCCAGCTCGCCGTACCAGTTATCGCCCCAAGCCCAGACGCCGGTGTTTGTGAGGACCATGGACTTTGCCCCCGAGTCACCTATCTCAGTTGCCCCGGACAGGTCAGGTACGCGGCCGGGTCGATTGGCGGGGTTGGTCGCGTCCGTGGTGCGGGCCAATGCGGCTTTCGGCTCATCCCCCCACGTGTAAACGTTACCGTCCCGGCCGATTCCGATGGTTTGGGCGTAGCCGCCGGCGAGGGCGGTGAACCGCAGCCGGGTGTCGACGGGTGCCGGTCCAGCGCCGACGTGGCCGAGTACAGCATCAGGATCCACAGGGTTGGCGCTCATGTTGTCATCGGCGCCCCAGGTCCAGGCCGTCCCATCACTGGTCAGGGCCATGGAATGAGAATCGGCTCCGCCAACTGTGGTGAAAGCTGCCTCGGGTATGAGCACCTTCTCGGCGGTGTAGCCCCAACCGCGGCCGTCCCAGCTGAGGTAGCGTCCCAGCTGACGGTTATGGTTGAGTCCCCAAGACCAGATATTGCCATCCTGATCCAGGGCCAGCGTATGGCTCATGCCGACGCCGATGGCGATGAACCTGACATCCGCGGGCACGTCAATCAGGCCAGGTCGTTCGTAGGGGTGGTTGTCGTCTTTTGGGCGGCCCTGTTGGAACTGCTGATTGTTGCCCCAGGTCCAGACCCTGCCGTCGCGGTCCAGTGCTACGGAGTGCCAGTAGCCTGCCTGGACTTGGGTGAACTTCACGCCTTCGGGCATGGCAACCATCACCGGGGTCAAACGCTCGGCAGTGGTGCCGTCGCCGACCTGTCCGCTGTGGTTGGCCCCCCAACCATACGCATTACCGTCGCTGCCCAGGGCCAGAGAATGGTGTAACCCTGTGGACACCTGGGCGAACCTGACAGGTGCGGTGGGTGAAGCCAGATGCACGTCGCTGCCACCACGCCAGGGACCCTCGTTGGGGGTGGTGACCCTCTGCCCCCAACGGGCTGTCAAGGTTACGTCCCCGATTACGGGTTTGGAGAAGTCGTAGGCCACATCGCCCTGGAACCAGCCGTTGAATGTCCATCCGTCCGAGGTCGGGTCGTCGGGGAAACGCACGGTGTCACCGACGACGACGCGTTGCGCGGGCGTAGAGGATCCATGCTCGGTCTTGAAGGTGACGGTGACGGTGCGGCCGGTGTAGGTGAAACGCTGACTGGTGTCGTCGGGTTGGGCGACACGGTCAATCGTGGATTTGATGGTGAGGCTGGCGGTGCCCAGGCCGTGCCTGGGGGCGGTGACATGCCACCCGTCGGCCTTGCGATAGGGGCCGGCTGAGTTGCGTGATTCATCGAAGGGAAGGTCGGTGAGCTGGGTGTTGGCGACCTGCCAGACCATCCCCGGGAGAGGGTTGGCAGTCTTGTTTGCGGTGTTGTATCCCAACTGACCGTATGTATTATCGCCATGGGCGTAGGTGTTGCCATCGGTGCCGACGAGTAGAGTATGGGTGCCCGCTGATCCGCTCGGGATGGAGATGTATCCGAAGCCGGCAGGCACTTTGCCCGGGGTGGAGACTTGGACGGGCGCGACCGCATCCTGGGTGGTTCCGTTGCCGAGTTGGCCCCGGTCGTTGCTTCCCCAGGTCCAGACACCGGTGTCGGTAACGGCTACGGTGCGGCCGGCTCCGGCGCTGACACCGGTTGCCCCGGTCAGGCCGGGCACACGGCCTGGTCTGTCGGCGGGGTTGTCCTTATCGGTGGTATGGCCCAGTCTCCCGTTCGCCGTGTCGCCCCATGTCCAAATGGTCCCGTCTTCGGCTATGGCCGTTGAATGACGATCGCCTGCGCTGACTGCGGTGAATCGTAGATCGGTAACGACCGGGGCTGGCGGAAATCTGGGGTAGATACCATTGTCGTTAGGGACTCTGTCAGTACCGAGAGCGTTGCTGAAGTCGCCCCAGCTCCAGGCGACACCGTCTTCCGTCAGGGCTATGGAGTGGGCCTTCCCGGCACTGATCGCTGAGAATACAATCCCCTCGGATGGTATGTTCTCTTCCACCAATCCAGGTGTTTGCTGACGGTATTTTTGGGTGCTGCGAGCAATTTGACCAGCTGTTCCCCAGGACCAAATCCGTCCATTCTGGTCCAGGGCCAGGGAATGTGCAGTGCCAGCGGCAATCGCAGTGAAGGTCACGTCCTCGGGTGCGGCGATTAAGCCGGGTGTGGAGATGGCCCCCTCGGTGCTTGAGCCTTGCCCCAGGTTACCGTACCACTGGTTGTGTCCCCAGGTCCATATCTTGCCGTCCAGGTCCAGGGCCATGGCGTAGTCGCCCCCGGCGGACACCTGTGCGATCCTGATACCTTCGGGCATTGCGACCATCTGTGTAATGTTGCGCTGGGTTGTGGTGCCGTCACCCAACTGGCCGTATTCGTTGTCACCCCATGCGTAGGCATTGCCGTCGCTGCCCACCGCCAGTGAGAACCCGTTACCTGTGGACACTTGGGCAAGGCGGACCTGATCGGTTGGCGTCGTCACCGTCACGTCGGTGCCGCCCAGATGGGGGCCTTCGGTTGGGCTGGTGGAGAACGAACCGCCCCACTTGGCGGTCAGGGTCACGTCCCTGATTACGGGTTTGGTGAAGTCGTAGGCCACATCGCCCTCGAACCAGCCGTTGAAGGTCCAGCCCGCACGGGTGGGATTGTCATGTGGAATGGCGGCTGGTTTTCCGTCGGCCACGGTCTGCTCGGACGGCATCCTCTGAGTGCCTGCCACGGAAGAGAAGGTCACGGTATGGTTGCCCCGAGCCCTGCTTGCAGGGCGCCCCGCGTCAGCCAGCGGACTGGGCGTCGACAGCGGGGAGGGGGCGGTTTGCTGCTTTGGTGCAGCTGCCGAAGACGGCGAAGCCGAAACCGAAGGTGATGGTGAAGCCGAGGGGGAGGGCATAACAGAGGGAGAGGCCGAGGGGGCAGGAGAGACGCTGACGGAATCCACCTGGTCCTGTTCGGCCCCCGATGCCCGGACTCCCGCTGCCAGTCCCAGCCCCGCAAGGGACAGGGCGGCCATGATACCCAGAACGGGACGCAAGAAACGACGCCCGGACACGACGGAACTGCGCATACGCGTAGCTACCTCCCCAACAATCCACCCCTACTGTCGTCCGAACAACAGCAAACCCAACTAAAACGGAATCCCGCCACCCCCATGACGGAATCGGACAAGAGTAAGGATGATCCCAACAATCAAACCGAGAAAAGTTTACCATGCTTCCCGAGGGTGCGACAGCCTGCGTGTCCGTACCCTTGCCAGAGGCAGCATAAAATGAGGGCATACCTAGTGTGGAAGGCTCTGAGCATCGGGGTGTCGGGCGCAAACATCGGTGACTAAGGGAAGACCAACTTTCGGAGATTCGTCTTCCTGGGGCTCTCCGCCAGGCCTACGATGAGGATAAGGCCATAACGGGCAACCGATCAAGGAGCAGACCATATGACTGAAAACGTCACCGACACTACATTGACCATGAATAACGGGGTTCAGATTCCACAGCTGGGACTGGGTGTCTTCCAGACCCCGGACGGAAAGGCGACCAGTCAGGCGGTCACCTGGGCACTGCAGGCAGGCTACCGCCACATCGACACAGCCATGATTTACGGCAATGAGGAGTCCGTTGGTCAGGGCTTACGCGATTCCGGGCTGAAACGCCGCGATGTCTTCCTGACCACCAAGCTCTGGAACGATGACATCCGGTCCGGTCGGGCCAAAGAGGCTTTCGAGGAGAGTCTGGACAGGCTGGGCACCGACTATGTTGACCTGTATCTGATTCACTGGCCGGCCCAGGGGTGGCAGCAGGCATGGCAGGACATGGAAGAGCTCTACAGGCAGCGGCGTGTCCGGGCAATCGGGGTCTGCAACTTCCAGCAGCACCATCTGGAGGAGCTTCATTCCATCAGCTCCACCAAGCCTGCCGTGAATCAGATTGAGTCCTCGCCCCAGTTCGTGAACCAGGAACTGATCGACTATTGCCACGGTGAACTCAGGATCGATGTGGAAGCATACAGTCCCCTCGGCGGCACCGGCGGCTCCGTGCTCTCTGATCCAAGGCTCGAGTCCATCAGCAGGAAGGTCGGCAGGTCTCCGGCACAGGTTGTCCTCAGGTGGCATATACAGCGTGGGCTGATCGTCATCCCCAAATCCACCCATCAGGAGCGGATCGAGCAGAATGCCCAGGTATTCGATTTCACCCTGGATGAGGACGATATGAAGGCCATCTCGGCTATGGACTCCGGCATCCGTGCCGGTGCGGACCCGGATAACTTCGACTTCTGATTCAGGAGGACCGGGCTCGGAGACATGCTCTCCGCCCGGTCCCGGATTCGGTGCTTCCGGACACATGCGGACGGGGCCTGCCAAGGATGGGCTGGTTCAGTTCCCGTCGAAACCTGTATCGAATCCGTTGGCAAGATTGGACTTGGCCGCACGGATGGTGGCATCGTCCGACTCCTGTTCCTGCGGTGATCCCGAGATGTCGCGGTGGATGGACTGCATCTGTACCTCTATGTTCTGCAGGGACCGAGAGCAATCCAGCAGTGTCTGGGAGTGCTCAGCCAGGCGGTTGTCCGGCAGATCCGACTTGTACCGGAGCTGGTGCTCAAGAGAGGCCCAGTAATCCATGGCGATCGTTCTGAACTGCACCTCGACCGGGGTGTAGTGGGGACCGGAGGTCAAAAAGACCGGCACCGCGTAAATGACATGGAGGGACCTGTATCCGTTCTGTTTGGGGTTGCGGATGTAGTCCTTGACCCGGAGCACCTGGATGTCGGACTGGTCCGAAAGGTAGCGGGAGACCGAATAGACGTCGTCGCGGTAGTTGCAGATGACCCTGACCCCGGCCACATCGAAGATATGGTCGCGAACGGATTCGATCGAGACCGGCAGGTCCTTGCGGTGGAGCTTGCCTATCAGGGAATCCACGCTCTTCAGTCTGCGCTCCATGTGGTGGATGGGGTTGTGGCTGAACCTGACCTGGAATTCGGTGTCGAGTACATCCAGTTTGGTGGAAATCTCATACATGGCACCTTCATAGGTCTGCATGAGGTTGACGAATTCAACGATGTCGTCCTTGCTCAGTCTGGGGCGTTCCTTTTCGTCAAGGTCCGAAAGGCGTTGCCTCATTTCGGATGCGCTCATGGTGCTGTTCCGGTCGAGTATCACGCAAACCTCCCAAGCAGTCCTTGAATAGGAACACCCCAATGGTACGCACATGCCGTGATGGTTTCCTGGACGTCGTCTGTGGATACAATCAGGGCTTATGAGGACAGGACAGAGCGTGGAACCCTCCAAGGTCATGGACGGGGGAGTGGCCGATCGTGGCGTCTACTACGTGCATACCTTGGGATGCCAGATGAACGAGCATGATTCCGAACGCATCGCCGGGGTCCTGGAGGCCCAGGGATACAGGCCGGCCAGCCTTGAGCAGGTGGAACGCCGTGAGGTGGACGTGATGGTGCTCAACACCTGTGCAGTGCGCGACAACGCCACACAGCGGATGTACGGGACCATAGGGCGTTGGCGTCGCTTCAAACAGCACAAGCCCGATACCCGGATCGCCGTGGGCGGGTGCATGGCCCAGAAGGACAGGGACCGGATCGCGGAAACGGCCCCCTGGGTTGATGCGGTATTCGGAACCAAGAACATCGGCGCTTTACCTGGATTGCTTGCGAAGGCCGAGGAGACGGAGCGTTCCCAGGTGGAGGTCGTGGATGACCTCATGGTCTTTCCCAGCCAGTTGCCGACGGTGCGTGCATCGCGCTCGCAGGCCTGGGTCTCCATTTCCGTCGGCTGCAACAACACCTGCACCTTCTGCATCGTCCCCGCTGTACGTGGCAGGGAGCGGGACCGGTCCATGGATGACGTTTTGGGGGAGATCCGACGCTGTGTCGACGGAGGGGCGCGGCAGGTCACCCTCCTTGGGCAGAATGTCAACTCTTATGGTTGGTCTGTAGGCGACAGGTTCGCCTTCTCCAAGCTACTCAGGGCTTGCGGGCGGATCGATGGGCTTGAACGGGTCAGGTTCACCTCGCCCCATCCGGCTGCATTCACCGATGACGTGATTCTCGCCATGGCCCAGACACCCAACGTCATGCATCAGCTGCACATGCCTCTCCAGTCAGGGTCCGATCGGGTTTTGAGGGCCATGCGCCGCTCATACAGGTCCGGGCGCTTCATGTCCATCCTTGACAAGGTCCGCCAGGTCATGCCCGATGCTCAGATCAGCACCGACATCATCGTCGGCTTCCCGGGTGAGACCGAGGAGGATTTTCAGGAGACCATGCGGGTGGTGGAAGAGGCTAGATTCTCATCCGCCTTCATCTTCGAGTACTCGCCCAGGCCCGGCACCCCTGCCGCGGGGATGGAACAGTTGCCCAGGGAGGTCGTTCATGACAGGTTCGAACGTCTCCAATCCCTTCAGGAGGCAATCACCCAGGAGCAGATGCGTGGCTTTGTCGGCAGGCAGGTGGAGGTCCTGATTGAAGGAGGCCACGGTCGCCACGATCGGACCACCCATAGACTGACCGGGCGCGAGCGAACGGGTGTCCTGGTCCATGTCGGCAGGCCTCAGGGGTTCCCGGAGCCCAAGGTCGGAGACCTGGTCACCTGCACCGTTACGGATTGCGGTCCCCACTACCTTGTTGCCGACCCCGATCCGGAAGCCGGGCAGGTCTATGAAGTCAGGTGAGGGAATGGGCGGCGGGGGACTCCGCATCGTTTCCATCGTTGGTCCTACCGCCTCTGGCAAGACGGGTCTGGGGGTGGCCCTTGCCCTGGCCCTGCGCCAACGAGGTGAACAGGCCGAGATCATCAATGCCGATGCCTACCAGATGTACCGGGGGATGGATGTGGGTACGGCCAAACCCACGGCCGAGGAACGTGCCGCCGTACCCCACCATCTGGTCGATGTAATCGAACCCCGGGAAACCATGAGCGTGGCCCGATTCCAGGAGATGGCCAGGGGCCTGATAGACGATTTGCGGGAGCGCGGTGTCAGGCCCATCCTGGTGGGTGGTTCGGGTCTCTATACCCGTGCCGTCATCGATGACCTGTCCTTTCCCGGGACCGACCAGGCGGTACGGTCCCGCATCGAGGAGCGGGCGGAGAAGGAGGGGGCCGGTCTGCTGTTCAAAGAGCTGGAGGAGAAGGACCCCCGGGCGGCGGCTCGGATGGACCCACGAAACGTGCGGCGCACGGTCCGGGCCCTTGAGGTCATGGAGATTACAGGTCGTCCCTATTCCGCCACCCTGCCCCGGTACCGTTACCTCCTGCCGGCTGTCCAGATCGGTCTGGACCTGGACCGGGAGGAGCTGGACAGACGTATAGATGCCAGGACCGAAGCCATGCGCCGCAACGACCTGGTGGGTGAGGTCCGTCGGCTTCGCGGCAATCTGGGTACCACTGCAGCCCGTGCACTTGGGTACCCCCAGGTGGAGGACTATCTTGATGGACGCACCGATCTTGATGATGCCTTCTCCCTGATAGCCCAGAAGACAAAGCGTCTGGCCCGAAAGCAGATGGGGTGGTTCGGGCGTGACCCCAGGATCCACTGGTTGAATGCCCTGGCGCCCGATCTGACCCGTCGGGCATTGGACCTGGTGGACCAGGCGGACAATGGCGATTTCGACGGAGCCGACCGTGAGGCGGACCAGGACGAAGGCCTTTACGGTACCCGGCATCCTCTGGGTTCTCTGGACGGGGAATCCATCTGACTCCCAGTGTTGACTTCAAGTGCTTGAAGTTCATAGGGTGGCGAATATGACAAGCACCACGGAAGTTGAACCACCATCGGGCGCTCCTCGGTGGTACACGATTCGACAGACCTCCCTGATGACGGGCCTACCGGAGTCCACGCTCAGATACTACGAGCCCATCGGCATGATTCCGCCCATCGCCAGGGATCCCTCCAGTGGTCACCGCTCTTATAACGACGGTGATATCGACCTGTTGCTGACGGTCTCCTGCCTCAGCGCCACGGGCATGTCGCTGGAGAACATGAAGGAGTATCTGGCCAACCAGAGCCACGGTTCCGAGCGGGCCGGGCGGCAGATGGAATTGATGGCCGAACAGGGTCGTCGTCTGGATGCGGAGATTGAGCGCCTTCAGGCGCAACGTCGCTATGTTGAGGTCAAGGTCCGGTACTGGCAGCACATCCGAGACCATGATGAGCATGGCGCGGCACAGATTCTCGACCAGGGCTCCTCCATCATCGAGGCGGCCCGGTGCAGTGTGGTCAAAAAGGCAAACATGGAACGGCCGGTCGAAGATAAGCCGGCAGAAGGGGGAAGGCAATCATGAAGGCTGTGATTTTCGAGGGGGCCGGGGCTGACGGTCTAGTGGTCAGGGATGTTCCGAAGCCGGAGATTCAGGAGCCGTCCGATGTGGTGGTCCGTGTTGTTCGGGCCTGTGTCTGCGGTTCGGACCTCTGGTACTACCGTGGGCTGACCACCAACGCCCCCGGCAGCACCCTGGGTCATGAGGCCATAGGTGTCGTCGAAGAGGTCGGCGACCAGGTCGCCACTGTCCGTAAGGGGGATTTCGTCATCGTTCCCTTCCCCTTCAGTTGCGGCCGCTGCCCGATCTGCAAGGCAGGATTCGAATCGGCTTGTCCCAACGGCGGGTTCTTCGGGGGCGAGCCGGGTATGGGGGCCCAGGCCGAGTATCTGCGTGTGCCCCAGGCTGACGGGACCCTGGTGGTGGTTCCGGGTGGAGTGGAACGTGCGCGCGGTTTCTCCGAAGAGATGCTGGCATCCCTGTTGACCCTTTCCGACGTGATGGCCACCGGGTACCACGCAGCGGTAAGTGCCGAGGTGGGGCAGGGCGATATGGTCGTTGTCATCGGCGATGGTGCCGTGGGCCTCTGTGCGGTTCTGTCCGCTGGCATGCGTGGGGCTGGCAGGGTTGTGGCCATGAGTCGCCATGAGGACAGGCAGGAGTTGGCCAAGATCTTCGGTGCCACCGATATCATTGCCGAGCGCGGCGATGAGGGTGTGCGTCGTGTCATGGAGTTGACCGGCGGGTATGGTGCCGATGTCGTCCTGGAATGCGTGGGTACCAAGGAATCCAACGAGAGCGCTTTCGCCATGGCCCGTCCTGGTGCCATTGTGGGCAGGGTAGGGGTTCCCCATGGGGTGACCATCCCGGCGCAGGAGACCTTCTACCGCAACATCGGTGTGCGTGGCGGCCCTGCCACGGTGCGCACCTATGACATGAACGGGCTTCTGGACAGGGTCCTTGAAGGGAAAATCAATCCGGGACGTGTCTTTACGGCAGACTTCGGACTGGAGCAGATTCATGACGCCTACCGGGTCATGGACCAGCGCAGGGCAATCAAATCCCTGCTCAAGGTCAGTGAGGTCTGACCCGATTACCGAATTGCCGTGTCCCGGCGGCCTGTGCCCGTCTACCTGTTTCCGCGACTGTCTGCGCATGTGTGTCGTGGGTAGGTCCGACCAGGAAATCAGTGGGCGGGTCCCTGATCCCAACCGGCGATGAGGAAGATCCTGGTCGGGTTGACCGGCCTGATGATGGTGGCGAAGAGGGACTTGAGTCCCGATATGTCGCCCAGATATGCCCGGTGGGTGGCCTCCTGATAGGTGCGGCGGTCCACCGAGCCCCAGTCCAGATCCCATCCGGCATCATGGGCCAGGCGGGATGTGAATACGCGCAGGGTCATGGCGTTGCCCCTGTCAAAGGGGTGAAGGAAGCCCAGCTCGTCGTAGTAGTAGGCCAGCCTGTCGACGAAATCCGGCCTGTCCATGCTGGTCAGGTTCCGCTCTGCGGCCAGACCACCACCGATGCTTGCGGCTCCCTGGTTCAGGAGGCCGGCGGGGAAGTAGCCTTCCGGCTGTGGTGAAGCCTCATCGGCGGCGCGCAGGCGACCTGCCCAGGGGCCGAGCCGTCCGAAGAGGCGGGTGTGGATGGCCCTGAGCTCTTCCAGGTCGCAAGTGGGCGCCCAAGGTCGGCGGCAGACCAGGATGGTTGCAATGAAGACGGTGTCGGTGGCAATATCCGTGGTTTGGCTGCCGGTCTGTGCAATCAGAGCATCGTCGTCGATGTTTCCCGCTGAATATGCTGCCGCCATACCCATGGCATGCGTACTGGGTCTCAATCCGTCAATAAGAAGGTTGCGGCGGGCGAAGGCGATTGCGCTCTCGCGTTCGGCGGGTGTCATGCCACCGATGCTAGTACCGCCCGTCCTGCCTCGCCACCGGATGACCCGTCTGAATTCTTTGTGGACGCTGGCTGGACGTCAAGCGGTGGGGTGGGGTATTGGGTAGTCTGAAAGGCGTTATGACACGAAAGCAAGACACAGACAGGAAGGGCCGGTCCGGGTCGTCGAAGTCCGGAGGCACCAAGAGCGCAGGCCGGTCATCAGGGTCGGATCAACCCCAGGAAGCCTTATGGCACAAGGTCCTGCTTGCCTTGCCCAGGGGGATCGGCTCCCTGATTCGCGGCCAGACCGGTGATGAGTATGATCCGGCATATCGCAAGGATGGCATCTGTTTCATCCTGGTCATCCTGGCGGTGTTCTTCTGCGCCAGCGAGTGGTTCCGTGTCGATGGATTCCTGGGGCGCGGTCTGCACGTGGTGGCTGCCGGATCCCTGGGGTTGTGCAGCGTCATTCTGCCTGTGGTCCTTCTTATCGTGGCCTACCGGCTGGTAAGGTACTCCGGTCATGAATCCGGCAACATCCATGTGGTCGGTGGCCTCTTCGTCCTCCTCTGGTCGGTCTGCTCGATTCTGGACGTCATCATGGTTTCGGACCAGCGCGGTTTTGACTTCCAGGCGGTCACAGCCTCCGGCGGCCTGCTTGGTTTTGCCTTGGGGTCGCCCCTGGCCTGGGGTCTTTCCAAGACCTTCGCAGCCATTTTCTTCGTCATCGTGGCCATCTTTGCCCTACTGTTGATTTTCCAGGTTCATGTCAGGGACATCTTCGACTGGGTCCGTGCCTTTTCCGATGGGAAGGGTGAGACCGCTTCGGACGATGCGGAGACCGAGGCCTATCCCAACGAGGTCAGATTCGACGATGGCACGCTGGACATGGCCCCGGGCGTCCCCACCCATGACGGGCGTGGTCAGGATGGTGAAGACGACAAGGCATCCGCCGGGGGGAATTGGTTCCAGCGCCTCTTCCGTCGTAGGAAGTCTGGCGGGGATGATGACCGCCTTGAGCACTACGAGGCCGATGATCCCTTTACTCAGGCGGCCAATCTACCTGACGGCACCGATGGTGACCCCTATGGAGCTTCGGCTGATGCCGATTACCCCGAGATGGGTGGCATGCCAATGAACGGAGGAACCGTCGATGAGACGGATTCTTTGGATCACGATGGTGATTCGGGTGTCGATTCCTCCACAAGGCAGCTGCAGGTGAGCCCTGCTGCCCTGTCCGGGGTGGGGGCTTCGGACCCGTGGGCTGCTGCGGCTGCCGCAGCCGATACCGCTCAGTTCGGTAAGGTCGATTCGCGGGCCGTTGCGGACGGGGAGGATTCCCCGGAGGAACCGGAAAGCGCGGCCGAGCCGATCGACGAATCCCGTCCCTATGTTCTGCCCAGTCCCGACCTTCTCTCCAAGGGGAAGCCCCATGCGGTCAGGACCCAGGCCAACGACAATGTCATCAAGGCCCTGCAATCCACGTTCCGCCAGTTCGACATCGATGCCAAGGTGGTGGGTTTCCTGCGCGGCCCCTCCGTCACCCAATATGAGGTTGAGCTGGGCCCGGGTGTCAAGGTCGAGAAGGTCACCAATCTTCAACGCAACATTGCCTACGCTGTGGCCAGTTCAGATGTGCGGATACTCTCTCCCATACCCGGCAAGTCTGCCATCGGCATTGAGATTCCCAACGTGGACCGTGAGATTGTCCATTTGGGTGATGTCCTGCGTTCGGACCAGGCCAGGAGTGACGACAATCCGATGATGACGGCCGTCGGCAAGGACGTTGAAGGGCATTATGTCACGGCTGATCTGACCAAGATGCCCCACCTTCTGGTGGCTGGCGCCACGGGTTCAGGCAAGTCCAGCTTCATCAACTCCATGCTCGTCTCACTCATCATGAGGGCCGCCCCGGAGCAGGTCCGCCTCATCATGGTCGACCCCAAACGTGTGGAGCTCAGCGCCTATGCGGGTATTCCCCATCTGCTGACCCCGATCATCACCGACCCCAAAAAGGCTGCCCAGGCCCTGGAGTGGGTGGTCAAGGAGATGGATGCCCGGTACGACGACCTCCAGTTCTTCGGCTTCCGCCATGTCAAGGACTTCAACAAGGCGGTACGTGAAGGCAAGGTCCATGCCCCGGCCGGATCCAACCGGAAGGTGGCGCCGTACCCATACCTGGTCGTGGTGGTGGACGAGATGGCCGACCTGATGATGGTCGCCAAGAATGATGTGGAGAGTTCCATCCAGCGCATCACCCAGCTGGCACGTGCGGCCGGTGTCCACCTGATTCTGGCCACCCAGCGCCCTTCGGTCGACGTGGTGACCGGTCTTATCAAGGCCAACATTCCATCCCGTCTGGCCTTCGCCACCTCGTCCTCCACGGATTCCCGGGTCATCCTGGATGCCACCGGGGCCGAGACCCTGATTGGACAGGGCGATGCCCTCTTCCTGCCCATGGGTCAGGCCAAGCCGACCCGTGTCCAGGGTGCCTGGGTCTCCGAGTCCGAAATCCGCAGGGCGGTCGACTATGTGCGCACCCAGCGCAAGCCCCACTACCGCGAGGACATCGAGCAGATGGCCGATACGGCGGAGAAGAAGAGCGAGATCCAGGAGGAGATCGGCGACGACATGGACGAGCTCCTCCAGGCTGCGGAGTTGGTGGTGACCACCCAATTCGGCTCCACCTCCATGCTTCAGCGCAAACTCCGCGTGGGCTTTGCCAGGGCCGGCCGACTCATGGATCTTTTGGAGTCCAGGGGAATCGTCGGACCCTCCGAGGGGTCCAAGGCCCGTGAGGTGCTGATACAACCATCCCAACTTCAGGAGGCCCTGGCCTTCATCAGAGGCGATCAGGCGGCCATCGGTCCGGCCCAGGCCGATTCCGAGGACGACGGGCAAGCGGATGGCTGAACTTAAACCAGGTCAGGCATGGAGTGGTCTACCGTTAGGATGGCACTACAGCATGGCACTGGGACGCGTGCAAGGCTATGAAACGAGCTGCGAATAAGGAGTGGTAATGCAGGAGCATGCCGAGTCTACGACCTCTGGTGGGAAGCACTCGCTTCTCGACGGGTGGAATAGCCCTCCCAACCTGGTCACCTATACCCGGATTCTGCTGGTCATCGTCTTCATCATCCTCGACATCATGGCAGGTGACTGGGGGCAGGCTGATATGGGGCTGCGCTGGACCGCGGCGGTGCTCTTCATCATTGCCGCTTCGACCGATAAACTCGATGGCTGGATGGCCCGCCGCTATAACCAGGTCACCGAGCTGGGCAAGCTGATGGATCCCATAGCTGACAAGCTCCTGGTCTGTTCCGCTTTGATCATCGCCGCCCTCCACCATGAAATCTGGTGGTGGGTCACCATCCTCTTCCTTGTCCGCGAAATCGGCATCACCCTGCTCAGGGTCATGGTGGTCAACAAGCGGGGGACGGTCATCGCCGCCTCCAATTCGGGCAAGTACAAGACCCTCTTCCAGTGTCTGGGTCTGGGGATGCTGATGGTGCCCCTGGGGTCGTCCTGGTCCTGGTATCTGCCCATCACGCGGGCGGTCATCATCCTGGCCCTGGTGCTCTGCCTCTATTCGGGTGGAGAGTATCTGGCAGGGGTTTACGGTAGCGGATCGCGGGCGGCCTCTTCCCGTTCATAAAGGACGCCGGAGGTATAGTGAGGCATAGCCCCAGGCCTGGTCCGACGTATGGCCCGGCTCTTCCTGGGGTAGCGAGGTGACCGATGAACACTGGAATGCAGGATTGCTGCGATGACCTGGCCGGCAGGGTCATCGACATCTGCCGAGACTCCCGGTTTTACCTGGCTGCGTCCGAGTCGCTGACAGGAGGGCTTTTGGCGGATGCCTTCGTCAGGATTCCCGGTGCCTCCGATGTCTTTCTGGGGTCCTCCGTTACCTATGACATCGCCGCAAAGGCCTCCGTTCTGAGTGTCAATCCGAATCTCCTCAAGATGCATGGTGCGGTCCATCCCCGAGTGGCCGAGGAGATGGCTCTGGGAACGGCCCGTTTATACACCCAGTATGACTACGAGGGCAGGGTCATCGGCATGGCCACCACGGGGGTTGCCGGTCCCGGCCCTGATGGAGACAACCCTGCCGGCTTGGTGTACATCGGGTATGCGCTGCCCAGGCGGCTGATCGAGCCGACGGCCGTCCACCGTGAACTGGTCGACGATTACCGGACCCTGTCCTATGAGCTTCACCTGGAAGGCGACCGGGAGCAGGTCAGAAGGGAAACGGTCATGCGGGTGCTTGATAGACTGAACAAGACTCTGATGCTCTATACGTGACCTTGGTCACAGATAACGCCGTCCGGTTCATCCGCTGGAATAATCCCCCGGTGTGCCGGTTGGTTCTTGTGTAATTGAATACGAAAAGCAGGAAGTTGCGAAAGGGGCTGCAATGGCCAGCACCGAGACCGTGATGACGAGGAATGATACGAGGTATGACGCCAAGCCGGCAGCGTCGGCGACGGAGTGCAAAGCCCGCGTTCGTGATCTGACCCCTGCACAGCGCCGGGCTGTGGTTTTCGCCCAGCAGCAGGTGGTCAAAGCCCGGGCCGCCAAGAAGGCCAAGGAAGAACGCCAGGCCAGCCTGAACAAGATGTGGATGGAAGAAGACGGTATGGAGGCGGGTAGGCAGCGTGCCTCTTCGGTAAAGGAGACCCAGACGGTTTCGCACACGGTTTCCCTGCGTGAGGCACTGGGGCACGTGTTGCGTGAGCTTCGCACCAATGATCACAAGACCCTGCGCGAGGTAAGCGAAAAGGCAGGTGTCTCCTTGGGGTACCTGTCCGAGGTGGAACGAGGCCAGAAGGAGGCCAGTTCCGAGTTGCTCAGCTCCATCGCCGAGGCACTGGGTCTGGGTGTTCCCCAGACCCTGCGTATGGTTGCCGACTACCTGGAATCGACCCAGGAGTGAGCTCCGGGATTGTTGACTGACAGCTCCCGTCGGCTTGCTGCTGACCTGCCGTGATGAATCGACCCGGCTGTATTTCTGCTCTGTACTGATTCGGGTTGGCTTGAGGATTGTCCAATATGAGTGTGGCGTCCGGTCCGTAAGGTCCGGGCGCCATTCCATGTTTCCGGGGTTGTTCGCCTTGGTCCCGGGGCTGGAAGAAAGTTGAAGCGGAGGTGGTCTTTGTGCGTGAACGGGAGTTCTGGCAACTCTTGGAGGAAGTCTTCGGCCGTGTCTATGGGCGCAGCCTGGCTTGGGACCAGCGGCTGGATCGACTGGACTCCATGACTGTGGTGGAGGCGCTCGGCGAAGGGGTGGAGCCCCGCGTGGTCTGGAACGTTCTCTGTGACCAGATGGAGATTCCCGATTCGCGCCGGTGGGGAAGGGACCACAACGCCCCGCCAATGCCGGCCGTCTGATTGGATCTGGTTCCCCTGTCGAAGAGGTTTCGAACATTTGTTCGCATGGCAGGTTATACTGTCATACAGATGATTCGGGTGTCATCTGCTCGTTCGACCACATTGGTCGGGATCTCCTCCCGGGAGATTTGAGACGGATAGCATGAGGTTCGTAAGGACGTTATGGAAAAGGAGAGCCATATGGCACGACAGAGCAACAGTGGCAAGGCGAAGAAGGAGCAGGAGGACGGAATCGATCCCCGTCGTCAGGCAGCCTTGAACACCGCCCTCGCACAGGTTGAGAAGAACTTCGGCAAGGGTTCGGCCATGCGCCTGGGAGACAAGCCCGCCCAGGATGTCGAGGTCATTCCCACCGGCTCCCTGGCTCTTGACATGGCTCTTGGCATCGGGGGGCTGCCCCGTGGGCGCATCGTGGAGATATACGGTCCCGAATCCTCCGGCAAAACAACCCTGGCACTACACGCAGTGGCCAATTCCCAGGCCAACAGGGGAGTGGCGGCCTTCATTGATGCCGAGCACGCCCTGGATCCTGAATATGCCCGGAAGTTGGGCGTCGATACCGACTCCCTGATTGTTTCCCAGCCCGACAATGGTGAGCAGGCCCTTGAGATTGCGGACATGCTGATTCGTTCCGGCGCCTTGGACATCATCGTCATCGACTCGGTGGCCGCCCTGGTCCCCAAGGCCGAAATCGAAGGCGATATGGGCGACAGCCACGTCGGTCTCCAGGCCAGGCTGATGAGCCAGGCCCTGCGTAAGATGACGGGTGCCCTGTCCCAGGCCAATACCACGGCCATCTTCATCAACCAGCTCAGAGAGAAGATCGGAGTCTTCTTCGGCAGCCCGGAGACCACCACGGGTGGTAAGGCGCTGAAGTTCTATTCCTCTGTTCGTCTCGATATCCGTCGCATTCAGACCCTGAAGAACGGGGACGAGGCAGTCGGCAACAGGACCAAGGTCAAGGTGGTCAAGAACAAGATGGCTCCGCCCTTCAAGATTGCGGAGTTCGACATTCTGTACGGTGAGGGCATCTCCGAGGAGGGCTCGGTTCTTGACATGGCCTTGGAGACCAATATCATCAAGAAGTCCGGATCCTGGTTCACCTATGAGGGCGATCAGTTGGGTCAGGGACGAGAGAATGTTCGTCAGTTCCTTAAGGATAATCCTGGTCTGACCAAGGAAATTGAAGATAAGGTCAAGGCCGCTTTCGGACTCGCGACCGAGCCCAAGGGGGACGAACAATCCGTGGACGGAGGCAAGTCCGTGCCTGGTGATGCCGGTTCCTTGGCGGCTGCAGGGTCAGCAGCCAAGGCGGACCCGGGTAAGGGTGCCCCTATGACGGCCCAGGCCGCATGATCGATGATTTCGGCAGAGGACTTCCTTAAGTCCAATCCGATCCGGCTCCCCGAAACAGGGGAGCCGGAACCTGGCGCTCCTGCTCAGGACGGGGACGGAGATAGCCGCGACCAGGGTAATCGTATCGACAGCCAGGAGAGGGGCCGAACCAGATTCAAGCGCAAAGGCAGGCGTGCTTATCCGGTTCATCAGCCCAAGGCTGGAGGCTTTGGTGCCAGCGATATGGCTGCCAAGGAGGTTCGGCCTGATGCGGACAGTGTGGATGCCTGCCGCGAGGCGGCCTTGACCCTGCTGGATGCCTCGGCCCGGTCCAGCGGAACCCTGGCCCAGCGTCTGTCCAACAAGGGGTTTACTGGACCTACCATCGAGCAGGTCATAACCAGACTTACCCAGCTGGGGCTTCTTGATGACCGCAGATATGCTCAGGACCTCCTCCGCTCGTGCCTCCACCGCACCATGGGGGAGCGAGGCACCCTCAACGAGATGACCCGAAAGGGTCTTGACCGCTCACTGTCGGAGGATGTCATAGCGCGGGCTGCCGAAGAAGGTCTCTTTGTCGACTCGGCCTATGAGCTGGGTCGCAAGGTTGCCAAGCGGACAGAGGGTCTCGCTCCCGACATCCGCAGGCGTCGCCTCTGGGGTGCCGGTTCCCGGAAGGGACATAACCCATCCCTCCTGACCCAGGTGGCCAATGACCTCCTGGCCGACTCCGATACGGACGTGTGAAAGTCTCGCCCCGTAGGCTTTGATTATTCGGCGGATACGTGATGGGAATGGTCGCAATGGCGGCATGTGTCTGCCGTGTTCCCTGCATGAAGTGGGATGAGACCTCTCATATACCCCGGGTTCTGTCATCCGTCGGAGTCCGACAGGAGGATGGCCATCCATCTCGACCTGACGTTACCGCCAGGCTCTAGCGGCCTACCCGAAGGCGGGACGAGCAGCCCCTAAATGCCTTCTGCTTGGCCTTGCTCCCGATGAGGCTTGCCATGCGACCGCTGTTACCAGCGGCCCGGTGGTCTCTTACACCGCCGTTTCACCCTTACCTGCCCCAGGGGCAGGCGGTCTGTTCTCTGTTGCGCTATCTCTCAGGTCGCCCTGGGCGGACGTTATCCGCCATCGTGCTCTATGGAGCCCGGAAGTTCCTCAGCCATTCCCGAGAGGAATGGCCGCGGCCATCGAGAGGTCTCGAGGGGTCAGCTTATCCCACCTGAGGGACCGTCGCCACCCCGGTTCGTCGATTGGAGGGCGGGCAACCTTCGGCAGCGGGTCTGAATGCAAGGAACCGGACCAATGGACTCAGATTGCCTACATGCAAATGTGAGCCTGCAATCAGCAAATGCCTGCTTCTTTCAGCTACAATCGAATTGACAGTCGACGGTGACTTTCCCTCACCGTCGCACAAGCGGGTTGACCGCTTACGAGTGCAAGGAGATTCTCATGGAGATCGTCATTACCGGACGTCATACCCAGATCAAGCAGCGGTTCCGTGATGTCGTCGAGAGCAAGATGAATCGTGTAACGGCCATAGCTCCTGATGCTCAGCGTATCCAGGTCATGCTGACCCATGAAGGCAATCCTCGCCAGGCCGACAGCGCACAGCGGGTTGAGCTGACCGTTCAGGCCGGCAAGACGGTGATTCGTGCTGAGGCTTCCAGCGCCGACGAGTTCAGTGCCTTCGATATGGCGATAGACAAATTGACACAGCGTCTGCGTCGCACACGTGATCGGCGCAAGGACCACCGGCGTGGTCTGGACCATGCCCCCCTGCCGCTCGAAGTGCCGCTTGCGGAGACGCCTCGCCCACAAGACGTGGCGGCACCGGAACCGGACAACAGTGCACAGGATGCCGTGGCATCCGACCTCGGGCCAGGAGAGGCTGTCGAGGTCCAGGTCGGGGACACCCCGATCGTCATTCGCAGGAAGTTGCACATCGCCGAGCCGATGAGCATCGACGAGGCGCTGTACGAAATGGAGCTGATCGGTCATGACTTCTTCCTCTTCGTCAACAAGGAGACCAACCGACCCTCCGTCGTCTACCGCAGGCACGGGTGGAGTTACGGCGTCTTTGAGATTGACACCCCCGAGCATGTCGGCAGGGAGTGAGCTGTAGCGATTGTCGGCCCGCCGGTCCCGGACGGATGGATAGGAAGTCCTGGTCGGCGGGTTTTTCATGTCCTCTGCAAGGGGTCTCCGACGGCCATGGAAACGAAGTGGGGACAGGGTCTCTGAGGGTGGCTTGCGGGTACCCTGCCGATGCCGTGCCGAGGCTGACGCAGGTCGCATGGTGAAAATCTGTGCGTTCGCGTAATATGGTGGAAGTCTGGGCCTCCGTCGGCTCATGATGGTGTGACGGGGGATTGAAAGAACGTATAGGGAGCGCAACGTGGTAGCAGTCTTGGACAAGGTCCTTCGTATGGGTGAAGGACGGCAGATCCGTAAACTTCAGGGAGTCGCCGACGCGACAAACGCCCTGGAGGACAAGATCTCCGCCATGGATGACGAAGAACTGAAGGGCCAGACGGCGAAGTTCAGGGAGCGCCTGGACAATGGTGAGTCCCTTGATTCGTTGATGCCCGAGGCCTTCGCGACCGTACGTGAAGTTTCCAAGAGGACCCTCGGACAGCGTCACTTCGATGTCCAGCTTATGGGTGGGGCCGCCCTGCACTGGGGGAATATCGCCGAGATGAAGACAGGCGAAGGAAAGACTCTGGTTGCCACCCTTCCCAGCTATCTGAATGCCCTGGAGGGCAAGGGTGTCCACGTGGTCACGGTCAATGATTACCTGGCCTCCTATCAGAGCGAGCTCATGGGTCGCATCTTCCGCTTCCTGGGAATGAGTGTCGGCTGCATCATCACCGACCAGAAGCCCGCGGAGCGTCGCAAGCAGTATGAGGCCGACATCACCTATGGAACCAACAATGAGTTCGGTTTCGATTATCTGCGCGACAACATGGCCTGGGACAAGGCCGACCTGGTCCAGCGTGGGCACCACTTCGCCATCGTGGACGAGGTTGACTCCATCCTGATTGATGAGGCCCGTACCCCGCTGATCATCTCCGGCCCTGCCGATGGTGATGTGACCCGTTGGTACCGGCAGTTCGCCAAACTGGCCCCAAGACTGAACCGGGATGAGGATTACGAGGTCGACGAGAAGAAGAAGGTCGTCGGCATCCTGGATCCGGGTATCAGCAAGGTTGAGGACTATCTGGGCATCGACAACCTCTATGAGCCCGGCAACACGGCCCTGATTGGTTACCTGAACAACGCCATCAAGGCCAAGGAGCTCTTCCTGCGCGACCGCGACTATGTGGTCCAGCGCGGCGAGGTCCTGATTGTCGATGAGCACACAGGCCGTCTGCTCAATGGGCGTCGCTACAACGAGGGTCTTCATCAGGCCATCGAAGCCAAGGAAGGCGTCGAGGTCAAGGCCGAGAACCAGACCTTCGCCACCATCACCCTGCAGAACTACTTCCGCATGTACGACAAGTTGGCGGGCATGACCGGTACGGCCGAGACCGAGGCAGCCGAGTTCATGAACACCTATAAGCTGGGTGTGCTCCCGATTCCCACCAACAAGCCGATGATCCGCAAGGACCGGGACGACCTGATCTACCGTTCCAAGAAGGAGAAGCTGGCCGCCATCGTCAAGGATGTGGCCAAGCGTCATGCCAAGGGGCAGCCGGTCCTCTTGGGCACCGCCTCCGTGGAGTCTTCCGAGGTGGTCTCCTCCCTGCTCGACGTGGCCGGAATCGACCACCAGGTGCTCAACGCCAAGCAGCACGCACGTGAGGCCTCGGTTGTTGCAGTGGCCGGACGTAAGGGCGCCGTGACCGTGGCTACGAACATGGCCGGTCGTGGTACCGATATCATGCTGGGCGGCAATGTGGAGTTCCTGGCCGACCAGCAGCTCAAGGAGCAGGGATACTCACCGGATGACACCCCGGAGGAGTATGAGAAGCTCTGGCCCCAGACCCTCGACAAGGTCAAGGAACAGGTGAAGGACGAGCACGAGGAGGTCGTCGATCTCGGCGGACTCTATGTACTCGGCACCGAGCGCCATGAGTCCCGGAGAATCGATAACCAGCTGCGTGGTCGTTCCGGCCGTCAGGGAGACCCGGGTGAGTCCCGCTTCTACCTGAGCCTGGAGGACGACCTCATGCGGCTCTTCAACACCCAGCTGGTGGCCAGGGTCATGTCCTCCGGATTGCCCGAGGGTGAGCCCATCGAGTCCAAGAGCGTTTCCAAGGGTGTGCGTAACGCCCAGAAGTCGGTCGAGTCCCGCAACTACGAGATTCGCAAGAACGTGTTGAAGTATGACGATGTCATGAACAAGCAGCGCAAGGTCATCTATGCCGAGCGTCAGGCGGTTCTCCAGGGCGAGGACATCCATGATGATGTCATGCGCTTCATCAAGGAGACCATCGAGTCCTACATTCGGGGTGCTCAGAAGGGGTCCGACAAGCCCAAGGACTGGGATGCCGATGGGCTCTGGAAGGCTCTTGGCTCGGTCTATCCGATTACCCTGGACCAGGACGAGACCATGAAGTCCCTGGAAGGCAGCAAGGGCGATAAGGCCGTCAAGGCCCTCTTGACGGAGGTCCTTGATGATGCCGAAGGCATCTACCGTGAACGCGAGGAGGAGCTGGGCGAAAAAGGCACCCGCCAGCTGGAGCGCCAGGTTGTCCTCTCCGTGCTCGACAGCAAGTGGCGTGAGCATCTCTACGAGATGGACTACCTCAAGGACGGTATAGGCCTGCGTGGTATGGGTCAGCGCGATCCTCTGGTCGAGTACCAGCGCGAGGGCTATCAGATGTACAACTCCATGATTGATGCCATCAAGGAGGAGAGTGTTCAGCTCCTCTTCAATGTGGATCTGGCCCAGATTGCCGCCAGCCAGGAGGCTGAGGAGTTGGCCCGGAAGCAGGAATCCGAACAGGAAGGTGAAGACCTGACTGATCAGGATGCCGAGGAGGACGCTTCCGAGGAGGTCAGCTATACGGCCCCTCAGGATCCCGATACCGCGGATGAGGATGCGGAAATCGACGAGGTGGACGGTCAGAAGTCCGGCAATGAGGATCTGTCCGACCAGGACGAACGAGGGTCTGCCGTGGTTGGTCCGGAGCCTCTGAGCCATGCCGATGGCAAGGTCCCTGTCAACAAGCGTCCCAAGGCCGAGGAGGAGCACTCTCCCTGGTCGGACGGCAGGACCTTCCCCGGTACCTCCAAGAACGCCCCCTGCCCATGTGGTTCGGGTCGTAAATACAAGATGTGCCACGGACAGAACGAAATGTGACGTGCCCTAGGTACTGTTACTGAATTCAGGACCTGTGGTCGAATCGGGAATCCTCCGTGGGCTCCTGGTTTGATTGGCGGCCATCGCCCATAAGGGCGGTGGCCGTTTTCCATATGCCGGTCGTGGGGTGACCATCATTCGGGACGGTCCTGCACGGGAGTGAGGACGGGGGAGTAAACCTGGAGCAAACAGGGATGCTTCACGCCCCAGATCAAAGGAAAGAGTCATCATGCGGCCACTTACCTGGAAATCCATCCTGAACTCGCTGGTGTCCGGACGACACCTGAGCGCGGATGAGACCGAGTGGTACATGAACGACCTGATGGATGGGAACGCCGACCCGGTTCAGGTGGGTGCAGTCCTGTCCATGCAGTCGGCTTTGGGGTTGACCAGCCAGGAGGTTGAAGGGGCGGCCAGGGCCATGGTGGGGCATGCGGTGCCTCTGAAGGTCAGTGGTGACGTGACTGACATTGTCGGTACGGGCGGCGATGGGGCGGCAACGGTCAACCTGTCGACCATGGGCGCCATCGTCGCCGCCGCGGCAGGGGTCAGGATCGTCAAGCACGGGAACAGGGCCGCTTCCAGCAAGAGTGGTACAGCCGACTGCCTGGAGCAGCTTGGTCTCCCGTTGGACCTGAAGCCACGTGATGTGGCCGATATGGCTGATCGGTTCGGCATCACCTTCGCCTTTGCCAAGACCTTCCATCCCGCCATGCGCTTTGTGGGCCCAGTCCGCTCGGCTCTGGGCATTCCGACCGTTTTCAACCTGCTTGGCCCCCTGACCAATCCGGCCCAGCCAAGCCATGTGGCCATCGGCTGCGCCCAACGCCAACTCAGCCCCATGATGGCCCAGGTCTATGCATCTCGGGGGCAGGAGGGGATGGTCTACACATCGGCGGAAGGTCTTGATGAGATGGCCCCGACCGGTCCGGTCTCCATCTGGGAGATTCGCCGGGGACAGGTGGAGGAGAGGACCTTCGATCCGACTCGTGAATTGGGAATCGACCCCGTTGATATCAATGACCTGCGCGGCGGTGATCCCGCCTTCAACGCCGGCGCTGTCAGGGACTTCCTTGCAGGAAAGCCGGTTCCCTCACGTTCCACGGCCCTGCTCAATGCGGCATCCGCCATCGTGGCGGACGGATCATTAATCAACATGGGCCCCGGGGCCGATCTGACCTCCCGCTTTGCCCAGGCCTATCACCTGGCAGAGGAGGCTGTGGACCAGGGCAGGGCCGCCAGCCTGCTTGCGTCCTGGGTGGAAGGGGCCCGGGCGGCAAGGTCCCACTACGAGCAGGACTGATGTGCGTGAAGGGTCTTTGCCCTCAACGCCGGTACAGACGTTCGTCGTCATCGAAGAGGCCGCTTGAGGACTGACGGAAGCTCTTCCTGTCGATGATGAGTCCAGAGATTCCGATCAACAGAAGTAGGCCAGCCAGGATGCCTGTCAGTCGGGACCATCCGGGAATGAGTAAGGTCAGGAAAAAGCAGACCAGGCCCAAAACGGTCATGATGAGGTAAACGATTCTGCTTCTGCCGAGGTCGCTCAGATCGGGATCGGGCGGGGTGAAGGTCGACGACCCGTCCATGACCTCATCGGTGTCGAGCCAGCTCCTACCTTGGAAATCGCGTGGACCGGCGCCGCCGACAAAAGAGCCCTGCCTGAGATCCTCTGCCTTCAGAGCCGCCTTCTTCTCGGACTTCCGAGCCTTTTTCTCGAACTTCCTTGCCGTCCTGGATGACTCCAGTGAATTCAACTCGTCTGCATGCGAGTTCAGGAAGTGCTCCCACTCCCCATTCTCCTGTGCGGACCCGGTTCCCTCATCGCTGTTATACTGTTCCCCGGCGTTGTTATTCTTGTGCTCGGTCATGTAACCATCGTAACCTCGGCGGAACGCATCCGCTACCAAGGAGGCCTTGTGCTGTATTGGTTCTTCGTCAAACTGCTTGGTCCGTTGGCCCGTACCTGGTTCGGACCGACCGTCGAAGGTGCGGGGAACATTCCCAAGGATGGGGCCGTGATCATCGCCTCCAACCACCTGGCCGTAATCGACGATGCCCTCCTGCCCATCACCTGCCCGAGGATGATTCACTTCATGGGCAAGGCCGAGTATTTCAACGGTAAGGGATTCAAGGGCAGATTCAAGAAGTGGTGGTTCAGCTCGGTCGGGGTGTTCCCCGTTGACAGGTCGGGTGGTTCCAAATCGCTGGGAGCCATGGAAACCGCGCGTTCCATCCTTGAGCACGGGCATATCTTTGGTATTCACCCGGAGGGTACGCGCAGCCCTGACGGTCGGCTGTACAGGGGGCACACCGGGGTGGCGCGTCTCGCTTTCGAGACCGGGACGACCGTGGTTCCCGCAGCCATCATAGGTACCAGGGAACTTCAGGAGCCTGGTCGTGTGTTTCCTCACCGGGGCAGGACAAAGGTCATCTTCGGCAAGCCCATTCCCGTGCCCTACACTCCCGTCAACAGTCTCACCCATGAAGAGGTCCGTAACCTGACCGATCGGATCATGCAGGAGATTCAGGAGATGAGCGGGCAGCGGTATGTGGATGTATATGCCCAGGTCATCAAGGCGCATCAGGCGAAGAAGGAGCTCGACTGACGTTCCGGTCTGCCGAAGGATGCCTGCGGGCAGGTCATCAGACCACGGTCAGGGTCACCACTGCCGGTGAGCCATCATCATTGACCACCTTGACCTGACTGCCTGGTTCAGGGTCCTGGATTCGCACGGTATGGGTCAGGTTGCCCAGGGGTGCGGAGATGTTGACCTTGAGCCCGTAGCCTTCCAGAATCCTGGTGGCCTCGTCCTGGCTTTTTCCTTTGACATCAGGCATGGAGATGGCCTGCGGTCCCTTGGACACCACCACGTCGACCGTGTCCCCCCAGTGGAGTTGTTCCTGGGCCTGATGGGAGGCGGATACCACCCGGTTGCGGGGCACTTTGTCCGACCAGTCCTCACGGTAGTTGACGGTGAGTCGAAGGGCCTCCAGGGCAGCCTTGGCTTCTTCTCTTGACTTGCCGACGATGTCGGGCATGGCCACCGGCATCTTCCCCTTGGACAGAACCAGGGTGACCTGGGTGTCGTGGCGGGTCCTGGTTCCCGGGGCGGGGTCCACTGAAATCGCCGCTCCCTCGGGTATGTCCATCGAGTACTGATCCTTGGACTGGTCATGGTCTATCCGACTGAACCCAGCTGTTTTCAGGGCCTGCAATGGGTCCTTGCCTTCGGCGGTGTCTGCTGTGAGGAGGTTTTCCGGCACCGTGGCCTCACGGACGCCCTTGGAGACGGTCAGTTTGACTCGACCCATCCTCTTGCTGATGCGGGATCCCACCGTGTCAGGATCCGCTGCCATGATGGCGCCTTTGGCCACAGAATCGCTGAAGTCATAAGCAGATTCCATCTCAATGCCGGCGACCTTGAGAGTGCGGGAGTACTTGGCGAAATCTGCACCAATGACCTTGCAGGCCTGGTTTTCAGCGCAGGAAATATCATCAGGCTTGGGGAGGGTGTGATAGCTGCCGGGCCCCATGAAGTACCACCAGGAACCGCCTCCGCCCCCTGCCAGGGCAAGGACGAGGATGACGATGAGTGCGATGATCAGTGCCCGCTTCCCCTTTTTCCTGCTGCCCGACCCTGAGGGGAGCTGCTCCTCGCCTTGGGCCTCTGCCGGCAGTCCTGCATCGCTCTGGAGGCCTGGTGCCAGGGGATCAGAGCCGATTCGGGTGGTCTCCGACGGGTTCGTGGCTGGGGACGACATGACCTGGGTCTGTTCGGGGTTGACATCGTTCAGGATGTACCTGCGGGTCTCCGCTGAAGTCGCCCTGTCGGTTCCATCCCGTCCGGGCGTTTGCGGGGGCGCCGGCACTGGCGGGGCGGGGGAGACCGGCTGGTCCATATCGGTGGTGGCGTCATGTTTATCGGACTGAGGTAGGGAAGACCCGTCGGCAGTCGCGTCCGATGTCTGCTGGACCCCGTTGGTGCTGTTTGTCGCCTCTGGAGCACGGGGGGCGGGCATGATGAACTGAAGCGCCTGCATGCTCAGCCCATGTTGGACCTGATTCAATTCCTGCAGGGCCTGGGTGGCATCCTTGGGCCTTCCCGCGATGGAGCGACTTGTCAGACGGGTGACCATGTCGGAAACGGCCGGGTCAATGCCTGGGCAGACCTTTGACAAGGCGGGGACATCCTCATGGACGTGCTTGAAGACGATGGTGACGGGGTTCTGGCTGGCGAATGGGACCGTGCCTGTCAGCATCTCATAGGCCATGATTCCGACTGCATAGAGATCGCCCTGGGGGGTGGCCTGGTTGTTCTCGATGGTTTCGGGGGCCAGATATGCGGCTGTTCCTAGGAGCATGCCGGTTGAGGAAAGGGTGGCCTGTGAGGCGGCCCGTGCCAGGCCGAAGTCCGTGATTTCCACGTGGCCCCGGTCGTTGAGGAGGATGTTCTCCGGCTTTATGTCGCGATGGACCACTCCGGCCTGATGCGCCGAGGAGAGGCCATCGAGGATCTCACCCAGGATACGCATGGTCTCCCGCAGGTTGAAGGTCACCTGACGGCCCATCTCCTGGCGCAGGCTGATGCCGTGCACATACTCCATGACCAGGTAGTCCAGTCCCTCGAAAAGCCCGGTGTCGTAGACCTGGACGATATGGGGGTTGGCGATTGCCGCGGCCGACTGGGCCTCGCGGCGGAACCGTTCCTCGAACTGGGCGCGGTGTGGGCCCTGGGCCAACTGCGTATGCATGACCTTGACGGCCACATGGCGGTTCAGCCGTTCATCCAGGGCCTCGTAGACCGTGGCCATTCCACCCTCCGCCACCTTGCGCAGGATGCGGTAGCGGCCGTCGATGATTCGGTCCCTGGTCGTATCTTCCGCTTCACTCATGCTGGTATCGTATGGCCTTCTGGTCGCTGGGGAGGCTGGTTCGGCCTCCTTATCCGTCAATTCCATGCCTATGATACCCGGGAGTCGCGGCATCGGGCATGAAACGGCGGCAGGCCCGCTCGATGATGGAGCCCTGCCTGTCATCCAGTGACAACTCTCGGCACAGGTTGGCTATTTCCTCATAGACCGAACTGGTCAGACGATCCATACGGTTCCGGCTTTTCTCCACAGCCCCGCTGGTCTCCATCAGGCGTCGGACCCATGCCACCTGATCCGGTGTGCGTTGGGGTGCCCTGTAGGCCGCCCTGAGCCTTTCGGCCTCATCCTGAGAGGCCATTGAGAGGGTATCGGCAAGGAGTACGGTCCGCTTCCCCTCCAGGATGTCCCCTCCCTGGGGTTTGCCGGTCTGACCGCTGCGGCCCTCCACATCGAGGAGGTCGTCTCGCAACTGGAAGAGGAGACCGAGATGGAGGCCGAGATCATAGGCCAGGGCACGGGTGCGGTCCGGGTCGATGCCGCCTGCCATCAGTCCCAGGGCAAGGGGTGCCATGGTCGTATAGGAGGCTGTTTTCCATCCCATGGTCCTGAATGCCTCACGACGCAGCTGTTCGGGATCATCTAAGGGCATGATTTCCATGCCCATATCGAGGACCTGCCCGGTTTCCACAGCGGTCTGCATGCCGAAGAAGGTCCGGAGGATGCTCTCGCCCGATGGGAGGGAGGCGGACGCCCTGGAGACCAGATCGGAGCTGGAGGTGGACAGCAGGTCTCCCAGAAGGATGCCCAGCCCACGCCCCCTGGCTGCTGTCGCTTCTGAACTTCGACCGGCACCGAGGTGGTCCTGACGCATCGGATTTCCGAGGTCTGTTCGTTCAGGGTTCTCCTCGGGGCCTGTCAGGTTCGACAGGACCATATGGGAGGACGGTTTGCCGCGGCGAAGGGGGGAGTTGTCGATGATGTCGTCATGGACCAGGGCACTGGTCTGGTAGACCTCCAGCGCGCAGGCCAGATCGATGACTGCCTGGTCGGTGTTCTCTTCGCCTGCTCCGATCGCCCAATAGGTGTCCCAGAGCAGGAGTGCCCTCAGTCGTTTGCCGCCCCGGCCGGCCCGGCCGGCCTCGTCCCACACGGCATTCAAGGCCTGTAGCGGGGCCGGGATGCCGTCTGTGCCCGTTTCCGGCTCGCCGAGGTGGTCCTGCCGACAGGCCTCGACCAGTTCGCTCATCCGCTGTTCGATGGTCTCAGGTGTGAGGGTTTCCATGGATATAAGCCTATCCACAGACGTCCCCATGGGTCAGGCTCTTCTCAGGGCAGATGGGGTGTGCCCACATTCGACCACACCGTCTGTGAGGCATGTGCCTCATGGGACATCGATGACAGGCTTGTGTCACGAAGCCAAGTGGTTCGGGTGGTTCCGGTCGTTCTCCCGTGTGCCACCAGCAGATCAACAGGTCGGGAGGTACCGGGAATGACAGGGTTCAATCAAGACGGGGCGCGGTTCGAGGTCATGGGGGCTGATGGGACTCTGACGGCCTCCCAGGAGGAGTCGATCCTGGAGAAGTACCGGGCGGACAGGCGGGAGTCGGGGGTTGCGGAAGCCGATAAGGCATGGTTGCAGTCCCCGCTCAGTGCCTGGTCTCAGGCCTTGGAACAAGCCGGAGAGTCAGAATGTGGCGGCCAGGGGAAACAGGCGGAAGCCCCGACTTCGGATCGGTGCATGTCCCTGGCTCAGATGGCGGTCCTGGCGGTCCTGATTGGTGAAACCCTGCCCATCCGTGACGGGTTGATTGTTTCCTTGATATACGGAAAGGGCAATCTGGACTGTCCCAGACTCCTGGACCTGTGTGTACATCCCCACGAGGCCGACAACGTCACCCTGCTCTGCGATATCCTCGACTCGGCATTCAAGGATGGCGATTCACATCCGGACCTTCCCCGGTGCAGGGCGGGACTGGCCCTGCTGGACCGCATGGCGGGGATCATGCGCCTGGGGCATAAGGCCCAATCCCATGCGGTGGCCGCCTATACCCTCTGGTGGATGGGTGGTGATGGGGCTGCTGCCAAGGCGGAGGAGGCCCTTGCCGATGATGCCCAGTGCAGTCTGGCGGCCATCGTGCTCAACCTGACAGTTCACTCGATTCTGCCGGCTTGGAAGGAATTCGGCTGAATCGGGAATAATCGTCCCCCTGAGATGGTTCACTTAATGAGTAAAGATTTGACCTTGCCATAACTGTGCCCAAAGGGCGGTTCGCAAGGTGGGTATACCGCAGGAGGATAATTTGGCCACTAAGGACACCAAGTCAGTCAAGACAGCCGAGGTGGACGCCGAGGAGGCCAAGACCCCCTCGACTTCCGGTAAGGACCGGAGCCAAAAGGGTGACAAGGCCAAGACTGGTACCCGGGCCAAGGGCAAGACGGCAACGCCGACCAAGAAGTCCGCCGCGAAGAAGACCGCCGCCGCCAAGGCCTCTTCCAACAAGAGCGGAGCCACTGCTGAGAAGGAGTCCGTAGAGGGTTCATCAACGGGGAAGTCCAAGTCGACCGGAGCCAGGAAGTCCTCTGCCAAAAAATCAGCAGCCAAGACCGGGACCACCAAGAAAACAAGCGGTAAGAGTACCTCGACCAAGGCCGGTAAGACGACGGATAATAAGCCTGTTGACGACGCAATCCTGGAGGACCAGACCGGCGAGGACGAATTCGATGTCACGGACATCGATGAGAACGGTACCCCCGAGTCCGACGAACTGGATAAGGACCAGGACCAGTTGGAAGACGAGCCCGGCAGTGACGACGAGGAAGAGCACGAGGCCCGCGAAGTAAGCGAGGAGGCCGAGGAGGATCGAAAGGCCGCCCACGAGTTGGCCGCCAAGGTCAAAGGGGCCTTCGTTGTAGACGATTCCGAGGATGACGAGAGCGTCACCCCCTCCGGCAATCCCAAACGTCGCGTGGTCACTGCAGGTGCCACTGCGGATCCGGTGAAGGACTACCTGAAGCAGATTGGCCGGGTCAGTTTGCTGAACGCTGAGCAGGAGGTGGACCTCTCCGAACGCATCGAGGCTGGTCTCTATGCCCAGCACCTGCTGGATACCGATGATGAGGGAATGGACTTCAAGCGTCGGCGTGAGCTCAAGTGGGCCGCCAACGACGGGAAGAAGGCCAAGGATCACCTCCTGGAGGCCAACCTCCGCCTGGTCGTCTCCCTGGCAAAGCGCTACACCGGCCGTGGCATGCTCTTCCTGGACCTGATTCAGGAAGGCAACCTGGGTCTGATTCGAGCCGTGGAGAAGTTCGACTACACCAAGGGCTACAAGTTCTCGACCTACGCCACCTGGTGGATTCGCCAGGCCATCACCAGGGCCATGGCTGACCAGGCCCGCACCATCCGTGTTCCTGTTCACATGGTCGAGGTCATCAACAAGCTCTCCCGCGTTCAGCGTCAGATGCTCCAGGACCTGGGACGCGAACCCACCCCTGACGAGCTGGCCAGGGAACTGGATATGCCTGTCGAGAAGGTACAGGAGGTCCAGAAGTATGGTCGCGAACCCATCTCCCTCCACACCCCGCTGGGCGAAGATGGTGATTCCGAGTTCGGGGACCTGATTGAGGATACGGACGCCATCGCTCCCTCGGATGCCGTGGCCTTCTCCCTTCTCCAGGAGCAGTTCAAGCAGGTTCTGGAGACCCTGAGCCCCAGAGAGGCCGGCGTCATAAAGATGCGGTACGGCCTGGAGGACGGGCAGCCCAAGACACTGGATGACATCGGCAGGGTTTACGGGGTTACACGTGAGCGCATCCGTCAGATCGAGTCCAAGACCATGTCCAAACTGCGTCACCCCTCACGGTCGCAGACCCTGCGCGACTTCCTGGACCAGTGAGGCCAAGCGGGGGAGCCCGGCACTGTCGGGGGTCCCTTGCTAGAAAAGGTTGACGGTAGGTGAGGGCAGGCTACTGGGGTCGGCTCGGAGGAATCCGGTCCGGTCTGCGGGAGCCGCCCACGGTTTCGAAGGTGGACAGCGAGGAAAATGGCTGGCAGCAAGGCTGAGACGGGCAGTGCATACGGTGCCAATAGTCTGACGGTTCTGGAAGGTCTGGACGCGGTGCGCAAGCGTCCAGGTATGTATATCGGAACCACCGACAGCCAGGGGCTCATGCATTGCCTCTGGGAGATCATCGACAACTCCGTCGATGAGGCTCTGGCCGGGGCCTGCACAGAGATCACGGTCACTCTCCACCAGGATGGCTCCATCGAGGTGGCGGACAACGGCCGGGGCATTCCTGTCGACATTGAGCCCAAGACAGGCCTGAGCGGTGTCGAGGTGGTCCTTACCAAGCTCCATGCGGGTGCCAAGTTCGGCAACGCCTCATACAACGCTGCAGGTGGTCTGCACGGTGTCGGTTCGTCCGTGGTCAACGCGCTGAGTTCCCGCCTGGATGTTGAGGTCGACAGGGATGGCAAGACCCATCGGATGCAGTTCCACCAGGGTCATCCCGGTGTCTACCAGGATGCCGACCCTGAGCATCCCTCACCGGATTCCCCCTTCAAGCGGACCAGAAAGAACAAGCCCACCCCCCTGGAGGTTGTGGGAAGCGTTTCCAAGCGCAAGACCGGTACCAGGGTCAGGTACTGGGCCGATCCCGAGATTTTCAATACCACGGCCCGCTTCTCTTATGAGCAGTTGATAGACAGGGCCAGGCAGACCAGCTTCCTGGTTCCCGGTCTGAAGATAACCGTCATAGATGAGCAGGTGCCGGAAACAGGCGATCCGGACCAGGACCTCATGCAGGAGATTGACAGGGGTTCCTCCGAGTCCGTGTCCTCCGAGTCGGGTCCATCCGCTGACGAGACCACGGATTCGGCAGCTGGGTTCCTATCCGATTCGGCGGCTTCGCTGAATCTGGAATCAGAACTCTCCGATGCCGCTCTACCTGGTGATGACGAAGAGGATGAGGCCGATGTAGAGGTTTCCAAGACTGCCGAGGCAGGGGAGACCGAGCAGGCCGGGGCGGAGATTGGCCCCACCGAGCAGGCTGACCAGGCCATGCTGGAGCCGATGGAATCGGCCGGTCACCGGCGCGTGGAGGAGTTCCTCCATACGGGCGGGGTCAAGGACTTCGTTGACTTCCTTTCCAAGGGGGAGCCCGTCAGTGATGTCTGGCACATCTCCGGCGAGTCCACCTACCAGGAAGAGACCCAGAAGGTAGGTCCTGACGGGGAGCTCCATGCCGAGCAGGTGGAACGAACCTGCGGGGTGGATATAGCCCTGCGCTGGGTCAATGACTACGACTCGGTCATTCGCAGTTTCGTCAATGTGGTGGCCACGCCCGGCGGCGGCATGCACGTGGATGGGTTCCTCAACGCCATGACCCGCCAGGTTCGCAAGGCCGTCGAGACCAACGCCCGTAAGCTCAAGGTGAACCTGAAGGACTCCCACAGCAAGATCGAACGTGACGATGTCCTGGCCGGGTTGGTGGCTGTGGTCACGGTTCGCATCTCCGAACCCCAGTTCCAGGGTCAGACCAAGGACGTCCTGGGAACGGCGCAGGTCAAGCCACTGGTGACCCGAATGACGGATGATCAGTTCGGTGAGATGATTACCGGCTCAAGGCGGGGATTCAAGGAGCAGTCGGGCCGGGTCCTCGAAAAGATCGTGGGCGAGATGCATGCCCGCATTCAGGCAAGAAAGACCAAGGAGGTCACCCGGCGCAAGAACGCCTTGGAATCCGCCTCGATGCCATCGAAACTCTCGGATTCCATGCCGGGCAACGACGATATCGCCGAGCTCTTCATCGTGGAGGGCGATTCCGCCCTGGGTACGGCCAAAGCGGCCAGGAACTCCATGTTCCAGGCCCTTCTGCCCATCAGGGGGAAGATTCTCAACGTCCAGAAGGCTTCGCTCTCCCAGATGCTGACCAACAAGGAGTGTGCCTCCATCATCCAGGTGGTCGGGGCCGGGTCCGGAGCCAGTTTCGATATCAACCAGTCCAGGTACAACAAGGTCATCATGATGACTGATGCGGATGTTGACGGTGCCCATATCCGCATCCTCCTGCTGACCCTTTTCTACCGGTACATGCGGCCGCTGATCGAGTACGGTCATGTATACGCCGCCGTGCCGCCCCTCCATAGAATCGCCCTGGCGGGCAAGCGCAAGGGTGAGTTCATCTACACCTATTCGGACGATGAACTGGAGGGGAAGCTGGCCGACCTGCGTAGGCAGCATATCGATTACAACCCCGATGTGCAGCGCTACAAGGGTCTGGGTGAGATGGATGCCGACCAGCTGGCCGACACCACCATGGACCCCAGGACCAGGATGCTCCGCAGAATCCGTATGGAGGACGCCGAGAGGGCTTCCGGCATATTCCCACTGCTCATGGGTGATGACGTGCCGCCACGCAAGCAGTTCATCGTGGACAATGCCGATGACTTTGATCGGAGCAAGATCGATACCTGATCGGTTCTGATTCCGGCGGTTCGGTTCGAGGGTAAACGTCTATGGGGGCGTTTACCCCCGATTCATCTCAGGTGCTCCTGTTCACAGGCGTCGGGATGCCTCCTGCACCAAGGCGGCCGATATGCGCTCGTGCCTTAGGGGACTCGCCCGTTCAGGCCCGGGCGGGAGAGTCGGTGTTACCGGAACAGGACCTTCCCACCCGGAGCCTCACACAATCGGATCTGCTTTCAGGCCACGTAGGCAATGGGTGCGGCCAGTTCCTGACCGGAGGCATCCCTGCGCATATCCACTTCGGGGAGTTCTACGGGGGTGCCAGCGGCCGTGGAGGCTCGAAGCGGCCAGGAACCCACAAATGCCGTCAGGAGGGTGTCCTGCCCCTTCAGGAAGCGTTGGGAACGCACTCCGCCGGTGCCTCGTCCCTTGATGGGGTACATCTCCAGGGGTGTCACTTTGGCGGCACCGTTCTCGGTCCCCGGCAGGGCCTCGGAATCACCGGCCACGGTCAGGACCACGGCACCGGACTGGGAGGTCAGGCCGGTATCCGTCTCCTCGTAGGTCCAGGCCAGTCCACCGACCGGTACTACGGCGAATGTGGTGACCCGACATCCCTCGTTCAGCCTGATTCCCGCCATGCCTCCGGCGTTACGTCCCTGTGGGCGGACCTTCTCGGCTGGGAAGGTGAGGAGGCTGGCATCGGAAGCGATGAAGACCAGTCGGTCCTTGTCTGCGCAAGGAGAGGCGAAGACCACCTCGTCGCCATCCTTCAGATCAATGATGGGCCAGGAGTCCATGGTTGTCGGCGCCTCACGGTTCCACCGCTTCACGATGCCGTTCCTGGTTCCGATGGCCAGGGGAGTAGTGTCCTTGAGGTCGACGACCGTTATGGCCTCCTCCCCGGGTAGGGGGTCGGTACTCTGGGTCCCGTTCAGGAGCTCGCTCCCGTGGACACCCCCTGTCAGGCTGAGACTGGCTGTGGCCGGTATCAGGGGGAGGTCTGCCACCTGGGCCGTGACCAGACGGCCGGCGGAGGTGATCAGTCCGTAGGAGGAAAGGGTCGTGGTGGGGAAGATGGAGAGTATCTGATCATCGGCCGCCCGTCCGTCCGCGTTGCTCCTGCCCTTCCAGACATCCAGGGCACCAGCCGTGCTCCGGGCCAGAAGACCGGTCGCGCTCATCATGACGGTACAGGGCTGGTCCTCAAGCTGGAGGTCGGCACCTGCTCCGGTACCACTCTTGCCGGGTTCTCCTGCCGCAGCAAGGGCCCTGGTGGCCTTGGCCAGTCTCTGGGCGCTCTCCTCATCCTCCTGGGCGGTGACCGGGGCCAACTCGCCCGAAGGCTCCTGGTCCAGGATCACGGTCCGCCGGGGGCTGCCCCACTCCTCAACGGCCTTGTCCATCTCATCAATCACCACCCTGTCCAGGGCGGCGCTTGATGAGAGGATGCCTTCCAGTTCATCCAGCTGGCGGCGCAGGTCGTCCCTCTCGCTTTCCAGCTCAATCCGGCTCATCCTGGTCAGGCGGCGCAGACGAAGGTCGAGGATGTACTGGGCCTGGATCTGATCCAGGTCGAATACCGCCATGAGCCGGTTTTTGGCTTCATCGGCGTTTTCTGAGGTGCGGATGACCTGGATGACCTCGTCGATGTCGACCAGAGCCAGGAGCATGCCCTCGACCAGGTGGAGGCGTTCCTTGGCCTTGGTCTTGCGGAATTCGCTGCGCCGTCTGATTACCGTACGTCGATGTTCGATCCAGACCTCAAGAAGCTCCTTGAGCCCCATGGTGTGGGGCCGCCCGTTCACCAGGGCCACGTTGTTGATGGTGAACGAATCCTCAAGCGGTGTGTATTTGAAGAGCTTGCCCAGGACCTTGCCCGGGTCGAACCCTGTCTTGATCTCGATGACGATACGGGTGCCGTTGTGGCGGTCGGTCAGATCGATGGCGCTGGAAATCCCCTCCAGCTTGTGGTTCTTGACCCCTTCGCCGATCCGTTCCAGGACACGTTCAGGGCCGACCATGAAGGGGAGTTCCGTGACGACGATGGCCTTCTTCCGGGCGGTGACGTTTTCAACGTGGGTCACCGATCGGGTCACGAAGGCGCCGCGGCCCTTGGCATAGGCCTGGCGAATCCCGTCGCGTCCTACTATGACACCCCCGCCGGGAAGGTCGGGACCGGGGACATAACGCATCAGATCATCAAGGCCGGCGTCTGGGTGACCCATCAGGTACTTGGCGGCCGCCACGACCTCGCCCAGGTTGTGGGTGACCATATTGGTGGCCATGCCCACGGCTATGCCGGAGGCCCCGTTGACCAGGAGGTTGGGTATGGCCGAGGGGAGGACAACCGGTTCCTTCAGCTTGTTGTCGTAGTTGGGGCTGAAGTCGACGGTGTCCTGGTCAATGTCGGCGTTCATGCCCAGTGCGGCCGGGGCCAGGCGTGCTTCGGTGTATCGGGAGGCGGCCGGACCATCATCCAGCGATCCGAAGTTGCCATGACCATCAACCAGGGGCAGACGCATGGCGAAGGGCTGGGCCAGACGGACCATGGCCTCGTAGATGGAGGAGTCGCCATGGGGGTGGAGCTTGCCCATGACCTCGCCCACGGCACGGGCGGACTTCATGTAGGGCCGGTCAGGGGTCAGGTTCATCTGCCCCATTTGATAGATGATCCTGCGCTGCACCGGCTTGAGGCCGTCGCGGGCGTCGGGGAGGGCCCTGGCGTAGATGACGGAGTAGGCATACTCCAGGAAGGACTTGCTCATCTCCTCGTTCAGAGGGGTCTCGACTATGTTTTCCTTGACCTCCCGGGGGTCGTACCCGGCAGCCTTGCTCCTGCGTTGCCTTGCCATGCTGTCTGCTCTCCTGCTTCCTGACGTTCCGCCCCATGATAACCGGATGGTCCGCCAAAACAGGTTCCGACGGATCGAGCGGCGCTCTGAATATCGGCAAAGCGTGGTTGAATGAGGCTCATGGGCCTGGACGTACCGGAGATGAAGGAACTGCTGCACCCCACCATGCCGTTGCAATATGGGGACCAGGACGATACAGGGAAAGTCGGCGGGGCCCGGCATCTCTCTTCTGTTCTGCCTGCGGTGAGCTCGGCCATAGGGCATCCCATTGCGACTCCCGTCCATCCTTCGCCGGAGGGTGTCCAGGCGGCGCTCAATCTGCCGGATGCTGACTCTGCCGTGGTGGTGCTGGTGGATGGACTGGGCTTTTGGAACCTGGCCACCCGGGCTGGGCATGTGCCTTATCTGCGCTCGCTTTTGAATGAACCCCTGAACCAGCGCCCCTTGACCACCTGCCTGCCCTCGACCACGGTTGCCGCCATGGGCGTCTTCGGCACGGGTACCTGCCCGGGGCTGACCGGAATGACGGGTTACACCCAGCTCAATCCTGAGAACGGTCTGATCAGTCAGATGATTCAGTTCCGGGATGCCCTCGACCCACTCGACCTGCAACGGCAGCCGACGGTGTTCGAGCAGCTGGTGGCCCAGGATGTCAGGGTGACCTCCTGCGGTCTTCCCCGATTCCGTGATTCCGCCTTGACCAGGGCGGCATTACGGGGGAGTGTTTACCAATCGGCAAACCACTCCCATCAGCGTGTTCTGGATACGGCCAAGGCCGCTCGCGAACCAGGTCTGACCTACCTCTACATTCGTGACGTTGACAAGGTTGGGCATCATCACGGCTGGGACACGCCGGAGTGGATCGCGGCCTTGGAGAGCGCTGATGCCCTTCTGGCCCTCCTGCATCGAAGTCTGCCCAAAGGCACCCTGATCGTGATCGTGGCAGACCACGGCATGGTCGCGGCCGACCCTGCCCAGCGAATCGACATCGCCTGTGAACCGGTGCTGAACGAGGGGGTGGAGCTGGTCGGCGGGGAGCCCAGAGCCGTCATGCTGTATGCCCGGAAAGACGTGGCCCCGGAAGCCATAGCAGAGCGATGGAGGACCAGACTTGGCGACCTGGCCACGGTCATGACCAGAGAGGAGGCCATTGGTGCCGGACTCTTCGGGGAGGTCGATAATCGGGTCAGGCCGATGATCGGTGACCTCCTGGTTCTGGCCCATGACCGCGTGACCCTGGTGGATTCAAGGATCCAAATCGATGCAGCAACGCGCTTGCCGGGTGTGCATGGATCTTCGACGGTTCTGGAGACCCGGATTCCCTGCCTGATCGATCTGGTCTGACACTCCGGGTCTCCAGCCCGCCCGGATCATTGCCCTGGGGGCTGGAGTTCTTCCCAGCCGGAATCAGTCGCCGAAGAGAATCTCATCCCAGCTGGGTACGGCCGAACGTCCCGAGTGCTTGCGCTGACTCACCCTTGCCTGCTGGTTCGGCTGTGCTTCCGGCTCCCTGGATACCTGGTGCATCTGGTTTTGCCGGGGAAGGACCTGGGTCTCTTCCGTCTGCTGTGGTGTGTCGGCTTCGGCGAATTGAGGTGCGACTGGTTCCTGGGTCGGCATAATCCTTGTGGCCGCATCATCATCCATCGGCTCCTGGAGAGGGACGGACGCTGCGGGTTGGCCTAACGAGTGTTTGGTTTCGTCGTCCAGCCCCTGGGGGGTGTTCTCAAGCCGTGGGGTCTCTCGTGGTTTGGCCTTCTCCTTGGAGGGTTTCCCGTAAAGCCAGGCGGTGAGGGCGGAGTGTCGGTCATCGTTGCCGGACGCGGACTTACTTTCGTGCGTCTCGGTCGGCAGAGGCCCATTGTCGATCGCTTCAGCGGCAGTCATTGGAGTGCTGGTAACGGGGTTATCGACCGGAATCGGGTTCTCGATCGGAGCGGTGTTTTGAATCGGGAGGGCTTGTTCCGTTCCGAAGGAATCCTGCAGAGGCCCCGTCATCTCAGGCTGAGGCTGAATCGGCTCGGTCTCCGGAACCTGTTCGGGGTCTGCCTGCTGTGTTTGCGTCGGTGAGGACATGTTGCCGAGGAGGTCGGTAAGGCTGGACTGGTCAAGCAGGGTCCGTGCGGCATCGTTGAGGCAGGTGACCGTGTTGTCGCGCATGTTCCAGGACCACTGGGCGTTGATGATCAGCTTGTCGAGCTGGATGACCCCGCTTATCATCCAGGGTTCGTACCCCCGGCGTGTGGCCTCCCAGGTCAGGTCCTTCATGCTTGCGTCTGCCTGCCTGAGCACCTTGGCGATCAGGTCCTGATTGGTGTGTCCGGCGGAACCCTTGGGGGCCTGCATGGTCAGGAACTGTTCTATGGCGTATTTCTTCTCTGTTTCGACAGGGGCCGCGAAACGCCGAACGATGGCTTCGTTCACAGCGAATTGCTGGGCTACGTTCGCGGGGCGGGCACCGGCCCTGACCGCAGCCTGAATAGAGGAGACCGGCAGGGGCGTGGATGCCTGAGGACGGGGTGCGCCTTCCTCCTCTTCCTTGACCTGCTTGGCCTCGAGAATGGCATGATCAAGCGCATCATCGACCGGCACGGCAAAGTGCCGATGGTCGCAGACAAAGACCAGCTCGCCCTTCTCACTTACGTGGTCAAAGCGGGCCATCCTGATCCCATTCTCAGACATTCATGCCCCTATCTCTTCGATTGTCATGGTTTATTCCATTGTGCCCTATGGCTTGTATTTTACGTGCTTTTGAAATCGTGTATCCTATGCGCAGTACATGTCGTATACGCTTCATCGGTGAACAGGGCCGGATGAATAATGAAAGGGTAATGATGGCACAGGATTACGATTCCCCCCGTGACAAGGACGAAGATGAGGAATCCCTGCAGGAACTCGGCAAGACCAGCCAGGACGCGGGGGCGGACCTGGATGATGACGAGAACGCCATTGCTGAGGACTACGAACTTCCTGGAGCGGACCTGAGCAACGAGGATTCATCGGTTACGGTCATTCCCATGCAGGGTGATGAGTTCATCTGCTCGAGCTGCTTCCTGGTCAAGCACCGTAGCCAGTTGGCCTACACCACTCCTGACGGGCAGCCTGTCTGCAAGGAGTGCGCCGCCTGATGGCCTGGGATGAGGCGTACAACGAACCTGAAACCATTGAGGTCCTCATCAAGACCGTAGGTGGTCCTGACGGTGAGGGGACGGAGGAGTCCGTCCCCCTGGTCTACGCCTTGGAGGGTGATGCCGGGGCCGATCTGCGAACCCGCGAGGCTGTGGAGCTGGCACCATTCAGTCGCGCTCTGGTGCCGACCGGCATATCCCTGGCCCTCCCGGCCGGATACGTCGGCCTGGTCCATCCGCGTTCGGGCCTTGCCGTCAAGCAGGGTGTCACCGTTCTCAATGCACCGGGGACCATCGATGCCGGATACCGTGGTGAAATCAAGGTTCCGCTGATCAACCTGGACCCCGAGCATACGGTCCGCTTCCAACCGGGTGACAGGATTGCCCAGCTGGTCATCCAGCGCTATGTGCAGGCCCGGTTCGTGCCGGCGACTCGTCTGCCGGGTTCGGCCCGCTCCACGCAGGGATTCGGCTCCACAGGAGTCTGACCCGGGGACTGTAGACACGGTTGGGGCCGGCACGCCTGAAGCGTGTAGGATTGGTGCATTATCGGACATTGGAGGTTTGATGGTCGCTATGGAAGGCAGCGTCTGCGGCAATGACGTGAGCGGCAAGGGGCCGTCTGAGCTGTCTTCCCGCGCCTTGGGGTGCGAGGTGAGCGACAATCCTCTCAATCCGCTGGCCCCCATCAGATGGATATGCCGGGCCCACCATCCCGACGAAGACCTCTCCATGCTCCAGAAGGCCTATGACCGTGCGGTCAGGCAACATGCCGACCAGAGGCGCAAATCGGGGGAGCCATACATCATCCACCCCCTTGCCGTGGCACAGATCCTGGCCGACCTGGGCATGGGGCCGACCGTGGTATCGGCGGGTCTCCTGCACGACACGGTCGAAGACACCGACTACACCCTTGACGAGTGCAGGGAGGAGTTCGGTGATACGGTGGCCGGTCTGGTCGATGGGGTCACCAAGATATCCAAGATGGACTACGGTGATTCGGCCCAGGCCGAGACCATCCGCAAGATGATCGTGGCCATGAGTCGGGATGTTCGGGTCCTGGTGGTCAAGCTGGCCGACAGGGTCCACAACGCCCGTACCTGGCGGTACGTAAAACCCTCATCGGCCCAACGTAAGGCCCGTGAGACCCTGGATGTTTACGCCCCTCTGGCAAATCGGCTGGGTATGAACGCCATCAAGACCGAGTTGGAGGAGCTCAGCTTCAAGACCCTCTACCCGAAGATCTACGACGAAATCGTGGTCCTCGTTTCCAGGCGGGCGGGGCAGCGTGAGGTCTATCTGCGGCAGATACTGGACGAAATCCATGAGGATCTGGACTCCCAGGGCATCGAAGCACAGGTGACCGGCCGCCCCAAGGATTACTTCAGCATCTACCAGAAGATGATTGTGCGGGGACATGACTTCGCGAACATCTATGACCTGGTCGGTGTCAGGATCATCGTCGATTCCATCCGAGACTGCTATGCGGCACTGGGCGCGGTCCATGCCCGTTGGTCGCCGGTTCCTGGCCGGTTCAAGGACTACATAGCCATGCCCAAGACCAACATGTACCAGTCCCTCCACACCACGGTGGTTGGCCCCGGGGGCAAGCCGGTCGAGATCCAGATACGGACCTGGGAGATGCATCGCAGGGCCGAGTTCGGCATCGCCGCCCACTGGAAGTACAAGGCGAACGGGACAGCCGGCAGGCAACTCTCCCAACCCGACCAGTCGGATGTCAAGCGCGAAAAGGAAGAAGTCAGTGAGCTGTCACAGGAGGACAACCTCAAGTGGATTCAGCAACTGGCGGACTGGACCAGCGAGACTCCCGATTCGGATGAGTTCCTGGGATCACTCAAGGACGATCTGGGATCTTCGGAGGTATACGTCTTCACCCCCAAGGGGAAGATAATCTCCCTGCCTGCGGATTCGACCCCTGTCGACTTCGCCTATTCGGTCCATACCGAGGTCGGGCACCGGACCATGGGGGCCAGGGTCAACGGGCGCCTGGTACCTCTCGACACCAAGCTCCAGAACGGCGACACGGTCGAGATTCTGACCAGCAAGTCCGATACCAACGGGCCATCCAGGGATTGGCTCAGTTTCGCCAAGAGTCCCAGGGCACGCAGCAAGATTCGTCAGTGGTTCAGCAAGGAACGTCGATCCGAGACCATTGAAGAGGGCAAGGACGACCTGATCAGGGCCATGCGCAAGCGCAATCTGCCTGTCAACACCCTCCTGACTCCGGAGGCCATGGTCGGGGCGGCAGACGAGCTGAACTTCCCGAACGAAGAAGCCGTCTATGCCGCCATCGGTGACGGGCAGATATCCACGCAAAACGTCATTTCACGACTGGTCCAGGATGCCGGCAGGTCCAACCTGGAAGACGAGGTGGAGCAGGAGGCCATCCCCCTGGGCCAGGTGACCAAGACCACCCACACGGAGTCCTCCCAAGGCATTTCCGTCAAGGGCGTGGACGATGTCTGGGTGAAGCTGGCCCGTTGCTGCACCCCGGTACCCGGGGACAGGATTGTCGGATTCATCACCAAGAACCAGGGCGTTTCTGTTCACCGGGCCGACTGTCAGAATCTTCTGGACCTGAAGAGCAAGCAACCCGAACGTATCATCGAGGTGGCCTGGACCAGCAAGCAGGGAACCTTCATGGTCCAGATTCAGGTCGAGGCCCTTGATCGGCCGCATCTGCTCTCTGACATCACACAGGTCCTCTCGGACCATGGCGTCAACATCCTGTCCGGCAGCCAGTCAACCGGTCGCGACCGGGTGGCCATCAGTCAGTTTGTATTCGAGATGGGCGACCCGCAGCATCTCAATACCCTCCTGGCAGCCGTCCGCAGGATTGACGGGGTCTTTGACGCATACCGTCTGACGGGCGCCAAGGATTCGGGTACCCCGCATATGCGCAGTTTTTAGAACAGGACATAAGTGAAGGGGGCCCGCACCTTACTACCGGTGCGGACCCCCTTTTAGGTTTGCCCTGAATCACGGGCGAGGAGAGCCGATTACTTGACTGCGCTCAGCCACTGTTCCTTGGTGGCCTTCTCGGTCTCCAATTGACGCTTCTTATCCGGGTCGGTCTCGGCGGCGATCTGCTGGTTGAGCTCTTCCAGCTGGGCCCTGAGCTGCCCCTCGAAACTGGACACGCGTGCATCGGTTTCGGGGTCGGACTGGTTCCAAGCGGCATCTTCCACGGACTTGATCTCCCTGTCCACCGCATCCATCCGGCCCTCGATGCGTCGGACGTCATCGCGGGGGACATATCCGATCTGGTCCCATTCCTCCTGGATGGAGGCCAGGGCCTGGCGGGCCTGCTTGGCTGCCTTGACATCCTTGACGGGCAGCAGGGCCTCCGCCTTGGTCAGAAGGGCTTCCTTTTTGGACAGGTTGTCCTTTTCATCGACGGAGGTCTTGTCGCGGTCGGCCTGCCTGGCGTTGAAGAAGACGTCGGCGGCCTGTCGGAAGCGGGCCCAGAGCTGGTCGTCATCCTGACGGCCTGCGCGCCCAGCCTGCTTCCACCGGTCCATGAGCTCATTGAACTCATGGGAGGTGGCGCCCCAATCGGTCGAATCCTTGATCTTATCGGCCTGGGCGATGATCTCTTCCTTGATGCGCTTGGCGTCGGAACGCTGGGCATCACGCTGCTGGGCCCACTTACGGCGTGCCTGATTGAATGTGGTCCGGGCTGAGGAGAAACGCTTCCAGAGGACATCCGCTTCGGCCTTATCGATGCGGATGGCGGTGCGCTGGTGGTTCTGCCACTGCTCGAAGAGGGAGCGGAATTTGTCGGCCGTGGAACGCCAGTTGGTCGATTCATCCAGGGAATTGGCCAGTTCCTCGGCCTTCTGAACGATGACTGTGCGCTCTTCGATGGCCTTGGCCATGGCGGCCTTTCGGGCCTCGGCCAGTTCCTCCTTCTTCGCCTGGCCCTGCTTGGTCAGGTCGTCAAGACGGGACCGGAGGGAGGCGATGTCGCCGACGACCTCAGGCTCCTTGATTTCCTCACCCAGGCTCTTGACCGACTCGTCAATCTCGTGAGGCTTGATCTTGGTGGTCTTGAGCCGGGCTGCGAAGAGGTCAAGCTTCTCCCTGATGTCCAGGAAGCGGCGAGCATAGAGGTTCAGCGCCTCATCCTTGGTGGCGTTCGGGAACTGGCCTACCTGGCGTTCTGTTTCACCCTCTTTGACGAACACATTGCCTTCGTCGTCCACCCGGCCGAAACTCTCGGCCTCTTTGATGTCCTTATCGGAGTATGTGGGTGTGCCGGGAGCGGGGGCCACCTGCGGGGTCTTCTTCGCAAAAGCAGCCGGTGTGGGGGCAGGACCTTCGGGTTTGCCCGGAGCAGGTACGGGCTTTCCGGCGGAGGCGGGTGCGGCTTCCGCAACAGGGGAAACCGGTGCTGCCGGTGCTTCGGGTGTTACCTCAGGCTCGGAGGGTGTCGGAGCTTCGGCTGTGGCAGTGGGCTCGGTGCCGACCTGGGGGGTGACGGCGGTTGCGTTGCCGCCCACCGCATTGTCTGTGCGCTGCTCCCCCTCGGGCATCTGGGTGTTCTCGGGTGTGGTGGCAGTCTCGTCGGCCATGGCCAGCTCCTTTAAGCTTGTGTGTTGGAGAGATCGCAGAATACGACGGTGCGTTTTCCTTGATTTCTTCTATTATAGGTTCTTATGGCAAAAGGCGCATCATTATCAGGATTTCCGGAATGGCTGCCCTCCCAGCGGGTGGTTGAGCAGCGGGTCATCGATACTCTCCGCAGGGTTTTTGAGCTCAACGGGTATATAGGCATAGAGACCAGGGCCGTGGAGCAGGGCGCCAGTCTGCTCAAAAAGGGTGAGACCAGCAAGGAGATCTATCTCCTTTCCAGGCTTCAGGATCTGGGCCAGGAAAAGGACGTGCCGGTCGAGAACCGCCTCGGACTCCATTTTGATCTGACCGTGCCCCTGAGTCGGTACGTGGTCGAGAACAGCGGGCAGCTGGTCTTCCCCTTCAAGCGTTGGCAGATTCAGAAGGTCTGGAGGGGGGAGAGGCCCCAGGAAGGCCGGTTCCGCGAGTTTGTCCAGGCGGATGTGGATGTGGTGGGCAATGGTGATCTTCCCGACCACTACGAGGTAGAGGTGCCGCTTGTCATGCTCAGCGCCTTGGAGGAGCTTCGCGCGTTCGGCCTGCCCAAACCCACGGTCCATGCCAACAACCGTAAGCTGTCCGAAGGGTTCTATCGGGGCATTGGGCTGACCGACATCGAGGGTGTGCTCCGCGAGATCGACAAGCTGGACAAGGTCGGGGCGGACGAGGTTGCCGACCTTCTGGTATCTGAGTGCGGTGCCGACCGGGAACAGGCCCGCGCCTGCCTGGATCTGGCCGAGTTGACCGCCCGGAACGGCGACCAGCTGCGCGAGCGGTTCGAGGACCTGGCCGACAGGGTAGGCATGGATAAGGGATCGGACTCCTATGCGTTGGCCATGGAGGGACTGGGAACCCTGGCTATGATCATTGACGAGGCCGATAGGATCAGACCCGGCGCGGTCATCGCGGACCTGAAGATCGCCCGCGGCCTGGACTACTACACCGGGTCCGTATATGAGACCTTCCTTGAGGGGGCCGAGTCCCTTGGTTCCGTTTGCTCCGGCGGTCGCTACGACAACCTTGCCTCCCAGGGCAAGAAGACCTATCCGGGTGTGGGCCTGTCCATCGGGCTCTCCCGACTCCTGTCGTACCTGCTGGCCCATGGGGCCCAGGCCTCGCGCGTCTCCCCGGCATCGGTCATGGTGGCCGTCTGGAACGAGGATGACCGCCCCGCCAGCAACCACATCGCCCAGGACCTCAGGGCCAGGGGGATAGCGGCGGACGTGGCACCGACAGCCGCCAAGATAGGCAAGCAGATCCGGTACGCCGACCATCTGGGTATCCCCTATGTCTGGTTCCCGGCCCAGGAAGACGGGGAAGAGGGCGACCAGGTCAAGAACATCATCACAGGAGATCAGGAACCTGCTGATTTGCTGTCTTGGACGCCGGATAGCGTATATGCCCGGCAGACAGTGGAATTCAAGGCCTGACACAGGGACAGGCGAGCACAATGGAGGAACGAGGAAGCATGGGCCGTTCGGCTTACAGAACCAGCTACGCCACGGAGGTCACCGAGGCCAGGATCGGAGAAGAGGTTACGGTCGCCGGTTGGGTGGATCGTCGTCGAGATCATGGCGGTGTGGCCTTCATTGATCTGAGGGACCGCTCAGGTCTGGTCCAGGTCGTCATCTACGACGAAGAGGTCGCCCGTCCCCTTCGGAGCGAGTTCGTCGTCCAGGTCAAAGGAATGGTGCGGGCCAGGCCCGAAGGCAACGACAACGACCATCTCACCACCGGTCATGTCGAGATCGTGGCCGATGCCATCACGGTGCTTTCCAAGTCCGATGCCCTGCCCTTCCAGGTCTCCACGGCCCTGGAGAACGAGTCCGAGAACAAGCTTCCCGGTGAGGATGTCCGCCTCAGGTACCGCTATCTGGACCTGCGCAGGCCCTCCATGCAGCAGGCGATTCGACTTAGGGCCAAGATGAACAAGGCCGCCCGTGCCGCCCTGGATGATATGGACTTCTGCGAAATCGAGACGCCCACCCTGATCAAGTCCACTCCTGAGGGTGCCCGTGACTTCCTGGTGCCGGCCCGCCTGTCTCCCGGTTCCTGGTATGCCCTGCCGCAGTCCCCCCAGCTCCTGAAGCAGTTGCTGATGGTCGGCGGGTTCGAGCGGTACTACCAGATAGCCCGTTGCTACCGTGACGAGGACTTCCGAGCCGATCGCCAGCCTGAGTTCACCCAGCTTGATATCGAGATGAGCTTCGCCTCGCAAGAGGATGTCATGGCCATGGCCGAGCAGGTCATCGCGTCCGTCTGGAAGGCAGCCGGCTTTGAGGTCAAGCTCCCCATCCAGCGCATCTCCTGGCATGATGCCATGGATAAGTATGGCTCCGATAAGCCTGACCTGCGCTTTGGCAACCAGATTGTCGAGTTGACCGATTACTTCAAGGACACCCCCTTCCGGGTGTTCCAGGCCCCTTACGTTGGTGCCGTGGTCTATAAGGGCGCCGCCGACCTGCCCCGCCGTCAATTCGACGCATGGCAGGAGTGGGCCCGACAGCGTGGGGCCAAGGGCCTGGCATATGTCCAGTTCTCCGAAGACGGTGTTCTCAAGGGGCCTGTGGCCAAGAACCTGTCGGACCAGGAGCGTGAAGGGCTCAAGGAGGCCGTCCATGCCGAGAATGGTGATGCCGTCTTCTTTGCCGCCGGTCAGCGTGAGGTGTCCCAGACCCTCCTGGGTGCCGCCAGGGTCGAGATAGCCCGTCGTCAGGGGCTGTTGAAGCCTGATGAGTTCGCCCTTGCCTGGGTTGTCGACTTCCCGCTCTTCAAGCCAACGGATGACCCGGAGGACGACGATGTGGCAGTGGGGCACTCCAAGTGGACCTCCATGCACCATCCCTTCACCATGCCTTCGGCAGACTGGATTGACAGGTTCGACCAGGATCCCGAGCATGCCATGAGTGATTCCTACGATATCGTCTGCAACGGCGAGGAGATAGGCGGCGGTTCCGTCCGTATCCACCGTGATGACATCCAGGACAGGGTCCTGAACGTGCTGGGTATCGACAAGGAAGAGGCCCAGGAGAAGTTCGGATTCCTGCTTGAGGCCTTCAAGTATGGTGCACCGCCCCACGCGGGCATCGCCTTCGGATGGGATCGGGCTGCGCAGATTCTGTCCGGGGCCGATTCAATCCGCGATGTCATCGCATTCCCCAAGTCCGGTGGCGGACAGGATCCGATGACCGGTGCCCCGGCTCCCATCTCCGATGACCAGCGTGCCGAGACCGGCGTCGATTACGACCCGGATGCAGAGGACGAGACCGACTGACGGTCGATTTCGTGCAGGGGAGGGGCCATCTGTTTCGGCCCCTCCCCATTGCTTTTCAGGGTGCTGGGTTATCCTTCCCGCTGATTCCCATGTTTCATTCGCATCTCCTCCTGAAATACACGCTCCTGCTCAATATGCGAGACTGGTTTTCCCGTTTCCCTTTTTGCTATTCAGCGGTTTTCCAAGGATTATCCGATTCGGCACCATCAACGCCTATCTGGAACCAACCTCGTTTCTTGCCTCCTAACAAACCTTGACTACACTGCCGTTTATGAGTGAAACCGAGACAAGAACAGCGCCTACCGTGGAAAGCCATGCCGGTAATGGCGTCTCAGCAGCCATGACAGCCACCAAGCCTTTGGTGGAACTGTCCCACGTCGAAAAGCACTTCGGGTCCCTGCATGTCCTCAAGGACATCAACCTGAAGGTCAACACCGGGGAGGTCCTGGTGGTGGTCGGTCCGTCCGGTTCCGGCAAGTCGACCATGTGCCGGACCATCAACAGGCTGGAGTCCATCGATTCCGGTGTCATCAGGATAGACGGCGAACCCCTGCCGCAGGAAGGTAGGGACCTGGCCAATCTGAGGGCCGAGGTGGGTATGGTCTTCCAGTCTTTCAACCTGTTCGCCAACAAGACCATCCTGGAGAACATGACCCTGGCGCCGATCAAGGTGCGCCATATGGAGAGGAAGGATGCCGAGGACCTGGCTATGGATCTCCTGGCCAGGGTCGGAGTGGAATCCCAGGCATCCAAGATGCCCTCCCAGCTGTCCGGCGGTCAGCAACAGCGGGTGGCCATTGCGCGTGCCCTGGCCATGAAGCCCAAGATCATGCTCTTTGATGAGCCCACCTCGGCCCTTGATCCTGAAATGGTGAACGAGGTGCTTGATGTTATGACCCAGCTGGCCCAGGAGGGGATGACCATGATCTGCGTCACCCACGAAATGGGATTCGCCCGCAGGGCAGCCAATCGAATCGTCTTCATGGCCGATGGTCGCATCCTCGAAGAGGACACCCCCGATGGCTTCTTCGACCACCCCAAGACCAAGCGCGCCCAAGACTTCCTCTCCAAGATACTCACTCACTGAGTCGAGTGAAGGCAAGACTTGAACAGTCATAGAAAGAACATGGAATGAAAGACAACATGCAAGGGATGGTGGTCCATGCCAGGCGGTTCTTACGCAACCTGACAGCGGCCCTGTGCGCCATGGCTTGTCTCTTCTCCCTGGCGGCCTGCGGGTCGGACAAGGGGGCCGGCAAGATTCGCATCGGAATCAAATTCGACCAGCCTGGAATGGGATTCAAGAAGTCCGGAACCTACGTGGGTTTCGACGTTGATGTGGCGACATACATAGCCAACAAGCTGGGGTATTCGGAAGACGACATCGTCTGGAAGGAGGCCCCTTCCAAGCAACGTGAGGCCATGCTTCAGAACGGTGACGTGGACATGATTCTGGCCACATACTCCATCACCGATGAACGAAAGAAGGCGGTCAGTTTTGCCGGGCCGTACATTGTGGCCGGGCAGGACCTCATGGTCAGGACGGATGACCACCAGATCAACGGGCCGGAGGACCTGAACGGCAAGCGCCTCTGCTCGGTGACCGGCTCTACGTCGGCCGTCACCGTCAAGCAGAAGTTCGCCAGCGAGGTCCAGCTCATGGAGCAGCCCGGATACGCCGAGTGCGCCACCGCGCTGTTTTCGGGGATTGTCGATGCCGTTACCACGGACGATATCATCCTGGCGGGCCTGGCCTCAGCCTCCCGCGGGCGGCTCAGGCTGGTCGGCAAGCCCTTCACCGAGGAGCGTTACGGGGTGGGCATCAAGAAAGGCGACAAGGAACTGGCAAAGAAGATCAACGCCGCTCTGGTGGATATGGAGGCCAACGGCTCCTGGCAGCGCGCCCTCGACAACAACACCAGGGGCACCCATTACAAGCCCAATCCCCAGTTCAATCCGCCCAAGCCTCAGGAAGGGGAGTGATCATGGGTTCCGTGCTTCAGCTATTCTCCGAGTACAACATACCGGGCGCCTTCTGGGTCAATATCCAGTTGACGCTTTGGGCTGCCCTCTTCTCGCTCATTCTGGGTGTGCTCCTGGTGGTCATGCGCATCTCGCCGATCTCCTCAATGAGGATCTTCAGCAAGGCCTATGTGGAGTTCTTCCAGAACATGCCCCTGACCATCATCATGGTCTTCATGGTCCTGGGTGCCTTTGCCCAGCTCAAGTTGAGTTTCTCGGACGTCTTTTCCGTGAACTTCTTCTGGCTGGCCGTGGTCGGACTGTCCTTCTACACAGCAGCCTTCGTCTGCGAGTCCCTGCGGTCCGGCATCAACACGGTTCCCCTAGGTCAGGCGGAAGCAGCCAGAGCCCTTGGTCTGAGCTTCATACAGTCGGCCTCTGAGATCATCCTGCCCCAGGCCTTCCGAGGATCGGTTGCGCCTCTGGGGAACACCTTCATCGCTCTCCTGAAGAACTCCACGGTGGCTGCAGCCGCGTCGGTGGCTTCGGAGAGCTCCTCCCTGATGAGCGAGATGATTGAGTACCATGCCAATTCCATCGTGGCGATCTTCCTGATATTCGCCATGGGATACGTTGTTCTGATTCTGCCCATCGGGGCCCTGACCACCTTCCTGTCCAACAAGCTAGCCGTGAGGAGGTGAACGGGATGGCACAGACAAACGAGAGTTCACTCCTCTTTGACCAGCCCGGTCCCAAGGGGCGTCGCGTCATTCGTATCGCCAATTTCGTCGCGGCGTTGGTTTTCGCACTGGTTATTGTCCTGATTCTGATGCGTCTGCACAATCCCCCGGGCGGGGAGAACCAGCTCAGTTGGGATCTATGGAAGCCGGCACTTGATTATGAGGCCTGGACGGACTTCTACCTGCCGGGCCTATGGCTGACACTCAAGGCCGCGGTCCTGGCAGTGATAGGCTCAGTCCTCTTCGGTTTCATCTTCGGCATAGGACGCCTCCTTCCCAGCGTCATCGTTCGAACGGTTTCCGGTTTTATCGTCGAGTTCTGCAGGGCCGTCCCCGTTCTGATGCTGATGATTTTCTTCTGGCGGTGGTTCGCCTTCTCCGGCATCAGCGAAGCCTCCTACTGGGCCGTTGTTCTGGGATTGATCCTCTACAACGGTTCTGTTGTGGCCGAGTTGATACGTTCCGGGGTGGGCAACCTGCCCAACGGACAGCGTGAAGCCTCCCTGGCCCTCGGTCTGACCAGGACCCAGTCGCTGATGCAGATAGAGGTGCCCCAGTCGGTCTACGCCATGCTCCCTGCGGCCGTGACCCAGCTGGTTGTGGTTCTTAAGGATACGGCCCTCGGTTCAATCATCATGTATACGGATCTGCTCCAGGAGTCTCGGCGGTTGGGATCCATGTACTTCAACATCCTCCAGACCCTGGTGGTTGCGGCCGTGGTCTACTTCTTCGTCTGCTTCCTTCTCTCGCATTTCGCGCGCTGGCTACCCAGGAAGATGCAGGAACGGACGGCGGCCCCATCTGATTTTGTGGAGCCGGTGGCACCCCTGGCCATCATGGATCCCTCGAATGTGAACCAGATCGCCGTGGCCAAGGAGGTCGACGAGGACAAGTACGGTGGCGCTCCCAGGCAGTACCATGAGCATCATCGGGGGTCCAACGCCTCCATCAAGCACTGGAAGAAGACCCGGTACATCCAGGGATACGACCGTACCCAGCCGGATACCCTGGTCGAGCCCAGGAGCATGGAGATATCCGATTTCCTCAAGCCACCTATCCCGTATAAGGACAAGAGGAACAAGGGGAAGAAGAAGGGGCGCGGTTCCAATGGCGCCTCCGATTCGTCCAGCAGGAAATCCTGAACCTGATTCCTGTCAGTGAGCCTCCGCCCCTGCCTGATCGATGTTGGCAGGCGGGGGCTTTTCCATGAGTCCGGCACCCTATGTGATTGCCGATGGATAGACTGGGAGTCATGTCTTTGTCAGAACATGTGCAACCCACCTCATCCACACCGGGGGAGACCTCGTCCAAGGAGCAAACCGGGGACCCTCTTCTCCTCGGCGACATGGTGCCGGAGTGGGGAGAGCCGCGCAATCTGACGGATGATGACATCTATGAGCGCTTCTTCCAATGGGTCGAATCCCGAGGCATCACCCCCTGGCCCCATCAGGAGGAGGCCATCCTCTCTTTGGTGTCTGGGAATCATGTCATTCTTGCCACTCCGACAGGTTCAGGGAAATCGATGGTGGCTCTCGCCATGCACTACATCGCCCTCTGCACCGGGAGGCGGTCATACTACACGGCGCCCATCAAGGCTCTGGTCTCTGAAAAGTTCTTCGATCTGGTCAAGGTTCTGGGTCGTGACCGGGTGGGGATGATTACCGGTGACACCCATATCAATACGGATGCGCCGGTGATATGCTGCACGGCGGAGATTCTTGCCAACCAGGCCCTGCGCGAGGGGCGTCATGCCGATATCGGCTGTGTGGCCATGGATGAATTCCACTACTACGGTGACCCCGATAGGGGTTGGGCGTGGCAGGTACCGCTCCTGACCCTCCCCGACACCCAGTTCCTGCTTATGTCAGCCACCCTGGGTGATGTCAGCCAAATTGCCGATGACCTGGAGCGGAAGACAGGATCGGATGTGGACATCGTTTCGGATGCCCCACGACCTGTACCGCTGTCATACAGATACGTTGATACACCCCTGCCGACAACGGTCGAATCCTTGCTGGAGAATCAGGACACTCCGGTCTACATCGTCCACTTTTCCCAGGATGCTGCCTTGGAGACCGCCCAGGCCCTGTCCAGTTCAGGGGTGTCGGACCGAAGGCAGCGTGATCGGGTCAAGGAGGCCATGGCCGGAACACGGTTCACGACGGCCTTCGGCAAAATACTGCAGCGGCTTCTCCGCACTGGCGTGGGAATCCACCATGCTGGCATGCTTCCCCGCTACCGCCGACTGGTTGAGCAGCTGGCCCAGGAGGGATTGCTCCCCGTCATCTGCGGTACGGACACCTTGGGAGTCGGCATCAATGTACCTATCCATACGGTCCTGCTGACAGGATTGACGAAGTTCGACGGGGCCAGGATGCGCAGGCTCCGGGCCAGGGAATTCCACCAGATAGCCGGGCGCGCGGGTCGGATGGGCTTCGATACCCAGGGCCTGGTCGTGGCCGAGGCGCCAGAGTACGAAATCGAAAACGCCAAGGCTGTGGCCAAGGCAGGCAATGATCCCAAGAAGCTGAAACGAATCAAAAAGAAGAAGCCTCAGGAGGGTTTCGTCACTTGGGGCGAGGGCACCTTCGACAAGCTGATCCACGCCAGCCCCGAAACCCTGACACCACACCTGAAAATCACCCATGCCATGGTCCTGAACGAGGTGGCTCAGGGTGGTGATGCCCGCGCCAGGGTGGAAGACCTCATTGAGGACTCCCGTCAAACGCCCCAGCAGAAGGAGAACCTCCAGGAGAGGGCCGACGAGATATTCCAGACCCTGACCGACACCGAGGTCATCGAAACGGAGCGGAACCCTGATGGTGGTCTTGACTACTACACCACCGTCGATCTGCCTGAGGACTTCGCTCTGGATCAGCCTCTTTCGCCGTTTCTTCTGGCCGCCCTGGAGCTGCTGGATCCCGATGATCCCTCGTACGATATGGACCTCATTTCCATGGTCGAGGCCACCTTGGAGGATCCCAGGCAGATACTCAAGGCCCAGCAGCGACAGGCCAGGGATGTGGTAATTCAGGAGATGAAAGAGGAGGGGCTTGAATATGAGGATCGGATGGAACGGCTCCAGGAGGTGACCTACCCCATGCCGATGGGGGATATGCTGGCAGAGGCCTTTGACCGCTATCGCAGGGACGTGCCTTGGGCCAACGACTATGAGATTCACCCCAAGTCCGTCCTGCGCGACATGGTTGAGACGGCCTCGGACTTCAACGGGTACATATCTCGCTATGGCATATCCCGGTCGGAGGGGACCCTCCTGCGCTACCTTTCTGATGCCTACAGGGCCTTGGACAGGACGGTTCCCGAAGAGTACCTGGACGAGCGCCTGGAGGATATCGTCTCCTGGCTTGGGCTGATTGTCCGATCGGTCGATTCCAGCCTGGTCGATGAGTGGGAGGCCGCAGGACGTACGGACTCTGACCAGGGGAGCGGTCTGGACGCAGCCCCGCCCAGCCAGGACGACCAGGTGGTCAGGGACCGGCGAGGGCTGACGGTTCTGGTCCGTAACGCCATGTTCCAGCGGGTGGAACTGGTCGCCAACGACAGACCCGAGCGTCTGGCCGAGTTGGACTCCGACTGGGGTTACGGCTTGCGGGCTTGGCAGGACACGCTGGATGACCTCTATGAGGCCCATGATGAGATACGGACGGATGCCCAGGCCCGGTCCACCGACTACTTCAGCATTAACCAGCAGGGGGAATCCAGGAATCACACCTGGAAGGTCCGCCAGATCTTCGACGACGTGGAGGGAGACCACGACTGGGGGATTGCCGGCATCGTAGACCTGGAAGCCACCCAGGAAAGCGGTCAGGTGGTATTCGGCGGCTATAGGGTCGGGCCCATCGAAGAACTCATGGCCCTCTGACCCGGACGGTTCAAGTGGCATCCCTGCATGGAGTGAACCGGTGTTCGGGCCGTCACATGTGCAGGCCCTCCTACTGAAAAACCAGGGAGGCCCCTGCTTCGGTTTCTGCAACCCGAAGCAGGGGCCTCCCTGTCCATGTGTCCGTCTGGTGTTCGTCAGGGCTTGGCACGGTTCTCGGACGAACGCCAGAGGCTGTGAATGAGGTGTTTTGTCATCAGAGCACTTTGGAGAGGAAGGACTGAAGCCTGGGGCTCTGGGGGTTCCCGAAAATCTGTTCGGGTGTTCCCTCCTCCTCGATCACTCCTGCGTCAGTGAAGATGACCCGGGATGAGACCTCCCTGGCGAATCCCATCTCATGGGTGACCAGGAGCATGGTCATGCCGCCCTCGGCCAGGGATCTGATGACTTCCAGCACGTCGCCCACCATTTCAGGGTCCAGTGCTGATGTGGCTTCATCGAAGAGCATGACGGCAGGATTCATGGCCAGGGCACGGGCGATGGCGACGCGCTGCTGCTGTCCGCCCGAAAGGTCGGTGGGGCGCGTATCGGCCTTCTCCTTGAGTCCCACAATCTCCAGGAGGTCCAGCGCCTGCTGGTAGGCGTCCTCCTTGGGGGTCTTGTGAATCATGCAAGGTGCCAGCATGATGTTCTCCGCCACGCTCATATTGGGGAAGAGGTTGAAATGCTGGAAGACCATGCCCACATGCTCGCGGACCTTGTCGATGTTGGTCTTGGGGTCGGATAGATCCATGCCGTAGACGGTGACCGATCCGGAACTGGGCATCTCCAGGGCGTTGACGCACCTCAGAAGGGTGGACTTGCCGGCGCCGGAGGGGCCGATGATCGAAATGACCTCGCCCGACTTCACCTCCATGTCGATTCCCTTGAGCACTTCGGTATTCCCGTAGCGCTTGTGAAGGTCCTTGATTCTGACGGCCACTCCGGTATTTCCCTGCTTGTCGCTCTGCTGGGTCTGACGGATTCGCCGGGTCAGCCGGCTGGTGTCCATGTCGGAATCCTCAAGCCCGCCAATGGCCTGGTTCAGTGCCTGATTCATCGGTTCATCCTCCTATCAAGGATATTGGCCAGCCATGTCAACAGGGTTATGGCCACGAAGTAGATGATGCCCACCATGAAGAGGGTCTCGGTAACGCGGAAGTTGGCCGCGTATATCTGCTGGGCCTGGTAGAGCAGCTCGCCGAACCCGATGGCCAGGAGGAGCGAGGAGTCCTTCAGCATGATGACCAGCTGGTTGATGATGGACGGGGTGGCGATGCGAACAGCCTGGGGAAGGATGACCCTGCGAAGGGCCATGCGCCGGGTGAGCCCCAGGGACCGAGCCCCCTCCATTTGTCCGGTATCGACCGACTGGATGGCTCCTCGGACGATTTCCACCAGGTAGGCACCGGAATTCAGGGCAAGGGTCAGGGCACCGGCAAGCCAGATGCTGATTTTATGGCCAATCAGCTGGGGAACACCCAGGTAGAAGAAGAAGGCCCAGACCAGGACGGGCGTACCCCGGAAAATCGCCACATAGATCCGTGCTATCCAGGAGAGGATCTTGTTGGGGCTGATTCGCCACAGGCCCAGAACAACGCCGATCAGGAGGGCGATGACAAAGGCCATGGCCGTAATCAGCAGGGTGTTCTTCAGGCCGAGCATCAGGGAGGGGAAGGACTGGCGGACCAGGCCGAAGAAGCTGAGTTTAGGTGCTGCGGCTTTCTTTCCGGAGCCGCTCTGACCCAGGTACTGCTTGAGGAGCTTGTCATAGCTGCCGTCGGTCTTCATCTTGGCCAGACCCTCATTGAAGGCGGCCACGAAGTCCTGGTTCTCACCCTTGTTGACGGCCACTCCGTATGAACCGCCCGGTACCTTTTCGGTAACGGTCTTGAGCCCGTTGCCCTGGGTTATGCCATAGGCCAGGACGGGGTAATCATCCACGACGGCCTGGGCGTTGCCAGACTTGACCATTTCGTACATGGTGGAAGACTGATCGACCGCCTTGATCGAGTAGCCGTACTTGTCTGCATTCCGCTTGGCGAAGGCTTCGCCCTCGCTGCCGGTCTTGACAGCGACAACCGCGCCCTTGAGGTCCTTGTATCCCTTGATCTCGTCGTTGCTCTTGGCAATGGCCATCTGTACGCCGGAATCGAAGTAGGGGTCCGTGAAATCATAGACCTGCTTGCGTTCCTCGGTAATGGTCATGCCGGCGATGACGGCGTCAGCCTGCTTGGAGGTCAAGGCTTGGAGGGCGGCATTGAAGCCCAGGGACTGGATTTCAACCTTGAACCCCTCCCGTTCGGCAATCTGCCGGATCAGGTCCATGTCGATACCGACCAGTTCGCCTGTGGTGTCGCGGAACTCGAAGGGGGCGAACGTGGTGTCCGTGGCGATTCTGAAGGTCTTCCCCTCGACCGCCTGAGAGACGGTGGACGCCTCTGCCGTCTCCCCGGTCGTCACCAGGGTTCCTGCCAGGGTGGCGGCACCCAACAGCAGCGACAGGAGGATCGCAACCCACCTGGGCAGGTTCAGGCTCCTGCCTTGATCATTCCTCAGAGACATCACGTGCATCCCTTCCTGACTGTACTGTGCCCCACAGGGGGCATGGATATGAAACGTGCGTTTCAAGACGTGCTGTACCGAATGGTACGCCCGGTAGGGGTTTCCGGGCTTGGCACGAGCTACATCAAGGCATATCTGTTCTGTTCACGCCTGTGAAGTAGAGCAATACTCTACTCGTCGATGGTTACGAACCGTTTAATTCGCGTATGGCGATACGATTTGCCATCGCTGCGGTCGGTCAGGCGCGCCTTGCCTGCCTGAGGTACCACCTATGCTGGAAGTAGCATCAGAGCAAACGAATCAGGTAAGCGTATGAGAGAGGTGCACCATGGTTGATGATCTGTTTCAGGCGGCAGATCCTCCGCAGGATCACACCCTGCCCCTGGCTGTACGGATGCGTCCGACCAGACTTGACCAGGTGCTGGGCCAGGACAAGGTCATCGCCCCCGGCACACCTCTGGAACGTCTGGCCCGGGCTGATCCGGCCAATAAGCTGACTGCACCCAGCTCAATCATTCTCTTCGGTCCTCCCGGGGTCGGCAAGACCACCCTGGCATACATCGTGGCCGGTCAGTCCGGAAGGCATTTCGAAGAACTCTCCGCTGTCACATCCGGAGTCAGGGAGGTTCGTGACGTCATTGCCCGGGCCCACGAGCGACTCGTCACCAGTGGCCAGGAGACGGTCCTCTTCATCGATGAGGTCCATCGATTCTCCAAGTCCCAGCAGGATGCCTTGCTGCCGAGTGTTGAGAACCGGGATGTGACCCTGATTGCCGCCACGACAGAGAATCCCAGTTTTTCCGTCATTGCGCCCCTGCTGTCACGTTCCGTGGTTGTCAAGTTGGAGGCCCTTGATGTGGAGGATGTCAAAACCCTGATCGAGCGAGCCCTGAAGGATGAGCGAGGACTCAAGAACCAGGTTCGCATGGATCCTGCGGCCCTGGATCAGATTGTCCGCTTCGCCGGGGGAGACGCCCGTCGATCGCTGACCATTCTGGAGGCGGCGGCCGGGGCTGTGACTCAGGACGGCCCCAGGGCGAAGGGGGCGAGGCGCCCCATTATCACCGCCGACGTGGTCTCCTCGGTGATGGATGTGGCCACGGTCCGGTACGACAAAAAGGGTGATGACCATTACGACGTGGCTTCGGCCTTCATCAAGTCCATGCGAGGGTCTGATGTGGATGCCTCCCTGCACTATCTGGCCAGGATGCTGAGGGCGGGGGAGGATCCCCGTTTCATTGCCCGGCGGATTATGATCGCCTCGGCCGAGGAGGTCGGTATGGCCTCTCCCGAGGTGCTTCAGGTAACGGTGGCGGCGGCCCAGGCCGTAGCCATGGTGGGGATGCCCGAGGCCCGGCTGATTTTGGCTGAGGCGGTCGTTGCGGTCGCGACGGCCCCGAAATCAAACGCCACCTATATGGCCATCAACGATGCGCTTGCCGATGTTGATGCAGGCAGGACCGGTCCGGTTCCCCTGCACCTGCGCAATGCACCCACCAAACTGATGAAGCAGTTGGGCAACCACGAGGGTTACCAGTACGCCCATGATGCTCCGGGTGCCGTGGCGCCACAGCAGTATATGCCGGACGATCTGGTAGGTCGTCGTTATTACCAGCCCAAGGACCGCGGGTATGAACACCAGCTTGGGCCTCGGCTGGAGGCCATCAGGCGGATACTGGATCAGGCTGATGGCTCACAGAGCGGGTCCGGTGACAGATAAGTCGTGATGGATTTGCCTGCGAATCGAGGATGGGTGATCGCTGCCTAGGCAACCTGTTCTTCCTGGTTGCTTTCTCTGGCTGTGAGAACGGCATCGATGCCGGGTGAGAGTCCTTGTATCAGGTGACCTCTGCGGCAGATAAGGGAAAAGACTGTGCCCGGACACAAAGAAGGAGCACAGCCTTTTCCGTGGTTCGGTGGCCCTCACGCATCGGCTGTGAGGAGTCGGTTGTAAACGCAACGCAACTCCTTATACAAGCCCTCGGGATCGATCTGAGGATTCTCATCGAAGAGCTCTGCCCACCAACCGTTGATTGCCTTGATCCTGTCCTGGGCGATATCGGAGCCTTTTTCGGTCAAGGTGATGACATTCACCCTACGGTCGGAGGGGTTCTGCTCACGGCTCACCAGGCCCTGCTCAATCAAGGCCTTCAGGTCACGAGCCAGAAGGCTGGGGTCGACGCAGAGATCACGGGCGATCTGCCGCTGACTCAGTCCCGGGTGGTCATAGAGGTGTATGATCAGGTCGTTTTGCGTGCCCCTGATTCCGTTGCTCTTGATGTACCTGTTGATGTTGTTTCTTGAGTGCCGGTAAATGCCGGCAATGCAGCCACTGAGGTTGTGGTATTGCTTCTTCCTGAGCATGGTTCAGTTGCCTTTCCCTAACCGATACGAACATGCCCCCCCCCCTCATGGGTATCATGCTGCCTTTCGTCTACTGCCGATGTTCCGACATGGCCAACCCCCCTGTTTTCCATGGCAAAACCGACAGAATAGCGACAATAGTACATACCGTGGAGTCTCGATGACAATAATCAAGTGATTGGCAAGTAATCTGACGAGCCCTACCGGAGATGTCAGGACTCGATTACCGGTGGACGTGCGGATTGCCAGGTCTGGGTTCAAGGGGAAAGATACCCTCGCTCCTGTCATTACTGCACGCTAGGGTTCACTTCGTTCTGAGCCCTGGTCAGGAAGGTTGGTATGCGGGTACTGGATTTCGATGGCACCATCTATGACGGTGAGAGCCTGCTCGACTTCTACTTCTTCACCCTGCGCCGGTACGGCAGCATGGTGAGGTTCGCCCCTGCCGCCTTGTACTACGCCATCAGGTACCGGCTCGGCAGGGTAACCCTGGAAGAGCTCGACAGGGCCATGCGCCGCATAGGCGGCAGGTATCTACAGCAGCTCACGTCCCGTCCCGATTTTGATATGGATCGATTGGTCAGCGAATTCTGGGACAGGAACATGAGCAAAATCATGGATTGGTACCGACCCCGTCAGGATGATGTCATCCTGACGGCGAGTTTCGATGTGGTGGCGGGAGAGGCGTGCCGCCGCCTGGGAGTGGGCCGATGCATCGGTTCGACACTCGATATGGAGACCCTGGAGGTCGGGTATCTCAACTTCGGTCCGGGCAAACCAGTTCATTTCATGGAAGCGGTCGGGGACGGTGCACGGATTGACTCCTTCTACACCGACAGCGACTTCGATGCCCCGATGGTGCAGCTGGCCAGGAAGGCATACCTGGTTGAGAGGGGATGCGTGCACCGCATCAAGTGACCCTTCGGAACAAGGAATCAGCCTTCGAATGGGTAGACCAGACCCCATTGCTGGCGAATCGAGTCCATCAGCTCCATGATGCGCAGGGTATCGTGGTGGGGCATCTCCGGGCACTCGGTCCGTCCGTCCAGGATGGCCTCGGCGGCGCTGGCCACCTCGTATTCGTATCCTGTCAGCTGATCTGGGATTGGATAACTGCGGATCTTTTCGTGCGTATTGTCGTAGAGGTCCAGGGATTCCACGTTGTTGATGTTCCCGCACATGAGGTAGCCCTCGCTTCCCCATATGGAGCCGAAGCGGTCACTGTTCGAAACCATGGAACTGGTTGCCACCCCCATGGACCCGTCCTGGTAGAGCAGGGTCGTTGAATTCTGGCTGTCGACCCCTTCGGGGCTGCGTACCCAGTCTGTGGTGATTCGCTCGATGGGCCTGGGCCCCATGATCATGTCGATGAAGTTGAGCGGGTAGACGCCCACATCGAGTAGGGCGCCGCCGGCAAGAGCGGGGTCGGTCATGCGGGCTTTTCCTGTGGTCACATAGCCCAGATTGCCGGTGACCGTCTGCACGGTGCCCAGATCGCCGGATGATACGATGCGGTCGATGATGGATCGTGAAGGCATGTAACGGGTCCAGATGGCTTCGGTGCAGAGGAGTCCTGTCTTCTGCGAGGTCTCGATCACCTGCCTGGCCTGCTTGGCGTTGGCTGTGAACGACTTCTCAACCAGGACGTTCTTGCCGGCCTCCATGCAGGCTACGGCCTGTTCCGCGTGCAGATTATGGGGGGTGGCGATGTAGACCAGGTCGACTTCGGGGTCCTCCAGGAGTTCCTGGTACGAACCGTATGGGTGCTCGAAGCCATACTGGGCTGCGAAGGCTCCGGCGCGCTCGCGGTCCCGGGAGGCCACGGCGTAGGGGGCCACAAGTCGGCTGTAGCGCTCATCCTTGGTCATCATGACCAGTGTCCTGGCCAGGGAGTGGGCTATGCGGCCGGCCCCCAAAATAGCCACGTTGACGTGCCTTCCCTTTTGCTGGGCTTCCTGCCGCCTGCCGTTCAATCTACTCATCCTTACTCCTTTGTTTGGATTGGTGCTTTTATCGATTCGTCTTGGCGATCGGGGTCGATGATGGCCTGATACAGCTCGTCCAGGGTCTTATCGCGGTGGGTGGCATTCAACTGGCATTCCCATACCGTGAAGACCCTCCATCCCATGGCACGCAGTTTGCTGCCCTGTTCCTGGTCCCGCTGACGGTTCCTTGTCAGCTTGGTGGTCCAGAATTCCACGTTCGATTTAGGGATGGAGAATTTGGCGCAGCCCTCATGCATATGCCAGAAACAGCCGTTGACGAAGACCATGGCCCGCCACTTGGGCAGGACCACATCGGGGTGGCCCGGGTACCTTTTGTCGTTCTTGCGGAAGCGGAGTCCGCGGGCGAAGAGGTAGGACCGGACCAACCGTTCGATGGAGGTCTCCTTGCCCCTGATGCGGGACATGGTGTAGCTGCGGGTGCCGGGTTTGTACTTGCTTGGAGCCACCTTCGAAGGCATACCCGGACCCTATGCTCAGAGCACTTCGATGCTGTTGATGAAGACCGGTTCCTGGGGGCGGTCGCCGGAGTCGGTGGCTACGGCATCAAGCTTGTCGACGACCTTCTTGGAATCCTCATCGGCAACCTGGCCGAAGATGGTGTGGTGACCATCCAGCCAGGGGGTGGGTACGGTCGTGATGAAGAACTGGGAGCCGTTTGTGCCGTGGGCCCTGCCCGTGGCGGGGTCACGACGCAGGCCGGCATTGGCCATGGCCAGCTTGTAGGGCTGGTCAAAGGTCAGCTCGGAGTCAATCTCGTCGTCGAATTCATAACCGGGGCCGCCTGTGCCTGTTCCCAGGGGGCAGCCGCCCTGAATCATGAAGTCCTTGATGATTCGGTGGAAGGTCAGACCGTCGTAGAAGGGGTCCTCCCTTTCCTGGCCGGTCTCCGGGTCCGTCCATGTCTTCTTGCCCTGGGCCAGATCCAGGAAGTTGGACACGGTTTCAGGTGCCTTGTCGTCGAAGAGGTCAAGGCGGATGTCGCCTTCCGATGTATGCATGATGATGGTAGTCATGCCTCTTATTCTTTCATGACTGCCCGACGCATAGCCCAGGTGCGCGACCTGTTCAATCGAATGTCCTTCTCGTTTCGGGCAGGCCAACGACCGCAAGGCCAAGTGTGCTCATTGCTCCGCCTTGTACGGTTTCGACGAGAGGGGAAGGGGAGGGGGTTGGGCTGTCGCAGAGCCCTGGCGATTCCGCCTGGTTCAGCGGATGACGGCGCCGAAGGGCATCAAGGCCAATTTCGCCATCTTGAAAGACTGTATGCCGAAGGGTATTCCGACGATGGTGGCGAGGTTGATCAGGCCTGCCACGAAGTATGACAGGGCCAACCACCAGCCACCCAGGACCAGCCATAGCAGATTGGCCAGTGCGGATCCGAACCGCCCTTGATAGGTGACTGAGTGGCCGAAGGGCGACAGGGTCAGCCCGGCCATCTTGAAAGCCTGTGCGCCCAGCGGAATGCCGACGATTGTGAAGCAGAGGATGATGCCGATCAGGGCCCAGCACAGTGAGATTGCCAGACCGCCCAGAAGAAGCCAGATGATGTTGCCCAGGAATCTCATGAGAGGTTGTCCTTGCCCCGGTCCCTCTGATGTGGCCGTGATTGTTCTACGGACAGGGTTTCCATCACGGCCCGCGTGGATTCCGTGATGTCTTCGACGATACGTGAGACCTTGTCGCGGCTGGGTTTTCCGCCCTCCATAGTCAAGGCGTCAATCAGTCGCATGCCGGATTGGACGATGCCTCTGGTGACCTCCACGCCGGTCCGGGCATCTCCTGGCCGCAGTGACTGCCAGGCATCAATCAGGGGCTGGTTCACCTGACGGTGGAAGACCACCATGGCACCCGTGGTCCTATCCGTGGAGCCCGTCTTCTTCTGGTCGGGTGTGATGGGCTGCCCGTACAGAAAGGAGTCTCGGAACTGGGTGTCATTGCTGTCGGCGTAGAGGTTCATCAGCCAACTGTGACCGTGATGGCCGGCCTGGATCAGGTTGGTCCGAGTCCAGGCAAGGATGATCTCCTGTGGCGTGTGCGCCTGACTCAGGGCCTGGGTCAGGGACGTGGACCAGACGGGCAGGTGGGCCTCCAGGACCATGTCGCAGAGCTGGTCGGTGTCGGCAGCGTACCGGTAGAGGGAGTTCCTCGCCATGCCTGCCCCTCTGCTGACTGCGGCCATGGTCAGACCACGCCGGCCAGAGGTTCTGAGTATCCGCTCGGTTGCCGTGAGGATGCGCGAGAGCGTCCTGGAACGGTGCTCGTCCAGACTGGCTTCCTCGATCTTGGGCATGATCCTCCTGGGGTTGTGCTCCTGCATGATGCGATCGCATATGGCCGCGATTCTTCCCGTTGCAAAGAATCATATGGCTCCGGGTGTATGGACTCAACTTCGGCTGGTGGACATCGGGTCTTGGTTGCCTCAGCTTGTTGGTGCCGTTTTGCGATGCTGCCCCGATTCCCCGTCCTGATTCTTCCGTTCCGCTGTTGGCGATTGCCGCCTCGCTGCTTGCCAGGGAAATTTTTGCGACGTATAGTCTCAAAAGTCCGTAGACGAGTTATCGGGATGCTGAATGGACATCAGCGCATAAGATTCCCGGTGGCAGACAATGAGGGGGTGTCGGATGACCCGACGAGATCAGGGCGACGAGGGGGAGCGGACCCGGGCCGCAACAGAAGCACGGACGAATCCGGTAGGGGAGGCGAGCGCAGGCAAACCGCCCTGGAAGGCGCTCTGGGTGCTGGCCCTGGGGCTGGCCATGATTGTTCTCGACTCTTCCATCGTCAATGTGTCGATACCGGCCATTATCAATGCCATCCACATCACCATGACCGAGGCGCAGTGGGTCACAGCACTCTACAGCATCGTCCTGGCCGCCCTCCTTTTGCCCGCCGGACGACTGGGCGACATGATCGGCAGGAAGCGGATGCTCCAGGTCGGGACCGTCATCTTCATTCTGGGTTCCCTTCTTGCGGCAACCTCTTCCAGCGGGTCCTGGCTTCTGATGGCACGTGTCGTCCAGGGCATAGGCGGCTCCCTGGTCATGCCGTCAACCCTCTCATCGGTGTCGGCCACCTTCCGAGGCAAGTACCGAGCCACGGCCTTCGGTGTCTGGGGGGCCGTCATGTCCGGTGCCGCAGCAGTCGGACCCTTCCTGGGTGGTCTCTTCACCTCTACGATTGGCTGGCGTTGGATATTCCTGGTCAATCTTCCCTTGGGGCTGGTTGTCATCCTCGCCTCGATGGCCTTCGTACCCGAGACCAAGTCGTCGCCGGCGGGATCCGCCGACCGTTTCGGTCTGCTCCGCGACTGGGAGGGAATCCTCCTGTCGGCTTTGGGTTCGGCCTTTGTTGTCTTTGCCCTGATTGAGGGACAGACCTATGGCTGGGTCAGGCCTGCGTCCACCCTGGTCCTGGGTCCGCTGGTCTGGTCGAACAGCGCGCCAGTATCACTGGTGCCGATCAGCCTGGTCCTGGGATTGGTCCTACTGGTCGGCTTTGCCCTGGTGGAGCTTCGCCGCAAGAGGCAGGACCGTATCGTTGTCCTCGATGTGTCCATGTTCACCATCGGTACCTTCGGTTGGGGAAACCTGACGGCGGCCATCATCAATGCAGGCCAGTTCGCCGTCATCTTCATCCTGCCCCTCTATATGATCAATGCCCGTGGCCTCAGCCCTCTTCAGGCAGGATCGGTCCTGGGCATCATGGCTCTGGGGTCTGTGGTCTCCGGCGGGCTTGCCCGGCTGGTCTCCGCTCGTCTGGGGGCAGGCGGTACGGTCCAGCTTGGTCTGGGTATGGAGATTCTCGGCGTTGCCGCCTCGGTCCTGCTCATGCGCGACTCCATGCCTCTCTGGACCATGTTGGTGACCCTTGTCATCTATGGGACGGGCCTGGGCTTTGCGTCCGCTCAGCTGACCAGCCTGGTCCTGTCCGGCGTACCCGTTGCCCAGTCAGGCCAGGCCTCCGCCACCCAGTCGACGATTCGACAGTGGGGCACCGCCCTTGGGGCGGCTGTTTCCGGCAGCGTTCTTTCCGCCGCCGTGGGTATGGTCATGCCGGCTCACTTGGGGGCGATCCCCGGCCTGCCAACCGGTGTTGCCCAGGGATTGACCCAGTCGGTGCGGTCATCGGCGGGCAATGTCATATCCTCCATGAGGATGCAGGGCACCAAGGGGCAACTCGGCGTGCTGGGACCCCAAGTCACAGAAGCTTTGACACGAGGATTCACCCAGGGGGCCCAACTGTCCATGGCCTTCGCGGGGGTGCTCCTTCTGGTGGGTCTGGTGGCCTCGATCAAGGTGCGGCAGGCGGCACGCAAGGCCGGTGCCGACCGGGTCTGACAGGGCTGTGCGAGGGGAATCGACCAGGGAATCACGCGCGGTTTCCCTGCCTGGCACCGCTTTCGGTTTAGAATCGCCAGTATGGGTATAGAAGAACACGACCATTCATCCGACGGCTCCCTCCTGGTGGCCCTGGCTCAGATTGATACCTGCGTGGGTGACCTGGACGGCAATGCGGCGAAAATCATGGAGTACTGCCGCAAAGCCGCCTCCAAGAAAGCCGATCTGGTGGTCTTCCCCGAAATGACCCTGACGGGGTATCCGATCGAGGACCTGGCCTTCCGGGCGACTTTCCGCAGGGCAGCCTGGTCCAAGGCCGACCAGTTGGCCAAGGGTCTCCAGGATGAGGGGCTGGGTGGTTTATACGTCATCGTCGGTACCGTCGGCACGGACCGGGAACAGGACAGGCCGCGCAACCGGATGGTGGTCCTTCACGACGGTCTGGTGTGGGCCGGGTATGACAAGCACTTCCTGCCCAACTACGGGGTCTTCGACGAATATCGAATCTTCACTCCCGGCCAGGAGAGCGTCATTCTCGACATCAAAGGCCGACGTATCGGTTTGGCCATCTGCGAGGATATCTGGCAGGAGGGCGGGCCCATCAGCGAGATGGCCCAAGAGGGCATTGACCTCCTGGTGACCATCAACGGTTCCCCCTTCGAGGAGGGCAAGGGACATGTGCGTCGCGATCTGGCGGCCAGGCGCGCTCGCCAGGTTGATGCCCCGGTCATCTATGTCAATCAGGTAGGAGGGCAGGACGACCTGGTCTTCGATGGCGGGAGCTTCGTGGTAGGTGCCGACGGTGCCCTCTTGGAACGATCCCCCCAGTTCATAGAGCACCTGGGATACTGGACCCTGCCGGAATCGGGGGTTGCGGGGGAGACGGCTGCCCGGTCCAAGTCCGCCCTGATCGGTGATCTTCCCGGAGATGAGGAAATCTACCGGGCCTGTGTGCTCGGTCTGCGGGACTATATGGTCAAGAACCATTTCACGGGGGTCTGTCTGGGACTGTCCGGGGGGATTGACTCGGCTCTGGTGGCCACAATCGCCGCCGATGCCTGCGGTGGCTCCAACATATGGGGCATCTCCATGCCCAGCCGGTACTCCTCCGAAGGGTCTCGTGACGATGCGGCCGACCTGGCCCAGCGGCTGGGCCTGCATTACGAGGTGAAGGCCATCGGCCCCGAATTCGATGCCTTCCAGGAGGAGTTGCACCTGGAAGGTGTGGCCGAAGAGAATATACAGGCCCGCATACGTGGTGTCATCGTCATGGCCTATTCCAATTCCAGGAACCTCCTGGCCCTGGCCACCGGCAATAAGTCCGAGCTCGCCTGTGGGTATTCGACCATCTACGGAGACGCTGTGGGCGGGTACGCTCCGATCAAGGACCTTCTGAAGACCAGGGTCTGGGAGTTGTCCAGGTGGCGCAATGAGGAGGCAAGGCGCCAGGGGCAGGTTGAACCCATTCCGGCCAATTCGATCCTCAAACCGCCCTCGGCCGAGTTGCGAGAGGGCCAGAAGGACTCTGATTCCCTGCCTGATTATGCCCTTCTGGACCGTGTCTTGGAGGCGTATATCGAGAAGGCCCACGGCCGCGAGGACCTTTTGGCCGACGGTTTTGACCCGGAGACCGTCAATACGGTCATGCGTCTGGTGGATCGGGCCGAGTGGAAGAGGCGTCAGTACCCCCTGGGTCCCAAGGTGACATCGCTTGCCTTTGGTCGGGATCGTCGCCTCCCGATCACCAACGCTTTCAGGGAGTGACATCGAGGGCGAAACCGAGTCCGCTTGATTCGGTTTCGGCATGGCGAAGTAAGGATCCCCCTTTGCTGGGGCCTCGTCTTTTCCGCTGTGAAGACCGGAGCTGGTAGGCGCTCGCAGGATACGGCTGCATGACACCACCAGGTCCGGCGGCATGCGGTGACAGGAATCATGTCCAGGAGGCAATCATGTCGGAGCGGAGGCCAGAGTGGTTTCTCAACACGGTGACGGGCGAGCCTGAGCTGGGCAAACAGTCACCTGCCGACCGCAGGATGGGTCCTTATCAGTCTTACGAGGAAGCTCTCAATGCATGGGAAATCGCCAAAAAGCGCAACAAGGCCTGGGAAGAGGAAGACCGACGTTGGCGCCAGGAGTGGGAGGGGGACCCGGACTCCTTATAGAGAGGTATCAGGAATGGGAAGAGTAGGGGAGTCTCCGCTGATTACTGTGTTTCGGCTCTCGCCATCTCCGTCGCCGACTGAGTGGATGGAACGCTCCTGCCGCGCATGTCATGGGCTCGTTGCGTAGGTCTTGGCGGCGGATGCAAGCCCATTTCCGCATATCTTCAAGAACGGCTTGCTCAATGTGACAAAGCTCACGTCCCTGGCTGACTTTCGGGAATGACGCCAACTCTATACTTGGTGGTAACAGTGGTGTGAGGAAGCGCCATTGACATATCAACAAGGAGTTGAGTATGACAGCAGTTGAGACCACATCAGTCTCTCCCGAGGAGCTGCAAGCCAAGGCTTGGGACAGCTTCAAGGGTGAAGACTGGAAAAAGAACATCGACGTCCGAGACTTCATTCAGGAAAACTACACCCCCTACACCGGAGACGAATCCTTCCTGGCGCCTGCCACCGAGAAGACCAAGTTCCTGTGGAACTACCTCGACGACAACTTCCTTGCCGTTGAGCGCAAGCAGCGCATCTATGATGTAGACACCCACACGCCTGCCGGAATCGACGCCTTCCCCGCCGGATACATCGACGGCAAGTCGGCTGACGAGACGCAGGACAACGTCATCGTAGGCCTGCAGACCGATGTTCCCTGCAAGCGCGCCATGATGCCCAACGGAGGTTGGCGCATGGTTGAGCAGGCCCTCATGGAGGCCGGCAAGGAGCCCGATCCCGAGGTCAAGAAGATCTTCACCCGGTATCGCAAGACCCACAATGACGGCGTCTTTGACGTGTATACCCGCCGTATCAAGCTGGCCCGCCACAACAAGATTCTGACAGGTCTGCCTGATGCTTACGGTCGTGGCCGCATCATCGGCGATTACCGCCGTGTGGCCCTGTACGGCATCAATGAGCTGATCGCCCAGAAGAAGGCCGACAAGGATTCGATTCCCTACCGCAACGACTTCACCGAGGAAGAGATCGAGCACTGGATTCGCTTCCGCGAGGAGCACTCCGAGCAGATCAAGGCCCTGAAGCAGCTGCTGAAGCTTGGGCAGGAATACGGTCTGGACTTGAGCCGTCCTGCGCAGAATGCCAAGGAGGCCGTCCAGTGGACCTACATGGCCTACCTGGCTTCCGTCAAGAGCCAGGATGGTGCGGCCATGTCCATCGGCCGTCTGTCCGCATTCTTCGACATCTACTTCGAGCGCGACCTCCAGAGCGGCCTGATCGACGAGACGGATGCCCAGGAGATTGTCGACAACATCGTCATGAAGCTCCGTATCGTCCGCTTCCTGCGTACCAAGGACTACGACAACATCTTCTCCGGAGACCCCTATTGGGCGACCTGGTCGGATGCAGGCTTCGGCGATGACGGCCGCCCGCTGGTCACCAAGACCTCCTTCCGTTTGCTGGCAACCCTGACCCTGGAGCACCTTGGACCCGGCCCCGAGCCCAACATCACCATCTTCTGGGATCCGAAGCTGCCTGAAGGCTACAAGCGTTTCTGCGCCCGTATCTCCATCGACACCTCGGCCATCCAGTACGAGTCCGACAAGGACATCCGCGCCCACTGGGGAGACGACGCCGCCATTGCATGCTGCGTCTCTCCGATGAGGGTCGGCAAGCAGATGCAGTTCTTCGGTGCGCGTGTGAACTCGGCCAAGGCCCTGCTCTACGCCATGAACGGTGGCCGCGATGAGATGACCGGAATGCAGGTCATCGACGAGGGTGTCATCAAGCCCGTCACCCCCAAGGAGGACGGCTCCCTGGACTTCCAGGAAGTCAAGGACAACTACGAGAAGGCCCTGCAGTGGCTGAGCGAGACCTATGTCGAGGCTCTGAACATCATCCACTATATGCATGATAAGTATGCATACGAGTCCATCGAGATGGCCCTGCACGACAAGGAGGTCTACCGCACCCTCGGTTGCGGTATGTCCGGTCTGTCGATTGCGGCCGACTCCCTGGCTGCCATTAAGTACGCCAAGGTCTACCCGATCTACAACAAGGATGCCGAGGGTACACCGGAGTATGTCGAAGGTGCTGCCGATGACCTGATCGTCAACTACAAGACCGTGGGTGAGTTCCCTGTCTACGGCAATGACGACGATCGCGCCGACGACCTGGCCAAGTGGGCCGTCTCCACGGTCATGGGTCAGATCAAGCGCCTGCCCGTCTACCGTGGCGCCGTCCCCACCCAGTCCATCCTGACCATCACTTCGAACGTGGAGTATGGCAAGAACACCGGTTCCTTCCCCTCGGGCCACAAGAAGGGCACCCCGTATGCCCCTGGTGCGAACCCCGAGAACGGCATGGATTCCCACGGTATGCTGCCCTCCATGTTCTCCGTCGGCAAGATCGACTACGACGATGCCCTCGACGGCATCTCGCTGACCAATACGATCACCCCTGACGGCCTGGGCCGCGATGAGGACGAACGGATCAACAACCTGGTGGGCATCCTGGATGCCGGCAATGGCCACGGTCTGTATCACGCCAACATCAACGTCCTGCGCAAGGAGCAACTTGAAGACGCAGTCGAGCATCCTGAAAAGTACCCGCATCTGACCGTGCGCGTTTCGGGCTATGCGGTCAACTTCGTCAAGCTGACCCGCGAGCAGCAGCTCGATGTGATCTCCCGCACCTTCCATCAGGGAGCAGTGACCGACTGATTGACATCGGTGGTCCTATCCGTTGAAAGACGGTGAGCCGAAGGGGGCGGGGAAGACACCCCGCCCCTTTCAAATTCGTAATCAGGAGGTTCCAATGACGGATACCATGACCTTCCATACCACCCAGCCGCACATGCTCAAGGAGTCCAAGGTATACCAGAGCCAGACTTTGATGGGTGGACTATCGGGATTCGAATCACCCATCGGGCTGGACCGGCACGACCGGATGGCGGCCTTGCGCACGGGCGATATCGGATTTGTGCATTCGTGGGACATCAATACGTCGGTGGATGGTCCCGGAACCAGGATGACCGTATTCATGAGCGGATGCCCGCTCAGGTGTCAGTACTGCCAGAATCCCGATACCTGGAAGATGCGTGACGGTCAGCCCGTGTACCTCCAGGCCATGATTGACAAGGTGGCGCGCTACCAGGACCTCTTCAAGGCGACGGGCGGGGGCATCACCTTCAGTGGGGGCGAATCGATGATGCAGGCCGCCTTCGTATCTCGTGTCTTCCGTGCAGCCAAGGAGATGGGTGTCCACACCTGTCTCGACACCTCGGGCTTCCTCAACCGCAACTACACGGACGACATGATAGACGACATCGATCTGTGCCTTCTGGATGTCAAGTCGGGTGACGAGGAGACATACAAGGAGGTCACCGGAGGCACGCTGGCTCCGACAATCGCCTTTGGGAAGAGGCTGGCAGAGCGGGGCAGCAAGATCTGGGTACGTTTCGTCCTGGTCCCCGGCCTGACCGATTCGGAGGAGAACGTCGAAAAGGTGGCCGAGGTATGTGAGCAGTTCAAGGATGCCATCGAGCACATCGACGTTCTGCCCTTCCACCAATTGGGAAGACCCAAGTGGCATGAGTTGCGCATACCCTACCCCCTGGAGGATGCCAAGGGCCCCTCGGCCTCACTGAAGAAGCGTGTGACCGAGCAGCTCGAAGCCCATGGTTTCGTGGTCTACTGATGAGATGACGGAGGGCCCCGGCCGGGAAGTTGGCCGGGGCCCTCTTGTTGAGCTATGCTTTCTGCCGTGCGAGGGACCCGGGTGAGGCACCTCCGGAAAGAGAACAGGTATGGAGGATAGTGCCCGTCGGCAGGACATGACCGGTCGCCAGGAAGAGCGTCCAGGTCAAGGAGAGTCAGACGCCGAACCAGCCCGGTTGCTGGCCGAACCCAGGGGTGGTGTCCCACCGGTCATCGATGATGCGCAGGGGTTTGCGCGGGCATGCCGTGAACTCTCCCAGGAACGCGGCCCTCTGGCTGCCGATGCCGAGCGGGCTTCGGGTTTTCGCTATGGACATGATGATTACCTGGTCCAGTTCAAGCGCGGGTCATCGGATATCTTCCTTCTGGATCCTCAGGCATTGAACCGTGCAGGATGTGACTGGGACGATTTCAACCGGGCCGTTGATGGTGCCCAGTGGATCATCCATGACTCACCTCAGGATCTTCCCGGTTTCCACGACCTGGGCATGAAGCCCTCATCGTTGTTCGATACGGAGTTGACCGCGCGAATGCTGAACCTCCGGCATTTCGGTCTCTCTGCGGTGACCGAGCACTTCCTCGGTCTCTCCCTGGCCAAGGAACACTCCGCCGCCGACTGGTCGCACCGCCCCCTTCCCAGGGATTGGCGCAACTACGCCGCCCTGGATGTGGAGCTTCTGGTTCCCCTGCGTGAGCGCATGCTGCTGGAGCTGGAAAGGCAGGGCAAGGAAGAATGGGCCCGGCAGGAATTCGTCTGGCTGCTGGACAAGCGGTCACAGCGCAAGCCCAGACCTGAGCAACCCTGGCGGCATTTGTCGCAGATCAGTACCCTCCGCAAGGACCGACGCGGCCTGGCTGTTGCGAGGGCCCTATGGACCAAGCGCGAGGAACTGGGCAGGGAGTATGACATCGCTCCCAGCCTTCTCCTCACCGACAGGTCCATCATCGCCGCCGCCCAGGCGAAACCACGTAATGCCGCCCAGTTCCGTGCCATCCGCTCCTTGAATGAGCGGGTGAGGATCCATGCGGGTGGGGAGCAGGACAGAATGTTCGAACGGTACGCTCCCATTCAGCGCAAGGTTCGGCCGAAGGTCTGGAGGGAGACCATCTTGGAGGCGCTCGATCTGCCTGCTGATGAACTCCCCGTAGGGCCTAAACCGCAGGCGGACCAGAACAACGCCCCCAAGTCCATGCAGGTGTGGCGGCAGCGCCATCCGGAGCGTATGGCGAGGCTCGAAGCGGCTCGGAAGACCGTGGCCAGGATAGGGCAGGAAACCAATACCCCGGTCGATGTTCTGATAAAGCCCAAGTACCTGCGTAACCTCTGCTGGACCGATGAGCCCGGAAAAAGGGACGTGGCCGACTTCCTCGAAGAGCAGGGCGCCAGGCCCTGGCAGGTTTCCCTCCTGTCAGAGTCCCTAAGTCGCGCTATCATGTAACGGTTGCCTTACTGGCAGATCAAACGGTTTTGATGAATTGGAGCGCAGCGTGAAAATCAGCGTCAGGAACCTCGAGCCCACCAAGGTCAGGCTCACAATCACCGTCGATTCGGAGGAGCTGGACCCGTACCTGGACCAGGCCCGCAAGGAGATCGGCAAGCAGGTCACCATCCCCGGCTTCCGCAAGGGACATGTGCCCGGCCCCATCGTCGACCAGCGTGTCGGTTTCGCCAGCGTTGCAGGCGAAGCCATCAATGCCGGCGTCCCCGAGATTTACTCCAAGGCCCTGGCGGAGAAGAAGCTCCACGCCATGGACCAGCCGCAGATTGATGTCAAGGATGTTCCCCAGTCCGCCAAGGACGAGACCAAGTTGAAGTTCACCGCGGAGGTGGAGATTCGCCCCAAGTTCGACCTGCCCGACCTGGACGGCATGGAGATTGAAGTCCCCAAGCCCGAAGTCAGCGATGAGGATGTCGACAAGCGTCTGGACAACCTCCGTCAGCGCTTCGGCACCCTGGTCAGCGTGGATCGCCCCGCCAAGAAGGGTGATTTCGCCAGCATTGACCTGGATGCCCTCATCGACGGGGAGTCTGTGGATTCCCAGCAGGGCATCAGCTACGAGTTGGGTTCCAACACCATGCTCGATGGTCTGGATGAGGCCCTTGACGGCCTCTCCGCTGGTGAGGAGACCACCTTCGAAGGCACCCTGGAGGCCGGCGATCACCAGGGCGAGAAGGCCCAGATCAAGGTCAAGGTCAACTCGGTAAAGGCCGAGGAGCTGCCTGAGCTGGATGACGAGTTCGCCCAGGAGGCTTCCGAGTTCGACACCCTGGAAGAGCTCAAGGCCGATGTGCGCAAGCAGTGCGAGATCGACGCCGAGGGCCGCCAGGCAACCGACGCCCGCGATGCCTTCATCGCCAAGCTTCAGGACGGCCTGGAAATTCCGGTCCCCAAGGGCATCAAGGCCAACATGGTCGCCGATCAGCTCAAGAACACCGGCAAGGATTCCGAGAAGGCCACCAAGGACGAGAAGGCCGAGGCCGAAAAGAACGTCGAGAAGGAACTCCGTGACCAGATGACCCTGGATGCCCTGGCCGAAAAGATGGAGGTCAGTGTCAGCCAGGTGGATGTGACCAACTTCCTGGCTTCGATTGCCCAGCAGTACGGCATGGACCCCTCCGCCTTCATCAACTCCATCGTCCAGAACGGTCAGCTGGGTTCTGCCGTTCAGGAGGTCGGACGTTCCAAGGGTATGCTCGCCGGCATGCGTGCCGTCACCTTCAAGGATCCCGAAGGGAACGAGGTCGATCTGACCCGCTTCCTGGGTGGTGATGAAGAGGACGGACAGTCCATGGAAGACCAGGACGAGAGCGTCCAGGCTGCTTCCGCCGCTGCCGCTGTGGCCGACGAACTCTCGGATTCAGGTTCGGCCGAAGAGGCGGAAAACAAGGACTGACGTCTTCATCCGGCGGGTCGGACCTGCTCTCAGGAGCGGTTGCGGACCTACTGTGATATGACCGTTTGATCAGAGGACGCCCGGCGAATTGTCGCCGGGCGTCCTTTTTGTTGCGGCCGCTCTCCAGGGATTCTCCGTAGACCGGCCTAGCCCTTCCATGGTTGCGCAAAGAGCGGAAGTTCCCCCAAGCGTCGGTTGTGGGCGCTAGGCTCTAAGGCATGACACGTTTATCGAAGGAGACACGGTGAGCAATACACTTGCAACCAGCCCTGTCATGGAAGAGGGGGAGGCCGCTGCACCTGCGGACCCCATCTTCAACAGGCTGTTGAAGGACAGGATCATCTGGCTGGGCGATGAGGTTAAGGACACCAATGCCAACGTCATCTGCGCTCAGATGCTGATGCTGGCGGCCGAGGATCCCAAGAAGGACATCTGGCTTTACATCAATTCGCCAGGCGGTTCCATCACTGCCGGCATGGCCATCTACGACACCATGCAGCTGATCGAGCCCGATGTGGCCACGGTTGCGGTTGGCATGGCAGCGTCCATGGGGCAGTTCCTCCTGTCCAGCGGAGCCAAAGGCAAGCGTTTCGTCACCTCGCATGCAAGGGTTCTCATGCATCAGCCCTCGGGCGGTGTGGGTGGTACGGCCACCGATGTCAGGATCAATGCAGAGTTGATCATGGATATGAAGAAGACTCTCTCGGAGCTGACCGCAGAGCAGACCGGTCACACCGTGGAGGAGATTTACCGCGATAACGAGTACGACCACTGGTTCACAGCCCAGCAGGCCCTGGAATACGGCTTCGTCGACAAGATCGTAACAACCCCGGGTACCATGGGTGCCCAGGGAGGGAAGTGAGCTTTTCATGGCATCAGAAGAAGCGAAATTCGTGGCACGGGCCCAGCGTCTGGCTGGTCCCCGCGGCCTTGCGGCCATGCCTCAGAGCAGGTACGTGCTTCCTCAGTTCGAGGAGCGCACCCCTTACGGGTATAAGCGTCAGGATCCGTACACCAGGCTCTTTGATGATCGAATCATCTTCATGGGCGTTCAGGTCGACGACACTTCCGCCGACGACATCATGGCCCAGCTGCTGGTCCTGGAAAGCCAGGATCCCAATCGCGATGTGATTATCTACATCAACTCGCCCGGCGGCTCCATGACTGCCATGACGGCCATCTATGACACCATGCAGTACATCAAGCCCGACGTGCAGACCGTCTGCCTTGGGCAGGCGGCATCGGCCGCCGCCATTCTCCTGGCTGCCGGCGCCGAGGGCAAGCGGCTGATTCTGCCCAATGCCCGTGTGCTGATTCACCAGCCGGCCATGGAACAGGACTTCGGCAAGGCCACGGAGATAGAGATTCAGGCCAAGGAAATGCTGCGTATGCGGACCTGGTTGGAAGAGACCCTTTCCAGGCACACCGGCCAGCCTGTCGAGAAGATTCGCAAGGATATCGAAATCGACACGATCCTGACGGCCCAGGAGGCCAAGGACTACGGCATGGTGGACGAGGTTCTGGAACACCGCAAGTAGATTCGGTCCCACCCGGTTTCCGGGCAGGGCAATTCCCCGACTGGTCTATGAAGATGGGCAGGTCGGGGATTTTTCATATCCTGGAGGCAGGCAGGGCCTATCATGAAATATGACGGTGGGATTTCTGCGGGTCCTTACCGATTCGACGGGAAGGTTGAGAATGGGACGAGTGGTCAGCTATAACGACGGCCTGAGCAGATGTGAGTTCTGCGGCAAGGACGAGCATCAGGTGCGTCGTTTGGTCAAGGGCCCTTCGTCGGCCATCTGCGACGAGTGCATCCAACTCTGCACGCAGATCATCCAGGAGGACCAGGCCAAGGATGCCGCCAAGGACAGGAAGTCCCTGCCGGTGCCCAGTCGCATATTCGATTATCTGAACCGGTATGTGATTGGTCAGGATTCCGCCAAGAGGACCCTCTCGGTGGCGGTCTACAATCACTACAAACGAGTCAACCTGGAGTTGAACGATCTCCAGACCACTGCGGGGGATGGTGGCCGGAGCGCCATGACGCTCAAAGGTCCGAGCAGTGAGCCTGCGGGCCAGGACGAGGACCCTGCCCTGCATGCGCAGGTGGATAAGTCCAACATCCTGCTTCTTGGCCCTACGGGGGTGGGGAAGACATACCTGGCCCAGACCCTGGCCAAAATCATGGATGTTCCCTTTGTCATCACCGACGCCACCACACTCACCGAAGCCGGGTATGTGGGAGACGATGTGGAGACCGTCCTACAGCGCCTCCTGCAGGAAGCCAACGGTGACCTTGACCGTGCACAGCACGGCATCATTTATATCGACGAAATCGATAAAATCGCCCGCAAATCGGGCGAAAACACCTCCATCACCCGGGATGTGTCGGGAGAAGGGGTCCAGCAGGCCCTGCTCAAGGTGATCGAGGGGACCATGGCCTCCGTCCCCCTTGAGGGGACCCGTAAGCATGGTGAGATCAAGACGGTCAAGATGAACACCCGTGACATACTCTTCATCTGCGGTGGAGCCTTTGTGGGGCTGGATGATATCGTCCGTAGGCGTTTGGGGGTGCATGAGAGCGGGTTCTCCGCCGCTAGGGAGCAGGAGAAGCGGGTGGCGGATGAGGACATCCTGGGGGAGGTGAGTGCCGACGACCTGGAGGAGTTCGGACTCCTCCCGGAGTTCATCGGACGCCTGCCTGTGGTGACGACCCTGCGCCCGCTTACCGTAGACCAGCTGAAGCAGGTCCTGACGCAACCCGACGATGCCCTGGTCAACCAGTACCGCCGCATGTTCCTGGATGATGGGGCGGATCTGGAATTCACCGATGAGGCACTGGACCGGGTGGCTGGGATCGCCCTGGAGCGCGGTGTGGGGGCCAGAGGACTACGTGGCATCATCGAGAGGATCCTGGAAGGGGCCATGTTCGAGATTCCCGACCGGCAGGATGTGACCAAGGTTCTGGTCGATGCCGACGCGGTGGAAGGCAGGCGGCCCCCCCAGTATGTGATGGAACAGGGTGGGACGGGCAGGACCGGTCGTCGCAAGAGCTGATCGGAATGGTCGGGGTGCCCGGTTGACCGGGCCGGATAGGATGGTAACCGGTGCGGACACAGGCGGGTCCCGCATAGGATGCCCGTCTCAGTTCGCAAATGGTGTCTTCGGAAGGAACGCCCATGGGCAAACGAAATGCCGTGGTGGTCACGCACAGACGTGTGCGCTCCAGTGGCAATCTGGTCAATGAGGCGGTCCAGCAGCTTCAGACCGATGGGTTCCAGGTTGACATCATAGACAATATCGAGGCTCCAGAGTTCGGGCAAGGCTCTCAGCAGGTCAGCGATGATACGGAAATCGTCATCGTTCTTGGCGGAGATGGGACCATACTTCGTGCCGCCGAACTGGTCAAGGGCACCAAGGTCCCCATTCTCGGTGTCAATACGGGGCACGTGGGTTTCCTGGCGGAGTTCGAGAGCTTCCAGATAGGCGAGGCCATCCGACGGGTGGCCGATCATGATTACTCCATAGACGAGCGGATGCTGGCTCACGTGGATCTGTGGCTGCCCGGGGTCGATGAGCCCATATCTGACTGGGCCCTGAACGATATGACCCTCGAACGTTACGACCGGGGCAAGATGATTGAGGTATCAGTTCGGGTTGACGATGTGGAGATGAGCTCCTTCGGGTGCGACGGGATGATTGTGTCCACGCCCACTGGGTCCACGGCATATGCCTTTTCTGTGGGTGGCCCCATCATCTGGCCCGACGCCAACTCCCTTCAAATGGTGCCGATTGCGGCTCACGCCCTCTTTGCCCGTTCACTCATCATCGGACCGGATTCGCGCTTTACCCTGGATGTTCTTGACGACTCCCAGTCCGCGGGATGGATCTGCAATGACGGTCGCAGGCAGCGGCTTGTGCCCACGGGGTCAAGGGTGGTCGTCCGCCAATCCGAAGACATCCTGCGTCTGGCGCGTCTTTCCGGGGTTCCCTTCACCCAACGTCTGGTTTCCAAGTTCGACCTGCCTGTGGTCGGCTGGCGTGAGCAGCATAAGCCCAATCAGCGGGGCGCGGGTCCAGGGCAATCTGAGGGGAGGCGCTGATGTTGGAGGAGCTTGAGGTCCGTGATCTGGGTCCGATCCATCATGCCCTGTTGAAGCCTGCGACCGGCATGACGGCCATCACCGGTGAAACCGGGGCCGGGAAGTCCATGCTGCTCAACGCCATAAGGCTGCTTTCCGGGGTTCCGGCCAGGGGTGACCTTGTGTCACCGGGTAGCAAAGAGGCCTGGGTGCAGGGCATATTCACCCAGGAAGAGGGGGCGCCGGTACTTGGAATCATCGATCAGGCGGGGCTGCCTGCCGAAGATGATGGTCAGGTTTTCATCTCCCGCTCGATACCCGTCGGAGGGAGATCCCGGGCAGCCGTCAACGGGAGGTCTGCCCCTCGGTCACTTCTGGAGGGGATTTCCTCCGACCTGGTCACCGTGCATGGGCAGACTGATCAGATGAGGATGGCCAATCCCGGTCGTCAGCGCGATTTTCTGGACGCCTATGCCCAGGATGAGCACGAACTGGCCGAGTTTCGGCTGGCCTGGTCCAGCTATCAGTCCAGCCGGAAGCGTCTTGATTCCCTGCGCAATCAGGAGGCAGGTCTGGCGGCCCAGGCCGATTACCTACGTGAGTCCATCGACAGGATTGACCAGGTTGACCCCCATCCCGGTGAGGACGAGGACCTTCACCAGCAGCGTGACAGGATTGAACATGCTGCCCAGATAAGCCAGGGATTGAGGATGGCCCTGGGTGCCTTGGATGCCGCCCAGGTGGATCCGGACGGTGACGGTCCGTCGGTGTCGGGACTGCTGGAGCAGGCCATATCAGCCCTGGAAGGAATCGGGATTGGTGGCGTCTTCCAGGAGAGCGCCCGACGGTTGCGTTCAATGAACACGGACCTGTCGGACCTGGTCTTCACCCTCAGCAGTGAGATGGATGATGAGGTTCAAGAGGGGGATCTGGACAAGATAAATGCCCGGATTCACGACCTGGGAGAGCTGACCAGGAGGTGGGGCCCCACCATAGATGACGTGCTGGCCTGGAGAGACAAGTCCCGGTTGGATCTGGAAGACATGGATGCCTCGCCTGAGAAGCTCCAGGAGCTGCAGGACCAGTGCAGCCATGACAGGGATGCCGCCCTGAAGGCGGCTCGAGCACTTTCCCGGGCCCGGGCCACAGCAGGTCATACCCTGGGCGACAGGGTTTCCGAAGAGCTGGAATCCTTGGCAATGGCAGGGGCTGGCCTGGAGGTCAAGGTCGTTCAGCAAGACGACGATGCCTTGGACCAGCATGGACTGGATGACATATCCTTCCTCTTCACCCCCTATCCGGGATCGCCCCAGTTGCCTATGGGCAAGAGTGCTTCGGGTGGTGAGTTGAGTCGTTTGATGCTGGCCATGGAACTGGTGGCGGCTGAAGCAAGGACGGCCGGCATGAAGCCCGGTGCGGGTAATGGCCAGGCCTCGGATGGAGGCGGGGATGTTCTGCCGAACCAGAATCAGGCCATGCGGGAATCCATGACGTTCATCTTTGATGAGGTGGATGCCGGCGTGGGAGGACGTGCCGCTGTTGAGCTCGGTCGTCGCCTGGCCAGGTTGGCGGTCACATCCCAGGTGATTGTGGTCACCCACCTGCCTCAGGTGGCTTCCTGGGCCGATGCCCAGTTTGTCGTGTCCAAGCATGACGGCCAGTCCGGGGGAGTGGAAACCGTCGTAGATGAGGTTGCCGGCGAAACCAGGCAGCGTGAGATAGCACGAATGCTGTCGGGAAGCGAATCGACGACCTCTTTGGAACATGCGCGGGAGCTTCTTGTATCCAGTCGCTTGTGAGGTAATCGCTGTCAGGCCTCTGGAACCGGTGGGTGACCTGCCTTTTCCACTCCAGCGGTCTTGCGGGTGACCTGGATTAGCCAGAGATCCGCCTGCATAGAGAATCTCAAACATCCTGCAAACCTGTAGTGGCTGCCGCAGATCTACAACTCGGGAAGGTGATCGGTAGTGATGACACAGCTCGTCAATGAGGGTAAGGGCGCCATTTTCGATTTGGATGGCACCCTCTTGGACTCCATGGGGGTCTGGAAGGAAGTGGACAGGCTGTTCTTCGAACGCCGTGGCATCTCCATGCCGCCCGACTATGCCCATGCGGTGGCGGCCATGCAGTCAGGCGATATAGCCGACTACACCATCAGGCGATTCTCCTTGGATGAGGACAGAGAGGACCTGATGCGGGAATGGACTGATACGGCAGAGGAATTGTATGCGAACCAGGTCCGGACGAAACCGCACGCACTCGAGTACCTGCATCACCTGCGCAGCACCGGGGCCAACTTGGCCGTTGCGACCAGCCTGGCACCCAGATTGAGGGATGCCGCCCTGCTGCATGCAGGCATCAGGGACTGCTTTGATGTGGTATGCAGTGTCGATGACGCCGGTCTTGGAGGCAAGGAACGCCCCGACATCTTCCTCTATACTGCGAAGAACCTCGGTGTGGCTCCTGAAGATTGTACGGTTTTCGAGGATATACTCATCGCTGTCCGTACGGCAAAGTCGGTAAGAATGCAGGTCTGGGCCATGTTTGATGCATCCTCCCAAGGGGATTGGGAACGTATCCGCAAGGAAGCGGATGGAGTCATTCGCGATTTCAACCAGGCACCGCTCCGACTTTGAGAGAAGCTGCTTCCTCTCTGCGTCCTGGCAGGTGGGTTCCCTAGCTGTTCATTTCCATGGCGGCACGGCGAACGTATGCCGGCATTTCCGCGATATCTATGCAGTCCGTGAAGCGAACCTTGGCCGTTTCCAGGTTGCGCAGGTTGGACGGTGCCTGGGTGTGGGTCGCATCAGAGAGGACATCCATGCAGGCGAAGTCGCTGCCTTGGGTGGCAAGCCCCAGTGATTGTCCGACCACACGGGGGAACTTGTATGGGCTTGCGGTCGAAAGAAGGATGCGGGGGATGCCGTCGCGGCGGTGCCTGCGGTTCATTACATGGTAGCCGCAGGCAGTATGGGGGTCCATCAGATAGTTGTGGTCCTGCCAGCAATCGTGTATCGCTGCAGACACCTCGTCTTCATCGGCCCAGCCGCATGCAAAGAGGGACTGGATTCGTCTCAGGAGGCCGGACGGGACCTGATATCGGCCGGTAGTGGCGAGGTCTTCCATCAGGGAGGCGATCAGTTTCGTGTCGCCGTCAGACATGTAGTAGAGCATCCTCTCCAGGTTGGAGGAGATGAGGATGTCCATGCTGGGGGAGGTGGTGGTGTAGAAGGGGCGGTTCCTGTCATACACTCCGGAGGTCAGGAAGTCCGACAGGACCTTGTTCCGATCCGAGGCAACGGTCAGCCGTTCCACCGGCAACCCCATCATCTTGGCGTAGTAACCAGCCAGGATGTCTCCGAAGTTGCCGGTGGGCACGAAGAACTCCACAGGGTCCCCGGCCTTGATGGCACCCTGATCAAGGAGGGAACCGTAGGCATGGAAGTAGTAGACGACCTGGGGGACCAGACGACCCACGTTTATCGAATTGGCCGATGACAGGGCGGTTCCGGCTCCGTTTGCCAAGGTGGAGGCCAGCTCCCGGTCGGCGAAGATGGTCTTGACGGCTGACTGGGCATCATCGAAGTTGCCTCGGACGGCGCAGACACGAACGTTGGAACCTGCCTGGGTGACCATCTGCAGCCGTTGTACCTGGCTGACCTTGCCTTCCGGGTAGAAGACCGTGATGCCCGTGCCCGGGGTGTCGGCGAATCCTGACAGGGCAGCCTTGCCGGTGTCGCCCGAGGTTGCCGTCAGAATCATGATTCGTTGGTCGTCGTCTCCCTGGGGGAGGGCCTGGCTCATCAGTCTGGGCAGTATCTGGAGGGCCACATCCTTGAAGGCCGAAGTCGGGCCGTTGAAGAGCTCGAGCACATAGTCATCGCCCACCTGGGTCAGTGGGGTGATCGCGGGGGTGGACCATTGTTCGCCATAGGCTGCCCGAATCGACCGGTCCAGTTCATCGGCCGTGTAGTCATCCAGAAGCAGCCCCAAAATTCTGGCTGCCGTCTGCCGGTAGGTCTGCCCGGCCAGGCAGGCTGGGTCGACCTGGATCGATGCCAGTTGATCGGTGACGAAGAGACCGCCGTCCGGGGCGATTCCTTGACGAATGGCCTGCTTGGAGGTCACGGTCTGTTCTGTGCTGCGTGTGCTGTGGAATACCTTCATGCGGTAGTGCCCTTCCGCCCTGGTCTCTCCTGATGGTCCGCCTTGAAATACAAGGAGGTACATCACAATTCTATTCCTGGGTAAGGTCGGGAAGCCCTATTGTGGCCAAGGGCCGCAACCCTGTTCGTTCAAGGCCGGACAGGGCTTTATAGGCTCCTGCCTGCCAAGAGGTGGGTTCATAATGTGGACAGATTCGAGGAGAAATGGCGATTCCGTTAAGGTGTCCAGCGTACAGTATTGCCAACCAGCCTTGAATACGTGTGGCTGTGCGTCAAACAAAAGGAGAGACCTATGGTCGAAGAGAATCTGGTACAGCGATCAAACGATGCCTTCAACTCTTCGATTTCGCAGGTCGACCCTGAGATCGCCCGGTTGCTGGATTGCGAGTTGGACCGTCAACGTGGCGGACTGGAGATGATCGCCTCCGAGAACTTCGTCCCCAAGGCCGTTCTGCAGGCCCAGGGTTCCGTGTTAACCAACAAGTACGCAGAGGGATATCCCGGAAGACGGTACTACGGCGGTTGTGAGTGGGTCGACCAGGTCGAGACCTTGGCCCGCGACCGTGCCAAGGAGCTCTTTGGCGCCGAATACGCCAACGTGCAACCGCATGCCGGCGCCCAGGCCAACGCCGCCGTCTATCAGGCGCTGATCAAGCCGGGGGATACCGTCCTGGGTCTTGCCCTGGACCATGGCGGTCACCTGACCCATGGCATGAAGATCAACTTCTCAGGACGTTTCTATCGGGCTGAGGCCTATGGGGTCAACCCCGAGACCTATCGCATCGATCCTGAGATAATCCGTCAGCGTGCCAAGGAAGCCCATCCGGCCCTGATTATCGGCGGCTGGAGTGCCTATCCCCGTATCGAGGATTTCAAGGCCATGAAAGAGATAGCCGATGAGGTCGGTGCCAAGTTCTGGGTGGACATGGCCCACTTTGCGGGTATGGTGGCAGCCGGACTGCATCCGAGTCCGGTTCCCTACGCAGATGTGGTCTCCTCCACGGCCCACAAGACCCTGGGCGGGCCACGTTCAGGCTTCATCCTGGCCAAGCAGGAATACGGAAAGAAGATCAACTCCGCCGTCTTCCCCGGTAACCAGGGTGGGCCCCTCATGCATGTCATCGCAGCCAAGGCCGTCGCCTTCAAGCTGGCGGGAACCCCCGAGTTCAGGCAGCGCATGCAGCGCACCCTGGATGGGGCCAAGATTCTCGCAGAGCGACTGATGGCTCCCGATGTGGCGGCAAATGGAATCACCGTCCTGACCGGTGGAACGGACGTTCATCTGGTCATGGTCGACCTGCGCGACAGCGAAATGGATGGTCAACAGGGTGAGGACCTTCTGGCGCGCGTCGGCATCACGGTCAATAGGAACACGGTTCCCTTCGACCCGCGTCCGGCCTCCGTGGCATCGGGTCTGCGCATCGGCACCTCGGCACTGGCCACCCGAGGATTCGGCGACGCACAGTATGAAGAGGTGGCCGACGTGATCGGTACCGCCCTTGCTCAAGGCAAGAACGCCGACGTTGATGCCCTCAAGGCTCGCGTGGACCGTCTGGTCGAGGAGTTCCCGCTTTACCCCGGGCTCGAACAGACCCACTGATTGGAAGACTCGGAATCATCGATTCCCGGTAACTGGAAGACCTGGTCGTGACTTGGCCGGGTCTTCCTGCTGTCTCAGTGGGCGGGGACTGGCGCTTCGCCGGGGCAGGTAATCGGGGAACCCCACTCATTCATCCTCTCGGGATTCAAGGAATCACTGCCTTCCTGTGACGGGTGCCACGGGTGGGAAAGTCGGGCAACCGTGCCGTCAGGGTTACAATCGGAGCAATAGCCAGATTGGGCCCCGGCCCTGGATTGCGAGAGGACCACAGGATGAGTGATCAGCAGACCTCCCTGAGTCAGTCGGATATCTCTGCCAGGATCTGTGCCATGGCGGACAGGGCAGCCCAGGCCCAGACCGGATTGGCCCTGATGGATGGCGAGGCCAGGAACGCCCTGCTTATGGCCCTGGCGGATGCCCTCATCGCCTCGGCTGGCGATATCGAGGCAGCCAATCGATCCGACCTGGATGAAGCCTTCGAATCCGGCATGTCGGCAGGTCTGATTGACAGGCTGCGTCTGGACACGATCAGGGTGGCTGCGGCCGCCAGGGGAGTTCGTCAGGTGGCCGCCCTTCCAGATCCTCTTGGCAGCCTGGTGCAGGGGCATGAAATGCCCAACGGTGTGCGGCTCAACCAGGTCAGGGTGCCTCTTGGGGTCGTAGCCATGATTTATGAAGCCCGCCCCAACGTAACCATCGATGTTGTCTCCCTCTGCCTGAAATCCGGCAATGCCGTTCTTCTGCGTGGCGGTCATGCGGCGGAACGAACCAACCGGGTCCTGGTCGATCTGATTGGCGGGGTATTGGAGCAAGAGGGGTTGGACCCGTCCCTGGTTGCCTCGGTCGACGAATTCGGCCGGCAGGGTGCTCAGGCCCTGATGCAGGCCCGCGGTCATATCGACCTCCTGATTCCGCGCGGTGGTAAGGATCTAATCCAGAGCGTCGTCTCCCAGGCAACGGTACCGACAATCGAGACCGGTGCAGGTAACGTTCATATCTATCTGGACAGGTCGGCGGATCTGGACAAGGCCATCCCGGTCATCGTCAACGCCAAGACCCAACGGGTCGGTGTCTGCAACGCCGCTGAAAAGCTGATTGTCCACCGCGATGTGGCTGCTGACTTCCTTCCCCGTATTGCACGTGCCCTGACCACCGCCCAGGTGGAACTTCGTCTGGATACGGTTTCCATGGACATCCTCTGTTCCCGTGGCGCCGGCAATGGCGGCGAGGGAGTCGACCTACCCCCGGAACTGCTCCGGGAGGCGGAGTCCGAGGACTGGGGGACCGAGTACCTGGATATGAAGATGGGGGTCAAGGTGGTCGATTCCCTCGACGAGGCCATCGATCACATCAACCGGTACTCCACAGGTCACACCGAGGCAATTCTGGCTGAGGACTATGAGGCTGTCGAGGAATTCACCAAACGGGTGGACTCTGCTGTGATCATGGTCAATGCATCGACCAGGTTCACCGACGGAGGCCAGTTCGGAATGGGGGCCGAACTCGGCATCTCCACCCAGAAGCTCCACGCGCGAGGCCCCATGGGCCTGCAGGAGTTGACAACTACCAAGTGGGTCGGTTACGGAAGGGGGCAGGTGCGCCCGTGAATGAAGAGGTTGAGGAACTGTTCTGCCAAGAGCGTGACAATCCGCGTATATGGCTTCGGGTGGCATCAGAGCGGCTCAGCATACTCAGATATGTCTTCCTGGTTCAGATAGAGGACGGCATTCCCGATGCCGAGCAACGGGCATGCCTTGAATACGCCGATGCTGTCTTGATTGGCTGGCCGGATGAGGATTCCGATCAGGTACATGATCTGAATGAGGAGGAGCTCAACGAGGTCCGTCGTCAGATTACGGTCATGGAGGATCACGTCCCTACCTTCCGCAATCAGGAACAGGACGGGAAGATAGCCGATCTGGCGGCCTCCCTGGTCATCATCACCCAATGCGTGGCACAGGTGCGCCGCGCCTACCAGCCCGAGTTTCCCCTGCCGACCTTCGCCGAGATTCGGCGGGTTGTGCAAGAGGAATGGGACGCCGATATGGAACGTATCGGTTCCGATCGGGTCAGTCCCAGTGCCGAGCAGCTCAAGGAGGAGGTCATTGCCGAGAGGGAGGAGAACGCCTCCCTTGTCAGGCAGGAAAACCGCGAATCAGCAGGTGATGGGCACGGGGCTGGTGATGCCAGGTGAATCCGGGAAAGTCGGACGGGGACCGCAGAATGTCCGATTTGTCCAAGATTGACCAGCCAGGGCCGACGGACCCTACCCGGCTTCATACCGATGTTCCCGAGCCGGGTAAGAGGACCAGGGTTGGGATCATGGGCGGAACCTTCGATCCGATCCATAATGGGCACCTGGTCGCCGCCTCGGAGGTGGCATGGGTCTATGACCTGGACGAAGTCATCTTCGTGCCTACCGGGCGGCCTGTGTTCAAGCTCGACAAGGCCGTGACCAATGCCGAGGACCGATATCTGATGACGGTCATAGCCACGGCTTCCAATCCAAAATTCACGGTTTCCCGGGTCGATATCGACCGACCGGGTGTCACCTACACCGTTGACACCCTCCGCGATATCCAGCGGCTGAGGCCCGACAGCGATCTCTTCTTCATCACCGGGGCTGATGCGGTTGCCGAGATCATGCGCTGGAAGGATGCCGATACCATGTGGGATCTCGCCCACTTCGTGGCCGTATCCCGACCGGGGTACTCGTCCAGCCTGCCCGCCCTGAACGTGCCCGATCATAAGGTCGATATGTTGGAGATCCCCGCTCTGTCCATCTCCTCCACGGACATCCGTCGCCGATCGGTGAAGGACATGCCCGTCTGGTATCTGGTCCCCGATGGGGTTGTCCAGTACATCAACAAGCACGGGCTCTACAGACACAGAGGCGGCGAGACCGAAACGGATTGAGGGCATGTCAGGGGCGCAACGGGTCCGGGCAACACGAATTACCGATAGTGTCAGTGTGCGCGATTATCATGGGTCCTGTCCGCTTCAGCGACAACAACGTTTGGAGATATGGTGAGCGCAATCCTCGAAGGCAGACCAGGCAAAAATCTCATACTGGTAACGGGTAGAACCCACCCGAAGCTTGCTGCGGATGTGGCCGATCAACTCGGCATCGATGTTCTTGAGACCACGGCCTACGACTTCGCCAACGGCGAGATGTACGTACGGTATACGGAATCGGTGCGAGGAGCGGATGTCTTCGTTCTCCAGAGCCATGCCGATCCCATCAACAAGTCAATCATGGAGCAGTTGATCATGATTGATGCCCTGAAGCGTGCTTCCGCACGCAGCATCACCGCCGTATGCCCCCTGTTGGGCTACTCGCGCCAGGACAAGAAGCACCTTGGTCGTGAACCCATCTCCTGCCGTCTCATGTTCGATCTCCTCAAGGCTGCGGGTGCTGACCGAATCATGTCGGTGGACCTGCATGCGTCCCAGTCCCAAGGTTTCTTCGACGGCCCGGTGGACCACCTGATTGCCATGCCTGTACTGGTGGATTACGTCCGCGACCGGATGGACCTCTCCAAGGTTGCCGTCGTTTCTCCCGATGCCGGCCGCATCCGTGTGGCAGAGCAGTGGGCCCAGCGACTGGGGGGCGTTCCCCTGGCCTTCATCCACAAGACCCGTGATGTGACCCAGCCCAACAAGGCCGTGGCACACCGTGTGGTCGGCGAGGTGAAGGGACTGGACTGCGTCCTGGTCGATGACCTGATCGATACGGGTGGCACCATTGCCGAGGCCTGCAACGTGCTTCGCGATGCCGGCGCCAACTCCATCACCATCGTGGCCACCCACGGCGTCATGTCCGGCCCTGCCGTGCAGAGGCTCCGCGATTGCCAGGCCAAGGAAGTGGTCGTGACCGATACGGTTCCGATTCCTTCCGAAAAGCGTTGGGACGGACTGACGGTGCTCTCCATCGCCCCGCTCCTGTCCTCGGCCATCAGGGCGGTCTTCGAGGACGGCTCGGTCGCCAAGCTCTTTGATACCTACCCTGCCCATCACGGTCAGGGATTCCTCTTCGCCTGAGAGGGTCTCGGACGACTCGGCTGTTCCGGACGGCGCCCGGTCTGTACCGGGCGTGCCGCAATCGCTGGTCTGTGGCATAATAAAACCTGGCGGGTCGCTAGATTCCGCCCTTCCCCCATGGTGTAATGGCAGCACACGGGTCTTTGGAACCCTTAGTCTTGGTTCGAATCCAGGTGGGGGAGCTTACGCTCGCCGATTTTCCGGTCGGAGACGGCCTTAAGGGGTCGGTGATCAACCGAAAGGAACTGACTTGGCAGTCAAGAAGATCGAAACCTGGCTCACCGATATGGACGGGGTGCTGGTGCATGAGAATACCGCCTTGCCCGGAGCTGCCGAATTCATCGAGACCCTGAAGGAACATGATCGACAGTATCTGGTCCTGACCAACAACCCGATCTACACCCCGCGTGACCTCTCTGCCAGACTGGGGCGTAGCGGCATCGATGTGCCCGAGGACCGGATATGGACATCGGCCCTGGCCACCGCGGACTTTGTCGCCCGGACCATTCCTCGCGGTTCCGCCTACGTGATTGGCGAGGCCGGTCTGACAACGGCCCTGCATGAGGCAGGATTCATCCTCTCCGATATCAATCCGGACTATGTCATCCTCGGCGAGACCAGGACCTACTCCTTCGAATCGATTACCACGGCCATACGGCTGATACTTGGGGGAGCCCGCTTCATCTGCACCAACCCCGATGCGACCGGGCCCAGCGAGAACGGTATTCTGCCTGCGGCCGGATCGGTGGCCGCCCTGGTGACCAAGGCAACCAACCGCGAGCCCTACTTCGTCGGCAAGCCCAATCCCATCATGTTCCGCACCGCCCTGAACCGCGTCGGTGGGCACTCGGAGACCACTGCCATGATTGGCGACAGGATGGATACCGATGTGGTGGCCGGCGTCGAGGCGGGTCTCAACACCTTCCTGGTCCTGACCGGCATCACCAAGCGTGAAGAGGTGGAGACCTTCCCCTTCAGGCCGGATAAGGTGGTTGATTCGATCAAGAACCTGATTGATGTCGCCGAGAGCGGGGTAGTGGAGTTTTGACACGGGAATCGGGCCTGACGGCCGGTATCATCCTTGCAGCCGGTGAGGGGACCCGCATGCGGTCCTCCCGTCCCAAGGTCCTGCACAAGTTGGCAGGCAAGACCTTCCTTGAGCGGGTCATGGCATCGGTCACGGCCCTGGATCCGGGACTGACTGCTGTCGTGGTCCATTTCCAGGCCGAAAAGGTCGCCGCCGCAGCGCGTTCGTATGATGATCGGGTCCGTATCGTCCAGCAGGATGATCGCCCCGGTACGGGCCGCGCAGTCCAGTGCGCCATGGACCAGCTTGACCGGAGTCTCGACCCCGATGGATACGTGCTTATTGCCGCTTCCGACATGCCGCTTCTCGACACGAACACCCTTCGCGGGCTGATTGACCACCATATCCAGGCCGGAGACGGGGCGACGGTCCTGACCGTGAGTCTGGATGACCCGACCGGCTACGGTCGCATCATTCGGGACCAGGATGGGCGGGTGCTCCGCATCGTCGAGCAGAAGGATGCCACCGGTACCGAGCTTGCCGTCAGGGAGGTCAATACCTCCGTCTACGTCTTCAATGTCGATGTGCTCCGCCAGGCCATCAAGGGCCTCAAGGACAGCAATGCCCAGGGGGAGTTCTACCTGACCGATGCCTTGGAGACGGCCCGCCAGTCGGGCACGGTGGGTGCCTTCACGGCTCCTGACCCACTCAGTGTCGAAGGCGTCAATGACAGGGTCCAGCTGGCCTCCCTGTCCAAAAAACACAACATACGGGTATGCCACGAGCTGATGCGATCCGGGGTGACCATCCTGGATCCGGAGACCACCTGGATCGAGGACGGCGTAACCATCGAGCCCGACGCCACGATTCTGCCGGGCTGCTTCCTTCAGGGGCATACCACCATCGCCTCGAATGCGACGGTTGGCCCTTATACGACCCTTATCGATGCCGTCATCGACCAGGACGCCACCGTGGAACGCTCAAGAGTGCAGGAGACCCACATCGGTGCCAGGGCCAATATCGGGCCGTGGACCTATATGAGACCAGGTAATGACCTGGCCGAGGACACCAAGGCCGGAGCCTTCGTCGAGATGAAGAAGGCCAAAATCGACCATGGGACCAAGGTTCCCCATCTTTCCTACGTGGGTGATACCCATATCGGTCATGACAGCAATATCGGCGGCGGGAGCATCACGGCCAACTATGACGGGGTGCACAAGAATCGGACCGAAATAGGGTCAGGTGTCCATGTCGGCGCAGGTAATCTCTTCGTGGCCCCCGTCCAGGTCGGCGACGAGGTGACGACCGGTGCGGGCACAGTGATTCGCCATGATGTTCCTGACGATGCCATGGTCTATTCCACCAACGACCAGCACACGGTCGAGGACTGGAAACCGGAGTGGGAGCGCTGAGTCGTTCCTCCGAGGTAACCCGCGATCTCAAGCCAGGCTCCTTCTCCAAAGGGTCAAGGCTTGGGGAATAATGATGGATACAGTACATAGAGCAGTGTTCGAAACCTCGGACACTTCCGATCGAAAGGCGTTTCAGTGCCAGCATTGCAGGATTCCATAGACGCGGTACGGGTGGCCGCGCAAGCCGCCAACGATATCAAGGCCATGGACATCGTCGCCTTCGACGTCTCCCAGCCGATCGCCATTACCGACATCTTCATGGTGGCAACCGGCGGAAACGAGCGGCAGGTCCTGGCCATCGCCGAAGAGGTGGAGAAGCAGCTCCATATCCAGTGTGGACGCGACACCCGCTCTCGTGAGGGGGTCGAAGAGGCGCAGTGGATCCTGCTGGACTATGGGGACTTCGTCATCCACATCATGCACAAGCAGGCCCGGAAGTACTACGACCTTGAGCGCCTTTGGAAGGACTGCCCTCAGGTTGACCTCCAGCTGGAGCATCAATTCACCCTGGATGATGACCAATCCGAGGAGGAGGATTCCGACTCCCTGATGGCCGGATTCGACGATGCCGACATGCGCAGTCGCTTCGCCCGTCAGGAAGAGGATGAGGGGAAGCGGTCATGAGCGGGGGAGCCGGTTCGCTTCCGCATGTGAGTTCCCTGACCCTGGTCAGGCATGGGCAGACCGATTACAATGCCAAGCACCGTGTTCAGGGGCAGATCGACATCCCCCTGAACACGGTCGGTCGTTGGCAGGTTGAGCGCTCTGCCGAGGAGCTGCGACGCGAATATGTCGATACCGCTCCCGAGGGACGGAAGCAACTGGTCATCGCATCCGACCTGGGCCGGGCCATGGATACGGCCCGGGCCTTTGCCGACCCCCTGGGGCTGGAGGTCCATCCCGATCCCCGTCTGCGCGAGCGCGGATTCGGCGATTGGGAAGGTGTCAGTACCGAAGAGGCCATGGAGCGTTGGCCTGAGGACTATGCCTCATGGATGAGCGGCGGAGGCGGTGAGCTCAACCACGGTGCCGAGTCCAAGATCGAGGTGGGTCGGCGCGGACTTGAAGCCATCAATGAATGGACCCTGTCGGCCGATGCCGATACCGACCTGTTCGTCTTCTCCCATGGGTCGTTCATCTCCCAGTCGCTCCAAGCCCTTCTGGGTATGGCCAGGACCTATCCTGAGTACGTGGGCATGGTTACGATGCGTAACGCGCATTGGGCCAGGCTGGTGGCCAGGGACATGCTGGACGGTCAGTTGCGTTGGTCCATGATCGATTTCAACAGGGGGCCGGCCATAGCCATGCGTGGCGACTGGGATCGTCCCATGGGTCTGGTGGTTCAGGACTGACCACTGGACCATGCGGCAGAATACGAGAGGGTTCCGCATTCTGCTCTGTTCGAATTCGGCCTTGCGCGAGTGCAACCGGTGTGCCGGGAGCGCCTATCACACGTCCGACACAGGCCGGCGATATCATGATTCATCAGTAGGTACGGTTGATGGGTATGAAGGAGCCGGGGTTTGAAGAATTTCTTCCATGACATATCGTGGGCTCAGATTGTTGCAGGAGCCCTTGCTGCCATGACCTCCTTCTGGCTGGCTGCGAAAATCGGTGTCGCCGGGTCCATCATCGGTGTGGCCATTGGCTCCATCGTTTCTGCGGTGGCGTCACAGTTGTACAAGAACGTCCTTGAGGCTTCGGGGCAGAAGTTGCAGGAGACCGTCATCGGCGGAGACGAAGGTGACGATACCGGGGGGTCGACGAGCATGGCATCAAAAGAGGAAACCGAAGTCACTCCCCGGGTTGCCCAGGGAGGCCATCACGACCCTTATGCAGGTCAGGAGACCAGGCCCATTCCCCAGGTCGGGCAGGAAACGACAGTGCTCCATCCCGTGGGCGGTCAGGTGGATGGTGAAACAACCGTTCTGTCGCCGACAGGTTCGGATATAGGTGGCACCAGTGTCATGGAGCCTGTTCCGGCAGGGACGGGGCAGTCGCAGACCGGTAGGACCGTGGCCTCCTCCAATGGTGGAAAAGTCCCTACGGCAGCCGATCGCCTTGATGGCGCCGTCCAGGGTGACCATGTGGCGAACTCTTCCGCGGAGCAAATCAAGCGCAGGAAGCGCAACATCGTCATCGTCTCCATCGTCAGCGCCCTGGTGGCGGTCATCCTGAGCGCTCTTGCCATTAACCTGCTGACCAAGGGTGAAGGCACCGATCATGTGGTGCGTAATGTCGTCAGTCCATCAACCGTCGTGCAGACCCCCGAGGAAAACAGACCGTCGGAGACCACTCACACCCATGGGAATCAGGGTGAATCAAGTCAGCCTGGTATGACCAATCAGCCCAGTCATGAGCAGACCCAGATGCCTCAGCAGACCACTACTCCAACACAGCAGGAGCCGGTGCCCAGTCCGTCGGCATCCACTTCCCACACCCCTGAGGTTCCGGAGACTTCCCCCTCTCCAGGAGATTCTCCCGATTCGACCTCTGCGCCGACACCTCAAAAAACGGCACAGTAAGACGGTTTTGTCCTTCGTGGGGTCATCTCCAGTCACGGCTTGACGGTATGGTCCGAATTAGGCGGATAACGAAATCCCCTTAAGCGACCAACGTCGGTTCGACCGATGGATGTTATTACGAAAGGAACTGTATGCGTAAGGTTCTCTGCTCTCCCGGAAGCTATATCCAGCAGGAAGGCGCCATGGGACAACTGGCCGACGAATATGCGGCCATCGGCTCCAAGGGCGCCCATATCATCGTCGATCCGATGATCGACAAGCTCTATCACCATCAGATCGTCTCATCGTTTGATGCGAAGGGGACGCCCTACCAGCTCATGGAGTTTGGGGGCGAGTGTTCCTCGGAAGAGGTCAACCGTCATCGCGAGCACATCGGATCCAATGATGTGGTCATCGGCATCGGTGGAGGCAAGACTCTGGATACGGCCAAGGCAGTGGCCTTCTATGCCAATCTGCCTGTCATGATCGTTCCCACGGCAGCATCCTCCGACGCACCTTGCTCGCGCCTGTCCGTTCTCTACCGTCCAGATGGTGTCTTTGACAAGTATCTTCCCCTGCCTGCCAATCCCGATGTTGTCCTGATGGACACGGACATCATCACCAAGGCTCCGGTGCGGTTCCTGGTGTCCGGCCTTGGTGACGCATTTGCCACCTACTATGAGGCGGCGGCCTGCGTTCGGTCGAACGCCGTGACCATGACCGGCGGCCACGCCACCAACGCAGCCTTCACCCTGGCCAAGCTCTGCCATGACACCCTCCTGGAAGATGGCGTCAAGGCTGTCGCTGCCGCCAAAGCGGGTGTGCGTACCGCCGCCCTGGAGAACATCATCGAGGCCAACACCCTGCTCAGCGGGTTGGGCTTCGAAAGCTCCGGTCTGGCTGCGGCACACGCCATCCATGATGGTATGACCGCTCTTGAAGGTACCCACAAGATGCTTCACGGCGAAAAGGTGGCCTTCGGAACCCTGGCCCAGTTCGTCCTGGAGGATCGCTCCTTGGACGAAACGGCAGAGGTCTACGATTTCTTCCGTCAGGTCGGCCTGCCGACCTCCCTGGAAGAGATCGGCATAGGAGATGCCACCGACGAGGACCTGCTCCGTGTCGGAGAGCTCGCTTGCGGCCCCGATGAGACCATGGGCAACATGCCCTTCGAGGTGACCCCTGTCGACGTGGCCAACGCCCTGCGTGCCGCCGACGAGGTGGGCAAGAACCTCTGATTCGCCATCTGATGGAAAGGCCACAGGCGTGGAGCCTGTGGCCTTTTCCTGTATGTATGAGGCCACTCTCACAAGTAGAGCCTGGATGGGATGCGACGTCAGTGGTTCAAGGTCGGCTACTTCACGCTGGCTGAGGATAGGGTGATGAGATTGAAGCTCACATAACTGTCCGACAGGATGGTGTCAGGAGTTACGGATATAAAAAACCGCCCGACTGAATCGGGCGGCTGACTTCTGTGGAGCTAGGGGGGTTCGAACCCCCGACCTTCTCCATGCCATGGAGACGCGCTACCAGCTGCGCCATAGCCCCGTGCTTGTGAAGCCTTGGCTATATTACACCAAGGTCGCAGAAATGAGCAAATCAGTGTGTTGCCTTGATTTTCCAAGGATTGGACAAACAAGTAGCGCAACCGGTATCGGAGTGACCGAATCAGGGCTTTGCAGGGCCTTCTACGATAGGATGGGGCATACAGCAGGCACTTGCGCCGATTCGTGAGCGTGCAGGTACATGGTCGTAATCCTGATGTATCGCAAGAAAGGTGGTGCCGTAGCCATGGGGAACAGGTTGAGGGCCTACAGCGCTGCGACGGAACCGCTGATTGTGAATTGCTTGCCGCTGACCGATGAGGAGCGGGGGGAGTTCATAGAGGCCGCAGACGGTGTGCGGCAGATATTCGTCCTGGATCCTGCCCAGCGTGGACGGATGCAGTGGCCGATGCGGTTGCCGGAAGGGAACAGGGACGAGGTAACGATCATTTTCGGCAATCCACCTGCCGACCAGGTGGCCGATTGCCAAAACCTGGCATGGCTCCAGACCTTGAGTGCAGGTGTGGACGCATATCTCCAACCTGGCCTTATGCCGGAAGGCTCCCTTCTGACCAGTGCCTCGGGAGCCTACGGGCAGTCCGTTTCCGAGGAGATGTTCGCGATGATGTGGGCGCTTATGAAGGACCTGCCCGCATACAGGGACAACCAGAACAAGGGACTATGGAAGCCCAGGGGAGCCGTCTATTCGCCGCGGGGAGCCAAGGCACTCGTTTTGGGAACGGGGGACCTGGGATCGAGCTTCGCCCGATTGGTCAAGGCCGTAGGAGGCACGACCTATGGCATCCGCCGCCATCCCGACAAGCAAGTGGACGGGTTTGATCACATGGCGGGCACCGACCGGTTGGATCAGCTTCTGCCTGATATGGATATCGTGGCCCTGGCTCTGCCGGCTTCGGCGGCAACCCACCACATCATCAGCAAGGAGCGACTGGCCCTGATGAAGCAGAACGCCGTCCTGGTCAATGCAGGCAGAGGAGATGCCGTCGATTGCTTGGCCTTGGCTGAAACCCTGGAAGCCGGACGTATCCTGGGTGCTGGACTCGACGTGACGGAACCGGAGCCGCTTCCTGCGGACCATCTCCTCTGGTCCCAGCCGCGGTGCCTGATTACCCCACACGTCGCCGGAGGGGCCCATCTGGCATCAAACGTCGATAAGATCATCGAAATATGCCTGGATAATCTGCGTCGCTATCGGGCAGGACAACCTTTGCGCAACCGAGTGAGGTAACCATGGAATCAAACGCCCGAAGGAACCATCCGAGGCATAGTGGGAACCACTTCTTGGTCTGGCTTGCCGCCATTGTGGTCCTCGTTATCCTTGGAGCCTGTCTGGTTCATGGTCTGCCTGCTTTCCGCAATCGTGGTCTCGACACAACCTCCGACCAGACGGCCGAGACGGCTGGTCGTGGACAATCCGACAAGGAGGAGGGGGACGATACGCCCGGTCTGTCGCGTAAACAGACCGCCGCCTACCCCCGGTTGAAATCAAGCGTTGATTATGACAATGACGGTATCGATGACTATACCGACCTGGTTCAGGGCGCCCACGAAGGGGCCGAGCGGCATCGCAAGTATGACACAGGCTACTACCAGGGAGGGTACCCTCCCGACGACAGGGGAGCCTGCACCGACGAAATCTGGCGCGACTTCAGCCATGCCGGCTACGATCTCAAGGCCATGGTCGATGCGGATATCGCCGCGAACCCTACGGCCTATTCCGGTGTCATAACACGGCCTGATCCCAATATCGACTTCCGCAGAACCAATGTACTTGGCGTGTTTTTCGGCAGGTATGCCCAGGAACTGACCACCGATACGGCAGCCCATGACCAGTGGCAGCAGGGGGATATCGTCATCTTCGACACTTCGTGGCACATAGGCATGGTTTCCGACCGGCGTGATAGGCAGGGCGTGCCGCTCCTCCTGCACAACATGGCCCAGAAGCACCGTGAGAACGACTACCTGGGATCCGATTCCCACCGCATCATCACGGGTCACTTCAGATTTGACGCCTCCAGGATTCCCCAAAGCGTTCTGAAACCATGGAACGGGTGACGGGCCGTCACTTCCTGCTCCGTGCACGCCGGTGATGCCCCGAGTTTCGCGGGGCGACCTCCCCGTGGACTCGCGATGGGGGTGGTTACGACTATTCTGCATGATTGGTATCGGTACCGGTTGGGGCTTTGTTAGTATCGGTTTCTGCAGACGAGCACGGTGGTGAGCGAGAGGCGGTGATGGCGATGATGAGGGTATTCAGCACCATGAATGGTCAGATTGAGCAAATCAAACAGGGCGAAAAGGGCTCCTGGATATGCCTCTCAGCACCGACCGATGTGGAACTTGCCAATGTGGCGCAAAGCACTGGTATCGACCTGGCCGACCTGCGTGCACCGCTGGATGACGAGGAGCGCTCGCGCGTTGATGCCGAAGACGACTACACGATGGTCATCGTTGACATTCCTCGGGCCGAAGAACGTGACGGACGCGATTACTATGAGACCATCCCCCTCTCGATCATCGTCACCGAGAACCTGATTGTGACGGTCTGTATGCAGGACACCGTTCTCCTCCACCCCTTCATGGAGGGGACCATTCACGGATTCAACACCTTCATGAAATCCCGGTTCATCCTGCAGATACTGTACCGGAACGCCACCATGTACCTGCGCTACCTTCGCATCATCGATCGGGAGTCCGACAGGTTGGAGTTGAAGCTTCGCCATTCCATGCAGAACCGGGAGATTCTGATGCTCCTGGAGCTGAACAAGACCCTGGTCTACTTCGCCACCAGCCTCAAGTCGAATGAAATCGTCCTCGAAAAGCTGACCAGCCTGGAACGGATCAAGCAATACCCCGATGACGAGGATCTTCTGGGGGACGTCATCACGGAGAACAAGCAGGCCATCGAGATGGCCAACATATACTCCAGCGTGCTTTCAGGCATGACCGATGCATTCGCCTCGATCGTGTCGAACAACGTGAACAACGTCATGAGGATTTTCACGATCATTTCCATCAGCATGTCGGTGCCCACTCTGATTTTCTCCATGTATGGCATGAACTTCAACGAGGGTATGTTCGGCATGCCCTTCACCGACAAGCCCTGGGGGTTCGCGGTGGTGGTCGTCGTCTCCATGCTGGTCGCCGGAATGGTCACATGGTTCCTGACCCGTTCCAAGATGTTCAAGTAGGAGAACCATGAAAGCTCGCAAGTTGTTGGCATCCCTGGTCGCCCTGGTAATGGCACTGCCCCTGGCAGGTTGCGGGCAATCAGCAGCGCAATACGATGTCAGCTCGATAGGCCCCAAGATCCATGTCGGTGTCTCCTTTGACCAGCCGGGACTTGGGTTCGTCCAGTCAGGAGACCATCAGGGGTTTGACGTGGATGTGGCCAAGTATGTGGTCCATGAACTCGGGTACTCCCATACCCAGATCGTCTGGCAGGAGGTTCGGCCCGTCGACCGTGAGCGAATGCTCGTCGAAGGCAAGGTCGACTTGGTCGTGGCCGGCTATTCCATAACCCGCGCCAGGCAGGAGTTGGTGGACTTTGCAGGGCCTTACCTGCTTGCCGGTCAGGATCTGCTTGTCCGGCGTGAACAGAATGAGATAACAGGCGTTGATTCCCTGGACTCGAAGAGGGTCTGTGTGGCCAGGGGCTCCTCCACGGCCGAGGTGGTCAGTCGTCATGCCCCCAATGCTCAGGTTGAGGAAAGAGACCAGTTCACGGAGTGTATTACGGCCCTTCTGAGTGGAGATGCCGATGCCGTGGGTGGTGACGATTTTGCCTTGGCCGGCCTTGCCAAGGTGCGAGGAGGCAATCAGCTACGACTGGTGGGAGCCCCCTTCACCCAGGAGCACTACGGTATCGCCGTACGCAAGGACGACCCTGAACTGGTGGCAACGATCAACGCAGCCTTGGAGAAGATGATGAGCGAGGGGGTATGGAAGCAGGCCCTTATGCGTGCCGCCCGGAGCATAGGGTTGAAGACGGACCCCGCTGCACGCCGCCCAGACCGGTTGGACGGGGCGCCTTCGCAAGAGTGATCGGACGGGCAGCGGTTTGTGGGCATGTGATGCTCACGACCCAATATTGAATCTGATGGGGGCGTGAGCTCGTCGCGACGCAAGTGGTTCGGGCCGGCCCCGGTCGCCGGACTGACTCGACAAATGGACCTCAGGTGGCTCGTGTCCATGTGAATGGCGATAATTCAGCTTATGAACGCGAATGAGAACAGGGGCCAGGACCGGCCCCAGGAACCCGATCAACCCAGGTACCGCTACGATGCACAGATGGCGCAGACCATTGAGGAGCACTGGCAGAAGGAATGGGACCAGGACGGCACCTTCTGGGCCGCGAATGTGGCTGGGGACCTGAAGGATTCCAAAGGCAGGAACGCCGATGGCCGCAAACCCTACTACGTCATCGACATGTTCCCCTACCCCTCGGGCAAGGGGCTTCACGTGGGGCACCCGTTGGGTTACATCGCCACGGATGTGGTCAGCCGCTATCACAGGATGAAGGGGGAGAACGTTCTCCATGCCATGGGGTATGACGCCTTTGGTCTTCCGGCAGAGCAGTATGCCGTCCAGACCGGGCAGCATCCCCGGGTGACCACCGAGCAGAACATTGCCAACATGCGTTGGCAGCTTCATCGGCTCGGACTGAGCTTCGATGACCGCCGCTCCTTTGCCACGATTGACACCGACTATGTTCGGTGGACCCAGTGGATATTCTCTCGCATTTATGAATCCTGGTATGACCCCGACTATCGCCGCAAGGGCGGAGGGCTGGGCTCGGCCCGTCCCATCAGTGAGCTGGAGGATGCCTTCAGATCCGGTTCTCGCCCCATTCCAGGTCATCCCGGCCGGAAATGGGATGAACTCGACCAGGCCGAGCGCTCGGACATTCTCAATGACCACCGGCTGGCGTACATCTCCAAGTCGCCGGTCAACTGGTGCCCCGGTCTGGGTACGGTCCTGGCCAATGAGGAGGTGACGGCCGAGGGCCGGTCGGAGCGTGGCAACTACCCGGTCTACCAGCGTGAGCTCAAGCAGTGGTCCATGCGGATCACCTCGTATGGGCATCGTCTGGTCGAGGATCTGGACATCCTGGACTGGCCCGAAAAGGTCAAGCTCATGCAGCGCAACTGGATCGGCGAATCGCATGGTGCATCGGTGCTCTTCAAGGTTCCCGTCCAGGACGGCGAGGAGACCATGGAGGTGTACACCACCAGACCCGACACTCTTTTCGGGACCACCTTCGCCGTGGTGTCGCCCGAACATAACCTCCTCAGGCATGTACCCGACCAGTGGCCTGAGGGTATCGCCGAGGACTGGAAGGGCGGATACCCTGACCCGCAGTCCGCTGTCAAGGCCTATCGGCAGGCAGCCGAAGCCAAGACGGCCAAGGACAGGGTGGATGAGGCCGGTGAGAAGACGGGTCTCTTCACTGGTCTTTACGCCGTCAACCCCATCACAGGGGCACGCCTTCCGATTTTCACGGCCGACTATGTCCTGATGGACTACGGTACCGGAGCAATCATGGCTGTTCCGGGTGGCGACCAGCGGGATTACGATTTCGCGACGAAGTACGGTCTGCCGGTCATCTACACGGTCAAGCCCCTACCGGGTTCAGGTCAGGAGCTGGCCGAATTCGAGGGGAAGGCGCCTTTCGTCTCCCATGACGGCATCGTCATCAACTCCTCAACCGAAGCCACCGAGGAGGAGGGGAGCGCCCTCAGTCTCGATGGGTTGCGCGTTGACCAGGCCATCGAAAAGGTGACGGCCTGGCTGGAATCGACAGGAGTCGGCAAGGGAACCGTCTCCTACCGCCTGCGCGATTGGCTGTTCTCCCGTCAGCGCTACTGGGGTGAGCCCTTCCCGGTTGTCTATGATGACCAGGGACTGCCCCACCTGATTCCCGACGACCAGCTGCCTGTCGCCCTGCCTGACGTGCCGGACTATTCGCCCAAGACATTCGATCCGGAGGATTCTGAGTCGAATCCCGAGGCTCCGCTCAGCCGAAACCAGGACTGGGTCGACGTGACCCTGGACCTGGGCGATGGCCCCAAGGTTTATCATCGGGACACCAACACCATGCCCAACTGGGCTGGTTCCTGCTGGTACTACATGAGGTACATCGACCCGCATGATGCCCAGCATATGGTGGAATCCGATGAATTCGACTACTGGCTGGGGCCCAATCACAACGACACGGCCGGAGAATCAGGTGGCGTGGACCTCTACGTGGGAGGCGTCGAGCACGCCGTTCTCCACCTGCTCTATGCCCGCTTCTGGCACAAGGTGCTCTACGATCTGGGCTTCGTCTCGTCCAAGGAGCCGTTCCACAGACTCTTCAACCAGGGCATGATCCAGGCATACGCCTTCACCGATCAGCGCGGACAGTACATCCCGGCCGCCGAGGTGGAGGAGAGCGAGGAAGATGGGGAAACCATCTATACCTGGCAGGGACAGCGGGTCAACCGTGAGTTCGGCAAGATGGGCAAGAGCCTGAAGAACATCATCACCCCGGACGACATGTACCGCACCTATGGGGCCGATACCTTCCGGCTCTATGAGATGAGCATGGGGCCCTTGGACGAGTCGCGCCCCTGGAACACCAGGAACGTCGTGGGCGGTATGAGGTTCCTGCAGAGGCTCTGGCGCAACGTCGTTGATGAGGCGACAGGTCAGGTGCATGTGGAGGAGGGCGAGCTGGATGAAAAGACGTTGAAGCTGCTCAACCAGACCATCCACGATGTGACCATCGAGATGGAGGGAATGAGGCCGAATACGGCCATTTCCAAGCTGATCGTGCTCAACAACCATCTGACATCGCTCGAGGCAACACCACGAGCGGCCGTCGAGCCCCTGATTCTCATGCTCTCGCCCATTGCCCCGCACATCTGCGAGGAGCTCTGGAGCAGACTTGGTCACCAGGAGTCCATCGCCCATGCCGACTGGCCTACCTGGGAGGAGCGTTATCTTGGGCAGGACACCGTAACGGCTGTGGTCCAGGTCAAGGGAAAGGTCCGCGGCAAGCTTGAGGTCAGCCCCGACATCTCGGCTGAGGAACTCCAGGCCAAGGCCCTTGCCCTACCGGCAATCCAGGAACGTCTGGGGGGTAAGGAACCGCGCAAGGTCATCGTCAAGGCGCCGAAGATCGTATCGGTGGTTCCGGCCTGAGGATTCCCCGGCAGCGGAGCGCCTGATTGAGTGGACTCGGTTCCTGACCGGGTCCACCTTCGACCACATCCCCCTTCCCGACATCGGGGAGGGGGTTTTGCATGCCAGGATGGGCCAATGAAGACAGATCCTGCATACGACGGTCGGCGGGCCAGGAGACGGGGTCTTCCTCCGGTCCCGGTCCACGGTGAACACAGGTCGGGGAATCCTGACACCAAGGATATGCCTCCCCGGCTGCCTCCTCCGGAGCCGCCTCTGCTTGGCCGGCCCCTATCCTCCCTCCCGAAAGCGGAGCCGGCCGGAATCATCAGGGACCGCCCCAGACTGATTTTCAAACCGAGTCATGCCCTGGCTGCCATCCTGGTTCTGGTCCTTGCTCTCGCCACAAGTCTGACGCTCTTCGTCCAGCAGTCCATCTCGCTTGCGGGTTCGGCACCGCAGGCAGGCGAAGCTGCGGACGGGGCGACGGGTGGAAAACCTGTAGGTGGGAAGCGCCAGAGGTCAGGTAAGGGCATCAAGACCCCGGCAGGTGGCTCAGGCCTCGCCTCAGAGCCGGCGGGTGGGATTGATCCCGCTGCAACCGCGAACGGTGCGATGGGGGCTGGAAACGTACCGGGGCCAGTCTCTCCTTCGGATGCCGTTGAGGCACCGGGAGCCGGGACACCAACCTCACAAGGGGGAGTCTCCGGGAGCCGGGTTGATGTCAATACGGCAACTGCCGACCAGTTGCAGGGAATCAAGGGGATAGGTCCGGTCATGGCTCAACGTATCGTTGAGCACCGCAACCGTACAGGACGATTCTCCTCGGTGGATCAATTGCTGGACATACCGGGGATAGGGCCCAAGACGCTCGATAAGTTGCGACCCTTCCTGGTGGTCCAGTGAAGCGGCAACCTGGGCGGAGCGCCGGCCTCTTCTCCTCGGTATGCCGATTATCGCTTATAGGACATGGAACCGAATACCGGATGCGGGAGCAAGGTAGTCGGGATTGGAGACTCCTCCCAGTAGCCTGTACCGCCTGGATAACGGTTCTCCTGGTACGGACCTTCTTCCGTCAAGCCCATCCCGGACTGGACAGGCCAGGGTCGAAGAGCGCACGAATTGCTCAAACGGACGGACTCGCCAACCAGAGCCTGCGGGGCGGATATTGGTGGAGCATGACCGGATTACTGCTGGCGATCATGCTCAGCCTGGGGTTCTTTCTATTCGCATGCGGCCGAAGGCGGAAGTCACCCGAGGGGAGGAACAAGGCACGTTCCACCGCTATGGAGGCGCGGAACATTGATTTGGACAGGTCTCTGAGTGGGGTCAAGACCAGCCTTCCTGGAATAGCGGTCGTCGGTGCCGCAATGATGGTCATGACCGTGGTCACCCTGGTCTCGCAGGTCTCCGAACAGGCAGGACCTGCATACAGACAGGTCATGAGTGGTAAGGCCCAAGCGAAGATTCAAGGTCGACTGGTGTCGCCGGTGAAGGTATCGGAACGAAGGGGATGGGATTGTCGGGCGAAGTTGGGCATGAACTTCATCGTGATAAACGGTGTTGGTACGCCCACTTCCGAGGAGGCAGTCGTCTATGCAAGAGGGAAGTCATGCCAGATGGCCATGGCTGGACGGTATCGGGTATCCGGGCTTCTGGTTGCATCCACGTTCGGTCAGGAGCCCCTGTGGGTGGAGGTACAAGAGGGGACCAAGGCTGAGGAACTGGAACGCCCCGGATTCCTGCACCGACTGGTCAATCGGATGCAGGAGTCCTTCCTGGCGCAGACTCGGCCGCTGAGCGACCAGGGCAGGGTGCTGGTACCCGGGTTGACCATGGGAATGCTGGGTAGTGAAGGCATAGTGTTCGACGAGTGGGTCGATGGCAGGCCGGCACAGGTGGTGGAACCTGTGTATGCAGCCAGGTTGAAAGAGGACTTCAGGAGGTCAGGCATTCTCCACCTGATGGCGGTATCCGGCGGGCACTTCATGCTTCTGGCTGCAGGGCTGACTCGGTTGATGCGGGCTCTGCGCTCGCCGCCCTTGCTTACGGGTGTGGTTCTGGTGGGATCCTATCTGGGGCTGGGCTTGATCATGGTTCCCTCTGATTCCGTGCTCAGGGCCCAGACCATGGGGCTTATGGCTGCCATGGCCACGGCATGCAGGAGGCGTTCTCAATCCATCAATGCCCTTTCCTGGTGCGTCATCCTGACGCTGGTGTTGAAACCTTCCATGGCTTCCAGTTTCGGATTTGCCTTGTCTGCGGCCGCTGTATTGGGTATCAGCATGCTTGGAGAAGCCATATTGGATCGATTGGTGGACCATATGCCGACTCTGCTGGCCGGGCCATTGGCAATGACCTTGGCGGCCGAGGCCGGAACCCTTCCCATACAGATTCTCATGTCCCAACAGATATCGCTCTTTTCACCCCTGGCCAATCTGATTGTTGCCCCGGTTGTGGATTTTGCCACCATCTCAGGCCTGGCCGGGATGATGATTTCGTGGTTTTGCCCGGGGGCGGGGCGCCTCCTGGCCTGGGTGTCCTCATGGGGAACCGGAGTCATGGAGGTTGGTGCAACCTGGTTGGGAGAATCCAACATAGGCACGCTGGCTTGGCCTCCGGGTGGTCTCGGCATCCTGTCCCTGGTGCTGGTCGAGGTTGGCATCCTCCTCTGTGTACACATGATCAGATTCACCGGGCTGCTTGGGCTGGATCCTGATCAGGGTGACATGGAAGAAGTCGGGGTACCGTTCAGACCTTCCACCTGGTTCAAGGCGGAACGGTGGCTTCGTCAGACACGGGAGCAGGTATCCTCGATGCATTTCGCTTCCCGAGGCAATCCCGACAAGGGGAGCTGAACACCTCCCGCAATGTCCAGCGATACGGGGAGATTTGAATCATGACGAAAGCTCAACAGGGAAATGCGCCTGTCATGATGGTTGTCGGCGGAGATACCTTCCTTAACGGGCAACGTGTCAAGGAACTCTGCGCCAAAGCCTGTCAGTCAAATCCGGACTGTGAATTCATGGAGCTTAACGCTTCCACCTGCGACTCCTATACCTTCGATGAGGCGGTTAGCCCCTCCCTGTTGAGTGATCGGGCCGTCGTTCTTCTGGACGATATGCAACTCGCCGACGAGTCCCTGGGTGAAACGCTCATCGCCTTCTGCAAGGAAGCCGTCAAGAATCCGCAAGACAGCAGCATCCTCATCTGCCGCCATGACGGAGGCAACAAGGGTAGACGTCTGCTTGATCAGATGACCAAGGGTGGAGCTGTCAAGGAGCAGGTGCCGGACCTGAAGAAGTTCGATGCGAAGGTCAACTTCGTGCTTTCCCGCTTCGAACAACGCGGAAGACGGGTGGAACCACGGGCGGCCCAGCAGCTGGTGGACGTCCTGGGGGAGCGGACCCCCGAGCTGGCTTCCATGTGCTCCCAGTTATGCGATGATTTTGACCAGAATCCACTCACTCTGGATACCGTGAACGCATATCTGACGGACAATCCTGCCGTCAGCGGGTTCGCAGTAGCCGACATGGCCCTGGCCGGTCGCAGCGCCCAGGCTGTGGTCGCGCTCCGGTCCTCAATCGAGCAGGGCAACGATCCCATCTCACTGATAGGTGTCCTGGCCCTGAAGCTCAGGGTTTTGGGCAAACAAGCGGCTATTCAGGCGGGTACGATCAGTCAGGCAGAAGCCAAGTCCGCATACTGGCAGCTGCGTGACGCCCGAAGGCAACTGCGCGGTTGGACCTCTGACGGACTGGCGACCTGCTTCGAAGCCCTGGCAGCTGCCGATGAAGAGTGCAAGACCAACGGTGGTGACGCTGTGTATGCGTTGGAGCGGGCTGTGGAGCTCATTGCCGCCAAGGGGAGGGCAAGGGCATGAGTCTGAAACTGATGGGTGCCGAAATCGATGAAATGCGCCTGTCCGTCCCGGAGAGTCCAGACATGCAGGAGCTCGGCGGTATGGTGGCCGACTGCCTTCGAGGCGGTGATGTTGTGCTGCTGTCGGGGCCTCTGGGGGCAGGGAAGACAACCTTCGCGCAGGGATTGGGCAAGGGCCTTGAGGTGGACGGGTCCGTGGTTTCACCTACGTTTACGATTGCTCGCGAACTCCACGGCCGTCTGAATGATGGCAGACCGGTCAACCTGATTCACGTGGATGCCTATCGTCTCGGTGGGGATGGATACGACCCCGGGGAGGACAGTGTGAATCGGTTGCTCGATGAGCTGGAATCCCTGGGGTTGGACGAAGAGTTGGAAGAGCCGGGCCAGGAGACGGTTGTGCTGATGGAATGGGGGGAGCAGATGGCATCGGTGCTGGCGAATCAGCGTCTGGAGGTCATCATCGACCGCCCCCTGGAGGGGGGAGTAAATCCCGATCAGCCCCCGACCAGCCTCGGAAAGCGTGAAGTTACCTTGCGTGGGGTAGGCTCGTCATGGAAATCCAGAATGAGGTCTCTGCGGAAGGCGGTTCAGGCATGAGTGGCCAGGAGGGTCATGACTCCATGGATGAGGCGACCGGATCGGTCCTGGTGATTGATACTTCGTTCGGCTCGACGGTTGGTGTCCTGGGCCGCGAGCCCAGGGTCGAAACCGATTCCAGATCCCACGTGGAGCATCTTCAGGTCAATATCGCCGCAGTGATGGCCGATGCGGGCTTGGCTCCCGACGACCTGGATACGGTTGTGGTCGGACTTGGGCCCGCACCGTTCACCGGTCTCAGGGCCGGTATAGTAACGGCCAAGGCCCTGGCCTATGCCACTGGTGCGAAATTGCTGGGACAGGACATCCTTCTTCCGCAGGCCAGGTTCGCCTATAAGCAGGCCCTTGCCGCATATGGTGAAACAACGTCCGGGCAGGCCCGGATGGGTGAAGGGGTGCGGATACTGACCCTGGCCGTCAATGATGCTCGCCGGCACCAGCTGTATTTCCAGCTCTTTGATGACTTTGGTGAGGAGTTCGACTCCGTCCGTTCGCTTGCTCCGATGGATATCGATTATCCTGATGCGATAGCTGAACGGGTTTCCGGGATTGTCGATGATCGGAAGGCCGCAGGACAAGAGGTCCAGGTGGTCATCAGTGGTCACGGAGCAAGGCGGTATGAGGACAACTGGCGGGCACGGCTACCCGAAGCCCTTGTTTCGGGGGAGTCCTTCCTTGATAGCGGTGCTCCCGGGCTGGCCCTCATGGTTGATTGTGCCAGAAGCCGGGATTCGGCGAACCCGGGGCGTGATTTGGTTGAACCGCTCTATCTGCGGAGGCCGGATGTGTCCGTCCCCAACCCCCTCAAGCATGTGGTGAAATCCTGATGCTTCGTCAGGTGAAAGAACAGGACCTGCCGGTCCTGGCCCGCATGGAGGAGGAGATCTTTTCCAAGTCCGCTTGGAGCCTTGGCGTGCTCCAGTCGGAACTGAATGCCTCTGCCCGGACCTATCTGGCCTGGGACGAGGAGGGGGATATCCTGGCCTACGGAGGATTTTGGTTCAATGGGGAAGACGCTGAACTGCTTACCCTCGGTGTGGCTCTTTCGGCCCGCCGCAAGGGACTGGGCAGGACCCTCCTTGCGGAGCTCATCAAGCAGGCCCGAAAGCAAGGAGCCAATCGGATGTTCCTTGAGGTCCGTGTGGACAACGACCCAGCGTTGAATCTGTATCGGGATATGGGCTTTCGGCGAATCGGCCTGAGACGGGGATACTATCAGCCGGAAGGAGTCGACGCCTATACGATGGTAAAGGACCTGACGAAGCGTATCGGCCCGGTAGGCGGAGACAGGAATGACCCGGGAACGGAAAGCGAGACGGACAATGAGTGAGCCGGTGGTATTGGGCATCGAATCGACCTGCGATGAGACCGCTGCCGCCTTGATTCAGGGTGATAACTTGCTCTCCAACGTGGTGGCCTCATCCATGGACCAGCATGCCCGCTATGGCGGTGTCATCCCCGAAATCGCCTCCCGTGCACATGCCGAATCTTTCGTGCCTGTGGTCTCCCGTGCCCTTTGTGAGGCGGATATGGACCTTGCGCAGGTTGACGCTATAGCGGTGTCCGCCGGCCCTGGGCTGGCGGGGTGCCTGGCTGTCGGTGTTTCCGGTGCCAAGGCCCTGGCTTGGGCAGCAAAGAAGCCCCTCTACGGCATCAACCACGTAATTGGGCATATCGCAGTCACCCAGCTTCAATTTGGACCTTTCCCGGATAATACCCTTGCCCTGATAGTCTCCGGAGGGCATACTTCCCTCCTGCATGTCCGGGATATCGCCAGGCAGGTGGACGTAGTTGGTTCCACGCTGGATGATGCCGCCGGTGAGTGCTTCGACAAGATTGCCCGCCTGCTCGGTTTCCCCTACCCGGGAGGGCCGCACATCGACCGCCATGCCCGACTTGGCAACCCTGGGGCCATCCGGGTGCCCCAGGGTCTCACCAAGGGCAAGGCAGGTGCGGAACACCCTTATGACTTCAGCTTCTCTGGAGTCAAGACGGCTGTGGCGCGCTGGATCGAAAATCAGGAAGCAGCAGGGCGTCAGATTCCCGTGGACGATGTATGCGCCTCCCTGGCCGATTCCGTGTCCAGCGTGCTGACACGAAAGGCAGTGGCGGCATGCGAGCGGTTTGATTCGGATACCCTGATTGTCGGTGGCGGTTTCTCGGCCAACTCGCAGCTGAGGACTGGGCTGCGGGAGGCAGGAGAACGGGAGGGCATTAAGGTACGTATTCCCCGGATTGAACTCTGCACCGACAATGGAGCCATGGTGGCCATGCTGGGCGTCAACCTGGTACGGGCCGGCATACGACCTTCTGCACCGGACTTTCCTATAGATTCGGCCATGCCCATGGACAAAATCGTCATGTGAGTCCCATGCCGGGCTGTATCGACACGCCAATTTGCTAGGGACAGTCCTCGCGGCTAGTATATAGAAACTGTGTTCAGCGAGAGTTGAACGGGATATTCCCGCATAGCTCAGTTGGCAGAGCGTTCGACTGTTAATCGRAAKGTCGCTGGTTCAAGCCCAGCTGCGGGAGCACATTGGCCGCCGGTTCTCCGGCGGCTTTTCTTTTGTTCTCAACTAACTCGGTCCTGTTTTCCTGCTTCATCGCCTTGTACGCCTATCTAGGTCCGCTTCACCCAAGAGGAGAGAACGAGTGGACCAATCAGGTGTTTCCTTCGAGTGTTGCCGATTTTGGCGAATCTGTCGAAGGCATAGTTGACCACACTTTGTGTACGACACAGGTGGGTCTTCATGGGAGCTCCAGAATGATAGGAATATAGTCAAGCTGAGGAGTCACTGTGCAAATCAAAACTGTATGGATCAAGTCGGTTGTAGGGTTCCTCTCTGCCGGCCGATGCGCTGCTGGACTTCGGTCATGGAGGATTGCCGTCAGTTTCTTTCTCTGTCTACTGCTTGCCCCCTTCCTGGAGTCAGAAGGTCGCTTGTCCGGCGTGATTCAGGGCACTTCGATTGCTCGGTGTGGGGCCACTTCCTGTAAAGCGCTTACCGAAGGGTATTCCTTAGGTGCCACGATGAATTCTGGAACCGCTATTCGGCATGGGGCAAGCCCAACGGTAAACCCCACCGGCGCAACACCTCAGTCTTCGGATGTCAGGGGCTGTCAGGGCGGATGGATACCGCCGATCAGGACGGACGGTGAAAGAGGGGCACCGAAACCGCTCAGGGCTTTCGACAGACCCGCTCATAATTGGTTGCCTGGGCACCGAGGGGTGGATTTAGCAGCCGGACAGGATGCGGATATCCTGGCACCTGAAACCGGGACGATTATCTTTGCAGGCGAGGTTGCAGGGAAATCGGTGGTTTCGATTCGCCATGAACCCAAGGAAAATCTGACTTCCACCTTTGAACCGGCGGTCACGCATCTGCATCCTGGTGACAGAGTGGAACGCGGCACGGCCTGGGGCTCGGTCCATGGACACTCGGACCACTGTGATGATGGGTGCCTGCACTGGGGGTTGCGGACCAAGGACAGGGAGTATGTGAATCCGATGTCCAAGCTGGGCCGGCATCGCATCGCCCTGAAGCCGGTCTGAGGTCTTGGTGGGGATTGCTCCAAGCGGTGGCTATCGACTGGATTCCGTCATAGACCGGCTTCGGCCGGCTTGATGTAATTAGTGTCAATCAGGGTGCTTTTCAGGTTTGATGCCGATACCGCCACCAGGGGGCGAGTCAGCCGATTCACCTTGCGTTCCGATCCGGCATCCTGCACCAGGGAGGAGAGGTTGTCCGGCAGGACACCATTCTTGTTCAGGCCCGCACAGGCGGTAGCCAGGTCTGAGGCAAGACCTTTCCGGTCCTCGATGGCGGTCATCCACTGCTCCCCGTCAACAATCTGGGGGATGTTGTCGATGTAGGCACCATAACCGCTGATGATGGGCCAAGCAGGATGGTCGGCGCTGTCCGCATCCGATTCTGCGGCGTTCCCGTCCTTATCGGTCGGCTGGCCCGAGGACTCCGTTCCGCCCCGTGTCGGGTCTGTGCTTTGACGTGAAGCGTCGCCCTGGGCCGGTCTCGGCACCCTCTTCCGATGCAGATCCTGCTTGCCTGTCATGGATCCCACAATGCCGGATATTGATATCTCGGGGTTGATGTCAGCGGCCGAGCCGGAGTATCCGAGGTCATTCAGTTCCGAGACGACACCAGAAACAATGAAGTCGTTCATGGCCAGGATTCCGTCCACTGCCGTATGGCCCTTTGCCTGTGAGTCCATGTGGAGGCGCGCTGCGACCTCTTTTTTGGTGGCTGTCGCATCCTTGCCTGGATCGAAGGCCACATTTGCCCAGTCCTTCTCGGTGGTCTCTTCAGTGAGGAGGCCTGAGGGGCTGACAGCGCGACCGTCTTTGAAGTAAGGGCCCAGGACCTGCCAGATGCCGGCGAAGGCCTGGCTGGGGAAGGAATCAGTATCAGGGACGGTTGTCGGTTCGTCTTCCTCCTCGTCTTCCTCGGTCTGTGCATTTGCCGCTTCACCGTCAGGAGGCATCCTGGGCAGGAGGACCTCGATTCTGGCGGGGTTCTCCTTGCTGGCCTTATCCAGTTCCAGTTTGCTGGCCAGCTTGGTCGCCTGGAGTTCACCGATGCTGCGGGCGTTGGACATATCGACAAACAGGTCCGGTGTCACCTCGGGTATGTCATTTGCCAGGAGAACCACATGCATCCCAGCCTCCTTGGCCAGCCTGATCGATGAAACCAGCCGGTCGTGGGCTTTGACCTCGCTATTTCGGTTTGCGGAATCCGAATCGCCCGCCGTGCCGTTTTCCGATCGGTTGTTTGAAGAGTTGTTCTGGGATGTATCCGCCTCTCCAGCTTTTTTTGTTTTGGCTGCGTCCTGTTTGGTCCCGATCCGAGGTTGGCTGACGTAGTCGCCGTACTGCCGGGTGATGGAGTCAGGCGAGGTGAATGGGGCAATCACCAGGGTGGTAGGAGAGACGGCCTTTCCGCTTTTTTTGCCTCCTGCCAGATGCGAGACCACGTAGTCTTGTAGATTCTTGCTCTGCTCGTCAAGACTGGAATCGGTGAAGGTTGAGATCTTCTTGCCGTCGATGTGGTGTTTGGACAGCCCTTCTTCGAGTTCAGGGACCAGCGCGGCCCACTTGTTCAGAGGGGTGTGCTGGGAGAGGGTGATTCCGTCAGCGGGGGTGAAGATGGCAACGTTTCCTCTGTCTGCCGCCTTGGTGACGGTTGACGTGGCTGTCGATTGTTCTGTCGGTTGGTCTTTGCAGGCCCCTGCCGCCAGGACCAGAGCCAGGGAAGCCAGCAATGACAGGATACTGATTGCACGATTTTTACCGCCCGACCGTTTCACATCCGCTCCCTAAGATTCAATTCGGACCTGGCGAGGGCCGGGTCTCGGATTCCCATTGTATGGGTAGGCAAGGGCCGGATGGCAAAAGCAGCAGTTCAATTCACATTCATTCCCAAAGGGCATTCCCCGATGCTGGTGGGTAGGGACTCAGTCCTGGTCCTGACTGATTCGGACGGCGAGTCCTTGGGTCAGGGCATCCATGAAATCCTCTGTGTTCAGCCAGGTCTGGGTTGGTCCTACCAGTGCCGCCAGGTCCTTGGTCATTTTCCCCGACTCTACCGTTCTGATGACCACATCCTCGAGGGTTTGGGCGAACCGTTCCACGTCGGGTGTTCGATCCATCTTTGCGCGCTGCCTGAGCCCGCCCGTCCAGGCATAGATGGAGGCAATAGGATTGGTGGAGGTTTCTTCGCCCTTGACCCAACGTCTGTAGTGCCGTGTGACGGTGCCATGGGCAGCTTCCGCCTCGACGGTGCGCCCGTCTGCTGTCATCAGAACGGAGGTCATCAGTCCTAGCGAGCCGAATCCTTGTGCCACCGAGTCGGATTGCACGTCGCCGTCGTAGTTCTTGCAGGCCCATATATAGCCCCCAGGCCATTTCAGGGAGGAAGCCACCATATCGTCAATCAGCCGATGCTCGTAGGTCAGTCCCTCCTGCTCGAACCGCTTCTGGTATTCCTCCTGGTATATCTGGGCGAAGATGTCCTTGAAGCGGCCGTCATAGGCCTTGAGGATGGTGTTCTTGGTGCTCAGGTATACGGGATAATGCCGCATGAGGCCGTAGTTGAGGCAGGCTCGGGCAAAATCGGCGATTGACTGGTCAAGGTTGTATTGGACCTGCGCAACGCCGGCACCGGGGTAGTCGTAGACCAGATGTTCAATCGGCTGGCCGCAGTCTTCCGGGGTGAAGGTCACTGTCAGGCTTCCCCTGCCTGGAATCCTGAAATCAGTCGCCTTGTACTGGTCACCGAAGGCATGGCGGGCTACGACGATGGGCTTGGTCCAGCCGGGAACAAGACGGGGGATCCTGTCTATCACAATCGGCTCACGAAAGATGGTGCCGCCGAGGATGTTGCGTATGGTTCCATTGGGCGACTTCCACATCCTCTTCAGGCCGAACTCCCTGACCCTGGCCTCGTCCGGAGTTATCGTCGCGCATTTGACCCCTACGTGTTCGCGCTGGATGGCCCTTGCCGCCTCAATGGTCACGCGGTCATCGGTGGCGTCCCTGTTTTCGATACCCAGGTCGTAGTAGTCCAGATCCAGATTCAGATACGGGCTGATCAGTTGATCCTTGATCATTTTCCAGATGACACGGGTCATCTCATCGCCATCCAGCTCGACAATACGTCCTTTAACCGTGATTTTCTTCATTGAGACTCCCTCTGCAGAGCAACCGAGGCGTCAACCCGATCGGGGTACGCGACACGCGCCTCATTACCTGTCATATCTAGACCACGATTGTTTCCCGCGGTCACAGTGGCGTAATCTGCCCGTAGCAAGAGTCGGGAAGGACCACAGTGGTGCCTTCGGGGTCATAGAGGGGCATTACCCTTGGTGGCTATGACACAGGAAATTGAAATCGGTCTCGGCAAGAAGGCCACGGTGGCCTATACCCTCGACGACGTATCCATCCTCCCTTCGAGGAGGACCCGCGATCCGCAGGACGTATCCACGTCCTGGCAGGTGGATGCCTACGAATTCGATATCCCCCTTGTCGCGGCCCCCATGGATTCGGTCACCAGTCCCGAAACTGCCATTGAGCTCGGCAAGTTGGGAGGATTGGGTGTTCTGGATCTGGAAGGTCTCTGGACAAGATACGAAGATCCCAGGCCGCAGTTCGAGCGCATCGCCGGAGCCGATCCCGACCAAGCCACCAAGGTCATGCAGAGTGTCTACCGGGAACCCATCAAGCCCGAGCTGATCACTCGGCGCCTGCACGAGATTCGGGAAGCCGGGGTTACCGTGGCGGGTGCCTTGTCACCCCAGCGGACCCAGGAGTTCTACTCGACGGTGGTGGAAGCCGGCGTGGACCTCTTCGTGATTCGCGGCACGGCCGTTTCGGCGGAACACGTGTCAAGCAATCATGAGCCCCTCAATCTGAAGCAGTTCATCTATGACCTTGACGTCCCGGTCATTGTGGGCGGAGCAGCCACCTACCAGGCCGCCCTTCATCTGATGCGTACCGGTGCAGCAGGCGTCCTGGTGGGGTTCGGTGGGGGCGCCTCGTCCACCGACAGTGCCACCGTCGGCATTCAGGCACCCATGGCAACGGCCATCGCCAACGTGGCCGAGGCACGCAGGGACTACATGGATGAGTCCGGCGGCAGGTATGTTCAGGTCATTGCCGACGGTGAGACCGGTACATCCGGATCCTTCATCAAGGCATTGGCCATGGGGGCGGACGCGGTCATGCTGGGTACCCCTCTCGCAAAGTCGACGGATGCTCCGGGCCGGGGGATGCACTGGGGTGCCGAGGCGCACCATCCAGACCTGCCCAGAGGCCGTCGTGTACGGGTCGACCGGGTTGGTAGTCTGCATGACATCCTCTTCGGCCCGAGCAGTAGGACGGACGGGAGCCTCAACATGATCGGTGCCCTTCGTCGTGCCATGGCCTCGACCGGGTATGTGGACGTGAAGAGCTTCCAGCGCTGCAAGGTCGCTGTGGCGGCAGGACTGCAGGTCTGATTCGTTTCTGATTGCAGATATCAACCGGCCGGGCTTGCGCGCTCCGGCCGGTTTTCCATGACGGGTTACTTCATTGGCGCCGTGGTTGTCGCCGATGGTATGTGCAGGTTTCTGTTCGGAAGCCCGTAAATGTGACCTGACACACACTTCACTTTTCCTCTTCCCCTTCATAGCGTTGGTTTCGTGTTGTCGACCGATCCGGAATCCTCCGGGCGGCCATGCCGCGAAGTTGTTCCTCGGGGGAGGACCGCGCCTCAAGCGCATGATTATTATGCTCAATACAAATCCGAACGCCATAGATCTTGTTCCCGTGTGGGAAGACAAGCAAAACCAAACACCAGCCGACAGGGGCAAGTGGGGGACGCCCCCGCAAAGGTTAAGTGGTTATGAAGAGACGATTCTGATAGGGGAGTCGAAGATTCCCGTCAATGTCAGAACCGTCAATCACTTCGGTGCCGAAGAAGCCACCGAAGGTCGGACCATGGAGACCTTCGTGTCCAATCTCTGTTCCCTGGTCATGCGGTCATTCGAATTCCTGCGTGGTCGGCTGCCTCTCGCCCCTTTGGAACATATCTGCTCATACGGCTGTCGGAAACGCTTGCGTGTCTTCGCTGGGTTGCTGGGGGCCACCAAATTGGGCGTTGCCGAGGTGGGTGCCAAAGGAGCCGAGATACATCTGCCGCTTGTTCCCAGGACTGTGGAGATTTACCGCTCTTCACCCAGGGAGTACAGCGTCACCTTGGGCTTCTTGGTAGGAGAATCGCCGATTCTTGCCACTGAAGTCGTGAGATTGCTCGGCTCCCGGTGGGTCTGTACGGAACTCGATTTGGGATAATGAAGCATCTTGGCAGGTATCCGCCATATGATGGTTCCTATGTTGCGCGAATATACGGTCGAAATCCAACATCCCACGACCGACAAAGACACCATCTACTCCCTTCTGGCCAATCGTACGGCCAGGGATCCGGAGGAGTTGATAGCCCAGTGGCAAGACCCGCTGACCAGGAACTGGCATGACGTCAAAGCAGGGCAGATGTCGGAGCGGGTCCGCGCCGTGGCCAAGGGAATGCTGGCCCTGGGGGTAACCAAGGGAAGCACCGTGGTGATCTACGCCCCGACCAGTTATGACTGGGGGGTGACCGACTTTGCCTGCGCCGCCATCGGAGCCGTCTCGGTTCCCATCTATGAGACCGATTCAGCCCGTCAGGCCCAGAAGATTGTTCAGGATGTGGACTGCGTCCTGGCCTTCGCGGGCGATTCCGACCATTCCCAGATACTGGAACAGGTCAGAGGTTCATCACCCAAGCTCAAGTATGTCTTCAACTTCCAGGCGGGCGGCCTGAACGCGGTCAGCGACTTCGGGCAGTCCATCTCGGATGAGCAGCTCGACCAGGCCATCGCCCAGATCAAGACCGACGACCTGGCCACCATCGTCTATACATCGGGATCCACAGGTGAGCCCAAGGGGGCCATGCTCACCAATCGCAACTTCATGCATATCGTCTTCGTCGGTTGGGACGTGCTTTACCATATGCTGGCGGCCCCGTCCCGCCTGATGCTCTTCCTGCCCCTGGCCCATTGCTTCGCCCGCTACATTCAATATGTCGCCATCGGCGCCCAGGGTGTGGTCGGATACGTCTCCGGATCAAAGCACCTCCTGAGCGATTTGCGCACCTTCCGTCCCACCTACCTTCTGGGCGTCCCCAGGGTCTTCGAGAAGGTCTACAACGCCGCCTCGCAGAAGGCCGGCACCGGACTGGCCGGCAAGGTATTCGCCAAGGCCGCCGAACATTTCACCAAGTGGTCCAAGGACGAACAGGAGGGACGCGGACATTCGCCGCTCACCCGTCTGGCCCATGCTTTCTATAGCAAGACGGTAGGCAGCACAATCAACTCCGCCCTTGGTTCCAACCTAAGCTTCCTGGCCTGCGGTGGCGCACCCATGAACGCCGACCTGGCCCACTTCTTCAACGGAATCGATGGCATCACCTTCATTCAGGGATATGGGATGACCGAAACGGCAGCCCCCTGCATCGTCAATTTCGAGGATGCCAACAAGGTGGGTTCGGTCGGTCGGCCCGGCTCGGGAATCACGGCCAGGTTGAGCGATGATGACGAACTCATGGTCAAGGGCCCCAGCGTCTTTTCGGGGTACTACAAGAACCCCGAGCTGAATAAGACGGTTCTGGACAAGGACGGTTGGCTCCACACCGGTGACCTGGCCCAGATAGACGACCAGGGCTTCGTCTACATCACCGGCCGCAAGAAGGATGTCATCATCACTGCAGGTGGTAAGAACGTGAGTCCGGCCCCCATGGAGGATGCCATCTGCACCTGCCCGATCGTCTCACAGGCTGTGGTCGTCGGCGATGGAAGGCCCTTCATCGGTGCCCTGTTGACCCTGGACGAGGGGATGCTCAAATCCTGGCTGACATCACAGGGGTTGGATGCCGACATGACCATGGAGGAGGCCAGCCGCAACGACGCCATCCGAGCCTTCATCCAGCAGTACGTGGACCAGGCCAACAGTGATGTCTCCCGTGCCGAATCGGTCAGGAAGTTCGTCATCCTCGATAAGGACTTCAGCGAAGAGGATAAGACCCTGACGCCGAGCATGAAAGTCGTTCGACCAGAGGTCCTTCGGCAGTATGCCGACGTGATCGACAAGGTCCTTTACGCCCCCAGGAGCACAGGCAAGGCCCCGACTGCCAACCCCCTGGTGACCAAGGCGAAGACAACCGTAAGCGACTCACTGGCCAGCGTATCGGGTAAATTCCGTGAGACCACAGCCCGCGTAGAGACCAGGACCGATTCCGACAATCAGGACGAGAATACAAGCAAGGAGTAAGAGTAGTGGCGATTCGTACGATCAGAGTGGTTCCCGACCCGGTGTTGCGCACCCCCTGCGATCCGGTCAAGACCATTACACCGGCCGTGAGGAGTCTGGTGCAGGACCTGGTCGACACCGTTGATGATCCAGGCAGGGCTGGTCTGTCGGCCAACCAGATCGGGGTCGGTCTGCGAGTCTTCTCCTACAACATCGGCGGCAAGGTGGGGTATATCATCAATCCCGTCATCGATGAGACCCAGGGGGAGCAGTACGGTGAGGAAGGTTGCCTCTCCCTTCCGAATCTCTGGTATCCGACCCGAAGGGCCGAATATGCCAAGGCGCACGGAATCAACCTGGATGGGCAGACCGTCACCCTGGAGGGTCGCGGAATCATGGGCAGGATGATTCAGCATGAGTGCGACCACCTGGATGGGCACGTGTACATCGATCGTCTTGAGAAGGAAGCCAGGCGGAAGGCCATGCGCGAACTTCGTTCAGGTCGATGACGGTCTGAACGGCTAGTCGGTTACCTGATTTGAAATCGCCCTGGGGTGGTACACTGGAAAGAGTGTGCCATATGGTGGAAGTCGCTGTCACGGGTGGTCTTCCGCAATCCTGTACCCAACCCAGGCACGCATAAATCGCGTCATGTCCGCGACGCCCTGTGTCGGTCGGCCCTGTCAAGAGCTGCACGCAGGCGCGCATGACCAGGCAATAACCGACAATGAAAGGCAATGACATGGCACAGATCACCATGAGCGAGATGTTGAAGGCCGGCGTTCACTTCGGGCATCAGACCCGTCGCTGGAACCCCAAGATGAAGCAGTACATCCTGGTGGAGCGTAACGGAATCCACATCATCAACCTCTTCAAGTCGCTCGACATGATCGACAAGGCTTACGACTTCATCAAGGAGACCGTGGCCCACAACGGCACCGTCCTCTTCGTCGGCACCAAGAAGCAGGCCCAGGAAGCCATCAAGACCCAGGCCACCAGGGTGAACATGCCCTACGTCTCCGAGCGTTGGCTGGGCGGCATGCTGACCAACTTCCAGACCGTCACCAAGAGGGTCGGTCGCTTGAAGGAACTTGAGGAGATGGACTTCGACGACGTCCGTGGCTCCGGTCTGACCAAGAAGGAACTGCTCCTGCTCCGTCGTGAGAAGGACAAGCTGGAGCGCCAGCTGGGCGGTATCCGCAACATGAACCGTACCCCCTCCGTGCTCTTTGTGGTCGACATCAACAAGGAGGCCCTGGCGGTCGCGGAGGCGAAGAAGCTGGGTATTCCGGTTGTGGCCCTGGTCGACACCAACACGGATCCCGAACTGGTCGACTACCCGATTCCCGCCAACGATGATGCAATCCGCGGCGTGGAGCTCCTGACCAGCCTCATGGCGGATGCCGTGGCCGATGGTCTTCTGGAGCGTTCCGGGAAGGCCGCCAAGGCCGAAGAGACGGGTGATCAGCCCATGGCCGAGTGGGAGAAGAACCTGCTCGAGAACAAGGAAGGCGAGGATAAGCCTGCCGAGGAGACCCCGGCTGCTCCTGCCGCCGAAGCCGAGTGATACGGGCTTCCTGAACCACCATATTGTTTCTTTCCGTCCCGACCGGGTGTCGGGGCGGTTTAGTGAGGAGTTGTTATGGCAAAGATCACCGCTGCACTGATCAAGGAGCTGCGTGACCAGACCGGCGCCGGAATGATGGACGTCAAGAAGGCCCTGACCGAGGCCGATGGTGACATCGCCCGCGCCAAGGAGATCATCCGCGCCACCGGTATCCAGGCGGCAGGAGCACGCGAGGGTCGCAAGGCCCAGGAGGGTCTGATCGCCTCCACCATCACTGATGGTGGGCAGGGACAGATCGGCTATGCAGTCGAGCTCAATTCCGAGACCGATTTTGTGGCCAAGACCCCCCAGTTCGTGGACTTCGGCAAGGAAATCATCGAGGATGTGGCCAAGGCCGACGCCTCTGATGCCGACCAGGTCTCCAAGGCTCCCTCCAAGGCCGGTACCGTCAACGATACCGTTGAGGAGGCGGGTGCCCTCTTCCATGAGCATGTGAAGATCGGTCAGGTCGCCAGGGTCGAGGGTCCGCACGTCGAGATCTACGCCCACCGGAAGTCGGCTGAGATGCCCCCGTCCATCGTGGCCATGATTGCCACTGATGAGGCCGGCGCCTCGGTAGCTCATGAGGTTGCCCTGCAGATTTCGGCCATGAGCCCCAGGTGGCTCTCCCGTGAGGACGTCCCTGCTGATGTGGTGGAGTCCGAGCGTCGTGTGGCCACTGAGAAGTCACAGGCTGAAGGCAAGCCCGAGCAGATCATCCCCAAGATTGTCGAAGGGCGCCTGAACGCCTTCTTCAAGGAGAGTGTTCTGCTTGAGCAGCAGTATGTGAAGGACTCTTCCAAGACTGTCGGCGACCTCTTCAAGGAAACGGGCGGCAAGGCTCTGTCCTTTGCCCGCATCGAGGTCGGCACGGGTGACGACGAGGAGTAAGTCGTGACCGGTGCCTCTTCGGCCCGATAGGATGTTCCGCTCAAGGGAGGCGGCCCGTGTGGTCGCCTCCCTTGTTGTATTCCGGCGGGGCTCGTTTTGTAGACCTTTACTGACCGTGTTCTACGGCCCGCCTCTTCAGAACCCTGTCCGTCCCAGTGTTGTCGGTCTTTGAAGGTAGCCTGAGTGACGGTTCATAGGCCTGGTATATCAGCATTAAGGATGGTTCTTGCATGACCCGATCTGGCAGACTTGAAGGCGAATCGTTCGGAGGACGTTCTTTGCGGTGCATCGTAGACAATGTTGAAAGTGGTGGTCATACAACCCCCAGGAGGGTCCTTCTCAAGCTGTCGGGTGAGGCCTTTGGCGGCGGACAGGTCGGCATCGACGTCGAAGTCGTTCAGCGTGTGGCCAAAGAGATTGTTGAGGCCGTCAGAACCGGTGTCCAGGTGGCGATTGTGGTCGGCGGAGGCAACTTCTTCCGTGGTGCAGAACTCAGCCAGGCAGGCATAGAGCGTTCACGAGGCGACTACATGGGTATGCTGGGAACGGTCATGAACTGTCTTGCCCTTCAGGACTTCCTTGAGCAGGAGGGGCAGGCCACGCGTGTTCAGACCGCAATCACCATGGGCCAGGTCGCTGAACCCTACATTCCCCTGAAGGCCATCAGGCACTTGGAAAAGGGCCGTGTTGTGATTTTTGGTGCCGGTGCCGGACTTCCATACTTCTCGACCGATACGGTCTCCATCCAACGTGCCCTGGAGATTCACTGTTCCGAGGTTCTCATGGGCAAGAACGGCGTTGACGGTGTCTACACCTCCGACCCCCGTAAGGACTCTTCGGCCAGCATGTTCACACGCCTGAGCTACCAGCGCGCCCTGGTCGACAACCTGGCGGTGATGGATGCCTCGGCCCTGTCCATGGCCAGGGACAACTCTATGCCGATTCGTGTTTTCGGCCTGGAAGGGGAAGGCAACGTTACGGGCGCCCTCCAGGGTAAGGAGCTTGGCACGTTGGTCATGAACGGGGAGGACGTCGCCCTCTGACGGCAGGCCGCCGCCTTGGCCCAGCAGGGCCACAGGCCTTACAGTAGTTGATAGGCAGAACCTGCAATAAGCAGGAATGCACCCAGCAGCAAGGAGCAGATCATGACCACAGTGGTGGATCAGGCCAAGGACCAGATGGACAAGACCATCGAGGCCACGAAGGAGAACTTCGCGGGTATACGGACCGGAAGGGCCAATCCCTCCTTCCTCAATGACATCATGGTGGACTATTACGGTGCTCCCACCCCGATCAAGGCTCTGGCCTCCATCGGTGTACCTGAACCCCGAACCCTGGCTGTGACCCCCTTTGATGCTTCTCAGGCCGGTGCGGTGGAGAAGGCCATCAGGGATTCCGATTTGGGCGTCAATCCGAACCGTGACGGAAACGTAATCCGGGTGACCATGCCCGAGCTGACCGAGGATCGTCGCCGCGACTATGTCAAGATCGCCAAGACCAAGGCGGAGGAAGGCAAGGTCGCCGTCCGCAATATCCGCCGTAAGGTCAAGGAGGATCTTGAAGCCAAGGTCAAGGATGGGGATCTTGGCGAGGATGAGGGCAACCGGCTCCAGAAGGAGCTAGAGACCGTCACCAAGCAGAAAAGCGACACGATTGACCAGCTGCTGGAAGCCAAGGAGAAGGAGATTCTCGAGGTCTGAACCACTCGGGAGAATCCACTGTTCATGAGCACTAAGGAAAGTTCCGCCGAGAAGGCAGGGCAGGATGCCGTCGCATCCCTGAACAAGCGGACCGGGCGCAACATGCCGCAGGCGGTGGCCACGGGTGCGCTTCTGGTTATTCTCATCCTGGCCTGCATCCTGATTCGTATAGACGCGTTCATCTACCTGATCGTCGTCTTCATGACCCTGGGTCTGTGGGAGCTCAGGGTGGACTTCGCCACCGTCGGCTTACACATACCGGTGGTTGAGCTGTGGGTCTGCTCGGCTGCCACCATGCTGGCCTCTTTCTACGCATCGGATCACGTCGCAGTCATGACCGCTGGTGTCCTGACCACGGCCCTGGTCGGGGCTCTCGCGGCCACCCGCGAACATCATCTTGGAGGTCGTCTGGTCAAGGCCGTGGATGCCAAGTTGTCGGGGAAGAATGCCGATACGATGGCCGATGCCTCATATGATGACGATACGGTCTCATCGAGCTCAAATACAGTCGCAAACGTGGGTGTCACCATCCTGACCGTCGTCTACGTCACCCTTCTGGCCTGTTTGATCACCCTGCCGATCTCCTTAGGAGAGCACCCTGCCGCGCACGCCTTCATGGTGATTTTCCTGCCGGCTCTGAGCGACATCGGTGGTCTCCTCTTTGGATCCCTCTTCGGCAAGCACAAAATTTCGCCCCGCATCTCACCGAGCAAGTCCTTGGAGGGGTTGGTCGGTTCCATGCTCTGCTGTCTGATAGGAGCCTTGGTCATCTTTGCGTCAACCTACCCCTCGGCGCAGTGGGGCCGGATATGGTGGGTGGCTCTGGTCATGGGTGTCATGGTGGGAGTGACAGGCACCGTCGGCGACCTGAGTGCATCACTGATCAAGCGTGACCTCGGCATCAAGGATATGGGCCATCTGCTCAAGGGGCACGGCGGGGTTTTGGACAGGGTGGATTCCATCCTTATGTCTGCGCCCTTCATCACCCTTGTCCTTTTGGTCACCGGCCTGTGACCGGGAAAGATGGTCCGATTCACATGTGCATCTCCTGGTGTCTTCGGGTGAGCGGCACCAACCCTTGTAAATAGCAGATACTTGATGAGGTAGAGGTATGACAGACCTTGAGGTGACCGGTACCGAACCTGAGACCGGCATTACCCCGGGAGGCAGGGACGGTGCCTTCAGAGACGTCCTGGCGGCGGACCATGCCCGAAGGGGCAAACCGCCGCGCCACTTCACGGACATGGATGAGCAGGAGCGGCAGGAAGTATGTACCGGAATGGGACTGCCGAAATTCCGCGTTTCACAGCTTGCCAACCATTACTTCAATCATCTCTCCACGGACCCGGCTGATTTCACTGATTTCCCGGCCGCAAGCCGTGCAGAGGCCGCGCAGCGCTTCTTCCCGGAGTTGATTACCCCGGTCACTGTACAGGAAGCTGATCGGGGAACGACCATCAAGACCCTTTGGGAGCTCTTCGACGGCTCGCGGATCGAGTCGGTACTGATGCGCTATCCCTCCAGGGCCACCCTGTGTATCTCCAGCCAGGTTGGTTGCGGCATGGGTTGCCCCTTCTGTGCAACCGGCCAGTTGGGACTGACCAGGAACATGTCGACAGGCGAAATCCTCGAGCAGGTCAGGGCAGCCTCCCGGATGATGCAGTCAGGCCAGGTCGCCGGTGGTCCGGGTCGTCTGAGCAACATCGTCTTCATGGGGATGGGGGAGCCCATGGGGAACTACAAGGCCGTCCTTTCTGCAGTAAGGCAAATCAGCGCTCTTCCACCCAAGGGATTCGGCATCTCGGCCAGGAATATCACCGTCTCGACGGTCGGTGTGGTCCCTGGTATCCGCAAGCTGATCAACGAGGGGATTCCGGTCCGCCTGGCTGTCTCCCTCCATGCTCCCAGCGACAAGCTTCGTGATGAGCTGGTTCCCATGAACCGACGCTTCAACACCGCCCAGGTCCTGGACGCGGCGCACGATTACTATCTGGCGAGCGGCAGACGTGTGAGCATCGAGTACGCCCTGATGCGAGGCATCAACGACCAGGCCGAACATGCCCAGCTTCTGGCCAAGCGGCTTAACCACTACGGGGACGACTGGGCACATGTCAACCCCATACCGTTGAACCCAATTGAAGGATCGCGCTGGACGGCATCCAAGCCGGAAGACGAGAAACGCTTCCTGGACATCCTCCACAAGGCCGGTATTGCTGCAACCATGAGGGATACGCGTGGCTCGGATATTGATGGTGCCTGTGGGCAGCTCGCCGCCAAGTCCATCAAGCTTCAGGCCTGATATGGCGGGTTCGCACTCCGGATGTTCCCGGTCTGCAATGTGGACGTGCTTTGAAGGCTGATGGGTAGGGGCGATAGAATGCCATTCAGGCGCTTGATTCGGGGAGGAAGGTGGATGGCATGACGGTAGCGGTTCGTGTCATTCCCTGTCTGGATGTCGATCAGGGCCGTGTGGTCAAGGGTGTCCATTTCAAAAATCTGCGAGACGCAGGGGACCCTGTCGAGTTGGCATCCGCTTACTACAAGCAGGGTGCCGACGAACTGACCTTTTTGGATGTTACTGCGTCGGGGAATGGTCGGGCCACCATGGTGGACCTGGTCAGGCGCACCGCCGACCAGATTTTCATCCCACTGACGGTCGGCGGAGGGGTGCGTACCCCCGAGGATGTCGACACCTTGCTGCGATCAGGCGCCGACAAGGTCGGTATCAACACGGCAGCCATTGCAAACCCTCAGGTCATTGGTGATATAGCCAGGCGCTTTGGGCGCCAGGTTCTTGTGCTTTCAGTGGATGCCCGCCGTTCGGATGCGGAAGGAATCACTTCAGGATACGAAGTGACCACCATGGGAGGGCATCGGTCCACGGGCATCGACGCCATTGATTGGGTTAAGCGGGCCCAGGAGCTGGGAGCAGGCGAGATTCTGCTCAATTCCATGGATGCGGATGGTACCCGTCAAGGGTTCGATCTTGAGATGATCTCCGATGTGCGCAAGGCCGTCACCCTTCCTCTCATCGCCAGTGGCGGTGCCGGTCGTGCAGCCGATTTCCCTCCTGCCATCAAGGCAGGGGCCGACGCGGTTCTGGCGGCTTCCGTCTTCCATTTCGGGCAGGTTTCCATTGAGGATGTCAAACAAGCGCTGCATGCGGCCGGATACCCGGTTCGATGGCAGGCCTGACCGGATCTGTTGGGATTCTGGCGCAACGAGGATTATCCAGTCCGAGCGCAAAAACCGAACCATGGAAGATGGGTGGCCCGGGATTGGTCGGGCAAATCACTTGAACCAAGGAGGTTGGGGACCGATGTCACAGTCTTCGGACGATAGGGGACAGCAGTTGGACCCGGCCATAGCGGCCCGGCTCAAGAAAGACTCCATGGGCCTGGTGACCGCAGTCATCCAGCAGTATGACAGTCGTCAGGTGCTCATGGTGGGATATATGAATGAAGAGGCCCTCAGACGAACCCTGAGCACAGGGAGGGTCACCTTCTGGTCCCGCTCCCGACAGGAGTACTGGCGTAAAGGGGATACCTCCGGACACGTCCAGTACGTAAAGGGGGTCAGCCTGGACTGTGACGGTGACGCCCTTCTTGTCGAGGTCGACCAGGTAGGTGCGGCCTGCCATACAGGGACGAGGTCATGCTTCGAAGCGGGAGGACCCCTGCCGGCTGTCCAAGGTGGCCTTGGTCAGGCGGATATTCCTGGCGTGGAGGGGGAGTCGCGTGCAGAAAGACGCTAAGGTTGTGCAGGTGAAACAGAGGAAGTTGGAGGGAAGGGCTCTATGACTGTCTTGGACGAACTGGTGGCCGGTGCCGTGGAGGATGCCAGGGCCCGGGTACGGGAGATTCCCCTGGAGAAGCTCAAGGAGCAGGTCGGGGGGATGAAGCGTAGGCCGCTGGATGTCGCCCGCCTCCTCAAGGAGAGCGCCGGCATTCCGGTCATTGCGGAAATCAAGCGTGCTTCACCCTCCAAGGGGTATCTTGCCGATATCAAGGATCCCGCCGCCCTTGCCCGTCAGTATGCCAACGGCGGGGCCGCGGCCATATCGGTCCTGACCGAGGGCAGGCGATTCCTGGGGTCCTTGGAGGACCTTCGCAAGGTCAGGGAAGCCGTGGGCATCCCCGTCCTCAACAAGAACTTCATCGTCTCCGACTATCAGGTCTGGGAGTCCAGGGCCAACGGGGCCGACATGATCCTCCTGATTGTGGCCGCCCTGGACGACACCAGGCTCAAGCACCTGCTTGCCCTGGCCGAGAGCCTGGGATTGACCGCTCTGGTCGAGACCCATGATCGTGAGGAGATCGAGCGGGCGATTGCGGCTGGTGCCAAGGTAATCGGTATTAATGCCAGGAACCTGAAGGACCTGAGCGTCGATGTGGACCAGTATGCACGCTTGGCCGCCAACCTGCCTGCTGATGTCGTCAAGGTGGCGGAATCCGGGGTTTTCGGAACGGTTGAACTTGAGCAGTATGCCAGGGCCGGGGCCGATGCGGTCCTGATCGGCGAGGGTCTGGTCACCGCCCAGGACCAGGAGGGGGCGGTCAGGGTGCTGGTCCAGGCCGGTCACAAGTTCAAGGCCGCTGAGGCCTTGCCCTTCTCGACTCATGACGGTCCGTACTTCGGCCCCTACGGCGGACGGTACATCCCCGAGGCTCTGGTAGGTGCACTGGACGAATTGGAAAGGGTCTACAAGGACGCCAAGGCTGATTCGGCCTTCCAGGCGGAGCTGAGCAGGCTCAACCAGGTTTACGTCGGCAGGCCCTCCGCTCTGACCCCTGCCCCCCGGTTCGCCAAGCTGATCAGTGATCGCGTCGGCGGTCAGGTCAGGGTCTTCCTGAAGAGGGAGGACCTGAACCATACCGGAGCCCACAAGATCAACAACGCCCTGGGTCAGGGTCTGCTGGTCAAGCGTATGGGGAAGAAACGTGTCATTGCCGAGACCGGTGCCGGTCAGCATGGAGTGGCCACGGCCACCGTCTGCGCCCTCCTCGGCTTGGAGTGCCGGATATACATGGGGCAGATAGATGCCCAAAGGCAGGCTCTGAACGTGGCCAGGATGCGGATGCTGGGCGCCGAGGTCGTAGAGGTGACCACGGGGACCAAGATACTCAAGGATGCCATCAACGAGGCCCTGCGCGACTGGGTGACCAATGTGGAGACAACGCACTACCTCCTGGGTACGGTTGCAGGTCCCCACCCCTTCCCGACCATTGTCAGGGATTTCCAGAAGATCATCGGTGAAGAGGCGTCCGGACAGCTCTCTGCTTACGGCATCGACCACCCTGACGGAGTGGTGGCCTGCGTTGGTGGAGGCTCCAACGCCATCGGCATCATGAACACCTTCCTGGATGATTCCCGGGTCTCTCTCTATGCCTACGAGGCCGGTGGAAACGGACCCAAGAGCGGCAAGCACGCCATCCGCCTGACGCCTGGAACAGGTCAGGTCGGTGTCTTTCAGGGGGCGAAGTCCTACCTCCTGGAGGACGAACAGGGCCAGACCGTGGACACCTACTCGATTTCAGCAGGTCTGGATTACGCCTCGGTCGGACCGGAACATGCCTGGTTGCGCGACATCGGCCGGGTCAAGTACGACTATGCGACCGACCAGGAAGCCATGCAGGCCTTCAGGGAACTCTGCCGGACCGAAGGTATAATCCCGGCTCTGGAGTCCTCGCATGCCCTGGCTGGTGCCAGCAAAGCCGCAGCGGATCTCCTTTCAAAGGGAGTCAAGGATCCCGTGATCCTGATCAACATCTCCGGCAGGGGCGATAAGGATATGGACACCGCGGGTAGGTGGTTCGGCTATCTGGCCGAGGACGAGGCCGGAACCCCGGAATCCGATGGCGGACATGACCAGAACGGTCGAGTGGATGAGGAGGCCCGATGATGGTCAACCAGTCAAAGCAGGAATCACCCGCCCAGCCCAGGGGTTTCAGCCGTGCGATCAGTCCGGTGGCGACCACCCTGGAGACCCTCCGTCAGGAGGGCAGGCCTGCCTTCATCGGCTACTTCCCGTACGGATTCCCCGACGTGCCCACATCCTTGGAGGCCATGCGGGTCATGGTCCAAAACGGGGTCGATATCGTTGAGATTGGACTGCCCTACAGCGATCCTGTCATGGATGGCCCGGTGATTCAGGCTGCCAGCAAGTGCGCCATCGACAATGGGGTCAAGGTTGAGGGTGTCTTCGAGGCGGTACAGCAGGTCCAGGAGGCCGGGGCAAAGGCCCTGGTCATGAGCTACTGGAACCTGATCATGCACCACGGTGTGGCAACATTTGCCCAGCACATGGCTGAGGCCGGTGGGGCTGGACTGGTCACTCCTGATTTGATTGTCGACGAATCGGGGGAGTGGATAGAACAGTCTGACCGGTATGGCCTTGACCGAATCTATCTTGTCTCGCCGGATTCGACTGATGAGCGTCTGCAGCTCACGGCCCGTGCAGCCAGAGGATTTGTCTACGCAACCTCTCGGATGGGAGTGACCGGGGAAAGAGCAAGCGTGTCCGAGTCGGCAGAGGCACTGGTGGCAAGGGTCAGGCAGGCCGGAGCTCCGTACGTATGCGTGGGCATAGGCGTTTCGACCGTTCGGCAGGCCTCCCAGGTCGGTACCTATTCGGACGGGGTCATAGTCGGGTCGGCTCTTGTGCACTGCTTCCTGGATGACCAGGGCAGACCACGCAGGGACCGCAGGCAGGCACTGGATGCCCTGGCTTCGACCTGCTCCGATCTGCATTGGGGAATTTCCCAGTCCAAGAAGTGAGCGGGCTGTAAAGCCCAGGGTCTAAACTGTGGGCCTTATGACGCTTGCCTATATTCCATCGCCAGGGGTATCCAGCATTCAACTGGGCCCGGTCACAATACGGTTCTACGCATTGACCATGCTCCTGGCCATCATTGTGGCCGCCTGGATCACGGCCCGCCGCTGGAAAAAGGAGGGCGGCCGGTCCGATCAGATTCTGGACATCGCCATCTGCGCGGTTCCCGCCGGCATTATCGGCGCACGGCTCTACCACGTTGTCACCACGCCCGAGCGGTACTTCGGGGCCAATGGCAACCCGGCAAATATCCTACGAATCTGGCAGGGCGGCCTGGGCATCTGGGGGGCCGTGCTCCTTGGGGCCTTGGCGGCATGGGCCTGGTGCCGTCACAAGAACTATCCGACCGCCCTCCTGGCGGATAGTGTGGCCCCCGCACTCCTGGTTGCCCAGGCCATCGGGCGGTTGGGCAATTGGTTCAACCAGGAGCTGTACGGTGCTCCGACCACCCTTCCTTGGGGTCTGAAGATCGATGCTGCAGGTTCCGCCATCGGCAGCAGTGAACAGTGCTATGACGGGGCCACCTGTCCTGTCGGCACCCTGTTCCATCCGACGTTCCTGTATGAGATGATTTGGAATCTGATCGGTGCCGCCCTCTTGGTATGGGTGGGACACAAGGCGGTGAAGGTACTCAAGGCCGGTTCCCTGTTTGCCCTCTATGTGATGTGGTACACATTGGGCCGCACCTGGATCGAGTCACTTCGTATCGACTTCGCGCACGAGTTCCTCGGTGTGAGAGTCAATGTCTGGGTTTCCGTGGTGGTCTTCATCCTGGCGGGTATCGCTCTTGTGACTATTGCTCGCACAGGCAAGCCGACCCCTCTGCTATCTGAAAAACTGCGAACCATCACCGAGTTGGAGGAACGTCAGGAGGCCCAGGCCGAGGGAAGACGGGACAAGGGTGACGGAACCAAGGCCAAGGATGCGGACAACAGGGACATGAATTAGTTCCACAGGTCTGTCGTACACCCTAGAATAATCTTCATGAGCATTCAGATAGCACCTAGCATCCTGTCCGCCGATTTCGCCAACCTGGAGAGGGACCTCAGGGCCATTGCCAACGCCGATATGGTCCATGTCGACGTGATGGACCACCACTTTGTTCCCAACCTGACGCTTGGTGAGCCCGTGGTGGAACGCATCTGCCAGGTGACGGATCTTCCGGTGGATGTGCATCTGATGATCGAGGATCCCGACCGCTGGGCTCCGGAATTCGCCAAGCTGGGCGTTGCATCCGTCACTTTCCATACCGGGGCTGTTCATGCTCCTGTCCGGCTGGCACGCCAATTGCACGACATGGGGGTCAAGGCCTGCCTGGCCGTGCGTCCTGCCGAACCGGTTGAGCCGATTTTCGACATTCTCGACGAGTTTGACATGATTCTGGTCATGACCGTAGAGCCGGGCTTTGGCGGGCAAAAGTTCCTGGACAATCAGATGGCCAAGACCCGTCGTCTCCGTGACCAGATAACCGCACGGGGTCTGGATACCCGCATCCAGGTGGATGGCGGAGTGAGCCCCGCTACGGCACCAATCGTGGCAGAGGCGGGAGCCGATGTCCTCGTGGCGGGTTCAGCCGTATATGGTGCAGATGACCCGGCCAAGGCCATCGACCAGATTCGGCAGGCCGCCCAGGAGAGCTATAGGGACTGATTGGTCCATGGGGAGAATGGGGATGACCAGATGAAGACCTTCGAGGAGCTGTTCGAGGAACTCTCGACCAAGGCCGAGTCCCGCCCGGCAGGTTCGCTGACCGTGGACGAGCTGGACAAGGGTACGCATTTCATCGGTAAGAAGATTGTCGAGGAGGCCGGGGAAACCTGGATTGCGGCCGAGTACGAGGGCGCGGACAGGACGGCCGAGGAGATGAGCCAGCTGCTGTATCATCTACAGGTCATGATGATTGATCGGGGCATCAGCCTGGAGGATGTATACAGGCATCTGTGAGCCTTCCACCATCCCGTCGTAGAATCACTTCCGCTCTATAAGGAGGTTGCCGTGCTGAAGGTCGCGGTGCCCAACAAGGGTATGTTGTCACAGCCTGCATGGAGGCTGCTGTCGGAGTCCGGCTACCGTTTGCGCTCCAATGACCGGCAACTGGTGGTTGAGGATGCGGACAACGGTATCGAGCTCTTTTACCTCCGCCCGAACGACATAGCGGTCTATGTTGGCCTGGGCACCGTCGATCTGGGCATTACCGGTCGTGATCTCCTCCTGAACTCCGGCACCCGCGCGGTCGAGACCATGCAGTTGGGATTCGGTGCCTCCACTTTCAGATTTGCAGCCCCGGAATCCAGTCCTGTCAAATCCCTTGAGGACGTGGACGGCAAGCGGATCGGGACCTCCTTCGATCGTCTGCTTGAAGACTATCTGGCCGGCAAGGGTCTCAAGGCAGAGCTGATCCACCTGGACGGGGCTGTGGAGTCCTCGGTCCAGCTCGGAGTGGCAGACTTGATTGCCGATGTGGTCTCCACCGGAACCACCCTGCGCAATGCGGGACTTCGGGTTTTTGGTGACCCCATCCTCCATTCGGAGGGAATTCTCATCAGGTCGCCGCACCTGAAGCCTGATGATGAACGCTTGTCCGTCCTGTCTCGCAGGCTGGAGGGGGTTCTGACCGCCCAGCGTTATGTGCTGATGGATTACGACATTCCGGTCGAACGTGTTGCCGAAGCCGTCGGTATCACCCCCGGTTTCGAGTCGCCAACGGTCTCGCCCCTGCATGACAAGCAATGGGTGGCAGTCAGGGCTATGGTCCCGAAGGACCAGGTCAACAACCTCATGGACCGTCTCTATGGTGTCGGTGCGCGCGCCATTATCGTAACGGCCCTGCAAGCCTCTAGAATGTAGCATGATGGCTCTGATCGATCGAATCTCACGCAGCAGGTACAGTCCCGAACCCAGGTCGGTGATTCTCACCGTGCCGAATGTCATCAGCCTGCTTCGCATCTGTTCCATACCCCTCATCGCCTATCTGGTCGCCAATCGCCACCTGATTATCTCGCTGGTGGTTCTGCTCATATCCGCCTTGTCGGATGGGGTGGACGGCATCATCGCCCGACGCTTCAACCAGGTGAGCAAGTTGGGGCAGATTCTTGACCCGGTGGCCGACCGGTTGCTTATTCTTTGCTCGATTCTGGCTCTGAGCATGGCCAATATCCTGCCCTGGTGGCTTATGGTCCTGGTGGGTGTCAGAGATGTTCTCCTGGGTATTCTGACACTGGTCCTGGCCCAGCATGATTACGGCCCCCTTCCTGTTCACTTCGCCGGAAAGACCGGTACGGCGGTTCTGATGCTGGCCATACCCGCGCTGATTTTTGCCGATGTGGGCCACAACACGTTCTTCCGTGTCTTCCACCTGGTGGCTCTGGGCGCCGTCATTTGGGGCGTGGCGCTTTACTGGCTTGCCGGGTTGATATATGCCTATCAGGGAATAGGCCTCCTCAGGGCGGACAGTATCCATGACTGAGCCCAGGCTGACTCCGGACTCCTTCCCAGTACCGCCCGACCGGGCCTTGATTCACCGGAGGGCGGTCTTTTCGCATTCGACGGCCAGTCTGGGAACAAGGTATGTGGACCTTCCGACGGAAACGGTTGCGGTGGCGGCGACTCGACGCAGGCGCATGGCCGACGAGTCCCTGAGACTGATTGACGATCTGACCAACCGGCCCATGGACCCCATGTTTGAAGATGCCCGGCTTCTGCCTCGGGAGGGTCGTTCGACCTTCAGCATCTGGTTCAACAGGGTTCTCGTTTTCGTCATCTGTCTCGTGGTGGGTTTGGCCGGCACAGGTATCGTTCAGGTGCTGCATAAGGATCCTCGTCAGAAGGTCCGCGAGAAACTGATCACCCAGGTAGAGGTGGTAAACAAGCGTTCCGACGGGCTCTCCGATGATATATCGTCACTCAGGGGACAGATCGACGGTCTTTCTTCCGAGGCCGGTGCTTCTGCCATCAGTAGGACCCAGGCAAATGATGACGTAGCCAACGGGTCCTCCCGCGTCAAGGGGGACGGTATTGTCCTGAACCTGGCCAACCCCATTTCTTCCAAGGATTCTCCCGAAAAGAACGACCAGATCAAAACGGTGACCGATCAGGATCTCCAGTGGTTCCTGACCAAGCTCTGGTCCGCCGGGGCCGAAGCCATAGCCATCAACGGGAACCGAATTGGTACGCAGACCTCAGTCAGGACGGCCGGGCAGACGATTCTCGTGGGGACGACCTCCATCCAGGCCCCATACCAGATCGAGGCCATCGGCGATCAGTCCAGTCTGGAGAGCATCCTCGACCGTGAGGACCTACAGGGGAGGCTCAACGGCTTCAAGAAGGCCAATATCACGGTCAACATCTCCAAGGAGAACGACATCACCATGAATGCAGTCGGGCTTCCCAACCTTTCCTATGCCAAAAGGAGTCAGTGATTATGGCGGCAATTCTCGGACTGGTCCTAGGGGTTGTAGCGGGTATCTTCCTGCAACCCGACATACCCATCGGACTGCAACCCTACCTCCCCATCATGGTGGTGGCGGCCCTGGATGCCCTGATGGGGGCTGTTCGCTCCTACTTCGAGCGCAGCTTTTCCGACAGGGTCTTCGTGGTCTCCTTCATATCGAACGTCATCACCGCGACCCTCCTGGTCTTCCTGGGCAATCAGCTGGGTGTCGGATCCCAGCTTTCCACGGCCGTGATTGTGGTCCTGGGCATCCGCATCTTCTCCAACGTCTCTTCCATCCGTCGTTTCATCTTCAAGGGATGACCGCAATATGAGGCACAGCAGAAAAGACAATGCGGGCGATATGCCCGTGAGCATCCCGCCGAAGACCAAGGTGCAGGTGCATACCAGCGACGATGACATCGAGACCGGCGCCTTTCCTGTGGTTCGCCGCAAGCCACCCAAGTCGCTCAACGCCAATGCCACGAGGGTCAGGATCATTACCAGTGTCCTGGTGGCCCTGATGTGTGCACTACTGGGGTTCGGGTATGCCGTCCAGGTTCACAACAACCGGTCGTCCTATGAGACCCTTTCCGAAGAGGAGCTTGTCCGCCTCCTGGATGAGACCAGCACCCAGGTCGACAAGCTGGAAGAGCGCAAGAGCCAGCTCAACCAACAGCTGACGTCCATCAAATCGGCCGCGGATAAGCAAAAAGAGGCGGCCAGGGTGGCACAACAGAACGAGCAGAACTCAGGTATCCTATCCGGGCGGCTTCCGGCTCAGGGCAGGGGAGTGACCATCACCATTTCCGAAACCTCGGACAGGATTGATGCATCGACCATGTTCAACCTGATCGAGGAGCTGCGTAATGCCGGCGCCGAAGTCATTTCCTTCGGCGATGTGCGCGTCGTTACCAGTACCTACTTCCTGGACACCAAGTCGGGTCTGCAGTGTGACGGAAGAAAGATTGCGGCGCCCTATACAATCAAGGCGATAGGGGACCCGGATGCCCTTCAGAACGCCATACAGATCGCGGGTGGAGTCGGGTCCAGGATCAAGGTCCAATACCATGCCTCAATCAGCGTCGAACAGTCCGATAGTGTCAAAATCGACCAGGTTCGCCGCGGCCAGGATTATCAGTACGCAAAGACTGTAGAATAGAGGACTATGACAGAACCTATTCCAACTGCGGGTGAGACCACCGTCATCGGCATGCCCGCACTGAACATCCCGGTGACGTCCAATGGTGACAGGCCTCTGACCAAGGATGACCTGGAGACGATGGCCCGTCTGCCCGAAGGGACGGCCCTGCTCATTTCGACCAGGGGTGCGGTGTCGGGCTCCCGATACCTGCTTGATCAGGACCAGGTGAGCGTGGGCAGGGATCCCAAGGCGGATATTCTCCTTGATGATTCCACGGTCTCCCGGACCCACGCCATTTTCAGGAAGGTGCCCAATGGCTTTCAGGTCCAGGACACGGGAAGCCTGAACGGAACCTACGTCAACCGCGAACGGGTTGAACAGGCCGATCTTCATAATGGCGACGAGATCATGATTGGCAAGTTCCGGCTTGTCTTTTTTGACAACACGGCGGTTGCATCCAGGTAGTGATCGTTTCTGCAGGGCAGGGGGAGAAGCCGATGGCAAATCGGACGGAATCCGAAGATGGGGGAGTGGTCTCTCATGTTGGCCTTGCACATCAGCCGGTCCAGGGGGAGCTCTTCACTCCTGAGCAGGCCGAAGGAATCACACGCGGTTACCGCGGTACGGTAGCCGCCAAGGTGGCCGGCATCACATACCGGCAGCTGGACTACTGGGCCCGGAAGAGGATTGTCGAGCCGTCCATCAAATCATCGCACGGATCCGGTTCCCGGAGGCTTTACTCATTTAAGGACGTGGTCATCCTCGCCGTGTTGAAACGGCTCCTGGATGCGGGCGTCAATCTGGTCAATGCCACGGCAACAGTGAACTATCTGTCCAGGAGAACCATAACCCAGCTCGAAGATGTGACCGTGGTCTGTGATGGGGATCAGGTCATCGAATGCAGCGGTCCCGATCAGGTCTTTTCACTGATGAAATCCGGGAGGGCCGTGTTCGCCATTTCCGTGGGCGTCATCTGGCGCCGCATGGAAGCGGACCTGGAGGCGTGCGACCATGTTGACCTGGAAAGCGGTCAGATTCGTTCCGGGGTGCCCGACAGGCCGATTGATGAGTTGACGGCCATGCGTATGCGCAAGCGTTTGGAACTCCAGCACAGGCAACGTCAGCAGGCCTGAACAACCTGCATGCAGCAGTAAAGCCTGGAGAGCACCTTTTCCTTCTGCACTGGGCTCTATCCATGGATCTGAGTGAAGAGGGGACGAGGATGACTCACGCACAGGGAAATTCAAAAGCCAGAAAAGCCGCGAAAGTTGCGTTCATCTGTCTGATTGCCTACGGGATGTGCCTACTCGGCACCTGGTTTCTGGCAAATGATGCGAACAGGCATTATGGAAAGACCGAGTTGGCTTACAGGAATGTTCTGGATGCTGCCTATACCAACCAGACATTGATTGAAACCATCAGTGAAGACCGGCAATTCAAAGATGGCGCTGCCTTGCAGTGGGCTCCGGATAAGCCACTCGACATTCCTGATTCACCCTCGGTATCTGTGTCGCCATTTGTCTGGGTCACGGTTATGCGGGCATACAGGGTTTACCGGCTTTGCGACCTGATGGAAGATAGCAGCTTGAATCTGACCACCTACATTGTCCAGGCGGATAGCGACTGTCTGCACAAGGCGGGCTGTCTCTATGAGCCAGGGCACCTGCCTGGTCAGGACGATAATGTGCCATACCCGGCAGTGCCACCAGCTCTGGGCGAGTGAGGCTTGATGGTTCTCTGACTGCACCGCTTATCGAATCTGACATAACGTACATTATCGGCGTTACGGGTTTATTGATGCATATCCGGCATTCCACCGTATTGGTGGGTTGTAGAGGCTTTTCTGTTGCAGAATACCCTCAGGCGAAGTACTCCTTAACGGTATCGGCGAGTTGATCGACTCGGTCGATGACCTTGTATGCGCCATGGTCTTTCAGCTCTCCGGGCTCAGCGTAGCCCCAGCCGCAACCCAGGCAGTCGAGACCCTTCTCTCGGGCACCATCTGCGTCGGTCCACCTGTCGCCGACCATGAGTGCATGGTCACCTCTGTCAGATGAGAATCCAAGCCCCTCAAAGGCATAGGCGATGACCTTGTCCTTGGTGGCGCGGCTATCATCGACGCTGGCCCCGTAGACGGCATCGAGATGGTCACGCAGTCCGAAATACTCGCAGACGGGTATGGCCTGGTACTCGGGCTTGCAGGTGGCCACAGCCAGGGTGAACCCGAGTTGCCTCATTTCATCCAATTGGTCGATTATGCCAGGGAAAACCGAGGCGTAGAGACGACCGGGTACCAAAGTACCGGGATGCGAAGGGTCTTCGAAGGCGGATATGTCGGCGTAGTAATGTCGGTAAATCCGCACGCCACGCTCAATCTGGTCTTCCGGTACATGGTTTCGCCTCAAGGAGACCGAGATGGCCGGGCCGATGAACCGGCGTAAGGCGGCCTCATCGGGCACGGGCAGGTCAAGTTCCTCGAAGACCTTGACCACCGAGGCCAGAATGCCTGGATGTGAGGCGGTCAGAGTGCCGTCGAGGTCAAGCAGCACCACGTTTCGATTCGCCCTGGTGGTCGTCGTGTCCAAGTTCAGAATCCCCTTACCTCTGTATAGGCATAAGAGCAAAAATGATGTAACCGATGGTCAGGTTACTCGTAGTCCGGGAACCAGCCTTCTCTGTGCATCTTGAGGCGCTTGTCGAGGACTGTTTGAAGTTCTTCCTCGGAGCGGCGTTCAAGGAGCATATCCCAGTGGGTCCTGGTCGGCTTTCCGTTCTTGCCGATTTCCTCGTCGTCGTTGCCTTCCAGACGGGCAATCTGGCCACACCGGCACTCCCACTCCTGCGGAATCTCGGCGCCTTCAGCCAGCGGCAGTATGGTCCGATGGCCGTTGGGGCAGACATAGGCGACCTCACTGCGGGCTGCGAAATCCACGTTCTGGTCAGACTCCAGTGATTTTGCACCGATGCTCATGCCGCGTAAGCTGCGCTCTGCCATACTTCCTCCATAACGTTCAGGTCCTGTACTCCCAAGCTACAGAACAGGTTTGACTTGCTTTTTATTCCCCAGGCCCGAGCCTGGCACCCTACTCCACACCCGTATAGGCCACGATACCGCGATTGACCTGGTTGGCTGCCATGCTTGCCCGGAGTGCCAGGCTGTGGCCACCTGACCCCAGGAAGGGCTCAGCCTGGACAATCTGGGTCAGAACATCCGAAAGGCGCTTGGCATTCCGGACGAAATCCCCGGCCGTGAGGTCCGTGTCCTTGAGGATGGTTGCCAGGGAATCCCCGCAGGCCCAGTCGTAGACCGTTCTTCCCAGGCCGAAATCCAGCTCACCAGGAAGATCCAGACCTGCGTCTTCACACTCATCCCGCACCAGTTCCCACTCTCGGTTCATGCTGGCAATGGCACCTGCCAGCGGGGCGGATTGCCGCCTTGAATCATCCCTGTCGGCGACTCCCCTACGTGATTCATAGACCAAGCCGGACACGGCTGCGGCAAGCTCTTCCGGCTCCAGGTCGTCCAGTATTCCCTTGTCCAGAATCTGGGCCAGGGTCAGGTCCTGCTCGCTGTAGATTCGTCGAAGAAGTTGCCCGCGCCGGGTCAGTTGGTAATCCTCCAGATCGATCTGTCGGATGTATCCCAGGTCGGTCAGGATGGTGCATATCCGGTCGAATTGCCTTGAGACCGAACCGGTGCGCGACTCGTACCTGTCCTCGGCCTTCTGAAGTTCCTTGTGCTCGCGGATCCAACGATTCCCCCACCGCATATGACGGGGAAGGTCCGGGCATTGCCTGCAGGGATGGTTGCGCTCCTTTTCGCGAAGCTGCTCGATGCGTTCGTCCAGGTTCCTGAAGGCTTGGGTACGCTCTCGCTCATTGCTGAAACGTTGCTTCTTCAGCTGGCGGCGCTCGTTCTTCTGAGCGGAGGAGAGATCGGCACGGATTTCCATGAACTCAATCAGGTCTCCGTGACTGCACTGAGCTGCTTCACGATATCCATCCAGGGCTTCGGTCAGGGTCTGTATCCTGGCTTCAAGCTCGGAGGACGACCTGTTCGCCTCCCACTGGGCAAAGGAGTGGTCCAGGGTCTTGCGGGCCCTGTCGTAGGTGCTGCTGTTCAGCAGGTTGACCGCCATGTTGAAGGTGGGTTTGAAGCTGGAGTGCAGCGGGTAGACGCGCTTGCTGGATAGGGCCGCCATTGTTTCGGGGCTGAAGTCCCGATGGTCCACGACCACCACGTGACCGATATCGTCGATACCGCGACGTCCGGCGCGCCCGGTCAACTGGGTGAACTCCCCCGGGGTCAGACCGACGTGCCCGGTTCCATCGAACTTCTCGAGCTTCTCGACCACCACACAACGAGCGGGCATGTTGATGCCCAGAGCCAGGGTTTCGGTCGCAAACACAACCTTGACCAACCCAAGTTCGAACAGGTGTTCGACTATCTGACGGAAGAGGGTCACCACCCCGGCATGATGGGCTGCGAAGCCCTGTTCCAGGGCGAATCTGAACTGAGCGAAACCCAGAGCTTTCAAATCATCGCGGCTCAGCTGACCCTCGGCCATGGAGTCGACAATCTGACGGATTCTACGTGCTTCGGTGTCGGTGGTCAGCTGCAGACCTGCACGCGTGCATTGCTGAACGGCCTGGTCACAGCCGGTACGGGAGAAGATGAAGTAGATTCCCGGCAGCATATCCATGAAATCCAGCTCGTCCACAACAGCCGCACGGCTGGGACGGTACCGCTCCCCCTGACGGCGGCTCTGGGGCCCCTCTCCCCCGCGGCCATGGCGACCATGCCGGTGATTGCCGGCCTGTCCCCGCGCGCTCCTGCGGGACTCGCCCTGCCTGTTGAGCTGCGACAATCGGTTAATGAGACCGTGATTGATTCTGTTTGTTTGTCGTCCGGAGCCATCATGTCGATACAGGTCGATGATTTCGGGCTCGGTGTGCCTGTCGGCCTGGACCAGGACATGCTGCTCCAATGGCACCGGGCGTCGCTCCGAGACCACCAGCTTGGTCTTGCCCCGGACCGACGAAATCCAGTCAGAGAAGTCCTCCACGTTCGAGACTGTAGCCGAGAGTCCGACAATTCGGGTGGAGCTGGGCAGGTGGATGATGACCTCCTCCCAGACCGGCCCCCTGAACTTGTCGGCCAGGAAGTGAACCTCGTCCAGAACCACGTATCGCAGGGCCGAGAGGGTGGATGAACGCTCGTAGAGCATGTTGCGCAGGACCTCGGTGGTCATGACGACGATGTCTGCCTCGGAGTTGATCGAGGTGTCGCCGGTCAGCAGTCCTACATGGTCTTCACCGTACCGGGCCACCAGGTCGTGGTACTTCTGGTTGCTCAGAGCCTTGATGGGTGTGGTGTAAAAGGTCTTGACGTTCTGCTCGTGGGCCAGGAAGACGGCAAAATCAGCCACGATGGTCTTGCCGGCCCCTGTCGGAGCCGCGACCAGGACGTTCTGGCCGTCCTCCAGGGCTTCAATCGCCTCGACCTGGAACCCGTCCAGAGCGAAAGGCTGCATGTTCTGGAAGCGTCCCGAGGCTCCGGTTATACGCTTACGGCGCTTGCTGAACCTGGCATACCGCTGCGATGGGCTGAGCGTCTGGTCAGATTCCTGACTGTCCTGATGGCGACCTGACATTTTCCTCCGATGATGGAGCCGGTCCTATGCCTTGCTCCGGAATGGTTGGCCTCGAGTGCCTTCACTACCGATTGAAGTGCTTCCATCGGGCCCAGGCTGATGCGTGCCTGTCTCGCTTGTAGTTCTTTCGTCTGAGCAGATCGGCATGTGCCTGGGAATACCGCTCGGAAGCCTTGTTCAGCGGTTGGGCAAAGAAGGGGCCTGTCGATTCTCGGGGGCGAGCATCCTTGTCAACCGGCTGTGGCATGTGTCTGCTGACGGACTCACCGACCTGGCCCACGGTCTTTCCGGCCCGAATTGCATGGATTATGGCATAGACGACCCCGATGACCAGCATGGCAATCATGAACAGGACCAGCAGTATCCAAACCCATCCCGGCATAATCGGCTCCTTTTTGGGGCTCGTAAGCCCGAGTTTCACTCGTCGCTCTGGTTTTCCTCGGCTGAGTCGCTGATGGTGATCTCCCTCTGGGCCCTGGCCAATATCATTGTACGCAGGGTCTCCGGGGCGACTGCGGTGATGTGCTTGGCGTGGGCGATGCAGAAGGCCACGAACCAGGAGTCCGAAGAGACCGTCAAATGTACCTTCTGCCCGGTGCCGCAGGGCTCCACCGAGGCGCCGGGCAGGGACTTGATGTACATCAGGTCGGGCCGATCCGTGATGAAGACCGCGGCTGTACCGTTGTCGAAGCTCCACTTACGCAATTCACTGACTGGCACATCCGGGAATTCGACCTTGTGGCTGGGTTGGACGATGTCAGCATGTTCGATTCTGGCAATCCGCAATACCTGCCATTGGCGGTTCCTGCCAGTCCCCTGCTTGAGATGGTGGGTACCTTTGGATTCCGAGCCGGAATCCGAGGGAGTGTCCTCGGCCGAGGTGCCCTTGGCGGCATCGCCGATATCGGTCCAGACGGCGGCGTAGTAGACACCCTCATCGACGAAGATCTTAGCGGGTGCCACCACCTTCCTTCTGGTCCGGCCGGCGGCATCGGTGTACTCCATGTCCAGCAGTGAACCGGTCTTGATGGCCCGACGGACCACCGAGAAGCTCTTGGGTTCGGTCTCGTACCCGGTCAGGCTCAGCCAGGGGGTCTCCCCCGGGCCGACATGGGTACGCAGGCGCTCATACAGGGACTCGGCCTGGGCTCGGGACTCCTCCGGCAGGAGGGGCGAGTGGGCCAGATAGTTGAGCGATGCCGTGAGCATGCTCAGGTACTGGGGTGAAATGCCGGCCAGGCGTTCCAGACCCAAGGAGTTGGTCGCAGAGACGATGCCGTTCTCATCCAGGAGGGACCAGTCGATGTCGAAGAACTGGCTGCCGGCCATCTCTCCGTCGTCCGAGACCGTGGTCAGGGTGTTGATGTCCTTGTGGATGGTGTTGACGAACTTGCGCAGCTCTTCCTTGCTCCGGGGTGTGCCGATGAAGCGGTCGGCCAGCTCGCTCAGGGAGAACTCCTCCCCCAGATGTGCGGAAAGGAAGAGCATGAGCCTCAGGCGGCGGTCAACTTCGGAGCCCGTCTGGAAGGATGAGGCGCTTGCCCGCCTTGCGTGAGGCAGGTCCATGTCGTCATCGTCCATGTCGGTTGCGATGTGCTCCGCCGGGTTGGAACGTACAATCTCCGGGGAAACCACGGTCGCCGCCCCGGGGCTGATGGATTCGTCGGCAAGCTGGAACCGGGTGGCGGCTTCCAGCCTGCGGTGGAAGGCGTCGACGGCCTCCTGGGGGCTTACGATCGACGCACCGGGATGTTCCAGGACGAACATGGCCAGATCGTCGGAATCCGCATAAGCCACGTTCAGATTCTCACCATCAACGTCCACCGTGGCAGCAAAACGTCGGGAGTCGATGACCCTGACCAGATCGTCGGGCAGGTGCTGTGTTCCCAGACCGGGCGCGATGGAGTCAAGCCCCAGCCCGGGGATGGGTACCTGGGGTACTCGTGGGGTTGTGCGCGATACGGGCCTGACCGGCTCCTCCCAGGCCTCTTGCGACATGGCGATGGACCGGGCCAGGTAGTTTGCCGCTGCCAGGACCGGCATGTCCTCCTGGGCGAAGTGCATGCGTATACGCGGTTCGTCCCCCAACTGTAGGCGGTAGGAGGCGAAGTCCTGCCCCTCGGACTTGGAAGAATACTCGGGCTGTCGGGACTCGATGGCTATACCCATGGCGGCCAGCTTGGCCCTATCCCTCTGGAACTGCTTGGCAAAGGCGGCCTTGGCTGCCTGATCGGCCAATTCGCCGTATGAATCCGCATAGGCCTTGACCCGTTGCGCAATCTGCCTGGAGGTCAACCATTGCGGGAAGGCTGAGGATAAAACGGCTAGGACATCAAGTTCGTGCTTGCCCCACTTATCCGAGAATCGCCGTCTTCCGTTCGTGCCTTCTGCCATCAGTCCTCGCGTATCGTTAATGTGTAAAACACCAGTGCGCCCGAAACGCACTTCTCAATATAATAGGTTCTTTTTATGGCGCGTGGGTACCAAACACCCAAATACAGTACCATTTCTTGACAGGCTGAACATGGTCCGAAGCCTTGACATCAGACCCATTCGTCAGGCTCGACACCCTGGGGTCCCACATACTGTCCATTGGGTATGTAGGAGGATGCTCCTCGGTCTGCCAGATGAGCATCCGAGTAGAGGGTGACATCCCGGCCAAAGGTCCAATCCCCCTCGATGGTGACCGACTTGGCGGCTGCCAGACTAGGGACCCCGTAAGGGAAACGATCATCGAAGTCCGAGATGTACTTGTAGTAGCGCTCGTCCAGATTTACGTTGGGGAACTCGTAGTTTCCGTCCTCCATTTCGTAGGAGTCCGTCAGGTGGAAACGGTCGGACCGCATGATGAAAAGGTCATTGGTGGTCTTGACGGGCAGGAATCGCATCCTGTCGACCTGAACGCAGGTGGCGCCCTCGAAAAGCGATGCGGCCGACCCCATTGCCGTCTCCAGCTGTACGACGGGGGTGGTTGATGGGTCGGTGGGATCGACGAACTTTCTGTTTTCGATGATGGGCAGGGGCAGTACGCCCCGGTATTCTTCCAACTTCTCCTTGAGGGCATCCACCCGGACCCAGATGCTGTTGGTGTTGAAGTAAGGGTGCTTGTGGATGGACATGGCCGAGGCCCTATCGTGGGGGTCGACCTGGGTCATCTCACGCAGGAGGAGGTGGCCCGTCTCACGATCGATGACGATATGGCCGCCTTTCCTGTCGGACTCCGTCCTCCTGGCCACTTCAATCATGAACGGTGAGCCCGATTGGGCGAAATGACCGGCGAGGGTCCTGGATGGCCTGGCACCCAGGTTGTCGGAGTTCGAGATGAAGAGGTACTCGATTCCTTGGGCTTCAAGAGTGTCGAGGAGACCCGATTCCCATATGGTCGAGAATATGTCGCCGTGACCTGGGGGGCACCACTCCAGCTCAGGCTGGTCCGGATAGGAGACGGGCTCGCCGGTATCTGCGATGAGCTTGGGTTCGATGTGCTGGATAATCTCCGTGGGCATGGTTTCAGGCGTAAATCGCTTGTCCTGGTGAACTACCCGCATGGTGTCCTTGGAGGTCCTGAAGGAGTTCATGAAAATCAGAGGGAGGGGCACTTCCAAGCGTTTTCGAGCAGTCAGCACCTGCCCCAGAATGATGTCCAGGAACCTCATCCGCCGGGCCTTGTGCCGCCGGATGGTCAGGAGGGATTTGGCCTTTTCCAGCCCCATGGAAGTCCCCAGACCTCCGTTGAGCTTGAGGAAAGCCGTCCGGGAGAAGGCATCCAGGGCCATGTCCATGTCCATGGTGTCGTGAATCTCGCTGATGCGAGGGACATCCTTGAGGGGCTGTACCTGGGATTCTCGGACCTTCCCGCCGAAGTCGCCGCTGCTCCACGTCTCATACAAGTGCCTGAATTGTTGGACCGAGAGATCGCTCATGCCTTCTGCATGCATCTTTGCGGATGAGAGGTCAAACCCTTGTTCGCTCATGAATCCCCTTTCGGGTTACAGCAGTACCGCGGGAACATCCGTATGGAGTGCTCCTAAACATCCCATGATAGCAACCGAGTTTGGGCTTCTACCTCGTGATGGAAGGATGCTGCGCTCGCGAGACTCGCCAAGACTTGGACCGACCGAGGTGCTGTGCTAATATTTCTCCTCGGTGCTCATGCACATCGGGCCGTAGCGCAGTTTGGTAGCGCACTTGACTGGGGGTCAAGGGGTCGCGGGTTCAAATCCCGCCGGCCCGACGAGATAGCAATGGTTCCAAGCTTTCACAGCCTTGGAACCATTCTTGTTTTCGGAATCGGGTACATTTCGGGCACAGCGTATGTGCAGGGTCCCCCTCCGGGCTCACTCCGGCCGCACCGTGTTGCGGCTGATAAGCGCCGCCACATCTCGGGCCGGTATCTGACAGACGCCCGATATGCACGTATGGAAGCCCGGTTTTCTGCGCCCTCCAGGCGTTCAGGGTGCTCACCAGTATTACCAGAATCTCCGCCGCCTGCGCAGGCGTGAGCAGTCTGGCTGGTGTCAAGTCCGGGTTTGTATTCGTTGTCTCCTGTGTTTGGCTCATACCTGTTCCTATGCGTCAGCGTGCGCCGCCGTGAGTTCGTGCTGGTTATCGCTAATCGGAACGAATTGATATCTGACGCATAGAGGTTGGTATGGCAAAAGCATGGATACATGACAAGTGGTTGAAGTCCACCCAGGTCACGACGGCTGACGGGCATCGCACGAAGATGGAACCCCTGCCATCGGCGAAGCACTCGCTGGCGATGTTCGCCGACGAGCCAGGGAAAGCAAAAGTGCCCGATGAATTCAAATCGAAAGACTACGGCAAAGGCGCGCGCTGGGAGGTGCGCTGGAGGGTTGACGGCACGGGCCGCCGCAAACTCTTCCACTACCTGGCCGACGACGAGGCGTTCATGGCCGAGATTGAGGACCGCATACGGTCGAACCGGTACATGGACCCCAAGGATTCATGCAGAGCGTTGCGGGAGGCAACGGAACTCTGGCAGCATGGGCTGGCAGGTACGATCAAGGGCTCGACCGAAGGACGCTACAGGCGCGAGCTGCGAGTGTGGGTCATGCCCCAATGGGGAGATGTCGTATTGAAGGAGATATCCACGTCACGAATCCAGCGCTGGTACGTCAGCCTGGCCGAAGGAACGGCGCCATACGGGGGTGAACGAGGCTCGGCTTCCTCACTGTCTGCGTCCTCAATCCGTTCGGGCGGCAAGATCGTGCTGGGCTCGATCCTGGATGTGGCGGTGGAAAACCGTTGGATCGACGTCAATCCTGTAACCAAGACCAGGGTGCCGCACAACAGGGCTGTGTCCAACGGCGAATCTACCTGACCTCACAGGAGATCAAGACCCTCGCGGATTAGATGGACGCGGACAACGCCATGGTCGTCTGCATGCTCGTGTATACAGGACTGGGCATCGGCGAGGCTTTGGCTCTGCGGTGCGGTGATGCGGATTTGAACTGTAACCGGATCAACGTCCTGCGCACCCAGTCGGTCGATGCCGACTCTCGCCTGGCCGAGACATTGCCTAAAGACAATAGGACAAGGTTCGTTTCCGTGCTAAGCCGGCTGCTGCCCAAAATCAAGGACTTGTTGGACGGCCATAATCCCGAGGATTATCTGCTGCGCGGGTTGCGAGGAGGCAGGCAGACCACCGCCAACTGGCGGAACAGGGTATGGGCGCCGGCCCTTCGGGATGCGGGCATGCAGGATATCGAGGGCCTGGTAATCCACTCTCTCCGTCACACATACGCTTCCCTAGCAATCAAGTCGGGGCCGACGTGAAGACCTTCAGGCCGTCTTGGGCCATGCCTCTGCATCGAGACCTTGGACACCTACGCGGACCTATGGCCCAACCGTACAGGGGAGATTGCCGAAGTCATTGGACAGGATATCCAAATCAGATATCAAAGGTTCCCAACAAATGTTACAGAGCTGAGCTGCAGTCAGAATCTCAAGCACTCCTAATACTAGACGGTGCTTCTGCTCGATCTTGTGCAGAAGCACCGTCTTTTGAATTCGCCGTCTCGACTTTTTGCGGCGAGTAAGCACGTCAATCCCGCGCTGACCGCGAAGCCTAAGAGACCACGCAAGCTCACCAGCAGTCGCCAGCTACAGCTAAACGACTGGCCGGAAACTATCAAGGTCACAGCCCAAACCCGGTAACATCAACACGGGCCGCGAAGTAATGGTGGAGAAGGAATGCACTTCATCATTGGAGGCTACGGAGCATCCAAACAAAATGGATCCAGTCACGGTGGGCTAAATCTCCAAAGACCAAACAATCTATATATCAGATTGATTCGTTGCTCTGTTTCGAGATGACCGGGTCCAGTTCCCGCCAAGCCCGCGCATCTTTCAAAAGGAGTGAGCATCCGGAAAACTCGACCAGAACCTGGACCACTCTACTTCACTGACACGGGCTCCTTGGGTAGAAGGATCATCGCAGCAGCAGATCTCACCATTTGCGCTAGATGTGCGAACGCCTCGGAACACGACCAGGTGCCCTCCCCTTGGAAGCTGGATTAAGGGGGAACTTGCATGACACCGATACGATTGGGGCAACGCATCTAAGTCGAAAGGAAAATGCAGCTCATTAAGGTGTGTCGGGGCTAGGTGTATCGCCAGGACCGTCCTTTTCTGGTGGGAAGTCCTTTCCTTGGCGTTGGTGGCGCTCCCGTAGGCGATGGTGCTTGTGGCGGTACTATGTGTCTAGAGCATAAGCAATACGGGGAAGGACGTTTATCTCCACAGTGGCGAAGGGGCATCATCGGTGAAGCGATCTCGAATTGATCCAGAAACTGATGATATGACGCTGCTCGAGATGATGGCTACCGAGGATGAATCCGCCTTTGAGGCACTGTACAATAAGTATGCCCATACCGTCCAGGCTTTCATTTCCCTGCGCCTGTCCGGCGATGAGGATGCCAGTGATGTTTTTGCTGACACATGGCTGGGTTGCTGGCGCTCCGCGAAGACCTTCCGCGCGGATAGCCAGGTTCTTACCTGGATACTCAGCATTGCCAGACGGCAAATATATATGAAACGGCGCAAACCAAAACTACCCGACGAAGTGGATCAGGTGGAACTTGACTCGATAACAGATGATCATCTGGGGCCGGTGGAACTCGTTGATAGGGATCTGGCGATGGACATAATACGGGAAAAGATTGATGCACTCCCCGCAGAAATGGCATACACGGTGACCCTGGCATGGCTCCATGAGTTATCCTACCCGGAGATAGCCTCCCTGCTGGACGTTCCGGTTGGGACGGTGAAGTCTCGCCTTGCTCGCGCAAGGCGGATCCTGCGACCACAGTTGGCCGACCGCGCTCCAGTTAAAACCCAAACACTGCAGAGTCAGAGGTGAAGTAAGGGGTGATTATGATAGATCGATATGACAGCACGAGCCCGGTTGCCGAAGAATTCCAGGGTGAAGTTCAAGAGGTGCTGAGGGAAAAAGAGCGGAATGTCGTGCCACCAGTTCCAACATTTTCCAATGTAATGAAGGCAATCCACCAGGAGCCGTCGCTGGCAACGGATCAACCAATACCGTTCATGCGTCGAGTGCGTTCCTGTGGACCACTTATTCGGGCCCAATTCCGCCTTCTACCGCGATATATCATCCTGGTAGAGATTGTGATAGCTGCTGGTGCCGTTGTAATGAGTAACACTTTGCATAGTGCACGGAACGGTAATCTCAGTCTGCATGTTTTTTCAAATATGCTCATGCTCGATATGGCGCTGACCATAATCCTGGTTTTTCCTGTTAAAGATGATCGTGAATTAATGCTCAGTATGCCTCTGGGACCTCAAGTTGTAGTGGCTACCAGGCTCGTTCTGGCCTTTATTTCCAATATTGTCGTCGGGGGCGTGGCCTTATTGATTGCAACTGCGATCAACCCAGCAATAAAACCCCTACCAGTTATGGCCCAAGTGATAGCCCCCATGACCTTCCTGGCGAATATTGTGGCTCTGTTATGCATATGGCAATACTCTGGTGTGGCGCTGCTCCTAGGGGTACTTGCACCATTATTGAGAACTTTGCAGGATCTCAGGCCATCATTTCTCCTACCGACATGGATCAATTTTGTACCCACTACAAGCGCTGCCTGGTCAGGGATCATCCTTCTAACAGTGGGACTCCTATGTGTTGCCATCTTTTCTGCCCCTCTTGCCTGGCATGCCCGACTCGCCGGTGGAAATAAAAATCTTTGAACCTTTCCATCCACTCTCGCTACTAACTATGTAGACAGCATATGTAGCGAGTAATGTCTGGCGGCCCCCGATGGCCAAACCAGACATGAGGGGGTGGATGAGGTTGGCTTTCGTAGGTATACAGCTCAAAAGACTTTATATACCGGTGCTGCTGCCTTTCATACTGACCGCAGGTGTTCTTCTTGCGGGCATCGTACTAGAGGGAAATTGGTCATCAGGCCGCATACGAGTTGTTATGATGGTTCTCACTCAGGTGCCGATAATTGCTTCCGGCATATGTGCGGCTTTTGTGCTCAACGGCGACCCACTCGTTGAACTTTCTGAGTCAACTCCAACTGGATGGCGGAAGGTTCAAGCGACCAGGCTGCTTATCGTTACCGTGGCATTTCTTACTGCCGCAGGCCTTCTTTTTCTCGGTTTGCATATGATGCGACTGTGGCCACGTGACCTGGGTTGGGTGAGCATGATTACTACGGTTGGCGGTATCTTCATTGTCAATTGCTTGGTTTTTCTTGTAGCCGTACTGACCATGTCCATGCCAACGTCATCGTTGGCTTCCATGGCCATTTGGCTGTTTCTGTGTTTCATATGGGATCCGTACATAACCGATCCGGTCCAGCAACGACTCGTTCCAATGATTATTGCAGCAGCCTGTGCAATCTTCGGGTGGAAGATGTGCAGTGATACGGAACGCAATGTAGTAAAGGTGGCAGACCTATGAGCATACTCAGTCTTGTGCGCATCACACTACTGATGTTTTATCGTCGTAAGGCCTTGTGGATAGCCAGCATACCGCTGGCGCTCTTCGCCCTCTTCTTGGCCTATGCCTCTCCTATGTCACCTGGGCTTAACAGCATAGAGGGTCTTGTCTTTACCGGACAGGTTCTTGCCATATTCACCTCGCTGGCATACGCAGCATCGTTCAGCAATTTGATGACTGCCGGTAGGCGGACAGGAATGGACGAGCTTGAATCCACCTCCCCCCTACCTATGGCTGTCATCAGCTCAGCTCATGTGCTGGGGGCCTGGGTTATCTGCATATCATCCTCCCTGCTTTTCCTGGTATTGATCGCGGTCTACCAAACCTTCCACGGCAGCGCTAAGGCGATACTCGTGGCCCTGGCAGTGGCGCTTGTCATACTCTCACCATCAATACTGATTGCCATGGGAGTATCCGCCCTTTTGGGAGCCTTGATTCCCACAGTCCTAGCCCGAATTCTTGCCGTCCTGGTATGGGCGTGGCTGGCTTTCTATACCCCCCTCTTACCACTTCCGACGCTCAATGGCGGCCCCCTGTCGGTCAACGGCGATCCCATTGCGCAGGGATGGTTCCATGCCAATCCTATGTACGTACCGGCGAATGGCCCCTTTACCGTCCAATCAGGGGTCATATCTTTGCTTTGGCAAGTGTGTATCATCTTCCTCCTCTTCGCTGGTGCAAACATAGCCTCCAGCCGCATAAAAGCGCGGGTCTGACTGTCCACTGCTTTGAAAGGGAATTACTCACATGTTTATAACTATTGATCATCTGACCAAGGATTTTCGCGGCAGACCAGCCGCTTTGAACGATCTGACTGTTGACCTTCCACAAGGCATGATAGGACTTATAGGACCAAATGGTGCCGGCAAAACAACCCTCATGCGCATTCTCACTGGAATAATCCAACCGTCCAAGGGTAAAATCTTCATTGACGGACAGGACCTATCCTCCCCAGGCAATAGGCGAACGTTAAAACGAAACCTGGGTTACCTGCCACAGAACATCACCCCGTATGACAACCTGTCCCCACTTGAATTCCTTGACTACATCGGCATCTTGAAAATGATCGATGATAAACACGTGCGGCAGCAGCAGGCACACACCCTCCTGGAACAGGTGGGATTGGAAGACGTGATGAACCAACCTATCGCGGGGTTATCCGGGGGGATGAAGCGGAGGGTCGGCATCGCGCAGGCCCTTATAGGCGACCCCCAGCTACTAGTAGTCGACGAACCCACAGCGGGGCTGGATCCTGAAGAGCGTATGCGGTTCCGCACACTCCTCGCCCAGCTGGGGCAGAACCGAACCGTCATCCTCTCCACCCACATACTCGATGATGTCGCACAAACCTGCCCCTGGGTATGCGTACTACGTTCCGGACGCAGACAGTATGACGGGCCCACACAGGGGCTGATCCATGAAGCCGCCGGCCACACCTGGGTCACATCCCCCATGACCGCCCCTCCGAACAATGCCACGATCATCAACGCCGAACCCACACCAAACGGGACAAGGTACCGCATAGTCACCGACACCCCACCCACAGGTTCCGTCGAAACGGCGCCCAATCTGGAGGACGGATACATGGCTTTAGCCAACGAGTACTAGATACCGTCCATTACACGACAATCCAATATTCAAGTATGAAAGAGCGTCAAATAATCATGAAGCGAATCAAGCAGAGCATCAAGGCCCTCCTCCTCATATGTGCCACAATCACCCTGACAGTAGGGGTTGCCGGCTGCACTGATGGCATGGATCACCCTGAAAACTATCCCACCGATGGAAGCAATAAGGTTGCAGCTACCAGTAACCCACAAATCATCTCGAAAGAAGATCTGGGACACACCTGGCCTCTGAAAGTAGATAAAGGCACCGTGTCATGCGAGCACAACAAGCAGGGAGACCCCATCCTCCGCTTTACCACCTCAGACGGCAAACAGTACGCACTCAACCAAGTACCAGACAACGAGAATCTCAAAAGTATCGAAACACTAAAATCAGATAACGATAAGTCCGTAGGAACTCTGATGAGTTTCGCATTCTCAGTCTGCGACGTACCAAAATAAAATGCGCCATCAAGATCCAGCAGGTAACCCTCCCCAGGTAGCCTGCCGGATCCCAAGTAACCTAACGGTTTAACGTTTATTGAAAACAGGTCTTCCCAAACTGAGGACGAAACCGTTACCAATCTGGTATATGTGGACAGCCAAGAAAGATGAAGACTCGGTACAGACTCTGAGCTACCTGCGAAGGAGAGGAACCAACTGTGCGAACTGAACACGTGCGTGTGGTGTCCCACGACGAGGATTGGCATATGGAGTTCGATCGTATTAGCGCTGGTATTACGGACTGGTTAGATGGGGCAGGTGTTGGGGATGCAGTGGTGGGGATTGAACATGTGGGGTCTACTGCGGTGTGTGGTTTGTGGGCGAAGCCGATCATCGACTTGGACCTGGTGTATGCCGACAGCGGGCGCTTGGCCGAGGTGGTCTCGGCTTTGGAAGCATTGGGGTATGAGGATGAGGGCGAGCTCGGAATAGCGGGCCGCGAGGCGTTCTCTTACAGCGGCAAACCGGAGCTCATGACGCATCACTTGTACGCCTGCCCGGTTGGTTCATCGGAGCTGGCCCGGCACCGCGCCTTCCGCGATTACCTGCGGACCCACCCCGCGGCGGTGCGCGAATATTCCGAAGTCAAGCGGGAGGCGGCATCGCGTTCCCCCGACGACATTGACGCCTACATCGAGGCCAAGTCGCCCTGCATCGAGAGATTGTGGGGGTTCATACGGGTGGGCGAGTAAGGCCGCCCAACGCCCTACCCCAGTGAACTGCGCTGTAGTGCATATACGGAGAACATCCTGGCGGGATGAACCTGCCGGGGTGTTCTAAAACTGGCAGATGCCATGCGCTCCATGTGGTTGGCGAAGATTTCATGCACGCCAGCATGCGCAGTGACGAAATGACTCTAGGCAACCATGTCCTGATGTTCATGACCGTGCCACTGTTCTGGGCCCTGGGCCGGATCGTTATCGTGCTTGGCCTTCGTTTCGAATCCACCGTCCTGGCTTTGGCCACGGCCTGCCTGGGCGGCATCGTCTTCTGCTTTGGCTAGGTCATGCTGGGTATCTCCCAGCCAGTAGTGGCCGCCCAACTGGCAGGCCCCCGATTCAGCGGCAGGATGTTCGGTCTGTTCAACACTATATTCTGGGCCCCCTATTCTCCTTATTCGTTCTGGACGGACACCAGCCCACACCGCTCCTGTCCATGTGCTCCATAGGCCTGGTGCTGTTGGCCTTCCCATGGTTCCTGGCCATCAAGACCGAAGGCAAGGCCTCGAAGACAAAGCAGGAAGAAACATCGATCGCTCAGGTCAGCAGAACAAGCTGACAGCATCTGTCGGATGCTAAGCGCTGACCAATGATAATTGTGCCGTGGAAAGCAATCCCCATCAGACTTAACGTATGAGGGTTGCAGATCCAATCGGGCACATTCAGGCTCGTTCCGGCCGCACAGTGTTGCGGCGGATTGCGGCCGTTACATCCCGGGGACGATATCTAACCAGATTCAAGTGTCAATATACAGTAGTGCATACGTTTATAAGCTCAATAACAAGGTGGTTAGGCTCATTGAATTTAGGAGTTCAAGGTAATAAAATTCTCAACCGCGAGATGCCAAAGAGTATCGATCAGGACGCTTTAACCGACAGAAACAGACGAACGCTATGGATTCTCCGCATTATTATGTGGAGCATCTCAATTTTAATGATTGCGGTTGCTGCGATCATTGTCCCAATGATGCCGGAGACTATTCCAATTCACTTCGATATTCACAGTCGTGCAGATCGATGGGGCAGCGGTTTTAGTGTTTTCCTGATACCTCTCATAACGAATACTGCACTCGCTGGGATATGGTTCCTTATGGAGCTATTCGTAAGACGATTCCATGGAATCGGGAATGACTCTGACATGTCTCTGTACACATCATTAAAGATTTTATTGATAGGAGGCATTTGGGTGCAGTTTATTCTAGCTCTAATTACGGCTGATTTATTGTACGGGGGTTTTAAACAAATATCATCTTTTTCAGATGATGACATAATTATTCGACTTTCTGGAGTAGCCATAGGAGTCTGTTCTTGTATCGCAGGAATGGCAATGCCTTTGGTAAAGGGAATGCACATTAGTGGACTGCCTAAAGATTCTAAGTTCTGGAAAGTGCTGCAATATCAAGGTTCAGCAGTTCTTCTCTTGACTGGGGTGCTGATGCTTCTGCTGAGTGTGTTGTTGCACGGAATATGGATTATTTGGGCTTTCATTGTTGCGGCGTTAATGGAAGCTGCGGTTCTTACGCTGCTATCGTTTAAGGCCCGACGAGATAGCAACAATCCCAATGCTTCCGGGCCTTGGAATTTTAATATGTCCCGAATCGGGCACAGACCCATGCCTTAAGGCTCCTTTCGGCTTAAGAAGGCCTCCCCCATGACTTAGGGAGGTTTTCTTCAGTGCTTTGAGGATGATGTCTTACTGTTTGTGTCCATCGCAGCTTTGTACCAGAGAACGGCTATGTTCAGCCTCTCTCTGACGCCGAGTTTATTGAGTATCCGGCTTACAGTCTTTTTGACTGAGTCGGCCTGTATGCCTAATCTTTGCGCTATTTCAGCGTTGGTCATGCCCTCGCTGATGAGGGAGGCGACTTCAAATTCGCGTTTGCCTAGGGTGGCGAATTGCTGTTGCAACTCCATTTCTTCGCTGTTTGTTTTCGCTGTGGTTATCCCCCTACGTATAACTTCACCTGTTATACGGGGGGTGAGGATGGCATCACCCGCATATACCGATCGGATTGCCTTGCACAGGTCTGCTGTTTTGGCATCTTTGAGCAGGAATCCAGAAGCACCTGCACTAAGGCCGCCGAAAGCATAGTCGTCCTGGTCGTAGGTGGTCAGGACGATAACCCTGATGGAGGGGTATCGTTCCTTGATGAGGCTGGTAGCGTCAAGACCGTCCATAATCGGCATTCGCACGTCCATCAGAATTACGTCGGGAAGAAGTTGTTGTTGCTTCTCGGCAGATTCCAGGAAGTCGAGGGCTTCTTTGCCGTTCGCTGCCTGACCTATTACCTGCAATTCACGATCTTTGTCTACCATGAGTGCAAATCCCATTCTGGTGGGACGTTGGTCATCTACGATCATGACACGGATCATGTTATTCCTCGCTGTCTGCGGGTTCTTTGAGTGAAGGGATATGGGCTCGTAGGAGCCATCCGTTGGATGTCGGCCCTGATTTCAGAGAACCACCGTATCCTCGAAGAGTTTCTTGGAGTCTGTTCAGTCCGGTTCCGATGCTGGATGTTTCCTGAACGGGTTCACCATTGTCTCTGACCGAGATGGTTATGCCGTCGTGGCTGTCATGGTCCCAGGAGATTACGATACGGTCGACGTGACACCCGTGTCGGAGTACGTTGGTGATGGCCTCTCTGGTTATGACGAAGCTCAGATTTGCTTGTACGGGGTCTTGGGGTCTGCGTCCGGTTTCGGTCAGTGCGACGGTCATTCCTATTTGCCGTGCGTGATTGATAATCGGGTTGATATCATCCCAGTGGTATGCCTGTTTTTGCCCTACCGGCGCAGGCTGATGCCCGTCTGTATTGGTTGGCGGCTGTAGTGCTTTCACCGCTGTCCTGGTATCGGTCAGTCCCTGACGTGCCAATTGGTTAATCATGGTGATAGCGTCGTCGACATCTGGTTTTCCGGTGATTTGGCCCAGGCCCTCAGACAGGGCGATGATGGCAGTCAGATCGTGGCCCACACTGTCATGGAGCTCAGCTGCAATTCGGGATTGGTTGACTGCCTGGTCACGTTCTTGTGCCAGGTGTTGACTCCGCTTACGTTCGTTCGCGAGTGCCTGCTCGGACACGTATCGTTCTCGCCGTGTCCTAGATACCAGTCCTAAAACTAGGCATAAGGCGAAGTACATGGCTGTAGGGTAGAGCAGACCGGTGAAGTCGGCATCCTGATGCCACAAGGTCGCCAGGATTGTGGTCACTAATCCCAAAAGAGCGGTTGGGATCAAGCAGGCGATAAGGCTCTTAGGGTTCTTGGTCTCAACTGTGCAGGCGTAAAGGTCGATAAACCATATCAGCAGCAGGTAGGTATATGCAGAACCGTAGATTACTGCGGTCAAGAGCATGAGGATGGTAGAGGCTAGCAGAGTTGCTGTAGGTCGTCGACGGCGTAAGCAGAGCAAAACCAGGGACAGGGTGATGATAGCAACAAATAGAGGCAGTCCCCATTCGGTGTTGTCCAGAGACCGCCGCAGAGTTCGGTTGGCGCTGTCGGGAACTAGGATCAGTCGCGTGAGCATCATTGTTTCGTACAAGGCGCACAAGAAGACCATTACGTAAGTTGTGGTTGGCTGGTTCCAGTACTCGAACCAATCAGTCAGCTTCCTGTTCGGCTTCATCGTTCCGGTCCCCTCCTCAATATCATTATTCACTATGCTGTCACCTGGCGAAAAGGAAGAAGTCGCCAGGTGGAATCGTTGTTGCAATGAGTGTGAGGTGTGGTGCATGTTCGTACTGAACGGATCTTCTTGTTCATGAACTAATTACTCCTCTTGTGAGATAAGAGTGAGGCTGCCGGTGACGTGAATGGTCGCGTGTTTGCCGGTTCCCCAGAAGAGGGTCTCCGTGCCGGTGAGTCCTTGATAGGAGGCTGTGTACTCGCCTGAGTACGAATCAGTGCTTCTGATCGTGTTCCTACTAAATCGTTCTGTCTGCTAACTCCTAGACCGGTTGAGCATCCGGAGAGAGTGGATAGCGCCAGTAATGCCGTAATGAATATGATTAGGCGGCGGGTTAAATGGAGTACTGGGGTACCTGCCTTGTCGGTGCTGATGGTCATGGCGTATGTCTTTTCTTACGATGGGTCGGTCCTACCGGTCAAATGGCTTTCCTGATCAGCCGACGGAAGATAAGTGCCCCGATAAGAACCCAGAGGGCAGATACCACGGTTGATGCGATGATGGAGGAGGCTGAGGCGATGTTGCCCAGGTCTCTGGCTGCTGATGCGGTTGTTATTAATGCCAGCGGGTAAGGCATGGCCAAGCTGGGGGCGATGACCGAGAGGGCACAACCAGCCAAGGTGAGTAGGAGCATGATGGACATGGTAGAGGCGAATGACTCGGCCCTGGCAGCGATGGCCTGCGTCAGGGTCATGACGGCCCAGGCGGACATGATCATGGGGATGGCCCGCAGGAGGTAGGGGCCAATCTGGAACAAGCTGAAGCCCTCGCTCATACCCACAACGATGAACTCCAGCTCGAAGATGACGATGGTCAGGAATGATGCGAATAATCCGTGGAGCATCTTGCCTGCTATGGCTGTGCTGGCTGTTCCTGATGCGTTTAATCGCTGCCAGTTGCGCCCCCTGTGTTCGTTGGCTTCAATTTGGGCAGCAAAAGCAGCGACCAAGATTGGCATAAAGACCATGCTGGGCAGGAGGATGGCCTGCCCCCAGACAGCAGCCCAAGTCACTCCTTGTGATTGGAAATCGCGACGGTAGCTGATGTATTGGTCCCAACCGTTGAACATGCCGATTGCATCGAATAATACGGTGGCAAGCCAGTACCACAGGTTGCCAGCCTTATGCATCTCCCAATGGAAGGCCGCCGTAACGGAAGGTCGTTTGCGGATTTTGCCCATTTGGCCGCTAATGCTCACGGTGTTGAGTGCCTGCTTGCTCATCGGTGTGACTCCCCTACTGTGATGACGAATGCTGAAATGCTGGTCCAGAGGATGCAAGCAATCAGACTGGTCAGTACCAAGACCCAGGGATTGGTAACGAGCGTCATTCTGGCGTAGCCGTCCGACGTAACCGTGGTCAGGAAAGGACTGGCGGCAGAGCTGATGCCGGCCGGGAAGAACCAGCCCAGTCGGGCTGCGTTCATCGGTCCCAGGCCCGAACCCACTAAACTGGCGATCACGCCTACACCCAGGCCGACAGCCTGCTTGTTTATGGTCATGGAAAGCATCAGCTGGATGGCGGCTACGGACAAGGATGATATAAAAGCAATGAGGGCTGGTGCAAGTATCAGAGAAGACAGGTCACCATCAGATTTGAAGCCCATAGCCAGGGCCGCCAGAGGTGTCCATGTTAAGGGAATTATAAATACTTGCGATAAAGCCGTTCCTGCCACCGCTAGCTTGGCGAAGAACCTCCTGGTCTCTCCCTGCCCCAAGGATAGCCATTTGAGGTCCATGCGCTCGCTGGTTTCCAAGATGGCCAGCCGGCTGGTAAGGAGGGCGGCAAGGATTGGGGCCAGCAGGCTGATGGTCTGGTAGATGTCGCCTTGTGTCAAGGTCAGGGTGCGAGTCGCTGGATTGCCGCCTGTACGTTTCATGACAGCGAATCCTGACCACAAGGAAACCAGGATAATCATCCCTATGAGCATCCACCAGAAGGATGAGCCCTTCAGCTTGCGTACCTCCATGGAAATGAGCATCAACGGGCTGCTGAAACGCATGGTTCCGGCGCCCCCATGTTTTTTGGGCTCCACGGATTTCAGGGTGTTTGTGGTGATGACACTCATCGTGAAGCCCCCTGCTGGAGTCCGATCTGTGGTACATGGGCCTGGGTACTTTCCACCAATTCCAAGAAAGCGTCCTCAAGGCTCTTGCGTTCGGAGGCCACACGATAGACCTGCAGTCCTTGGGATACTAGCTGGGCGACTAAACTACCGACTAGCCGATCATCGGACTCCGGGATTCGCAAGGTCCTGCTTTCCTGTATGTACCCATAATCGATGCCGTCGTGCTCAAGCGTGCCTGCCGCCAGTTGAGGGTCGGAAACGCGCAGGTCTATGTGCCCCTCGTCGCGCAGATCTTCCAAGGAGCCCTGGTAGAGCAGTCGTCCGGCCGCGATGATGCCGACCATTGGTGCTATCTTCTCGATTTCGGAGAGAATGTGGCTGCTGAGGATGACCGTAACACCTTCGCTAGCTGCAAGATCCATGATCATCTGGCGCACCTCGACTACCGCCTCGGCATCCAAACCGTTGGTTGGCTCGTCCAGAAGCAGTAGCTCAGGATGGGATATGAGCGCCATGGCGATGCCCAAACGCTGCTTCATCCCCAGGGAGTAGTCTTTGGCCTTCTTGTCCTCATGCCCTCTTAGCCCGACCTTAGCCAACACAGCTGTGGACGAGTTGGAAGGCAGACCCAAATAATCAGCCACCATTTGGCAGTTGTCCAGACCAGACAAGCTCGGGTAAAAACTGGGGCCTTCGATCATGGATCCCACACGACCTGGTTGGATGTGGCTGTGACGTTCCACCTCCTGTCCGAGCATCCACATCCTACCTGAAGTTGCATCCGTTAAACCGAGCAGGAGTTTCATAGTTGTAGACTTTCCTGCACCGTTAGGCCCCAGCAGTCCATAGACACCACCCATGGGTACCTGCAGGTTCAGTCCGTTCACAGCCTTGAAGGTGCCATAGGATTTGACCAGGTCTTTCGTCACAACAGCCGCATGAGATTGAATGTCTTGATATCCGTTCATTGCTGCCTCCGTAATTAAGTGGTTTCTAACTCTATGGAAGCTACTTTCGGCAGTGCGGGCAACACGAAAAGCGTATATGTCCCCCCAGGTGGACATATACGCCGGCATTTCTTCCGAGACGGTGTGTATTTACCGAATCGGAACGTTTAAGGTGCAATGCCCAGAGTCCGGTCGACATCATGAATCGTCTACGGATATAGGGATTGGTTCCAAATCCCCGACCGAGCAGTTGGACACTACTTCACCTGGTGTCAGTACATCCGCGGTTACGCTCAGCCTCGCGTATCTTTTTGGAGCGAACTAAAACACACTATTCGTGGACCGGAGCACTTTGTATCATCGATGGAATTTTATGGTGAGGATAGGTTATCGAGGTCAATTTGTTTTCTCTTACTTCACCTTGTATCAGTTTGATGAATGGCATAAATGTTGAGAGTGCACTGCCCTGTCGTTGTGATAAGTAATTGGGCGTATCGCGTAACTGTCTTAGTGTGAGATAACCGATCTTGCACTTAATCGACTTCCAGTCCGCTAGGTGCTCAAACTGATGATGAACGATCAGCCATGGCGTATTACAATCAGCAGATTAATCTGATTCTGCTCTCAAGTGGAGCAAATCAAATACCGGTAATTTTATACCTATACACGGCGAATTGAGTACACGAATCTGTATAATTTGTGTTTATCTGCTAGCCATGAGGGGGCATCGTGTCTGATCGTCAAGAGGGTAAGTTGAAACTGCTCTCGCCCACTTATAACGAGGGCGAGCATGGGTACTACGTAGAGCTTGTTGAAGACGCATTGCATGCTGGTGCTTTGAATATCGCTCTTTCCGGTGCCTACGGGACTGGAAAAAGTTCTATTTTGGAGCAGGTATCCAAAATTAATGAACAAAAAGTGGCACGTATTTCATTTGCACCTCTTGCCGGTGGAACAGACGAACTTAAACGGGAAGAAGCGGGCGCTACACGTGAAGAAGTGGCGATTGAGAGTCGAACTAATAGAATCCAAAAGGAGATAATTAAACAGCTTTTCTACAGCGTATCTCCAGAGGACTTACCCCTTTCGCGTTTGCATCGTATACATGTGACAAGCTGGCAGAAACGACTCATCTACAGCGTCATAGGCGGTGTTATCTGTTTCGGCATTCTTCTACTTTCGGGAGCTTATTCAAGTATTGTCGGTACGTTATTTCCTAGCAGTTGCGGCTCATGGCTGGTTGCGATATGCGGATATATGTTCTTTCCCTTATTTGTTCTTTCTGCACTCGTCTTAATGGTATGGATGATACAGGAAAAATATGCTGGGCACTTTACGCTCGAGAAAATTGGAGCCGGCGGTATGGCAGTGACCTTAACTCCGGAAGACGGTACTCACACGTACTTCGATAAGTACTTGGATGAAATAGTTTACTTTTTCCTAAATACGGATAAGAGAATCGTGATACTTGAGGATTTGGATAGGTTTGAAACCCCGGAGATATTTGACTCTTTACGAGAACTTAATAGCATAATTAACCTAAGCTTGCAATCCGAAGTAGGGGAAACTCGGAAAAAAGTAAGGAAAACTCAAGAAAAAGATGACCGTGATTTAAATAAAGTCCAGTTCATATATGCAATAAAAGATAGCGTTTTCCCTGATCAGCTAATCGCAGGCAATGAGAAAAGTGATTTGTTGCGCCAGGTGGATGGAGTGCCTTTTGCTAGGACGAAGTTCTTCGACGTTATCATACCGGTCGTTCCTTTTATCTCCCATGAAAACGCTAAGTACTTAGCGGCAGCTTATTTTGATAAAGAAGACAGCCTTGTTGAGGTTCTTGATATCGCTGCAGAGTATATTCCTGATATGAGGCTTCTAATAAACATAAGTAACGAATATAAAGTTTATAAGGAGAAACTCAATAGATGCAATTCGTTAGAGAAATCAGGACTTGATTGTGCTCATTTGCTCGGATTTCTCATATATAAGAACACTTATCTTGAAGATGCAAGCAGGCTCTCGGAAGGAAATAGCAAGCTTGACTTCATATATAACGCTAAGCAAACGATAGTAGACCAGGCTATAACAGCAATCAGAAACCAAATCAACAGAGCTAATAGTGCAGATGACGAGGCAGACGGCAATAAGGATTTGTCGCGTTTCGAAAAGGATCTGAATGATGTACAGAGCGCCCGTATTGTTGATTTGATTTCGAAGGATGAATATACCTCTTGTCTTGACGATAAGGGTAATGCTGACGGTGGTGATGCTCGAGGGAATCGCTCATTGCGGACGTTTATCGATGATTCATTTGGTGATAGTGGACTTGCAACTGCGCTATTGCGGTCAGACTACTTGAATGAGGATTATATTCAGTATTCAATAGTCTTTGGTGAATCTCTCCCCGCGAGTGCCCGCAACTTTATTTATCACCAGGTTAATCTACATAAACCCTCCTATAACTTCCAACTTACTGACAGTGAATCCAAGAGCGTGATAAAAGAGGTCGCTAAGCGTGGAAAGCGAGCGTTCCGTGAGCCTGCACTGATGAACTGTAATCTCTTAGATTTCCTTGCGGGCGCAGACGATGAAGTATATAGCTCGCTTTTCAACGAGCAGATCACCAAGCTCTCTGAACTTGAAGATACGAGTACAGACTTTTTGTCCGTTTACTTGCAGAGTGGAAAACTGACAGACAAGGTTCTGAGGTTCCTGGCTAAGCAGTGCCCGGGGATATTCCATTTCCTGCTCCAACAAACCATGAGCGAAGACGAGATGAGAAGCGACCTCAATATCGTCCTTGCTAATCTATCACCGAACATCAACTACACGCTCGGCGAAGATGATAGAGGTCGTGCAAAAAAACTGATAGAGGGTATAGCGAACTCTGAAGATGGGAAAGAGAACGCTTTCTCTAGCTTCAAAAGAAATTCTTGCAAGCCGCTGGTAGCGATATGCAAAGAAGCAGGGGTCCGAGTTCAAGCTATAGCTAAACTGTCTGATTTTTTGAAAATCGACTTTGTAGAAGCCGGGCTATATGAGTACAATCGACAGAATCTGACATTGCTTGGTCGGGTTCCGTCTCTAGACGAGATGAGAAGGAACAGAGGTGACGAAGGCAATGAGGAAAACACAAATCTCAAATCTGATTCGCTTGACAAGAAAATCTGGTATCGCTTTTACACGGACAGCTTGACGCATATCAAGGAGTATCTCTCTTTTATGCAAAAGGGGGATCACTCTTTGAGCACTGATAAGGATGATGAGGTCCTAAGTATCCTGGAAGAACTCTCAGATGCAGATAACCCTGACGAGGATACGCTGAGAGATCTATTTCACTGGGCTCGACCGGATATCGAGGTTAGCGACATATGGGAGTTCTCTGCAGACGGTTCACTGTGTATAAAACCTGACTGGGATAAATTCGTCCCCGCTTTGCTTAAGGAGAACAGAGTAAAACCTTCAATTAAGAATGTCGAAGCTGTTACCAACAGCATCTGCAAAGAGGATAAGTTCATAGATGAGGATGGTGACGACGTTGAGGTTATGGAGGAGGATGAGGATCGAACTTGGCGGTCTGTTAAAGAAAATGCTTTAAAGCTGTTCTTGGAGAAACAGAGTTTTCTTACTGACGTCGATCAAAGGCCCGATGAGGCAAGGGAAGAGCTTGCAGAAGAACTAATCAATCTCGTGAACAAAAACCCGAATAAGCTTGAATTAATCAGAAGTATACTTCCAAGGGATAAGTTCATAGACCCTACGACGATACAATTAGCTGTCTGTGGCAATGATGAGAGCTATTCCGATTATCTTCAGTCAGGAATAATACCGGATAGTGCTGAATCATGGGAAGTAATACAGAGCGCGGACTGGGAAAAACGCATAAACTACATTTCTGCTTCAAAGAACTTCAGCACTTATATGGAAGACAGCCTAAAACCAAAGGATGCATGCAAGATTATTATCGATAAACAAACGACTCCGGCCATAAGGGAAGAGATATGGAATAATCCTGAATGTTACATATTCCCGGCAGGACCGGATTTGATCTTAGAGACGTCTCACAGTGTAGTCGAAACACAAGAACTGAGTCCTTTAAGCTATTCATCACTCTTGAGCGCCAGCGATTATTTCGAAACGCCTGATCAGTTCTCCGAGTTGATTACACTCTCTCTCCCCTTTCTCAAGGTGGAGGAAGTCCTATCGCTATTACGGAAGGTACGCGTTGATGGATATAAAAGCTTGGTTTCGACGGATAAGAGAGTAAAGAACGTCCGTCTTCCCAATACAGCTTGTAACGAGACAATTATCAAGTTCTTTGTGGACAAAGAACTTGTGGAAATAGAAAAGAAGACCCCCAAAAATATTTACGCAAAGCGAAACAGCGTGCGCATAGCTACTCAGATAGAGTTGCTTGTAGAAGTCGAGAATGAGCTGTCTCATCGGCGATGAGTCCAATGCACTATGACTCTCATTACGTTCTAGAGTTAGCATTACCTTCTGGGGTTCTTTCAGGAGCAGTATCTATGTCGATATAAGCAGATGGGGCTAAAATGAAAGTGGAAGTCAACGAAGTGGCTGTCAAATCCATCATTACGCCCAGCAATCTTCCTGATGCGGATTATGTCATTAATCCCTACCTCGGGTGCTCTTTCGGATGCAAATACTGTTATGCAAGTTTTATGGCACGTTTTGCCGGCATCGCAGAATCATCGTGGGGCAATTTTGTGTATGCGAAGGTAAACGCTCCGGAACTGATTAAGAAAGAGCTGAGTGGTAGAAGAAAAGACAAATACTTCGGGAAAAGAATCCTCTTGTCTTCTGTAACGGATCCTTATCAGCCATGTGAAAACCGCTATCAGCTGACCAAATCAATTCTACAGGAGTTCACCTCCGCGGAAATCGACGGCAGCATCGAAGTTCTGACGCGCTCGCCTATTGTTGCCCGTGACAGGGATATTCTGAGTCAACTCCCTAACTGCGAGGTCGGAATGACCGTGCACTACATCGAAGAAGATGAACCTATCAGCATGATTGAGCCCAGAGGGTATCCCATGAGGAAGCGATTAAAGGCCCTTGCGCAGCTGGCCGATTCAGGTATTCGAACATACGCCTTTATAGGCCCTCTTTTCCCGTATATGTTCTACGAAGAGGACCGTATGTCCCGCCTTCTGCATGAACTGAGAGAAGTTGGGGTTCAGGAGGTGTTCTTGGAGAAGATCAACAGGAAAGCAGGTATGGCGAGGATTCACCAAGCGGATATAGCTACCTTCGAAAAGGACAACCTGGCCAAAACACAGACCGCCGATAAGATGACCGACAGTCAAGTAATGCAAATGGCTGAAGAGTACGGACTCTCACTGAGGCTCGGCAGTGTGATCGAGCACTAAAGTGAGCTGCTTGAGGCAACCTTCCTGTAACCCTTATATTGGCATGCTGATATGGCTTCAATTGGAGACGCAAAGTCCTCTCAGATTTGCCTATCGCTTTCAAGGCATGCCGGCGACTTAGCTCTTTAGCGCCGAATCGGATAAAGAACGTCATCGAAATCGCAGTGAGAGCTCATGATGGTTCTCGGAGGTTCGCCGAATTGATGCACTCTGAGCGATTACAAGCCGACGGACATACGGACGAGAGAATGGGTTACCCGGTTCAGGAAACTCTCGCTGTCATCCGGGCAAGGTACGTAGCTGTTTTCAGATCCAGACTCGGCTCCTCTCGCCTGAGTTCACGGATAAACACAATCTTGTCCTTGTTTGGATTCATCTCCTTAGACGCGGCGATGTTCTGGGCCCATTTCACCGCTGTGTCCATCGGGTCTTCGCAGTTGGCAAATATCTTAGCGATTTCTTCCCTTGGATTGTTGTTATTCATCCATCTCATAGTTTCCCCTCCGGTCCGACATTCAAGAAAATGCAAATAAGACAATCCACCACTGTTAGCAAATTAAACGGGGAGAACTATCCGAAAAAGACATATTCGGGTACATCACCCCGCCAGAATCATCTACGATTCACCACTCCAACAGTTGTTTGACGACAGTGTTGATTGTCAGGTTCACTCTACCACTGCGATGTGAACGCTGTCACTGATTTCCAGGGTTAGTGCACCTGCGTGCATTGAGCATGGCCTGGTTCGAAGAAACCGACGTTCCAGGCCCCTCGGTTTGAAATTCAGTATCCAGCATACAAAAAGAGCCGAGACCTTGCGGCCCCGACTCTTTCCTCTTCAACGATTCGATCCTATTTCAGAGACCGAGCATACTTCCTGATCTTCTTCAGGGCCCACTCATAGTGGCTTGAGACATTGGAGACGAAGGCAGTGCCGAGGGGATAGTTGCCGGTCCAGGGGAAGTACCCGGTGGTGAAGAGCTCCTCGTTGCTGAAGGAGTTCATCAGATCCATGACCCGGCGATGGGTTCCCTTGAGCAGGTCAAGTGCCTGGGAGTATGTGGTGTCCTGATGCTTCTTCCAGAACTCCTGGTTCATCTCGCCATAATTGCGCCAGTTGTATCCATCGGGCAGGAATTCCTTGCTGATGCCCTTCTGATTGCTCTCAACCCAGTCCAGAAGCAGAACCTGCCACTCGTACAGATGAATCAGCACGTCCTTGATGGTACGGTCACGCTTCCAATGGGCTTCCTTCTCCTTGGTCACATCAAAGTGGAATTCACCATTGAGCTCTTCGCCGTTCATCGAGTCCAAAAGAGACATGAGCTTGTCGAAGTTCGTGGTGCTTGCTGTAACCAGCTCGTCCTTGGTCCGGGGCCTTGGCATGGTTCGTATATCTCCTTAACAGTGGATTGAAATCCGATGGTGTCTTCTGTTCGGACCTCAGCAGTCCTTGCAGTCTTTTTGAGAGTTTGATTCTTGATGATTCTCATGGTGCTGTTGCTGCTGATGCCAGCGCTTCAGACTGGGAATGAAGGCGCCAAGATAGGAAATGGCCACTTCAACGCTTACGCCGGTTGCTTCGGCAAAGAAAGGAGCGGTCGACTCGATAAGTTCGTACATGCACTCCTGGGTGAAGGATCCGCAGTTATAGCACCACTGGCAGTAATCAGAGTCCGGTTTCCCGTCACTGTCCTTGCCGTGCTCTGTGCCTGGTGCGGAGAAGGCCGTACCGCAGGACTGGCAGACGGGCTCATCCGGAATCTCCAGGAGTTTCAACACCGGTACATCAAGTACCGAAGAAATCAACTTAACCATATCGATACTGGGTGTGGTCTCCCCTGTTTCCCATCGTGAGACCGCCTGTCGGGTGACATAGAGTCTGGCGGCCAAATCGGCCTGGGTCATGTTTGCTGCTTTGCGCAGTTCGGGAAGTAGGTCCTGTATCGGCATTATCGGTCCTTTGAATTACTCTGCTCGGCACTAGGCCGGCTTTAGACTATTTTATCAGTACTCATCAAGGCTGTCAGCATCAGCAACAGTTCGTTGCAGGCCCTGTACCGCGACTGCGAGAGGGTGAAGGTGACAGGCTTGGATAGGCGCAAATGGGGTCTACCGCGAAAACACGGAAAGGGTCCCCTGCCGACCCACAGGCCGGACCGGGGACCCCGTCTTTACGTTCGTTCTAGATAGGGGCTTACTTCCGCTTCTTCTCGCGGATATGAACCGATATCTGGATTGGCGACCCTTCGAAACCGAACTCCTCACGTAGACAACGCTCCAGGTAGCGGCGGTATCCGTGCTCCAGGAATCCTGTAGCGAAGATAACGAACCGCGGCGGTCTGGTTGAGGCCTGGGTGGCGAAGAGAATCCTTGGCTGCTTCCCACCCCTCAGGGGGTGGGGATGGGCGGCCTGAACCTTGCCCAGGAAGGAGTTGAGTTTGCCTGTGGGAATCCGTTGGTCCCATGATTCCAAGGCGGTGCGCATGGCCCGGGCCAGACGGTTGGTGTGCCAACCTGTCTTTGCCGACAGGTTGACCCGCTCGGCCCAGGTGACACGATCGAACTCGGTCTCCCAGAGTCGCTCCAATCGCTGACGCCCGAAGTCGTCCAGGAGATCCCACTTGTTGAAGACAAGTACAATGGCCCTGCCTGCATCCACGGCCTGGCTCATGACCTTCAGATCCTGGTCGGCGATGGGCTGCGAGGTATCGAAAAGGATGAGGGCCAATTCGGACCGCTCGATGGCCGCCTGGGTGCGCAGGCTGGAGTAGTACTCGGCACCTGAGATCTTGTGGAGGCGACGCTTGATGCCGGCGGTGTCGATGAAGAGCCAATCCTCACCGTCCACACTGACCACCTCGTCGACAGGGTCCCTGGTGGTGCCGGCAAGGTCGTGAACCACTGCCCGTTCTTCGTGCGCCAGCTGGTTGAGGAGGGATGACTTGCCTACGTTGGGCCTGCCCACAAGAGCGACCCGACGCAGTCCCCCAGGCGTAAGGAAACCTGAAGTCTTGTCGGCCTTCTTCAGCTGGTCAAGGGCGGCATCAAGGAGGTCGCCGACCCCTCTGCCGTGCATGGCTGAGATGGCATAGGGTTCACCCAATCCCAGTTTCCAGAATTCGGAGGCTGTATAGTCCGCCATCCTGTCATCCAGCTTGTTGACGGCCAGAACCACAGGCTTACCGGATGCTCGAAGCATCTTAACGATGCGTTCGTCACTGGCCGTCAAACCCACCTGACCATCCACTACCAATATGACGGCATCGGCAAGTCCCACTGCGACCTGAGCCTGTGAGGCGATGGCGGATTCGATACCCTCCACATCGGATTCCCACCCACCGGTATCGACCAGTTTGAAGTCGGTCCCGGCCCACTCCGCCTCGTAGCTGACCCTGTCGCGGGTGACACCCGGGGTGTCCTCCACAACGGCGGCACGACGACCGAGAATCCTGTTGACCAGGGTGGACTTGCCGACGTTTGGCCTTCCTACGACGGCCAGGACACCGACCGGTCTGGGAGCGGCCTCATCGGACTCCGTGTCACCTGACCCAGCCAGGAGGGCGCGATCCTCCTCGCTCAGCTCATACTCGTCAAGGGCCTGGGCGTACTGGTCGAAAGAATCCTCCTCCATGACACCGGAAACGAGATCGATCAGAGTATCCAATGTCTGCTCAAAGGTCATGTCGGAGTTGTCGACCGTGGTGACTCCTGGAGCGGCGTCGGTGAATGAGGTGACCTTGGAATCCTTGGCATCCCTTGCAGCAACATTGTCGGGGCCGGTGCCGGCCCCGGATGCGGTCTGTCCGGACCTGCGGGCCTCACGGACCTCCTCGCGAGCCGTAAGGAGGACGCGGACCTGGGCATCGGGTGCCACCACTGTGGTGATGTCACGTCCCTCGGCCACGATGCCGCGGCCCTGGGATATGGACTCTTCCTGACCCTGTTCGGCGATGATGGCCTGTTGGGCGGCAATCAGCACCCTTCGGACTGAGGGAATTGAGGAAACCGTCGAGACGTGCGACGATACCTGACTGGAACGGATCTCACGACCGACATCCTCGCCGTCCAGGCTGACCTTGGGGTCGTCGGGGTCCAATCCCATTTCCAGGTGCCCATCCGTGATGGAGGCTGCTACGGCTTCGGTTATGGCCTCCTGGTCCGGTCTGTCGGTATCAAGGTCCATCCCCTGCCTGATGCACCAGAGGGCGCTGGCCCGGTACATGGCTCCGGTGTCCAGGTATGCCAGGCCGAAGTGCTTGGCCAGGGCACGGGAGGTGGATGACTTGCCGACTCCAGCAGGTCCGTCGATGGCTACGGTGATCACAGACCCACCTCCTTGTCGAGAGACTTGATTTCGGCCGGCGACAGGACGCGATAGGACCCGGGTCTGACCTCTCCGAGTTTGATTGGGCCAATCTGGGTGCGCACCAGGCGGATGACAGGGAAACCGATGGCCCCGAAGATGCGCCTGACAATTCGGTTCTTGCCTGAGTGAAGCACGACCTTGACCATGGTGTGCTCCCTGTTGTGGTCGACGATGGCGCAGTGGTCGAGTCGAATCAGACCGTCGTCCAGTTCAACCCCTTGGCTGACCAGGCGACGGCAGACGTTCCCGCCGATGTGGCCTTTCAGGGTGACCATATAGGTCTTTTGGACCTCATACTTGGGGTGCATGACATGCTGAGCCAGCTCCCCGTCGTCTGTCATGAGGATCAGCCCTTCGGAATCGTAGTCCAACCGGCCCATGTGGAAGACCCGCTCGTACCTGTCGCCGATGATGTCGCGGAGGGTGAAGCGGCCCTTGGGGTCGTCCATGGTGGAAAGGACCCTACGAGGCTTGTTCAGGGCCAAGGTGACGTGTTTGTCGTTCAGATGGATACGGGATCCATCAACGCGGACTTGTTGGTGTTGTGGGTCGACTCGGCTGCCCAGCTCGGTGACCAGTTCACCGTCAACTTCGACCCTGCCCTGGGTGATGATTTCCTCGCACTTACGGCGGGAGCCGAATCCGGCCTGGGCCAGGATCTTCTGGAGGCGAATTCCCTCCTCGTCGTTCTGACGCGCGCGGATGGCTTGCGAATATGGATGAGGCATCGTTCTCCCAACGTGGCCTGTCTGAAAAGACATGTGACTTGCATAGGAAAGCCCCGAACGGGGCTGTGCGGTTATACCGGGCAAGAAGACCGGTAAGACCTCGATATAGTATAACGGATGGTTGTGATGTCTTTCGAGTAGTATTGCTCACGCCATAAGTGACCAGTCTGATAAAAGGTAGGGGAAATGAACGTGGATCCAACCGTAGAACCGCTTGCCCAGCAGCTCGGGCAGAACAACACGGCAGAGGAGACCAACGAAGACAAGGGAACCGCCGACAAGACGTCCGGCAAGGTCGGTTTCCATGCCAGAGACATCAGATGGATCAGGGTTGGAGCGGAGTTTGCCGGCACTTTCCTGATTTGCCTGGCGCTCTACCTGACCTTCACGTTCAGCCAGATTCTCCTGGACGTTCCCACGGTGACCCTTCCTGTCATCGGCACCGCTGTGATCTACATTGTGGTCACCGCCATGCTGGGGTCAATCTCAGGTGGGCACTTCAACCCCGCCGTAACCGTGGCTGCCATGTTCACCTCGCAGATTTCGGTGATTGACGGCATCCTTTACATCGTTTCCCAACTGGTGGGTGCCGTCTGTGCGGCAGCGGTCCTGATTGGCTTCGTTCCGTCGAACGAGACCTTCCCCGCCAAGACCTGGCTCATGTTTACTGTGAACGGCTTTGGATCAGGCTCCCCCACCGCAGCCACGCTTGCCCAGCACCACATCTCCTTCGGCACGGGCCTCGCCATCATCGTCGAGCTGGTCGGCGGTTTGCTTGTCGTCGGTACAGCGGTAGCCACGCTCCGCAAGGACGGGCGGCCGCATAAGAACCATGCCCTCTATACCGGCCTTGCCTACGGTGCCGGCACCCTCATCACCTACCCGATCACCAATGCCGGTCTGAACCCCGCTCGCTCCACTGGCATCGCCGTCTTTGCCCAGTCCAAGGATATGGCTGTTTCTCCGCTGTCCCAGCTCTGGCTCTTCTGGATCTGCCCGCTTCTGGCGGCCTCCCTGGTGGCATTGATTGTCATCCTGTCAGGCATCGTCACCGACGGTCTGCGCAACCGCGCTCGGATCGCCAAGGTTTCTGTAGGCGAGAACGAGGAAATGGATCCTTCTGACGAGTCGCAGGATAAGGGCAACGATGACACCAGTGTGGCGTCTGACCCGAAGTCCGTTGCAGAGGAAGAAAAGGACGCATCAGAAGTGACAGCCGCTGGGGCGACGGTACATCTGCACTCCTCCGAGGTGGATTCCTACCTGAATCGTCTGAAAGAGGACCAGCAGGCCAAGGCTTCCTCAGACTCGGAGGACTAAAGCAGGAGCTGGATACTCAGATAGGTCAGAAGGAGCCCGACTCCCAGGCAGATGCCGATGAAGGAGTCGAAAGCGACCGACCTGACCTTCCAGGGGCTTTTCTTCCTGAGTATCAGGCGGAGTACTCCTGATACGATGGCCGCGACGGACACAATGACCGTCGCGGCCATCGTATTTCCGGATATGGCTACCAGTGCCGATGCGATGACAACAAGGAAGATGACCCCCTCGAAGATGGGATGTCCCTCATGCGACTCCGAAACGAAAGGATGTCCATGAGACTCCCGGTTCGGCGTTCTCTCAACTTCATTCGTCTGCTCGCGACCTTGTACGGAAGAGGTCAGAGCCCCGGAGTCTGCATGCTGCGCCGCCGATTTCATCATTGGCCTTCCTGTGATATCTCTTTTTCTTCTCCGCAGTCTACCAACCTGTGCCAACAGGGTACCCCTCCCCTACGCGGCAAGTTCAGGAAGAGCGGAACAAGGAATGGCCCCCGGTTACGATTCACCGGGCCGCCTGAGCGCATTGAAGAACGGTTCTTGGTGCGATCCCGGTTCTTCGCATAGGAGATTCCCGGACCGAGCGAATCAGCAAAAGGTGTCAACGCCCCGCAAAGGACGTTGACACCTCTCTTATAACGCTGGATCAGTTGTTCAATCAGTGGTCATGGTCAAAAATGAGATGCTCGTTGGCGAAGGTGTCAAAGCCCAGACTGTAGAGCTCTCTTCCATAGCCGGAGTTCTTGATCCCACCAAAGGGCAGTTCCGGCATGGTCACCCAGCCGCCGTTGATGAAGGTCATCCCGGTCTCGATCCGACGGGCCAGCTCATCGGCGTGCTCGATGTCCTGCGAGAAGACCGTTCCACCTAGGCCGTAGCTGGAGTCGTTGGCCAGTTCGATGGCCTCGTCTTCGGAATTGACCTTGTAGATGGTCGCCACAGGTCCGAACATCTCCTGGTCGTATGCCGGATTGTCCTTGGTGATGTCCGTAAGGATGGTAGGCATCAGGAAAGCCCCGGGGGAATCGACTGGCTTGTTTCCGTACGCGACCTTGGCGCCGGCTGCGACGGCCTGATTCAGCTGTTTCTGGAGGCCATCGCGAGCATGGGTCGTGCACATGGGGGCCATGGTGGTCTCAGGGTTGCTTGGATCACCCATCACCAGTTTGGAGAAGGACTCCACCATCATGGAGACAAAATCGTCGTACTTGTCGGCCATGACGATGAAGCGCTTGGAGGCGCAGCATACCTGGCCTGCATTCATCAGTCTGGCACCAGGCGCCACCTTCCTGAGGAGGTTCCAATCGGCATCATCCAAAATGATGAAGGCGTCATTGCCGCCCAGCTCCATGGAGGACTTCTTCAGGTGCATCCCGGCCGACTTGGCTACGGAGGCCCCGCCGCGTTCCGAACCGGTCAGTGCCACACCAGCCACCCGCTTGTCCGCGATGGCCTTGTCGACCTGATCGTAGTTGATGAAGAGGTTGGTCAGGCTGCCCTCGGGTGCACCGGCGCGCAGAACAGCGTCCTCGAAGGCCATTGCCGAGGCGGGTACATTGGAGGCGTGCTTGAGGATCATCGGGTTGCCCAGGATGAAGTTGGGGGCAAAGACCCGCATGATCTGGTAGTAGGGGAAGTTCCAAGGCTCGACCATGACCAATACGCCGGTGGCCTGTTTGACGTAATAGGCCTTGCCTGCGGGGTTGTCCAAAGGAGTCGGTTTGAGCAGGTCTTCGGCCTTGTCGGCGAAGTACTGGGCGATGTTTGCACAGAGCTCAACCTCTGCCCGAGCTTCGGTAATCAGCTTCCCCATGTCCTTGGTCAGATTTGCGGCAAGGGCATCCTTTTCCTGACGGAAGATATCCGCTACCCGGCGGAGCTGCCCGGCACGTTCCGAGGCACCATCCTCTCTCCTCCAGCGCTTGTAGAGGGCATGCCCGGTCGCCAGGGCATCCTCCAGGTCCGCATCAGTGGCATCGGGATAGGTCTTGATGAGCTCATTCGTATACGGGTTTACGGTCTGATATGTCACCTTGGTCTCCTTTGAATCATAGGCATCCAGCAGCTTCCTCGCTGACAGTCCACTTATCCTATCACCGTAGCCTCATCGGGAGGGTGTATGTCGGGGTATAACAAACGGGGGGAAGGGACGCCTGCCCTCCCCCGCTTTGATGCGCTTCAGTGGAAGAAGTGTCTGGTTCCGGTAAGGTACATGGTCATGCCGGCTTTTTTGGCAGCCTCGATGACCTCTTCGTCCCTGATGGATCCACCCGGGTGGACGGCAGCCACCACTCCGGCCTCGGCCAGGTATTCCAGACCGTCGGCGAAGGGGAAGAATGCGTCGGAAGCCGCAACGGAGCCCTTGGCACGGTTAAGGCCCTCAGCCAGGGTGTTGGCCCTCTCTACAGCCAGATGACTGGAATCGACTCGGTTGACCTGGCCCATACCGATGCCTACGGTTGCACCATCATGGGCCAGAAGGATGGCATTGGACTTGACTGAGCGAATGGCACGCCAGGCGAACATCAGATCGCTCATGGTCGGGTCGTCGGGTTCCGGGCCGGAAACCAACCTCCAACTGTCCGGGTTGTCACCTGGTGCGTCAATCAGATCTTCGGACTGAACCAGGACCCCTCCGTCGATTGGACGCAGGAATGGCAGATGCCGGGGCGGACGCTCTACCTTGAGGATACGCAGGTTCTTCTTGGTTTTGAGAAGGTCAAGAGCCTCATCCTCGTAATCCGGGGCCACGATGACCTCGGTGAAGATTGGTTTGACTTGCTTGGCCATGGCAAGGGTGACTGGGCGATTGGCGGCGATGACTCCGCCATAGGCGCTCATGGGGTCGCAGGCATGGGCTTTGAGGTGGGCTTGAGCGATAGTCTCGCCGATGGCCAGACCGCAGGGATTGGAGTGTTTTACCACGGCCACGGCTGGGCGGTCGGCGAAATCCCAGACCGTTCGCCAAGCCGAATCCGCATCCACGTAGTTGTTGTAACTCATGGCCTTGGCTCCACCCAGCTGGATTGCGGACGCAAATCCTGTTCGATCCAGCGGATCAAGGTATAAGGCAGCATGCTGGTGGGGGTTCTCTCCGTACCGGAGCTCATGTGAGAGATTCCAGGTCCTGGTCAGATTACCAGGTGCGGCGGTCTGGTTTGAACCGTCTTCTGTAGTACAGGACCAGTGTTCCGCGGTCCACTCAGCGATTGCGGCGTCGTAGGCTGCCGTCATGGCGAAGGCCTTTGCAGCGAGTGCCTGGCGTTCTGCAAGGTCAAAACCCGTACCGGAACTCACACGCTCCGCGGCCAAGGAGTAATCCGCTGAGTCGGTGACGATGGCAACACTGGCATTGTTCTTGGCCGCCGCGCGGACCATGGCAGGGCCGCCGATGTCGATCTTCTCCAGGCAGGCGGCTGGGTCTGCACCGGAAAGAACGGTTTGAGCGAATGGATAAAGGTTGACCACCACCAGGTCAAAAGGCTGAATCTCCAAATCCTTGAGTTGGCGGGCGTGATCCGGGTTGGTCATATCAGCCAGGATGCCTGCGTGGATGTGTGGGTCAAGGGTTTTCACACGTCCACCGAGGCTCTCCGGGAATCCTGTCACCTTTTCGACGGGAGTGACCTGAACTCCCATTGATTCCAGTGTTGTTGCCGTGCTGCCTGTGGAAACGACCTGGGTGCCGGCTTGGACAAAGGCCCTTGCCAGCTCCTCTAGTCCCTCTTTTTCATAGACCGATACCAATGCCCTGGCGATTCTTCTGGTGGTGTCAGCCATGGCTCTCCTTCGATAGGTTGATTATTGGTTTTCCTGACTGCTGGACCTTGCGCTTCGGGTACTGCTCGCGGTTCGAGGGTGATTGGGCTTTTTCCCGGTGGAAGTGACGCGACGGGAAGCGTTGCCGGATCCTTCCCGGTGATCGGATTGCCCTTCGTTCGTTTTCCTTTTGCTGTTTTGACTGCGATTTTCCGGGAGGTCCTCTGACGAGGCATCAGTTGCCGGTTCATTGTCCTCGTCCTGTTCTTCGGTATCGCCATCCCAAGTCGCCATACCGTTGACCAAGGCGCCATTCATCTGGATGTGCGATTGGACCTGCTTCCAAAGCACCAGCAGTGATCCGGTCAGGATGGCAAGAACCCAGCTGGTCATAAGACCCATGCCCAGGGAGGTTGCGATCATTTTCCCGGAAGCGGGTATCGAGACGCCAACTGAAGCGAGGCGCTCCGTGCCGAGTGATCCATTGGAGAACAGAAAGACCAGGCAGGAGATGATCAGACAGGTCATCCAGGCCAGGATCATAGACAGTGTGGACTGGAGGAAATGCCTGATAACGGTCCAGGACAGGACGCCGTGTTTGCGAACTGCCGTGAAGAGTCGATGGTTCCGTGAGCCCAGGAGCAATAGGACACCCAGAACAAGCCCGGCCAATAGTGGGATGTTGAGGAGGAGTGTCCTTACACCCTGGTCGGCAACGGGGTCGGGGAAGAGACCAAAGAGCGGTACAGAAGGAAGGCTCTTGGCATGCCCTGACCAAAGAGTGAAGGAGGCCAGTTCTCCTATGGAGAACCCGTCACCCATAAGCCAGGAATAAGCCCAGATCACCAGGGTCGGCAACCAGGCCAGTGAGGCGATGGAGGTGACGACGGAAGATGCTGGTCCCATCCGAGCCAGGTTGAAGAGCTTGGCAACGGCGCCATGGTATAAGACAACCCAACAGATTAAGGCGATCAGTCCAGCCGCGAGGAATATACCTACCAGTGCGGCACCCCACGATAGACCCAAGCGAACTGAACGACGCAACCAGGCGGGGATTCTCTCCTGAACAGCGCTCTCCCACCAGGTGTGGAACTCCTTGGACGTCACCACGGCCAGGGCATAGCCGGACAGGAAGACCAGGGCGGCCTTGAATATGATGACCGGCGTGGTGTCCACCTGAATCGTCTGTGTGCCCTGGAGGATGACCAGGTTCAGGATCATCCATGTCAGGGTACCCAGACAGCAGCCGCCCACAGATAAGCCGCGCCAGGAGACCAGGGCTTTGATCAGCCACAGCAGACCGATGGTCAGCAGAAGGGGCATGATGGTCAACGTCAAGGATCCTGCGGTGAAGCCCGCTCCCTGGGTGAGTAGAATCAGCGTCTCGGTAAGAGGGACCGTGGCAATCGACAGGGAAGGACCGCCCTCCTCTATCGAGATGATGAGCAGCATCAGGGCCATGCACGCCCCTAGGGTCACAGCGTAGATGGACATGGCGAGGAGGGCCTCCAAGGCCCCCTTACCCCAGGTCCTGAGACGTGCGATCATATGATGCCGTGCTCCGAGAGTACTGTTCTGGTCAATTCGGCGGCCTGGCCGGGTGTAGTGCCGACCTTTATGCCGACGGACTCCAGTGCCTCTTTCTTGTCTGCGGCAGTTCCCTTGCCGCCGGATATGATTGCTCCTGCATGGCCCATCTGCTTACCTTCCGGAGCCGTGAATCCGGCGATATAGGCAATAATCGGCTTGGTCATATGGGTGGAGGCCCAACGGGCGGCATCCTGCTCGGCCGTGCCACCGATTTCGCCAATCAGAACGCAAGCCTTGGTCTCCTCGTCCCTGTTGAAGGCCTGGAGCGCTTCAAGGATCGTTGTGCCCACGATGGGGTCGCCGCCTATGCCCAGGCAGGCGGTGAATCCGATGGAGGCCAGCTCTCCCATCAGCTGATAAGTCAGAGTGCCGGACTTGGAGACCAGACCGATTGGCCCGCGTCCCACAATCCCGTCGGGGATGATGCCCAGATTGGTGCCTTTTGCATCTGGCTGCGACGGCAGGGTCATCAACCCAGGGCAGTTGGGGCCTACGATGCGGCAGCCTTTGTCGTGGGCCAGAGCCACACAGTATGCCGTATCCGCTACGGGGATACCTTCTGTAATGACGACAATCAGGGGGATACCCGCGAGGATGGCCTCAACCATGGCATCCTTGGCGAACCTGGGCGGCACGAAGATGACCGAGGCAGCGGCATGTGTGGCAGCGACGGCTTGGGCACAGTCGGCGAAGACCGGGACCTGTATGACGGTGGTACCGTCAGTCGCGGCGAAGTCGACGTTGGTTCCGGCCTTGCGGGGGTTGACCCCTCCAACAATCCTGGTCCCTGCCTGAATCATCCTGGCGGTGTGGACCATGCCTTGGTGCCCGGTCATTCCCTGGACGATCACCGGCGCTCCGTCCTCAATGAACAGGGCCATCACTCACCCTCCTTGGAATCGGAAGCTGTGCTGACTTTGGCCAGGCGGACAGCCTGGGCTGCGGCCTCCTCCATGGTATCCGTCACTGTAAGGCGAGAATCGTGGCTCTCTGCGATGATGCTCAGCCCTTCCTGGGCTGCGTTGCCGTCAAAGCGGACCACAATGGGCCTGGGGTCATCCCGATGGGAAACCGCCTGCACGATCCCCTGTGCGACCTGGGCGCACGAGGTGATGCCACCGTAGACATTGACCATGACGGACCGCACTTGGGGGTCGGACAGAACCACATCCAGGCTGGTTTCCATGACCTGGGCCGAGGCACCACCTCCGATGTCGAGGAAGTTGGCGGGCTTGATTGCGGTTCCCTGCTCTTTACCTGCTCCGGAGACCGCGTCCAGAGAGCTCATGACAAGACCGGCTCCGTTTCCGATTACTCCGACCTGACCGTTGAGATGTACGTAGTGCAGGCCATTTTCCTTGGCCTTGCGCTCATAGGGATCATCCTGGTCACTGTCGGAGAAACGGGCCCAGCCATCATGGCGGAAGGCCGCATTTCCGTCCAAAGAGATTTTGGCGTCCAAGGCGTCAAGGTGCTTGGTCGATTCATCGTCCGGGTCACCGACCTTGGCCAGAGGATTGATTTCCACCAGTGTGGCATCACACTCCTGGAAGGTCTCCCACATATGAAGAAGGATGTCGGCGGCCTGGTCCAAATCGGCATGATAGAAACCGATGCGACCAGCCATGGCTTTTGCGGCCTGACGGTCGAAGACCTCCAGGGGGCTGATGTGCAGGCGCTTGACCGACTCCGGGTGTTGTAGGGCGACCGCCTCAACCTCGGTTCCACCGTTGGCAGTGGCGAGGACATCGTAATCCCTTGAAGCGCGATCCACGGAGATGGACACGTAGTACTCATGCAGGATGTTCTCAGCCTTGGTGATCAGGACTCCCCTGACCGGATGACCGGAAATGGTCATGGGAAGAATCTGCTCGGCCAGTTGCATGGCTTCTTCCCTATTGTGCGCACGCTTCACGGCACCAGCCTGACCGCGATGGCCAATGGTGGCCTGTCCCTTGACCATACAGGGGTAGCCGATGGTATCCGCGGCCTCTCCGGCCTCTTCGACTGTGGAGGCATAGACGGCACGCGGTTGGGGAATCCCGTGCTCCTCAAGCAGCTGCCTGGCCTGGTACTCATAGAGATCCATGGGTCTGCTCCTCCTTTGCGCTCAGGCCGGCATATTGAGCAGGCTGGATGCCGGGTAAGGCCCTAGAGCTTCGCGGCCTTTAAGGCCATTGAGTTCCATGACAAAGCTGAACCCTGCCACCTGACCCCCAGCCTGCTCAATGAGACGGGCGGCGGCCTGGGCGGAGCCACCCGTGGCAATGAGGTCGTCGACTACGAGGACACGCTGACCGGGCTGAATGCAGGACTTCTCTATCTCGATTCTGGCATTGCCATACTCAAGTGAGTACTCCTGGGACAGGGTTTCAGGAGGGAGCTTCCCCTCCTTGCGGATGGCCAGGAACCCCTTGCCCGTCTTGGCGGCAAGCTGAGGCCCAATCAGGAATCCTCGGGCCTCCAGTCCGGCAACCAGATCGAACTGATCGACAGGAACCGGAAGGGTCTTCTCCATGGCATCGAGCAGGATGCCCAGGCCGCGTGAGTCAGAGAGCGCGGGGATGAAGTCCCTGAAAAGAATCCCCTGCTTGGGGAAATCGGGTATGGTGCGAATCAAGGAGATGAGATAATTGGCGTCGCTCTCGCCTACAACCTCGAGCTGTCCGATTTCAATATCGCCAGAATGAGCCATGTTCTTCTTTCTGTCTCGCTCCTTGGAACTGATAAGACTCTGCAATCATACCTGTTCGATGTCACACGAGGCGTTTTTTAATCGACAAACTCTGTAATGGCAGTTGTCACTGCTCGGATAGGTTCAGCAGGAGCCTACTCTCGGGAATCTGCAGATGTGGTCTTGTCGGTGGAATCCTTGGATTCGTCGTCGACCTTGTCTGCCTTGGAACTCTGCTCTGACGAATCAGACGGGGAGTCATCCTGCTCGTTTTCAACTTCTGGCAGGGGATTGCCCTCCTCATCGACCTCGTCGTCATGCACATATGCAGGGACAATCGGCGGCTTGGTGATGGCCTGGATGCGCCAACGGGACAGGGAGCCTTCGGAGTCTATGACCACCTGCTCCTTCTCTTGGTCCACCGAAGCGATCTTCCCCAATAGTCCGGTGCTGGTGGCCACCTCGTCGCCGGGCTTCAGAGACTGGCGAAAGTCCTGGATGGCGGTTTGCTGCTGCTTGCTCTTGCGGCCACTAACCCACATCATCAGAATCATCAGCGCGATAATGACAATCATAAATAGCATGGATTCCATAATTCCTGTCGACTCCTCATATTGTGGCCGGAATAAACAGTCGGCCATGCATACTGTCTGAAATACTTAGTCTAAAACAGCTTCATGACATCCTTGGCGGGTTTTTTACCCAGGTGTTCCCATGCTTTAGGAGTGGCAACGCGGCCCTTGGGGGTTCGTACCAGGAAGCCCTCACGGACCAGATAGGGTTCGCAGACGGTTTCCACGGTCTCGGACTCCTCCCCCACCATGGCAGCGAGATTGTTCAGGCCGACAGGTCCCCCGTCAAAGCTATTGACAATGGCCTTGAGAACTGCCATATCCAGCCTGTCCAGTCCCTCGGAATCAATCTGGTAGAGCGCGAGGGCCTCCTTGACGTCATCCGGACCAACGGAGGTGAGATCGTGGACGATGGCCCAGTCTCGGACCCTTCTCAGCAATCTGTTTGCGATTCGGGGTGTGCCCCGGGACCTTAGGGAGAGCTGGCGGGCGGCATCGTCCTCCAGGGAGAGGCCCAGGACCGAGGCCGAACGCTCGATCAGTTTTTCCAATTCCCCATGGGGGTAGAAGTCCAGATGGGCCGTGAAGCCGAACCTGGCCCTAAGCGGGGAGGGCAACATGCCTTCACGAGTGGTGGCGCCGATGACCGTGAACCTGGGCAGGGTCAGAGGAATCGACGAAGCGCCGGGACCCTTGCCCACCATGACATCGACTCGGAAGTCCTCCATGGCTATGTATAGGAGCTCCTCCGCAGCCCTGGGCAGACGGTGAATCTCGTCGATGAAGAGGACCTCGCCCGCCTCCAGTGAACTCAGAATGGAGGCGAGATCACCCGCATGTTGGACAGCAGGTCCCGAGGTCACCCGAATCGGGACCTCGAGCTCATGCGCCACAATCATGGCCAGGGTTGTCTTGCCCAATCCGGGAGGACCTGCAAGGAGTATGTGGTCGGGGGCAACGTCCCGCTTGATGGCGGCTTCAAGGAAGAGCTTGAGCTGGGCTTTAAGCCTGGGTTGGCCAATGAAACCCGATAGGGAATCCGGCCGCAGCTCCTCATCACTGACTGGTTCCCCCTCAATGGGTCTGGCCGAAACCATACGGAGGGATTCCTCGTTGGCGTCCTCGTTTGAGGGCTCATTCGACAAGATCGGCACGTCAGCGCCCCCTATCCAGGAGGGTCAAGGCCTGCTTGAGGACCTTGGGGACATCCTGCTTGCTCAGTGGCATCGGGAAATCGTTCTCCTTGCAGACCTTGTTGACGGCCTGCTCGGCATCGTGCTGCTGCCACCCAAGGGAGACAAGACCCTCGACCACCTGTCGACTGCCTGAATCGATGTTCTTACGGGGTTGAGTGCTTCCGATACTGCTGATGTCCAGTTTTCCGGAGAGCTCCAGGATTATCTTCTGGGCACCTTTCTTTCCCAGGCCCGGTGACCGGGACAGGGCTGTGGAATCGCCGTCCGCCACGGCCTGCGCCAGCTGGTCCGGGGTAAGGGTCGAAAGGATGGAGAGAGCCACACGTGGGCCGATGCCGCTCACCTTCTGCAGCTGGATGAAAAGGCTCTTGGCGGAACGGGAGAGGAACCCATAAAGAGTCACGGAGTCTTGGGAGATGTTCAAGGAGGTGAAAACCGTAACGGTCGATTCCGATCTCATTGACCCAAGGTCGGATTGGGGCATACGGACCTCATACCCCACCCCGGATACGTCGATGACGGCGCATCCCGCCTCGATGGCGGACACACGTCCTGTCAGCATAGCCAGCAATTAATCACCTCTACGGTTGTTGTCCCGGATATTCGAACGTCTGTTCGAATCAGCTTACATTCCTCTGTGGACTCCCCCATGATTGCCCTGTCGCGCGGCTGCCCGTGCCCACTGACGCTGTGCGGGTGTCAAGTGTTCCTCCCGCTCCCCGCCCTGTAGGGCTCCTGCTGGCCGGAGCGCGTGACAGATGGCCTGAGCCAGGGCGTCGGCCGCATCAGCCGGTTGCGGCAGCCTGTCCAGCTTCAATATCCGTGCAACCATGCGCTCAACCTGTATCTTCTCGGCCTGCCCATTGCCCGTCACTGCCATCTTGGCCTCGGTCGGCGTATGGAGGGCTACAGGGATGCCACGTTGAGCGGCTGCCAACATGGCCAGTCCTGCGGCCTGGGCTGTTCCAAGAACCGTATTCCGGTTGGACTGGGCGAAGACCCTCTCGATGGAAACGACATCGGGGCTGAACCGGTCGATCTTGTCGCTCAGGCCGTTGTATATGGCCAGCAGACGCAGGTCCTGGGACAGGTCCGGGTCGGAGCGGACCACATCGACGTGAATAAAGGAAAGCCGGCGCGATGCACCGGCTTCTATAACGCCGACGCCGCAACGGGTAAGGCCCGGATCGACGCCGAGAACAATCACTGATTCACTCTTCGTCCAGTTGGGACAGGACGTCGTCAGGGGCGGTCCAGTTGCTGTAGATTTCCTGAACGTCGTCCAGATCGTCCAGATTGTCAATCAACTTGGAGACCTTGCGGGCAGAATCGAGATCCAGGGAGACCTCGTTCTTGGGGTTAAGGACCAGGTCGGCGGAATCGTAGTCGATTCCTGCGTCCTGAAGGGCCTTGCGGACCGCGACCATATCGCTGGGGTCGGTCAGGACGGTGAAGCTCTCACCGTTGTCTTCGACATCCTCGGCACCTGCCTCGGCGGCCTTCTCGAAGACCGTATCGTAGTCAGTGCCCTCAGCGGGGACCACAATCTGACCCTTGCGCTCGAAGTTGAAGCTGACGGACCCGTTCTGGGCCAGGGAGCCGCCACCCTTGGTCAGTGTGGAGCGAACCTCTGCCGCAGCGCGGTTCCTGTTGTCCGTCAGGCACTCGATGATGATGCCTACGCCGGCAGGAGCATAGCCCTCATAGACGATGGTCTCGTAGTTGGCAGCCCCGGCCTCCTCACCGGAACCGCGCTTTACGGCCCGGGAGATGTTGTCGGCGGGAACGGATGACTTCTTGGCCTTGACGATGGCATCGTAAAGGGTCGGGTTGCCGTCGGGGTCACCGCCACCGGTACGGGCGGCGATCTCGATGTTCTTGATCAGCTTGGCGAAGAGCTTTCCACGCTTGGCGTCGATGGCTGCCTTCTTGTGCTTGGTGGTGGCCCACTTCGAATGCCCTGACATATGACTCCTGACGGTACGAATGCGTAAACGAATGGAATTCTAATTTGGCTCTTTGACAATCATAAAGGTCGAGAGGGTCGGGTGCCAACTGTCTTCGCTCTGGGAAATGCCTGGTTCGACGGTGTCGTGTTCACTTCCCGAAATGTTTCTTCAAAGGGTTCCATCCCCTGCCGCCGGGAGCCTCTTCTGCCAGTGCCTGGGCGTATACCTCGAGCACCTGCTCGGCCACATGGTCCCAGTCATAGTCCAAGGCACGCTCCTGGCCCAGTCTTGACAGATCACGCCGGGTGTCGTCCTGACCGATGAGTTCGAGGACCGCCCGTGCGCAGTCCATGGGGTCGCCATTGGTGAAGAGCCTGGCCCTTGTTCCCTCCTCGGAGACGTCCCGGAAGGCCTGGAGGTCCGAAGCCACAATGGGGCAACCGGCGGCCATCGCCTCGGTCAGGACTATTCCGAAGCTCTCGCCGCCGGTCTGTGGTGCCACGTAGGCGGTCAGACTGTGGTAAAAGGCGGCCTTGTCATCGTCGCTGATTCTTCCCAGGAAGGTGACATGGCTGAGCAGACCGGGATCGATCTCCTCGAGCATCCGCCTTGCCTCAGCCTCCCCGTCTCCGGCGCAGAGGAACCGGGCATCGGGTACGGCATCGAGAATGGTCGGGGCCGCCTGGGCAAGGATGCGGAATCCCTTGCGGTCTTCTTTCATCCTGCCCAGGAAACCTATGGTGGGGGCTCCTGGCCTTCCCTGCCAGGCGGGTTTGGGGGCGGCATCGCGGAAGAAGCCGGCATCGATGCCGTTGGGGATGATCTGCGTATTGGTACGGTCCGTCAGGATGTGCTGGGCGGTCTGCATGGCTGACCTGCTGACGCAGATGGCTTGGCTGATTCCGGACAGCCGTGAGCGCAGATAGGGCTGGGTGAGCCTCATGGCCAGCGGGTAGGTATCGAAGGAGGCATGGAAGGTGGCCACGCAGGGACTCTGAAGGAAACCCTTGATTAGCGGTTTGTGACTAAGGCTGGGCACCTCGGGCTCGTGGAGATGGAGAATGTCGAAACGTCCCTGACGCACCCACTGGCGGGTGATGCGGCCAGCGGACCCGAAGTAGCTGAGATTGGCCACCGATCCGTTGTAAGGCACGGAGAATGAAGACCCTGTGGTCTGCACCCAGAGGGGCATGTCGTTGGTTCTTCGCCCCGGAGCCAGGACCTGGACCTGGTGTCCGCGCTTCAAGAGCTGCTGGGCGAAGTCTCGTATGTGGAGTTGGACCCCGCCTGGGGTTTCGAAGGAGTAGGGAGAGATGATACCGACCCGGAGATGCCGGCCTTCAAGGGGATCCATCCTGGTGGTATCCGGATTCGTGTTTTCCTTGGTTGCACTCAAGACCGGTTCCCCCGTGCCTTTCCCCGCCTCAGCTCCACTTCGGCGGATATGTGTTCAGGTACCGCGTGCATCCGCGACAGATCAAGGTCATCGATGAAGATCGGCTGGAGCATATGCCAGTCCTCAGGATGTTCCATGATACCGCGCGACCACTGGTCCACCCAGGCCTGGCTGAGCTCTTGGACGGCCTGGTCTCGTGGAAGGCCTTGGAAGGCATCGGTGTCTATCGGGCCGTCGATCGAACAGATGTAGCCCAGGGGTGTTCCGGCCTGATGCCTGCGGTCACCGGTCAATCGTTCGCGATACATGTTGACCGTGTACAGGGGAAGGCGGGAATCCAATGCGATGACGGCAGGGCCAGCAGCCACTCGAATCCAGGAGTCAAATGCCCTGACGAAGACCCCGTTTCGGCTCAGATCACGGTCGGCGAGGAGAGGGACCACCTGTTCAGGACTCGCAAGTGTGTCCGCCAACCGCTCGGTGATGCCATGCTCTCCGGTAAGTATGATGTTGATCCCCAGATCACGGCGAATCTGGGCGAAGGTCTCCAACAGCTCCTCGTTGGACAGACGTTCGGCAACGGTAGTGACGGGGCCGACAGTCCTGCCTGCCCAGAACCCGGCATAGTCCCAATTACCCTGGTGACCCATGCCGATAGGCACTGAGCGGGATTCGATCATGGTCTTGGCTGGCTCGGGATACCCGGTCCCCGCTGGTCTGATTCGTGCCTTGAGCTGCTCTGTCGTCCTGGCGCCCACGGTCAGCGCCTCGGAGAAGTACGTGAAATAGGACCGCATGCCCCGTCTGCTGATATGTCGAAGCTGTTTCCTGCCTACTGGTCCCACTACATGGGCCAGGTTGGCCTCAAGCTGCCTGACCCCACCGACGTGCAGAAGCCAGGAGACATCGGCCGCCAGGAGGAAAAACCCCCGCAGAAGGGTTTCAGGTACCCAGCGGGCATACCTCGCAGTCAGGATCAACAAGCGGTCCAGCATATGGCCTCACTCGTGGCTGGGATCGGCAGGTTGTGGATTCTTGCTCATGGCACGGTTGACAAGACTGATCCGCTGCCAGACCGTGACGATGCCGAGAAGAGCGAGAACCACCAGGAAGCAGCTGAGGACCGCCAAGGGGAGGCCAGCACCGGTCAGGGCCATCCCCACCAGAATGATGACCAGACGGTCGGACCGGGTGGCGATGCCGTTCTTGGCTTCGAAACCCTCAGCCTCGGCTCTGGCGCGGGCATAGGAAGTGACGAAAGAGGTCATGATGGCGAACAGTGCCGCAGCCATACCGATCTGCGCCCATACATCAGGTCCATGATGGGTCGGATCCGAAGCCCAGAGCACCTCATGACGGCGCAAGTAGATGATGACACCGGCCAGGACCGCCCAGTCGGCAATCCTGTCCAGGGTGGAATCCAGGAAGGCCCCGAACTGTGTGCCGCCACCGGTCAGTGCGGCCACGGACCCGTCCAGGGAGTCGAACGCAACCAGAACGGCCAGGACCACTGCACCGGGCAGGAGCCACCCGGTCAAACCTGTGGCGATTGCCACCACAACGGTACCGACAGCGCCGATGATGGTTACCCCGTTGGCACTGATTCCAATCCGTACCAGCCCCCTGGCTATCGGTGCGATGATGCGCTTCCAGGGGCCACGTAAATGTTCGAACATGGTTCGGTCCTGCCTCAGTCCTGCTGCGAATCCGTGGCGGATGTCTGCGAAGTGAAGTCGTCGACTGAATTGATCAGTGCCCGTGCCCTGATGGCCTCGGCAATCCACTTGCGGGCGGAGTCAACCGGGACTCCGTTGAGTTGGCTGCCGTCACGGAAGCGGAAGGACACCGCGTTCCTGGAGACATCCTCCTCGCCGGCAATCAGGATGAATGGAGCCTTGGACTTGGAGGCGTTACGGATCTTCTTGCCGAATCTGTCGTCGGAGCGGTCGATTTCGCAACGGACCATATCGTCCCTGAGTTCCTCTAGGAAGGATTCAAGATGCGGGGCGAACTCGTCGGCCACGGGAATGGCCTGCACCTGGACAGGGGCCAGCCATGCCGGGAAGGCGCCGGCATAGTGCTCCAGGAGGATGGCGAAGAACCGCTCGATGGATCCGAAGAGGGCCCGGTGGATCATGACCGGACGTTGATGGGAACCATCGGCCGCAACATACTCAAGCTGGAAACGTTCGGGGAGGTTGAAGTCCAGCTGGATGGTCGAGACCTGCCAGGTACGCCCTATGGCGTCGCGGGCCTGGACGGAGATCTTGGGGCCGTAGAAGGCGGCGCCCTCGGGGTCATCCACCAGTTCCAGACCTGAGTCCTTCGCCACCTGGGCGAGGGTGTTGGTGGCTTCCTCCCATACCTCATCCGATCCGACGAACTTGTGCGGGTCCTTGGTGGAGAGTTCCAGGTAGAAGTCGTTCAGGCCGAAGTCCTTGAGTACCTTCAGTACGAACTGGAGCAGGCTGGTCAGCTCCCCCTTCATCTGCTCCCTGGTGCAGTAGATGTGGGAGTCGTCCTGGGTCAATCCCCTTACACGGGTCAGGCCGTGGACTTCGCCGGACTTCTCATACCTGTAGACCGTGCCGAACTCGAAGAGCCTGAGCGGCAGTTCCTTGTATGAGCGCTGGCGGGACTTGAAGATCAGGTTGTGCATGGGGCAGTTCATCGGCTTCAGGTAGTAGTCGAACCCCTGCTTGGTCACCTGCCCTTCCTCATTCTGCTCCTCGTCCAGATGCATGGGAGGGTACATGCCGTCCTTGTACCACTGCAGGTGCCCGGAAATCTCGTAGAGATGCCCCTTGGTGATATGCGGGGTCTGAACGAAGGAGTACCCGTTGCGGCGGTGCATCTGGCGGGAGTAGTCCTCCATGGCGTTGATGATTGCGGCACCCTTGGGATGGAAGACCGGCAGGCCGGAACCAATTTCGTCCGGGAAGGAGAACAGGTCCATTTCGGCGCCCAACTTGCGGTGGTCGCGCTTGGCGGCCTCCTCCAGCCGGGCCAAGTATGCCTTCAGGTCCTCCTTGGAGGCCCAGGCGGTGCCGTAGATGCGCTGAAGCATGGGATTCTTCTCGTCGCCACGCCAGTAGGCCGCGGCCGTACGCATCAGTTTGAAGCTTTGAATATAGCGAGTATTGGGCAGGTGGGGCCCGCGGCAAAGGTCCTTCCACACCGTGTTCCCGTCACGATCGAGGTTGTCGTACATGGTCAGCTCACCACCAGTGGCTACCTCTGTGGCTTCCTCACCGCTGATTTCGGCCTCCTTGGCCCCTATCAGCTCCAGTTTGTAAGGCTGACCCTGTTCTTCGGCACGGGCCTCTTCCTCACTCACCACCCGCCGCTGGAAGCGCTGGGAGGATTTGATGATCCGCTTCATCCGCTTCTCGATCTCCTTGAGATCGTCGGGAGTGAAGGGCTGCTCAACATCGAAGTCGTAGTAGAACCCGTCCTTGATCACCGGGCCGATCCCCAGTTTGGCATCCGGCCTGATTTCCTGGACAGCCTGGGCCATGACATGGGTCGCGGAGTGACGCATGATGGCCAGTCCGTCCTCGCTGGCCAGCTCGATGGGCTCAACTGAATCACCATCGTGAAGGGGGGTATAAAGGTCGCGCGGTTGTCCATCGATTCTGACCGCAACGATGTCCTTGTCATCAGCAAATAGCTGGACACCAGTCAGATCCGCTGCCACCTCCTTGTTTTCACCGCTCAACTGTATGGAGATGTTCGACTGCGTCATGAATGCCGTCCTTGCTATCGGAGCCCGCGTTACAGGGTGCAGGCTGGACATGGTTGTCGAGCACAGATTATGCCGTCAGTCAGACAAGCCGAAAGATGAGCCGGTTCCTGACCTAGCCATTGGAATTTCCACCCTGGCCCTTGTCCCCCATCGATCTCAGGAAGTCCTCCGCTTCCTTGATCAGTTCATGGGCTGTCGGTTCGTCAACCTGCATGTTCATCCGGTCGGCCGATTGCTTGTCGGCTTCCATCTCCAGGCGATGTACATAACCAGCCAGGTCGTCGTTGCAGTGCAGGAGGACTGCGGCCTGGGCTTTCCATTCCTCGGCCTTACGGGGCAGATGCCCCCGCTCCAGGCCGACACCCAACATCGAAGAGAGACGTTCCAACAGTTGCAGGGTGGCCTGGGCGCATTCATCGCTTCCCAGGTACTGCGGTACTGAGACCCATACGGATTCGGTTGTGTATCCGTCCTGGGCTGCCAGGGAGTCGAGGACGGTCGGAATGCCGATGGGGCCGGAATGACCATCCGTGTCCATGCTGGCCTGGTCTCCTGCCAGGTCGTCTATGGGCAGTGGTCTGGTGTGGGGACAATCGGCAAACATGGAACCCAGGGTGATGATGGAGTCCACTTCGTAGTCTTCGGCCATGTGGATACTCTGACGGCAGAAGTCAGTCCAGCGGTAGTTCGGCTCGGGCCCCATCTCCAGAAGCAGGGTGAGACTGGCATTGATCCGCACCCGATAGAACTTGGTTGCGGGCCAGACAATACGCCTCCGACCCTGTACATGGCAGAGCATGGGGCGTGACATCTGATAGTCGTAAAACCCCTCGCCATGGATGTTGCCGACCTCATGCGAGTCGTAGGCCTCAAGGAGGTGACGAATCACATTGGTCGAGGCTGAGCAGGCATCATTCCATCCGTCAAAAGCCGATACCATGACGCAGTGCTGCTTGGCTTCTTCACTCATATCTCTCAGATTACCGGTGTACAGGCATCCAAGGGCGGGGTATGCCATCAGCGGAGGGGCGGCGACACGCTCTTGTTGCCACAATCCGTAATCGCGGATATAGTAGTTTCTCGTGCTCAGGCAGTCATGTGAGTGATTGTTTGAAGTGCGGGCATAGCTTAGTTGGTAAAGCGCGACCTTGCCAAGGTCGAGACCGCGGGTCCGAGTCCCGTTGCCCGCTCGAGGTTTCCGAGCAGTTTAACCAATACGGTGGGTTAGCCAAGCGGTTAGGCAGCGGCCTGCAAAGCCGTATAGACGAGTTCGACTCTCGTACCCACCTCTCTCGAAAGAGAATGACCCGGGCGGTTGGCGCAGAGGTAGCGCACTTCCCTGACACGGAAGGGGTCACTGGTTCGAATCCAGTATCGCCCACGAGGATCGCGGTTATGCGGTCGTTCAGGATTCCGGGCGATTGGCGCAGCGGCTAGCGCACTTCGTTCACACCGAAGGGGTCGCAGGTTCGATTCCTGCATCGCCCACCCTCAATCCACTACTCATCATCTGCACTCCCCTTTTCAGTCGCTCCTTGTTTACTGCCGCTGGTCCGTATGCATGTTGTCGATACCCTGTTCGTGCGTGGCAATGACTGAACATAGACATGTCAGTAAGCCGGATGCGGTGAGAGCCTGAGCAGAATAATGATTTATCTGGATCGGGAGTGCCTACTCCAGGTCGGGCATTTCGTGAGCGAGCAGTTGGTAATTCTGACAAAACAAAGGCGTTAAGCGGAATGTTGAGCTTGTGGTCAACCCGATTGTGTGATAAATTACTATTAACTGAGAACTGACCATCAGGTTGTTCATTGAACATCTGGTTTGAGAGGTGGAACCATGTATGAGGTGTTGAGTCCTGATAGGCGGACTCATACAACCCAGACAATGGTACTTGCCAGATTGAGACAGCAGCTAGCCGGAATCCTCAACCTGAGGATGCTCTTGTGCTGATTTTGGACTTTTGTGATTCGCTCCGGTGGGTCACGCACCGGTCTTTACGGAGATTCTGAAAGGCCGACTTTTAATTCCCCTCCGACAGCGTGAAGAAATATACCCCCCTCTCCCCTGTCGGAGGTTTCTTTTACTTTTTTGGGGAAAGGGCGGCGACGGATTGCACCTATTTGAGTGACTGCAGGTACCTGTAGAGCGTCGGTACAGAAACTTTGAGTTCGGGCGCCACAACACCTACTGCCCCCTTGATCAGGAATATACCCCGGTCCTTGAGGTCTTTGATGATGGCCAGGCGTTCGATCCTGCTCAGCTTATCGATAGGTATATGAACCTGCTTGATCACCTCACGGGTAACCCTTCGGATGTTCTCTTCGGGGTTTTCTTCCAGCTCCTGACTGGGTATACCGGAGGTGACCATACCGTTGACCGAATCTGTTTCGCTGATGGTCTGAAGGAGGTGGGCGGCACGTTGAAGCTCGGTGATGTTGATATTGATGCAAAGTGCACCAATGACTTCGTCTTCCTTGTTTCGGATGAAGAATGACGAAACCCTGAACTGGTGGTCGTTCAAATCGTGACCCCGGTAGTCGGAAATGAAATCAATGCCACTGTCCCTGGCCTTTCGAGTCAACTCCAGTGTTTCCTTGGTCATGGAGTCGCCCTTCTTGCGGCCCGACAGATGACCGTTGCGTATGAACACGATGGAGGCATGTGGCCTGTCCAGATCGTGTACCGCAATCTCGGCCATCGGTCCGAAGGCATCGGACAGGAACTCAGCCAGTGGGAAAACCTCTTCGAGATTGGTGACTGTGAAGTGCATTGCTGGTCCTCAACATCCTAACAGGGCAGATTCCTCTACCGGTTGATGTCGTAGGAAGCGGACGTATCCATCCGTATCAGCTTCCTGTTCTGTTATGTTTCCGAATCCTTCGTCTTCCCGCCCCCGGACCCGGCCCGGCCCGTAAGCCGGCATAGCGCACCATAAAGGTGTTGAAGCGAATCTAATATTATCCCATCCGAATTGCATTTTGTTCTTTGACCGGTCCGCGCGGCCTGTCGAGTGTTGCTCGGGTGGGTTGTAGGATATGTGGGTTCAGTGTGATACGGATTTTAAAGGAAGCAGTAGCAGTGTCGAATACAGTGCGAGCCACAGGCAGAAGAACGAATGTGGCCTTGGTTACCCTGGCGGCCTTTGTAGCCACGTTCATGACGGCCATCGAGGGAACCATAGTGTCGACGGCAATGCCGACGATTGTCTCTGATCTTCATGGCCTGTCCGTCATGAACTGGGTCTATTCCATCTATCTCCTGATGACCGCCGTGACCACGCCCATATATGGGAAGCTCTCCGACCAGTACGGACGTAAACCCCTTCTGACCATAGGCCTACTGGTCTTTGTTGTCGGTTCCGCCCTCTGCGCCCTAGCGCAGTCCATGCCGCAGCTGATTGCCTGCAGGTTCGTTCAGGGCCTGGGAGCCGGAGCCATACAACCCCTGACATTCACTGTCCTGGCCGATATCTATCCCCTGGCGAAGCGAGCCAAGGTCATAGGGCTGAACTCCTCATCCTGGGGTATTGCCTCCATCATCGCCCCACTCCTGGGAGGGTTAATCGTAGAGCAGCTCAGCTGGCATTGGGTCTTCGCCATCAACGTCCCCATCGGGCTGATTGTCGTTCTGCTGATTCAGGTATTCCTTCATGAGGAAGGCGACAGGCATACCTCGGCCGTGGACTATAAGGGTATCTCCCTCCTGGTGCTGGCCTTGGTCACGCTGATGCTTGGATTGCAGAACCTGGCTGAAGTCCGCTACCTGTGGGTAAGTCTCGTGCTGTTCCTGATCTGCGCTCTTACCGTGGTGGCCCTGGTCAGGGTGGAAACCCGACAGACCGATCCGATATTGCCCCTGAACCTCTTCTCGAATCGATCATTCGTGATCCAGAACGTGGTGATACTTCTGATCTCTGGCTTCCTGATGGGGTTCGAAACATACCTGCCCATCTGGATGCAGTCCGTCCTCGGCCTCAATCCGTCGATGGGTGGATTCGCCGTGACCCCCTCCTCCATTGTCTGGCTTGTCGGTTCCTTTGTGGCTGGACGGCTGATTATCAAGCATCCGCCCCATAAAGTGACCGGGCTGGCCCTTATCTTCCTCCTGGTGGCCTGCACCATCTATGTCTTCCTCCCCCAGCACACACCGTTCGCCGTGTTTCTTGCCATCTCCTGCCTATATGGGTTTGGGTTCGGCACTGCAGTCACTGTTTCCACGGTGACGTCTCAGAGTGTGGTGCCTTTCGACCAGGTCGGAGCTGCAACCAGCTTCAACACTCTGGCGCGATCGCTTGGGCAGACTCTGATGATTTCAATCTTCGGCATCGTTCTCAACGTGGTCACGGCCCACGGTGTGGCAGCACAACCGGGTCTGACCAACGACATGATGAATCGGATGATCAATCCGCAGACCGCCGGTCAGGTCCCAACGGAATACCTGGAACCAGCCCGCGAAATCGTCTATCAGGGACTCCACTGCATCTTCCTGGTAGGTCTGGTACTGCTGGTTACCGCCTTCATCATCAATCTCTGTGATCGGCGCAGCGGTATGCTCCTGTCCGAATACAACCAGAATCGGTGACGCCCGTACGTTTGAGACGTAACATTGGCTTTTCGCGCGACTCTCAGAATTGCGGTAATATTTGAACAGCCCTGCGTCTCAGCTCAGGGTGAAAAGGAGGGGCGACCGGTATTGGGGATGTTGGGTGGCCGCCCCTCGCGATCGGAGACGTTGCAGAAGTCCCGATCCTTACTCGTGTGAAGAGTCAAATGTGGTTCGGCGCAGCGATGGTGATTGCTGGTGAATCTCTGCTACCATCGCTGTCTTACTTCTCTTATACCACTGCCCGGAACGATTGCTTGGATTTGGATGGACGAAGAGTTGCATCGGTGTGAAGATGACAGGCAATACCGGTACCTCAGACCAGATGAAGACGCTTAGAGAGAATCGCCGTCTTCTTGCAAAGATGCCAAAGCAGTCGCTTGAGGGAAGATTGCCATCCGGTTCCCACGTATGGCGGTAAGTATGGTTTTGTGAGCCCCCCCTCTAACGGGCGGGCTCACAAAATCGGGAACTATCCTGATCAGGCTGCGGCTACGCCGCCGACAGCAGGAAGGACGTTGAAGATCAGGAGCAGTGCAACCACTATGGCGAGGCATACCCGGTAGATGACAAAGCCTCGATAAGAGAACCTTGAGACGATTTTCAGGAAGGCGATGATGACCAGATAGCCAACCACGAAGCTGACCACCGTAGCGCAGATGGTAGCACCCCAACCGGGGAAAGCGGCGTCGGCATTGATGTCCTTAACCGATTTGTAGGTCTCCAGGATGCCGGCTCCGAATACCGCTGGGATGGCCATCAGGAAGCTGACTCGGGTGGCGGCCTCCCGGGTGTAGCCGAGCGCTCTGCCGAAGGTGATGGTGCCTCCGGAGCGTGATACGCCGGGGATCAGTGCCAGCATCTGCCCCACACCGAAGAGGATGGCATCCTTGGCGTTCATCTGCTTGATTTCCTTGACCTCACGGCCATGGCGATCATAGTAGTCGAGAAGAAGACCGAAGACGATGAGCACCACTACGGTAATCCACAGGTTACGCAGCTTGGTCTCTATCAGCTTCTGGAAAATGAGGCCTGCAAGGACGATGGGGATGGTGCCGATGATGATGTACCAACCCATGGCGGCATCGTGGTCCTTGGAGCCCAGACGTTCGCGCCAGGATGTCCCATCCTTGCCCAGGAGGCAGCGGAACCAGTGAGTCAGGATTCTCGCTATGTCATGACGGAAGTAGAGGAGGACAGCCAGCTCGGTGCCGAACTGGATGATTGCAGTGAAGGCTGCACCTGGATCCTGCCCCAGCAATCCTCCGAGGATACGGATATGAGCACTCGATGAGACGGGGAAGTACTCCGTAAGCGCCTGCACCAGACCAAAAAGGATGGATTCGAAGAAGTTCATGATTCGACAGCTTAGCCCCCCTCCTAGGATGTACGGCGTGGGAGCGCTGCATGTCGCGCAGAATGCCCACAATGGAATCATCGGACTGTTCCTCAAGGAGGGTATGGCGATGGTCAGAACATATAGGAAAACACGAGGCGGGGCTCCTGCCGGATTCTTCGAATGCGAAGGGCTGGGACTCCGCTGGCTGGGCCAGGCACAGTCGGTTGGTGGACCACGCGTGGTCGACGTATATGACTGGGGCGGGGACTTCCTGGACATCGAAGAGGTGGAATCGACCTCGCCAAACGGGGGCGCGGCCTACCGTTTCGGGGCACAGCTGGCGCGGATGCATGATGCCGGTGCTGATCACTTTGGATCGGCGCCGGATGGATATACCGGCACCTGCTATTTCGGACCACTCCAGGACCCCCTACCCATGGATACCGGCGACTGGGACGACCCAGTGACCTACTGGGGTCAGGGGCGATTGGAGCCTATGGTCAGGATGGCCATCGACAGGCGGGCTCTGAACCGCAATGATATGGATGTAACCCAGGAGATTATCCAGGCCCTTCCGGATCTTCTGGGAGCCGCTGCGGACGACAAGCCTGCCAGGGTTCATGGGGACCTGTGGAGCGGCAACGTGATGTGGACCAAGGAGGAAGGGCAGACCGAGGCCGTCCTGATAGACCCAGCAGCACATGGGGGGCACCGTGAAGAGGACCTGGCGATGCTCCACCTCTTCGGCATTCCCTATCTGAGCCAGATACTTGATGGATACCAATCGGTTCATCCGCTTGCCAAGGGGTACGAGAACCGGGTTACCCTTTGGCAGCTCTATGCCATTGCAGGACACTGCGCTTTCTTCGGTGGCGGCTATGTCAGTGAGTATCGGTCCATGTGCCGGTCTCTTCTGGGTTGAGCAAGTCCGGTCCACTCGCAGATCGGCCCGGAGTCAGCAGGTTATCGTGCTGACTCCGGGCCGATTGCTTCGCTCGGGTTTTGCTAGTTGAAGATGTCCTTGAGCTTATCGAAGATTCCCTTCTTTGCTCCTGCCGCGGTCGGCTTGGATTTCTGGGGAATCTCCCTGGCGTCGGAGTCGTGGCTCTTGGCGAAGTCCTCTATCAGATCCCGCTCCTTGTCATCAAGCTTGGTCGGAATCTGCACCAGGACGTGAACGACGATATCGCCTCGTTCCTCCTTGTTGCCCAGCTTGGAGACACCAAGGCCTTTCAGCGTTACCTCGTCATCGGGTTGGCTCCCGGCCGGCACTTGAATCTGACGCGGCCCGTCGAAGGTATCCAGATCGACGGCATGACCCAGCACGGCCCAGGTCATGGGTATGGAAATCCAGCAGTGCAGGTCCTGGCCGCTGCGTGTATACCGCTTGTCGGGCTTGATGCTGATGTCGATGTAGAGGTCACCGGCGGCACCGCCACCCTCTCCTACCTCGCCCTGTGAGTTCAGGCGGAGTCGAGATCCGTCGGCCACACCGGCAGGGATATTGATGCCCACATCCCTCTTGATTCTCGACCTGCCGTGCCCCAGGCACTGTGGGCAAGGGTTTTCGATGATTGTGCCGTGCCCCTCGCATCGTTCGCAAGGTGCCTGGCTCATCATCTGACCGAGAAGGGTCCGTACCACTTTCTGGGCGTATCCCCTCCCCTGGCAGACCGGGCAGGTAACGGGAGAAGTGCCCTTCTGGGCGCCGGAACCGCCACACTCCTGGCATAGGCCGAAGGTGTGGAGCTGGGTGTGGACGGTACCTCCGAAGATGGCGGTTTTCAGGTCTATATCGACCCCGGCAAGCACATCGCGCCCGGGTTGCGTACGAGGAATGGGGCCTTGTGCGTCAGCTCCGAATCCGCCTCCGAAGAACTGACTGAACACATCGCCCATATCGAAGCCCCCCGCCGCGGATGCCTGGGGGTCATTGGGGTCAACACCCTGGTCGTACATGCGACGCTTCTGAGGGTCCGAGAGTACCTCGTAAGCGCTGTTGACCTCCTTGAACTTGTCCTCGTATTCAGTTCCGGCGATGTCCGGATGGTATTTGCGGCTCATCTTTCGATAGGCCTTTTTGATCTCATCTTCGCTCGCCGTGCGATCGACGCCCAAAACCTCGTAGTAATCTGCCACCGGTATTCCTTCTGTGCTGCTGTTCTGGCTTATTTTCCCATAGACCTGGGTCAGGTTGGTCCGACTGAGTGTGCTGGTCCCTGTTTACTGGTCATCTGTCCCGGCCAGGAAACTGGTCAGGTAGGACGCCACGGCTCGTACTGCACTCATGGTAACCGCATAGTCCATATGGGTGGGGCCTATCGATCCCACAAAGGCTATCGGCTCATCGGTCATGCCATCGCCTTTCTTGCCCGACAGTGGCTGTTGGGCATGGCCGTAACCCGAGGTGACCACGGATGCATGGACCAGTTCCGGGGTCTGGGTTTCAGTACCGATGGCCACACTGACCCCGTTGTTCTCACGGGAGAGCTCGCTTTGCGCCTTCATAAGGCGCATCAGGACCACCTGCTCCTCAAGGGCGTCAAGGAGGGGGGCCAGGTCGCCTATGGAAACGACCTGACTGTGTGTCAGCTGTGAAGTGCCAGCCATATAGAGTCCGCTCGTCTGCTCCTTGGTCGCCATCTCCTCGAAGACGGCAGCCAGTATCCGCAGCATGGACTTGGTGTCGGCTTCGGGGCTTGAATCGGCCAAGAGCTGGCACCTTTCCGCTGCTTGGGTCAGTGACAGATCGTGGCATTGCTGGTTGATCATGTCGGACAATCCTGACAGGGTGTCGGACCCAGGCTGGTGGGAGCCATGAAGGGTGCGCTGCACCACCCTCCCCGTATCGGTGATGACAACCACCAGTACGGATCCCCTGTCCAGTTTGATCAGCTCGGCCCTCCTCAGGTTCGAATGGGCCAAGGAGGGTGAGGCGACCACGGCTATCTGCCCTGTGATTTGCGCCAGGAGACGGGCGGCATGCTGGAGGGTGTCCTCCAGGCTGACCGACCCTGACAGGAAGATGTCGATGCCCCGACGCTGGGCGGCCGACAGGGGAACGACCGTGGCCAGACGGTCGACAAAGTAGCGGTAGCCTTTTTGCGTGGGAATACGGCCCGCAGAGGTGTGGGGCTGGATGAGATAGCCTTCATCCTCCAAGGCCGCCATGTCATTTCTGACCGTTGCTGAACTGACTCCTAGATGGTGGTTTCTGGTCAGCGACCCCGAACCGACAGGCTCCTGGGAGCGAATATAGTCCTCTACGACAGCGCGCAGGACCAGCATGCGTCTGGTAGTGGCCAAAGGTGCTCCTTCCGTCATGTCTCCAGTATTAGCACTCTGATACCGAGAGTGCCAAAAAGATGGTACGAAGAGCCGAATTGTGTCGGCTCGCACATATATCATTGGAGTGCAATGTGAAGGTAATCGAACATTTTCGACATAAGTCGAACATGAAGACCTCTCAATTGGAAGGAAAGTAGACACCATATGTCCAATTTCAAATGGTCTGAACTCGACGAGCGGGCGGTCAAGATGGCCAAGGTCCTCTCGGCCGATGCCGTTGAAAAGGCCGGCAGCGGCCACCCCGGCTCCCCCATCTCCTTGGCGCCCATCGCCTACACCCTCTATCAGCACTTCCTGAAGCATGATCCGAACGATCCCGACTGGGCCGGTCGCGACCGGTTCATCCTGTCGGGCGGTCATGCCTCACTGACCCAGTATGTGCAGCTGTACTTCTCCGGTTACGGCCTCACCCTGGATGACCTGAAGCGTTTCCGTACTGCTGGTACCCGCACGCCCGGTCACCCCGAGTATGGTCTGACCCCCGGCATCGAAATGACCACCGGTCCTCTGGGCCAGGGTCTGGCATCGGCTGTGGGCTTCGCCTATGGGCAGCGTTACGAGCGTGGCATGCTGGATCCGGATGCCCCCGCAGGGCAGTCCCCCTTCGACCACAACATCTGGGTCATTTGCGGCGAAGGCGATGTGGAAGAGGGCATCTCGTCCGAGGCCAGCTCTCTCGCGGGCGACCAGCAGTTGGGCAACCTGACCGTCATCTTCGACGCCAACCACATACAGATCGAGGGCGACACCAAGATCGCGCTGAGTGAGGACATTCTCAAGCGGTACGAGGCCTACGGTTGGTACACCGATGAGTTCAGCTTCATCCAGCCTGACGGGTCCTACAAGGAGGACACCGAGGGCCTGGCCGCCGTGCTTGAAAAGGCGCAGCAGGTTACCGACAGGCCGAAGTTCATCAAGGTCGATACCCTGATGGCCTGGCCGACCCCTGGTAAGACCAACGATCCTTCCGCCCATGGTTCAGCCCTGGGTGCCGAGGCTGTCGCCGGCCTGAAGCAGACCCTGGGTTACGATCCCGAGCAGTCCTTCCAGATTGATGAAGAGGCCTTGGCTCATGCACGCGAGGTCGCTCAGCGCGGTCTTGCAGCGCACAGCGAGTGGGATGAGCGTTACCAGGCCTGGCGCAAGGCCAACCCCGACAAGGCTGCTCTCTACGACAGGATTCACGCCGGCAAGCTGCCCGAGGGCTTCGACAAGGCGATCGACGACCTGGAGGCAGGCTTCGAGCCCGGTTCCAAGGTCGCCACCCGCAAGGCATCCGGTGCCGTGATCAATGCTCTGGCACCCATCATGCCCGAACTCTGGGGTGGTTCCGCAGATCTGGGTGGTTCCAACAACACCGACATCAAGGGTGCTGTCTCCTTCGCTCCCGAAGCCTACAAGACCACCCAGTGGCCTGAGACCAGCAAGTATGGCCGCCAGCTCCACTTCGGTGTGCGTGAGTTCGCCATGGGAGCCATCACCAACGGTATCCTGCTGGGTTCTGACACCAGGCCCTTCAACGGAACCTTCTTCCAGTTCAGCGACTATGAACGTCCCTCGGTGCGCCTGGCCGCTCTGATGGACATCCCCAACCTCTACATCTGGACCCATGATTCCGTGGCCCTTGGCGAGGATGGTCCCACCCATCAGCCCATTGAGCACCTGGCCGCCATGCGTGGTATCCCCCAGATGGAGGTTGTGCGACCGGCCGATCAGTGCGAGACCGCCGAGGCTTATCGTGCCTTCTTCGAGAAGGACAACAGCCATCCTGCGGCCTTGATTCTGACCCGTCAGGGTGTTCCCACCCTGGAGGAGACCAAGGCCAAGGCCCGTGAGGGTGTCCGCAAGGGAGCCTATGTCCTGGTTGATACCGACGGCCAGCCCGATGTGCTGTTGATGGCCACCGGTTCCGAGGTTCAGCATGCCGTCGCCGCGGCCAAGACCCTGGGTGATCAGGGCGTCAAGGCCCGTGTCATCTCGGTTCCCTCCATGGAGTGGTTCGAGGAGCAGGACGACGACTACAAGGAGGAGATCCTCCCCGCGTCCGTCAAGGCTCGCGTTTCGGTCGAGGCCGGTCTGGCCATGCCCTGGTACAAGTACCTCGGCTCCTACGGCAAGCCCGTTTCCATCGAGCAGTTCGGGCTGCAGGGTGGCGGCGACGAGAACATGCGTGATCTCGGTATCACCGCGGATCATGTGGTTGAAGCCGCCAAGGCCTCCATCGAGGAAGTCCGCAAGGCCTTCTGATTCTCCGGGGTACGGATCCCTGACTGAACAGAGGTTCTCGTCCCCCTCCCCCGGCCGGTGCGACAGTTCGTCGCCCGGCCGGAATACCGGCCACAATCGTGGCAGAAAATGCAGTTTGTGTTCCCAACAGGAACCCAAGAAGGAGTTACAAGATGGCAGAAAATGCAAACACGCAGCGCACCAGCGATTCAGGTGTCTCGATCTGGCTGGACGACCTGAGCCGTACCCGCATCGAGTCGGGCAACCTGCAGCAGCTTATTGCAGAGCGCAACGTTGTGGGTGTGACCACCAACCCCTCGATTTTCCAGAAGGCCCTGAGCCAGGTTGGTCCCTATGACGAGCAGCTCAAGCAGCTGGGTCGCATCGATGTCGAGGACGCTGTCCGCGAGCTGACCACGACCGATGTGCGTAACGCCACGGACATCTTCCGCGAAGTCGCCGAGAAGACCGATTACGTGGATGGACGTGTCTCCATCGAGGTGGATCCCCGTCTGGCCCACAACACCGAAGAGACCGAGAAGCAGGCCGAGCAGCTGTGGGCCAAGGTCGATCGTCCCAACGCCATGATCAAGATTCCTGCAACCCTCGAAGGACTGCCGGCAATCACCGCTACCCTGGCCAAGGGAATTTCCGTCAACGTCACCCTGATATTCTCCCTTGAGCGGTATCAGCAGGTCATCGATGCCTTCATCGAGGGCATGGTCCAGGCCGACAAGAACGGACATGACCTGAAGCACATGGGCTCCGTTGCCTCCTTCTTCGTCTCCCGTGTCGATAGCGCCGTGGATAAGCTCCTGGAAGCCAACGGCTCGGATGAGGCCAAGTCCTTGGAGGGCAAGGCCGCTGTGGCCAATGCCCGCCTGGCCTACGAGCTCTTCGAGCAGGCCTTCGACAAGGATCCTCGTTGGGCCGACCTGGAGGCCAAGGGCGCACGCCGTCAGCGTCCGCTCTTCGCTTCGACCGGCACCAAGAACCCGGCCTACTCCGACTGCAAGTATGTGGATGAGCTGGTTGCTCCTCAGATTGTCAACACCATGCCCGAAAAGACCCTTGAGGCCCTTGCCGCCCATGGTGATGGTTCACCCTCCATCGAGGGAACCTATGAGGAGAGCCACCAGATCATGCAGAAGCTGGCCGACCTGGGCATCAGCATCAAGGACGTGACCGACAAGCTGGAGGCCGATGGCGTGGCTTCCTTCATCGCTTCCTGGGATTCAGTCCTCTCCGACGTCCAGAAGGGCATCGACCGCGTCAACGGCTGAGAGCCTGATCTTGAGAATCGCAGTTGTCGGTCACTGACTGACAACTGTTGATGAGCAGGGTGCCCCGTCCGGTATCAGACCGGACGGGGCACCCTGTTTTGTAGGACTCTATTAAGAGCAGAAGACCATGTTTACTCAAGCAGGAAAAGGGATCGGAATAGACCGATAACAAAAACAAGAGTCCCTGTAGTGGTCGGCATCGACTCGATGATTCTCTTGGGAATGCCTGCCTCGACGCTCCTGCAAGGGTCTTCACCTGATACGGAAAAGCCCCGACGGGATGCGCCGGGGCTTTCCGATGATGGGTTTCTCAGGCGATCTTGTACTTGGCCATCAGACTCAGAGCGACGATAATGGCGACCCAAATCAGGGCGACGATGATGGTCAACCTGTTCAGGTTCTTCTCGGCAACACCTGAGGTGCCGGCGTTGGCGCTGATGCCACCGCCGAACATGTCGGACAGGCCGCCGCCCTTGCCCTTATGCATCAGAATCAGCAGGGTCAACAGGATACTGGCGATAACAACGATGACTTCCAGGACAATCTTGACAATGGTCACGACAACCTCCAATGAACGTGAATACTGGTTATTGTACAGATACCCTGGGAAGATTCCCATTCAGCCTTTTGCCGCCAGGCGGACGATACGTGCAAACTCCTGGACGTCCAAGGAGGCACCTCCCACCAGGAAGCCATCGACATCGTGCTCTTGAATCATCTGCGAGGCGTTCTTTGAAGTGACTGATCCACCATAGAGTATTTTCACGGCCTCACCGGACTTCTTGCCGAACTGTCTGCCGATATGGGCGCGAATGGCCTGGGCGGCTTCCTGAGCCGTCTCAGGAGTGGCCACCATGCCGGTTCCGATGGCCCAGACGGGTTCGTAGGCAACAATCAGGTTCTCCATGTCCTCCTGAGAGAGGTCGCGGGTCACGTCATTGACCTGGCTCACGGCGAACTCGAGTTCAATGCCCTGGCGTCGCTCCTCATAGCTCTCGCCGACGCAAAGGATGGGTTTCATGCCGGCTGCCAGGACCGCTCGCACCTGATCGACAATGTTGGCATCATCTTCGGGATGGTACTTGCGGCGTTCCGAATGACCGACGATGACGTACCTGCACCCAAGTTGGGCCAGCATGTCAGCGGAGACATCGCCGGTGAAGGCTCCCTGAGAAGTGACGGACACGGACTGGGCTCCGTAACTGATGGGAAGATTGTCGGCCTCCACAAGGACCTGGACTGAGCGCAGGGCTGTAAAAGCAGGCAGAAGGGCCACTTGGCAGCGCTTGTGGTCAAAATGGGCATCTCTCAGAAGCCAGGCCAACTTCTGAACGAAGTAGGTGGCTTCGAGGTGGTCGAAGTTCATCTTCCAATTGCCGGCCACCAAAGGAGTGCGTGCCATACCAGATCTTTCCAACCTAATGATGAGAAACGGGACTCGGGAACGAAACGCCAATGCCGGACCACCGGATGCAAGACCCGGTGGTCCGGCATTGGATGAACGGACTTTACTCCAGCACCTTCAAGCCAGGCAGTTCCTTGCCCTCGAGGAACTCGAGGGAGGCACCACCGCCGGTGGAGATATGCGAGAAGCCATCGTCGGGGAAGCCCAGGTTACGGACCGCCGAAGCGGAGTCGCCTCCACCAACGATCGTGAATGCTCCCGCCTTGGTGGCATCCACTAGGCCCTGGGCCACGGCACGGGTGCCTTCGGCGAAGGCCGGGAACTCAAAGACTCCCATGGGTCCGTTCCAGACAACGGTCTTCGAGTCGACGATCTTGTCATGGAAGAGCTTCTGGGAATCGGGGCCGATATCCAGGCCCATCCTGCCGGCGGGCATGGCGTCTGCGGCGACCACTTCGTGGGGCGAATCGGCCTTGAACTCGTCAGCCACCACGATATCGGTGGGCAGAACCAGTTCGACACCCTTCTCCTGGGCAGTCTGGATGTACCCCTTGACGGTATCGACCTGATCATCCTCAAGCAGGGAGGAACCGACCTCGTAGCCCTTGGCCTTAAGGAAGGTGAAGACCATGCCGCCGCCGATGACCAGGCGGTCGGCCTTGCTGAGCAGGTTCTCGATGACCCCAAGCTTGTCGGAGACCTTGGATCCGCCCAGGACCACGGTGAAGGGGCGTTCGGGGTTCTCCGTCGCCTTGGAGAGCGCCTTGACTTCCTTCTCGACCAGGAGTCCTGCAGCAGAAGGCAGGAACTTGGCCACGGAGTAGTTGGAACCCTGGGCACGGTGGACAACGCCGAACCCATCGGAAACGAAAGCGTCACCCAGCTTGGCGATCTTCTCGGCGTAGGCATCGCGCTCCGCCTCGTCCTTGCTGGTCTCTTCGGGGTTGAAGCGGACGTTCTGCAGAAGGACAACGTCACCATCCTGCATGGCGTCAACCTTGGCTTCGGCATCGGGACCATAGGTGTCGTCGGCCAAGGGGACGGAGACACCCAGGAGCTCACCCAGGCGGTCGGCGACCGGCGCCAGGCTGAGTTCGGGAACGACCTTACCCTTCGGGCGGCCCAGGTGGGCCATCAGGATGACCTTGGCGCCCTGGCCGCGGAGTTCCTTGATGGTGGGCAGAGCGGCCTTGATGCGGCCGTCGTCCTTGATGGTTGTGCCGTCAAGCGGCACATTGAAGTCTGCACGCACCAAGACGCGCTTGCCCTTGAGATCACCGAGGCTCTTCAGTGTTTTCATGCCATTCCTTTCCTAGCTGCAGACATGACGAAACCGCCGGTCTGCGCAACCTCGGGCTATGAAACCCGCGTTGTAGTCCATGGTACTAAGGCAAGCCGACGGTTGGAACAGTAATCAGTCTTTCTGGTCCTGGGTGGTGTTGAGACCCTCGGCCTGTTGCTTCTCCACCTTGGCGGCCAGTTGAAGAAGACGACGAATGCGGCCTGTGATGGCGTCCTTGGTAACGGGCGGATCGGCCAGACGGCCCAGCTCCTCCAGGGATGCATCACGGTGGTCAAGGCGCAGCTGACCAGCTGCTCTGAGGTTTTCGGGGATGTCCTCACCCAGAATCTGGAAGGCCTTGGTCACCTTGGCGCTGGCCTCGACGGCGGCCTTGGCTGAGCGGCGCATGTTGGCATCATCGAAATTGGCCAGGCGGTTGGCCTTGCCGCGGGATTCACCATCGCTCCGCTTGCCTGTCCACTCCCTGGAGGACTTGGGGGCACCCATGAGGTTGAGCATCCGCTCGATCACGTCCGGATCACGCAGGGTCACGCGTTCCGAGCTGCGGACCTGACGGGCTTTGGCGTTGATTCCGAGACGGCGGGCTGCACCGACCAGAGCCAAGGCGGCCTCCGACCCCGGGCAGACGATTTCCAGGTACGACGCCTTGCCGGGGTCGGAGAGCTCACCATGAGCCAGGAAGGCACCACGCCAGGCGGCCTTTACCTGGGCGATGTTGCCTGAAACGATGTCGGCAGGGAGACCACGGACCGGATGCTTGCGCCGGTCCAGCAGCCCTGTCTGGAGGGCCAAGGCCCCACCGGCACGGAGTACCCGGACCGAATACCTGATTACATTGCCGGCAGGCGTCTGGCGATTGACCTGGATCAGATCCGAGTCATGCCCGTAGACGTCCTTGATGGTGTTCTGCAACCACTGCGCTGCAGGAAGGGAATCGAACTGGGCTTCGACCACAATATGACGCTGGATGATGTGAAGACCTCCGCCAAAGCGAATCATCGCGGCGGATTGGGCTTTTTTGGCTGCGGGGAGTTCGTTGTCAATAGCGGCCAGCTCGCTTTTGACATCATCAAGTAGGGCCAAGAGCCGTCCTCCTAGGAAAAACCGATGTTGAATGCTGTGGTCCGTGCGACTCGCCGGTCGAACGAACTACCGGATTACTGTGATATCGAATAAGTTGGACAAATTCCGCCCTTGGCTATCAGTCCCAAATCGGGGCCTCAGTGGGGTTTATGCGGGAGTTCCCGAGCGGATACGGTGACGTCCATCCCCTTGATTCTCAGACGCCTTGCCAATTCATCGGCCATGGCCACTGAACGGTGCTGACCACCCGTGCAGCCGAAGGCGATGGTGACATAGTGCTTGTCCTCCCGGGCATACCCGTCGACGGCCGTCAGAATTGCCTGCGTGTAGGCTTCGATGAACTCTTCGGCACCCTTGCTGGCGAGGACGTATTCGCGCACCGGCTCATCGTGCCCGTTGAGCTCGCGCAAATCCGGAACCCAGAAGGGGTTGGGGAGGAAGCGGAGGTCGGCGACGAAATCAGCATCAATGGGAATCCCGTATTTGAACCCGAAACTCATGATGTGGATTCCGACTGTTGTGGGACCGGAGCCGAGCATGAGTTCGTAGAGACGGGTCGAGAGATCGTGGACGCTCAAAGCCGAGGTATCAATCACCATATCGGCCCGCTCCTTGAGGTTGTCCAGGAGTTTGCGCTCCTCATGGATGCCGTCGATCAGGCGGCCGGAACCTTGGAGAGGATGGGGACGCCGGACGGATTCGAAGCGCTTGACCAAGACCTGGTCGGATGCATCCAGGAAGAGTATCCGGCACTTGACGCCGAGGTCGTCAAGATGCCCCAGAACGGCCGAGAGGTCGTCGAAGTATGACCGGGACCTTACATCGACCACAGCTGCCAGACGATGCAGGGTACTGCCCGATGAGGTCATCATGTCGACCAGGGGAACCAGAAGACGGGGCGGCATGTTGTCGACGACGTACCAGCCCATGTCCTCCATGGAGTCAGCGGCCCGGGAACGCCCAGCTCCTGACATACCCGTGATGAGCATCACCTCGAAGCCTTGGAAAGGCGGGATGGTCTCGGCCTTGGGTGTGGGCGAGGTCGCGTCGGTGCTCATTGCATCTCCTCCTTCAGCGCTCTGTCCATAGCCTTGACGGGGATGGATTCAAGGGGTTGTCCAGTCATCTGTGCCACCTGCCTGACCGCCTGGTACAGCAGCATCCTGTCGCCACTGATCGCCCTGCCCCCTGTCCGATTCTTCCAGGCCTGGGTGAGCCTGGAGGGACGAGGCTCATAGGCTACGTCCAGAAGAAGGTGGGGTGCCTTTGAAAGACCTGCTGATTGCGGGGAATGACGGTTTGAACGGCTGTCCAATAGGTCAGCCAGGGGATCCGCCGCATGGGCGGGAAGGGCCGAGACCACCAGATCGGCCTGGCAGAGCAGGTCCGAAACACAGTCACTGTCATCCATGCCATGCGGCGCACCAACCGAGATGTTCAATTCCTTGGCCAAGTCAATCAGTCTCCCGGTGGCATCAGGACGACGGGCCACAAGATCGATGTGGACAACGCCCAGGAAGCCCAGGGCACAGAGTGCTGATTCGGCCGTGTTTCCGTTTCCCAAGATCAGCGCTCGCAGCTGTTTGCCTGGCTGAGGGGGCATCGTTCCTGTGCTTACCGACTTGATGATGCCGATGGACTGGTCCGGATCCTTCAGGGAACCCTCGGCCTCCTTGAAGGCGCACACAATCCCCTCGACATCGGTATTGGTCAGGCTGACGGCCGGTCCGCCGCCTTTCCGATTTGCCTGACTCCAAGAAAGAACAGCTGTATTGGAGACCCCGAGAACACCGGACCAATGGTCCGCGGCAGTTCCCATCTGATTGATGGCCTTCTTCAGTGGCATGGTCAGGCTCAGACCTGCCCAGGTGGGGTCGAGTGACTCCCAAAAGGTGGGGAGGCTTCCATGGCCGACACGGATACGATCGTATCGCCAACCTTCCAGGCCCAGTGCCCTATAGGCCGCCCGATGAAGGACGGGTGAGAGGGAGTGGTCGATGGGATCGCCCAACACTGCACAGCGTTTCACGGTCTGATCCATCCCCGCTCCTTATCTGGTTCGCTTGATCGGTGCCATCGCTTCCACCTTGAGCCAGTCTACCCGGTGATGGTTTCCTGGCCTTGCTTGGAGTCCGCTTCCGGAGCAGGTCGCCCCTCCCCCTGGTGAAGGGCTTCATAGATCGATTCGGCCTTGGCCTGGCCTATGCCTTTGACGCCTTCCAGCTCCTGAAGATTTGCCTCCTTCATCTTCTTGACGGAGCCGAAATGGTTGAGCAGTCGCTTCTGGTACGCCTTTCCGATGCCTGGGATATCATCCAGCGCGGAGCGCAAAGCACCCTTTCGTCTGGCCTGACGGTGATAGGTGATGGCGAATCGATGGGATTCGTCACGCACTCGTTGAAGAAGGTACATTCCCTCAGACTGACGTTTGAGGATGATCGGGTAGTCGTCATCCGGCACCCAAACCTCTTCAAGACGCTTGGCCAGACCGCAAAGAGCCACATCGTCGACACCGCAATCATGCAGGGCCTTTGCCGCCGCCAAAACCTGAGGTTTGCCTCCATCAACGACAATCAGGTTGGGCTTGTAGGCAAAGTGATGCGCCGAGGCGTTCTGCTGGACGATGGCCTCCTCGGTTCCCGTGTCGCTGCCCAGATCATCCTTCCGGTCGGCTCCCTCCCCCTTCAGATTCGCCTGGTTGACTTTCCGCTCGGCTTCCATGCTTTCCCCACTGTCGCCGGCTATGTTCCCATGGCGGAATCGGCGGGTAAGTGTCTCGTAGACGGCGCTCACATCATCCACGGCCCCCTTCCCGTCCTTTCCCCGAATGGAGAAGCGGCGATACTCGGATTTCTTTGGGATGCCATCCTCGAAAACAACCATCGAGGCCACCTGGAATTGGCCTCCAACCGTGTTGGAGATGTCGTAGCACTCGATCCGCAGGGGCGCCTTATCCAGGCCCAGGGCCCTGGCAACGTCGTTCATGGCTTCCGTTCGGGTGCCGATGTCGCTCATACGGCTCATCTTGCTACGTTGGAGGGCCTGGTGGGCATTGGCATTGGCCCGGTCCATCAGAGACTTCTTCTCGCCCCTGCTGGCAACTCGTATCCTGACCGAGGACCCACGAAGTCCCCGCAACCACTCTTCAAGGGATTCCGTGCGGGAAGGCTGGATGGGGACCACAACCTCCGGGGGAATAGGTGAGATGGGGGCAAGGAGGTCGGCCCTCCCGGTCTGTTCCTGATAGGTGTTCCTTTTCTTCGTGGCGCGGGCCCTATCCTCGGCATCCAAGGCGGTAACCCGCTGGGTCGATCCCATGGCATCCCTGGCCTGACTGATGGAAACGCCTGAATCTTCATCGGCTGGTGTCTCCAAAGCCATCTCATTGTGGGGCGCGGTCCTGGATAGCTCGCTGTTGGTCTCGTTCATCAGGTCCGAATAGACCTGGACGATAAGATCGCCAATCAGGTCCTCGTCGGAGACATCCTCAACCCGTTCCACGCTCCAGTTACGCTCACCTCGAATGGCACCCGCCCGAACGAAGAAGGCATGGACCGAAGCTTCGAGTTCATCCGATTCGACGCCGAAGACGTCAACATCCACATTGGAGCCGAAGGCCACGGCGTTCTGCTCAATGACCGTATCCAGCATGGCTATCTGGTCCCGCAGGCGGGCGGCCTTCTCGAAGTCAAGGTCATCGCTGGCCGCCTTCATCTGCCGCGTTAGGTTTGCGCGATAGGGCTTACCCAGGCGACCTGTAATCACCCCGGTCAGTTCGGCGCAGAGTTTGCGATGCTCCTTTGGGCTGATCCTGCCCACACATGGGGCCGAGCACTTGCCGATCGATGCCAGAAGGCAGGGACGACCACTGAGTTGAGCCTTGCGAAAGACACCGGACGTGCAGGTGCGGACCGGGTAGGTCTTGAGGAGGCCATCAAGTGTATGACGGATGTCCCAGACCTTGGCGTACGGGCCGAAATATCTGGTGTCACGCCGTTTTCTGACGCGGGTCATCCAGACTCGGGGGATCTCCTCGCCGACCGATACGGCCAAATAGGGGTATGTCTTGTCGTCACGGAAAACGACGTTGAATCTGGGGTCGAATTCCTTGATCCAGGTGTATTCGAGCGTCAGGGATTCCAACTCGGTGGCCACCACGGTCCATTCCAGACTTCTGGCCGTCAGAACCATGGACTGTGTGCGTGGATGGAGATTGGCGAGTGGTTGGAAGTAGTTGGTCAGCCGGTTGCGCAGGTTCTTGGCCTTGCCAACGTAGATGACTCTGCCTTCCTCATCCCTCCACTTGTAGACGCCGGGCTGGGTGGGTATGTCTGAGGTCTTCGGGCGGAAACCGTCACGCGTATCGCCGAGGAGGGGGGCGCCGTTCTTGTTCAATCCCGAGGGCCCCTCCTCCCCTGCGAAGGAACCGGTACGGGATTCGGCTTCGAGCGCACGAGCGGTCTGCCGCCAGACCTGTTGGGTGTGGCGCTCGAAGCAGCTACGCGTCATGGTTACCTCCTTTTCGGCACGGCTTGGGTTCTATTTGGTTGATTTTGGTTTGGTCTTCCCGGCTCCCTTGGATGTCTTGGAGGTTTGTGCGACCTTGCCGGCATCCAGCATGGGCTTAAGATACCGCCCGGTCCAGCTGTCCGGGTTTGCCGCCACCTCTTCGGGAGTCCCCTGCGCAACGACCGTACCTCCCCCGTCGCCGCCTTCAGGCCCGAGATCGATGATCCAGTCAGCGGTTTTGATCACATCAAGGTTGTGCTCGATGACGATGACCGAGTTGCCCTTATCCACCAGGCCGTGCAGAACCCTGAGCAGCTTGCTCACGTCTTCGAAGTGAAGGCCCGTCGTGGGCTCATCCAGGATGTAGACCGTTTTCCCGTCAGACCGCTTCTGGAGCTCGGTGGCAAGTTTGACCCTCTGGGATTCACCACCGGAAAGGGTGGGTGCGGGCTGTCCAAGACGGATGTACCCAAGCCCGACCTCGACCAGGGTGTTCAGGTAACGCGCGATGGAGGTGTAGGGCTGGAAGAACCGGGCCGCCTCCTCGATGGGCATATCAAGCACATCCGAGACGTTCTTTCCGTTGTAGGTCACCTCCAGCGTCTCACGGTTGTACCGCTTTCCGTGACATGTCTCGCACTGGACATAGACATCCGGAAGGAAGTTCATCTCTATCTTGATGGTCCCATCTCCGTGGCATGTCTCGCAACGACCACCCTTGACATTGAAGGAGAACCGACCGGGTCCGTAGCCACGCACCTTGGCTTCCGGTGTTTGGGCGAAGAGCTGACGTATCTTGTCCCAGACTCCGGTATACGTGGCCGGGTTGGACCGCGGGGTTCGTCCTATTGGGTTCTGGTCCACGTGGATGACCTTACGCAGCTGATCCACACCCTCTACCCTGGTGTGCTTGCCCGGGACGATCCGGGCGTTGTTGAGCTTATCTGCCAGGACCGGGTAGAGGATCGAATTGACCAGGGTGGACTTGCCCGAACCTGATACACCGGTGACCACGGTCATGACGCTCAGAGGGAAGGACACCTTCAGATCCTTCAGGTTGTTCTCACGGGCACCGACCACAGTCAGTTGCTTTGTCTTGCGAATCCTGCGACGCGCCTTGGGCACCTCGATACGTCTGCGCCCGGCGATGTAGTCGCCGGTGACCGACCGGGTGGCCTTGGTCAGGTCCCCGGATCGGCCCGAGAAGATGACCTCGCCCCCATGCTCGCCGGCGCCTGGACCGATATCGACCAGCCAGTCGGCCTGGCGGATCGTGTCCTCATCGTGTTCGACCACAATCAGGGTGTTGCCCAGGTCGCGTAAACGCTGAAGTGTGCTGATGAGTCGGTCGTTGTCGCGCTGGTGAAGGCCGATCGACGGCTCGTCCAGGACGTACATGACCCCGACCAGGCCGGAACCGATCTGGGTGGCCAGGCGGATACGCTGTGCCTCTCCTCCGGATAGGGTTGCGGCAGCTCGCGACATGGTCAGGTAGTTCAGACCCACGTCGCTCAGGAAACGCAACCGCGCCTTGATTTCCTTGAGGACTTCCCCGGCGATCTTGGCCATGGCACCCTCCAGATGCAGGCCGTTGACCCAGGCCAGGCTCTTTGCTATGGGCATGTCACAGACTCCAGCGATTGAGAGCCCGTCGACGGTCACAGCGAGGACTTCCGGCTTGAGACGCTTGCCATGGCAAACCTGGCAGGGCACCTCACGCATGTAGGACTCGTAGAACTGTTTCATCGGTTCCGATTCCGTTTCGTCATGACGACGCATGAGGGTACGCACCACACCCTCGAAACCGGTGGAGTATTCGCGCAGGCGGCCCCAGCGGTTCCTGTAGGAGACGTTGACCTTGAAATCATGTCCGTACATGACCGCGTGACGAACCTCCTCGGAAAGGTCCTTCCACGGTGTCTTCATGGAGAAGCCCATCTCCTTGGCAAGGGCTTCCAGGAGGTGCCCGTAGAACTGCTGCTGGGTCTTGGTCCCGTTCCAGGGCTCGATCGCCCCATCCTTGAGGCTCTTGTCCGGATCCGGTACGACAAGCTCAGGGTCGATTTCCAGGCTGAAACCCAGACCTGTGCAGGCCGGGCAGGCACCATAGGGGGCATTGAAGGAGAAGGTGCGGGGCTCGATCTCATCCAGCTCCAGCTCATGTCCGTTGGGGCAGGAACGTTTCTCGGAAAATGGCTGACGTCGGCCAGGGTCCTTCTCGTCAAGATCCACGAAGTCGACAACAATGGTTCCCTTGGCAAGGCGGAGGGCCGTTTCCACGGAGTCGGTCAGGCGCTGTCGGGCCGCAGGCTTGATGACCAGGCGGTCAACCACCACCTCTATGGTGTGCTTCTTCTGTTTGGCCAGTTTGATTTTCTCGGAAAGTTGGCGCATCTCGCCGTCGATGATTGCCCGGGAGTACCCATCCGAACGCAGCAGTTCCAGTGTCTCGACGAATTCGCCCTTGCGGCCCTTGGCAATGGGGGCCAGAATCTGGAAGCGCGTTCCTTCCGGCTTGCCCAGGAGGTTGTCAACAATCTGTTGCGGGGATTGCGCCCGTACCTCCTCACCGCAGACCGGGCAGTGCGGGATGCCCGTACGGGCGAAGAGGAGCCGCAGGTAGTCATAGATCTCGGTAATGGTTCCAACCGTCGAGCGGGGATTGCGATTGGTGGTCTTCTGGTCGATGGAAACCGCTGGGCTCAGTCCCTCGATGAAGTCAACGTCGGGCTTGTCCATCTGCCCTAGGAACTGGCGGGCGTATGAGGACAGGGACTCCACGTACCTGCGCTGCCCCTCGGCGAAGAGGGTGTCGAAGGCCAGGGAGGACTTGCCCGATCCTGACAGGCCGGTGAAAACCACCATTCTGTTCCGGGGTACGGTCAGGTTGACGTTTTTGAGGTTGTGTGCGCGAGCGCCTTGAATGACGATCTTGCGGTCGTTGGGAACCTGGGAGAGATCCGCCACCAATGATCCGTTGGATTCGATCATCTTCGGCTGTTCGATTGCCGGTTCGACCGCTGTTCTTGCCTGCTGTTTCTGATTCACTTGATCCCGTCCGCTTCCCTAGCTGGCTGATACCGTAAGTGTGCTCATGATACCGCCGGGAGAGGATTGTTCGAACAAGTGTTCGATGATGGCGAAGACTCTTTCGCGCGAACGGCCTTGACTTCTACTTAGGACTGAGCTATGTCACTCCTGGAACGCGTTCAAGTAGCACCCATGCATGTGATCGTTGACGATTCCTACGGACTGAATGAAGGACTGCGCCGTAACGGGTCCAACGAATTTGAGTCCGATCCCTTTCATATCCGTACTGACAATCTCGGCCAGGTGGTCATACCGGGGTGTTGTGAGAATGGTCAGGTAATCATGATTGATGGTCTTGCCGCCGGTGAATGACCAGCAGTATCGGTCAAACTCCTCTCCGGGGAACATGTCCGCAATCACGCGGGCATTGTTTATGGTTGCCTTGATCTTGGCGAGGTTTCTGATGATGTCGGTATTCTGAACCAACCGGTCCACGTCAGCCTGGTCATATCCGGCGACGGTCTGTATATCGAAATTCGCAAACGCCTTGCGAAGGGCCTCCCTCCGGCGTAGAACAAGCTGCCAACTCAACCCGGACTGGAATATCTCGAGGCTGAGCATCTCAAAGAGGGCCTGGGAGCCGTGCTTGGGCACCCCCCACTCCTCATCGTGGTAGGTGCGCTCCAGGGGGTCACTTTGTGCCCAGTCACATCGCTTCTGGGGTGTTGCCTGTGCTGTTTGGTCTACTCCAAGCGTCTCAATCATGATGTTCTCCCTGATCGTGGCGGAAAGGACTCCGGCAGGTTCAATACAGCCTCGGAGCCATTTACCAGCATACAGTAGGGGTATATAGGCGGAATGGTCCGCAGCCGGGGAGGACCCGGGCGGATTGCAAGCGGGCCGGACCGGAGAGGAGCAGGCAGAATGAGCGACAAGGGCAGGACCGGAAACGGGGAACGAATCTCCGATAATCCCCGCCGACTGTGGTCGGAAGACGATGAGGACCCCAGAGAAAAAGCCAGGCGGACTTCTGCGGCCATACATGAGCGTGACAGCGGGGAAGAGCGGACTCGAGCGGGAGAACGAACAGAGACAAAGAACGAATCGAAGTCCGACGGCACTAAGGCTGGGCAATTCAGGCCTCAACACCAGTCGGAGGAATCCTCCGAGGGGAGGAACCGCAGCCTGTCTCAGGACAGGGATGGCGAAAGCCAACCAGGCGCGTCATCCAAAGACGATGCCGGCAACAAGACCCAGGCAGGTGATGAGCAAAAAGAGAGCGGCCCCTGGAAGCTCTTCGAGGATGTCCTCCTTTGGGCGGCATGGCTCATCATGGTCGCTTTCAACGGCTACGCCGAGGTCTTCAAATTCAACGGAACAACGACCGGGCTGATCGCCAAGAAGGTGAACGTCTGGATCATGCCAGCTGGATACGTCTTCGCTATCTGGGGAGTCATCTACATCGCACTGGCCGTATGGCTGGTCAGGTTCAGTCTCGCAGGGCCGAGCAGGAAGAAGTTCGGGTTCCTTCCATTTACGCTGAGTGGCTTGGTCTTCGTGGTCACATGCTGCCTGAACGTCGCCTGGTTGATCTTCTGGCACCGGCAGCAAACACTGGTTTCCCTGATCATCATCGCAGTGCTGACCCTCCTGGTGTGGATGCTCTATGCCCTGGTGAGACGTGACGCAACCAAAGAGGGCACCCCAAAGGTGGCCAAGGTTCTGGACTGGGCTCCCCTATCCCTGTATGCATCCTGGCTGAGCGTGGCCACCCTGGTCAACGCTGCCTACGCCATCCTTGATTCAGGATCCAGGGTCTCCGACCTCATTCAAGGATTCACCACGGTGATAGTCGTCGGTCTGCTGCTGGCTCTTGCCTTCCTCATGATGCAGAAACTGAGCGATTGGGTGTTCGGACTGGTCATCGTCTGGGCCTGCCTCGGCATTGGAATCAGGATATTCTCGACCGTGACCGTGCTCGGAGTTCTGGTCTTGGCCATGACCGCCGTCGGTGCGCTGATCATCTACTTCCCCTGGAACCGGTTCAAACTGACCAGGCGTTGACCCCTGAGCCGATTCGCCCGACCCAAGGGACAGGTACTTGCTACCATGGTCCCTTGGGTCGGACCTTGTCAACCGGCCTTCATTCGATTGCAACCATCACGAAAGCGGGGTCGGGCACGGCATGGCTATAGAGGCACAGGGACTTGAAATCCGCATTGGGGCCCGACTCCTCTTGCAAGCCACCGACTTCCATATCAGCAAGGGCGACAGGATTGGTCTGGTCGGGCGCAACGGTGCAGGCAAGACCACTCTGACCCGGGTCATCACGGGCGATATGCTCCCGTCGGCCGGCAAGGTCAGGATCAGCGGACACTTGGGGTACCTGCCCCAGTCCACTCACACGGGCGACCCGGAGCAGAGCGCCCTGGACAGGGTCATGAGCGTCCGCGACATCGCTTCCACCATCAGCAGGATGCGAAAAGCCGAAATAGATATGACCAACCCTGACCCGAAAATCATGGAAAAGGCCATGAAGCGGTATGACAGGGCCCAGCAGGACTTTGAGAATGCCGGCGGGTATGCAGCACAATCCCAGGCCATCGTCATGGGCGAGAGCCTGGGTCTCAGTCAGGATACCCTCAGACAACCGCTGGGAACCCTCTCCGGAGGCCAGCGTCGCCGTATCGAATTAGCGAGAATCCTCTATTCGGATGCAGACACCTTGATTCTGGACGAGCCGACCAACCACCTGGATGCCGATTCCATCGAATGGCTCAAGGAATATCTGCGCAAGTTCGAGGGTGGCTTCCTGGTCATATCCCACTCCACCGAACTTCTGGACGAGACGGTGAACCGCGTCTGGCACCTGGATGCCCAGCAGGCCAGCATCGACATGTACTCCATGGGGTGGAAAGCCTATCTGAAGCAGCGCGTTGTGGATGAGGAACGCCGTCGCCGTGAGCGGGAGGTGGCCGAGAAGAAGGCCGAGCGGCTCATGAAGCAGGGCATCCGTCTGCACGCCAAGGCAACCAAGGCGGTGGCCGCTCAGAACATGATGAAGCGTGCCCAGCGACTGCTGGATTCCACCCAGGAGGCGGAGCGTGCGGAGAAGGTAGCCGATCTGCGTTTCCCGGAGCCGGCCCCCTGCGGCAAAACCCCCATCATGGCCGAGGAGCTCTCCAAGGCATATGGGTCCAACATCGTCTTCGCCGGCATCAACCTGGCCATCGACAAGGGGTCCCGCGTGGTCATCCTTGGCTACAACGGAGCGGGCAAGACCACGACGCTTCGACTCATGGCCGGTGTCGAACAGCCTGATACAGGCCGGGTTGTTCTGGGGCACGGTGCCAAGATAGGATACTTCGCCCAGGAGCATGACACCTTGGATGAGTCCGTGTCTGTCCTGGAGAACCTCCAGCATGTGGCTCCGGATCTGGACGACACCCAGGCAAGAACGATCCTGGGGTCCTTCCTCTTTTCCGGGGAGGATGCCATGAAGCCCACCAAGGTTCTGTCCGGCGGAGAAAAGACACGTTTGGCTCTGGCCACACTGGTGACCAGCAGGGCCAATGTGCTCCTTCTCGATGAGCCCACCAACAACCTGGACCCCGCCTCCAGGGATGAGATCCTCAAGGCCATCGCCAAGTATGAGGGCGCCATCGTCCTGGTCACCCACGATGAGGGAGCCGTCAAGGCCCTGAACCCGGAGCGGGTTCTGCTGATGCCGGATGGTGATGAGGACCTATGGAATGACGGGTACCTGGACCTGGTTGCCGAAGAGTAGTCGACTCCCCCATCATCCTTGGCTCACATGATGCAGCCCTCTCAATAAGGTTGGGGGGAAACCCGTCAGTCGTCCTCTCCCAGAACCTGCACGGCCTTGACGCCGACGGTTTGGCCTATGGACTCGACCAGCTCCGAGACATCCCCCTTGCCAAGGAGGTTGACGGTCACCTCAGCCCCGAACCAATCATCATGAGAGACCTCGTGGGTGGTCAGTACTCGTGATTCGAACCCCATCCGGGTGGATAGGAGCAAGGACTCACGTAGGGAACCCCGTCCGTTTTCATAGGTGATTCGCAGGACCGTGTTCTGCCTGTTACGCAACAACCACTTCAGGACCGGAGCCACGACCAGGACCGCGAAGAAATAGAAGGCCACGGTGAGGATGGCCAGGGAGAACAGTTGCACCCCGCAGGCCATACCCACTGCGGAGGCCACCCAAATGGCGCTGGCTGTGGTCAGACCCCGCACCGAGTCGTGGTTGAAGAAGATGACCCCCGCACCTATGAAGCCGATACCGGATGCCACCGAGGCGGCAATCCTGGAGGCGTCCCAGGAATAGCTCCCGCTTGCGGCCTGGATGCCGTAGATGGAGACCATGGTGAAGAGGCAGCTGCCCATGCCTACAAGGATGTGGGTGCGGATGCCGGCATCATGCTTGAGGAATTCACGCTCAAAGCCGATCAGGCCACAAAGGAGAAGGGTCATGACCAGAGCCATGACTTGTCCGGTATCGGGCATGGTGAATCCTTGCATCGCATCACTCCTTCGGAACGGACCAACGATGTGCCCGACCATAGTTTCCCTGCCTGACAAGACCGGACCCATATAGGGATACCCTCGGCGAAACACCGGCCATACCGGACCAGGAAAATTGATGACGGATGAGGCAATCGGATAGAGTGGGGAACCAAGGGCGTCCACCTGAGAGACACCGGAGCAGTGAGGAGAGCAGGCATGAAGCCGTCGCTTGAAGACAAAAACCGGACGTATGGGGACCTGACCACCAAAGCCTACAGCGCTGATACGATCAGATCCCTGGAGGAACCCTTCCTGGAAGAAGGGGTGCCCTTGATGAGGATGGCCGCCGACTCCCTGACCACAGTGGCCCGGCTCATGATGAGTGAGGCGAAGATCGATCCTGATACCGCCCGGATAGTCCTTCTTGCGGGAGCCGGAAACAACGGGGGTGACGGACTGCTGGCATCGGCCGATTTGGCTAGGCGTGGAGCCGATGTGACCGTGATTGCCACCGGTCGCAGCCTCGATCGTGAAGGAGCGAGCGCACTTCTCAGGGCAGGTGGGGTTGTCATGGCCTTGGACCCCCTGGCAACCATTCCGGACTGCGACATACCTGAGGGGGCCAGTCAGGCCGCGGACGCACTTGCAGAAGCCGTTGAGCTATGCCAGGATGCCGACCTGGTGATTGATGCCATGGCCGGCATCGGGCTCAGGGGTGCACTACGCGGGATTCCAGCCGCCCTGGCCATCGAAATCGGAGAAGACGGAAGACTTCCCCATCGTCTCGTTCCTTCCGCCACATCGGACAGGCGGACCCCACTTGTTTTGGCGGTCGATGCCCCTTCCGGTGTCGATATTGACGGGGGCACCCTGCCAGGGGCTTACATCCCCGCCGATGTGACCGTCACCATGGGCGCCCTGAAGCCATGCCTGATGCTCCCCCCTGCCGCATACATCTGCGGGCGCCTCGTTCTGGTGGATTTCGGGTTCAATACCTCGGCCCTGGCGCCGACCGTCGAGTGTATGACCAGCGGTACCTGTGCAAGCCTTCTCAGGGTTCCCCGGATCGATGACACCAAATACAGTCGTGGAGTGGTGGGCCTCGTCACGGGTTCGGACCAGTACCACGGTGCAGCCCTCCTCTCCTCCACTGCAGCCGCCAATGCAAATGTGGGGATGATTCGTTACCATGGGCCCGACAGCGTTGGTCGGCTCATCCTCTCCTCCATACCAGAGGCCGTGCTGGGTACCGGACCGGTGGAATCCTGGGTTCTGGGCTCAGGTGTACCGACTCAGGCGGCTCTGAACCAGATGGACGATGCCCCGGATTCGAACGGAGACGGGCAACGGGATTTGATCTCCTCCCTGCTGAACAGGCAGGCGCAGGATGAGGAGGAGGGCCATACGGGTACTGATCCGGCCATGGTCATCGACGCAGGTGCACTGGATCTCCTGCCCGACAGAATCGGCCCCTTGGGCATACTGACCCCCCACGCAGGAGAGATGGCATCCCTCCTCGGCGCCCGTGGCGAAAGCGTCGAATCTGAGGATGTCCTTGCTGCACCGGTCCAATGGGCCATCCGCACCTGGGAACTGACCGGTGCCACAGTCCTGCTCAAATGGGCGGTGACAGTGGTTGTCGGCGATGACGGGACCGGCCAGCCACGGGTCATGACCACCGGGTTCGGTCCGGCCTGGCTCTCGACCGCGGGCTCTGGCGATGTCCTGGCAGGAACCATCGGTGCCCTTCTGGCTCAGAATGCAGACCTTATTGAGGACGAGCCGGAAGCCGTAGTCGATCTCGTTGCAGCCGGAACCTACCTGCATGGGCTGGCCGGGGCCTTGGCTTCGGAATCCGGGCAAGCCGGTTGGGAGGCACCTCTGGTCTTCCAGCCAAGGCGTCCCCAGGCTTTCATCGAACAAATCCAGGAAGAATCCAACGAGGGAAGCAGCCACGCCCACGGTCCTTTGGGTCACCCGATCCGTGCCTCGGAAATCGCCGAACATCTTCCCCAGGCTGTCGGCACGCTCCTGAGCGGGCATACCGCCCTGGATTCAGGATCGAACAGGGGTGACAACGACCAGGACAGGGAGTCCTCCCTCTTTTTCGAGCACAGCTCGCTCTGGTTCTGAGAACCGACGCACGGGAGTACGGGGCTTGGGTGGCAAGCCCGCCAAGGAAAGGAACGGGTCCATGCACGCTGAGTTGATAGTGATGCGTCACGGAGAAAGCACCTGGACCCAGAAATCCGTCAACCGGTTCGCCGGTTGGGTCAATGTTCCACTGACGACCCGAGGTAGAGATCAGGCTGTGCAGGCGGGCAGACTCCTCAGTCAGGCCGGTCTCGCTCCCGATATGGTCTTCACGTCGCTCCTGTCCAGGGCCATTCTGACCTCTGATATAGTCCTGGATCTGACCGACCGCAGCTGGATACCCGTGGAGAGGACCTGGCGACTGAATGAGCGCCATTATGGGGCTTTCCAGGGTGAGACGCGACCGGCGATGCTGAAACGCTACGGCCAGGACCGTTTCAATGCCTACCGGCGCTCGTTTGATGTGCGGCCTCCTGACATCGACCCGGCTTCCCCTTACTTTCAGGAAGACGACCCGCGGTATGCTCCTGCCATGCAGGACCATCTGGACTCGCTCGTCCCGGCCGAAATCAGAGCCGAGTCTTTGAAGGACCTCCTGGCGCGGTTGCAACCATACTGGCAGGCACGAATCGCCCCGGTACTGAAAGAGGGACTCACAATTCTGATGGTCACCCATGGGTCGGTTGTCCGGGCCCTGATCAAGGTCCTGGAAGGTATCGGGGACAAGGACATAGCTTCCATCAATGTACCTACAGGAGTACCCATGGTCTACGGGTTCACAACCGATGTCCACGGCAATCTCTGCGTGGAAGGAAGGGGACGGTACCTGGACCAGCAGGCGGCAACGCGGGGTATGGAGGAGATAGCCGCACTCGGAAGGCACCTCTAGGCGAGACCGGTTACGGTTTTAACTTCCCCCGCCAGGGGCGCAACCCCACTCCACTTCCCCGGAAACCAGTCCGGCTGAACCGACCATCGCCTGTCTAGCTTGGCGTACCACGATGAAAGAAGGGTGGGCGTGAGCTGTAACGGGGCTGGTATAGATTGAAACCATGACACTGCTCCAGCTGCGATATATCGTGAAGATCGTCGAGTGCGGATCCATGAATGAGGCTTCGCATGAGCTGTATATCTCCCAGCCGGCCCTGAGTTCCTCGGTCAAGGAGCTGGAGAACGAATTGGGGATCGAGATATTCACCCGCCACTCCCAGGGAATCGCCCTGACCGTCGATGGTGCCGAATTTCTGACCTATGCCCGACAGATCCTGGACCAGACCGATCTTCTGGAGTCCCGCTACAAGCAGGTAACACCCCGCAAGCAGCTTTGCAGGGTCTCCACCCAGCATTACATATTTGCAGTCGAGGCCTTTGTGGAGATGATCAACTCAATCGACTCCGAAGAGTATGAGTTCACCATCAGGGAGACGAGAACCAGGGATATCATAGACCAGGTTTCGACCCTGCAATCCGAAATCGGCATCATCTACCAATCAGGCTTCAACCAACAGGTACTTTCCAAGATGCTGCGCGAGAAACACCTGGACTTCCACCCTCTTTTCAGAGCCGACCTGCATGTCTTCCTCGCCAGGACGAATCCACTCGCCAGCCGCAAGATCCTAACCATGAAAGACCTGGAACCCTACCCCTTCCTGCAATATGAGCAAGGCGACGAGGGTTCCTTCTATTTTGCAGAAGAGGCGGTTTGGCCCAGCTACTCCTCCAAGCAGATCACCGTAACCGACCGTGCCACGATGCTGAACTTCATCGTGGGACTCAACGCCTACACGGTCTGCACCGGTATCGACAATGAGGACCTGAACAATGAGAAGATCGTCAGTGTCCCCCTGCAGTCTGACGAATCCATGCTTCTGGGTTGGATAGTCAACAGCAGGACCAAGATATCCCATGCCGCAGAGCTCTACCTCGACAAGCTGAAGGAAGTGCTCTCCAATCATGGCTACTCCCTCATCGAGTAGGGGCACCCCCCTCCCAGTGGCAGAGACCATATCCTGAGCTGACGGGTATGCAAATCGAAGGGGCGTCCCATTTGAGGACGCCCCTTCGATTTGTCAACGATTCAGTAGCGATGGAGGACACTGTTCAGAACGGCAGTGCTTTTCCCGTGGAACCTATGGAGGGCATGACACCCTGCATACCCACCTTGTCGTCATCAATCCCCAGGGATTTCAGCAGGGCCTTGTCGAGGTGCTGTAGGCCGCCGGAAGCCTTGCCTGCACCACTGATGTCCCAGAGACGGCCGTTGATCATGATGGTGGGTGTGGTGAATTCACCCTTGGCATCCTCGACGTCCGTGCGTGTGATGGTGTAATCGTTCACCTTCTGGACCCAGTCCTGGTAACGGCCTTCGGCAAACTGTGCGGCCACGGATTCGGGAACCCCCACCTTGACAGCCTGATTGGCAAGATCCTGGTCCGAGACCGGCTGGTAGTCCTCCTCGTCAGGCTGGAAGCCCTCTTCGAAGACGGCGGCCTCAAAATCGAGGAAATGATCGGGATCCTGCTCGGCCACCGTGGCCAAGGCATTCCCAACCCGCGTTGAGTACTGGTCACTGGAGACCTTATCCAGGAAGTTGAGGAAGGTGTAGGTGACAGTGACCTGACCTGCCTTGACCATCTTCTCCAGCTCGGGGTCGATGACGCGTCCCACCTTGCCGCACCAGGGGCACATCGGGTCGACGAAGACATGGACTGATGGAGCATTGGGTACCTTGGTGTTGATTCCTCCGGCCGCTATGGTCAGTCCACCCTCTTTATCTGCAACAGATGGTTTGGCCTTGACCTCTTGGAGCTCCTTATAGGCCGTCTTGCTTCCGGTCGGCCCCTTGGCGACGGTCTCCCCGGATACCGATGCCTGCGCATCCCTGTCAGCCTGGTCCTTGCCATGCCAGACATAGAGTCCGGCTGCAAGGATGACCAGGACCAGAACAAGGGCCACTGCTGAGATGATGATGCCACGGCGTCGCCCGGGGGGTACGGTCTCCTGCTGCCCTGGCTGTCCGTTCTGATCTGGTGTGCTCTGCTCTGTAGGGTTCATGTCCATGAGGTCCTTCTTGACGGGCCGGGACCACGCCCTGCGCGGTCAACCTGCACAGACCGCTGGTCGGCGGCCTGCATCGACTTGCTCCAATCTACACCAAATCAGGCTCCGTAGCGGTTCAGATAGTCCTTCGCGTCCGAAGCCACCTGGTCGGTCAGGAAAGGCCTGCCCTGGTTGTCCTTCATGGCGTTCGCAGCCTGGAAAATCTGCTGCACATTGACAATGCTGAGCACGGGGAAGTGGAACTCCTCCATGATGGCCTCCACCGCTGAGCCCTTGCCCTGACCCGTTTTCTCCATCCGGTCCACCGAGAGGACCAGACCGACGATCTCCACTTTCGCCTGATCGAGTATCTTCGGCACCGCCTGACGGACTGCGGTCCCTGCAGTCATGACATCGTCGACCAGAAGAACCCTCATACCATCTTCGAGTTGGGTTCCCACCATGAGGCCGCCATCGCCATGGTCCTTGACCTCTTTCCGGTCGAACGTGTAGCCCAGGTGCATATCATGGGCGCCTCCAAGTGCGATGGCCGTCGAGACGGCCAGGGGAATCCCCTTATAGGCAGGCCCGAAGACCGTGTCGATATCGGCCGGGAGCGTTCCCGCCTTGACGGCATTGACTATGGTCCTTGCGTAGAACTCCCCCAGCAGGGCTATCTTTGGACCGTCATTGAAAGCACCGGCATTGATGAAGTAGGGAGAGCGCCTGCCTGACTTCAGCGTGAAGTCCCCGAACTTCAGCGCGCCACTTTCCAGGAGGAAGCGGGTGAAGCCTTGCTGAAGACCCTCCGTCTGTTCCGCAGGTATCTCGGTTGAGTCGATCCTGTTCATTTCCATGTCTTTCCTTTCGAGAGCAGATCAGCAAGTTCGGGTCGTGAGTCCAGGAGGTCGTCCAGTTCCCTGGCCACCCTGACGGGGGCGACCGGATCCAGGAGGGCGGCGGCGCCTACCTCAACGGCATTGGCACCCGCGTACAGAAACTCAAGGGCCTTCTCCCCTGAATCAATACCTCCTATGCCGATAATCGGAATATCGGGCAGGGCCTTGCGAACCCTCCAAACGAAACCGAGGGCTATGGGGAAGACGCAGGGGCCTGACACTCCCCCGGTCTCCTGGGCCAGGATGGGTTCACCTGTATCAATGTCGATACGCATGCCGACCAGGGTGTTGATCAGGCTCAGGGCATCTGCCCCACCCTCCACGCTGGCCTGGGCCACAGCCACGATGTCGGTGACATTCGGGGACAGTTTGACCACCATCGGCTTGTCGGTCATGGTGCGTAGGCGATGAATGAGCCGGTTCAGAGCTTCGGGATCGGTTCCCACAGACATGCCCCCATGGGAGACATTGGGGCAAGAGACGTTGATTTCCAACATGTCAGCAGGGGAATCCGCAAGGCGCTCCACCACCTGGGCATAATCATCATCACTGTGACCTGCCACGTTGGTGACCACCGTGGCCCCCAAGGCCTTGAGTCTGGGAAGCTCGTCGACCAGGTAGCGGTCCACGCCAGGATTCTGCAGTCCTACGGAGTTCACCATTCCAGCTGGGGTCTCCGCCGTCCTTGGAGAGGGGTTGCCCTCCCAGGGGACGGGCGAGACACCCTTGGTGCCGATGGCTCCCATGTCCGCCACATCATAGTAGTCCTGGCAGGCATCCAGATTGAAGGTGCCGGAGGCGGTGCCCACCGGATTCTTCCATGGCACACCTGCCACGACCGTGCCATGCTTCCAACGGTGAGGTTCCAGGGGGTCCATACCGGGGGTGATATCCCGGCCAGCAGACATCGCCTTATCTTCCTGCATGATACTTCCGTCATTCACTGCAATTTCGCCCATCAGTGCTTGCCGCCTTTCCAGAGCAGGTCATCCGCCTTGAAGACCGGCCCATCCTTGCAGACCTTGAGACGTCCATTTACGGTGTCCACGACACAGGCCACACAGGTGCCGTACCCGCATCCCATCCTGGCTTCCATGCAGCACTGGGTGGGGATGGACCTCTTACCGGCCCAGGCGGCCACAGCCCCCATCATCGGGGTCGGGCCACAGGTCAGAATGATCGTGTCTTCAGGGTCCAGGGTCGGTTCAAGACCATCAAGCAGGGTGATGACATCGCCCCGCCCGTTGTCGATGGAACGCAGATCGTCCACCAGGGGATTCATGAACCTGTCGGCGAAGTGTACGGACCGGTACCCGAGCAGGGCGGTTGATCGTGCACCACCCTGCTCCCGGAGGACCTGGGCGGCCCGTATCAGCGGAGGAACCCCCAGCCCTCCGCCCACGAGGATGTAATGGGCGCTTCCGGAAAGGTCAAACCCTTTGCCGAGAGGACCGAGCAGGTCGATGCAATCGCCGGGTCGGAGCTCTGAGAACTCGTGTGTTCCCCTGCCGACCACACCAAAGATGACCTCAATCTGGTTGCCGCCCAGGACCCTGCTGATTCCCAACGGACGGGGAAGGAGGGTCATCGAGTCGGTCGGGTAGAGATTGACGAAGGAACCCGGAAGGGCTTCCTGGGCAGCGAAGGGATCCTCGATGGTCATCCTCCAGACATCCTGGTCCAGAGCCTCCATCCCGGTGATTACGTCGGTGCGTCGTCCAGGCCGGCGTCCGGCCCGGCGTGCACGGTCGATGACCGGTTCTGTGGTCGTAAAGACAGGCTGGCTCATCTACTCTCCTTCAGTGCTCGATTCAGGTCGTCCCTCATGGTCTGTGCCGCGGTCTTTGCTGCCCGGCTCACCAGGTGCAGGGCGGCCGGAAGACTCATGGCCGGCGTGAAGGACGGGTCTTTCTTCCAGGCGGCGATGATGCCCCGTGATGAGTTGACGATGGCACCACTCCCGCGAGCATCAAACATGGGCACCACGTCGTCCGCCGCACCTCCCTGGGCGCCGTACCCGGGGACCAGGAAGAAGGTGTGCGGCATGGCCTTGCGTAGGGTGGCCCCTGCCTCGGGATGGGTCGCCCCGACCACTGCCCCCAGTCGGGAGTATCCGTGGTCACCTCGCAGTGATGCCCCCCACTCCTCAACCAGGTCCCCCACCTGCTCGAAGAGCATCCTGTCCTCACCTCGGTCGTGTCTGACCCGAAGCTCCTGTATCTGGCTGGACGAGGGATTTGAGGTCCGTACGAGGACAAAGATGTCGCCATCGGTCTCGTCTGCCGCTTCACTGAAGGGGTCCACCCCGTCGTTGCCCAGGTATGGATTGATCGTGATGGCGTCCTCGTACCAGGGGAAGCCAAGGCCTTGGGTGGTGCCGGTTCCATAGCCAGGCTTGGTTTCGCCCCCTTGTTCGGTTTCCCGCAAGGCCAGGGGCATTCCCGAAAGGTGGGCGGCGTAGGCCGAGGCAGTGGAACCGATATCGCCTCGCTTGACGTCGCCGATAACGTACAGCCCCCGGTCGGCGGCAGCCTTGCAGGTGCTGGTGTAGGCCTTGATGCCGGATGGACCAAGGGCCTCATACATGGCGATCTGGGGTTTGACGGCAGGGACCAGGTCGGCTACTCCGTCGAGGATGGCCAGGTTGAACTTCAGATAGGCCTGGGCCAGATGATGGGCCCAGATCGCCTGGACCTGGTCATTCGACCAGGTGTCATCAAGGAAGCCGGCTGAAGTCAGGCTTTCCCTGGTTTCCTTTCGGGCCTGGTCTATGAGTTGCGGGGGCAGAAGCTCCGGGCGGGGATCCAGACCCACCACGGTCGGATTCCCCTTCTCCTGGATGAGTCCTATCAGCCTATCCATGCTTGTCTCCCTTCCCTGGACCCCTTGACCTGCCCGGATGTAAGGCGGGAGAAGACCAGGTGGGAGTCCTTTATGGTGGCAAGAACCCTTCCCCTGACCTCCCAGCCCTGGAAGGGGGTGTTTCTCGCCTTGGAATGGAAGTCGCCCGCATCCACGGTCCACTCCCCGGCCGGATCCAGAACGACCAATCCCGCACCCTCGGATTTGGTCAGGTCCAGAAGGTTCCTGTCCTGGGTCATATCCACAATATCGGTAATCGCGGTACCAAGCAGCTCGGCCGGAGCCAGACTCATCAGTTCAACCAATCGCTGGTGGGAGATGACACCCGATTCGACCAGTGCCTGGTTGCAGATGGCATAGGCCGTTTCCAGGCCTATGATTCCGTTTGGTGCCTTGACCAGCCCGCCTGCCTTTTCACTGACGGTATGGGGGGCGTGGTCGGTGGCAATCATGTCGACGGTACCGTCGGCAACGGCTTCAAGTGTGGATTCCCTGTCGCTCCGGGATCTGAGCGGAGGGTTCATCTTGGCCATGGCGCCAAGCTCCAGCACGTCCTCGTCGCAGAGGGCCAGGTAATGGGGGGCCGTTTCGCAGGTGACCGGCAACCCCTCCTCCTTGGCGCGGCGAATGGCCTGGAAAGCCGCGGCTGTACTGACATGCTGGAGGTGGACCCTGGTGCCTGTCCTTCGGGCAAGGTCGATGTCTCGTTGGACTATATCCAACTCGGTCGAGGCAGGTACGCCAGCGACGCCGAGACGGCGGCTGACTTCGCCTTCATTGATGAAACCCGATTCGTGGTGCTCGCAGTGGTCCAGGATGGGCAGACCGGTATCGCGCGCAATTCTGGCCACATCGTCCAGGGTCCGGTCGGTCACTGCCGAGCCGTCGTCACTGATGGCCAGCACAGGGTGGGCAACAGCTCCCGGATGGCTCCCATGAGGCTCCCTTGACGACAGGTGAACCCGCCAGTCATCAGGATTGGACGGTTCTTGCCCGGCCCGGTCCTTGGAGGCTGCCACGCAGAGCGCATAATGGACCGGCAGGGACCTACCAAGCTTCTCTTCGTAGTCCTGGAGGTACTCGATGACCGTACGCCCGTCATCCATCCGGGCCTGGCCGTCCATGGCGGGTTCCGTGTTCGGCAGGATCAGAACCTGGCCATACCCTCCCGCAGCCGCCGCCGTACAACCGGTGACCATGTCCTCCTTATCGACCTGCCCGGGATCGCGGAAGTGCACGTGGGGATCCTGGAAGGCGGGAGCCAGCACCATACCCGACATGTCGACAGTGCTGGTTGCTGCAGACTCCGACCCGGCCAGGGCTCCGGTCTCGTCGATCAGCTCCGTGGCGGCGGCCGTGTCGACAACCAGGTCGACGCGGCGACCTGTCCGCCATAATCGAAGCCCCTGGAAACGTATCCTCATGCCCTGACTCCTTCGGTCTTCAGAGTTCTGCCTTCTCGTCGCAGTAGTCGCAGCGGTAGATCCCTGAATCATCCAGGTGGAAACGCTGATCAACCCCGCGCTCCACGGATGTGACGCATCGTGGATTGACACAGGTGATGACATTGACCAGATGCTTGGGTCTATCCGGCTTGTGCTTGCTGACTATGCGCCCCTCACGAACCAGATCGACCGTGGCCTGCGGGGCTATGAAGCCCAAGGCCGTCAGATCCAGGTCGTCGGTCTGCTCGATCTTGATGATGTCCTTGCGCCCATACTTGCGGCTGTCCGTGTTCATGATCAGGGCAAGCCGCGTACTGGCGGGGTCCACGTGCAGATAGTGCAGGACCTTCAGGGCCGTGCCAGCCTGTACATGATCGATGATGGCTCCGTCAACGATGCTGGTGACCTTCATGCCTCCACCTCCATCTTCGTTTCGTAACCGGGTAGTTCATCGCCCAGAAGGGCGCTTTCCAAGGCCATTCTGACCAGCATCCCGTTGCGCACCTGTTCAAAGTAGGCCGCGCGTGGGTCTTTATCCACGTCGGTGGTGATCTCGTTGACCCTGGGCAGAGGGTGGAGGATGGCCATGTCCGACTTGGCGGACTTCAGCTTCGCCTCGTCGAGGATGTAGGTGTCGCGCAGACGCAGGTAGTCGTCCTCATTGAAGAAGCGCTCCTTCTGGACCCTGGTCATGTACAGAATATCCAGGTCGCCGATGGCCCCACCCAAATCACTGGTTTCACGATACGTACAGGTCGGGGAGGCGTCTATGCGTTCCAGGACGTATTCCGGGGTTCTGAGCTCATCTGGGCTGATCAGAACGAAGTCCACGTGGCCCCACCTGCAGAGGGTGGATATCAGGGAATGGACGGTGCGGCCGAAGGTGAGATCACCGCACATGCCGATGGTCAGATGGGTCAGCCGCCCCTTTCGGGCACGAATGGTCGCCAGGTCGGTCAGGGTCTGGGTGGGGTGCATGTGCCCTCCATCACCGGCATTGATGACCGGGACGGAAGCCGCGCGGGAAGCCACCAGGGCCGCACCCTCCTTGGGGTGCCTCATGGCCACGATATCGGCGTAGTTGGAGACTGTTTTCAGGGTATCGCTGATGGATTCGCCCTTGGATACACTCGCCAGCTGAGCTCCGGCGAACCCGATGACTTGCCCGCCCAGGCGAAGCATGGCGGTCTCGAAACTCAACCGCGTTCTGGTGCTGGGTTCGTAGAACAGGGTGGCCAAGACCCGTCCGTCGCAGGTATGGGCCACCTCGCGCCGGTGTGAGTCGATATACGCAGCCCGATCCAGAAGATCCTCGATTCGAGGCAGGGGGATGTCATCAAGGGTGACGACGCTGCGACCTTTCAGGGTCGGAGCCGAACCTGAATCGGGAAAAACGGAATCTGTGAAGGGGGGTTCCCCCGAATGATCATCAAACTGTTCAGACAAAGGCTCACCTTTCTCAGGTGGCCACCTTGCGTGACCTGAACAATCATAATCCGCCCCGGGGACCTCCGCGACGTCAGTTTCCGTAAAAGAGTCGTTCCATGACCTCCCGGCAACGGCGCATGGCGGCCAGGAGTTCGTTGGCGAACTGCTGTCCCCGGTGGGCCGGATAGCCCAGGTACACGGCGATACCGCCAAGTATGAATCCGTCATCCGGAAGAATGTCGGCCTGGTTGACCCGTCCCGTCCATAGGAAGTTCCCGTTCCTGGCAGCTGTGCACAAGTTCCAGCTGGTTCTCAGAACCTCGGCATCATCGTGGTCGATCAGACTCTGAGCCTCCAGACAATCCAGGGCGGGCATGGTGGCTGTGACCCTGAGCTCAGGACAGTCGTGGGCGTGACGGAGCTGGAGGAGCTGGACCGTCCACTCGACATCGGAGAGTCCTCCCCTGCCGAGTTTCAGGTGCCGGTCGCGCCTTACCCCCCTCGGCAGTCTCTCGGCCTCCATCCGCGCCTTGAGCCTGCGTATCTCCCCCACCTGTTCCTCGCTCAGAGGTTGATTCGGATACCGTAGGGGGTCTGCAACCGTGTCCAGGAATTCCCGCGCGAGGTCCTGGTCTCCGGCGGCGAACCTGGCTCTGATCAGGGCCTGATGCTCCCAGGTCGATGACCAGGACCGGTAATACTCGCGGTAGGAGTCCAACGATCTGACCAGAGGGCCGTTTCGCCCCTCAGGCCGTAGATCCAGATCCAGGTCAATCTTCGGCTCCAGGGTGAGGGATCCGCCCAGGACCGAACGGAGGTCGGTCACCACATCCCGCGCAAAGTTGCCGGCCTTCTGGTCGTCGGCACCCTGTACCGGACGGTAGATCAGCATGGCATCGGCATCCGAGTTGAAGTTCACATCACGGCCGCCGTATCGTCCCATGGCGATTACGGACAGGACGGCGGGTGCAGAATCCAGCCCGGCCTCATGGAGACGATTGTCCACCGACCAATCCAGAGCTGCTCCGATGGCGGCATCGTAAACGTCCGCCATACCTGTCAGGCATCTCCCCTGATCGTTGACCCCGCTCATCCACCCCAGGCCGATACGTTCGATTTCGTGACGACGCATGGCTCGAATCGCCGAAGCGAAGGCCCCTGCCTGATCTGCGTGACGGACCCGGTAGGAATGACCCCGGTCGTCAAGATTCTCCCGGCTTCTGGGCTGCAGGTCTTCATCCCTGCCCAGCCAGGTGACGGACTGGACCGACTTGGACAGGGCGCCGGAGAGGTACCTTGAATTCGAGAGGACATGGCAAAGCCTGCGGGCCGCCGAGGTCGAGTCCCTGAGAAAACCCAGATAGGTGCTCTTACCGCCGAAGTGCTCCTCCAAGGTTCTCCATCCCAGTAGTCCCATATCGGGATCCTGCCCCTCCCCCAGCCAGTTCAGGACGGCGGGCATGAGAATCCGGTTGATCCGGGCCGACCGGGATACACCACTGGTCAAAGCCTCGATGTGACGAATGGCCGCGTCTGGATCGGTGAACCCTATGGATGCAAACCTCTCCCTGGCGGCATCCGGTCGCAGACTGACCTCATCCTCATCCACCTGGGCGTTGATGGGGAGCATTGGACGGAAGTAGATGGCCTGGTGGAGCTGGCGGACCTGGATTCTGGTGGCCTCGTACCTGTCGAGCATCTGGTCGGCATGGAGGCCGAAGGCCCTGGCAAGTCGCCGCAAATCCGGGTTCCCCTCAAGGTCGCTGAGACTGGGGCGCTGACGGTGCTTGGATGATCCCTGGTGAATGTCGGGGAAGAGGTGCGTTCGACGGAGTTGCCACATCTGCAGGCGATGCTCCATGACGCGTTCGAACCGGTAATCCCCATCCAGGGCCTCCCCGTGTTTTTGGGAGATGTACCCTCCTTTGGACAAGGCGGACAAGGCTTGGATGGTTGAGGGGACGCGCAGGGTCTCATCACTGGGCCCGTGGACCAATTGGAGCATCTGGACGGTGAATTCGACATCCCGCAGGCCACCCTGACCGAGTTTGATCTCCCTCTCCCTGAGCTTTTCGGGTATGTTCTGCTCAACCCTCGCTCTCATGGCCTGACAGTCATAGACGAAGTTCCTGCGCTGCGAGGCCTTCCAGACGAATTCCCGGGCCATCTCGGCGTAGGCCGACCCCAACTCGACATCCCCTGCCACGGGGCGGGCCTTGAGCAGTGCTTGGAACTCCCAGCTCTCGGCCCAGGATCGGTAGTAATCGGCATGGGCCTCCAGCCGGCGGACGAGAGGGCCGTCCTTCCCCTCGGGTCTCAAGGCGGTGTCGACCTTCCAAAGCGGAGGCTCCAGGGTGCCCGGGATGATGGACTGGCATATCTTCTGGAGAAGTATGGCGACTTTGGTACCTATGGAGGTCAGGTCATGGTCGGATACCTCTCCCGCGGGTTCCACCACATAAATAAGGTCGACGTCGGAAACATAGTTCAGTTCCCTGGCGCCCAGCTTGCCCATGCCGATGACAGTGAAGCGGCACTTGTCGGAGGATGGTACCTGACCTTCGGCAATGGCCAGGGCCCCCTCCAGAGTCGCCTCGGCCAGATCGGACAGGGCCTGGCTGATATCCGGCTGCACCTTCTCGGGCTCCTCTGCAGCCAGGTCTCTTGCCATAATCGCAGCAAGCTGCAACCGGTATTGCGCGCGAAGGGTGTCGACCTGGCGAGCCAGGACTTCCTGACCCGGCAATCCCATGCTTGCCTGACTAAGGGCATCGGAAATGAGGGCCTTCCTCGTCTGGAGGGGACAATCACCTGACCGACAGGGGTCACAGGCCACGGCTTCAACCAGGGATGGACGGGAGCGCATCAGTCTTCCCATGGCCTCGGAGGCTCCGAGAACCCGGATAAGTGACTTGATTGCCGAGCCGTCCCGATCGTTCCCTTCCTGGAGGAAGTCGGGCAGACCGTAGGAGGTGTACTGGTCGAGGACCATGACCAGGGAGGAGAGGGCGGCATCCGGATCGCAGGCCGACTCCAGTGAACCAATTGCGGTTTGCTTGATGTGTGGGTCAAGACCAATCCGGTCCAGGCGGTCCAAATCCGTCCTGGCGCGGTCCAGGTCCTGCAATCCAAGCCGTATCAGATCCGAGGCCTTGAACTGTGTTGCTCCTCCGTCCGCCATACCGCCACCCCCGTCCTTCATCCGTACCCGTATCCTATCGGCATTATATAGATGGAGCGTGCCCGGACATAGGTTGAAGCAGGGTACTCATTCCTCCGGGTTTGCTTGGTCCTGCCCGTTCTCATCGACGGTCCCGCTGGCCGCCTTCCGGCCCTCCTTCCAGGCACAGGTTCCACAGTATGTCGTCACCACCGTCAGGCAGAGCGAGAACACGATGGTGGACCAGCTCAGCAGACTTCCGTCCCGCGATGCCTCCGCCAGCGACTGGATCAGCCAAAGGGCACAGGCCACGGCGGTAAGCCCGTACATCCTTGAGCGGGCCTTGTCATTGATCTTCATATGAAACTCCTCTGTGGATACCAAGATGGGAACCTATGGGCCGGCCCCGGGCACCCGTCTTTGCAAACGGACCCGGGGCCAGTACATGGAGGCCCTTGGCGCTGGTCAGCTCTTGCGACGCTTGGACATGACGTCGATGGCGACGGCCAGAAGCAGCACCAGACCCTTGATGGTCTTGACGATTGCCGTATCAACACCCATGATCGACAGGCCCTGGTTGATGACACCCATCACGAAAGCACCCACCACGGCGCCGGGGATGGTGCCGATACCACCGGTAACGGCCGTTCCACCGATGAAGCAGGAGGCAATGGCGTCCATCTCGAACTCCATACCTGCCTGGGCAGTTGCAGATGCCAGACGGGAGAGCATGCAGATAGCGGCTACAGCAGACAGGAAGCCCATGTGGACAAAGAGGGTGAAGTCAACCCGCTTGGCGTTGATGCCCGAAAGCACAGCGGCCTTTCGGTTGCCACCCACTGCATAGACATGACGACCGAAGACCGTCCTGGTCAGGATGAAGTTGTAGATCAGGACCAGGACAGCAACGATGACCAGCATGATGGGTGTCCCTCCCTGGGTCTCGTTTCCGGAAGAGGCCAGGAGGTAGGTCACGAAAACGATGACGACGGAGGCAACCAGGATCTTGCCGATCATCAGCCCCTTCGGCTCGGGAACCAGGCCCACAGCCAGGGTCTTGCGGCGCTTGGATATCTGCGACCAGGAATAGGCGAGGATGCAGAGCAGACCGAGAACGATGGTAAGACCGTCGAAAGGCCCCCACCATCCCAGGATATTGGGGAGGTAGTCGCGGGCGATTCCCCTGAACTCTAGGGAGGTGATGGGAACGGACTCACCGACGATGACCGTGGCCAGACCGCGGAAGATCAACATGCCGGCCAGGGTGGTGATGAATCCGGGGATGCCGACCACGGCAACCCAGAAGCCCTGCCAAACCCCGATAAGCAGACCGACCACCAGGGAGAGGAGGATGGCCAGCATCCAGTTGACTCCCATGTGCTCCATGAGAATGGCGCATACACCGCCTATGAAGGCCACCAATGAACCCACAGAGAGGTCGATGTGGGTGGCGATGATGACCATCACCATGCCGATGGCCAGGATGATCACATAGGCGTTCTGCTGAATCAGCGAAACGAAGCTGTTGGGTTTGAGAAGGACCCCCTTGGTCAGGATTTCGAATACGACCACGATGACGACAAGGGCGCCGACTATTCCATACTGGCGGGCGTTGCTGGCCAGGGAGGCCAGCATCCCCTCGCCCGGTGCATTCTCTTCGATCTGGTTTGAGGTCCTGTTCTGAGTGGTTGGCGAGCTCATCGCGTCACTGCTCCCTTCTTATCCTGTGTCATGCCCTTCATCAGATACTCCTGAGAGAAGTCACAACGGTCTACGTTGTCGGTTATCACTCCCTGGCTGACCGTGTATATCCGGTCGCAGATGCCGATGAGCTCGGGGAGCTCGGAGGAGATGACGATGACGGCCTTTCCCTGGTCGACCAGCTTGTCGATGATTTCGTAGATTTCGTACTTGGCACCGACATCGATGCCTCGTGTGGGTTCGTCCAGGATGAGCACATCGGGGTCGGATATGACCCACTTGGCCAGCATGACCTTCTGCTGATTGCCGCCGGACAGGGTTGATACCGGAACATCGATGTTGCTGCATTTGATGTTGAAGTCCCTGCGGTACTCCTCCACCTCGCCGCGTTCGACGTTCTCGTTCATAACGCCGTACCGGCTCAGCTTCTTCAGGGATGCCATGGAGGCGTTCTCCCTGATGTTCTGCAGAAGGTTGAGTCCGTAGACCTTCCGGTCTTCGGTGGCATAGGCCAGGCCTGAATCGATGGCGGCCTGGACGCTGTGCAGCTGGACCTCCTGACCGTGCATTTCGATGGTTCCGCTGATGTGACTGCCGTAGGAGCGACCGAAGATGCTTCGCGCCATCTCTGTCCTGCCGGCTCCCATGAGTCCGGCCAAGCCGACGATCTCGCCCTTATGGACCACCAGATTGGCGTGGTCCACGATGACCCTGGAGGGATCCAAGGGGTGGTGGACTGTCCAATCCTTGATTCTGAAGACCTCATCCCCGATCCTGGGCTCATGGTCCGGATACAGATTGGTCAGTTCCCTTCCCACCATCTTCTGAATCAGCAGGTCCTGATCCAACGGGTTCTCAGGAGTAATCTCCATGGAACCGACTGTTGACCCGTCGCGGATGATGGTGACCCCGTCAGCTATCTGCGCAACCTCCCCCAGTTTGTGGGTTATGAGGATGCTGGTGACCCCCTGGTCATCCCTCAGTTGCCTGACCAGGTTGAGCAGGTGGTCCGAATCCTCGTCGTTGAGCGCGGCTGTTGGCTCGTCCAGAATCAACAGCCGGACGTTCTTCGACAGGGCCTTGGCTATCTCGACCAGCTGCTGCTTGCCGACACCAAGATCCATGATTCTGGTGTCAGGATTCTCGTCCAGCCCCACCTTGGCAAGGAGCCTGGCCGCCTTGGCCCGGGTCTGGTTCCAGTCCATCACTCCGCTTTTCGCCTGCTCGTTGCCCATGAAGATGTTCTCGGCAATCGAAAGGAAGGGACTCAGTGCCAACTCCTGGTGGATGATGACGATACCGTCGGCCTCGGAGTCATTGATGGTGCGGTACCTGCACCCCTTTCCGTCGAACTCGATCTCCCCCTTGTAGCTTCCATAGGGATACACACCCGAAAGCACATTCATCAGTGTGGACTTGCCGGCTCCGTTTTCACCACATATGGCATGAATCTCGCCCTTGCGCACCTCCATGGTGACATCCGACAAGGCCGTGACCGGACCGAACGTCTTGGTGATGTTCTTCATTCGTAAGATGATGTCCTGTTGGGACATGACTGCTACCTCCTGTCCGTACCGGGGTCCTTCCCAGCAGGGAAGGACCCACGATGACGGACCTACCGGTGAAACTACTTGGTCAGCTGATCGAATCTGTCCTGGGTCAGGTAATTGGCCTTGACCAGATCCATCAGGTTCTCCTTGGTGATTCCCTTGGGATCAAGCAGCTTGGAAGGCACCTCGATGGTGTTGTTGTTGAACTTGCCGTTCAGCCCCGAGACCTTCTTGCCCTCGGCAAGCTCGATGATCATGTCGTACACGGCATCGGCCAGTTTGTTGACGTCCTTGAAGACCGTCTGACCCTGGAGACCCTTGGAGATGTTCGCGACCGAAATCTCCATCGCATCCTGTCCGGTGATCTTGGGCCAGTTCGGAGAATTGGGCTGCATGTCTGGACGCTTGGACTGGATGGCGTTGATTACGCCCTGGCTGATGCCGTCGTAGGGGCTGAGCACCGCATCCAGCTTCTCGCCATGGGCATATGTGGAGTCCAGGATGGATTCCATATCCTTCTGCGCCTGTTCCGTCTTCCAGGACTGGACCGAGATCTTCTGCCAATCGGACAGCTTGAAGTCCTTGTTCACGCCGCCACCATGCTGGGAGGGACTGACCAGAACGCCCGACTTGAAGTAAGGCTGGAGGAGATCCCAGGCACCCTTGAAGAAGTACTTGGCATTGTTGTCATCAGGCGATCCGGTAAAGAGCTCAACGTTGAAGGGACCCTTGGCTCCGGACTCCAGACCCAGTTGGTCGATCAGCCATTGCGCTTCCAGTACGCCTGTGCGCTCCAGCTGGAAGGTGGCATAGTAGTCCACCGCCTTGGTGTTCATGATCAGCCGGTCATAGGCGATGACCTTGGCACCCGAATCCTTGGCCTTCTCGACAGCCGGCCCCACTGCGGTTCCGTCCTTTGAGGCCACCACCACTATCTTGGCACCCTTGTTGACCATGTTCTCGATATCGGCATTCTGCTGGGCCGGCTTGTCGTCCGCAAAGGAGAGCACGACCTTGTACCCGGCCTTCTCCAGCTTTGATTTCAGGTTGTTGCCATCCTTGTTCCATCGCTCCTCGGACTTGGTGGGCATCGAAACGCCGATCGTCGCTCCCTTCCCCACGGCTTCGGAACCGCTGCCATTATCCCCCGAGCGGGAACCGCCACAGGCACCCAGGCCAGCCAGCATGGCCAGACCGACCGCTGCCGCCAGAGTACGTTTCATCATTTTCATGGAGACTCCTTCTTCTTTGAATGCGCTGTGGGCCGCTGTGCCCACCAGCCTCGATGATGAGGTTCAGGAGTCAGCATACATCCTTGTGTTCAAAACATCAATTCAAGAATTGCTATAAATCTGTTTTGCATTATCTATATGAACTTAAAGTATCGTCTCGGCTCTTACATCGCTCATAGGAGTGCTCCGTTTGCGCCGGACGGTGTGGATTGCCAAGCATGTGCCGAGGACTGGGGGTCTTGGCTACACTTGAGCTTTATGGCACATCGATTGTTCGGCTCCCAGACCTCCTTGCGTGAGGCCAATCGCGCCCTGCTTCTGGACACCATTCGGAGATTCGGTGCCATGACCCAGATTGAACTCGCCGAGAACACAGGACTCTCGACGGCCACCATTTCGAACCTGGTTCGGCAAATGGGTGAGCAGCACCTTCTAGAGACCTCTTCAACGACCCGAAACGGCCGTAGGGCAACCCTGGTCATGCTGGCGCGGCAGAAGGGACTCGGTGCCGGGCTCTATATCGGGCGTCACGAGATGCGCCTGGAACTGGTCGATGCGTCGCACACCATCCTGGCCGAGCACAATCTCGCCCTTCCCCACAATCACAAGCCCGACACGACGCTGGAGCGGGCCATGATCCTGATCAAGGAAACGCTGACTTCCATCGGTGCCGGCATGGATGAGCTGGTGGGGCTGGATATAGCCTTGGGAGCACCAGTGGACTGCCGCACACATCAGCTTGCCATTCCGGGCATCCTCAAGGGATGGGACAACCAGGATCTCATAGGCACCTTCCGTGAGGCGTTAAAAGTGCCCGTCAGCGTTGACAACGATGCCAACTACGCGGCCTTGGCAGAACTACGAATGGGAATTGCAGCGGGAAAACGCCATTTCGTCTATGTCCACGCCAATGATGGAGTCGGTGCAGGAATCATCATCAACGGTGAACCTTGGCGCGGCACCACGGGGCTGGCTGGTGAAATCGGCCATGTTCAGGTCGATCCGCTCGGCGACATCTGCATCTGCGGCAACAGGGGATGCCTGAACACTGTGGTTGACGAGAGCAGGTTGGTTTCCCTCCTGAGCGTGACCCACGGCACCATGACCCTGGAAGACCTGGTGTCCAGCGTCAACCAGGGAGACCCGGGCTGTCGGCGTATCGTTGCCGATGCCGCCATCCGCATAGGCAACGTGGTCGCCGACCTGTGCAACGCAGTGGATCCCCAAGTTGTCGTGCTTGGCGGCATACTCGGAACCACCGGCTCGGTCTTCCTGGACCCACTGCAGGAGACCTTGCAACGCATGCTCTTCCCTGATGCCATGGTGCCTATGGAAGTCCTGCCTGCCCGATACCCGATTACCGGCCCTGCGCTGGGTGCGGCTATGATGGCAGTCGATAAGGTCAACGAACACATCGCTGTGTCCTCGCAATCCGCAGGTCAAACGTCATAGAGGAGGTGACCGATTTGAGTGACGTCACGCCATTGATGGAGATGAGTGACATCTCAGTCAAATTCGGATTCGTTCATGCTCTTAAACAGGTGAGTCTCAGTGTGCGGCATCGCGAGGTGCTGGCCGTCGTAGGCGATAATGGTGCAGGCAAGTCGACCCTGATCAAGATCATGTCGGGATTGCTCCACCCAGATTCAGGCACCATGAAATGGCAGGGCGAAGCGGTTACCTTGCCCTCCATCCGGGCGGCCGCACAGCTGGGCGTGGCTGCGGTCTTCCAGGGACAGAGTTTCTGCGACAACCTTGATGTGTCAGCCAATCTCTTCCTGGGCAAGGAGCTGCGCGACAATCACCTTCGCAGGGACGACGAGACCATGCAGGAGAGGACGCGCCAGGTCCTCCAATCCCTCTCGTCCGCCATTCGGGTGGGTCAGCCCATGGCTTCGCTTTCCATGGGGCAGAAGCAGACCGTTTCCATCGCCAGGACCCTGCTGGACAACCCGCAGTTGATACTGCTTGACGAGCCCACCTCCGCGCTCTCGGTCATGCAGACCGCCGAGGTCCTCAACTACATCAAACGAATGAGGGCCGAGGGGCAGAGCATCGTCATGGTCTGCCACGACCTGCCAGATGTCTTCGCCGTGGCCGACAGAATCGCCGTCATGCGCCAGGGGCGTCTCGTCGGCGTATTCGAAACCGCAAAAACGTCATATGAGACGGTTGTCGCACTGATATCCGGCATCGACCCGGAAACCGTCATGAATGAAACCGAGAGAATCGATGCCTTGACCGACGCACAGGCCCGTGCCCACGCCCTCAGGGGTACACGGGCGATATGCCTGGACCAGATCTGAAAGGGGGCAAAATTGCCGTCAACAGACTATGCCATCATCATCGGGGCCGGAATCCTGGCTCTTCTGGATGGATTTTTCCTCGGTCTTATGCCCATGAACAGCGAACGCTTGACCCCCAGCCAGCGCACCTGGTCCCAGGTGGCATCGTTGATTGGCATCGGCCTGGTAGTGGTGCTCATCCTCATCGGGCAGGATACTGCCTCCTGGGCGGCCATCGCAGCCATGATAGCCGGAATCATCATTGGCATCGTTCCACCAGTCAAGACGGTTATGCAGACCAGGTTCGCCTGGTTGCAACCTGAGGTGGAATCCGACCGGGCGGCAGACGGCAAGAAGCAATCCCATGGGAAGCAAACCGGAGGCAAGTCCTCCCCTGCCGGGAAATCAAAAAAGAAAAACTGAGCACCGTCCCGACATGGGAGGGCATCATCGTTCAACCCGGCGATAAGGTCCTTCGCCACCGTCAGAGGCTCAGCATCGATGACGATGCCTGGCGGACCTTGAACAGGTGACGGACATTGTGCCAGATGCGACGAGTGACACCGGCCTGGTTCATGGAATACAGGTGGATGCCGTCCACCCCTTGAGAGACCAGGTCGGCAATCTGTTGAGAGGCATAGATGATTCCCGCCTCCCGCAGACTCGTCCGGTCATCGCCCCATCTGTCCAGGATGGTATTTACCGCCGGAGGGATGCTCGCTGCACAGACCTCGCTCATATGGCGAACCTGACCGGCATTGGTGATGGGCATGATGCCTGCCTCGATGGGCACGTCGATCCCCGTTCCCCTGGCCCTGCCCAGGAAGTCGGTGAAGTAATCGTTGTCGTAGAAGAGCTGCGATATCAAATGGGAGGCACCCGCATCGACCTTGATCTTCAGATTGTCCAAATCCGCCTGGGGTGATGCCGCCTCTGGATGGGTTTCCGGATAGCAGGCACCGAAGATGGTCATATCAGGGCGCTTGGCATGGATATAGGCCACCAGGTCGCTGGCATGATCGAAGACCCCCGCAGGGGTCCTCCCCTCCACACTGTCCCCGCGCAGAGGAAGAACCGCTGCCACACCGGCCCTGTCGAACATATCCAGGGCCTGGTCAACAATCTCCTTGTCGGCGTACTGGGCCGTAAGGTGAGCCACGGAGGGAATGCCGTACTCGGTATGAATGGTGCGGGCGATCCTTGCTGTGGCTGTACGGTCGGATTGCTTGCCCGTGCCGTAGGTTACGGATATGAAATCAGGTATGAGCCCCTCAAGACCATCCAAGGTATCGTAGATGGTCCCCACCGGCGCATCGCGCTTCGGAGGAAACACTTCCAGCGAGAATATGGGCTCATGCATGATGAATCATCCCTGCTTCCGTCGGCGGACAGGCCACCGGCCGCCATTGTTACCGTTGTGACGACGACAGTTCTTCCCTGACCAGCTTGGCCGCTGCGACCATATGTTCCAGACTGGGCCAGGTCTCTTCATTGCCTCGGGTCTTGAGCCCGCAGTCGGGATTGATCCAGACCTTTCGGGCATCCAGCTTGTCAAGGATGGCATGTATCCGCTCGACGATCTCCTCCTCGGAGGGGATGCGGGGCGAGTGAATATCATAGACACCCGGTCCTGCTTCTGTCTCGAAGTGAGCCTCCTGGATGGCATCAAGAACAGTCAGATCAGACCTGGAAGCCTCGAAGGAGATGACGTCAGCATCCATGGCGTCAATGTCCTTGATGATGTCGTTGAATTCCGAGTAGCACATATGGGTGTGAATCTGGGTTGTCGGCTTTACGGCCGAATGAACCAATCGGAAGGCGGGAACCGCCCAGTCCAGATACCCCGTGTGCCAGTCGGAGCGCCTCAGGGGCAGTTTTTCGCGAAGCGCGGCCTCGTCTATCTGGATGACCTTGATACCCGCAGCCTCCAGGTCAAGCACCTCGTCGCGGATGGCCAGGGCCAGTTGCCGCGTCTGCTCCTCATGGGTGATGTCCTCACGGGGCCAGGACCAGTTCAATATCGTGACGGGCCCCGTCAGCATGCCCTTGACCACGTGCTTGGTACGTGACTGGGCATAGGAACTCCACCGTACGGTGATGGGCCTGGCGCGGGAGACGTCACCCCATACTATGGGGGGCTTGACGCAACGCGTACCATACGACTGCACCCAGGCGTTCTTGGTGAAGAGGTACCCATTCAGGTTCTGCCCGAAGTACTCGACCATGTCATTGCGCTCGAACTCGCCATGCACCAGGACATCCAGGCCGATCCGCTCCTGGTGGTCGATGACCTGGTCGATCTGCGAGGCGATGAACCCGTCGTACTCCTCCTGGCTGATTTCCTTTTTGCGCAGTCTGGCGCGGTAAGACCTCACCTCGGCGGTCTGGGGGAATGATCCGATTGTCGTGGTCGGCAGATCAGGGAGACCGAGTTCTTCGGCCTGAATCCGCTGACGCTCCGCCCGGGCAGGTTGACGGACAAAGTCCTGCTCGTCCAGGGCATCAAGGCGGTTGGAGACCGCCTGGTCCCTCTCCACCCTGGTACCGTCGAAGAGGTGCTGGTTATCGGCCAGAACGCGGGAATCCTTCTTTTCTTCGTCATCGGCTGCCGCAAGGATGGCCAGGTCATGCAGCTCATCCAGCTTCTCGACGGCAAAGGCGAAATGAGGACGGACCGTCTTGGCGTCTAGCCCCTCCTCATTCCTTACCGTAAAGGGAACATGCAGGAGGGATGAGGCGGTGGAGACGACCACATCCGAAGTGACCTGACGGACCGCATCGAGGATACCCAGACTGACCGCATAGTTGTTTCGCCAGATGTTGCGCCCGTTGACCAGACCGGCGAAGACCGTGGTCCCCTGCTTGACCCCGTGCTCCTTAAGAGCCGCCAGATTTTCGTCACGTCCCTCGACCAGGTCCAGACCGATACCGTCAAATCCCAGCTCATTGATACAGGCCAGACAGTCCCCCACATGGCCGAAGTATGTCTGCAGAAGTATCCTGACATACCCTTCGCCGCCTTGCCTGGCAGGAAGAATGTCCCGGTACAGGTTTCGGAAGAGGTCCAGGTCGCCGTCCTCCTTGTCAAGAACCAGGTAGGGCTCATCAAGCTGAACCCAGTCGGCGCCAAGGTCGGCAAAACGGCGGATGATGTCGGCATAAGCCTTGGACAGGGCCGATACCAGATCATGTCCAGGTTCGATTCTCTCCCCCTCGGGACCACGTGCCAGCTTGAGGAAGGTGTAGGGACCAATCACTACAGGCTTGGTGGCGATTCCCTGGTCCTTCGCCTCTTGATATTCGTCGAACGGCTTCGAACCCGCAAGCTCCACATGCGTATCAGCATCGATTTCAGGAACCAGGTAATGGTAGTTGGTCGTAAACCACTTTTTCATGGGCAGGGCGGTCACATCGCCTTGATCACCCTGATAGCCACGGCCCATGGCAAAGAGCGTATCCTCAGGGCCAAGACCCAGATCGGCGTAACGGCGGGGCACCACATTGAGCAGTATGGCTGTGTCCAGCATTTGGTCGTAGTAACTGAAGTCATTGCTGGGAATCAGGTCTATGCCTGCTTCCTTCTGGAGATTCCAGTGCTCGGAACGCAGTGAACGGGCCGTTTCCCTGACACTGTCCAGGTCCAGCTTTCCCTTCCAGTAGCCCTCGATGGCCTTCTTGAGCTCCCGCTGTGCTCCGATGCGCGGGAAACCGATCACGGATGTGCTGGCTGACATGAAACCTCCCCATTGGTGGTGATATCTCAGGTCAGGTTAACAGCGCCGGTCAGGACCAGGTAATCGGTGGGGGTAGGGTGTCGTTATAAATTCAATTGATACCCATTCGAATCGCTTACGGGAGAGCGGTTCAGCAGGTCTCGGCGGGCTAGTTCGAGAAGTCGTGCGGTTCCAGAATCCCCAGAAGACGGGCGGTGTGGGTCTGCCACTCCTCGAAGGGCTTCTCGGAGCCGAAGATGACCAGGTTGGCCGGAGAGAGGCCGAGATTCAGAAGGTCGAGCAGATCCGGGTCGGACTCGGGCTTGGCCAGCCACTGGCTGCAAATCGACATGATGGGTTCATGGCCTATGACCATGAGTCTGTGTTGCTTGGGCTTGGTCTCGGTCAGCTGGTCGAAAACGGCCTGTATTCCCGACTCGTAGAGGTCCTCGCGGTAGTCCACCTCGGGGCCATCACCAAACGGTTTGAGCATCCTGTCCAGGGTCTGGCGGGCGCGACGGGCACCTGAACAGACGATTCTGTCGGGGACCAGGTCGAATTTGACCAGTCCCTTACCCACCTTTCTGGCCTGTTTGAGTCCCTTCTCGGTCAGCTGCCGGTTCCTGTCCCCCTCAGGAGCTTCGGATTCGGTCTTGGCATGGCGCATCAACATCAACGTATAGGTGCACTTGCCAGCATGTTTGGCGATCTTCTTGATATTGACACCCATTCCGAGTCCTCTCTTCGAAGGGTCGACAACTCCGCAAGAAAGCCGACCTGTCCATTATGACAGATTCGACCCCTACAAGTCGGACCTTTCCTCTGTTGGGCCCGGATACTGGTCCATGGTGCCGATTTCCTTGTCCAGATCACGAAGGACCTTGCGCAGTTTCCTGTCGGAGATATCCCGCAGCTCCAGGGAATCCAGATCCTGGTCGTCCTTTCGTGTTTCCTGCACCTGGTCGATGTCGGTCGTGTAGTCCTTGGTGGCCCGGATTTTCTTCTGAAGAGCCGTCTGACCAGGGGCCATGGCCCGGGCTACCACCAGGAAGCCGGTGTGCCCGATCATCTGATGTTCCGGTCGGACCGCCAACCCATCGGCCTTCCAGGATCGCTCCATCGTTTCTTGAATCTCGGGCTCAGTCCAATGCCCGCTCCTGCGTAACGACTCGACCATTCGACTCATCTGGGTGGTCGTCGTGATGTAGGCCGTCAGCACACCTCCGGGTGCCAGTACCCGATAAGCGGCATCCAGCCTGTTCCATGGGTCCAGCATGTCCAGGACGATTCTGTCGAAGTAGCCTTCGTCCAGGCCGGCCGCCCTGGTGTCGAAATCACCGACCAGGAGATTCCACCAGGCGGGGCGGTTCCCGTAGTAGACCGTGGCGTTGCCCATCGCCACCCGAGCGAACTCGGGCCGCACCTCGATGGTGGTAAGGGACCCATCCGGCCCTACGGCATCAAGCAGGCCGAGGCTCATGGCACCGGATCCGGCTCCCGATTCCAGGACGCGCATACCATGCCTGACATCACCCAGGGAAATGACCTGGGCGATGTCCTTTGGGTACATGATCTGTGCCCCGCGTGGCATGGAGAGGATGAAGTCCTCCAACCTGGGGCGCAAGACCGTATACTGCCACCCGCCGATGGCACGCGCCGACTTCCACGGCTTGGCACGGTCACGCTCGGCCGGTGCACTCCCGCCCGTGTCTGTATCGTCTCCGACATGACGGTCATGCCAGGCGCTGGCGGAAATGGAGGTGACGACCGATCCTTCGGGAAGGCCAACCATGTCGTCATGGGGCAGAAACCCTCTATCGGTCTGTGTAACCCCGTTCGGCGAAAGCATGACGGTAAGCAACCGGCCCTTTTTGTCTGTCAGTTGCACTCGCTCGCCATAGGTCAGCGGACCGCGTCGTACACCCATCAGGATTCCTCGTTCCCCTCTGTGAACTGCGAGTTATAGAGAGAGGCATAGGCTCCGCCCCTCTCCAGGAGTTGGGCATGTGTGCCCTGTTCGACGACCGACCCGTGGTTGACCACCAGGATCAGGTCGGCATCACGGATTGTCGAAAGCCGGTGGGCGATGACAAAGCTGGTCCTGCCCGCGCGGAGGGTGTTCATGGCCTGCTGCACCAGAAGTTCAGTCCTGGTATCGACCGAAGAGGTGGCTTCATCCAGGATCAGGATGTCGGGGTCGGACAGGAAGGCACGGCAGATGGTCATCAACTGGCGCTCCCCCTGGCTGAGTTCACTGCTGTCCTCAGTCAGGACTGTGTTGTAGCCATCCGGCAGCTTCCTGATGAACTCATCGACATGGGTGGCCCTGGCTCCCTCGATCATCTGCTCATCAGGGATGGTCGTCCCCTCATTCAGACCGTAAAGAAGGTTGTCACGAACCGTTCCATCGAACAGCCAGGTGTCTTGGAGGACCATGCCGAAGTGGCTTCGCAGCTCTTTGCGGCTGACCTTGGAGATATCCACCCCATCGATAGTGATGCTCCCGCTTTGAATATCGTAGAAACGCATGAGGAGGTTGACCAGGGTGGTCTTGCCGGCACCAGTCGGCCCCACGATGGCGATGGTCTGGCCGGGCTTGGCCTCGATGGTCAGGTCAGTAATCAGTGGTTCTTCCGGTTTGTACGAGAAGCGGACATGATCAAAACGGACCAGCCCATCAATGTGTCCACTGCCATCCTTGCCCAGGTGGTCGGGGTGATCCGGGTCGGGACGCTCCTCAGGCTCATCGAGGAATTCGAACACCCTCTTGCAGGAGGCGAGGGCGGATTGGAGCATGGTACCCATGGAGGCCAGCTGGCCGATGGGCTGTGAAGCCTGACGCGTGTACTGGGTGAATGCCTGGAGGCCACCGAGCGTCATGGTTCCGCTCAGCACGTGAACCCCTCCGACGATCACCACCACCACGAAGCTCAGGTTTCCGAAGAAGGTCGACATGGGCGTGACCAGGGCCGAGAAGAAGGACGCCTTGAATGAGGCCTGATAGAGTTCTCGGTTCTTCTCCTCGAACTCCGCCTCAGCCGCTTCCTGGTGGCCGAAGGCCCTGACCACCATGTGGCCTGAGAACATCTCCTCCACATGGCTGTTGACCTGGCCGGTCTGTATCCACTGCCGGGTGAACTGGGGCTGGGTCTTCTTGAGGATGATGCCAGCGCACAGGGCCATGACCGGGATGATGACGAAGGCAATGAGCGTCAGAAGGGGCGATATGGTCAGCATCATGATGAAGGCACCGATGAGCGAAAAGACCGAGAAGAGCAGTTCGCCAAGAATCTCCTGAAGATTGCCCGAGATGTTGTCGATATCGTTCGTCGTCCGGCTCATGACCTCGCCACGCGGTGTCCGGTCGAAGTACTCCAGAGGCAGGCGGTCCATCTTTTCCTCAATCTGCCGACGCATGGTGTAGACCGCATCGGAGACCAGCCTGGTCATCAGGAAGTTCTGGACCAGACGCACCAGGATGGAGACCACATAGACGCAAGTGACGAAAATCAGGATGGCGGCGAGGCGATTCCAGTCAATCCCCACACCGACCTGAACATCCATGGATGCGATCATCTGCGCGAACTTGTCCTCTCCCCTGCTTTCCAGGTGGGAGACGACAACCTCCTTGGGCGTTCCGGGTTTGACACCCATCTTGACCAGCATCGTTCCCAAAACACCTTCAAAAAGGACGTTGGTGGCCTGGCCCATGATCTTGGGACCGATGGCGATCAAAGCCACGGCGGCCATACCGGCAAGAATCATGAGGACGGCTCTCCAGGGGCTGGCCAGGAGATAACGCACCAGACGCGAAACAGTATGTCTCCGCTCGCCTTTCGGCAGTACGGGGGCCTGTGACATCTCGATCTCCGACGTCATCACTCGGCCCTCCCTTCGTCGATGCTGAGATCCTCCACGTCCGGTCCTTGTCCTCCTTGGGATTCAACGATTTCCTGATAGGTGGCACAGGTTTTCATGAGCTGGTCATGGGTACCCGTACCGACTATCCGGCCCTGGTCAAGGACCAGGATCTGGTCGGCCGTACGGATTGAGGCAGCCCTCTGCGCCACGACAATCTGCGTGGCGTGCCGGGTCACCGGAACCAGGGCCTGGTGGAGGGCCCGGTCCGTGGTCATGTCAAGAGCGGAGAAGGAATCGTCGAAGGTGTAGATCAGAGGGTTGCGAAGAATGGCTCGGGCCATGCAGAGTCGTTGCTTCTGACCTCCTGAGTAGTTGGTGCCACCCTCGGATACGCGGGCGTCCAATCCTGCCGGGTTCTCCTTGATGAAGTCCGCAGCCTGGGCAATGTTCAGGGCCTGCCATATCTGTTCATCACTGGCGCCGGGGTCTCCGAACAGCATATTGCTGCGGACGGTTCCGGTGAAGAGATTGGCCTTCTGGGGCACCGGTCCGAACAGGGTGGCCAACTGGTCGGGGTCGTACTCCTGCAGGTTGTGCCCGTCAACCAGAATTTCACCTTCAGTCACGTCAAACATCCTGCTGGCGAGACGAATTATGGTTGATTTGCCCGAACCCGTCGCCCCTATGATGGCCGTAGTGGTGCCGGGCCTGGCCGAGAAGGATATGTCGCTGAGGACGGGGTCTTCTGCTCCAGGGTAGGAGAAGCCGACATGCTTGAACTCAAGCACCCCCTTCGGGTTTTCGGGCCTGTACGGATTCTCAGGAGCCTGGATTTCACTGGTCGCTTCAAGAACCTCATTGATTCGTTTTGCCGACACGGTGGCACGAGGCAGCATGACCGACATCATTGCGGCCATCACCAGGCCCGAGAGGATGATCATCAGATACTGGATGAAGGCCTGAAGGGCACCTATCTGCATCCCGCCCGATTCAATCCGCTTGCCACCGAACCACATGATGGCGATGTTGGAGAGGTTGAGGAAGAACCAGAGCAGGGGTACCAGCATGCTCATCAGGCGGCCGGTCGAAATCAGAACGTCATAGACATCCTTGTTGGCCTTGTCGAATCGTTGCGCCTCGGTCTTTTCCCTGACGAATGCCCGGATGACCCTGACGCCGGAAATCTGCTCGCGAACAAGTCGGTTGACCGAGTCCAGCATATTCTGCATCCGGGTGAAGAGCGGCCCCATCTGCCGCAGCAGGAAGAAGGCGATAACCAGAATCACCGGGATGATGACGGCAAGGGACCAGGTGAGCGGGCCGTCCTGACGCAGCGCCAGAACCAGTCCACCAACCAGCATGACGGGTGCCTGGAGGATGATCATAAGGGTCTGCATGGTGGTCATCTGCAGTTGTTGAACATCATTGGTCGTACGGGTTATCAGGGATCCTGCAGAGAAGCGCTCTATCTCGTTAAGACTGAATCCTTCGACCGCGGAGAACAGGTCACGCCGAAGCTCATACCCCATCCTCATGGCCAGCCGGGTGGCGTAGTAGACGGCCACGATGTTGGCGATGATCTGGAGGGCCGTGACACCCATCATCTGCCAGCCGATGCGGTAAATGGCGCCCTGGTCGCCAATGGCCACGCCCTTGTCGATGATGTCCGCCTGGAGGTTGGGCAGGTAGAGGTTAAGCGCGGTCTGCGCAACTTGGAAGATAACCAGCACAAGAACCTGCATCCAGTAGGGTTTCAAGTAGCGGGTCCATATCTTAAGCACTTCAACACCCTTCCGAGCATGCGCGTCCCCGGCGCTATCAGGACTAGAAACCGTTTTAGTGTACAACAGCAGGATGTAAGGGAGTTTTGCTTTTCCTTGAGCTGAGTTTAGGGGCGGGAATCAAGCCAGGAGGCAGGGCTGTGTCCCTCTGGCTTCAGACCGTTGCCGTGGCGAAGGCGCCCCAACGGCCTTCGTCATGTATCACCTTCAGGTTCAGACCGAATAGGTCGCTCAGGCGGCCTCCTGTCAGCCCCTCCTCGACCGGCCCCTGGAATGTTATGGTGCCGGGGTCCGGATCGCCTGGGGTCTGGGCGCGGACGGAATCCGACATGGGGCGGCGCCCCATCATGGCCACCTTGTCAAAGCCCTCTGGGATCTCCTCAAGACGATGCGTGACCAGAACGACTGTCCTGTCCTTGTCCTCCTGCCCGATACGGCTCAGGGCCTTGAGAACCAGCTCACGTCCACCCAGATCCAGACCCGTCGTTGGCTCATCAAGGATGAGCAGATCAGGATTGGCCATGAGGGCCCGGCATATCAGCACCCTTCCCCGCTCCCCCTCAGAGAGTCTGTACATCCGCTTTCCACGCAGGTAGGCGATACCGAACCGGTCCATGAGCTGTATGGCGGCATCCTCCTGACCCCGTGTGAACTCTTCACGCCACCGGCCCGTCGTATCGCTGAAAGCGGTCAGAACCACATCATAAGGGTCTTCCTGGGGGTTGATGGTCTTGGCCAGCTCGGCCGAAGCGAGGCCTATCCTCCACCGGTAGGAAAACACGTTCACCTTGCCCAGACGATTTCCCAGGATTTCAACGGTGCCGCTTGACGGAAAACCTCGGGTGCTCATCATGGAGATGAGCGTTGACTTCCCTACACCGTTGGGGCCGAAGAGCACCCACTTCTCACCCCGGCCTATCTCAAGGTCGACATGGTCGAGGATGATGCGGCCCTGACGCCTGTACTGGACGTCCTTGAGCCTGATGGCAGGTTCCCGGCGCTCCACGGTATCCGACCCGCGCTTTGCAGTCCCCTTGCTACCCGCCATGTTCCTCCACGACCTCTCAGTAATCTCGGACCTTTGGACCTGGGTTCGTCATCACACCGCCGTACCGTAGGAGTCTAGGTTGGGGTTGTCCTTGTATGAGCCTCCAACGAAAAAGAGCAGGACGATTCCGAAACAGAAGACACCGGCCATGGTGATGGTGCCCCATAGCGGAATGGAGGGGAACCACATGCAGACCAGGAAGGCGATCCCCGAGCCGATGATCAGCATCCAGGCGAAAATGCGCAACCACTGTCGCAGAGAGTGAGGGGCCTTGACCAGCTTGGGATTGCGATAGTTGGGGTTACCGACCGGATTTTCATCAGACAGTTCGGAGTGGCCCCTGGGCTTCCATTCCCCGCTTTCACCCGCCGCAAGCCTGCGAGAGCGCTCCTGGAGGGTCCTTTCATCGATCACTCCGGCCCGGCCGCGATCGGCTCCCCGGTATGAGTCCTGTCCTCCCCTACGACTGCGCTTGGCCTGTGCCCTGCGTTCCGCGCGGTTGGTCATCGCACGCCTCCAATAATCCGTTGCTCGTCAATGAACCGGATGGCCGCCAGCATGTGGCGCACCATCCGGATACCGTACCAACCTATCTTAGCGTGCGATGGGAAGAGCCATCGGGCGTTGCGAAGATACGATGGGGGCCGGCAGCTCTGTTGCCCCGGTCAGGTAGCGGTCCACCGAGGCCGCACAGGAACGTCCCTCGGCGATGGCCCAAACAACCAGGGACTGACCCCGGCCTGCGTCACCACAGGAGAAGAGACCATCAACGTTGGTGGCATACCCGTCGTTACGGGCCACGTTTCCACGCTGGTCCAGGTTCACCTGCGTCTGATCCGTCAGGGTACCGGTCTCAGGGTGGGCGAATCCCACGGAAATCAAGACCAGGTCGGCCGGTAGTACCCGCTCGGTCCCCTCGACGGGAACCAGGTGATGCAGGTCATCCTCCTCCACCTTGACGACTCGGACACCGCTGATATGGCCCTGCCCGTCCTCTTCAAACCCTGCAGGTGCCATGACCCTGTCGACCCGGGCCCGGGGATCGCCCTCGTCCAACCCGGAGGAGCGCAGTACCTGGTCCCTGTCCAGGAACTCCAGGCTGTCGACGCTGTACTCATAGGTACCGCCTTCAGCCATGGAAGTGGTCTTCTGGTAGAGCCTCGCGTAGGTGGGCCAGGGCTGGTCGTCCGGGCGTTCCGTGGGTTCACAGGGACGTATCTGAAGGACCGTGACAGACCTGGCTCCCTGACGCAGGGCCGTACCCAGGCAGTCGGAACCCGTGTCCCCTCCCCCGATGATGACCACGTCCTTGCCTCTGGCATCGATGTTGTGCAGCGGTGCCTTACCCATCAGTTCACGGGTGGGGTCAGGCAGATAGTCCATGGCGTAGTGGATACCCTCCAGGCCACCACCCGGCAGGTCGACCTTCCTGGGGACCGTGGATCCGATCGCCACTACCACGGCGTCATACCGCGAGCGCAGTTCGTCCCAGCCGATGTCGCGCCCGATTTCAACACCTGTATGGAAGCGGGTCCCCTCTGATTCCATCTGCTGGATGCGCTGGTCCAGGAGAGACTTCTCCAACTTGAAATTGGGAATCCCGTACCGCATCAGTCCGCCTATGGCATCGGCCCGTTCATAGACGACCACGGTGTGACCGGCGCGAGTCAGCTGCTGGGCACAGGCCAGTCCAGCGGGACCAGAACCCACCACGGCAACGGTCATATCAGTCAGCCGCTGCGGGGGCTTGGGACGCACCAGTCCGAGTTTCCAAGCCTGGTCGATGATGGTCTGTTCGTCCAGTTTGATCATCGTTGCCGGTTGGTGGATGGAGAGGACACAGGAGGATTCACACAGGGCCGGGCATATCCTTCCGGTCACCTCAGGGAAGTTGTTGGTCACCGAGAGGCGGTCATAGGCATCGTCCCACTTGCCCTGGCGCACGAGGTCGTTGAACTCGGGAATGATGTTGCCCAGGGGGCATGCGGTCATACAGAAGGGGGTGCCGCAGTCCATGCAGCGGGCCGCCTGCTCGGTCGTCCAGGGCTGAAGACCCGACTCGGCATGCACGTCGTTCCAGTCCCGGAGCCGCTCGGCGACGGGTCGCTCCGCCAGCTCATGCCGGGTACGGACCTTGAGGAATCCTTTGGGATCTGCCATGTCAGTGAGCTCCTTCCATGACCTGCTCGTATGTCTGCTCCCAAACACCCGGGGCGTTGAAGTCCACCTGGTTCCGTCGGGCCAGTTCCATGGCCTCCTTCATGGCCAGATACTGCCTCGGGACCACGTGGGTGAAGCGGCGCAGGGATGCGGTCCAGTTGCGCACCAGTGTCTCGGCCGTGACGGAACCGGTCTGCTCGGCATGGGACTTGACCAGGCCGAATAGCTCCTCGGCATCGCTCTCGTCGGGGACCAGGAACTTCAGAGATCCGCTCTCCTTGGCCTCGGGGTTGACCTTGGTCATGTCCAGGTCCAGGACGTAAACGTCCCCACCGGAGAAACCGGCACCGAAGTTGCGTCCGGTCGGCCCCAGGACGACCACGGTCCCACCGGTCATGTACTCGCAACCATGGTCTCCAACACCTTCAACCACGAAGCGGCCACCACCGTTTCTGACGGCGAATCGTTCTCCGGCCTGGCCTGCCACATACATGGAACCTGACGTTGCGCCGAAACCGGCCACGTTCCCGCAGATGACATTGGTGTGCGGATCGAACCGGATACCCTCCTCGGGCCTGACGACCAGGCATCCGCCGGAGAGCCCCTTGCCTGCATAGTCGTTGACTTCGCCATAGACCCTGATGGTCTCACCCTTGGGAATGAAGGCCCCCACCGACTGTCCGGCAGACCCATGGAGAGTGATGTCGATGGTGTCTTCCGGAAGCCCCTCGGCACGGTATCTGCGGGTGATCTCGTACCCCAGCATGGTACCGACGGTCCTGTCGACGTTTCTCACAGGCTCTTCGATCCGGACCGGCTCCTTGCGTTCCAGGGCCGGGCGAGCCATCTCTATCAGCCCCCTGTCCATGGAGCCGGACAGTTCGTGATCCTGATCCTCGGTGTGATGAAGGATGGTTCCAGGTGTGGGACCGGGTTGCACAAGCACCGGGGCGAGATCGATGCCCTGGCTCTTCCAGGTCTCTACCGCCTTGTTCTGGTTCAGGCACTCCACATGACCCACCGCCTCCTCAAGGGTGGCGAATCCAAGTTGAGCCAGGATTTCGCGTACCTCCTCGGCGATGTACATGAAGAAGTTGATCACGTGCTCGGGCTTGCCTTGGAACCTGGCGCGAAGCTCCGGATCCTGCGTGGCTATGCCCTGGGGACAGGTGTTCTTCTGGCAGGCGCGCATCATGACACACCCCTCCACCATCAGGGCGGTGGTGGCGAACCCGAATTCCTCCGCCCCGAGAAGTGCCGCTACGACCACATCTCGACCGGTTTTGAGCTCTCCGTCGCACTGGACGACCACCCTGCTTCGCAACCCGTTCATGATCAGGGTCTGCTGGGTCTCCGCAAGACCAATCTCCCAGGGGGTGCCTGCATGTTTGATGGCGTTCAGGGGGGCCGCCCCGGTTCCACCATCCTGACCGGAGATCAGGACCACATCGGCATGGCACTTGGCTACACCGGCGGCGACGGTCCCCACACCGAACTCGGAAACCAGCTTGACGTGGATCCGGGCTTTGGGATTGGCCATCTTGAGGTCGTGAATCAGCTGCTTCAAATCCTCGATGGAGTAGATGTCGTGGTGGGGAGGAGGGGAAATCAGCTCAACACCGGGGGTTGCACGGCGCACCTCCGCTATCCATGGCGGCACCTTTGCCCCGGGCAGGTGTCCACCCTCGCCGGGCTTGGCTCCCTGGGCCAACTTGATCTGCAGGTCGGTGGCCGAAACCAGGTAGTCGCTGGTGACCCCGAACCGTGCAGAGGCTATCTGCTTGATCCTGCTGGTCCGCTCCGGATCGTCGATCCTGTCCTGGGATTCACCGCCCTCACCGGAATTGGACCTTGCCCCTATACGGTTCATGGCCAGGGCGAGTGTCTCATGGGCCTCCTGCGAGATGGACCCGTAGCTCATGGCTCCGGTGGAGAACCGCTTGACAATTTCAGTGGCGGGCTCCACCTGGTCCAAGGGAATCGGTTGACGTTTGGGGACCAGCTTCATCAGTCCGCGCAGGGTCATGATCCTGTTGGAGGTGTCATTGACATAACGGCTGTACTCCTTGAACAGCCCGTAGTCGCCACGCTGTGTCGATTGTTGAAGGAGGAAGATGGCCTGGGGGTCGTTCAGATGGTTTTCACCGGTGCGGCGCCACTTGTAATCGCCTCCGGTCTTGAGGTTCCTGTGGGGCCTGGCGGTCCATTGATTGGGATAGGCCACCCGGTGCCTGATGGCCACCTCTTCGGCTATCTCGTCGAGACCTATGCCTCCCACCCGCGACGTGGTCCCGGTGAAGTACCGGTCGATCACCTCCTGGCTGAGTCCTATGGCCTCGAAGAGCTGGGCTCCCCGGTACGACATGATGGTGCTGACGCCCATCTTGCTCATGATTTTGAGGACCCCGGTACTCAGGGCCTTGACCAGGTTGGCGGAGGCCTGGTCCGGAGTGACACTCAGATAGCCTGAATTGGCGAGGTTCTCCACCGATTCCAAAGCCAGATAGGGGTTTACACAGGCGGCTCCGTAAGCAATGAGCAGGGCAACATGATGTATCTCACGCACGTCGCCGGCTTCGATCGCCAGGGAGACCTGGGTTCGGGTGTGGCTACGCAGGAGGTGATGCTGGACGGCGCTGGTCAGAAGAAGGGAAGGGATGGGCCCCCAGGTGTGGTTGGAATCCCTGTCCGAGAGAATCAGCACGTTGCTGCCTACCGCTATGGCCTGATCAACCTCCTGGAATATCTGATCCAGGCGCTCCTTCAAGGCAGGTCCCTTTCCGGCAACCTGATAGAGGCCGCGCACCAGATAGGGCTTGTAATGGCCGCCCAGAATGCTGGCATGCTCCAGACGCTTCAGTTGTGCCATCTGGTCGGAATCAACCACAGGCAGATCTATGCGAATCTTCTTGGCGTGCTGTGGCAGATCCTCCAGAAGGTTCGGCTCCGGACCGATGGCGGAAGCGATGCTGGTCACAACCTCCTCGCGTTCCCAGTCCAGGGGCGGGTTGGTGACCTGCGCGAACTTCTGGGTGAAGTAGTCGAACAGCATCCGCGACCGGTCGGACAGGACGGCGATGGGCGCATCGTTGCCCATGGAGCCTATCGGCTCCGCACCGTTCTGGGCCATGGGTCCAAGGATGAGCTTCAGATCCTCCTGGGTGTAGCCGAAGGCACGCTGACGACGCTGCACCGAAACCCTTGAGTGGTTGACATGGGCACGCTCTGGGAGGTCGTCAAGGCAGAAGGTGTTCTCGGACACCCACTTGCGATACGGATGGCTACTGGCCAGTTCGTGTTTGATCTCATCATCGGAGATGAGCCTGCCCTCATCCGTGTCCACCAAGAACATTTTCCCTGGTTCGAGGCGGCCTTTCCTCAGTATGTGATCCTGCGGGGTCTTATCCAGCACCCCGGCCTCGGAAGCCAGAACCAGGTGTCCATCGTCGGTGACCTGCCAGCGCCCGGGACGCAGTCCGTTCCTGTCCAACTGGGCACCGACCAGACGCCCATCCGTGAAGACGATTGAAGCGGGGCCGTCCCAAGGCTCGATCAGGGTGTTGTTGTATTCGTAGAAGGCCCTCAGGTCGGGGTCCATGTCCGGGTCCTTCTCCCATGCCGGCGGGAGCATCATGGATATGGCGTGCGGCAGGGAGCGACCGGCCAGGTGGAGGAGTTCCAAGGTCTCGTCAAAGGTGCCGGAATCGGATCCCCCCGGGGTGGTGATGGGCAGGAGTGGCTCCATATCGCCCAGAAGTTCGGACCTGAGACGACCCTCTCTGGCGGACATCCAGTTCCGATTCCCTTGAATCGTGTTGATCTCCCCGTTATGGGCAATGAGTCGGAAGGGCTGGGCCAGGGGCCAGGAGGGGAAGGTGTTGGTGGAGAAGCGGGAGTGGACGATGGCCACCCGGGCCTTCATCGTCGGGTCCGACAGGTCAGGGAAGAACCCTGTCAGCTGCATGGTGGTCAGCATTCCCTTGTAGGTGATGGTCCTGGAGGAAAGGGAGGCGAAATAGACGCCGACTTCATGCTCCGCCCTTTTGCGGACCCGATAGGCAAGCCTGTCCAGATCGATACCGCTCCGTCGGGCCTGGTCGGCATCCTGCAGGACCAGGGTCCTGAAGAGGGGCATGGTGGAAAGGGCCTGAAGACCCAGACCATCCGGGTTTGTGGGAACCACTCTCCAGGCCAGGACCTCCAGCCCCTCTTCGACGGCAATGGCGGCAATGGCCTGCTCTTCCTCCGAGGCCTTGACCGGATCCCTGTCCAGGAAGGCCAGGCCAGCCACGTAGTGACCTGCTTGAGGCAGGTCGACATCCAGGCTGTTCCTCATGAACAGGTCGGGCATGGAAATCATGATTCCCGCCCCGTCGCCCGTGTTGGGCTCGGCACCCACGGCACCTCGATGGTCCAGGTTCACCAGAACCTGGATGGCCTCGTCGATGATTCTCCGCTCGTCCTGCTTGTTGAGGGTGGCCACCATGCCGATACCGCAGGCATCATGCTCCGCAGAGGGGTCATAAAGACCTCGGGGCTGATGGACGTGCAGATCAAGAGGAGCCTGGAAGGACACCGCAATCACCCCATTCTTGGACCGGTAGCACGACGGGGACGCTTCGGATGCCCCATTCGGCGACAGAGTAGTAGTGACTTCATAGAATAACCCATCCGCATATCACATCCGTGTTACTTATCGGAAGTGCGGCCCGTGGAATCTCCACTGCCTCTTTCCATACAGTCGGAGAACCGAGGGTCGCGTTTCGGGCGACGCAAGATGAAAAGGTCGGGCGGAGCGCCCACCCGCCGATTACCAGGTTCCGATGGACTCCAGCACCCGCTCGACGACCAGGTCGTTCAGCAGCCTGCCTTGCCGGGTGACTCTGACCCTGGGGCCAGCCACTTCGACAAGACCCTGATGAATCAACCCCTGCAGGAATTCCCGGGAGGGACGGCGACCCGACATGGTTTCAAGCCTATTCAGGTCCAGCCCCTCGCTCAGACGAAGCCCAAGCATGACCGTTTCCTCCAGGTTTTGGGATCCGGTAAGCACTTCCGCCCCCTGCCAGGGGATCAGGCCGTGACTCATGCTCTCGGCCCAGGCCCTGGGATGGGAGATGTCCCAAGAGCGTAGCGAAGCGCCCGTCAGTTCATGGGAGTCGGGATGGGGACGCTGCCACCAGGGCAGGGTCACTTCATCATCCCGCACAGCTCCTGGTGATGCCGTGCCATCGATATTGCATGGGTCCTGGAGTTCTCCACTCCCCGTTGAGGCGACTTCCGGGGAGTTGGTACGGCGGAATCCCGACGCGGGAGCGCTCGCGGCCGATACGCTCTGGAGGTCATCGCCAGGGCGCTCACTGCCCGCCTCAGCCGGAAGGTAGTGGGAATGGGCCCCCGGCCCTATGCCTGCCCAGTCCACGTTGTGCCAGTACCCAAGGTTGTGCCTGCACTCGTATCCGGGTCGGGACCAGTTCGACACCTCGTACCATCCGAGGCCGGCCGCCGACAGGAGGTCATCGGCCAACTCGTACTTGGCGGCCTCGTCGTCATCGTTGGGGCCGGGAAGACGGCCTGCGGCCACCGCCCTGCCCATCTTGGTGGTGGGCTCCAGGGTCAGGGCATAGGCCGAGACATGATCAACACCGAGGTCCAAGGCCGCCTCAAGACTGGTCCGCCAATCCTCAAGACTCTCCCCCGGCGTCCCGTAGATCAGATCCACACTGGCTTCGAGTCCCAGGGACCGCGCAGCCTGTACATTGGCGTCTACATTGGCCGGCGTATGAGTACGGTCCAGGGTCTTGAGTACGTCACTGACAGCCGACTGCATCCCGAAGGATACCCTGGTGAACCCACCACGAAGCAGGGTTTCCAAATAGGCTGCATCAACCGTATCGGGATTGGCCTCTGTGGTGATTTCAGCCCCTTCTTCGAGGCCCCAGAGGTCACCTGCCGCACGAACCATCCGAACAAGATCGCCAGGCGGGAGGATGGTGGGGGTACCGCCGCCGAAGAAGATAGAGGATATCGCCGGCTCGGTTATACCTCGCGACTCCTGCCAGGCCTTTGCCATCCGCATCTCGCGAATGGCAAGATCGGCATAGTTTCCCCTGCTGGCTCCCCCGCCCAGGTCGGTGGCCGTATAGGTATTGAAGTCGCAGTACCCGCAACGCCTCAGGCAGAAGGGAACATGGATGTAAACCTCGAAGGGAGGCCGTTCCTCCACCTCACCCCTCCTTCTTGGCCGCTGCGCGAATCTTGTCCTTGGTATCCCGGTCATTGGCCTGCTCGGTGCTCAGGGCCGCGATGAAAGCCTCCTGGGGAACCTCCACATGCCCCAGCATCTTCATCCTCTTCTTGCCTGCCTTCTGCTTTTCAAGGAGCTTGCGCTTTCGGGTGATGTCGCCGCCATAGCACTTGGCAAGCACGTCCTTACGCAAGGCGCTGATGGTCTCGCGGGCGATGATCCTTGATCCGATTGCCGCTTGGATGGGAATCTCGAATTGCTGCCGCGGTATGAGCTTGCGAAGCTTCTTGGTCATCATGACTCCATAGGAGTATGCCTTGTCCTTGTGGACGATGGCCGAGAAGGCATCGATCTTTTCTCCTTGGATGAGAATATCGACCTTGACCAGTTCGGCCGACTGGGTGCCGGCGCTCTGGTAGTCCAGGCTGGCGTACCCCTTGGTCCGGCTCTTGAGCTGGTCGAAGAAGTCGAAGACAATCTCGGCGAGGGGCATCTTGTAGTGCATCTCCACGCGTTCAGGACTCAGATACTCCATGGTCCCCATCTGTCCACGATGATCCTGGCAGAGTTCCATCACCGACCCGATGAACTCCTTGGGGGTGATGATGTCGGCATTGACCACCGGCTCGGTGATCTTCCTGACCTTCCCCTCCGGGAACTCGCTGGGGTTCTTGACCAGGTGTCCACTCCCGTCCTCCATGGTCACCTGGTAGGTGACGTTGGGGGCTGTGGCGATCAGATCCATGTCGAACTCGCGGCTCAGGCGCTCGGTCACAATCTCCATGTGGAGCAACCCGAGGAATCCGCACCGGAAGCCGAAGCCCAAGGCCACGGAGGTCTCAGGTTCGTAGACCAGGGCGGCATCGTTGAGTTTGAGCTTGTCCAGGGCGTCCCTGAGCTCGGGGAACTGTGCGTTGTCAATCGGGAAGAGACCCGAATAGACCATGGGTTGGGGGTCCTGATATCCAGGTAGCGGCTCTGCCGCCGGGTTGGCCTCGGAGGTTACCGTGTCGCCGACCTTGGATTGGCTGACATCCTTGACGCCGGTGATCACGTAGCCCACCTCGCCGGCCCCCAGAGCCTTGGTCGGTGTCATATCGGGGCTGATCACGCCGAGCTCGATGGGATCGTGAACGGTGCCCAGACTCATCATCCGGATTCGCTGCCGGGCTTTGAGCTCCCCGTCCACCATGCGGATGTAGGTCACAATCCCCCGATAGGAGTCGTAGACGGAGTCGAAAATCAATGCCCGCGCCGGAGCTTTGGGGTCGCCTTCGGGAGGGGGGACCTCATCAACTATCCTGTCGACCAGCTCCCTTACCCCTTCACCGGTCTTTCCCGAGACGCGGAGGACCTGGTCCACATCGCATCCGATCAGGTTGGCGATTTCCTCGGCGTGCTTGTCGGGCTCGGCAGAGGGAAGGTCGATCTTGTTCAGGACGGGAATGATGGTCAGATCATCATCCAGGGCCATATACAGGTTGGACAGGGTCTGTGCCTCTATACCCTGGGTGGCGTCCACCAGAAGGACGGCCCCCTCGCAGGCTTCCAGTGCACGCGATACCTCGTAGGTGAAGTCAACGTGGCCCGGGGTGTCAATCATGCCCAGGGTGTACTCCGTGCCGTCCTTCATCCAGGGAAGGCGGACCGCCTGGGATTTGATGGTGATTCCCCGCTCCTGCTCGATGTCCATCCTGTCCAGGAAGCGGTCATGCATCTCTCGCTGGGGTACGATTCCGCTCAGTTGCAGGATCCTGTCGGCCACCGTGGACTTGCCATGGTCGATGTGGGCGATGATGCAGAAATTACGGATCAGCGACTGGTCGGTGAATCCTGGTTGATTCTTGGCATGCTCCACCGGGCTGTTCTCCTATCTAAGCTTGGATTATCGATTCTAACCGATGCCCTGGGCCATGATCCTCCGGGAGCGGCTTCTTATCCGCAACCCGTGCTAGTATTTACGCTTGTCTGTACAGATTACATACATCGTTTGGAGCAACATTGGCAAACATCAAGTCGCAGAAGAAGCGGGTTATCACCAACGAGAAGGCACACCTGCGCAACAAGGAAGTCAAGAGCGCCATCAAGACTTCCGTTCGTTCCGTCCGCAAGGCCGTGGATGCAGGTGACAAGGAGGCCGCACAGGCCGCCTACCAGGTTGCCGCCCGCCGCCTGGACAAGGCCGCCGGCAAGGGTGTGATTCACCGCAACCAGGCCGCCAACCGCAAGTCCGGTCTGGCCACCGCCATCAACGCGCTCTGACCTCACCGGTTTTCGAACCGAACTGGACCACCATCCTAAGCGCTGGGATGGTGGTCTTTTTTGATGCCCCGACGACGGTGAACCGAGCGCTTGGACGATATGGTCACTTTCAGGTCCGACCTTCCACGAAGCATGTGCCTGATGGCCGCACCTATCTGTTCATCGCTCATCGGCAGATGGGCCTTGCTGCGCTTGACCGCCCCGGGGATGACGATGTCGAATCTGACCGAGAGCAACCTGAGGGCCACAATCAGAGCAACGACGAAGAGTTCCAGCAGCATCTCAACCTCAGTGGTGTAGAGCCCCCGTTCCCGGCACCGCACAACCACCAGCGTCAGGAAGCAGCCTATCAATGATGGCATGGCGTACCAATGCTTGTCCTGAATGACCGCCGGTATCTGGTTGAGGAGGACATCCCGCAGAAGACCACCGGCCAGGGCTGTGGCCATCCCCAGGAACATGGCCGTCATCCCGCCGCTTCCCAGACCAAGGGCCTTGGCCGTGCCGTTGACCGCGAAGGCCCCCAGGGCCATGGCGTCGGTGACAAGGAGGAGCCACTTCATTCGGTCTATCTCGGGATGGGCCACGGCCACGACCAGGCCGGAGAGGATGGTTGCCAGCACGGCTCCCTTGTCCGTGATGCCAACCGGCGGCACCTGCCCCAGCATTACATCACGGACGATTCCTCCCCCGAGGGCCGTGATCCAGGAAACCAGAAGGATGGATATGATGTCGAACTGCTTGCGTACAGCGGCCAGACCACCGGCAAGCCCGCAGCTGAAGATACCCAGATACTCGATGGCCAGGAAGATCAGATTGCCCTCCAAGACGGTCTTCATGCCCCTGCCTTTCAAACGGGCCAGGTTGAACCGGCCCCGGTCTGTATTCGGTCCAAGCCTAACGGAGGTCTGTCCGCCACATGCCGGTTGCAGAAACTGAAACCACATAAAAACGGCGGACCGTATTCTCGAAGAATACCGGTCCGCCGTCCGCTCTCAAATCAGTCTCAGCAGACTTTCCACATCCAGTTGTGCGGGTCCTCTTTTTCACCCAGCTGAATGCCCAGGAGCTCGTTGCGCAGATCCATGGTGACCTGGCCTGAGCCACCGTCGGAGACCTGGACGTCGAACTCCTCCGACTTGAAGCGACCGATGGGTGTGATGATGGCTGCGGTTCCGCAGGCGAAGACCTCGGTGACCTCACCCGACCTGATGTCCTCAAGAAGGTCCTGGAGACGGATCATGGTCTCCACTACGTCGCGCCCCTGGTCATTGGCCAGCTGGATCAAGGAGTTCCTGGTCACTCCCGGGAGGATGGTTCCCGTCAGGCTGGGGGTCTCCAGGTGTCCATCCTTGTGAACGGCGAACATGTTCATGCCCCCCAGTTCCTCCAGGAAGGTCTTGCTTGCCGCATCGACGAAGCAGACCTGTTCGCACCCCTCGGCCTTGCCTCGCTGCTCTCCCAGGAGGGAGGCGGCGTAGTTACCGCCGCACTTGGCGAAACCGGTGCCTCCGGGGCCTGTGCGGAACCACTTGTCCTCAACCCAGATGCTGACCGGTTTGACTCCACCTGCGAAATAAGGGCCGGATGGCGAGGCGATGACACAGTAATCAACCTCATGCGGGGCCCTCACACCCAGGAAGGGCTCCGAGGCGAACATGAAGGGACGCATATACAGGGTGTACTCGCGACGCGTTGGGACCCAACCGGCATCCTGTCGGACCAGGGCCGCCACCGAGCCAAGGAAGTCCTCTTTGCTCAGGGGCGGGAGGGCCAGACGCTTGGCGGAATTATGGAATCGCTCCGCATTGGCATCAGGACGGAAGAGCCAGATGGAGCCGTCCTCGTGATGATAGGCCTTCAGCCCCTCGAACACTTCCTGGGCATAGTGCAGCACAGAGGCTCCCGGATTCAGGGCCAGCGGACCATAAGGTTCGATTCTGCGATCGCCCCATCCTTCATCCTGGGTCCACCTCATGTGGGCCATATTGTCGGAAAAGAGCTGCCCGAAAGCCGGCTTGTCGATCAGCCCGGCTCGCTCTTCGTCGCTGGCCGGATGGTCGTTGGGCACAACCCGGAAGGAACTCGCCATGCTCTCCAGTGCTGCCGATTCATGATGTGATTGATCTGCCATTCTTGCCACTTCTTCTCACTGCTGGTTGGGTTGTTGGGCGCTGCGCTTATGACGGCGGCCGTTAAGGGAACTATGACATAGACACCAGGATGCGGAGTTTCATGTTTCACATTCTGACCGAGGCCATCCGCATGGTGTCCGGATAAGCAAAGGGGCCGGAAAGGCTACACACGCCAATCCGGCCCCGGAAGTAAGGCTACCGGTGAATCACTCGGCGGACTCCTCCGAAGAGGCCGCACCCTCGGCCCCACCCTCGGCAGAGGCGGCACCGGCTTCAGGAGCAGCGGCCTCTTCCTTCGGGATCTCGACAGAGACGATGGAATCCTCGAGATCGTCGATGATCAGTTCGGAACCTTCGGGCAGCTTGATGTCCTTGGCCAGGACCTTGTCGCCGTCGGACAGGCCTTCGACGCTGATATCGATGCGCTCGGGCAGGTTGGAGACATCGGCGCGGACCTGAAGGTTCTGGGTGTCGATGAAGGCAACGGCGGCACCCTTGGTCTCACCATTGATGAAGACGGGAACCTCAACGGTGACCTTCTCGCCCGCACGGACCTCGTAGAAGTCGACATGCTCCACCTGGCGCTTGACCGGGTTGCGCTGCACGTCCTTGACGACGGCCATCTTGGTCTTGCCATCGAACTCGATGCTGAACAGTGCGTTGGCACGACGCAGAGCCAGGGTGGTCTCACGCATAGGAAGCTTGATGTAATCAGGCTGGGCACCACCGGCGTAGATGGTGGCCGGAATCTCCTGGGCCACGCGCATACGGCGGGCTGCGCCCTTGCCGAACTGGTCGCGGACTTCTCCCGTGAGCTGGATGGTATTCGCCATGTTGTTTCCTCCTTGGTTGGTAAAGGATCGGCCTGTGTCGATCCTGGCGCATCGCCGCGTCGGATTCCAGGGCCATCCCGTAAGGAGGTCGATGACAATCACGCCGAGTCGATCACGGAGACGGAAGGCCTCCCTCGCCAAAGCAACCCGACAAATATACCACTTCCTCTGCCAGTTGCCAAGGTGGACAATAGACCGGGAATTTCCAAGACCACGGGTATCCTTGACATATCTGATTGTCATAAGGAGTCAATGTGTCGATATTAACATCGGTCAAGTCTTACGTGACGCACTATGTGGGCCATGAGGATGACCCGAAGGGGAACCCGAACACGGCTAACACTGCAGGGACTGGCCGCATGACCGACCAGGACAATACAGGACTACCCACCAAGCACTTCTGGTCTGCGGACTATGCCACCACCACCTTCATGGACCAGGGTCTGATGACGGCCCGGACCGATGGCATGGACCCGGTACCCGACACCATGACTGTGTACGACATCTACGCGGACCGTGCACGCCGCACCCCGGACAGGCCCGTGCTTCACTTCGTCGAAAACGGCGCCTGGACCTATAGGACCGGACGGGAGGTCCTGAACGATATCCGCAAGGCCGCCAAGGGCTTCCTGCATTACGGCATCAAGAAGGGCGATGCCGTGGCCTTCATGTGCCGCACCAGCTACGAGTGGGACATCATCGATGCAGCGGTCCTTTCCATAGGCGGGGTCATCGCCACCATCTACGACACGGATTCCGCAGAGCAGATCCGGTTCATCGTCAACAACTCCGATGCACGACTTCTGGTCGTCCAGACGGCCGATATGAAAGCCAAGGCCGATGGAGCGGAAAAGGACTGCCCCACCCTCGAGCGCATCTCCTGCCTTGAATCCGGCCTCCTTCAGGAGCTCCAGGCCTATGGGGAATCAATCAGCGATGCCGAGTTGGACCAGCGGATCAACTCAATCAGAAAGAGCGACCTCTGCTCCATCGTCTACACATCCGGGTCCACGGCTGCGCCCAAGGGTGTGGAGATGACCCATGAGCACTACTGCCAGCTCGCCAGGAACCTGAACGCTTTCATCCCCAATCTGACGTACGATCCGGAGGGATCCATCCTCCTCTTCCTCCCCCAGGCCCATACCTTCGCCCGAGCCATCAGCTACGGGGTGATCTATGGCGAAATGCAGGTCTACATCTCCTCTGGCCTGGCGACCCTCCTCCCCGACCTCCAGGAATCAAAACCAACGGTCATCATCGGCGTACCCCGCGTTTTCGAAAAGGTCTACAATGCCGCTTCCCAAAAGGCGGGCCACGGCATCAAGGGCAAGATCTTCTCCGGAGCGGCCGAGGCGGCACGCAAGTACATGACCGACATCTCCGTCCAGGGATGGCCCACCAAACGTGATGCCATGCGCAGGGCCATGTACGACCCGATTGTCTACAACTCACTCAGGCAGGTCCTTGGCGGCAAGACAAAATGGATCGTTTCCGGCGGCGCTCCCCTGGACCCCCAGCTCCTCGGCTTCTTCCGCGGTGCCAATGTGCCGGTCTATGAGGGGTATGGCCTTACCGAGACCACGGCCCCCTGTGCATTCAGCCCCTTGGGCACCCCTTACCATAAGGGTTCCGTCGGCATTCCGTTCCCCGGATTCACCATTCGCATCGCCCAGGACGGCGAGGTGCAGATCAAGGGAACCTGCGTCTTCCATCGCTATCACAAGAACGATTCCGCCACTGAGGATGCCTTTACTCCCGACGGATGGTATGCAACCGGCGACCTTGGGAGGATTTCACGTGACGGTTTCCTCTCCCTTACCGGAAGGAAGAAGGACCTTATCATCACTGCCGGCGGGAAGAACGTTTCCCCCAGGCCCATCGAAGAGGCCATCGAACGATCTGAAATCGTCTCCCAGGCTCTGATACTCGGCGACAAGCGGCCCTTCATCTCCGCCCTGGTGACGCTGAACGAGGAAGCACTGCGTCCCTGGCTGGCCTCCAAGGGGCTCGACCAGAACATGTCCACGCAGGAAGCCGCGGAGAATGCCGTGGTCAAGGCGGAGGTCCAAAAGTACGTCGACAAGGCCAATGAGGGTGTTTCCCGGGCGGAGTCGGTTCGCAAGTTCATCATTCTCCCCGAGGAATTCACCCAGGAGAATGGGTTGATGACCCCCTCCATGAAGGTGATTCGACCCAAGGTCATCAAGCGGTATGCCGACCTGCTCAATACGAGGATGTACGTTTCCAAGAAGACGAAAGCCACCCGCCGGTAAACAGAGTTCCACCGGACAGACAGGCGGCCGTCAATCGGGTTCATACCGACTGACGGCCGCCTGCTTTCGTATCACTGCACCTCGTTCAATCCGCATCGGACAACCCCTCCGACCGCAGAAAGAAACCGGGTTCGAATCAGAAGCCGAGCTTTTGCAGCAGCTTCGGATCCCCCTGCCAGTTCTTGGCCACCTTGACATGCAGATCGAGCGTTGCCTTCTGACCAAGGGTTCGGTTCACTGCAGTCCGCAGCTTCTTCTTGACCCTCACCAGATGCTCGGCTCGATGACCGATGATGATGGGCTTCTGGGAATCACGCTCAACATAGATGGAAACGTGCACCTGTGCCTTCTGCCCATCCTCGGGCGGCTCGATCGAATCGACGGTCACCGCCAGCGAATGGGGCAGCTCATCATCCAGCTCCTCCAGGAAGGCCCCACGAACCAGCTCTGCGATAAGATCCTCGGGCCGCTCCTCGGTCAGCTGATCCTCCGGATACATCTGAGGCCCTACAGGCATGGCATCGATAAGGACCTGCTTGACCTCCTGGACGTTGTCCTCGGTCAGGGCGCTGACCGGGACGATCTGGTCGAAATCAGCAAAGGCCGATATCTCGATGAGCTTGGACACCAACGAGTCCCTGTCCAATCGGTCTATTTTGGTCACCACTGCGATCAGGGGCTTACGCCACTGCCACTTCCCGTCCTTGTCCTTGCGGGCAAAGTCCGACCTGAGCCTGCTCAGAATCCTCTTGTCACCCGGGCCGATGACCTGGTCACCAGGCAGAAGGAAGGCGATGGCATCGACATCTGAAAGGGATGCGTCCACCACATCGTTCAGCCTCTGCCCAAGAAGGGTTCGGGGCCGGTGGATGCCGGGGGTATCAACGAGAACCAGCTGGGCATGAGGATCGGTCACAATGCCTCGGATGGCCTTACGGGTGGTTTCCGGGCGTGACGATGCGATGGCGATGGGTCTGCCCACCAGGGCATTCATCAAAGTCGACTTACCCACATTGGGTCTGCCCACTACGGCCACGAAGCCCGAGCGATAAGGCTGGTCCGCAACGGCTTCGTCGGCCTCCCCGATATTGGAGGTTCCCGGATTGTTCCCGGGGACGGTCACCTCGGTGTTCTTTTCCTTCATCAGTTCCTGTTCCTTGTCGTCAGTTCTGCTCATTGCCGGCAACTTCCTGGCCCATCGGTTCCTCTTCCAGGGTGATGTCCGAATCATCAGCTGGTTCCACGATGATGGCCGCTATCTTCTTCCGCCGTCCGGTTGCGTCCGCTGCCGTCAGTCTGATCCCCCTGGTCACCGCAGAGGACCCTTCAACGGGTACCGAGCCGAGCAGTTTGGTCAGGAGTCCGTAGACCGTGTCCACATCGTCCTCGTCAATATCTATCTCGAAGAGTTCTTCAAGGTCAGCAATGGATGTACGCGCAGGCAGACTCCAGGTATGCGGCCCCACCTGCTTGGGCTGATCGTGCTGGACCCTGTCGTGCTCATCCTCCAGCTCACCGACGATCTGCTCGATGGCATCCTCGATGGTGACAAGCCCCGCGATACCACCGTACTCGTCAACCACCACGGCCAGGTGGTGTCTGGATTTCTGCATGTAGTGGAAGAGGTCATCCACAGGCTTGGACTCTGGAACCAGTACCGGCTCACGCACGAAGGACTCGATGGATCCCTCATCCTTCCGTCGTCCCAGTGATATGGCTCTGACCACATCCTTCAGGTAGACCACGCCAATCAGGTCATCCATGTCCTCCCCGATGACCGGTATCCTGGAGAATCCCGAACGGGAGAAGAGCTTCAAAGCCGCTTCAGGACTAGTGTCCTTCCCCATGCAGATCATATCCGTTCTGGGAACCATGATCTCACGTGTCAGGGTGGTGGAAAGGGTGAGGACGTTCTTGAGCATCTCCGATATTTCAGGATCGAAGGCCCCGGCCTCAACCAGCTGGTCGACCATGGCCCGGCCCTGCTCGATCTGAATCTTCTCCAACTCCTCGTCATCCGAGAGGTCACTCCGTCTGGAACCCATGGATACGGAACCGTTCATGCGCCTCTTCTTAAAAGGCGCCAGTCGAACAGCGATGGAAATGATGCGAACGTACCTGAGCAGGATTTCCAGCGGCTGCTTGGCTCCATTCCTCCCAGGACCAATAGTGACCGAAATCATGGCCACCAGAACAGCTGCCACGAGGCCGCAGACAACCTGCTCCCAGACCGGGAAACCGGCAACCTGGGTCATTCCGCCCACCAGAAGGCCGATGAGGATGTCGCAGATGATCCTGAAGTAGGCGCACCCGCTTGAGGTCGCCTGGCGCTGCGAAATCAGCTTTTGGGCCTTGTGTATCCTGTCGATCCTCTTCATCCGGGAGAACTGGCTCAGGTCCTGGTCCGTCTGTAGGCCCAGAATCAGATTGTTCAGACTGGATCTGGTTACTCTGGTCACCGATCCTTCGGCCGCAGCCAGGATCAGGGAGAGACCGACGAGGATCAGTACCACCAGTGCCAGGGCAACCAGTATCAGAATCGAACGGTTGGTCATCGCGACTCCTCTTCCTGATTCATGAACGACTCCTATGACCGACCACGCCCGTCCCGGGACCATGACCAGGGTCTCTGCTGTCTTCATATGCCGCCAGGGCATTGAAGGCTCCGGATGGCAACGAGACCTCGCCCATGGGACCCTGCCTCAGTGACAGGAATGTCAGCAGGAGCTGACGTTGCAAGCCGAACATCTGCCCTTCCTGGGCCCTGGTGGTGTGATCATAGCCAAGCAGATGGAGGGTGCCGTGAATGGTCAGGAGGAGCATCTCCTCCATCACCGAGTGCCCGGCCGCCTGCGCCTGCTGCGCCGCAACCCACGGGCAGATGACGATATCGCCCAGAATGCCCTCCACCTTCCGGCTCCCGTCACCGGGGCGAAGTTCATCCATGGGGAAGCTCATGACGTCGGTCGGCCCCTCAAGGTTCATCCATCGCTCATGCAGGGAGGCCATGGGGTCCGGATCGTTGAAGATGATTGTCATGTCGGATTGGGTGCTGACCTGCATCTGATCAAGTACCCAGACCCCCAGGTCCGAGAAGGTCTTTGCATCGATCTCCCACTGGGTTTCGTTGGTGACTTCGACGCTCATGCCTTGTCAGGCCTCCTGTCTGCCTTTGCCCCCGCCTTGTCGTAGGCCTGTACGATCTTGCCCACCAGCCGGTTACGAACCACATCCCCTGCCTCCAGATGCACAAAGGCGATATCGTCGATCCCGCCAAGAATCTCCTCGATGGTGGCGAGTCCTGATGTCGGCAGGCCCAGATCGACCTGGGTGATGTCGCCGGTGATGACCATCTTGGTATTGAATCCAAGCCTGGTCAGGAACATCTTCATCTGTTGGCGGGTGGTGTTCTGTGCCTCATCCAGGATGACGAAGGCATCGTTGAGGGTGCGGCCGCGCATGTATGCCAGGGGCGCCACCTCAATGGTCTCGTTGCTCAGATAATGGTGCATCCTCTCGGCGCCCAGCATGTCGGAGAGGGCATCATAGAGAGGCCTGAGATACGGATCCACCTTCTCATTCAGGGTCCCGGGCAGGAATCCGAGACTCTCACCGGCCTCGACCGCCGGGCGAGTGAGGATGATACGACTGACCTGTTTGGCCCTGAAGGCCTGCACCGCCTTGGCCACTGCCAGATAGGTCTTACCGGTTCCCGCCGGTCCGATACCGAAGGTGATGGTATGTGTCTGGATGGATGAGACATAGGCCATCTGGCCTGTGGTTTTGGGGCGGATGGGGCCTTTTGACGAGTACGCCAGGGGGCTTCTCATGACCGATGCCACGGAGAAGGTCATCTCGGAAGGCGTTCCTTCGTCATATCCTGCCTGTCGGAGCGAGTCCCGGTGATCAGTATCCGGCGTCATACCATCAGCCACATGCCCTCCTGGAATTGCATCGTCTCCATTCTGTCCCGGCTTCGCTCCGTTCCCTCCGACGATTCTCCCATCCGTGGCACTGTCGAAGTTCCACGAGTCGGACTTCACTGCGGACAGGTTTTCGACATGAACACCGGAACCACCGTTAGCAATATCTTCAGTCGCATGCCCGGCACCGCCCACTTCCCGGTCTTCATCTGCCGGCCGGACTCGCCTGGCAGCCATGCGGTCATTGTTCTCCATACGACGTTCCCGGGGAAGCCGACCTGATGCGGAAACCGCGACGGCACCGGTCAGGGTGGAATCGCCCATACGACGGTGATCCAGGAGCCTGCCGACCTGGTCGGCATCCAATGGTGCCTGATAGGCGGCCTGAACCAGTTCGGCAAGCAGGTCGTATACCTGGCTGGCCTCCCTGTCCCCCCCTGGCTCGGTCGCGGTCAGAACGATCCTGTTCCCGCGAATCAGCGTATTCACATGAGGGAAGGCGCTTTCGATTCGACCCATAACCGCGTCACCAGGCCCCAGGACAAGAACAGGGTCGATTTCCGCCGGTATGTCAAGCGTTCGCGTCGTTACCGCCACGTCATTCTCTCCGTTGACTCGACACCCCTCACTCGGGCAGGACCTCACCTGTCAGGACGTGCGCATGGACATGGAAGACCGACTGTCCTGCATCCTCCCCCGAGTTGAAGATCAAACGATAAGCCCCATTGAACTCCTCGTCGGCGATGGACTGTGCCACCTCGACGATGTGGGCCAAGGTCTGAGGCTCGGCCTTGGCCAGCTCGGCCACATTGGCATAGTGGTTCCTGGGAACGACCAGAACATGGACCTTGGCCTTGGGATGGGCGTCCTGGAAGGCATAGACGCTCTCGTCTTCGTAGACCTTCCGGCTGGGAATATCACCTGCAACAATCCTGCAGAAGATGCAGTCATCGCCACGCGGGGAATCACTCATAGTCGCTCCTTGTCCGAACCCTGCCGAGTCTGAAATGCACTGTTCCCATCATATGGTTCTTGCCAGATATTTCGCCCGGATTGAAGCGTGGTCACCCCGGTCAGCCCTCCCAGCGACCAAGGGCTCCCGCCAGGAGGGACAGGGCGACCGGCCCCGCAGTCGAGGCTCGCATGATATTGGTACCCAAGGCAGTGGCTACGGCACCGGCCTCAGTCATGGCCTGAACCTCCATCGTGCTGATCCCCCCTTCCGGACCGATTACAACACGGACGCTTCCGCCTTCAGCCATGCCGGCGACCTGGGCCTCGACATCCCTCCAGGCCATGGTGGCATCCTGGTGGAGCACCACCGTCAGATCACCTCTGGCAGCCGCCTCGCGGCAGTCCTGGATCAGAGACCGACTGGTCATGGCCTGTAGGAGTTCCGGCGTTATGGCACGTCTGGACTGCTCGGTCGCAGCATCCAGAACCTGACGCCACTTGCGATCGGTACGGCCTTCCTTCCATTTGGCGATGGACCTGTCCGCCTGCCAGGGACGGACCGCATCGACCCCGATCTGGGTCGCCATGTCTATGGCGCTCTCGTCGTGACCCCCTTTTGCCAGGGCCTGGACCAAGACCAGAGACACCCTGGGCCCGCTCTCCCGTCCCACGGCCGTCACTTCGACCAGACCGGTCGAAGCGTCCCTGATGATGGCCTGGAGCCTGAGCCCATGACCGTCGGAAAGTTGCAGCTCATTGCCTTCGGTCAGCCTCATCGATTGGATGGCATGCCGCCTGATGCGCGGGGGGAGCTCGAGTTTCCATCCCGTGTGCAGCTCGTCGCTTGCAAGGGGGGTGTCATCTTGTTGCGGGTCCAACAGGAAGAGTGGTGCAGTCATGCTTTCAGGCTACCGTTGGCGGTCGAAAACCGCTCCGGCGAACGGTGTTTGCCAGGTGCCCGGCACCTGCTGATGCGACACGCAAACCCTGCCCCTATGCGAAACCGGCCGGAAGATGCTATAGTATCCTCTGTTGCGAAAACGCACCTGTCCGGGTGGCGGAATGGTAGACGCGCTAGCTTGAGGTGCTAGTGCCTATTTATACAGGCGTACGGGTTCAACTCCCGTTCCGGACACTCCATATGTAAGGGAAATACCTCTGCAATTGCAGAGGTATTTTGCTATTGAACAACAGGTCTTGGAAGCTGCTGGATGACATTAAAAGTCACGCAGCGTGCTATGATACGGCCGAAGGCTGTGTACTATGATAGTCGACACTCCCCGGCCTAATTGTTGGCCCATAATGGTATGCACGAGCCGCAACAATGCCACCCTTCAGACTAAACCCAAATCGCCGGAAAAGGCCGTCTGCCCAATTAAGTTGTCCCTAGGGCACATCGCGACAGTTCCTGCCACTAATACAGCACCAACCGATGTGCTCCGAAAACGACGTGGCGCCCACTAGACGGCGGACTATCACACAATGGAAACGCAGAGACTTCATCAACTCATCGCATAACGAGACAACAAACCCGTGTACCTACTCAGGACCATCCGGCGGGCATACACTAGAGAGGTGTGCTGGTTTCTTACGTCCGCGACTGTAATCATGTACCCAGTTGTGTCGGCCACTTTTAACGAAGCGTAGGGGCAAGCACTGGACTTAGAAAAAGCATCAACTAATGGGCTAACCCATTCAGAACCTTAGATACACTGATTTTTCCAGCCTAAAGGTAACCTTATCATATAGGCAATCTACGATAAGGAAATCGGGTTATGGCAAATGTTGCTTTTCGTCTATTTAAGATAGAGGTGCATAAGAATAATGCTCGTACGGCATTGGGGGACGGCAATCCTCTTGGGAAAGATTCATTCCAGACAACTGTTTTAAATGCGGCAGCCGCCCTGAAGGGGGAAGTTCTCCATGAACCTCCTAGGGTGTATTTAGATTCACGTATTTTCCAACCAGAGCAACCAGCCAAATCAGGCGATCCATGTTTTTTGATCCGTGACATACGTCCCGTTTTCAGCGATGTTACCGAAATTGAAATTTTCAAAGGCAAGTATGGCGATCTTGATTACTTGATTCGCAATGACGGCGGCCTCTCAGACATACATGACGATGCCGCGACCCGAAAATTCCTGGTGAGAATATCGTTTCCGAAAGACCGGAACTGCTGTTATATTGCTTCGCAGATGAGGGCCGCCTCACAGGCGGGAACTGATCTCTTTGACCATATCTCATACTACCTCCATAAAAAGGCTGTCAGACAAAGAGATCATGGCATAGAGCAGGTTGCCGATTGGTTCCGCTTTATTTCCGTTGCATTAGTTGATGAAAATAGATTTGATTCAGCACTCGGAAAGGCCGAGGTGGAATCGTTCAAGTTGGTCAAAAAAGGCGTGTCATCCAATGGGACAAAAACACAAGAAAAATTCACGGTAGAGTACTCCAAACCTTCGCATATTCACAAAACTGAGGGACTTGGAATCCTTAAAAAGCTCACCAAATTTGCCACAAAATCCGCTGAATATCCTCCTGCAGTCGGAGCTATCGCTGCATTATTCCCCTCTTGGGCGAGTCAGAACATTCAAAACTGGGATGATGGGTCGATTACTTTTATCGAAAATCAGAAGCGAACGACAATTTCTGCTCTTGCAATAGCTCAGTTGTTTGTATATCCTTTGGGCGACAAAGCATCAATTCAAGATTTATGGGCTGAAGCCAATTCTCGTCTGACCGAAATCGGCCATGCGGATGGGATTATAATTCCAACTATTGTTTGAGAGGGGGAGCAAAATGAAGGAGCTCTCACCTATCTATATATATAGGGCGCAGTGGAGAGCTACTTTGCGGTTTGTCCAACATGACCTAGAGAAAGGTATGAAGCACAATCAGTTTAGTGTCTTCATGATACTTGGAGTCCCAATTATCACAACAATCGCGAGCCTTGTCTTATGCTGTGTCATTGTTCTTAGGGCCGAATCGAAGGGGCAACAGGTTGATCCGCTTCCCATAGAGGATCCTTTGTTGGCTTCGCTTGCTATTCTTTCGGGTGCTCTGATAACTGCATTCACTCTTCTAGCCAGTTGGAGGAATTCTGTAAGCGCCAAAACCCAAGGTTCGACGGACTATGCTGCCGAACGATGGTTGCTTGACACATCATCGGCACATTTGCTTGCCGGAGCTTATAGCTCAATTATTGCTTCAGTTATGGTGATGCTTTTCAAAGCTCTGAACTTGCTAAACATGTCGTGGATCACCGTGGTTGGAACAAGCCTCGAAATAGGAATCAGCTCCCATGTGGTTATGAGCCTTCTCATAGCTTTACCATCTCTCTATGCGGCTTATGTGCAGCTTAACGATGTTGACCCGATTCTGAACGGACATAACGATATATAAAACGATATAAGCAACAGGCATCATCTCTGATCCGGGCTTCGTCACGAAGGAGGAAGAAGCATGCGCACCGTTCGTATCAGGTCGGTCGACGACGACTGCCTTGAGGCATATACACACCTCACGGAAATGCAGCTGAGGAACAGGCTTGAACCAAGCAAGGGACTGTTCATCGCCGAGTCACCGAAGGTGATTGCCCGCGCCTTGGATGCAGGAGTGGAACCCATCTCCTTCCTGGTGGAGGAACCCTGGTTGGATGGGATGTCCAGCATGTTCAACCAGGTCGATACCGCTTTCGGACCGGATGTCCCCGTCTATGTGGCGAGTCCCGAGCAGTTGAAGTCCATCACAGGATATCGCCTCCACAGGGGTGCCCTGGCTGCCATGCGTCGGTGGCCCCTCCCCTCTGTGGACCAGCTGTGCAGGACCGCAACCAGGGTGGCCGTCATGGAGAACATCGTCGACCATACCAACGTCGGCGCGCTGATGCGGTCTGCGGCAGCCTTGGATGTGGACGCCGTCCTGGTGTCCCCGTCTTGCTCGGATCCGTTGTACAGGCGGGCAGCCCGGGTTTCCATGGGCACGGTCTTTCAGGTGCCCTGGACCCGAATCGGCGGGGATGACAAGAGCTACTGGCCGGTCCAGGGACTGGAGGACCTGCACCGTCTGGGCTTCACGACTGCCGCCATGGCCCTGAGTGACGACTCGATCAACCTCGACGACCTGACCGCACGCCTCTCCCCCCGTTCATCCCCTTCGGATCCCGGACACATCGACAAACTCGCCCTGGTCTTCGGCACAGAGGGTGACGGGCTGTCCAGACAGACCATAGCCCATGCCGACCTGACGGTGCGGATACCCATGAGCCACCATGTGGACAGTCTGAACGTCGCCGCCTCGAGCGCAGTGGCCTTCTACGCGACGCGCCCCTGATCTGATCCAGCCAGCACCCGACACACTCAGGAACCGAACCACATCAGCGAGACTACCGGCGGCACACCGACTATAAGGAAAGGCACCCATGCTGTTACGCAGCATGGGTGCCTTCTGCATAGGAGTCCCGGATCAGGCCTCGGATGGACTCGTCTGGTCTTCGTGGATGTAGTCGTCGCCGTCAACGGTGCCACGCCAGCGACCGATGGCCTTGAGGCCGTGGTACATGACCAGGGTGGCCACCGAGCCGATTGCAATGCCGTTGAAGCTGATTCCCGCAACCGCAAAGGTGAAGTCCGCGATGCCCACAATCATGACGATGGCACCAACGGTCATGTTGACCGACTTGCCGAAATCAACCTTGTTTTCCACCCAGATGCGGATGCCAAGCATGCCGATCATGCCGTACAGCATGGTTGTGACCCCGCCCAGAACACCGGCCGGAATGGTGTTGATGACAGCACCGAACTTGGGGCAGAGGCTGAGGAGGAAGGCGAAGAAGGCTGCACACCAGTAGGCGGCCGTAGAGTAGACCTTGGTGGCGGCCATGACACCGATATTCTCGGCATAGGTGGTGGTGCCCGACCCGCCGCCAAGTCCGGCGAAGAAGGTACCCAGACCGTCGGAAATCAGGGCCGTACCTATTTGATCGTCATAGTCGCGCCCGGTCATCAGGGAGACCGACTTGACGTGGCCGATGTTCTCAGCGACCAGAACCAGAACGACCGGAATGAACATGGCCAGGACACTCATGTCGGCTTGGGGAGTATGGAACTTGGGAAGACCTATCCACGCCGCCTTCTCGACAGCCGTGAAGTCCACTTCACCCTGGGTTATGGCGAAGGCATACCCCACCAGGACGCCAAGAAGGATATTGAGTCGACCTATGAGCCCCTTGAAGAGCACTGAAATAAGCATGACCGCGACCAGGGTGACCAAGGCGGTCACAGGCGCAGAGCTGAAGTTATTCCAGGCGGAGGGGGCCAGATTGAACCCAATGATCGACACGATGGCACCAGTGACCATGGGTGGCATGACCATATCGATCCACCTGGAGCCTGCGTAGTGCACGATGACGCCAATCAGAAGCAGAAGAGCACCTGTGACCATGATGCCGAAAGAAGCAACGGCCAGACCCTTATGAGCTGAGGTGACTGCCGCAATCGGTGCAATGAAGCCGAAGGAACTTCCCAGATATGAGGGAAGCTTGTTCTTGTTGATCAGCAGGAAGAGGGCCGTGGAAAAGGCCGTGAAGAAGAGTGTGGTCGACGGATCGAATCCGGTCAGAATCGGCACCAGGAAGGTCGATCCGAACATGGCTACGACATGCTGTGCGCCTATACCCGCTGTGCGCGGCCAGGTCAGTCGTTCATCCGGTTCCACGACTTCGCCGGGTGCCAGTGTCTTTCCGTCGCCGTGTAGTTTCCAGCCCATGGAAAATGACATATCGCGTGCTTTCTCTCATACGCCGTGCCGGTCACGGCGGACCGGAATCATCATTGTATTCGCTGGGTCGGACCTGGGCTCAGTCGTAAGTGGGCATGTTCTCAAAGTTGAAGCCGATGGCGGCCAGTTGCTCACGCCCGTCAGGGGTGATCATGTCCAGACTCCACCGCGGTGTCCAGGTCCAATCGATCCGGAATTCCTCGACCAGCCCCGCCAGGACGCTGGCGCACTGGTCCTCTATCAGGTCGGTCAGAGGGCAGGCCGGGGTAGTCAAGGTCATCGTGATGATGGCGCGGCCCAGCTCGTCGATTTCGATTCCGTAGACCAGCCCAAGGTCCACCACATCGATACCCAATTCAGGGTCGATGACCTGGTGGAGGGCCTCACGCACATCCTGGGCTGTCGCCCGACCGATATCGTCAACGGCTTTCAGTGGAATGGCCGAGGTCTCTCCCCCCGGTTCCTCCCCAACCTGGTCGTCAGGGTCGGCACCCTCCTCGCCATGTGAACTCTCAGCCTTGTCCTTGGGCTGGTCCGCCTCCTTCTGGGATCCCACCGTGGAACGAACAGGTGCAGGATCGGACCTGGTTCCCATTCCCATGATGGACTCCGCCTGGGTGGGATTCTGTGCCAGGGCCCTGGCCTTTCCTTCATCGTCGATGGCACGGTTGACCGAAGCCAGGATGGAATCCTGTGGCTCTGGTACCAGATTATCGGAAGAACTCATCACGCCTGCTCCTTATTACTTGTCCATATCCGTCAGAGCCCTGGCCACGGAGGCCTTCATGCCCTCCCAACCCAGAAGAGCGCACTTGATGCGCATGGGATATTTGGATACACCCTGGAAAACCACCGCGTCGCCAAGCTCCTCCTCGGCATCTTCTTCCTGGACACCCTCCCCGCGAGATTCCATAAGGGTGTGGAACTCCTGGGCGAGCCGCATGGCTTCGTCCACGGTTTTCCCCTCCACCAGATCCACCATGACCGAAAGGCTGGCCTGGGAGATGGAGCACCCGTCTCCTTGCCAGACGATTCGCCTGATGGACTTTGGCTGACCGTCCGTGCCATCGGATACCTCGACATGGATGGTGGCGTGGTCGCCACAGGTGGGGTTGAACTGATGGGACTCGGCAGGCACGCAGTACTCATGCTCGACCTTCATGGTCACATCAGCATCAGGGTCGGATGAGACTGACTGGTCTTCCGGCACACGTCCATGGGGATCCCTGGCCGCCTCCAGGATGACCTCCTGATACATCTGCTCCAGTTCCCGATCGCTCATGCCAAAATCTGCCATGCTTTCAACCTACCTGCATTGCTGGTTTTTCACCTGTCACTGTGCCCCTGGTGAACGTTCAGTCCGCCTTGAAGAAGCTCCTGACCCCGGAGACGGCTTCAAGCAGGGCATCCGTATCGGCCATCGTATTGTAGACCCCGGTCGAAGCCCTGTTCGAAGCGTACACCCCGAAGTGCCTATGAACCGGTTGGGCACAGTGGTGTCCAACCCTGATGGCGATGCCTCTGGAGTCGATGAACTGCCCCACATCGTGAGGATGGACACCCTTCACGTCGAAGGAAACCGTACCGATCCGGTTCTCAGGCGAAGTCGGGCCAAGGATCCTGACTCCGTCCAACTGCCCCAATCTGAGCAGCCCCTTGGTGATGGCGGCCTCGTGGGAGGCAATCCGATCCATGCCGATAGCACGCAGCCAGTCGGCGGCCACACCCGCACCAATCACTTGTGCAACCGGCTGGGTACCTGCCTCGAACCGGGCGGGAGGATTCATATACCGGGCAGGCCTGTCCGTATACGCCAGCTCAACCATGGACCCGCCGAACGAGGCAGGGGGCAGAGCCTCAAGCAGCTCGCGACGGCCATACAGGAAGCCGACTCCGGTCGGGCCGTACATCTTGTGGGAGCTCCATACCGCGAAATCAACACCCAGGCCATGCAGGTCGACCGGCAGGTGGGGCACCGACTGGCAGATGTCCAGAATCACCAAGGCACCAACCTGATGGGCTCTCCTGACAATTGGAGCGATATCGGTTACGGCGCCGGTCACATTGCTGACATGGGTCACAGCCACCACCTTGGTACGCTCGGTGATGACCTCATCGGCCGTGTCCGCCATGATTCTGCCCTGATCGTCCAAATCAAAGGTCTTCAAGACGGCTGACGTGCGGTATGCAAGCTCCTGAAAAGGAAGGAGAACGGAGTGGTGCTCGGCCTTGCTGGTCACAATCTCATCGCCCGGTTGCAAGGCAAATCTCTGAGCGGCCTTCCCGCCCCTCCCCTGAGTTGCATTGCCAAAGGCCGTGGCAAGGAGATTGAGAGCAGCCGTGGCCCCGGCGGTGATGACAATCTCCTCACCGCCATCCTGCGATTCCGCCCCTACCAGTTTCGCCACCTTGGCCCGGGATTCCTCGAAGGCCAAGGTGCTGCGGGCGGCCAACTCATAAGCCCCTCGGTGCACACCCGCATTGTCATGCAGGTAGAAATCCCGCTCCGCATCTACAACACACAGCGGTTTTTGGGCGGTCGCTGCCGAATCCAGATAGACCAGAGGGTGCCCGTGTACTTCCTGATCCAGGATCGGGAACTGACTCCGAATCTGTGCTTCATCAACCATTCCGCACCTCCATCCCTTGACCGCCGCTCAATGTCAGGCCAGTGCCGATTCCGAACCGGAGCCTTCAGGAAGGTACTGGTCGTACCCGGTCTCCTCCAGGGTGTCGGCAAGTTCGGGGCCGCCGGTCTTGACGAAGTGCCCCTGGGCGAAGACGTGGACGATATCGGGCTTGATGTACTTGAGGATACGGGTGTAATGGGTCACCATCAGGATGCCCAAACCTGTGTTCTCCTTGGCCCTGTTGACCCCCTCCGAAACAATGCGCAGGGCGTCCACGTCAAGACCGGAGTCGGTCTCATCCAGAACGGCGAACTTGGGCTTGAGAAGCTCCAGCTGGAGTACCTCGGCCCTCTTCTTCTCGCCTCCGGAGAAGCCCTCGTTGACCGAGCGTTGGGCGAATTTGGGATCCATCTTCAACTTCTTCATGGCGGCGTTCAGGTCCTTGGCCCATGTCCGTACGGCCGGCGCCTTTCCGTCAACCTCCGTCTTGGCGGTCCGGAGGAAGTTGGTCATGGAGACTCCGGGCACCTCAACCGGGTACTGCATGGCCAGGAACAGCCCTGCCTTGGCCCGTTCATCCGGGGTCATCTTCAGGATGTCCTCCCCGTCCAGGAGGGCCTGACCGGAATCCACCTCATACTTGGGATGCCCGGCCAGGGTGTAGGCGAGGGTGGACTTGCCCGAACCATTGGGCCCCATGATGGCGTGGGTCTCACCCGAGCGAACCGTCAGTGTGGCACCCTTGAGGATCTGTTTGCGACCCTCCTTGGTCTCGACCGAGGCGTACAGATCCTTGATTTCCAGTGTTGACATGTCAGTTCTCCTCCAAAACGTGCTGCATCTCTTCGTCTTCGCCCTTGGCCAGTCTGCGGTCGATCACACCCATCAGGTGGTCGGAGACACTGGGAACGCCAATCTCCTCCACCAGTTCACCGAAGAACCCGCGCACAACCAGTTTGCGGGCCTCCTTTTCGGGTACGCCTCTCGACTGGAGATAGAACAGCTCCTCGTCATCGAAGCGGCCAACCGAGCTGGCATGGCCGGCGCCGATGATGTTCCCGTTCTCGATTTCCAGGTTGGGTTCGGAGTCCGCAATGGCCCCGGGGGTCAGTACCAGGTTCCGGTTGAGCTCATACGAGTCGGTACCGGGGGCCGTGGGCTTGATGAGGGCATTGCCCACCCAGGTGGAGTGGGCCCTAGCCCCGTCGAGGGCTCCCTTGTATACCACTCGGGACTTGCACTCGGGGTGGTTGTGGACCACCATGGTCCGGTGCTCGATGTGCTGGCCGGGATCGACGAAGTAGATGCCCAGCATGTTCAGGTCGCTCTGTTCCCCGCCGAAGTCCTGGTCCATACGCAGACGGACGAAGTCACCACCCAGGGTGACCACGGAGTGCCGCAGTGTGGCCCCGGATCCGACATGGATGCGGTGGTTGCCCACGTGCTTCGATCCGGCCGCCCACTCCTGAATGAAGGTGGTGGAGACATGGGAGTCTTTTCCTGTGACAATCTCCGTGCCTTCGGCCAGCCTGGCCTGGCCTGTGTGTTCCACCACCAGGTCGGCACTGGCTTCGTCGTCGGCCCGGATGACCAGATGGAAGGCGTCAAGGTCCATTCCTCCGCCCTGGATCTGCACCAGAACAGGTTGGTCCAGACGTCCACGGAGGCTGACCACCGTGGCCTCGCTTCCGCTGGCCCATTCCACGGCCGCCGCACGGTCGCTGGGCTTGAGTACGGAACCACAGGGGTCCTGGCCCATGGGAACGTTGGATACGCTCACCTGGTCTGGGTCAACAGGGGTTCCGTCCATCATGGTGACCGTCACCGCCGTCAGGCCACTGGGCTTGAATACCTGGAAGAACTCCCCTATGCGGTCGATCGGTGTGAATCGCCAGTCATCCTGCTTGGCGGTGGGGACCACGAAATCATCCGGGTCGAAGGAGCGCGGCTCCTTGTCGGCGCTGGATGGCATGGTCGCCGGAATGGCATAGGGGTCCCTTGGATCCGCCCTGGGAATCGTGATTTCGCTTGTCTGTGACATCAGCCTACCGAACCCTCCATCTGCAATTCGACCAAGCGGTTGAGCTCAAGTGCATATTCCATGGGCAGCTCGCGGGAAATCGGTTCAACGAAACCTCGAACAATCATGCCCATTGCCTCCTTTTCCTCCAGACCGCGACTCATCAGGTAGAAGAGCTGGTCCTCTGAGACCTTGGATACGGTTGCCTCATGAGCCATGGAGACGTCATCTTCACGGACATCAACGTGAGGGTAGGTATCGGAGCGCGAGTAGTCGTCGACCAGCAAGGCATCGCAGACCACCGACGAGGATGACTTCTCTGCGCCCTTGACGATTTTGACCAGGCCGCGATAGGCCGCCCTTCCGCCGTTACGCGAAATGGACTTCGAGACGATGGTCGACGAGGTATGGGGCGCCAGATGAATCATCTTGGCACCGGTGTCCTGGTATTGCCCCTTGCCCGCGAAGCCCAGGGATAGGGTCTCGGCCTTGGCGTAAGGCTCGGCCAGGATGCAGGCTGGGTACTTCATGGTGGCCTTGGAGCCGATGTTTCCGTCCACCCATTCCATGGTGCCGCCCTCACGGACATAGGCACGTTGTGTCACCAGGTTGTAGACGTTGTTGGACCAGTTCTGGACCGTCGTGTACCGCACCCGGGCATGAGGCTCGACGATGATCTCGACGATGGCCGCATGAAGGGAATCGGTCGAGTATATGGGAGCCGTGCAACCTTCGACGTAATGGACGTATGACCCTTCGTCGGCAATGATCAGAGTCCGCTCGAACTGACCCATGTTCGGGGTGTTGATACGGAAGTAGGCCTGGAGGGGGATGTCCACGTGGACCCCCTTCGGCACATACACGAAGGAACCGCCGGACCAGGCCGCCGTGTTCAGGGCGGCGAACTTGTTGTCATCCGGGGGAATGACCGTGCCGAAGTACTTCTTAAAGAGATCGGGATGCTTCTGAAGGGCGGTGTCCGTATCCAGGAAAATGACACCCTGCTTTTCCAGGTCGTCACGGATGGAGTTGTAGATCACCTCGGACTCGTACTGGGCCGCGACCCCCGAGACCAGGCGGTTCTTCTCGGCTTCAGGGATGCCAAGTCGATCATACGTGTTGCGAATATCGTCAGGAAGCTCCTCCCAGGACTTGGCCTGTTCCTTGAGGGGCTTGACGTAGTACTTGAAGTCATCTGCATTGAATCCCGACAGGTCCACGCCCCAGTCCGGCATGGGCTTCTCCATGAAGGACCTGTAGCCCTTCAGCCTCATCTCGAGCATCCATTCAGGCTCGCCCTTGTCGGCCGAGATGGCACGGACGACGTTTTCGTCGATTCCCTTGTGGGCGGCTTCTCCGGCCTTGTCCGAATCGTGCCAGCCATAGTTGTACTCGCCGAACTGCGAGATGATTTCGTCGTCCTCTTTGATTTTATCTTCATTGACACGGGTGCGATCCGCCACGTACTGGCTCATCTCCACATCCCGTGATGTGTCCGTCTGCTGCGAGGTATTATCCACGAGCTCAGACCTCCTCACACATGTATTGTCGCTTGCCGACGACCGCCTACGTTTTCAAGGATAAACAACCTGAACTTGACCCGCCAGATTGAGGTTACGCTCTATAGGGAATTAAGTCACATTTATGACCCGAAGATACCCAAAAGGCCCGAATAGCGATTTCGCCCGTCCTCGAATCGGAGAACGGGCGGAATCGTCGTATGGTCTGTGCCGTACAGGAATCAGTCAGCTGCCTGCTGGTGCTCGATGCTGGCCTTTACCAGACCAGCAAAGAGCGGGTGGGGCTTGGTCGGGCGGGACTTGAACTCCGGGTGGGCCTGGGTGCCCACATAGAAGGGGTGCCGGTCCTTGGGAAGCTCCACGAACTCCGTCAGCTGGCCGTCAGGGCTGGTGCCTGAGATGTGCAGGCCGGCCTTGTCCAGATCCTGCTTGTAGGCCACGCTGACCTCATAGCGGTGGCGGTGGCGCTCCGATACCTCGGTTTTCCCGTAGAGCTCAGCAACCAGTGAATCCTGGCGAAGAATGGCAGGGTAAGCACCCAGACGCATGGTATGTCCCATGTCACCGTGTCCGGCAACGATGTCCTTCTGCTCCTCCATCGTGGCGATGACCGGATGCTCGCAGTTCGGTTCGAATTCGGAGGAGTTGGCATCCTCCAGACCCAGGACGTGGCGGGCATACTCAATGACCATGGACTGCAGGCCCAGGCAGATTCCCAGAGCGGGCAGCTTGGTTTCACGGGCATAGCGGAGAGCGCCGAGTTTGCCTTCGATGCCTCGTACGCCGAATCCACCGGGAATGACGATTCCATCCACTCCCTGCAAAGCCTCGCGAGCGCCATCCATGGTCTCGCAGGAGTCGGCGGTAACCAGTTTGACGTCGACCTTGGCCCAGTTGGCGAACCCACCGGCCTTTATGGCCTCGATCACCGAAAGATAGGCATCGGGCAGGTCGATGTACTTGCCGACAATCGCCACGGTGACCCGGTTGCGGGGATTATGGACACGTTCCAGGAGGTCCTCCCACTCGTTCCAATCCACGTCATGGAAGGGAAGCTCAAGTTTGCGGACAACATAGGCATCCAGACCCTCCGAGTACAGGATCTTCGGCACGTCATAGATGCTGGGGGCGTCCACGCAGTTGACCACACCTTCGGCATCGACATCGCACATAAGCGAAATCTTGTCCTTAATGGACTGGCTCAGAGGACGGTCCGACCGGAGGACCAGGGCATCGGGGGCGATGCCCAACTGGCGCAGGGCCATGACCGAATGCTGGGTGGGCTTGGTCTTCAGCTCATGGGCGGCAGCGATGTAAGGAACCAGCGAAACATGAACGAACATGCAGTTGTCCGCCCCGATGTCGCGCCTGACCTCACGGGCCGCCTCCATGAACGGCTGTGATTCGATGTCACCTACCGTGCCGCCGATCTCGGTGATGATCACATCTACATCATCACCGGCCTGGGCACGCATGCGGCTCTTGATCTCGTTGGTGACGTGAGGGATGACCTGGACGCACTGCCCCAGGTACTCGCCGGCACGCTCCTTGCGGAGGACGGACTGGTATATCTGCCCGGTGGTCACATTGGCCTTCTGGGAGAGGAAGACGTCCAGGAATCGCTCGTAGTGGCCGATGTCCAAATCGGTCTCGGCCCCATCTTCGGTCACGTAGACCTCACCATGTTGGAAGGGGTTCATGGTACCGGGATCAACGTTGATATAGGGATCCAGCTTCTGCTGAAGGACCCGGATTCCGCGGCTTCTCAACAGCCTGCCCAGGGAGGACGCAGTCAATCCCTTACCCAGCGAAGAAACGACGCCACCGGTGACGAAAATGTGCTTTGTGATATGCCCTTGCGAATTTCCATGTTCTCTGACCATGGAACTTCAGCCTATCAGGTATGGCAGACGACGACGCGGCGATGCGCCCCTCCCCCGGTCAGCTCCCCTGGATATGCCTGGCAAGGTACTTCCCGGTGAGGGAAACCGGACTTGCGCAGACTGTTTCAGGTCTCCCTGTGGCGACAATCATGCCACCTTCTTCTCCTCCACCGGGACCCATGTCAATCACATAATCGGCATTGGCGATCATATCCAGGTCATGCTCGATGAACACCACCGTGGCTCCCCTGTCGACCAGGCGCTCCAGGACCCCGATCAGGGTACGGACGTCCAGGGGATGGAGGCCGGTCGTGGGCTCATCCAGAACAAAGAGGGAGGTGTTCTGCCTCCGCCCGAGTTCATTGGAGAGCTTGAGCCGCTGGGCCTCGCCACCGGATAATGAGGGCGTATCCTCTCCCAGGGTCAGATAGCCCAGACCAAGATCGTTCAGGGTGCGCAGGGATCGGTGGATGCTTGGGTACTCACCGGCATCAGCTCCCTTGGAACCGGCCGCAGCAAAGACCTCCATGGCCTCCCCGACCTCCATGGAGAGGAGGTCTGTCAGACTCATGGGGTCGGGATGGGCCTTGGTGGACATCCTTATCCGTTCGATTTCAGGCTTGAACCGGCTTCCCCGGCAGGTTGGGCAGGTGATGGGAATATCCGGAAGGAACTGCACATCAAGGCTGATCTGCCCCGTCCCTTCGCATTGCGGGCACCTGAGCGATCCTGTGTTGTAGGAGAAGTCCGAGAGCCTGTACCCCGCCTCATGGGCGGCGGCGGTTTTCGAGAAGAGACGTCGCAGATGATCCATAATGCCCGAATAGGTTGCCACGGTGGACCTGACGTTGATTCCGATGGGTGAGGAATCGACCAGTCTGACCCGATCTATGCCGGAGGACGATATGGACTTGACCGACTCCGGCAGGGACCGTCCTTCCTGTATGGCTTGGAGAGCAGGTACCAGGCATTCCAAGACCATGGTCGTTTTCCCTGAGCCGGACACCCCTGTCACGGCCGTCATGCGACCCCGGGGTATGGCCACATCCAGCGGCCGGACCGTATGGATGGGGCCGGTGCTCATCCGGATCCAGTCGCAGGAGGCGGCACGGGACGAATCACTGTGGGTTCGTTTTCCCCCGGTACTCACCGACCCTTGTTCCCCGTTTTCATCGGCCGACAGGGGCGTCGGTGAAGCCGGAATGTCCCGGAGCTCTCTGACCAGAACCTCTTCACGCCCGTTTAAGAAGCCACCTATGCGGGACTCGGGGGCGTCCTCCACCTGCTCGGGAGTGCCTTGCGCTATCACCCTGCCACCCTTGCTACCGGCACCAGGTCCCATCTCGATGAAGTAGTCGGCCGCTCCGAGGACCGATACGTCATGATCCACGAAAACCACCGAGTTTCCACTGGCCAGGAGATCACGCATGACCCCAATGAGACCTTCGATATTGGCCGGGTGAAGACCTGTCGAGGGTTCATCAAGAACATAGAGGACACCGGTTGTCTCGTTGCGGACAGCGCGGGAGAGCTGGGTACGTTGCCGTTCCCCCGTCGACAGGGAGACGGTGGACCTGTCCAGGGTCAGGTACCCCAGGCCCAGTTGCAGCAGGCGGCGACCCATATTTTGCAGTGTATCCGCCAAGGACCGCGCCATCGATTGCATTGACTCAGGCAAGGTGGCGGGAAGGTTCTCGGACCAGTGGAGCACCCTCCTCAACGGCCAGGAGGTGACCGCGGCCAGGTTGTCCTGCCCTATCCGAGGTTGTCGAGCAACCTCGTTGAGGCGACTTCCACCACAGTCCGGGCAGGTCCTTTCGGTCAGGAACTTCGCCACCTTGGACAGGCGTTTGTCATCGGTGGCACGTTTGAGTTCCTCGGTCACCGTCAATCTTGCGTTACGGAAGGTGAAGTCCAGCTCATGGACCCCTTTGACGGAGGTGATGGTGATGTGCTTCTTTTCGGAAGGCCCGTTGAAGACGATCTCCTTCTCGTCAGCCGTCAGGTCCTTCCAGGGCACATCAGTACGCACCCCGAATTCTCGCACGATATCAGGCTGGACGTTGAAACCGAATGTCCTCCAGGGAACCACCGCACCCTGATCGATGGTCAGATCCTGGTCAGGAACCAGCGTGGCGTCATCCACTTCCCGAACCGTCCCCGTTCCCTGGCAGGTCGGGCAGGCGCCCAGTGAGTTAAACGCCAGTTCCTCGGCGCTGGGGGCTTGGACGCGCTCCCCGCAGACCGAGCAGATGATGGGCATTTCAGCCGCCACTCGCATGGTGGGTTCCTGATAATGCCCGTTGGGGCAGACGTGCGAGGCCAGTCGGGAGAACATGAGCCGGAGAACATTGAGGAGTTCGGTGGAAGTTCCGAAGGTTGAACGCATCCCACCAGCCCCGGGGCGCTGTCTGAGCGCCAATGCCGGAGGTAGGAAACGAACGGAGTCGACCTCGGGCCGCTGGGCCTGGGTCATCCTTCTTCGGGTATAGGTTGACAGGGATTCCAAATATCGCCTTGAGCCTTCTGCATAGAGGACTCCAAGTGCCAGTGATGACTTGCCTGAACCCGATACCCCGGCGATACCGACCAGGCGATTCAGGGGTATATCAAGATTGAGACCACGAAGGTTGTGGACCCGGGCACCCCTGACCTGAATGGTCTTCGGCACCCTTGCCGGTTGCTCACCTGTTGGCGCGGGCGGCCCGTCCGCCGCTCCTCCGGCCCTCCCGCCGGACCTTGGCAACCGCGGCACTGGACTTCACGACCTCTCGATGAGGTGGGCCACCGATTCAAGGGCCAAACGGTACCCATAGAATCCCAAGCCTGTAATGGTGCCGGTGGCCACCGGTGATATGACACTATGCCGACGGAAGGCTTCGCGGGAAGCGGGATTGGAGATGTGCACCTCCATCAGAGGCAGCCCGGCTTCGGTCACCTGGGCGGCCGCATCGGCCAGGCCATAGCTGTAATGGGTGAAGGCCGCCGGGTTCATGACCACCGGGGTTCGCTCATCGACCGCTTGGTGCATCCAGGAGATGACCTGGCCCTCGTCGTCGGACTGACGCACTTCCACGTCCAGGCCCAGCTCACTCCCCCAGGTCGTGCAGTCTCTGCGGAGCGCTTTCAGGTCCAGATGTCCATAGACATCAGGTTCCCTGACACCCAACCTGCCCAGGTTCGGACCATTGACCACAACGACCCTGGTACCCATATCCGACTCCATTTCTTGCCTTGCTTCCTTTTACCGGCCCTGCACTCAGGTCTTGCTTCGGATTCGTCCGAAGGCTTCCCGGACTGCATCCAGGGGAGGATCGTCCAGGTGGGTCGGTTTGCCGATTCCGTCGAGGATGATGAATCTGAGCTTGTTCCCTCTGGCCTTCTTGTCCTTGTGCATCAGGGCAAGAACCTGGTCGAAATCACCCCCGTCCCAGGTGGTGCGCAGCCCCAGGGAGGAGAGAAGACTGCGGTGGTAGTCAACCATATCCCTGTCGAGATGTCCTGTCAGTGACGCCAACTCGGCAGCAAACACCATTCCCACCGATACCGCCTGCCCATGCCGCCAGGAGAAGTGCTCTATTTTCTCGATGGCATGCCCAAGGGTGTGTCCGTAGTTCAGAAACTCACGCACTCCGACATCACGCAAATCGACGGAAACATGGTGTGCCTTGACCTGAACGGTGCGCTCAATCAGATCCTCGACCACGCCCTCCAGCCACTGCTCGGGTTCGTTTCCGTCGAAGGAACGCAGGGACTCGGCCTTCTCTTCAAGGATTCCAAGAATCTCGGAATCCATGATGAATCCGGACTTGGCCACCTCTCCCAGCCCCTCCACGAAAATGTCGTTGGGCAGGGTTCTCAGGGTCCTCAAATCAGCAAGGACCCCCACCGGTGTATAGAAGCTCCCGACCAGGTTCTTGCCCTGGTTCAGGTTGATTCCGGTCTTGCCGCCTGTCGAGGCATCCACCATGGCAAGCAATGAGGTCGGGCAGTTGACATAACGGATACCGCGCATCCAGGAGGCTGCGATGAAGCCCGCCAAATCGGTGGCCGCACCACCTCCGAGCCCCACGATGGCATCCGAGCGGGTGAATCCCTCGTCAGCAAGACGCTCCCAAATTCCCTGGGCCACGGCAACGGTCTTCCCTGCTTCGGCATCTGGAATGACCATGTCAACGACCTGGTAACCAGCCTGCCTCAAGAGGGCCCGTGCCCTGTCGGAGTGCCTCTGGACCGGTGTGGTATGGATGAGAGCCACCCGCATGACCTCTTCACCCAGAAGGACCTGGAGGCGGCTGGTCACCCCCGCGCCGATGCGTACATCATACGGATCGAGGTTGCTGACATGAACCACCCGCTCTGAGAGGGCATCGGCAAGCCGCTGGGCTATGACATCCGGTGTGGTTCCCCTGGGTTTCAGAGAAATGTTCGAAGCGCTCTGGTAAACCGGACGACGCTCCCTGTACAGCTCCATCCACTTCTCATGGGTCTGCCCCCGCAGCAGGGGCCGGTTCTTAACACGCAGGGACCGCGACTTCGCTTCTTCCGGGTCCACATCAAGATAGACCACCTTGCCACCATGATTACGGTACTCCCGCAGGGCTTCGTAAACGGAAGCCGTCATCGGGGCTCCACCCCCGAGGGAGAGGACACCCCCGTCGAAGTCCCTTAAGAGGTCGCCAACAATCCGACTCTCTCTTTGACGGAAGGAGGCCTCCCCCTCGGCTTCGAAGATCTCGTTGATCGACCGGCCCGCATCCTGCTCGACAATGCGGTCCGAGTCCTTGAAGGGTACCCCCATCAGGGAGGCCGCCTCCTTACCGATGCGGGTCTTCCCGGCTCCCGGCATCCCGATGATGACCGCCTTGGGAATATGGGGTTCCTGCCCATGCCCGACGAGAGAGTGCCTGATCATGCCTGTTCCGCCTTACCTGAGACCCTCATCCCATGAGTTCTGATACGCCTCGGCATTCCGAGAGACCTCCTCCAGGCTGTCCCCGCCGAACTTCTCCAGCACGAAAGCAGCCAGTGTGAGGTTCATCATGGCCTCGCCGACGACCGCAGCGGCAGGTACCGCAGTGACATCGGAGCGCTGGTGAATGGCGGTGGCCGGTTCACCGGTCAGAACGTCTACGGTCCTCAGGGCCTTGGGCACCGAGGAGATGGGCTTCATGGCCGCACGGACACGGATGGGTTGCCCATTCGACATGCCGCCCTCAAGGCCTCCCGCCCGGTTGGAGAGTCGTTGGATGGTTCCGTCCTCACCGGGAACCATCTCATCGTGGGCTTGGGATCCAGGGCGGTCGGCTTCATCGAACCCGTCACCGATTTCAACTCCCTTGATGGCCTGGATACCCATGAAGGCCGATGCCAGTGCCGCATCGAGACGCCTATCAGACTCTACGTAGGTCCCCAGGCCGGCCGGCACACCGTAGGCAATGACCTCGAAGACACCACCTGCCGTATCGCCATCCTTCTTGATTTGGTCGATCCTGTCCATCATCCGACGCTCGGCATCCTTATCCAGGGTGCGCACCGGCGATTCGTCCAGTGCAGCACCATCGTCGGGGCCAGGCAGGACGGAACGGTCTTCCGTACCCACCCCACCGATGGACAGGACGTGTGAGACCGTTCTGATTCCCAAGGCCTGTTCAAGGAAGCGGGCAGCAATGGCACCAAGAGCCACGCGTGAGGCCGTCTCCCTGGCTGAGGAGCGCTCAAGGATCGGGCGTGCGTCGGTGAAGCCGTACTTTCTCATACCAGTCAGGTCAGCATGGCCAGGCCTGGGCCGACTCAGAGGAGCGTTTCGCCCCTCAGCAGGCAGTTCCACCCCTTCAGGAAGCCGGTCAACGCTCATGATCTGCTCCCACTTGGGCCACTCCGTGTTGCCGATCTCAAGAGCAATGGGGGATCCGAGTGTGGATCCGTGGCGTACTCCGGTCAGGAGACGAACCCTGTCCTGTTCGAATCCCATACGGGCGCCGCGCCCGTAGCCCAGGCGCCTACGCGCCAGAGCCCCGACAATGTCATCGGTATCGACGCTGACCCCGGACGGTAAGCCCTCCATCATGGCCACCAGGGCTTCTCCATGGGATTCCCCCGCCGTCTGCCAGCGCAACATATGAACTCCTTTTGCCGGTTTTCTCATGTATATGCTTATCTTAGGAGATGGCCTACCTCATGACCCTTCCCGGTTTCATTTTTACCCTCTACCTTGCCTGGACCGACATCAGGACCCGCCTTGTGCCGCGTTCAATCGTCCTGCTCGGGTTCCTGGTACAGGGACTCACCCTCGTGGTCTACAGTCTGGCCGGACACGGTATCGCACCGTTGGTCACCGCTGTTGTCCTGTGTCTGGGATCAACGGGAATCCAGTTCTTTTTGGCCCTGGTACGACCGGGTGCCCTGGGGTTGGGGGACGTCACCGCCACATCCCTGATGGCCTTCACCATCGGTCTCCTGGGCTGGACCACCACCCTGGTCTGGTGGTTGCTCATGGGGGTGCTTGGCCTGGGTTCCCTGGCAGTCGGACGAATAGGCAAAGACCGGGGCAAACGTGCTGACACCCTTGCCTTCGTTCCCGTCATACTTGTTGCGGCAGCGGTTGCCACTGCCGCAACGGCACTGCTGGGTGGTTGATCACCAGTCAGCACACTTACTGATTGTGCTCCGACTCCCACTGCTTGTATAGCTTGACATCGGCGTTGAACTGGTCCTCGTTGTTGCTGAACCTGGTCTCACCGGTATCGAGGTTGACGGTAACGAAGTAGAGCCAGTCCCCATTGTCTGGGGTCAAGGCCGCCCTGATCGCGTTGTCACCTGCTGACCCGATTGGCCCGGGTGGCAGACCTCCATGCACCCTGGTGTTGTACGTATCATCAGGGTCCTGCAGCATCTGATTGGTCAATTCCAGGGCCGATACCTTGTTGGAGTAAGCGACTGTACTATCCATCCCCAAGGGCATGTTCCTGGAAAGGCGGTTGTCTATGACCCGGGCCACCTTCCCGTAATACTGGGGCTTGTTGACCTCCGCCTCGGTTATTGAAGCCTTGACGAGTATGTCCTGACGCTCGGAGCCTTTCGGAACCCCGAGGTTATCGAGCTTCTGGATGCGCTTCCCCACCAATGTCGACAGGATCTTCTGGGCCGACCCCAGCGATTTGACGTCATATTCGCCCGGTTCCAGCCACCCTTCGAAGTTCCCCTGGGCCTCGACGGGGAGGATACCCTGCCCCTTGTTGCCCACGATTGCATCGAAGTCCTCCTCCGGCAACCCAGACAGCTGCTGCGCACGCGCCATGACATCCTCGGCACGGTCGCCGGAGCGGACCTGCAACATGCCACGCGCCTTGCTTCGATCGGTCAGAACAGCCATCACATCGGATGCCTTCATCTTGGTCTTGAGATCGAAGGTGCCCGGGAAGAGCTTGCCTTCCGCCTGTTCATTGGTGACTGCCTGAACGAAGGCTTCCGAGGAACGGACGATATCAGCATGGAGAAGGTTCATACCAATCTGCTCGGCGCCCTGACCGCTCTCCACGGTGAATTGGATGGGTTTTTCCCCTGGACCGGGGTAATCCAGAGCGATTTCCTTGGTCGCTGTCATCCGGGAGGATGCACCTTTCAGTGACCTGGTGACAAAAAGGGCACAGATGGTTACGACGACCAGGGCCAAGACGATGACGACAGCAGTCACACGACGGCGTCGTAGCCTCCTCTGTCGACGCCTACGCATCTCGCGCCTGGACCTGGGCGGACGCGGGGGTTGGACCGGAATCGGGTCCTGCCCCGGCTCCACCCACTGAACCTTGTCTTCAAAAAAGTCCTGTATATCTTCAGCCAATTACAGCTCCTTGCTGACTTTGTACTCATCCAGGGCCGACTGCAGCAACACAACAGCGGATTGCTGATCCACCCGAGGTCGGTGCCCACGCCCACCGACCTGTGCATCGTAAAGCTGCTGATGGGCGCTGACCGTGGTCAATCGTTCATCTCGCAACACCACTCCGACCGCCGACTCCCCCTCCAGACCGTCATTCTCCTCGTCTGCCAGTATACGGGTGAGGTTCCTGACCCATCGTTTCGCATTTTTGGCGCTCCTCCCCTCGGTACCGTTGAGGAGAAGGGGGTAACCAACGATGACCTGATCGACATGATGCTCCCGGATCAGATCGACCACAGGCCAGAGGCCCCGGAAGTAGTCGCCCTGAACCTCGATATTGCCCGCCGGATATGCCAGGGTCAGCTCCGGGTCGCATAAAGCCAAGCCGATCCTGGCCTCTCCCAGGTCTATTCCCATCCATATGGGTGTGCTCATACAGGACGGTCAGCCTTTCAGGACCTGGTCGGTAAGGGCCGACAGGGCCTGGTCGATCTTGTCGGCATCCTGTCCGCCGCCCTGGGCGAAGTCGGGCTTGCCACCGCCACCGCCTCCAAGGATCTTGGACGCGCCTCGCACCAGGTCTCCTGCCTTGATGCCATCTTTACGGGCCTTCTCGTTGGTGGCCACATAGATCACAGGCTTCTGATCCTCGGTGACACCTGCAAGGGCCACAACAGTCGGATCATCCTCACCGAGACGTGCGCGGATATCGGTCACTGTCTTGCGCAGGGCATCCGCGGATCCGAAGTGGCCCACGTTCTTTGCAGCAACCTTGATCGGAGCGGGAGACTGCTGAGCCTGTGCCACCAGGTCGGGCACGGACTGGGCCAGCTGACTCTCATAGGCCGCGGCCAGACGTCTGTCGGATTCCTTGAGCTTGGCAAGGAGGGTGGCCACGCGGGCCTCCAACTCGTCGGGGCGAGCATTGAGCGTATCGGAGAGCTGCGAAACCAGGGCATGCTCCCTGGCGTTGTATTGGTATGCGCCCTGGCCCACCACGGCATCGACTCGTCGTACACCGGTACCGACCGAGGCCTCGGACATAATGGAGACGGCACCAATCTTGCCGACATGATCGACGTGGGTACCGCCGCAAAGTTCGCGGCTCCAACCGTCCTCGCCGATGGAAACCACACGGACGATGTCGCCGTATTTTTCGCCGAAGAGATGCATGGCACCCAAAGCGATGGCGTCATCGAATTTCATCTCCTCGGTGGTCACGGCCAGATTGTCGCGCAGGCGATCGTTGACCCTGGCCTCAACCGCGTCCATGGCACTCCTGCTGGGGGCCTGGGACCACTGGAAATCGAAACGCAACCTGTTGGGCGCATCCTCGGAACCGCGCTGGGTGGCCTGAGGGCCGAGCTCCTCGCGCAACGCCTTGTGCACCATGTGGGTCGCAGTATGCGAACGTGCGATGGCCCCGCGCCTGACCCGGTCGATGGTGGCCGTAACCTGGGCCTCAAGGGTCAGGGTTCCCTCGGTCAGGCGGCACTGATGCACGGTCAGACCCTTGATGGGGTTCTGGACGTCGTCAACCTCCAGAACGGCTCCGTCGTCAGAGAGTATCTCGCCCTGGTCGGCAAGCTGACCGCCTGCCTCGGCATAGAACGGCGACCTGTCCAGAAGGACCTCGACAGTGGCCGGGGCCGTGACCGCCGGAACGGCACCCTTCCCTTCCTGGATGATGCCGATTACCCTTGAACGGCTCGAAAAGTCCGTATACCCAAGGAACTTTTGCGGCTCGGCCAGGTTCTTACGCAGATCGTCGTATACGCTCAGATCCACATTATGGCGCTTCTTGAGAGCATCCGCCCTTGCCCTGGACTTCTGCTCGTTCATGAGCTCGCGGAACTTGGCCTCATCGACCTTGACCCCCTGCTCCTCGGCCATTTCCAGAGTGAGCTCAATCGGGAACCCATAGGTGTCATGAAGGGTGAAAGCGTCATCGCCAGAGACCTCTTCTGAGGATGACTTTCTGGCCTTTTCCACAGCGGCATCAAGAATCGTGGTTCCCTTGTCAAGGGTCCGACGGAAGGCGCTCTCCTCGCCATAGGCCGATTCTGAGACCTCCGCAAAGGTATCGTTGAGCTCTGGGTAACTGGGGGCCATGGCATCCTTGGAAACCGGGAAGAGCTGAGGCAGAACCTCATCCCTGACGCCCAGCATGCGCATTGACCGAATCGAACGGCGCAGGAGCCGGCGGAGCACATATCCCCGGCCCACGTTGCTGGGACGCACCCCGTCGCTCATGATCATCAGAGCCGAGCGGACATGGTCGGCAACGACGCGGAAACGGACGTCGTCGTCCTCGTTCTCGCCGTACTTGCGACCTGAGATCCTCTCCGCAGCCTCAATGACCGGGTATACCTCATCGGTCTCGTAGATGTTCTCCTTGCCTTGGAGGAGGTATGCCAAGCGTTCCAGACCCGCACCGGTGTCGATGTTCTTGTGTTCGAGTTCGCCCACGATGTGCAGGTCGGTCTTGGACTTGACGTTGTCGACCTCATAGTTCTCGAAGACCAGGTCCCATATCTCGATATACCGGTTCTCGTCGGCGGATGGGCCACCTTCGACTCCGTACTTCGGCCCCCTATCGACATAGATCTCCGAGCAGGGTCCACCGGGCCCAGGGCCACCGGTGGTCCAGAAGTTGTCCTCCATGCCGAGGATTTCCATGTGCTCCGGATCGAAACCTTCGTTCCTCCATATGGAGCGGGCCTCGTCATCATCCGTGTATGTGGTCACCCAAAGGGTCTCCGGATCGAAACCGTACCCGCCCTGGTCCTGGGGACGGGTCAGGAGATCCCAGGCATAGTGGATGGCCTCCTCCTTGAAGTAATCGCCGAACGAGAAGTTCCCGACCATCTGGAAGAAGGTGCCGTGCCTGGTGGTCTTGCCCACCTCTTCGATGTCCAAGGTGCGCACACACTTCTGGTTGCTTGCCATCCGGCTCTTCGGAGGGGTCTGTTCACCCAGGAGGTAGGGAATGAAGGGAACCATGCCTGCAATGGTGAAGAGGGTGGTCGGGTTGGGCGAAATCAGCGAGGCGGATGGGACAACCATATGTCCCTGCTGCTGAAAGTAATCGAGGAAGCGCTTGGCGATTTCCGAAGTGCGCATGCTGCTTGTACTCCTTCAGGCCATGCCGCCCGGCATGGCCTCTACCTTTGCAAGGCAGATATCAGTTCCGCACCCGGCCATCCGTAGGCGGAACACTTGTTTCGGGACGCACGACCTGACTTGTCATGCGTCACCCTTGATAGCTGAATAACGCCGATTCTACAACGTCCAATCCTCCATGGACAGGTGAAAAACGACAGATCAGCCTTGGAACCGATCCATGTACGTCTTGTTCAATTCGCTCTGGCGCTGACTGAGGGCCGAGCGGAATTCCGAGAGGAGACCAGCCAGGGTCCGCTGGGGCACCTGCTCCTGATCAGCACCGAAAACGAATTCACGCGCCTGCTTGGGAGTGTTGGCACGGACATAGGCCTCAGCCTTGGAGACCAAGACAACACCGGCCGCGACACCCAGTCCGGCCCAAAAGATCCGTTTGAACATTACTTGCCTCCCTGGCTTGTACCGGTCGGGAAAGGTGCCCCACCATGACGTGAGACTTCTTTTGCTTCTGTAGAGGCTTCAGGGGCTCGCGAACCAGCAGGCTGATCGGACTTGCGACCGCCCGAGAAGAAGGAGGAAGCCGTTTTCCTGATGGCATAGAAGAAGGCGGCCGTCTTGATGACGGGCTTGCCCAGCATGGAACCGTACAGATCCGTCAGCGCTCCGACATTGTTGGCTGTAGTCGAAGCAGCGGAGGAAATCCTGTTCACGTCCGCCAGGGTCTGGTTGAGCTGGGTGACGGTGTTGGCTGACTCATCGAGAGTTGGAATGGCATGGTCGCCCGCCTGCTTCACCGTGTCGGCCAACTGATCGAAGAGCTTGCCCAGACGAATCAACGGATAGATCAGAAATCCCGCCACCACTGCGAAGGCGATGGCTGCTATGAGACCGGCAATCTGTCCTATGTCCATCTCCTACCTCTCTTCTGTCAAGGATGTATATCGGTCAACGGTACCACGTGCCGTATATACAAGAGCGATTCCTGCCTCACGGACAGGCTCACCTGTTGTAGGACCGTACCTCCAGCGCCTGTTCGAAGGGGAGCTCGGTATTGAAATCGAAGACCGTAACACTCCCGTTCGTCGGACGACTGCTCAGGTCATACCCCTCAGGCGCGAACCTGTACATAAGGCTGAGGAGGGTATTACCATGCGAGATGAGCAGGACATCATCTCCATCATGCAGGGCAGGGTTACCCGACATCAAGTCGAACCCACCCCGAATCCGTTCCCAGTATTCCTTGTCGGACTCGGCATCACCGAACGGGTCGGCTTCCTTGAGGAAATCCCTGCTGGCCGCGAGGCCGAACCTGTCGACAATCTGGTTGTAGGTCGTGGCCCCGTGAGGTGCACCGGCCGCCCACCATGCCATGCCCATATCCTGACCCTCGAAGTATCCGTAGAACTGCTCACGGAAGTGCATGTCACTGACTATTCCCGGCTTGCCCTCCGATTGGTTCGCTTCAAGAATCCGCTCGGCTGTTATCTGAGCCCTGGTGGTGTCGGAACAATAGGCGGCTTTGAACTCCAGGTCGGCAAGCTTGCGTCCTGCCCTATCGGCATCCGCCAGCCCCTCCTCCGTCAAAGGCGCATTGGCCCACCCCTGAAGGCGGTTGTATCTGTTGAAGTAGGTCTGACCATGACGGACCGCATGCAAATGGAGCAACATGACTTCATTATCCCACTCCCCACCACTGATGGCTCCCATGCCAGGGAACATCTGATCGGACTGCAGATTCAAAAAGACCCCGGACGAATCCGGGGTCTTCGGTAAATCCTGTTCCAGGGTCAGCGGGCGTAGAACTCGACCACGTACTGGATGTTGACCTGGACCGGAATCTCCTCCGGCTCAGGCTTACGGACCAGGGTTGCCTTCAGAGAGGCCAGGTCCACATCCAGATATCCGGGAACCGCCGGCAGGACGTCGCGGTGGACACCCTCGGCTGCAATCTGGAAGGGCACGGTTGTCTGGCTCTTGGGCTTGACCTGGATGGTCTGGCCGGGCTTGACCCTGTAGGAGGGGCGATCGACGATGTTGCCATCGACCAGGATGTGGCGATGAACCACATACTGACGAGCCTGGGCGGTGGTCCGTGCAATGCCTGCACGAAGGACCAGGTTGTCCAGACGGCACTCGAGCTCGCGCAGCATGGCCTCACCGGTCTGTCCGGACTCATGGGTGCCGCGCTCGTAGATGGCCCTCAGCTGCTTCTCTGAGACGCCGTACTGTGCGCGCAGACGCTGCTTTTCGCGCAGACGGACTGCGTAATCGGATTCGGTCCTGCGGCGGGTGCGACCATGCTCGCCGGGAGCATAGGGGCGCTTTTCGAAGAGGCGCTGAGCCTTGGGGGTCAGGGCGATGCCCAGGGCGCGGGACAGACGGACCTGCCTGCGCGCACGCTGAATCTTGGTCATTACTTCATTCCTTACTTGGTTCTGTCGTTATCTGAACGAAGACGGTCGAAACCGTCGAGTCAGGCCTCTCCAATGCTTCACCGTGCCAAGCACGAACGACCTTACGGCCGCCGACCCATTGATGGGCTGAGACTCCAGATAGATGAGCACACAAACGCGCACACCAAGAGCCTATTTAACCACAGATCCCTGACCAGGGGAACGAAGGATGATTCCATGCCTCCCTGTATGCTCCTGACTGGCAAATCACAACAGCCCGGAACACCGATCAGAACCATCCCCACTGATTGCGTAGTTCAGGCATTCTTCCAGATCAGGAAGCGCAGACGGCAAGCATGGAGGGCCGCCTGGCAAAAAAGGAGAGCCATGGTCCAGCAGAGCCGTAACCAGTCCGAAATGCGACAGACCCCAGAACGGGCATCAGACGAGATGGGCGACGCAACGAATCCCACGGAACAAGGCGCGAGGTCCACCGAGAAGGACTCCGGAAAAACGGCGAGCGCCCTTACCGACATGAACGCAAGTATCTCCTTCTGGAAGGGCCTCCCCTTTGGCCTCCAGCATGTCATGGCCATGTTCGTCGCCAATCTGGCTCCTATTTTCCTGGTGGCTGCAGCAGCCGGGATGTCTCCGGCGGAATCGGCCATGGTCATCCAGAACGGGCTCCTGGTGGCCGGCCTGGGTACCTGCCTTCAACTGTATCCGCTCTGGCGTGTAGGTGGCCGCCTGCCCATGGTCACCGGCATCTCCTTTACCTACGTGGCGGCGGCCGTGGCCATCGTGGCCCATCAGGGATACGGGGTCGTGGTCGGTGCCGTTCTTGCCGGTGGGTTGGTAGAGCTCATCCTCGGCCTGACAGCTGACTACTGGCGTCGATTCGTTCCGCCCATCGTTTCAGCCATAGTCGTCACCTCCATCGGGTTTTCCCTGCTATCGGTCGGCGCGCAATCCTTCGGCGGCGGCGCCGGAGCCGAGGATTTCGGGTCCTGGCAGAACCTGACGCTGGCGGTCATCTCCCTGGTGGCATGCCTGGCATTCCAGCTCCTCATGAAGGGAACCGCCAAGCAGCTCTCCGTGCTCTTCGGCCTGGTGGTCGGCTATGTAGTGGCCCTGTTCATGGGCAAGGTGGACCTCTCCGGATTCCAAAACCTCCAAATCGTCTCACTGCCACGGCTCATGCCGTTCAAGCCTGAGTTCGACGCGGGAGCCATCATCTCCTTCTCCCTGCTCTACGTGGTGTCTTCGGTCGAGGTAATCGGCGACACCACAGCCCTCTGCAAGGTCGGCATGGACCGCAAGCCGACAGACCGCGAAATGAGCGGCGCCATCGCAGGTGACGGATTCATCTCCATGGTCTCAGGGCTCTTCGGTTGCCTTCCACTGACATCCTTCGCCCAGAACATCGGCCTGGTGGCCATGACCAAGGTGGTCAACCGCAAGGTCATTCTCTCCGGGGGGCTGATTCTGATTCTGGCCTCTTTCGTTCCCGGTGTTGCGGCTGTTTTCGACTCACTCCCCCAGGCCGTTCTCGGCGGGTGCACAATCATGATGTTCGGCAACATCATCCTCTCCGGCTTCCAGATGATTGCCGAGGCAGGATTCACCCAGCGCAACATCACGATTGCGGCCCTCTCCCTAACCATCGGTATAGGGTTCACTCAGGTGAAGGATATCTTTGTGGCCTTCCCCGCCCTCTTCCAGTCCATCTTCTCCAACAATTGCATTGCAGTAGCCTTCGTGGTGGCTGTCATACTCAATATGGTTCTCCCGGGTGAGGAGCGATTCCAGGTCAGCAAGCCCTGAACACCCAAACTGCAAGCACCCCCCTGTAGGTGATTGCCAAGAGGTTTCTTCCGTGCCGACACCAGCCATACCTGGCGTGATTGCCCTTCTTGCGTAGAGTGGTTCGGTTGGGGAAGCAACCTGATTAATTCAAGGGGAGACGATAATACAATCCGGCAAACAGCAATCTCGACCGGTTCGACGGTTGGCTCTGACATCCGCAGTTGCCGGCGCTGCACTACTGGGATGCGCTACTCCGGCAGTGGCGGATCAGAGTGCCACGGATGTGAATCCGGCGCAATCCGAAGGGATGACCAGCGCGGAAAACCCAAAACTGGAGGCCGCCAAGCACCGACTCAACAAGACCGAAGCAGCCCTGACCAAGGCCCAACAGGATTTTGACACCGCCCAGGAAGAGCAGACAAAGGCCGCCTCAGACAAGGCCCGGTCAGCCAGGATCCTTGACGAGAAGCAGACCGCTTACAACCAGGCAAGAAACACCCCGGCCCTTACGCAGGCGCGGCACAATGTCGAAACCGCCACCGCCGAGCATGAACAGGCCAAGGCTGCATTCGACGCGGCGCAGCAGGAGGTCACGCGTCTGGAGCATCTGGAATCCGGATCCGGTGCCACCATCACCGAACTCACTGAGGCCCGGGACCAGGCAAAAGCCGCTCTGGACCATGCCGAACTCACCACAGCCAGCAGTCGGGCGGCCGCAGCCGAAGCCGACCAGCTCAGACCTCAGGGAACCGCGGGTTACTTCAAGCATAAAGGTGCAACCGGCGCCTACAACATCCTGACCGATTCGGGATACAGCGACAAGACCCACGGCTCCATCCAACTCGGACAGAGCGGGGATGCGACCAGCATCGATCAGATGTTAGAGACCTTGCAGTGGTTGGATGAAGCCAATCGAATCAGGGCGGCTTAAGGAAAGCGCGAACTACAGGTCTCCGATACTCTGATGGCCATGGCACAGGCCGATGCGGATTGGAGCAGAGACAACAATAATGACCATGCAAGGGTATTCCCTATCGGTGAGAATCTGATTTGGACCTCCCCTACCTCGGGATACAACCCGTTCGATTACTGGTATACCGAAGAGAAGGGAAACAAGGTAAAAGGCGAGGGTGAAACCGGCCACTACGAGAACGTCATCAATGACAACTACGCATTCACCGGATTCGCGATCTCAAACGCATCCAATGGCATGATAACGATGGCCCAGACCTTCCAGTTCACTGCGCCATCAGTGACGCGGTCCCTCGACCCTAACCTCTACTGGGCGGGGAACCACAACAGCAGCACGGCAGACTACTTCCAGGACAGCAACGACTATTTGAACTTCCTTGACGACGCCCAAGCCGAGTTGACCAGTGCCCAAGCGGCGGAGACAGCGGCTCGGGCTGACCTGGATGCGAGGCAGAGGGCGCTTGATGCGGCCCAATCCGGCCCCTCCCCAAGCACTGGACTGATCGCTGCCAGGAGTGCCCGTGACCTGGCTCGCACCAACCTGGACGCAGCCGCCTCGAACCTGACCAACGCCCAGGCCACCCTGACCGCAGCCCAGGCGGCAGTGGACTCGGACCCTGATGTTGTCGCTGCCCTGCAGGCACTCAATGAGGCCAATGACAACCTGAGCAAGGCCAATCATGCAATCGCTCTGGCCGACGGCAACCTCGCAACAGCCCGGAGGAATCTTGCAGATGCCCTTGCTGAGCGTGCGGCAGCCTACCAGGAGCTCACCGCAGCACTCGTTTCCGGAGGTCTCGGAGTCGATAATCGCCCCTTTGATGGTGTCGTGACCGGAACCCCCGGCACCGGCATATCCCAGACCGGAAAGCCGGCAAAACCCTCAGACCAGCGTATCGTGTCCCAAGCACCTGCCGGAGGTCCGGGGCGCCTCGCTCTTACCGGTTCGGATTCCCTGATCGCCGCTGCAGCGGCCGCATCACTGTGCGCAACAGCAATGGGAGCCTTTGCCATACGCCGGAAAGTCCTGTTCTGAGGCTCTACCGACTTCAACGGCCTCCGATTCGTGATTTCAGGACGAATCGGAGGCTGTTTCCGTTCCCAATGAACAATCGCAGGGTTCAGAGCTTCTCGATGGGGGCCAGGCGTAGCATCAGCCGTTTGGTTCCCTCGGAGCCGAAGTCCACGGTCAGTACCGAGTTGTGTCCCTTATCCTGGACATCAACCACCTTGCCCAGCCCATACTGATCATGGGCCACCCTGTCGCCGATAGAGAAGTCCTGAATGGACAGCCCGTTCGATCTGGGCTCGGCGGGCGCTGCGGCTGGCTTGGATTTCAATCCCGAACCCTGACCGCTGCGCCTGGTGGTGATCCTTCCATTCCGCCTTGAACCGGAAGACCACGATCCACCACCCCGCTGAGAACCGTACCCTCTGGACCCGTATGAACTGCGTGAGGAACCGCCCGAGCGACTGGACCCACGTGACCAGGAGGATCCCGATCGCGATTCGGTACCGCTTCCACCGAAGGCCCTGCCGCCGAAGGAGGCTCCGTCACCTTCGTCTTCGAACCCGCCGAACTCATCGTCATCATCGCCAAAGCCCCAGCCTGAGTGCATGCGTTCGAAGCCCGCCTCCTTACGCTTCCAATCAAGGAGGCTTTCGGGAATATCATCGAGGAACTGGCTGGGCAGCATCTCGTTGGACTGCCCCCACTGGGCACGGACGGCGGATCTGGTCAGGTAGAGCCGTTGTTTGGCTCGGGTGACACCGACATAAGCCAGACGTCGCTCCTCCTGCAGTTCGGTTGCATCCTCCAGGCTTCGGGAATGGGGAAATGTGCCCTGCTCCATGCCAGTGAGGAAGACGACTGGATATTCAAGTCCCTTGGCCGTATGGAGCGTCATCAGGGTCACCTTCCCTGAATCGTCACCGATACCTGGCAGCTGATCGGAATCGGCAACCAGGGCGGTGGTCTCCAGGAACCCGGCCAGGGAGGCATCCGGGGTCTTCTGCTCGAATTCCGCTGCCACGGACTGCAACTGCGACAGGTTCTCGACCCGGGAGGCATCCTGTGGATCGGTCGACTTGTTCAGCTCGTCCAGCAACCCCGACTCATCAAGTACCTCCGCCACAATCTCCGAGGGTTTGGAGTCATGCTCGGCGGCAAAGGCGGTCAGGGACCTGATGAGATCTCGGAAGGTGGCCATCCGCTTGGAGGTAAGCGTGGAGATACCCTCCACCTCGTCCAGGCGCTCCACCCCGGTCCAGAAACTCGTGCCATGAAGGTCGGCATAGGTGGCAGCCGCCGCCTCAGCCCTTGCACCCAGGCCGCGTTTGGGCACATTCAGTATGCGCCTCATATTCACATCATCTTCGGGATTGGCTATGGCATGCAGGTAGGCAAGCGCATCCTTGATCTCCCGGCGTTCATAGAACTTCGTCCCACCGACCAGCTGGTAGGGCAATCCAGCATTGATCAGGGCCTCCTCAAGTGCCCGCGACTGGGCGTTGGCCCGGTACATGATGGCCATGTCGGAGTAGTGTATGCCTTCCTCATTGCGGAGACGGGCGATTTCGGTCGCAATCCAGGCGGCCTCCTGCTGGGCATTGTCGGCCGCGTAGCCGACAATCGGTTCCCCTTTGCCCAGTGCTGTCCAGAGTTTCTTTGGCTTCCTGCCCTCGTTTTTGACGATGATGGCATTGGCTGCGTCCAGAATGGTCTGCGTGGACCGATAGTTCTGCTCCAGAAGGATGGTCCTGGCTCCGGGGAAGTCCTTCTCGAAATCGCGGATATTGCTGATATCCGCACCTCGGAAGGCATAGATGGACTGATCGGAATCACCGACCACGGTAATCCAGGCGGGACCCTCACTCCCCGCTCCTAGCGGGATGGCGGCCGCGTTCGCTCCAGGGGCCCCAGGAGCACCGAACCCATTCATGTGCTGTACATCTTCATGGGTTTCCCGCCCCTGACCTACCCCAGCCAGTTCTCGCATGAGCACATATTGGGCGTGGTTGGTGTCCTGGTACTCATCGACCAGGATATATCGGAAGCGACGATGGTAGTACTGGGCCACCATGGGTGCCTTCTGCAGGAGTTCCACGGTTCGGACTATCAGGTCGTCAAAGTCCACGGCATTGGCCATGGCCAACCGGTGTTGGTACTCGGCATAGACGACCGAATAGAGCTCCTCCTCATTGCCGAACCGAGCAACGATCTGCTGTCCCTTTTCGCCGGGTTTGTAATCGGGAGCGTACTCTGCCAGCCGGGTCTGCCAACCCTGGAGGTTGTTCTTGTAATCGGAGATGTGGGAAAGGATGTTCCTGGGGGTATACCGTTTCAGGTCAATATTCAGGTCCTGCCCGATCAGCTTGATGAGCCGCTCGCAATCAGCAGTGTCATAGATGGAGAACCCGGAACGCAGACCGATGGCATTCCCGTCGCGTCTGAGGATTCTGACACATGCCGAATGGAAGGTGGAGACCCACATGCGCTCAGCAACAGGGCCAATGAGCCCACCCAGACGCTCCCGCATCTCCGCGGCGGCCTTGTTGGTGAAGGTGATGGCCAGGACCTGGCTGGGCCAGGCACCGAACTGACTGAGTATCCAAGCGATTCGGCGGGTCAGCACGCGGGTCTTGCCCGAGCCTGCACCTGCTCCGATCAGCAGGGCGGGTCCCCGATACTGGACAGCCTCCGCCTGCCTGTCGTTAAGGCCGTTGAGCAGGTCCCCTGCACTGCGCTGGATCATGTCCGGTTCTTCGCTCACATGCCACCTCTTGCCATCTGTCACAGCTGCTTGGGTACGATGAATGGGAATCACCCACCGAGTAGTCATTTGTACCACAGAGCAGTGTCAAACATGCCTGCCGAAATCCTGTCGGGAATCCGGTCATCGTCCTGCAACGGGTGCCGGGCTCCAAACGCCAATCGCAGAGCAAAGGGAAACCCCGCCGGTCACTTGGACCGGCGGGGTTTCCAGGAAGATGAGTATGGGAAGGTTCAGTCGCGGAACTGTTCCTTGGCATTGTTGGCTGCCTCTGTGGCGCCCTGCTTGGCCTTGGCCTGGGCCACATTCGCATTGGCCTTGGCCTCGTCCATCTTGTCAGAGGCGGCATCCTTGGCATCGCCCATCTTATCGGAGGCAGCGTCCTTGGCATCGCCAAGCTTGTCGGCAACGGCGTCCTTGGCGTCGGAAGCCTTGTCCATGACGTTGTCCTTGACGTCCCCGGCGACATCAGCAATCTTCTCGCCGGCAGACTTCATGGCATCCTTTGCATCATTCAGAATCCCCATATGGTCCTCCTTTGTATGTAAACGTATCTGAAAGATACGTGACCATTCGTTTCATTTTTCACAGTAGCAACGCCTGGTCTGAATCCGCGGATTTACGGGGTGACACGCCAAAATGGGGCCAGGAAACTCCCGACTCGCTTCTTTTGCCCATCCTCGTCTCGGGCATGGTCTTCCTGCAGGGTTATCTTGGAGGCTATCGTTGGGGGCGCGAGCCCGGTCGCATGAACATGTAAGGAATGCACTATGAAGGAACTTGAGGAGAGAATCCGACGCCAGGGAACGGTCAAGCCCGGCAATGTACTTAAGGTGGATGCCTTCCTCAATCACCAATGCGACGTATCCCTCTTCGATCAGATGGGCGCCGAATGGGCCCGGCTTTTCAAAGACCGCCAAGTGGACAAGATTGTGACCATCGAAGCCTCAGGCATCGGCATCGCCTGCCTGGCCGCCAGGCACTTCGGCAACGTACCGGTCGTCTTTGCCAAGAAAACCCAATCCATCAACCTGGATGGAGACCAGTACATGGCCGAGATTTACTCCTTCACCAAGCAGAAGGTCTACCCCGTCATCGTTGCCAAGCGTTTCTTGACCAAGGGCGAGCACGTGCTGCTGATCGATGATTTCCTGGCCAAGGGGAACGCCCTGCACGGCCTGATCGACATCTGCCATGATGCCGAGGTAATCATCGAAGGCATCGGCATCGCCGTTGAAAAAGGCTTCCAGGAGGGCGGCAAGGGCCTTCGACGGGAGGGATACAACCTCAAGTCGCTGGCCATTGTCGAGAGCATGGATGCGGATACCGGAACCGTCACCTTCGCTCCCAACGAGGACTGAATTCCTCTTCCGATATAGCCGTATCGACGGTAAACATAAGCGTCAGGTGGAATCACACCATCTGACGCTTTTTAGAGACTCACCGTATCGGTCCGCTATTCTCTATGCGGCACTATCCAGGATGAACTGGAATTGTTCACCCTGTCTTCCATTTCACACCAAGTGACGGCACTGAGCGGAATCACTCCCACTCGATGGTTGCCGGCGGCTTGGAGGTGACATCCAAAACCACACGGTTGATGCCAGTGCACTCGTTGGTGATTCGCGTGGAGATGGTGGCCAGCACATCGTAGGGAAGCCTGGACCAATCGGCCGTCATGGCATCTTCCGAACTGACGGGGCGCAGAACGATGGGTGAACCGTACGTGCGTTCATCTCCCTGGACACCGACGGAGTGGACATCGGCCAGAAGGACCACCGGGCACTGCCATATGTCCCTGTCCAGGCCGGCCTTGGTCATTTCCTCGCGGGCGATGGCATCAGCATCCCTCAAGAGGTCAAGCCGCTCCCGGGTGATGTCACCGATGATGCGGATGCCCAGGCCGGGACCGGGGAAGGGCTGACGCCAGACGATTTCGTCAGGCAGCCCCAGCTCGGTGCCGATGGCCCGTACCTCATCCTTGAATAGGGCACGCAGAGGTTCCACAAGGGTGAAGTTCAAATCATCAGGAAGACCACCCACATTATGGTGCGACTTGATGTTGGAGGCGCCATCCCCGCCACCGGACTCCACCACATCCGGGTAGAGGGTTCCCTGGACCAGGAAGCGGACCTCCTTCCCTTTCTGCCCGGCCTGCTCGACAACCTGTCTTGCAGCCTTCTCGAAGGTACGGATGAACTTCTCGCCGATGATCTTCCGCTTGCGCTCAGGCTCGGAAACGCCTTTCAAGGCGGCGAGGAAGTCATCTGAAGCGTCCACGGCAATCAGCTTGATGCCGGTGGCCTTGACGAAATCATGCTTGACCTGCTCCACCTCACCCTTACGCAGGAGGCCATGGTCAACAAAGACGCAGGTAAGCTGATCCCCTACCGCCTTATGGACCAGGGCGGCCGCAACGGCCGAGTCCACACCGCCCGAGAGTCCGCAGATGACCTGGTGAAGACCTACCTCGCAGCGGATCGCCTGAACCTGATCCTCGATGATATTTGAGGCGTTCCAGTTGGAGGGCAGACCGGCACAGTCATGAAGGAAGTGTTCGATGAGGTCCTGCCCCAAAGGAGTGTTGGTGACCTCGGGGTGCCACTGAACCCCATAGAGTCCCCTGTCCGGATCCTGCATGGCCGCGACCGGGGCCCCCTCGGTATGGGCCAGAACCTCGAAGCCCTCAGGGGCCTGGATGACAGCCACACCATGGCTCATCCAGACATCCTGACTTGCCGGGGAATCCTGGAGAATTCCCTTGGAGGCATCAATCGCAGCTTCCGTCTTGCCATACTCACCCAGGGCCGCCTTGTCGACCCGCCCGCCAAGTTCATGAGCCATGACCTGGAAGCCGTAGCAGATACCCAACACAGGTACGCCCGCTTCGAAGATGCGCTTATCGATGGTGGGGGCGCCGTCCACATACACAGAGGCAGGTCCGCCCGAGAGGATGATGGCCTGGGGGTCCTTGTTCAGCATCTGATCCACTGACATGGAATGCGGAACCAGCTCCGAATAGACGCCCGCCTCCCTGACGCGCCTGGCAATAAGCTGTGCATACTGTGCGCCGAAATCGACCACCAGGACGGGACCCTGTGCCATATGACTCCTTATATATACGTGTATCTAGCTTGGTGACCTTACCTGCACCGGAACCTGGATTCCGGACATAAGGATACCTATAGTATTGCCGGTGTTTCAGACAATGATAGTACCCGCATTCGCCCCCGTTGACTGGTTGAGGCACACGGATGCCACGTAAACCCCCGTAGGCTTTTCGGTCCTATAACATTCAGACTCAAATGGCCTTGTTCCAGACTACCAAGATGAGTGAAACCAGACAAAATATGCGCTTTTCCTCACAATAGTGAACACCCACAGTAAGAAAACGCTCAGAAAGTCGGCTCTCTCACGTACCATAAGAGGCATTGGATATGGGTCCTGACTGGCGTTGAAGAAACGACATTATGACCTGTAACCGAGGATAATAAACAATCGCACTAAAGTGCAGGAGTACACATGACGAATCCTGTTATTGGCACCCCCTGGGCGAAGCTGGAAACCCCCATCGCCGAGGAGACCCTCGAGGCCGTCGATAAGTATTGGCGCGCCGCCAATTACCTTTCCATCGGACAGATCTATCTTCGCAGCAACCCCCTGATGAAGGAACCCTTCACCCGGGAGGATGTCAAGCACCGTCTGGTAGGCCACTGGGGCACCACCCCCGGCCTGAACTTCCTGCTGGGCCATATCAACCGACTGATTGCGGACCATCAGCAGAACACCGTGATCATCATGGGACCGGGCCACGGCGGCCCCGCCGGTACCTCCCAGTCCTACCTGGACGGTACCTACAACGAGTACTACCCCCAGATCACCAATGATGAGTCCGGGATGCAGAAGTTCTTCCGCCAGTTCTCCTACCCGGGCGGCATCCCCTCTCACTTCGCCCCGGAGACCCCCGGGTCCATCCACGAGGGCGGCGAGCTGGGCTATGCCCTCTCCCACGCCTATGGCGCCATCATGAACAACCCCAGCCTCTTCGTGCCCTGCATCGTCGGCGACGGCGAAGCTGAGACCGGCCCCCTGGCCACCGGCTGGCAGTCCAACAAGCTGGTCAACCCCCGCACCGACGGCATCGTCCTGCCGATCCTGCACCTGAACGGCTACAAGATCGCCAACCCGACCATCCTGTCGCGCATTTCCGACGAGGAACTCCATGAGTTCTTCCACGGTATGGGTTACGAGCCCTTCGAGTTCGTCGCCGGCTTCGACGATGAGGACCACATCTCCATCCACGCTCGGTTCGCCGAACTCATGGAGACCGTCTTCGACAAGATCTGCGACATCAAGGCTCGTGCACAGACCGACGATATGACTCGTCCCTTCTACCCGATGATCATCTTCCGCACGCCCAAGGGTTGGACCTGCCCCAAGTTCATCGATGGCAAGAAGACCGAGGGCTCCTGGCGTTCGCACCAGGTGCCGCTGGCTTCCGCACGCGACACCGAGGCTCACTTCCAGGTCCTCAAGGACTGGCTGTCCTCCTACAACCCCAGCGAGCTCTTCGACGAGAAGGGCGCTCTGCGGCCCGAGGTGACCAGCTTCATGCCCAAGGGCGACCTGCGTATCGGCGAGAACCCGAATGCCAACGGCGGACGTCTCCTGAAGCCGCTGGAGCTGCCTGACGTTCACGACTACGAGATCGACGTCAAGAAGCACGGTCATGGCTGGGGCGCCACCGAGGCCACCCGCGTCCTGGGTTACTACACCCGCGACGTCATGGCCAAGAACCCCACCGACTTCCGCATCTTCGGCCCCGACGAGACGGCTTCGAACCGTCTGGCCGCCGCCTTCGATGTGACCAACAAGCAGTGGGACGCCGACTACCTCTCCGAGCTGACCGACGAGCACATGGCCCACACCGGCCAGATCATCGAGCAGCTCTCCGAGCACCAGATGGAAGGCTTCCTGGAGGGTTACCTCCTGACCGGTCGTCACGGCATCTGGAGCTCCTATGAGTCCTTCGTGCACGTTGTCGATTCGATGATCAACCAGCACGCCAAGTGGCTGGAGGCAACGGTCCGCGAGATTCCGTGGCGCAAGCCCATCGCCGGCATGAACCTCCTGGTCACCTCGCATGTCTGGCGCCAGGACCACAACGGGTTCTCGCATCAGGATCCCGGCTTCGTCGACATCCTGCTGAACAAGAACTTCAACAACGACCACGTCAGCAACATCTACTTCCCCGCGGATGCCAACATGCTGCTGAACGTCGGTGAGCGTTGCTACAAGTCCACCAACTGCATCAACGCCATCTTCGCCGGCAAGCAGCCCGCAGCCACCTATCAGACTGTGGACGAAGCGGCAGCCGAGCTGGAGAAGGGCGCTGCACGTTGGGATTGGGCTTCCAACGCCAAGGACGCCGAGGATGCCGACGTCGTCATCGCCACCGCTGGTGACGTCCCCACCCAGGAGGCTCTGGCAGCCGATGACATGCTTCAGAAGCTGGGTCTGAAGGTCCAGTTCGTGAATGTTGTCGACCTGCTGAAGATCCAGGATGTCGAGGAGAACGACCAGGCCCTGTCCGATGAGGAGTTCACTGAGCTCTTCAGCAAGGACAAGCCCGTCCTCTTCGCCTTCCACGCCTATCCGGGCTCGATCTACCGACTGATCCACGGCCGTCCCAACCATGACAGCTTCAAGGTTCACGGTTACGAGGAGCAGGGTTCCACCACCACACCCTTCGATATGGTGCGCGTCAACAACATGGATCGTTGGTGCCTGGCGGCCTCCGCCCTGCAGATGGTGGACGCACAGAAGTACGCCGACCAGATCGACAAGTGGACCAAGTTCCGCGACGAGGCCTTCCAGTTCGCCGTGGACAAGGGTTACGACCACCCCGATTACACCGATTGGGTCTGGCCCGATGCCAACCGCGCCGGACAGGAGACCATCTCCGCAACCGCCGCGACCGCCGGAGACAACGAGTAATATCACCGGTAAGTTCCTTGGGCTGATTCGTCAGTCCCGGCACCGGTAAACTCCAAAATCCCCACCGTCTTCGGGCGGTGGGGATTTTCCCTATCCATGAAGATCCCCTGGGGCGGCTTCTGAAAACCATCAGGTCGATTTACTTTGCCGAAAGGCATGACATCGGCGTGCACAACAGGCAGGCACTTCGGCTGCCATCGGCACTATACTGATGAATGGTTGTGAACAAGGCAGTCACATACAACGTATGAACGGGAGAGGCACAGTGAGACCTACAAGCATCACCATCATCAGCCCGGAGGCGGCAAACGGCCGTAACGTCGTGGCCTACGGTCTGACAAAGGCCCTTTCAGCCCGGATGAAGACGGCCATCCTGCGTCCGGTGGCCTGCCACAAGGAGATGCTGACCAACACCCTCATCGCAGCCAGCAGTGCTCAGGACCTGACCGCAGCGGACAGTCGAGGAACATGCCCCTGCAAGGCCACACAGGACACGGTCCAGACCCGCGCAGATGCCCTGGTGGCCCGCGACCGGGTCATTGCGCAGACCGACCCCGATATGCTTCTGGTAGTAGGCAGCGACCATTCCAAAGTATTTGACCCTGAGATCATGGAGCTGAATTCCGACATCGCCGCAGACCTCCGCTCCCCCGTCCTTCTGGTGGTCTGCACCATCGGACGCGAACCCGGGCAGGTTCTGAAGACCGTTCAGGCCTGCCGCAAGACCGTCGAAGCCAGTGGCACCACCCTGGCCGGGGTATTCATCTCAGGGTGCGAGGAAGAGCAGAAAGAACCCCTGCAAGAAGCCTTCAGGGATTATGATCGCCCGATCTGGACCGTCTCCAAGAGGGAATTCGACACTGCCCCGGAAGCTGAGCAGGTACGCGAAGAGGCCTACAGCGCATTCAGCAGCGATGTCAACATCGACCAGGTGCTCAAGGCCGTTGAGGAGTCTAATCCTCAAGTTACCACCCCTGTAGCCTTCCAGAACGACCTCCTGGCCAGAGCCAAGGCAGACAAGAAGACCATTGTGCTGCCTGAGGGAGGCGAGGACCGCATCATCAAGGCCGCCGACTACCTGCTGGCCCGCGACATCGTCGATCTGATCATCGTCGGCGAAGAGGATGCCATCCTGGCACGCGGCAAGGAGTTGGGGCTGACCAGTCTTGACAAGGCCACCTTCCAGGCCATGGACGACGAGAGTGTCCTGGAACCCATGACCGATAAACTCTGTGAACTCAGAGCCAAGAAGGGAATGACCCACGACCAGGCACGTCAGCAGCTGGCCGATGCCTCCTACTTCGGTACCATGCTGGTCATCATGGGCAGGGCCGATGGTCTGGTCTCCGGTTCCATCAACTCCACAGCCAATACAGTCCGTCCCGCCCTCCAGGTCATCAAGACCAAACCTGATGCCACCCTCGTCTCCGGGGCCTTCCTCATGTGCTTCCGAGACCATGTGGCCGTCTTCGCCGACTGTGCAATCAACCTGAACCCCAACGCCGAGCAGCTGGCCGATATCGCCATCCAATCGGCCCAGACCGCGAAGTCGTTTGGCATCGAGCCCAAGGTCGGTATGCTCTCATATTCCACACTGGGCTCCGGTAAGGGTCCCGATGTGGATCTGGTCGAGGAGGCCACCCGTTTGGCCAAGGAGAAGGCCCCTGACCTGCCCATCGTCGGGTCAATCCAGTTCGACGCGGCCTGGTCCCCCAGCGTGGCCGCCACCAAGGCCCAGGGCGACCCCGTCGCCGGCCAGGTCAACGTCTTCGTCTTCCCCAACCTCTGTGCAGGAAACATCGGTTACAAGGCCGTCCAGCGCACCTCGGGTGCCCTGGCCATCGGCCCTGTCCTGCAGGGTCTGAACCGACCGGTGAACGACCTCTCCCGTGGTGCTTTGGTGGCCGACATCATCAATACCGTGGCCCTGACCGCCGTCGAAGCCCAGCAGGAATGAGCCCGATAGCGACACACACTTACAGGGTTTGTACAGCATCCTTCTGAGGCCCCGGCACTTTACAGGCCGGGGCCTCTCGCTTGGGTTTGGAACCACCGGAAGCTCAGGTATCAAAAACAGCATTTCAAAGCCATTTGTAAGGGGTGGCGAGTAATCTGTTGACTGATTGAGGAGCTGTATGCTCCATCCAGTACATCAGGAGGATGCCCCAATGGCGAAAACCGTCCTAGTCATCAATTCGGGTTCCAGCTCGATCAAGTATCAGCTGGTGGATCTGGAGACCAGCCAGGCCCTGGCCTCCGGCCTGGTCGAGAAGATCGGCGAACCCGTTGACGGACATTACAAGCATGAGTATCAGGGTCAGAAGCATGAGCTGGAAGAGCCCATCCACAACCACGAGACCGGCCTGAAGCGTGTTCTGGACTTCTTCAAAGAGTATGGCCCGAATCTGGACGAAGCCGGAATCATCGCTGTCGGTCACAGGGTGGTCCAGGGCGGCTCCCTCTTCCCCAAGCCTGCACTGCTGACAGAAAAGACCCTGAGCCAGGTCAAGGATCTGGCGGTTCTTGCTCCCCTCCACAACGGTCCCGAGGCCGAGGGGGCCGAAGTCATGAGCAAGCTCATGCCCGATACTCCGCAGGTCTTCGTCTTCGATTCCTCCTTCTTCTTCGATCTGCCCAAGCAAGCCTCCACGTACGCACTGAACAAGGAGATTGCCGAGCGGTATCAGATCCGTCGCTACGGTGCCCACGGCACCAGCCATCAGTATGTGGGTCAGCTGGTCCCCGACCTGATCGGCAAGCCCGCCGAAGGTCTGCGCCAGATTGTGCTGCACATCGGTAACGGGGCTTCAGCCTCTGCACAGGTCTCCGGCAAGCCGATTGAGACCTCCATGGGCCTGACCCCCCTGGAAGGTCTGGTCATGGGCGGCCGTACCGGCGACATCGACCCCGCCGTGGTCTTCCACCTGATTCGCAACGCCCACATGAGCGTCGACGAACTGGACACCCTCTTCAACAAGCGTTCCGGCATGACCGGCATGACCGGCTTCGGTGACATGCGTGAGATTCACCGTCTGATCGCCGAGGGCGACAAGGATGCCAAGCTGGCACTCGACATCTATGTTCACCGCATCGTCGGCTACATCGGAAACTACACCGCTCAGATGGGCGGCCTGGATGCCATCACCTTTACCGCTGGTGTCGGTGAGAACGATGAAATCGTCCGCAGACGCGTCATCCAGCAGCTCGCTCCCTTCGGCATCAAGCTGGATGAGGCCAAGAACGATGTGCGGTCCAAGGAACGCAGAATCATCTCGACCCCCGACAGTTCGGTCAAGGTCTGCATCGTCCCCACCAACGAAGAGCTCTCCATCGCCCGTCAGGCAGAGGTCGTCGCCAACGAGGGTGATTCCTACGGCAACAAGTTCCAGGCCTGAGACCGGGCTCTCCAACCCTCGCCTTATCCCCTCCGGGGAGTAAGACCATAGGGTAGGCGGTCAGGTATGAAATGAGGTCGTCAACCACAGTTCAAATGTGGTTGACGACCTCATTTCATATCGTCATCAGCCCAAAGCCGACAAGGCCTCCTTGTGCAGAAGTCCGTTACTGGCCAGGCCATTGCCTCCCCAGGGACCTGGATTGCCTGACAGGTCTGTGAAGGTGCCTCCTGCCTCGGTCACAATGGGGACCAGCGCCCCCATATCGTAGAGGTCCAGCTCCGGCTCGGCAGCCAGATCGATGGCTCCCTGGGCCAGGAGCATGTACTGCCAGAAATCGCCGAATCCGCGCAAACGCCATATCCTATCCGTCAGGTCGATAAGCTGCTCCCGCCGGCCGATGGCCTTCCACCCGGTCAGGGACGATATGGACATGGAGGCATCTTCCATACGATCCACCTTGGATACGTGGATTGCCTGGGGGGCTTCGCCCTGCCGCACCATATAGGCACCCATCCCTCGGGCGGCGTACCAGATGGTACCCAGCATAGGGGCGGAAACCACACCGACCACCATTTGGTGATCCACTTCCAGCCCTATCAGGGTTGCCCATACGGGGACACCACGCAAATAGTTCTTGGTTCCGTCAATAGGGTCGATGATCCATCGTCGTCCGTTGGACTCCTGCCTTCCCAGCTCTTCTGCATAGACGGTGTCATCAGGCCTGACCTCGGCCAGTATGCGACGGATCACCGCTTCCGCTTCCCTATCGGCCTGGGTGACAGGTGTATTGTCCGCTTTCCGTTCGACGTGGAGATGCGGCGACTTGAAATAGTCCGTAGTGACCAGGTCCGCCTGTCCGGCCATGGCAATGGCCAGGTCCAGATCGTCCTGCAAGGACCACTCCTCAGCCTCGATGCTCATGATATGGTTCCTTTCGCTGAATCCCCGAGGCGGCTCAGCCTCGCCTGCCTTCCGACAGCATCCCAGCCCACATGCCGGGGAAGTCGGGCATGGTTTTGGCCGTGGTGCCGATGTTGCGCACCCGGATACCAGGTATCCTCAGTCCAATCATTGCGGCAAAGGTGGCCATGCGATGATCCGCATAGGTCTCCATGACAGCCCCATGCATGTCCTGGATGGGTACGGGTTCAATGGCCAGTCCATCATCCAGTTCACAGGCGCAGCCTCCCACCTTGGTGATTTCCGTCACCAACGCCTTGAGCCTGTTGGTTTCATGTCCTCGCAAATGGGCAATGCCGTGAAGGCGACTCGGACCGTCCGCAAAGACCAGCATCGCCGCAATGGAGGGAACAATCTCACCTGCCGGTGACAAGTCGAAGTCACCAAGGCCGTGGATGACATCTCCGCCCGTTACCCTGCATGAGGTGCCCCCCTGCCCGTCGGGAACCATCTCAACCGTCGCCCCCAGTGTCTCCAGATATCCCGGCAGCAGGCCGCCAGGTTGGGTCGTCCGGTCAGGCCAGTTGGGCACACAGACCTGTCCGCCTCCTATCAGGGCAGCCCCGAGGAAGGGAGCGGCATTCGACAGGTCGGGTTCCACCTGGACCCGATTGGGTAACTGCGTCCCCGCCGCTCCCCTGCCTTCAACACTCCACCGACAGTGTGCTTCATCCGCCATGACTTCGAGCCCGGCCTGGCGAAGATCCTCAACGGTCATGGCGATATGCGGAAGACTGGGAAGATGCTCACCTGAGTGGACGATGGTCATGGTGCCATCCGCCCTGGCAGCCAGAAGCAGAAGTCCGGAAATGAACTGTGATGAGGCCGAAGAATCGATGGTGACTACTCTGCCGGTCAGATGATCCGGTGGCGTCAGCACAAAGGGAAGAAACCCTTCCTCCCCCAGATACTCAATCTTGGCCCCCAGCTGGGCCAACCCGTCAAGGAGGGGGCCCATGGGACGATGATAGGCCTGACGATCCCCGTCGAAGCGAGTGGGGCCATCCGCCAGCATGGCCAGACCAGGCACGAACCGCATGACGGTTCCGGCAAGCCCGCAGTCCACCCGGGCCCCACCGGTGAAGCGACCATCAGCTGGTGGAAGGACCTCCAAACTCGTCGGGTTGTCCGGATCGATCCGGCAATCCACCCCGAGAGCCTCCAGGGACCGGATCATCAGGTCCGTATCCCGTGACCTGAGCAGACCGGTCAGTCTGACAGGTCGATTTCCCAGTGCCGCCAAAACCAGATACCTGTTGGAGAGGGATTTGCTCCCCGGTATGGTTACCTTGGCATTCAAGGATTCGGTGGCCTGCGGTGCCGCCCATGTCTCTTCCACTGTCATGGTCCCCATGATAGCCGCAAGCGCGGAGCTTGACCGAAACCAGACGGTTGGGCCATCGTGCTATATTGATGAATTGTGCCTGGCGGGACCACCTCCGGGCAACGGGCTATAGCGCAGCTTGGTAGCGCGCCTGCTTTGGGAGCAGGATGTCGCCGGTTCAAATCCGGCTAGCCCGACTCTTCCCCTCCTGGAGGCGTCTGATGGCCTCGTGCTGGATGGCCACAACAGCCTTGGAATCCTGGATACGAGCTGCCACCAATTCCTCCCATGTCACCCAGGTCGACTGGATGTGCTCTCCTGGGTCGAAACGTCGCCCCTCTTTGTGCCATTTACGCAAGTGCAAGACCAGGGTATGACCGAACTCATCGCTCATTCCCAGGGAAGAGTAGACCCCCGGACCCTTGTCGAAGAAGCCTGAGTCCTGGTCGAGGTCCAACCGACCACCCTCCGCAGAGCCGTGAGACTTCTCACTGCCCGGCACCAGACCGGTCTCCTCATGCAGCTCGCGCAGGGCGGCCTGGACCGGTGTCTCTCCCCGGTTGATGAAGCCGGCGGGCAGACCGTGGACGTACCCACCCGCACCGACTCTGTACTCCCTGGTCAGTAGGTAGGTGTCGACGGCCAAGTCATGAACCAGTATGACCACACAGGGGCCATGATGGATCAGCTGTCGCCGAATACGGTCCGTGGAACCGTCGGTCTGGGGCAGCTCTATGAGCTTGTCCAGAACAGTGAAAATGGGACCCGAAAAGACCTCTTGGCTATGGATCTCCCGGGGTTCGATGGACATGTCGGTCCCCTCCCCACCCAGCTCAGCCAGACGCTGATCAATGGTGGGCCCGGCGGCACCATCGGTGCCGTGGGTGTTTTCAAGACTCGCCTGGTATTTGGTATCGGTCATTTCTCCCACTGTCCTTCCAAACATCCCTGCCCCGGGCAACGGGCGCTGCCGACCGGCTTATGGCCGACGTTCAGGGTGGACTCATGAATCAGGTTCAGAAGCACTGCCGAAGAATCAGCGCAGCACCAGAGTCCATGGATCGGTCTGTATCGATGACTCCCGTATGTCGGGAGTGAATCCGGTCGCCTCGTGGACGGCCGCTGGTATGTCTTCCAAGGCGTAGCGGAACCATAATCCCTCGATGGCCGAATGGGGAGTGTTGATCAGCATGGGCCTGGGATGGTGCTCCTCCGGTCCGTCCGCCCCAATGGAATCCGACAGCCCGGCCGCGTACAAGGCCTCCTGGAAGGCATCGGTTGCGGGATGGTGACGGAGGTCGCTGGTGATGTAGACATCCGCCCCCGCGGTCCGGACCGCTTCGAATTCCGAATCACCAGAACCTGGAAGGACCGCCACTGTGGAAACCATGGCGGACTCGGGGCCGGCCACTTGGATACCCATCTGGGTCTTGGGCAGAATATCAGCCACCCGGCGTGCCAAATCCACCAACGACAGGGGCTCAGAGAGCCTTCCCAGACGTCCCAGCCCGACCTGGATGTCCTCTCCGGCGTGAAGGTCATGGTCCGACGTTCCGGCGGGAACCAGGGGTCTGGTCTCCTGAAGACCAAAGAGATCCGCCGCAGCCTGGGCCACTCCCCTATAGGCCGCATCGGCATTGGTATGTCCGACCCAGAGCCCGCAATGGCCACTTATCAACCTATTGACGATGGCCCCGCGGAAGCCCATGCCGGACACCTCATGGACCGACCGGAAGAAGAGCGGATGATGGGTGATCAGAAGATCCGCTTCCAGAGCGATGGCCTCCTCGACCACATCAGGTCTGGGATCAACGGCACACACGATCCGGCGAACCGGCCAGGAGGGGTCGCCAATAACAAGCCCTGGGTGGTCCCAGTCTTCGGCATAGTCCAGTGGGTAGAGTGCTTCAAGGACCTTGACCACCTGACCCAGAACAGGCGCAACGGCTCCCTTGCGGCTCTCATCGGTCGACATGGACTGCCCCCCCTCCTACCTGAATCAGTGAGCCGCCAGCTGCCAGTCCTGCCCGATGCCTGTAGACACATCCAGCGGGACGGCAAGGCTGACCGCGTGCTCCATGGAGTCCTTGACCAGTTTGGTGGCTTTTTCGGCCTCTCCCGGCGCAATCTCCACCAGAAGTTCGTCATGGATCTGCAGGGAGATACGGCTCTTCAAACCCTCCCGATCGAGGGCACGGCTGGCTTTGATCATGGCGATCTTCATGATGTCGGCAGCGGACCCCTGGATGGGTGCGTTCAGGGCGCCGCGTTCAGCCGCCTCACGTGTCGGGCGTCGGTTGGAGCGTAATCCGGGGAAGTAGCGCCTCCTGCCGAACATGGTCTCCGTATAGCCTTTCTCACGGGCATCCGCCACCAGGGACTCAAGATACTCGTGGACCTTGCCGAAGGTGGCGAAGTACTTGGCCTTCAGCACATCGGCCGCAGCCGGGCTTATCTTAAGCTGCTGGGCCAGCCCATAGGTGCTGAGCCCGTAAGCCAGGCCGTAGCTCATGGCCTTGACGTGCGAACGCTGGTCGCTGCTGACCTCATCCATGGGTATGTCATAGACCAGACTTGCCACGTAACGGTGGAAGTCCGTACCCGACTTGAATGCCTCAATCAAAGCCTGGTCGCCGGACAGGTCGGCCATGATGCGCAACTCCACTTGGGAGTAATCCGAACTCAGCAGGGCCTCGTACCCCTCACCGGGAACGAAGGCGGAACGAATCTCCCGGCCTCGGGCATCCCTGTTGGGGATGTTCTGCAGGTTCGGGTCAACCGAGCTCAGTCTGCCCGTGGCAGCCACAGTCTGCTCGTAGGTGGTGTGGAGACGACCATCGTGCGGGTTTATGGCCTCGCGAAGCGTCTGGACGATCTGCTTGAGCTTATTGGTCTCCCTGTGCTTGAGCAGGGCACCAAGGAAGTCGTTTGCCCGTTCATTGTTTACGGACTTGACGTAGAGGTCCTGAAGGACCGCAACGTTGGTGGAATAGGAACCGGTCTTCGTCCTATGGGAGGGAGCCAGGCCCATATCCTCGAAGAGGACCTTCTGCAGCTGCTTGGGGCTCTGAAGATTGACTTGTGTACCGGCACGCTGCCAGGCAATGTCCTGGGCCTGTCTGGCCTCCGATGAGAACTGGTCATGCATGGCCTTGAGGCGGGCATCATCCACCTTGGCCCCCTCGGTCTCCATATCTGCAAGGACCCTGGAGGTGGGCAGCTCAATGGTACGGAGCAGGCCATACTGATGACGCTCATCAATGAGTGATTGGAGCCGGTCGGCCAGCATCATCACATACTGCGCCTGACGAAGAATCCTGGACCCTCGGCTCTCCTTGTCCTCTTCGGGGGACCCGTCAAGGGAGAGACTGCCCTGGGTCGCCTCAGGTTCCTTTTCGATGGGAATGCCCAGGAAGTGGGCTGCCGCCCCCTCCACATCATCGGCGTGGAAATCCGGCTCGGCCAGATACCCGGCCAGTTTGGTATCGAAGAGGGGCATGGGAACATGCAGGTTCCGACTTCCCAGGAAATGCAGGTGCTCCTTGTATCCGTGCACGACACATGAACCTACGCGAGCATCCAGCAATCCCTGGATGGCCTCCACCATACCGGCATCCAGGTCATCGGCTGCGAAGGCGATTCCATGGCCGTCGATGGACAGGATGGAGAGTTCCCGAAGGTTGTAGTCACCATGATTGGAGGCGCCTCTGGCATACAGGACCCAGTGATCCTTCATGGCCTCGGCGCATTCCGTATCCCTGTCGGCCGACTGCCTGGTGTCCACATCCCGGCTAAGGGTATCTGCCATGTCGTTGACCTGTTGGGCCGAGCGAATCGACCCTTCCTTGTCAGGCAGATGCTTGTCGGCCCATTCTTCCAGGGCCTTCGGATCATCGACCGTGTCCGCAACGGGCTCCTTGAAGACCACCTGGTCCTCTCCGCCTGCCACGGCCGAGGCCGACGAGTAGTCGTAATCCTCCACCGTATTGAATCCACGAAGAATCTTCTTGCGTGTAGTGGGGCTGAACTGCAGCTTGTCGAAAATCGGCACCACCTTATCGGTATGGATGGTTCCGAAGGCGAGGTCCTTGACCGTGACCCCCAGGTCCAGGTCACGCACCAGGGCGTTGACCTTCCTATTCAGCATGACCTGGTCCCTGCATTCTGCCAGGGCCTGCCCCTTCTTGCCGCCTATCTCCTCCGCGTGATCGAGGATGTTCTCCAGGCTGCCGTAAGTGTTGATCCACTTAGCCGCGAATCCGTCACCGACTCCGGGCACACCCGGGATATTGTCCGCTCCCTCACCGCGCATGGCCGCCAGATCCGGATACTGGCTGGGGGTCACCTTGTACTTGTGGACGATGGCCTGCGGGGTCATGTGCTTGAGGTTCTTGAAATGGTGACCGGGGTACAGGACCGTCACCTTGTCGCTCACCAGCTGGAAGGCATCCCTATCGCCGGAGAGGACCAACGTGTCGAAGCCCGCGGCCTCTCCCATGGTGGCCAGGGTGCCGATGACATCATCACCTTCGTACCCGGGTTTGACGATGTAGGTGATGCCGAGACCCTCAAGAAGGTCCTCCACCAGGGGCAGCTGGGAAAGGAGATCCTCAGGCGCAGCCTCACGGGTGCCCTTGTAGTCGGGCATGAGTTTGTTGCGGAAGGTGCCGCCCTTGACATCGAAGGCGACTCCCATATGGGTGGGCTTCTCCTTGGCGATGATATCGGCGAGCATGGTGGCAAAGCCCCAGACCGCATTGGTCGGCTGGCCGGTCGTGGTGGTGAAGCTCTCGACAGGAAGGGCGTAAAAAGCCCTGAAGGCCAAAGAATGACCGTCCACGACCAGAAGCTTGCCGCTTGCACCGTTTTGGGTCTTGGCCTCTTCCATCACGCGCCGCTTAGTTGTCTGAGCCCTGGACCTGGGAAATCACCGCGTCTGCAACCTCCTGCATGGTCAGACGGCGGTCCATCGAGGTCTTCTGAATCCAGCGGAATGCCTCGGACTCGGTCAGCCCCATATTCTCCATCAGGAGGCCCTTGGCCCTGTCCACCCGCTTGCGGGCTTCGAACCGGGCCTTCATGTCCGTGACCTCATCCTTGAGCGTGTTGATCTGGTCAAAGCGTGAAATGGCCACCTCAAGGGCGGGAAGAAGCTTCTCGGGGGCGAACGGTTTGACCACGTAGGCCATGGCCCCTGCATCAGCAGCCTTTTCCACCAGGTTCTGCTGGGAGAAAGCCGTCAGCATGACCACCGGCGCAAGGTTCTCCTCGGCAATTTCGGTGGCTGCGGTAATGCCATCGGTGCCGGGCATCTTGACGTCCATGACCACCACATCCGGGCGCAGCTCACGGGTAAGGTCGATGGCTTCCTGCCCGCTGGCAGCCTGCCCAACCACGTCGTATCCGGCATCTTCAAGTGCTTCAACGGTATCGAGCCTGATCAAAGCCTCATCCTCAGCCACGACTACTGTGCGCCCCTTGGGGGAATCGTCGCGGTCCGCAATATCCGAAGCCACTTTCAAACCTCATTTCATCATGTTCCGCGCTCCCCATCCAAGTGGACGTCAAGAGCACGGGGCTCATTTTATCGTGCCCCCGGTGAGACTCGAACTCACACTGCACGGATTTTGAGGCCGTTTCCTCTACCAATTGGGATACGGGGGCTTTCCATACCACAGTGAATTTAGCATACTTTAGAGACGAAGCAAGTGCTTTCGTGTTGATTCAGCCTTACAATACAAAAGGAGGGAACGTATCCCTTTCATCTATCAAAGGAGAGCATGATGACCAGCCAGATCTATAGGCGGTTCGATCCGTGGCGTCCATCCCCTGTCGAAGAGAAGTCACGCAAGCAGATAATGGACAGCCACTATTTCAGCGTCGACAAGGTCACCTATGCCTCCAGCGACAATGAGCAGTTCGACAGGAGCATCGTCAGCGAGAAGAACGGTGACACCATAGCCGTTCTCGCCATCACCGATGATGGTCGGATTCCCCTGGTTGAGCAGTACAGGCTCCCCACACACCGGTGGACACTTGAACTGCCGGCAGGACACCCTCTGAACGACAAGGAGGCTCCAATCGATGTCGCGACCAGACGCCTCAGGGAGGAAGCCGGTTACGTAGCCACCTCCTATAACCAGTTCGCCCGCTTCATCAATACGCCCAGCTTCTCCACCCAGCACACCACCCTCTTCTACGCGGAGGGTCTCACTCCAGTCACCCCGGCCAGCCTGGCACCGGAAACACCTCATCAGGACGTGAGACTGTTTACCATCGATGAAGCCTACGACATGGTCATTGCCGGAACCATCCTGGATGCCAAAACCACCATTGCCGTGCTCAGAGCCAAAATCGGTCTCTCTGATCTGCACTGACGGTCGGACAAGAATCAAGCAGACGATAATCATACGAAAGTGCCCGGTCCCCTCTCGGGAAACCGGGCACTTTGTGTATTCAGAACCGAATCACTCGGTCTCACCCACCGTGTGGACATAAATGGAGTCGGTGTTGCCGGGCTCGTGCTCACCCTGGGCGCAGCTGAGCACAACCAGCTGATCGCCGTCCTCGACCTTACCGGCATCCTTGAGCGCCTTGTCGACGTACTTCATCAGGTTGACCCTGGTGAAGTCGTGGTAGTCGTCCTCGCAGAGGAAGGCCTCGGTGCCCCAGCTCAGGGCCAGCCAGTGGAAGGTGTGCTCGTTGGTGGTCAGGCCGTAGATCGGGGCCGCAGGACGCTCACGGGAGATCCTGTGAACCGTGTTGCCGGTCTGGGTGAAGGCGACGATGGCCTTGGCGTTGAGCTTATCGGCCAGGTCCACGGCAGCCGAGGAGACTGCACCGGAATTGGACATGTCGAAGTTCTGCAGGCTGGGGATCCTGTCGAAGCCATGGGTGGTGGCGTAGCCGGAAATCCTGGACATGGTGGTGACCGTGGTGTCGGGATAGTCTCCGACAGCGGTCTCGTTGGAGGTCATGGTCGCATCGGCGCCATCCAGGACGGCGTTGGCACAGTCAGAGGCCTCTGCACGGCTCGGAACCGGGGAGTGAACCATGGATCCCAGGACCTCGGTGGCCACGATGACCGGCTTGGCGTACTGACGTGCCAGCTCGATGCAGCGCTTGGTGACCAGGGGGACCTCCTCGAAAGGCATTTCGACGGCCATATCGCCGCGGGCGACCATGATGCCGTCGAAGACCTTGACGATGTCTTCCAGATTATCGACAGCCTGGGGCTTCTCGATCTTGGCCACGATCGGGATACGACGTCCCTCTTCGTCCATGATCTCATGTGCACGATCGATATCGCTTGCAAAGCGGACGAAGGACATGGCGATGATGTCGGCACCGGTGCGGATGCCCCACCGCAGATCGTCCTCATCCTTCTCGGTCAGCGCAGGCAGGCTGACGGCCACGCCGGGCAGGTTGATGCCCTTGTGGGAGGAGACGGGGCCGGCCACGATGACCTTGGTGTATACCTTGTTGCCCTCGACCTTGGTGACCTCCAGGCGGACCTTGCCGTCGTCGATCAGGATGGGGTCGCCGGGGTGGCAGTCACCGGGCAGTCCCTTGAAGGTGGTGGAGGTCATGTGCTCGTCACCCTCGACATCGTCGGTGGTGATGATGAATTCCTGACCGTTCTTGAGCTGGACCTTGTCCTCGCCCTGCTCGTTCTTCTTGAACCAGCCACAACGAATCTTGGGGCCCTGGAGATCAACCAGGACTGCTACGTTGCGCCCTGTCTCCTTGCTGGCCTGGCGCACGTTGTTGTAGACCTTGAGATGGTCCTCGGGGGTGCCGTGCGAACGGTTCAGCCTGGCGACATCCATACCCGCCTCAACGAGCTTTGTGAGGTTCTCCAGGGACTCCGAAGCCGGTCCGATAGTGTCCACAATCTTGGCTTTGCGCATCTAATGCCTGCCTATTCATAGGTCTTGTATGGAGTCCGCAAGGGACCCCTTTCATTGAATTACATGCCTATTCTACAGTGTCCGCAGGATAAGGACCAGTCGTTTCCGTTAGCGCTAACAGCCTGTCTCCCAGTTACCTGGAGTTTGTTTTTGAAACGTCATCTTATCCTTGCCCCTTTTGCCCTCGCGCCTTGAGCAGACTGGCTACAGCGGCTATGCCTATGGCCAGAACGATGACCAGGAGGGACAGCCAGGTGGGAACCTCGGGAACGGCCTCCAGTGGACCGCCACCGTTGATGAAAGGCAGGGTGTTGCCGTGGAGTGCCTCCATAATCAGCTTCACCCCGATAAAGGCCAGGACCACGGCCAGACCGTAGGGCAGGTAGACCAGCTTGTCCAGGAGGGAGCCGAGAAGGAAGTAAAGCTGCTGCAACCCCAGAAGCGCAAAGACATTGGACGTGAAGACGATGAAGGGGTCCTTGGTCAGTCCGAAGATGGCGGGGATGGAGTCGAAGGCGAACATGACATCCGTGGTGCCAATGGCCAGGAAGACGACCAGAAGCGGAGTGAAGAACCGAGTCCCGTTCCTGGTCACGCGCAGGTGCTCTCCTTCATACTCGTCGGTGATGGGGATGACCTTGCGCAGGGCCCTGATCAGGCCATTTTCGCGATACTCCTCTTCTTCCTTGTCCTTGCCCGAGACCATGGACCAGGCCGTGTACAGAAGAAAGCCGCCGAAGATGAAGAAGACCCAGGTGAAGCGGGTGATCAATGCCGTTCCCGCCAGGATGAAGATGCCGCGCAGGACCAGGGCAATGGTGATGCCGATGCTCAGCACATACTTCTGCAGGTCCTTGGGAACGGCGAAATTACCCATGATGATAACGAAAACGAAAAGATTGTCGATACTCAGCGAGTACTCGGTCAACCATCCTGAATAGAACTCAATGGCCGGCCCCGACCCTGACACCCACCAGACCAGACCTCCGAAAATCAGGGCCATGGCTACGAAGAACGCTATATGACGGAGGCACTCGGAGGTTGATGGAACGTGAGGCCTGCGGCCGATGACCAAAATGTCGACAGCGAAGAAGACGGCCAGAACAGCCAGGGTCGCCACCATGAAGGGCATAGGGGTCTCGGTCATAATGACCGAGTCTAGTGGGCAAAGAAGACAGGAGACCCGGCCTCCGGACCGAGACCCGCATACCCGGCTCCAGCCCCTTCCGAAGCTAAGCCGAGAGGACTACTTGCTGGCCTCGGTCATCTGACGCAGTTCCTTCTTCAGATCCTTGATTTCATCTCGGAGTCGCGCTGCCAGCTCGAACTGGAGCTGCTGGGCAGCCGTATGCATCTGGTCACTGAGTTGGCGTATCAGGTCGGCCAGGTCCTGGGCGGGCAGACCGGCCGAGAGGATCTCCTGGTGGCGCTTGTCGGACTCCTCCTTGTCATACATGGGCACACCCAGGTGGGAGTTCCCGGCCTTGTTGGCGTTCCTGTACCCGCCCTCCAGGAGGGTTTGGGTGTCCACGTCCTCCTTGGCCAGCATGTCATTGACATCACTGATCTTCTTGAGCAGCGGCTTGGGATCGACCCCGTGCTCCTTGTTGTAGGCGATCTGCTTGGCCCTTCGGCGATTGGTCTCACTGATGGCCTGCTCCATGGATTCGGTCGTTTCGTCTGCGTACATGATGACCTTGCCCGAGACGTTCCTGGCCGCTCGACCGATTGTCTGAATCAGAGAACGGTAAGAACGAAGGAAGCCCTCCTTGTCAGCATCCAGGATGGCAACAAGGGAGACCTCGGGCAGATCCAGTCCCTCGCGTAGAAGATTGATGCCGACAAGCACGTCGATCTTCCCCTCGCGCAGCTCACGCAGGAGCTCGACACGGCGGAGTGTATCCACATCCGAATGGAGATACTCCACCTTGATGTCACGTTCAAGAAGATAATCGGTCAGGTCCTCCGCCATCTTCTTGGTCAGGGTGGTGACCAGGACGCGTTCGTTTTTGGATACTCGTGCCTTGATCTCATCCAGAAGGTCGTCCACCTGTCCCTTGACCGGTCTGACTTCGATCTCCGGATCCAGGAGTCCCGTCGGACGGATGACCTGCTCCACCACCCCATCGGATAATCCGACCTCGTAATCACCGGGCGTTGCCGAGAGGTAGACGGTTTGGCCGATTTTCCCTTGGAATTCAGGCCACTTGAGCGGACGGTTATCCATGGCCGAGGGAAGCCGGAATCCATGCTCGACCAGGGTGCGCTTCCTGCTGGCATCCCCCTCGTACATGCCTCCGATCTGAGGAACAGTGACGTGTGATTCGTCGATGACCAAGAGGAAGTCGTCAGGGAAGAAGTCCAACAGCGTATGAGGGGCCGACCCTGGTTCACGCCCTTCGAAGTGGCGGGAGTAATTCTCCACCCCGGCGCATACACCGACCTGGGACAGCATCTCCAGATCATAGGTTGTACGCATGGTCAGTCGCTGGGCCTCAAGCTCCTTGCCCTGCTTGCGGAACTCCCCCACTCGCCAATCCATTTCCTCCTTGATTCCCTTCAGGGCGCGGGCCATCCGCTCCGGTCCCGCCACATAGTGGGTGGCCGGGAAGATATGAACCGAGGTTTCATGCGCGATCTCGTCGCCGGTCAGTGGGTGGAGAGTGGAGATACGGTCAATCTCGTCGCCGAAGAACTCGATACGTATGGCCAGTTCCTCATAGACGGGGATGATTTCGACGGTGTCTCCCCTGACTCGGAAGGTGCCGCGGGTGAAGGCGATGTCGTTGCGCTTGTACTGCATGCCAACGAACTCACGCAGGAGGTCGTCGCGGTTGATTTGGTCCCCCTCGTGGAGGAAGAGCATCATGCCCGCATACTCCTCGGGAGTACCCAGACCGTATATGCAGGAGACCGTGGCCACGACCACGCAATCCCGCCTGGTCAGGAGGTTGGCCGTCGCCTCATGGCGCAACCGTTCAACATCTTCGTTGATGTTGGAGTCCTTCTCGATGAAGGTATCGGTCTGGGGTATGTAGGCCTCGGGCTGGAAGTAGTCGTAGTAGGAAACGAAGTACGAGACCGCGTTGTCGGGCATGAGTTCACGGAACTCCGCACAAAGCTGGGCGGCCAGGGTCTTGTTGGGTTCAAGAATCAGGGTGGGACGCTGAAGACGCTCGATCAGCCAGGCTGTGGTGGCCGTCTTTCCTGTACCTGTGGCGCCCATCAACACCACATCGTTCTCGCCGTTCTCGATCCTGGCGGCCAGCTGATTGATGGCCTCAGGCTGGTCCCCCGAAGGCTTGTAGGAGGATTTGACCACGAAAGGCTTGTTGATGCGCTCAATGTTGAAACCCATGAATCTCCTTCGGAATTCCTGACCGGCCCGCCGGGCGGAAGGTCAACGGGAACGGTCCTCCTCGGACCGAAGCCGTACATACACCCTATCAATAAACTCGAACATCTGTTCGATTGGCTCCGACCCATCCACAATCAGGTCGGCCATGTGGCGTCTGGTCTCCTGTGAAGTCTGCGAACCAATACGGGCAACAGCTTCCGCACGGGTCATATGCCGTCCATTCACCATGCGCGCAATCCGCAGTTCATCAGGCGCCTCCACGGCGATGACATGGTCAAAGGCAAAGGGAATGGAGTCGCCGACCTCGGCGAGAAGGGGCACATCATGCACCACCACGAGTGGGCGGTGCAACCATGGTTCCTCGACCTGACCCGCCAGGTCATAGACCAGGGGATGCACGATGGCATCCAAGTCGTGCCTGGCCTGATCCTTCCCGGAACCTCCGAAGACCTTGGCGGCCAGGACCGACCGGTCAACCCCTCCTTCGGCATCGGCGCAGTCCCTTCCGAACCGATCCAGGACCGGGTCCACCCCTGCCCCACCGGGACCGAGTACCTGATGCGTCAGACGGTCATAATCGACGACCTTGGCCCCGTCGTAGGCAAGGCGGGCCGCAACCGTGCTCTTACCTGCGGCGATACCGCCGGTCAGCCCCACCCGTATCATCCGGACTCCTCCTCATATGGTCGAACCGGTTCAAGGATACCGCCCGGAATCGAAGGCGGTCGCATCGCACTGCCGCCGCATAGGTCTACACGCATACAGAAAGGTCCGGCCGTGGGCCGGACCTTTCTCAACCACTATCGTTCATTCAGACCTTGCGGTCCAAGGAACGGATGGTGTCACTTCTTCTCCTTGAGGAGCTGCTCGCGCAGGGCGGCAAGCTGGTCGTCGGAGGCCAGGGTGCCCTCGGAATTGGTCTCCGAGGTGTAGTTGGTGGCCTCTTCGGCACCCTGGTGGTTGCCACCGTGGCCGTTGGCGGCAGCGGGGGCGGGAGTGGACTTGCTGTCCTCGGCCGCAGAAGCCTCGGCGTTCTCCAGCTCCTTGGCGACGAAGGCCTTGTGCTGCTCCCAAAGGTCGTGGGCAGCGGCATACTGGGCTTCCCACTCCTCGCGCTGCTTCTCGTAACCGGCGATCCACTCGTTGGTCTCCGGATCGAAGCCCTCGGGATACTTGTAGTTGCCCTCTTCGTCGTACTCGGCGGGCATACCGTAGATTGCCGGATCGAAGTCCTCGGAGGAGGGATCGACGGAATCGTCGGCCTGCTTGAGCGACAGGGAGATGCGGCGGCGATCCAGGTCGACGTCGATGACCTTGACGAAGATCTCCTCGCCCTGCTTGACGACGGTCTCCGGGTTCTCCACGTGGCGGTTGGCCAGCTCGGAAATGTGCACGAGACCCTCGATGCCGTCCTCGACGGAAACGAAGACACCGAACTGCACAATCTTGGTGACCTTGCCCTTGACGATCTGTCCGGGCACATGGGTCCGGGCGAAGCGCTGCCAGGGATCTTCCTGGGTGGCCTTGAGGGAGAGGGAGATGCGCTCGCGATCCATATCGACATCCAGGACCTCGACAGTGACCTTGTCGCCCACCTTGACGACCTCGCTGGGGTGGTCGATGTGCTTCCAGGAGAGTTCGGAGACGTGAATCAGTCCGTCCACACCACCCAGATCGACGAAGGCGCCGAAGTTGACGATGGAGCTGACCGTGCCCTCGCGAATCTGCCCCTTCTTGAGCTGGGCCATGAAGGTCTCGCGGACCTCGGACTGGGTCTCCTCCAGATACTGGCGGCGGGAAAGAACCACATTGTTGCGGTTCTTGTCCAGCTCCAGGATCTTGGCCTTGATCTTCTGCCCGATGTAGGGAGAGAGGTCGCGCACACGGCGCATTTCAACCAGGGAGGCGGGCAGGAAGCCACGAAGACCGATATCGACGATGAGACCACCCTTGACGGCCTCGATGACGGTACCTTCGACGATTCCGTCGGCATCCTTGATCTTCTCGATGTCGCCCCAGGCGCGCTCATACTGTGCGCGCTTCTTGGAGAGGATCAGACGGCCTTCCTTGTCCTCCTTGGTGACGACCAGTGCCTCGATCGTGTCACCAACCTGGACCACATCGTCGGGATCGACGTCCTTCTTGATGGAAAGCTCACGTGAGGGGATGACGCCCTCGGTCTTGTAGCCGATGTCCAGCAGAACCTCGTCGTGATCGATCTTGACGACCGTGCCCTCGACCAGATCCCCGTCCTCGAAGTTCTTGATGGTGGAATCGACTGCCTTGATGAAGTCTTCCTCAGTGCCGATATCGTTGATAGCGACCTGGGGAACTTCCTTCTTGTTCTCTGCCATTAATTGAGTTGTTTCTTGTATAGTGGGTTGTTTTTCCGTTTTAAGTTATAGCGTTCGCATAATCACACACGAACAAAATCCATACTAGGCGGGACCAAGGTCATTTTCACCGCAAACTGCCGGGCGTGTCGCGCTGGGGCTTTCCGGTCGGCCTCATACGCACTTCCCGCTCGGCCGCATCGACCACATTCGCCAGGAGCATGGCACGCGTCATGGGCCCTATACCACCGGGGTTGGGGGTGTATGCGGAGCAGACCTCACGGGCGGCCGGATCGACGTCCCCCTTGATCCTCCATCTCCCCTGGTCCTCGTCCCAAACCCGCGAGACGCCCACATCGACCAGGACCGCCCCCGGCTTCACGTCTGCCGGTTTGACGAAGCCGGCCTGACCCACGGCCGCGATGATAAGGTCGGCCCGACGCATGGCCGAGCCGGGATCAGCAGTACCTGTATGGCAAAGGGTGACGGTGGCGTTGATGGACCTGTTGGTCAGCATCAGGCCCACTGTGCGGCCCACGGTCAGCCCCCTACCCAGCACACAGACCTCCTTGCCGTTCAGATCGATCCCATGATGGTCGAGGAGCCAGAGTATCCCGCGCGGGGTGCACGGGAGGGGGGTATTCACCTTCCCATCAGTGTGCAGTACGAGCTGTCCGAGGTTGTACGGGTGCATCCCATCGGCATCCTTGCCCGGATCGATCTCTTCGATGATGGTGGTTGGGTCCACCCCCTTAGGCAGGGGAAGCTGCACGATGTAACCGGTGCAGTCGGGATTCGCATTCAGCGAGCGCACCGCCTCAACAATCCGATCGAAGCCGGCATCTCCCGGCAGGTCCACCCGGATGGACCTTATGCCCACTTCCTGGCAGTCCTTGTGTTTACCTTCGACGTACTTCACCGAGCCAGGGTCGTTCCCCACCAGGATGGTTCCCAGGCCTGGACGCGACCCTTGGGCCGCCAGACGTTCCACCCGCTGACGCAGGTCCTCCTTGACCTGTGCGGCCGCCGCCTTACCATCCAGTCTCAACGCCGTCAAAGCCCGACTCCCTCTCGTGTCCAGCCCCTTCCTCCACATGGGTCAGGGGTTCCGATTCCACAGGGCGGCCTTGGACCGCCTGGTGTATGGAGGACCAGCCTAGTACCCTGCCCCCACCTGCCTTTCGGCACTTCCATAAAGCGGGCACCACAGTGCACTATCGGAATTCGAATCGCACCCGTCCGGCCCACCTAACCTTCGTCGCCGGACGATTTATCGGCGCCTCGGTCATGCCTTCTGAATTCGGATGGGGTAAAGTCCCGGACGGCATCCATAATGAGAACAATGCTCATTAAGCCCCGATCGCCCATCACGATTCGAACAACCGGTCGGAGACAGCATGCCAGGGAGGAAGATATGCGCAAACCCGCGAGCGATGATGTCTGCATCCGTTTTGACCACGCCTCCGTCGAGCGCTCGGGCAGACTGATCTGGTCGGATGGCACCTTTTCCATACCCGGCGGCTCGGTGACCGCCATCGTGGGCACCAATGGAACCGGCAAGACCACGATGATGAAGACCGAGCTGGGCCTCCTTCCCCTTTCGAACGGCAGGGTCGAGGTTCTCGGGCAACCGGCAGGGCAGGCCAACGACCGAATCGGGTACGTCCCCCAGAGCTACACCTCTGACATCGATTCCAACCTCACCGCCGAGCAATCCGTACTCCTGGGACTGACGGGGACCCGTTTCGGCATCCACCCGGTAAACAGGCAGGACAAGGAACGTGCAGCCAGGGCCATGCGCTTCGTCGGAGTGGAGGACAGGGCCCACGCCCGTCTCTCCCAATTGTCGGGCGGATTGCGACAGCGCGTGGCCATCGCCCAGGCGCTGGTCTGCAACCCCAAACTCCTCATGTTGGACGAGCCCTTGGCCAACCTCGATCTGGCAAGCCAAAGGGCCACCGTGCACCTCCTGGCTCAACTCAACCGACAACTCGGCATGACCATCCAGGTGGTGGCCCATGATCTGAACATGCTTCTGCCCATCCTGACCGGAGCCGTCTACCTACTCGATGGGCATCCCCACTACGCCCGGATGGACGATGTTCTGGACTCGGACCTCCTGACCCACCTCTACGGGACCAAGGTAGAGGTGGTCACCACACCCCAGGGTGACATGTTCGTGGCCCCGGATACGGATGTATCAGACGGGGTGGCACATGACCGGTTCAAGACAACAGAAATGGTCGATCTCCATCCCCGGCACCCCGAGGCCGGGGAAGCATACGAAAATCCGACCGCAAACCAGCAGGACTGAGACAGGGAGGAGTTTCATGAACATGAGCATCATCGACCCGCATTGGATGGACACCCTGACGGCGCCCTTCATGGTCCACGCTTTTATGGCCGGGCTCTTCATCTCCATCGCCGCAGGGGCCATGGGATACTTCACCATCGCACGTCATTCCACCTTCGCGGCCCACGCCCTGGCCCATATCGGCCTTCCAGGCGCCACCGGAGCCGTGCTCCTTGGAATTCCCGTCTCCGCCGGGCTTGGACTCTTCGCCCTCGGCGGTGCCCTGGTCATCGGGGCCCTGGGCAAAAAAGCCTCCCAACGCGAGATTGCCACCGGTACCGTCCTGGCCTTCGCCACAGGCCTGGGACTCTTCTTCGCCAGAATGTCCAGCTCGGCCTCACAACAGATGCAGTCCATCCTCTTCGGATCCATCCTGACCATCACCAAGGGCCAGGTCATCGGTTTCCTGATATTCGACCTGGTCCTTCTCGCCGTCCTGGCCGTGATCTACAGACCCCTCCTCTTCAGCTCCCTGGACGAGCAGGTGGCCCAGGCCAGGGGGGTACCGATTGGGCTCATGAACCTGGTCTTCATGGCCATCATGGCCGGAGTCATCACCATTGCGGTCCCTGCGGTCGGGACCCTGCTGATTTTTGCGCTGGTCATCACCCCCGCCGCCACCGCCAACATCTTCGCCGCATCGCCTCTCAGGTCCATGCTGCTCTCGGGGCTTATCTGCCTGGTATCGATCTGGGGCGGCCTGGTTCTCTCGGCCATGTTCCCGGCTCCACCCAGCTTCATCATCGTGACCATTTCCACCCTCTTCTGGGCCCTGGGCAAGGGGTGGGAAGCCATCAGCCGCTAAGGGCAAGGCACACGAATCCGATCAACACCAGCGCAGGAATCTTCCCGAGCGTTCGGAACAGGGAATCAGACCGCCTCTCGGCGGCGCACCAAGGCGGTCGCCATGGCAGCGACCCCTTCACCGCTACCGGTGAATCCCAGTCCGTCCGTCGTGGTGGCCGTCAGGGAAACCGGCGCCCCCAGAGCCCGGCTCATGGCCTCCTGGGCCTGGTCACGGCGCGCGGACAGGCGCGGGGCGCGAGCAACCACGACCACCGAGGCATTTATCAGGGACCAACCATGTTCGCGGAGAAAATCTGCCGTCCAGCGCAGCATTTCGGCACCATGCATGCCTGCGCCTTTGGATTGCGGACCCTGACCGAAATGAGAACCGATATCGCCCAGGTGTGATGCCGACAGCATGGCATCGATCAGCGCATGGACGGCAACGTCACCATCGGAGTCACCCGCAATGCCCGGCGTGCCATCATCCCACTGCAGGCAGGCCAGCCATAGGGGGCGTCTTTCGCCGGAATCGGCGAACCTGTGGGCATCGAAACCTATGCCGGTCGATACATCCGGAATCATCCGATCCGGGTCCTCCCCTGCGGACGGCATGGCGGTTACCGCTTCGTCTTGGCCTTAGTCTTGGCCTTGCTGGCCTCCTCGGCCACCCGTGCCAGGGTCTGGGATGCAGGCTCCTTGGGGGACTTGCTATGGTGCTTCTCGTCGCCAGGCTGGGGTTGGGCATAGCCCAGGTTGACGTCGAGAAGACGCTGGGCCTCATCCTCATCAAGCTTCTCGGAAAGGGCTATCTCGGAGGTAAGAATCTTCCTGGCCTTGATCAGCATCCGCTTCTCTCCTGCGGAAAGCCCGTGCTCGTCCACATCACGCTGGGAGAGGTCACGTACCACTTCGGCGATCTTGTTGACCTCACCGGTGGCGATCTTCTCGACGTTCAGCTTGTAACGGCGCGACCAGTTCATCTCCTTTTCCTCAACGACTGGCGTGCGAAGGATCTCGAAGACCTTGGCCACTTCCTTGGCGTCGACAATGTCCCTGACACCGACCTTCTTGGCGTTATCGATGGGAACGTTGATGACCAGGCCGTCTGAGGAGAGGACGGTGAGCTGGAGGTACTCCCGGGTGATGCCCTTGACCGTCCGTTCGGTGATGGCATCGACCCTGGCGGCTCCATGACGCGGATAGACGACCATATCACCGACGCTGTAACCCATGTATCCTCCAGGACGAGTCTATAAAGTACCATGTAATATTGTCATTTGGCGTGGACTTGCGGGCATGGCATATCGGCTCTTCCTGTGGTTGGCAGGAATCTGCGGAAGGTGCGGGGCCTGCACAGTATTCGCCCAGGCAGAGGCTTCCCCAATGCCTTGGTGCGACTATCCTTGTAAGTACGCGTGTGAAGGAAGAACCGGGACCGCCTCGATAGGAGCGGGTATCCGCCTTGTGAAATACAAGAGACCGAAAACAGAGGTAGGCATGATCAGAAACACAAGCCGCTACACAACACCCAGCACCATCCTGGTGGTCGAGGATGAGCCGACCCTGGCTACGGCCATCGCCCAGCGCATCACCGCCGAAGGATGGACCGCCCGTGTTGCCTCTGATGGGGCCAGTGCCGTCCAGGCGGCTTCGCAGATCAAACCCGACCTGGTCATCATGGACATCATGCTGCCGATCATGGATGGCCTGGAGGCCACCAAACGAATCGTGGCCGAGCGTCCGGTCCCGGTCCTGATTCTGACCGCCCGTGATGACGAAGCGGACAAGGTCATCGGTCTGGGCGCCGGGGCCGATGATTACATGACCAAGCCTTTCTCCATGCGCGAGCTGATCGCCCGCTGCAAGGCCCTCCTGCGTCGGGTCGAGCGGGCCAAGGTCATCGCCAAGAACTCCGAGAACGAGAAGGTCCTGGACTTCGGCAGCCTGGTCATCGATCCGGCACAACGCATCGTCAACCTCGACGGGGAGCAGGTCCACCTGACCCCGACCGAATTCGACCTCCTGGCCACCTTGGCCCGTAAGCCCAAGTCCGTCCTGACCAGGGAGAAGCTCCTGGAAGAGGTCTGGGACTGGGTCGATGCCTCCGGCACCAGGACCGTGGATTCCCACGTCAAGGCCCTCCGCCACAAGCTGGGATCCCAGATGATCCGCACCGTACACGGAGTGGGCTACGCCTTCGAGCCGCCGGAGGATGGCCAGAAGGACTAGCCGCGGTATATGCTGTGAGACGGTAACTGGAAGCTGTGGACCCGGGTCCCCGAGCGGGATGGCCCGGGTCCACGCATGTAAGGGAGCAGGTATGACAGACAGGAAGACCCGGCGTACCGGTTCATCGCTGCGGGACAGGGTTGACCGCGAGCGCCCCATCGGCAGTTTCGCCTCATTGAAGGTGGAACTGAGCGTCCTGATCATCATTTCGACCGCCATCGCCTTCGTCATGGCCTGGTTCCTGCTCAAGATGAAGTGGAGCGGATGGATTGCCATGCCCCTGACCCTGATTGTGGCGCTGGGCATCACCTACTTCTTCTCCCGCGGGCTGACGGCCCCCTTGCGGCAGATGCGGGACGCGGCCGAAGCCATGGCCGCCGGCGACTACACGGTCCGGGTCCATGCCAGCGCCTCCAGTCGTGACGAGGTCGGGCTTCTGGCCGTATCCTTCAACGAGATGGCCGAGGAACTCCAGCATGCCGACCAGATGCGACGGGACATGGTGGCAAATGTCAGCCATGAGCTCCGGACCCCGGTCTCGGCACTTCAGGCCATGGTGGAGAACATGGCGGACGGGGTAACCGAGCCGACACCGGCCAACCTGGAAGGAATCCTGGACCAGGCCCACCGCCTTTCCGATCTGATCGCCTTCCTTCTTGACCTCTCACGGATGGAGGCCGGGGCGGCCAGCCTGCAGATCGAGAACTTCGACTTTGCCGATTTCATCGATGAGACCGTTGAGCCTCTGATCATCGCCGATGCCGGGCACGCCCACGACATCCAGGTGGATTTGGAGGAGGGAATCACCATGGAAGGCGACCAGGACCGACTCCGCCAGCTCTTCACCAACATCATATCGAACGCCCTGAAGCACTCGGCCGACGGGACCACTGTCCTGGTGCAGGCCCATGAAGATCGCGAGAACGGGAACGTGGTAGCCAACGTGATCAACTTCGGATCACAGATACCACCCGAGGCCCGCACAGACATCTTCCGACGGTTCGTCAAGGGGAAGGCAGGCCCGGGAACCGAATCAGGAGGAACCGGCCTGGGGCTTTCCATCGCGCGGTGGGCGGCCCAGCTCCACGGCGGTCAGGTGCAGGTGGTGGATGACCCGAGAGGGGTCGATTTCGAAATCACCCTGCCCAAGTACCACATCGAGCAGGACTAGAACGAGCAGTCCCTCTCCTCCGCGCGGTCCGACGGCAGGAAGGACACCTCCCCATCCGACTCGCCACATTGACGCGGCCCCCCATCTCGACACATAATGGAGTCGAACATTTGTTCGATTGCATATGAGTCGAGGTGCGTTCATGTCCAGGTTATCCAGCCCGTCCCGCCTGTCGAGCACACTACTTGCAGGGGCCTGTAAGGTCGACGCCCTGTCCTCCTTCGGCGGCCGCCCCATCCCGGTACCCGTGGCCCTTGAAGCCGTCCATGCCGGCTTTCCCTCAGTGGCGCAGGACTATTTCAACGGGGATTTCAGCTTCGACCAGAACGTCATCATCCACCCCAGTTCCACCTACATCATCCACGTAGCAGGCGAGTCCATGACCGGGGCCGGCATCTTCGACGGGGATCTCCTGGTGGTGGACAGATCCCTGGAGCCTCGCCAGGACGATATCGTCATCGCCATCCTCGATGACGAAATGCTGGTCAAACGCCTGGTCCGGCAGGACGGACACACCATCCTCCATGCCGAGAACCCCTCCTATCCCGATTTCATCCCCCAGGACGGTGAGTGCCTGGTCATCTGGGGGGTGGTTACCGGCAATTACCACTGGCAGCGGATAGATTCAACCGGAGGGTTCGATACCCATCCCCTCCCCCAGGTCACCTATCCAGGCAGGCAGGAATCGCCTATGGGGCAGGAGGGCCGGACCACCTCCGAACAGCAGGGCACGATCAAGAGGAGGACCAGCCACTTCCAGCCCGCCTATCCCACCGCCGAGTGGGGGCACCATGCCTGAGCAACAGAACGACCGCCCCTCGGCAATCCAGGGAGAAGAGGCCGCCCTGACACCACGAGTGGTTCTGGCGGACGCCAATTCCTTCTATGCCTCCTGCGAGAAGGTCTTCGACCCCTCCCTGGAGGGCCGGCCTGTGGTGGTGCTTTCCAATAATGACGGTTGCGTGGTGGCCCGGAACCGGGAGGCCAAGCAGCTGGGCATCGCCAACGGGACCCCCTGGTTCAAAATCCGCGACCAGGCCACACACGACGGAGTGGTCGCGCGGAGTTCCAACTATGAGCTCTACGCCAGCCTCTCCCAGCGCATGATGGGGGTCATGGCCCGGTTTCTGCCCAACCAGGAGATATACTCCATCGACGAGTGCTTCATGACCAGCATCTGGAATGACCAGCGGACCGGTCAAATCTGCCGGGACCTGCATGACGCGGTCCTGCGGTCGACCGGCATACCCGTCAGCGTGGGGGTGGCTCCCACCAAGACCCTGGCCAAGGTTGCCAACCACTGGGCCAAGACCCATCCCAGCATTGATGGTGTGACCCTCTGGGACCAGATCGAGGCCGAGTATGGGGACCGTGCCCTGGCCTCCGTCCCCATCGATCAGGTCTGGGGAGTGGGGCACAAACTGACCAGGAAGCTGATGAGCATGGGAATCGTCACCGCCTTGGATCTGCGCGATGCCGACCCGGTCTTGATCAGACGACGATTCTCCGTCATGGTCCAGCGCACGGCACTGGAACTGCGCGGGACGGCCTGCATCGAGGACGGTGCTGATGCCAACAAGGGTATACGGACCGATCAGATCCTGTGCTCGCGGATGTTCTCGCACCCGGTGGAGGGATACACGTCGCTGGCCCAGGCCCTGAGCATATACGCCCAGAAAGCCTGCCACAGGCTGCACCGACAGCACAGCCTCTGCTCCAAGGTGAAGGTGTTCTGCTCGACCAGCCCCTACGCCCCCCAGCAGTTCTCAGCAATCAGCAGGACCGTCGACCTGGAGGATCCCAGTGACGACCCCCTGGTCATCTCCAGGGCCGCCAGCCAGGCCATCAAGGGGCACGTGGACCCCCATGCCCATTACATCAGGGCCGGCGTGGTTCTTCTGGAGCTGAGTAATGCCAGAAGTTTCCAAACACTGGAAGGGTTGGACGCAGCCCGTGACACCCATGAATTGGGAGATATCCTGGAAGCAGCCTCGCAGCGCTTCGGACCCTTCAGGGTAGGGGTCGGCTACGGAGGCATCCGGGGTCGTGGCCGCCACGATGATGATGCCGGAGCCACCTGGTCCATGAACCGTCGCATCCTCTCCCCCAGATCCACCACCAGGTGGGATGAAATGGCCGTGGCCTACGCCCGCTGAATCCCCGGATCAACCCCGGTCGCGGCGGCAAGGGTCAGACACGTAAGAGGGATGCCACCAGCCAGGGTCAAGGCGCGGGCGCACTGCCGGATTGTCGAACCCGTCGTAACGATGTCATCAATGACCAGGATCGGATGCCCCGCCACTGATGAGGCATCCCTGACCACGATACGCCCCGAAACCCTACTGGCACGCTCCGAACGACCTCCTGCCCCTACGGACTTCCCACGGATGTCATGCATGGTCAGGACCGGTGTCGATACCGACGGGAAACCTGCATCCATCAGAGTCCGGGCCACTGCCGCCGCCACAGGATTCAGATGCGCTCGCCCACGCCTTCTCAACGACCGTGGGGTCGAGGGGGCAGGGACGACCAGAATCGGCGTACCGCTCGTGCCGGACGGCAGACCGGCACGAAAACGTCCACCTGCCAGCAGTCGCCCCGCCAACAGGGAAATGGCATGACCCAGCGGGCGGTCCAAGGCCCGGTCATCATGGTCCTTCCAGGCCAGGATGGCTTGCCTCACCGGCCCCCTATAGGCACCGCACGCAAGGGCTCGCCCCAGGGCATAGGAGGGGGCCTCGGGAAAGACCGGTCTGGTCAACAGTCGGGCGCAATCGTGACAGAGCAGGGCGTCGGGCCGATCGCAACCGGCACAGCCCCTGGGCAGAAGAAGCCCGGTCAATTCCCTGATTACCCTCTTGGTCAGGAAAGAACCCCTTGTTGCAGAACGAGATAAACGCATGCACTCAGGCAAGCATCATCAGTCAAGGGTGGAGACCATAAGGAGAAGAAGTGCGTCAGCGTGCCAGACGAGGCTCCAGGGTCCGTATCAGTTCCAAGGTGTCGGCAGGATTGTCCACTTTCACAGCCAAGGTGCCCGCAAGTGCCGCCGGGTAGTCATTCCCATCAGGATCCATGCGATCACCCACAAAAAGAATCCGGTCGACCTGGACCCCCAGAATCTCGGCCAGGGTCGAAACCGCGTAGGCCTTGTCGATCCCCTTGGCGGAGATATCGACACTGGTGGACCCACCCGAGCGAACCTGCAGATGGGGCAGGTCCGCCGCAACAGCCGCTGCCAGGCGGTCCTTACGTTTGTTGTCCGGGTCCCAGGCCTCCTTGGCTCCGACCGGAGCCTCCTGGCCCAGGGCAGAAAAGGTAATCTGACTCCCCCGGTCCTCGATCCGTGGCCCCCAGGTCTCCTCTTCCCAATCGCCCAACTCCCGGGCACGCTTCTCCAGGGACGTGGCGGCGGCCTTACGGTCCTCATCACTCAGGTCATGGGCATACACCTGGCCCCAGTCGTCGCCTTTCCACCGGTAGTATCTGGTACCGCTGGTCGGCATCAGGTGAAGCTGTGTCTTGTCGGTGTCCTCGGGCAGAGCGGCCAGGACCTGGTTCCTGAACTGGAGGAAACGCCCGCCGGAGATGATGGCCACGGGGCGCAGATGAGTCAGAGCGGCAAAGTGGCGAGCCATGACCTCATCCATCCTGGTCTTCGACAGGGCCAGGGTGTTGTCCAGATCGAAGGCCAGTACGTCGGCCTTACCTGAAACCACATCCAGGTCCATATCGCGCCACCCCGGCACCTTGATATCACCGTCGCCTGCTGCCATGGATCCTCCTTGCGTCGCATTCGATTCAGCCAATGGTACAGAACACCCTGAGACCATGCCTCCCGACCCACCGACAGCTATGGTAGGAATCATGACCCATGAGCTGCCGCCCTGGCATCGAGCCGTCTACCGCAACACCCACGGACGAGGTGTCCGCAGGCCGACCTTTGGCACCCGATTGCCCAGATATCGCACCAGGTGCGGGGTATTCGACGATTTGGTAGCCGCACAAATCCGTAGACTCAGTGCAGGCTGGCCCGAACTGGTCAGATCCGTCCAGTTCGGTGTCGAGGATGTGCCGCCTTCCGACCCGACACCGTGGGATGGAACCTCTGGGGTATATTCCCGGTCCTTCCCTGCAGGCAGGGGCGTGCCACCTAGGATCATCCTCTACCGGATGCCCATCCAGCATCAGACCAAAAATCGTATGGAGCTGGAGCTCGTTATCAGGGACGAGCTGGTTCAGCAACTTGCCGAGCTCTATGGCCGTTCACCCGAGCAAATCGACCCCATGTGGGGTAAGTGAGCTCAGGGAAGGATTGCCGAATCGGGACCGGCATGGATGACGGCTGTTCGCGGCAGAAGGGCTGTCGGCATCACGGATGCCAAACCGACCAGCCCCGCTTCTCTAACCTTGTCCACCTCGATACGGGCATTCCATATAACCTGCTCGGCCTCATCCATTCGAACGGCCGTGGTGTCGGCACCCAGGTCTTCAGGGGCGAATTCCTTGGCCTTGGATGGGTCCAGAACGACCTCCCTATGACCCGTCTTTTTGCCTGTCTTGTCGAATCCCGTAAGGGAAACAGAGGTCTGCTTCTGCGAACCGTTGACCAGGGTAAGCCGTCCCTTGGTGTTTTCGGGTACAGTCACGGCACCTGATACGGCCGCTTCACCCGGATTGAGGATGGCGAAGTCCGATTGATCCTTCTCCGAGTCGCCTTGGATCTTTACCACGGCATTGATTGGCTCATCCGCGGTGATACGCAGGGCCGTCTTGCCTTCAGGCACCTCGCCCAGGTCGATGGCCGCGGTCCGTCCCGCTTCAAGTTTCCGATCATCGGTTCCCTGACCTCCCTGGTCATCCAGCCAAGTCAACTTCAACGACGCACTCTTCTCGGACCGGGCCAGGAGAAGAGCCTTATCGGCTCCACGGATCCCGGGAATAATCAAGTCCCTACTGGCTGCATCCAATGCGGTCGCATAATCGGAGCCACGCGATTCAAGACCACTCATGGCGCTGATGGTAACCATCAGCGCCACAGGAGCCTGGGAGCTGGTGGCGGTGACATAGATTCCATCCTGGTCAGGTGCCGCCGCGGACAGGTTGAAGGAGGCGTGACCACCAGGAGCCACCGTCATCATGCTGCCGTTCGCCAGATTCATCCTGGACCCCGAAGCTGAGCCGTGGATGGAGATGGTGACCTTGGTTGCCTTGGAGGAGGGGTTGTATGCCACCAGATGCTGGGTCCACCCCTGTCTGGTAGTGGGCAGCAGGAAGGATGACTCCATGGCGGCATCCGGGCAGCGCAGTCCCTGCACCCCCTTGAAGTCACCCTCGGTCGCCCAGGAGACCATGGAAGCCGTACTCCCCGCGCCTGACTCCACCTTGTACAGGTTGGAGGTGAAAGCCAGGGCTTCCGACCCCACATCGTGGGAGCCCACCATGGCCTTCTCCCCGTCCAGAGGGTCGGGATCGGACAGGGTCTTGGACTGCCCATCGCCCATGGGTGAAATTCTTGAGGTCAGAACAGAACCGAAGGAGCCCATCATGGCTGAAGCGGCCAAGTCGCCTTCGGACGCGCGGAACTGCTCATCACCGACCTTTTCGGCGTCATCCAGACTCATCCTGGCCGGACAGTAGGAGGTAATGGTCCTTTGACTCACCTCGTGGGCCTTGGTGGACGTGGCATCAGTCTTGTCCACCATGAAGGAAGGCAGACGGAAAAAGACGAGGCAGGCCACCAGGGCCACAACAATCAGGATGGAAAACCCGCCCAGAGACAGTCTCCAAAGACTTCCTCGACCCGCTGGCTTCTTGGTTTCCTTGCTCATCACTGCTCCTGTCCTGAACTACGACGATGCGGCAGGGCCACCAGGCAGTATGCAACCAGGGCCAGCCCCAGCGTCCAAAGCCATGCCGCTCGCCAGGGCGAATCCGCCACAGCTTGGTATGCCGACATGTCGACACCATGCTTGCTCGAGGTGTTGAGAGTCAACCTGAAGTAGGTTCCCTGGGCGTTGCTCACCACCTGCTGGGTCCCGTCACTGGCCGTGATATTGGAGACCAGATCCTCGTTGGGTGTGGTGGCCCCACCTGTTGACTCACTGGAATCGCTGGGTACGTATATGCCCCCGTAGCCCAGTCCGTCGATGGTCTCAATGGCCGACGAGTCGGCACTGACAATCAGGGAAGCGCTGGCTGAGGACAGCCCCTCTGTCGCTGGGTCCAGATTGCCGGCGACCGCCTGGGCCCTGGCCGCCGGAGACACGTCAATCAGGTCGCCCCGGAATGTCCTCATGGACCCATACATGACCTGGTTTTGTGCAGGGGCGGAAAGAACCAGAACGCGGTGGTTGTCCGCCTTGGAGAGATAGTCCACGGCCACCATGGGCAGGCCGTCACTGTCCGCGCGAATAGCGGGCTCATGTCCTTCCGCGCGACTTCCCAGTGCCAAGGCAGCCATAACAGCCACCAGGGCAAGGGTGAGCAGTCCACGACCCATCCGAACAAGGACAAGGGTCACGGCGGATCCGGGATTCACAACAGAGCCATCCTCAATGGCCCTGACGCCTGATTCACCTGTGCGCCAGGTGGAAACCACGGGATGTTTGTCCCCGCGGGTGGCCAGGGAGTGGAAGGGTTTGACAGCCCCGCCCGCAACCAGGCAGATACAAGCCATCAAGGACAGAAGAACGAGAAGGAGACCTGGCAGGGGGGACCCCGCTACAGGACCAGTCTGATCCAGACCGACAGTGATGGACGAAGACACCATGGCCAACACCACCCCGATCAGAGCCATGGCCCACATCATCCTGGACGCGCGAACGACCGCAGGCAGGAAAAGGGAGATAAAGGCCAGGAGGACCAGCACCAGCAAGGCTCCCATAAGAATCAACCCCTGCCAGTCTCCGCTGTGGAGCCAACCCACCCATCCCTGCGATACGTCCAGGTCCAGAATTCTGGCCACCATATCACCCAGGTTGTCCGATCGGGGCTGGCCTTGGGTCAGCGAGGAGGGGACGGTCACGTCACCGAAGAGCTGACGCCAGAGTCCATCGTGGAAGTGACGGACCAGGTTGACCAGGGTCGGGGCCAGGGCCAGGGCCGAAGGAATCGGAATGAGCATCAGCATGGCCTTGTGCCGGGGAACCACGCAAAACACGATGATGAAAATCGGAATCAGAGCCAGGAGGAGCTGAGGCTCAGCAAGGATGACCGGCACGAAGCAGATAGCAGCCAGGGCCGCATCCTGTATGGAGGCGTGAGGTGTGGAGGGTGATTCCGTTCTATAGAGGCCCACGGCCTTGAAAACGAAGGCGAAAGCGACAGGCATAAAGGCCAGAACCGTCAATATGGGAAGGTTGACCGACTCCACAACCCCCAGGGCTAGCGACAGGCAGGACCAGAGCAGGCCAACGGCCACACGCACTGGATTGGACCTGGTGAATATACCCGCAAGGGCCCAGAACGACAGAGCCGATAGGGGCACCTCCACCAAGAGCATCAGCCCCATGGCCCAGGCGACATGGCCGCCGGTCAGGGCGGTGAAGGCCATCAGCACAAGCAGGAACGGAGTGGGAGCCGCAGGCATACCGGTTCCACCACCCCATGTCCACGAGGTAGTGGCAGACGAGACCAGCTGATTCCAATCGGCTCCGGAGGAGAGCATGGTCTTCGAATATATGGACCCACCGGAAAACACGGCCTGGCAGGTGGACCAGTTGGTGGCCAGGAGGACGAGCAGGACCAGAACCGTCATGCCCAGGGCCCATACCGTTCGTCTGGCCCGTTGCTTCTTCAGGTGAGCCAGGGCCAGGTGTCCGATCAGGGGGTGATCCAGTTGGTCGCGGAAAGCCTGCTGCCGCTGATGCCACTGCCGCACCTGCTGGCGATTGGCCTGGAGGACATCAAGGTGATTCAGACCCGTGACACTGACCGAGCTGAGTCTACGGCGCATCATGACGCTGGAGCGCAGATGCCCCAGAAGTCTCCAGGGGGCGCACAGATGGCAGAGAGCCGTGTACGGGCGCTTGTCGATAAGGCTTGCAATCGCGAACCAGACAGCCGCAAGCAGTCTCCATATCCAGACAGGAAGCCACCAGATCGAGGGGAAGTCCGTAAGGAGATAGCGCTCGCTGGCATCAATCGTAGCCATGGAGGCATCTGCAGGGTTCTCCGGATCAATCGGTCGTCCTGCCCTATCTCGCAGACCACGGTACCGAGCCTGCGCATGGGCGACCCTGGCCTCCGGGACCACCACGACCCTCCCCCCGGACAGGCAGATTCTCCGGCATAGGTCGTCGGACTGTCCGAAGGTGCCCGACCAACGTTCCAACCCCCTCAGATTCTTCAGGGTCTCCAGGGGCACCAGGGAACCGGCCAGACTCACCGAGAAGACATCCTGCCGGGAATCGTACTGCTCCTGGTCGGGCTCCTGATCGACGACCAGCCCGACAGTCGAGTGCCCGTAAGCATATCGACCGACATCCTGGAGGCCTTCGCCCTCCCAGTTGAACTGCTTGGCTCCGAGAATCGAAACCGTGGGAGACCTGTGCCAGGACTCAATCAGGGTCTCCAGACAGTTGGGGTCCATAGGCCTGGAATCGTCATGCAGAAGCCAAAGTCCACGCGTCATCTGCGGAAGACGGGCATATCCGAGGGCCTTGCCAATGGCATCACCGAAAGACGAGGCTCCCTTTGCCCTGACCACCTGGACCTCAACGGTACAGGGATCGCGGGATCCGACAATCTGGCGATCGGTCAGCCGCGGTCTGAGGACCTGGAACTCGGAATACAGGGGCTCAGCGATGGAACCGGAGCAATCGGCGATAATGATGACCCCTGGCAGCACGGTCTGTGCAACCAGTGCGGCAAGCGTATCGGAAAGGTAGGTGAGGTCCTGCTCAACCGTCACCAGGGCCGCAACCGAGGAATCCACCTCCTGGGTGGTGTCGGCCGGTCGGCCATCTATGACAGAAGCGAGGACCTGCTTGATATCCAATGCCTGAGGCGCGACAGAACTCATAGGCTCCAGTGTACGCAAGCCCCGGCACACACCGACTCAGCCGCATGGAACCGGCGATTTTGCCAGCTCACTGATGACGCGTCCGCTTCTTGTAGCGACGGCGCTCGCGCTCGCTCATACCTCCCCAGATGCCGAAACGTTCATCGTGGTCTATAGCCCACTCAAGGCACTGTTTGCGGACGGTGCAATCTGCACACACTTTTTTCGCCTCCTGAGTGGATCCCCCCTTGCCAGGGAAGAAGGCTTCAGGATCCGTCTGGGCACAGAGTGCATCACTGCGCCAGGACATGGAGTTACTGGACTCCAACCACTCAATCAACGGCTGCAAACGCTGCCCAACTACTCCGTTATATTGAGTGTCTATAAAACCACTCATAGCGACCCCCCAGTCCCTAATGTGTCATTGCACACCTTAATTAGAAACTCTGGGTGGACCTTTGTCAAGCGCCACAAGGCTTTTCGGACTTTGTGGAACTGATAACCGTTTATCGGCAACAACCCTCCACGCAGAGGCTAATGCAAGCATATGTATTGTTTTTGTCAATCGCTTTATCTCAAATGGTTCCGGGATTCCCTCTTTTAGGAGAATCAAAATTCTCTTATGGTTTCGGGAAGGTTCGCTCTGGGCAGAGGAAAACGTCTTGGATTCCCATACGTCCCGGTATAGGTGAGGGATTCGGGGGTATGCGAGGAAGACATCCATTCTCGCCATGCCAAGGTCTACAATTTGAACAGTTCGGATAGGCATGACCAAGCAGGCGGAACCCCCCTGCGGGCTTGCTGGATAGCAGCCAATGAGGAAGGCATATCATTGACGACCAAAAGCAATCAGGCGCAATCGCCCAACGTCAAGGCAGGCAAAGGCAACAAGCCCCGGCACAGCCTTGGGTACCGCACCAATCACCGAGTGCGTTCAGCCGTCTGCATGGCACTGGCCTTCATTCTCTGCTTCGTGGCTTCGACCATTGCCGCCTTCTGGATCGATCTCAACGGCAGGCTCACCGTTGTTCCCCAAGTTGCGTCGAAGAACCAGCACAAGGCGCCCGAAGACATCTATAAAGGCAAGACCCTGAACATCCTGCTCCTGGGGCAGGATAGCCGAGACGGCGAGGGCAATGCGGCAATAGGTGGGGCCACAGACGATCTGGAAGGCAACCACCAGTCGGATACCGCCCTGGTCGTGCAGATCTCCGCCGATAGGACCTATGCCAATGTGGTCTCCATTCCCAGGGACTCCATCGTGAACGCACCCAGCTGCACCACCAGCAAGGGCGAGACCATACCAGCTCGTTACAAGGTCATGTTCAACTCCATCTTCGCCGACGGGTACTCCCAAGGCGGCGATGTGGAATCGGCAGCCAACTGCACACTGACGGCGGTCCGGTCCCTGACCGGACTGGACATCGACCAGTTCGTCGTCGCTGATTTCAATGGGTTCAAGTCCATTATCGATGCCTTGGGAGGAGTTGATGTCTGCATTCCAGTCAGGACCTACGACGAGACCACCGGTATTGACCTGCAACGGGGACTGCACCATTTGGATGGCACCCAGGCCACAGAGTATGCCAGGATGCGCCACGATACCAGCAGCGACGGCTCGGACATCATGAGGACCACCCGCCAGCAGTACCTGATCAAGACCCTCGCAAACGAGGCACGCAAGGTCGATATATTCTCCGACCTGCCTAAGGCCTACCGGTTGGTCACCACCTCTCTTTCCGCCCTGCAGATCAGCAGTGGCCTGGGCGACTTCCAGACCCTTCTTGGACTGGGTGACTCTTTGAAGGACCTGCAGCCCTCAAACATCTACGCCCGTACCCTGCCAGTGGAACCCTGGTCCCAGGATATTAACCGGGTCGTCTGGACGGATGAGGCCGACACCGTATGGAAAACCCTCAGGGAGGGCAAGCCACTCAACGGCAGCACCGACAGCGACCAGCAGAGCCAGCAGACAGCAAGCCAGGACCAGCAGACTCAGTCAACCCAGTCCGCCACCCCCGACACTGCAGCGGACGCTTCTCAGGACGCCCCGGAAACCCCGGCCCCCGATCCCCTTACAGGTCTGATCACCATGCCCGATAAGACTCTGATCGATCCCGACACCGGAGGCATCGTCAATCCAAAGGACGGAACCATCAAGGACAAGGTGACCGGGCAGTACATCGGCATGGCAGACCGTTACCTCTTCGCAACGGTCTGTGCCGTTCCCGCGCAGAAATAGTGTCCGTGACCGACGCTCATATCAGTCAGTGGTATTCATGACCTAGTTGGGATAGATGAGTAGGACAAGGGATTAAGGTATGCAACCAGGACCAGATGAAAGCCGACACCCGCAGGAGCCACCGAGTTTCATGCCGTACGGTCATGGTCGGTCGCACCGCAGGCAGGCAGCCCCATCGGCGGCGGAATCCCAGATGCCCCCCAGCTTCTCACCTTCTTCACGGACCTCCTCGCCCAAGTCGACTTCCACTATCGGAACAAGGGCCACCCAGACAGGTGGGTCTGCATCCCCGGCACGCAGAACAGCGGGCTCCTCTCGGAAAACACCTGCCAGGCCCACTTCCACACCCAAACCCGCCCGACAAGCATCTCCCGCCGTCTCTCTGCATAAGCAGGCACCGATATCATCCGCAACCGTGGTCAGGAAGCGTCATCGAGGCCTGCGTATCACAGCGGCCACTCTGGTCATCCTCATGCTGCTGCTCATGGCACTGGCAGGCAGTTGCTGGTTCTGGATCAACGGCAAGCTGAACCATAGCGAAATGCTGACCAATATGCCAGGTTCGCAAGCCTCTACCTGGCTTATCCTGGGGTCCGACCAGCGAGATGGAACACCCGGGGCAGGAGAAGACGGGGAAATCACCGGGTTCAGGACGGACACCATCCTGATTCTGACCAAGCCCAGGCACGGAGCGGCCTCCCTCATCTCGGTCCCCAGGGATTCCCTGGTCAAGCAGGACGGAGAGGCGATGAAAATCAATGCTCTCGCCTATACATCCGGATACAAGTCACTGACGGCGCACATCGAAGAGATCACCGGAAACAAAATCGACCATGTGGCCATCATCAAGTTCGGCGGCCTTCGGGGACTCGTCGATGCCATGGGCGGAGTTGAGCTCTGCTACGACGACAACGTCGACGACCCGAACTCAGGAATGGTGTGGACTCCCGGTTGCCATCTCGCTGATGGGGGCGCCGCCCTGGCCTTTTCCAGGATGCGGTACTCGGACCCCAAAGGCGACTTCGGCAGGGCTGAACGCCAGCGGCAGGTGATAGGAGCCATATCCAAAAAGGTGATGAAACCTTCTGTTGCACTCAACCCATCTTCAGCCAACAAGGTCATTGATGCCGGCCTCGATGCCATTGTCGTGGACGAAAAGTCCAATGCCTGGACCCTCTTCAGGATGGTCATGGCCTTCCGCGACGCTACAGGCGAAGGCGGCATCAGCGGCAGCCTCTACTGGACCGATCCTGATTATTACCCCGGTGGAATCGGCTCCACGGTCCTCCTGGACGACGCACGCAATACCAACCTCTTCCAGGAGCTGGAGCAAGGGTCACACGCCCCTGGCCAGGTCGGGGGAATGTAAGCCCCCTCCATTCCACCCCTCTTTATCCAGGGCATGGGGACACACTCGACCACATGAAGCGCCCCTGACTGACATACATCAGGCGGTCAGTCATTCTTCACAGTATGAAGAACCTCGAGGATTCAAATGGGGAACAGTCGGAAAGGCCGGGGAAGCTCCGTCCATCCGCTGACACCTTCCTGACTGTGCTGGCCCAATGCACCCCTCTTCTGGCCCAGACAGCCCTGCTCTGGTACATGATTGCTCAAGGGCGATGGGTGTTCCTTGCCCTCCTCTTACCGGGTTTGGCAGGCAATCTTGCCCTGTGCATCCTTACCCTGCTGAGATCACAATCGACCGCCAAACGCAGGCAAGGCCAGAGGTACTCCCCCGGATCACGGACTCACGATGTCCTTGAGCTTGAATCGACCTATGCGGATATGACGGCTCTGGCGTCTCTGGATCTGCCGTGCCTTGAGTCCAAGCTCTTCGACAACAATCCCCGCCCAACCGGCAAGGGGCAGCACTGGCAGTCCATCGTCCACACTTGGCTGTCATCCTTGGAGGGGGCCACTTCCTACCAGGCCATGATCGGGTGCGGGACACGCGAGGACTTTCTGATTGACCTGGCTGCGGATGGCCCCCATGCCCTGGTGGCCGGAACCACCGGCTCGGGAAAGTCCGTCTTTCTCCAGACCTGGTGCCTGTCCCTGGCATGCAGCATTCCACCCAGCAGACTGAACATGGTGCTGCTGGATTTCAAGGGTGGCTCTGGTTTCAACCTCCTTGCAGGGCTCCCCCACACGGTCGGCTGTGTCAACGACCTTGACCTCGAACAGGCCGTCCGTTCCCTGGCTGGAATCCGGAAAGAGCTGAAACGCAGGGAGACTCTGGTGGCCCGGGAGGGCGTTGCGGATGTCAAGGAACTGGTCTCACCTCCTCCCCGCCTTCTGGTTGTGATTGATGAGTTCCAGGCCCTCCGTCAGCAATTGCCCGACTACCAGGATGACCTGGTCAGATTGGCTTCACAAGGACGGTCCCTCGGCATGAACCTGATTGCATGCACCCAGCAGACAATGGGCCAGGTCAGTGCCCAGATGAGGGCCAATATGAATCTCGGTATCTGTCTGCGAGTCCGCGATCCGGTGCAGTCCAAGGAACTTCTGGGCTCAGCCTGTGCGGCCCATATCAGCTCCACCAACCCTGGACAGGGTTTCTGCGAAGGTGGAGATGGAATCAGAGCCTTCAGGACCTGTCAGGCGGACAATCCAGGCGGATTGGTGGCACAAATAGCCAAAGCGGCCTCTTTCTGCGGATTCAGACCTGCGCCTCCCCTCTTCTCCACTCCCCTGCCCGACACCGAGCGGAATGGAGTGCGGGGCGCCGGATACGGAACCCGTGCAACATTTCAGAACGGGCACCCACTGGTTCCCATCGGATGGCTGGATGACGGGGTGTTACTTCATACCTGCAGGATGCCGATTATCGGCAACACAGCACTAATCGGCCCGATGGGGCGGGGGAAGACCACCCTCATCGGGGCACTGACCCAGCGCCTCCTTCGCCTGTTGGAAGAGATGGGATCCAAACCGGGAGACCTGTCGAAGACTGCATGTATTCCTGATTCCTTTGATTTGCGCCTGTCCTTCCGGAAAGGTGATGCATATTCCAGCCTCGACCTGTACACCAGGCGCAGGCAATCTGCTTCATCTCCCGACCCATCCCGATTGCCACCACCCTCTGGGGCAGAGCCGTCCCTCAGAAATGTCTTATCCGGTCAAGCGACTTCATCCGCCGGAGCATCTTCGTCCCCCGAGAAAAGCAAGGAACCTTATGAGGGTCTGATATGGCTGATTGACGATGCCCAGGACCTTCTTGACCCTATGAGCAGACAACCCCTGGCAGGACAGGTGAACAAGGCCCTGTCCATGGACGGGGTGGCGGTGATCCTGGCCGTGGATTCCGCTGCAGCCATACGACGACCGGAGCGTTTCAGGCAACGCCTGGTGTTCCCCTTTGGCGAACGAAGCGTGGATATGGCCTGCGGCATACCTTCCGCCTCCCTCGACGGCCCGGGCCGCCCAGTCTGCACCATTCCGGGTCGGGGGCTCTTCATGTCACCCGGCCAGGCTCTTCCCATTCAGTGTTTTCCCAGTGATTCCTTGGGAAATAACCCTTGAAAAATATCCCGTTTCGTGCTTATCTTGCATACAGAAAAACAAGTGAGTCCAGTGGAACGACTTGGAGGAACAGGTAAATGAGTAATGCGTTTGATTGGCGTGCAAAAGCCGCTTGCCGCGATAAGGATCCGGAGCTCTTTTTCCCGGTTGGCAATACCGGTGCCGCCTATCAGCAGATTGAAGAGGCGAAGGCCGTTTGCCGCTCCTGCAAGGTGATTGATGCCTGCCTCAAGTGCGCACTGGATACCAACCAGGATTATGGTGTCTGGGGAGGCCTGAGTGAGGACGAGCGCAGGGCATTGAAACGCAGGGCCATGCGGGCACGGCGTTCTCAGGCCATGCAGATGCAGTCCTGATTCAGGCTCTGTGCCTGCCCCATCGGCAGGCGGATCTTATCAATAAGAAGAGGCCGCGGGTTAAACCCCGCGGCCTCTTCGCTTTCCTATGACCTGTCAGACATCCTGCGCCACGCGGAGCTTGATGTTGATGACGGCCCGGGTTCCCCCATCGCGTCGGGGCTCCCAACGGACCGTACCTCCAAAGTCGTTGGTAACGAAGGTGTTGATGATCTGCGTGCCCAGACCGGACCCGCTGGACTTGGCCCTGCCCTCGTCGGACTCGGTGCTGTAACCGTTGCCATCGTCCTCGACGACCACATTCAGGTTGTTGCCGCCCCTTCCCACGGAAATCGTGATATGGCCCTCCGTGCGCCCCTCGAACCCATGCTCGACGGCATTGTTGACCAGCTCGGTCAGGACCAGGGAGAGTGGAGTGGCATCCTGGGCAGGCATCATGCCGAACTTGCCTACGTATGAGATGGAGATGTGCTGGTCGCTCGTAGTGGCCAGATCGACACTCATCTTGAGGAGGTTGGATATGACCTTGTCGAAGTCCACAATCTCATCAGCGGTCTGGCTGAGCCCCTCATGAACCACGGCGATGGTCTGCACACGGCGCTGGGCCTCCTCCAGCTCCTTTCGGACCTCATCGGACTTGGTTCGCCGGGCCTGAAGCCTCAACAAGGCCGAAACAGCCTGTAGGTTGTTCTTGACCCTGTGGTGGATTTCCGAGATGGTCGCGTCCTTGGTCTGAAGTTCCTTCTCACGCCTGCGCAACTCGGTCACATCTCTGCACAGGACGATGGACCCAATCCTGCCGTGCCGCCCGTAAAGAGGGAGGGAACGCATGGAAACAGCCGAACCGTTGGCGTCCAGCTCCGAGTCCACTGCGGCCTTACCGCTCAGCACCAGGGGCAGCGAATCGGGGACGGGATCGTTCTTATGCAGGAGGGAGGTACCGATTTCACTCAGATACTGCCCTGTCATGGTGTCGACGGATCCAAGCCTACGGAAACAGCTGATGGCATTCGGTGAGGCGTATCGGACTATACCCCCGGCCGTCAGCACAAAGAACCCGTCCGCAACCCTGGCGTTATGGCGTTGGTTGAGGACCGAGTCCGAATAGGGGAACTCCCCCCGGGTTATCATCTCGAAGAGTTCCTTGCCGGCGTTGATGCTCTCACTCTCGTACCGCCCGTTGGACTCCCTGGTGGCCATGTTGGTCTCCCGGACCACCAGTCCCAGGGTTTTCCCCTTGTGACGGATGGGGGCATAGACATCGCAGACCGTGGCCTTGCCGAAAGTGCTCAGTTTATTCGAACGCAGCACCCCCTTGGATTTCATGGCCTGCTCCAGCTCCTCCTGCCGATCCTCAGGAGGCACAGTGCCGACAACGTCCTCTGTTCGCAAGGACATGACCGTGGACGGTCTGCACTGTTCGGCCACCTTGAATGTACCGCCCTTGGTCCGCAGTACAAGCAGGAGGTCGGCAAAGCTCAAATCGGCAATAACCTGCCAGTCCGCCACCAGATGGTGGAGCCACTCCCGATCCTCCTCGTCGCAATCATCACATGAAGCCAGAATCTCCGAAAAATCAGCCATATCCAACATCATAGCCTCTGACCTCAGCGACCCACGCAGGTCTTCTCCAGGCAAGACGGCCCCGCTTATGACACCCTGGAAAGCAGGTATGGGGGTAGGCTGGATTGCAGCCGTCACAGCCGGAGACGAACCTGGACCAGCCAGGCGACCCGGGTTCGCAATACTCTTGAAGGAGACCCATGGCAGGCAAGGCAACAAGGGATCAGCAACGCGGGTCCACCCCGGTCTCCGAATCATCGAACCCCGAACAGAACCCCGACCTGGACCTCAGAAGGAGCAAACGCCGCCAGGAGCTGATATATCTGCGCAAGGATGCTGATCTGGCCCACGAGGCACACATGCAGGCCAAGGCGGATGCCATACGAGCAAAAGGCAGGGAAAAGGCGGCCAGAATCATGGCCAAGGCCGAAGCCAAGGCTGCCAAAATCGAGGGATTCCCAAGCGAGGAGATTGAGCGGAAGGTCAGACTGGATGTTCACGGCCGCCCCAAGCCCCTCCTGCGAGGCTGGATCCATGCCGTTGCCGCTCCTCTGGCGCTGGCGGCCGGCATCGTCCTGATCTGCCTGGGCCGGGGCCTGCCCATGAAACTGGCCTGCACCGTCTTCATGGCCTCTTCACTGGCCCTTTTTGGCAATTCCGCCCTCTACCATCTGGGCGATTGGTCACCAGCAGTCACCGATGTCCTGCGACGGTTTGACCACGTCAATATCTTCCTCCTGATTGCAGGCACCTATACTCCCGTCGCCTTTGCCTTGGACACCTTCTGGAGGCGGACCATCATCATTGGCATGTGGTCGGCAACCCTGGTCGCCATGGTGGTCCACGTTTTCTGGATCAATGCCCCTCGCTGGCTGTACACCCTTGTCTACGTGGTTTTCGGAGTTTCGGGGGTCTTCTTCCTGGGACTCTTCTGGCAGTCCCCTGTCGCCGGACCTCCCGTAGTCTGGTTGATTGTAGCTGGGGGCGCGGCCTACATCCTGGGAGCCATTGCCTACGGTCTGCGTCGACCTGACCCCTGGCCCCGCGTTTTCGGGTTCCATGAGATATTCCACTGCGGAACCGTCATCGGGTACGTCTGTCACACCGTAGCCATCTTCCTGGTGGTCTGTAACCTGCGCTAAGCCGTATGACCATCCGGTATGGGATGGTCCGAGTCATAAGAAAGGCGCCCGGCTTAATCGGCCGAGGCGCCTGGATTCTTCCTTACAGGAGCGCTCCTCCCGGATTCCTCACTATTTGAGAGGCTTGGCCTCCTTGACGGTAACCGAAATGTCCCTGCCGTTGGGAGCCTTGTAGCTGACCGTATTGCCCTCCTCGGCACCAAGAATGGCTGCTCCAATCGGAGACTCGGGGCTGATTACGTCATACTCCGTGGCCACGGCCAGGTCACGGGATCCCAGAACGTAGACCATGTCGTTTCCGGCTATGGTCAGGGTCACCAGGGAGCCGTTGCCCACCTTGCCGGACTTGGGAGCCTTGAGAATCTGTGAGTTACGGAGCTTGACGATCAGCTCGTTGATTCTGCCCTCGTTTTTCCCCTGCTCCTCACGGGCGGCCTGATAGCCGCCATTTTCACTCAAATCACCTTCGGCACGGGCTGCGGCGATTCGCTCGGTGATCTCATCTCGGTATTCACCCTGGCGGCGGTCCAGCTCCTCCTTCAGCTTGTCATAGGCGGCTTGTGTCAGCAGAATCGTTTTTTCCTCAGCCATGGTCTCCTCCTTGTGTCGATTCGCTCTTCCGGTCCAACTCGTTCACCTATACGACCGGGATATGGAAAAGGCGCCGGCCCTCACCGGCACCTTACAGATTGATGGTCATCGAGTCGATATGATGTCGATCACGAAGACCAGGGTGTCATCGCCCCCGATACCGGCCTGGGGAACACCCCTGCTGCCGTAACCGTATTCGGGCGGTATAGAAACCACCAGCCTGGAACCCACGTTGTGGCCGGGAACACTCTGGTCCCAACCGCGAATAACCTGACCGACACCGATGCCGAAGCTTGCAGGCTGGTGACGCTCAAAGCTGGAATCGAAAACCTTGTCGGTTCCCCAGATAAGCCCGTGGTAGTTGACGGTAACCGTGTCGCCCTTCCTCACAACGGGGCCGTCACCCTCAACCAATTCCACGGTTCGCAGACCTTGGGGGGCCGCCCCCTGAAACTCAACCTCGGGTGTGGCACCAAAGACGGCATTCACCTTGGGCATGGACTGGTCACTCATGACAACTCCTTTGGTTTTCGTCGCGTTCCAGAGTATCGGTTCACTGGTCTGGTCACAAGTCGATACGTTCGTCCACCTGGTCAACGAGACCTATCCGCTTGTGCCCCGGGTGGGAATCGAACCCACATGCCAGTACAGGCGGCGGATTTTAAGTCCGATGCGTCTACCATTTCGCCACCGGGGCCAAGGACCCGTACCGTCATATCATAGCGCACAGGCGGAACAGCCTCCGCGCAACCAGACCGGTCAAGAATGCAGGAGACTACGCCCGTAATCCAGAACCAGCCCGTCCAGGAGGCCGTGTTCGCTGGCAATGTAGGCACCACCTGCCTGGACCGCTGGGCAGGCCTGGGATATCCGCTCAAGAAGACGGTCCCAGATCAATGCCCCGCCACCAATCACATCGATGCGGCCAGGGTGTATGGGACTGAGACCACGACGTTCCTGTCGGCTCATATGGAGCACTTCCTGGTTGGTTTGCCTGGCTTGGCTTACCGGTACGGCCACCCCATCAACGCGTCGGGAATCGTACTCGGTGCAACCCAGAGCAAGGGCACTCATGGTGGTGACCGTTCCGGAGACCCCCACAAGCGTGCCTACCTCCGCAACGGGAACAGTTTCGAATGCCCGATCGATGTGGCGGTCCACGTCCTCGACCGCCTGGTCAATCTGATCCTGGGTGGGCGGATCAGCGAGAAGATGGCGCTCGGTGATCCGGACCGAACCGATGTTCATGGAGTATGAGGATCCGGCCCTGTCCACCGGTGATTGATTCCCATCGCCTCCGACGACCAGTTCTGTGGATCCTCCACCCAAATCGACCACCATGTAGGGGGCTTTGGGGGTAGTTGTGGTGCGAGGGGCCGATTCCAACACACTGATAGCCCCCAGGAAACTCAGTTCGGCCTCTTCGGTGCCGGAAATCACCTCGGGTCTGACACCGAGTATGGACTGTACTCCCTCTTCGAAATCGTTGCGGTTGGCCGCGTCTCTGGTGGCCGACGTGGCCACGAAACGGATACCGTCCACCTTGTACGAATCTAGCTGGTCCGCGAAGAGCCGACAGGCCCGGTAGGCCCGCTCAAGTGCCTGGTCCGCGAAGCGGTGGTTCCTGTCAACGCCCTCCCCCAGCCGTATGACCTCCATGCTCCTGGGTGCCAGGAGATGCAAACCCTGTTCATCCACCCGCGCAATCAGCAGCCGGATGGAATTGGTACCACAATCGACACCGGCGACAGTCACCTGATCCGTCATTTGTCCTCCCCTATTTCCGTATGCCGCCCTGCACACAGCATCCTGACCGCTCCGATGGACGCTATCCTGCTCATTCCTGCTCCAAGTCCGTTCCCCAGGGTCGGGCGCACCTGCAGACCATGGGGTCGAAGGCCGGCCTGATCATGGACAGGACCCGATCACCCAGAGGATTGACACCGGCCCCCATGACGAGCGACTGCCCGGTCAGTGCATGAAGGCACTTTACCCTGGTCGGCATCCCGCCGGCCGAGATTTTGCGGATATGCTCCTCGCTGTCGCCAAGCCTGAGCGCCAGGGCATGGCGGAAGTCCAGATAGGTCTGATGCGCTTGGCGATATAGCCGTGCCAGGTCCTCATCATCGGCCAGGTCCTGGTTGAAATCGTTCATGATACCGTTGGCCTCCAAGTGGGAGACCTCTTTGACGGCCTCTGGAGAGGTCAGATACGCCGTTGTGGGGAAGGGGGTCCCGTCTGGCAGAAGTGGCCTGGTCACGACGGCCAGGGGGTTGCCACAGGCACACCGCGCGCCAACGGCCACCATTCCACGAGGGTAGCGACCCAACTGGCTTTGAACCCCGGCAATCTCCTCTTCGGTTGCAGGTTGTGCCAGGATGCTGTCCACCAGGATCTCCATGGCCTCGTTCGATCCGGCCTGGACTGCTCCCACTCTCTCATCCTGCATCAGTACTCATGCTCCTTATATGTCCGAATATCCGTAAAGTCGGGAAGGCCGAGACCTCACCCTGTTCTGTAGGGTCCAGCATGGGACCGTTATGCAATCAGGCCAGACTCCTGAGCATAGGAACCTGGTTGCGGGGCGTCTATCGCCACCGCTCTTCAAGTTCCTTCTATCAGCAGGAATTCCGGACCGCTGGCCGACGGTACGCCTACCGCTGCCTATTCACTGTCCTCATCCCACTCTTCGCTGTTCGGAGGAATGGATGAATCCTGCCCGTCCTGATTGGAATTCTGCCCGACCTGGCCCTGGGACCTGGACTGCCCCGGAGCGGTCACCCCCTGGGCAGACGCAAGAGCATCAGGTCTCTGGTCGGCCTTCTTGAACGAGTATGCCATTTCCTGATACCAGGGCAGGGTGTTCTTGCGTGGGGCCTGAATACCCTTGTTGGTCTTGGCGCTCTGGTCATCCTGGCCGGTCACGGCTTCGGGATGAAGAACCCTGATGGCCTGTTCTCCTGGAAAGATGAATCCGAGGCGCTCCCTGGCCTGGGCTGTGACGTAGGCCTGGTCATTCCATCGCTGAATCTGGTTCTCCAGGTTCTGTTTCCTGGCCACCAACTGAGCTTCCTGGTTTTTCAGACCGTTCAGTTCGGACAGGTTGATGGCATAGGAGTGGAATGTGGCGGCAAGATGAATCAGCCCCAGGGCCATGATGATGAGAGCCAGAAAGAAGGATATGGGACCGGCCGAGCTGCGACTGGTCCGCTTCCTGTCATTCTGAGTGCCTGCGCCTTTTCGGGAGGACTTGGTTGAGTTCTTGGCCATACCTATAAAAATACCCGTGGCAGCCGACTCGGGCCGCCACGGGTTTCAAGGTGTCACGTTCCGGCCAGAACAGCCGAAACCTGGGACCCTGCTCTACTACTTGGTGTACTGCTTGCAGGCCTTGAAGGCGCTGTAACCTGCATATTCGGCGGTGGAGCCCAGCTCCTCCTCGATCTCCAGCAGGCGGTTGTACTTGGCGATACGCTCACCACGGGCCGGAGCACCGGTCTTGATCTGGCGGGTGTTCTTGGCAACAGCCAGGTCGGAGATGGTGGTATCAGGAGTCTCACCGGAACGGTGGGAGACCATGGAGGTGAAGCCGTTTGCGGTGGCCAGCTCGATGGCGTCCAGCGTCTCGGTGACGGTGCCAATCTGGTTCAGCTTGACCAGGAGGGAGTTGGCGGCCTTCAGGTCGATGCCCCTCTGGAGCCTCTTGGGGTTGGTGACCAGGAGGTCATCGCCGACGAACTGCAGACGGTCGCCCATGGCGGCGGTGATCTTTTGCCAGGCGTTCCAATCCTCCTCGGCGAAGGGATCCTCGATGGAGACCAGCGGGTAACGCTCGACCAGGCCCTGGTAGTAGTCAAGCATGTAATCGGCATCACGATCGGCACCATCGAAGTGGTACTTGTCGGTGTCCTTGTTGTAGAACTCCGAGGAGGCCACATCAAGGCAGAGGCCAATCTGCTTGCCGGGCTCATAGCCGGCGGCCTGAATGGCGTCGACGATGTACTTCAGGGAGTCCTCGTTGGACTTCATCTTGGGGGCGAAGCCTCCCTCGTCACCCAGACCGGTGTCGTGTCCGTCCTTCTTCAGGATGCCCTTGAGGGTGTGGTAGACCTCGACACCAGCGCGCAGGGCTTCACTATAGGAATCGAAACCGTAGGGGGAGATCATGTACTCCTGGATGTCGGTGGCGAAGTCGGCGTGAGCGCCACCGTTCATGATGTTCATGTTGGGAACGGGCAGGATGTGTCCGTTGGTGCCGCCCAGGTAACGGTAGAGGGGCAGCTCGGCGGACTCGGCCGCAGCATAGAGAGCAGCGAGGGAGACGCCCAGGATGGCGTTGGCGCCCAGCTTGCCCTTGTTGGGGGTTCCATCGAGGTCGATCATGGTCTCGTCCAGGGCACGCTGGTCGCTGGCATCCATGCCGATGACGTTGGGGGCGATGGTCTCGTTGACCGCCTTGACGGCGTCCAGTACACCCTTGCCCATGTAACGCTTCTTGTCGCCGTCGCGACGCTCCCAGGCCTCGGCCTCACCGGTCGAAGCACCCGAGGGCACCAGGCCGCGGCCTTCTGCACCGTCTTCGGTCTGCAGGATGACCTCTACGGTCGGGTTTCCACGGGAATCAAGTATTTCGCGCGCATATACGCTTTCAATTGCTGCCACAACTGCTCCTTTAAGACTGTTGTTGTGATGTCTCCTACAGAATACTAGTTTTGTTGGACCAGATACAATACCAACCCGTTAGCGCTCACGCTCACAACTCTTCGTGGTGCCATGCCAGGTCATCCAGAAGCTGGTCAACCCATTCCACCATTTGGCCGGAATCCATCGGCCCCGATCCCAGGGACCCTGCGAACGGGGCGGGAACCAGCAGCGTGCTGGTGACAGGTCGGTATTGGCATCCCTTGTAGATACGCTCCATCCTCGACTGCAACGACTCAGGCAGATTCAGGGGTCTGACCCGGACACGCCCACCCTGGGTGGCAATCTCCGCGATGCCCAACTTCCGAGCCTTGGCCCGAAGCCGGGCAATGGCGAAGAGGGTGTCGAACTCGGCGGGCGGTTGACCGTATCGGTCGGTCAGTTCCTCATGGAGATCCTGAAGGTCCTGGTCGTTACGGGCCGACGCCAACTTCCTATAAGCCTCAAGACGGAGCTTGTCGGAGTCTATGTAGTCCACCGGAACCGAGGCCTCGATGGGCAGGTCGATGCTGACGTTGACCGATGGGGCAGCCTGTGGTTCCTTATACTCCTCAACGGCCTGGGAGACCATCCGGACGTATAGGTCGAACCCGACCCCCTCGATGTGCCCCGACTGCTCATCACCCAGGAGGTTACCCGTTCCGCGCAACTCCAGGTCCTTCATGGCCACATCGTATCCTGAACCCAAAGCCGTGCTCTGGGCGATGGTGGCCAAACGGTCATGAGCTGTCTGGGTCATGGGCTTGCTGGGATCATAGAGGAAGTAGGCGTAGGCGCGCTCACGGCCCCGGCCCACCCTGCCACGCAGCTGGTGCAGCTGAGAGAGGCCGAACCTATCAGCCCTGTCTACAATCAGGGTGTTGGCGTTGGGTATATCCAGACCGGTCTCGACGATGGTGGTGCAGACCAGGACGTCGATGTCGCGGCGCCAGAAGTCCTGGATGATTCCATCCAACTGCTTCTCCCCCATCTTGCCGTGGGCCACACCGACCCTGGCTTCAGGGACCAGTTCCTGGACCTTGGCTGACACCTTGCCGATATCCTCAACCCGGTTGTGGATGTAGAAGACCTGCCCACCGCGCAGGAGCTCACGACGGACGGCAGCCGTGACCTGGGCATCCTCATAGGCCCCGACGTAGGTCAGGACCGGCAGCCGGTCCTCAGGAGGCGTGGCGAGGGTGGACATCTCCCTGATTCCGGTCACTGCCATCTCCAAGGTACGGGGTATGGGGGTGGCGGAGAGGGAGAGAACATCGACGTTGGTCCTGATTGCCTTCAGGGTCTCCTTGTCTTCAACCCCGAAGCGTTGCTCCTCGTCGATGATCATCAGCCCAAGGTCCTTGAACCGGATCTTGGGGTTGAGGAGCTTGTGGGTGCCGATAACCACGTCGACACTCCCGTCGGCCAGTCCCGCCATGGTGGCCTGGTTCTCCTTGGCGGTCTGGAAGCGGCTCATGGCTGCTACATTGACCGGGAATCCCTCGAAGCGGTCGACGAAGGTCTGGTGGTGCTGCTGAACCAGAAGAGTGGTCGGCACAAGAACCACGACCTGTTTGGAGTCCTGGACCGCCTTGAAGGCAGCCCTGATGGCAATCTCGGTCTTCCCGAAACCCACGTCACCACATATCAAGCGGTCCATCGGCACCGGGCGTTCCATGTCGGCCTTGACCTCATCGATGGTGGTCAGCTGATCGGGGGTCTCCTGGAAGGGGAAGGCATCCTCAAGTTCCTTCTGCCAGGGTGTATCCGGGCTGAAGGCAAATCCCTTGGTTCGCTGGCGCGCGGAATAGAGCTTGACCAGGCCCTGGGCTATCTGGTGAACGTGCTTCCGCGCCTTGGCCTTGGTGGCCGACCAGTCCGAACCGCCGAGCTTGTTGAGCTTCGGTATCTCTGCACCGATGTACTTGCTGACCTGATCCAGCTGGTCGGCCGGAACGAAGAGCTTGTCGGGTGGAGCGTTGCGCTTGCTCGGAGCGTATTCCAGGACCAGATACTCTCGGCTGCCCTTCGTGGGGCCATTGCCGATGGTCCTTTGCCTCATGCCCAGGTACTTTCCGATGCCATGCTGATCATGCACCACGAAATCGCCTGGTTTGAGTTCGGTCAGGTCGATGGCCTTGCGTCGCCTGCCCGAGGTCTTCTGACCTGCGGCCACACTGGTCCGACCAGTCAGGTCACGCTCGGTCAGGAGAGCCAGGCGAGCAGACGAATCGACGAATCCGTCAACGGCCATGGAGCGCAGATACTCCACCCCGGTAATACCAGCGGATTCCAGAGCCCGGCGTAGTCGACTCAGGGTCCCTTGGGCGGCTGCTGTGACCACAACCCGGTCTCCCGCCTTGGTCAGACCCATCAGGCCGGAGCGGGCCTTATCCTCGTCGCCGCGGTATTCGTCAGGCGTCTGAGCGTCGAGGCGTTCCGCCCCCTCGCGGTCTGTGTCCACAGACAGCTCCGTCAGTTTCCATACCTGGTGCTTGCTGAATTCCAGCGCGGAAATGATCTGGTCGTACTCCAGGAAACTGGCCTGGTCGAAGCTGATGGGGGCACCGGCTCCATGTCCCGAGGCCGCCACATGCCAGCTGGCCGCAAGAAACTCGTTCGCGGTCTTGGTCAGGTCCTGGGCCGACCGGCGCAGGAGTTCGGGTTCGGAGAGGAGAACCAGGGCACTGTCGGGAAGCATGCTCTGCACCGGCACAAGGTCGGGCACCAGGGCCGGCAGGAGGGACTCCATGCCTTCGACCGGTATGGCCTGGGCGATGGACTCCAACATGTCGTCAGCGTTGGGGATGCTTCCAATCAGGGCCTTGGCCCGCTGCCGCACCTGGTCGGTCAGCTGTAGTTCACGACAGGGGGGAGCCCAGATCCGATCCAGCCCATCGCCGAAGGTGCGTTGATCCGAGGCATGGAATGAACGGATGGTGTCAACCTCATCACCGAAGAACTCAATGCGAACGGGGTGGGGCATGGTGGGCACGAAGACATCCAGGATGCCTCCCCTGACGGCGAACTGGCCCCTCTCCATCACCAGGTCGACCCGGGTGTAAGCGTTACGGACCAAGGCTTCACCGGCACGGCCCATATCCATCTCGGTACCGACCGTGAATACCAGGGGCTCCACGTCCTGAAGCCCCTTCACCACGGGTTGGAGAAGGGAACGGATGGGCATGACCAGAATCCTGATCGGTCCGAAGATCGGATCACCCTCTATGGGATGCGCCAGGCGGCGGAAAACCGCCATTCGCGAGGCCACCGTGTCAGCCCTGGGCGACAGGCGCTCGTGGGGTAGGGTCTCCCAGGCTTCCAGCGTGGCCACATCGTGGGGATCGCCCCCGTACCAGGACCTGATGGATCGGCCCATCTCCTGGGCATCATGCTCGGAGGGCACCACCATGACGACCGGCCCCTGCCCCGCGGCTGCCACGGCCAGGGCCGGGCGGGCACCCAATGGGGCCTGGACCAGAAGGGAGGGATCTATGTCCGAAGCGGGAGGCTCGATCTTCCCGTCGGCAAGTCGGGCAAAGGTCTCGTCATCAAAAAGAGGCTCAAGGAGGTCATGCAGGGCACCGTCCATGGCAACGGGGTGCTCAGTCTCCCCCTGCCGGGAATCCTCTGAATCCGTGGTGTGATCAACGGCCATTGAACTGCTCCTGGGCCTGGGGAACCCCCTTGAAGACGATGGTCTCTGCTGCATCGGCTCCGTCAGCCAGGAAGTCCGGCAATTCACTGCGCTGGGCACCGGAGAACCCTCCCAGGACCCAGTCGACCGTCTTGCGGTGGGCATCCTGCCCGCGCTGAGCATGGCCCACCCCCAGCCGCACACGGGAGTACGCGTTACTGCCCAGGGACCGGTCTATGGAACGGATGCCGTTGTGTCCGCCGGCAGATCCACCGGCCTTGACCTTGATTCTACCGAATTCCAGGTCCATGTCGTCGTGAATGACCACGATATGGTTGGTGTCGATATGGTAATACGCACTGATGGAAGCCAGGGCATTACCGGAATCGTTCATGAAAGTCAGCGGCTTGGCAAGAAGGAACTTGACCTGACGGGAATCCAGGTTCATGACCCCCCGTCCCAGCATGGCCAGACCCTTATGATCGGCGAAGGAGACGGACCACCGTTCGGCCAGAACATCGGCGCACATGAATCCCATGTTGTGGCGCGTTCCTTCGTACCTGCTCCCGGGATTGCCCAGTCCGGCTATAAGCCAGAAATCTGATGCCATGCCTGTACCTGCCTCCTGCTCTCGTCGGATCGTTGAGATTCTACACAGGATTCGCGACCGGTTCCCTTGCCCGGCAGCCTTGTTCACTCAGAGGGTGAGGACCCAGTATGAGACATCGTGGACTTCATATCGGTCCGATGCCCCCTTCGGCAGAAGGCCGAACCTCCGGAACCCAAAATGCCCAAGAACACCCTTGGTGCCGAGGTTGTCATCAAAGATGACTGCGACGACCATTCGCATACCCGACTTCTTCGCCGCATCGATAAGGGCCCTTACCAGAACAGTGGCCAGGCCCCTCCCCCGGGCGGACCGGTCAACGTAATACCCCAGTTCGCAGGTATTCGCATAGCCCGGCCGGTCATAATACGAAGACAGGGAACCGAAAGCCTGCACTTCACCTTCGACCTCGACCACCATGACGGGATGCCCTTGGTCAGGCCGGTGAACGCGGAGCCAGTCACGCCGGGCCTCCCGACTGACCGGCTCCAGGTCGGCGGTGGAACCTCCGTCGAGTACCGCCTGGTTGTATATCTCGGTAAGACGCCCCAGGTCCTGCTCACGGCAGAGCCGGATCATCGGGTCCTGGACCCGCGAATCGGACCCGGCGGCAGTCACTGCCTCCCGCCCTCCTGTTCGGTGGCCTGCTTCAGGGCCTCCTTCAGACGGTCCTGCGCCTCTCCATAGGCGCTGAAATCGCCCTTCTTCAAAGCCGCATCAGAATCGGACATGGCTTGATTGGCCTGATTCAGGGACTGGCGCAGGGCCTCGGTGTTTCCTGAAGTCCCGGCTGAGGCAGGCTGGGAGGCGTTATGCCCCTCCCCGTCTCCGTTATCCTGGCCTTGTCCCGCAGCCGACTGTGCAGCAGCCGATGTCTGTGCGGTGGCGTTCTCCGCATCCCCAGCAGCTGCGCCCGAGTTCCCCTTGAAGGTCTTGTTCAGTGCATCATCAAGGGTGGGGGCCGAGCTGACCTTGTCGCCGAAGGCCACAAGGACCCGCTTCAGGAGAGGGAAGCTGGTGGACCCACTGGACTGGACATAGACCGGCTGGATGTAGATGAGGCCCCCTCCTATCGGCAGGGTCAGGAGGTTGCCGCGTTTGACCTTGGTCGATCCCGACTGGAGCAGGTTCAGCTCGGTGGAGACGGTCGCATCGGAGTTGAAGTTGTTCTGCGCCTGTCCCGGCCCAGGAACATTGGAGTTCTTGGGGAGTTCCATCAGCCTGATTGTCCCGTAATCCGGCCCTATCACGCCCTTCCTGGAGCCCGCGTCCGAATCGACGGAGAGGAATCCCGTCAATATCTCGCGGGTGGAGGTGCCTGCGGGAATGAAGGTCGAGGTCAGGGAGAAGGCCGGCTTATCGGTTCCCGGGGTCTGCAGGGTCAGGTAGTAGGGCGGCTGCTTGACCCCATCGTTCTGCTCCCTGCTGCTTCCTGTGGGATCGACGGGGGTCTGCCAGAAATCCTCCCCTGAGAAGAACTGGCTGGCCGAGTTGACGTGATACCGCGAGAGAAGCTGTCGTTGAACCTTGAAGAGGCTCTCCGGATAACGCATGTGACTCATCAGGTCACCCGAGATTTCCGAGAGCGGCTTGTATTGACCGGGGAACACCTGCTGCCAGGCCTTGAGCACCGGGTCGTCCTGGTCCCAGGCGTAGAGGTCGACGGAACCGTCATAGGCGTCGACAGTTGCCTTGACCGAGTTCCTGATGTAGTTGGCATCCTGTGATCCCAATCCTTTGACTGCCTCGGAACTCAGGGTGGTGGTGTCCTGGGTGATCGGCCCCAAATCGACCTTCTGCGAGTACGGATAGGCATCGGATGTGGTGTATCCGTCCACAATCCACTTGACACGGCCGTCGACCACTGCAGGGTACACCCTGCCATCCAGGGTCAGATAGGGGGCGACCTTGGCCACCCTCTCCTTGGGTGAGCGATTGTAGAGAATCTGGGAGTCGGGGGTCACACGGTCCGAGAAGAGTATCTGGTCGGAGCCGAATCGGATGGCATACAGCACCCTGGACATGAAGTTGCCGACCGAGGGTCCGCCATCACCCTTGAAGGTATTGGTGGCCCCCTTCGAACCGGTCGGGTAATCGAACTCCCAACCACTCGCCCCCTCCGGCGCGCCCACGATTGAATACTCGGGGGCATTGGGAGAGAAGTAAATCCTGGGTTCATAGTGCTGGGACTCGGTCAGTTTGCCCTTGGTGGGAATGTCCTGCTCGAAGAACTCGGGCTGCCCATCAGGGGTCACCTTGTTTCCGTAGGCCGCCACAATGCCATAACCGTGGGTGAAGACCGTATGGTCGTTGACCCAGTTGCGATTGTCGTTACCCTCCAGATCCAACTCCCTGGCACCGATGACCGTATCCTGGCTGATCCCGTCGATCTCATACTTGTCAACAGCAAGGGTGTCTTCGAAGGTGTAGTACTGCTTGGACTGCTGCAACTGGCGGAAGGTCGGGGAAACCACCTGGGGGTCGAGAAGTCTGATCTGCGCCGTGGTCTCTGCATCCTGCGACAGGGCTCCGGACTGAACCTCAGTGGTTGCGTCGTAGGACTCGTTTTTCAGGTTGGTAAGACCGTAGGCCTGAGTGGTGGCCGCAATATTGCGCTGTATGTACTCCGACTCCATCTCCTGGGCATTCGGGCTGACACGGAATCGCTGGACCACTGCCGGCCAGACACCGGTCAGAAGAATGGCAACGACAATGGTGGCCGCAATGGAAATGACGGGCAGACGCCACTGCTTCACCGCCATCGCCACCGAATCCGCAGCAGGTCTGACCTCCGCCAAGGTCTTCGACCGGAGTATCCAGACCCCGAGAATGATCCCCAGTGCGGCAATCAGCACCGCCATGACCAGGGTGACGGGGATATTGGCCTTGACCGCGGTGTAGGAGGCACCGGTAATCCTGTCGCCTTCCTCGGTAAGCCTATTGAAAACGCCCAGGGCCGTCCTTCCACCCCAGACCAGCATGAACAGCATGAACCAGATGGCAACCTGCCTACGCGCACGACCCGTCATCGACAGGATGCCCTTCCCATCGACCGGCATGGTGAGCCTGATGCCCCCCATGAGGAAGTTGGTAACCAGGCTGAAGACCAGGGCGGCGAGAAGAATCATCATGACAGAGGAGGCAACCAGTTCCAGACCCGGCAGAACGAAAACGTAGAAGCCCGTATCAAGACCGAATTGGGGATCCTTGACCCCGAAGGACTGGGAATTGAAGAGGAGAAGAACCTGTTTCCAGTCCACATTGAACTGCGAACCGAAGAAGATGCCGACCACCAGGGAGACCACCACGGCAACCTTCAAGGCGCTCTTCGAAGATATGCCCTTGCCGACCTCTATCAGGTCACCCTTGACGCGGATCGTGGATCCGTCAGGAGAGTCCGGACGGGCTCGAATGGCCAGGATGGACGAGAAGAGGGTGACGGCCGCCAGTACAAGGGCATAGGCGACCCACAGTCCCACCTTGACGCCGAATTGGGTCCAGATAACCCGTCCGGCACCCAGTTGGGAGTACCACATGACATCCGTGATGAACCTGCTCAAGCCGAAGAGGAGGGCAAACACCACGAGAGCGATGGCAACAACCACAGCCAGAACCCTGGTTCCCTTGGAGGGACCACCTTCAGGCCTGCCTGACCTGGTAATCCGAGGAGCTGAGGGCCCTGAGAACCGGAACCCCCTGTCGGGGCCACGAGAGGTGGAACCCTCCTGGTCACCATCGGTCTGCACATCGAGGATGACCGGATCATCCTCATCCCGGCGACGACCCCGCTTATGGGGATCCTGGTCGGGATCGAACATGGCTCCGAACAAATCATAGAAAGACATAAACCAACCCTACCTGATGAGGCGGTCCTGTATGGCCTGTTCGTATACCTCCTCAACCTGGTCCGCTACCGAATGCACGTCATAGCGGCTCAAAAGCGCCGTCTGTCGCCTATGGATACCCCTGGCCCAGTCCGGATTCCCGAATACACGGGCGATTCGCTCGGCCAGGATGATCGGGGTCTGTGGGTCGTTGACCCTGACCAGGGCCTCTTCATCATCCTGGAGGGTGGAACGGTACCCCGGATTGTCACCTGCCAGAATCACCCCGGCCCCGGATGCCATAGCCTCCAGGAGGACGATACCGAAGGACTCCCCACCGGTGGATGGGAAGACGGCCAGGTCCGCGCTGGCCAACAGAGCCGGTTTGTCCGACTCGGTGACGAAGCCGGGAAAGTCAATCGGAGTGGCGAGGTCTTGGGCACGCTGTCGGCAGCGTTCCAGAAGGGGCCCTTTTCCGGCCATGGTCAGGTGAAGGCCCTCCGGCAGTATCCCCCGGCGTTCACCCTGAGCGATGGCCTCAATGAGCAGGTCGGCTCCCTTACGCGCAACGAACCTGCCCAGGAAGACCAGGTGCGGACCCTGACCATGCAGCCGATCGATGGACTCGGTCCCGGCTCGGTCCCTGTTGGCCCTGATAGCCGCGACATCAATGGGATTGGGGATGATTCGGCTTTCCACCCCAGCCGTGGTTCTGGCATAATCCGCAGCCACCTTGGAGACTGAAATCACCTGATCGATGCGACGGTGACTGCCGGCATTGATCCTCCCCAGAACCTGGCCTCCCTTAAGTTGCATGGTCCCGGTGGGTGCGATGTGGTAGGTGGCAACCAGGCCCGTACCAGGGTCGGCTCGTTTGATGACCCGCCCGGCCATCAGCGGGCTGTACGGCGCCTGGACGTGAAGAACATCAAAGCGCCCTTCATCCAGTACCTTTCTGATACCGCGGACCGGGGCCAGTAGGGGGATGCGCATCCTGTTCCCGTTGAAGGAGACCATCATGTTGCGCGACATGGAATGGACACCACTCACCGGAGGATGGGCGGTCTGTCCGACCAGGTACTCCACGTGATGACCCCGTTCCCTGAGTGCCTTGCCCAGGGTGAGGATATGTTGCTGGACACCATCGAAGACGTCCAGGGTGTCATCGAACACGAACCCTATTCTCACTAGACTGCCCCATCATCCATATCCGGGCGCTCATCGCCCCTTCACCGAACTACCGGACCCGACTTGCCGTAACCGCTCCGATCAGGACCGGACCCCAGCATCACCAGATTCCGCCGAAGTCCTGTCGCCCAAGGCCAGTTCGCGCCCCATCAGGGCCAGAGAAACCAGGTGCCTATCCGCCGCCTGTCTTGCCTCAGGTTCGTCATCGCCCGATCTGAGGTTGTCGATGTAGGTGAAGGAGACATCGCCCGCCCGGCAGTACTTGATAAAGGTCTGCTGGCGTATCTGATTGTCCAGGGCCTGACCGATGCCACTGGAGCGGTACCAGTCCTCTCCGCCCCCGCTGAGCATGACAATCCTGATGGTCTTGCCGGCCAAGGCGCCCGGTGTTCCATCGGCGTCATAGGAGAACCCGCGGCAGAGCACTCTGTCAAAAAAGCCCTTCATGATGGCGGGCATCGTGTACCAGTAAATGGGGAAGACCAAGGCCAGCGCGTCAGCATCGCGAATCCGCGACTGCATGGCCAGCACATCATCAGGCATGGGCCCACGTCCGAGATAGTGCTCGCGATCCTCCATGCCGTAAACCGGATTGAAGCCTTCTGCACAGAGGTCAATCAGCTCTGTTTGCGCTCCTCCTTCGGCCGCACCGTCCAGCAGGGCATTGCCGGCCGCATTGGTCATGCTCAGGGGATCGGGATTTGCAGTGACAGCAACGATTTTCATGTAGCCCATCTCCTTGTACGTGATGCATGCGTTCGCGGGCCATTCCATCCAGCCAACATCCATGAGACTGGTGTCCACGAGCGCGACGTTTTCTTCCATTCTGCGGCCAGGCAAAGACCAAAACGTGGAAAAACCCCGGCATGTCGAGGTGCTTGACATCTCTCCGGCCCCTACCTATCCTTATGGTCAGTCGGTAGGTGAAGCTACCGCATGGACACGGCCTGCTGCCGCAAAATGGTGGAGACACCCCGCGCAGGTCAACAGTCCCAGTCGGATCAAGGCTGGGACTAATGCAGAGCCAAATGCCATGCGAAGCCGAAGCTTGAACGATGACGACCCAGTCGGCCTTGCGCCGACTTCTGCATGCCATCCTCAAGGTTGCCGACAAAGACATCCGCACCTTGAAGGGAGGCCATAATGCGTCTACAGGCACCAATCATTCGACACACCATCACCCTGAACGATGACCGAAAACAGGCCTCCCCTGGCACCAGGATCCTGACCAGTTTCGCGGTTGCATTGGGAGCCATGGCCCTCCTCGGAGCCATCGCCTACATCCTTCCGGGTTTCTCGGCCCCGATCGGTCCGTCGGGCATACCCTCGCACGTATCGACGGATCCCGCCAACCTGCCCTATTACGCCCTCCGCTCCGTGTTCAGGATGTTCATCGCACTGGTGTTCTCCCTGATCTTCGCCTTCGTCTATGGGTTGGCGGCGGCCAGGTCCAAGCGTCTGGGAACCGTTCTGATCCCCCTGCTGGATATCCTCCAGTCGGTGCCGATTCTGGGTTTCCTCTCGGCGACCATCTCCATCTGGCTGGTCATCTTCCCCGGGTCGATCCTGGGTGTTGAGGCGGCATCCATCTTTGCCATCTTCACCAGCCAGGCATGGAACATGGCCTTCTCCTTCTACAACTCCCTGACCACGGAGCCGTCTGACCTGGATGAGGCGGTCAGAATTCTGCGACTGACCCGGTGGCAGCGCTTCTGGAAGCTGGATGTTCCCAACTCCATGATTCCCCTCCTCTGGAACTGCATGATGAGCGTGGGTGGGGGCTGGTTCTTCCTGACGGCCTCGGAGATGATTTCGGTGAACAACCGGACCCTGACCCTTCCCGGCATAGGTTCGTATGTGGAAGAGGCTGCCGGTGAGCAGAACCTGGGCCGGGTGGGCCTGGCCATACTGACCATGATCATCGTGGTGGTCCTGATTGATTTCGTACTCTGGAAGCCACTGACCGCCTGGGCCGAGAAGTTCCGGTTGACCCAGAACCAGTCTTCGGAACCACGCAGGAGCCTGGTGCTGACGGTCCTTCGGCTCTCGGGAATCAACGATCAGCTGGCCCGCCTGGGGCGGCCGATTTCGTACGCTCTTGACAGGATCACCCGACCCTTGGGCAGGACCGGAGCCCGGTGGAAGGTCCAGAGCAGGAAGAGCCGTGCCGGCGACCTGATTTGGTATATCCTTGTCGGTCTGGCCTGCCTCTGGGGCATCTGGGAGCTCTTCGACCTGATCAAAACGACTGTTGGATACGGAGAGGTCGGTCATGCCCTCCTCCTGGGTTGCCTGACCTTCATCAGGGTGGTTGTCCTGATGGTGATCTGCTCCCTTATCTGGGTTCCGATCGGTGCCATCATCGGTATGAATCCGAAGATATCGCGGATCCTCCAGCCTGTGGTGCAGATCCTGGCCAGCTTCCCGGCCAACTTCATCTTCCCCTTCATCACCCTCATCTTCGTGGCCTGGAAAATCGACATCAACTGGGGAAGCATCTTCCTCATGGCCCTGGGTACCCAGTGGTACATCCTCTTCAATGTCATTGCAGGGGCTTCGGCCATTCCCGATGACCTTCTGGAGATGTCGCGCAGCCTCAGGCAAACCACCTGGCAGCGATGGAAGACCCTTATCCTCCCCGCCGTCTTCAGCTCCTGGTGCACAGGTGGCATTACGGCAGCCGGGGGTGCCTGGAACGCATCCATCGTCTCCGAGGTGGTCACCTACGGAAAGACCGAACTGACCGCCAAGGGACTGGGTGCCTACATCGCACAGTTCACCGCCACCGGCGACATGACCCGGGTGATGGTGGGCGTGGTCGTGATGAGCGTTTTCGTTGTGGCGGTGGACCGCCTCTTCTGGACGCCTATGCAGAGCCTGGCCCGCCGGCGCTACGCCCTGAACTGAAACAGAACAGACATATTGAAAGCAAAAGGACAAGAACATGACCAAGATCGAAGTCAAGAACACCGCAACCATGACCGCAGGCACGGACCGCGCCCCCATCATCCAGGCCGAACAGGTGAACAAGACCTACAAGTCCGACGCCGGCAGTGACCTGAACGTGCTCGACTCCATCGATTTCACCCTGCACGAGGGAGAAGTGGTGGCCATCCTCGGCAGGTCCGGCGCCGGCAAGTCCACCCTGCTGAGGATTCTGGCCGGTTTGGTTCCCGCAAGCTCGGGCAAGGTATCCTACCGAGGCAAGGAACTGGCCGGTCCCAATCCAGGTGTCGCCCTGGTCTTCCAGAGCTTCGCCCTGATGCCCTGGCTGACCGTCAAGGACAACGTGGAGCTTGGGCTCCAGGCCCGCGGGGTGCCCAGGGCCGAACGGGAACGCCTGGCCCTGGCGGCCATCGACGCCATCGGATTGGACGGGTTCGAATCCGCCTACCCCAAGGAACTCTCCGGAGGCATGCGCCAGCGTGTGGGCATCGCCCGTGCCCTGGTGCTCAAGCCCGATGCACTCTTCATGGATGAACCTTTCTCCGCCCTGGACGTACTAACGGCCGAGAATCTCCGCCAGGAGGTGCTCAAGGTCTGGTCCGAGGAGGCCGGGAGCATCCGGTCCGTGCTTCTGGTGACCCATAACATCGAGGAGGCCGTCGAGATGGCCGACCGGGTCGTCGTCCTGGGATCCCACCCCGGCAGGGTCATCGCCGATGTGCCGATCAAGATGGAGCGGCCGCGCGACAAGCAGTCCGACATCTTCCAGTCCAGTGTGGACTACCTCTACTCGATTCTTACCGGGCAGAACAACACCGAGGACATCCGCAAGCAGCTACAGACCAAGGTCCGCAACAAGGAGGCCGTGCAGAACTCCCTGCGCGACGAGAACATGACCGAGAAGAACCTGCCCGATGCCACTCCTGGTGGGTTGGCCGGACTTGCCGATGTACTGGTGGACCATCCCAAGGGGATCGATCTGGCCGATCTCGCCGCCCAGCTCTCCTTCGAGGTGGATGACCTCTTCCCCCTGATAGACGCCGGGCTGATGTTGGGAATCTTCCAGGCCGATAACGGTCACATCTCTCTGACCAGCCTCGGGCAGACCTGGCACGATGCCGACATTCTGGAAAGCAAGGAGATGTTCTCGCAGATGCTCCTGGACAGGGTGCCCCTGATCCGGGTGATTGACCGGGCTCTGAGAAACAGCGAGCACGGCAATCTGCACGGCAGCCTTATCCTGGACCTGCTCCGTTCGCACCACTCCGACAAGGAGGCCATCCAGCAGTTCGAGACGGCCATAACCTGGGGCCGATACGGTGAGCTCTTCGATTACGATGCCGACGACGACCGGCTGACCCTGACGGCCGAGGATACCCAGGAGGCCGAATAAGCCCATGGCTCACGGGCAAAGCAGGGATAGGAACACGGGCGAAACCGTCGGAGCGACCGGTGGATCCTCGCCCGAGGGGCCCCGGTTGGGCATGGCCCCGGTGGTCTTCATCGGAGGAGCACTGGGGACCTGGCTGCGCTGGGTTCTGGGTGGCATTGCCGCCCCTATTGGCGGCTTCCACCCAGGCACCTTCCTGGCAAACATGCTGGCCTGCACCTGCTACGCCTTCCTGACCTCTTACCTGGCCGCACGGACCGATATCGCCAGGCTACGGAGGGACTACACCAGTCGGGCCCTGGGTATGGGCCTGTGCGGAGGGCTTTCCACCATGTCGACGATGGTGGTCGAGGTTATCCAGGATGTGATGGAAGGTCATATCCTGGGCTCGCTCGTCTATCTTCTGAGCAGTTTCATGCTGGCACTCGCTCTGGCCGCCGTCATGGCTGAACTCGGCCAGACGGCGGCGGGGCGTCGTGCGCACGGAACATCAGCAGGTGAGAGCCGATGACTACCCTGCTGATTTGCGTGTGCGGAGGTCTCGGTGCCAGCCTGCGGTATCTGATTGACATTGCCATCAAAGCCCGTTGGGGAGGCCCTTTCCCCCTCTCCACCCTGGTCATCAACCTAACCGCGGGATTCTTCGCAGGCCTGGTTGCCGCTCTCTTTTCTCAATCCCTTATGGGTCCTCAAATCCATCTACTCCTGGCAACAGGACTCTTGGGAGGCTTTTCAACCTTCTCGACAGCCATCAACGAGGTGGTGGTCATGCTTCGGGTACGGGCCCGACCAATGGCAATCTGCTACTTCCTGGCCTGCCTGATTCTCCCCATTGCGACCGGCGTTCTGGGATACCTCCTGGGCGGCCTTTTGTAGAGTCACTTTATATTTCGGTTTCTGTGCTTGAAACCATGCTCAGCGCGAGGGCCTGCATATCTCTCATGACATCCGCAACCGCGCCTGGGACGAGTGTCTCTCTGGGTACTGTGGGAAGCGGCACTGTAACCCGACGAAGCAATACGATGCGACGTTTGCTGTCGCACAGCGACTGGGGCAAGGAAGAAATCCCCTACCCCAGTGAGTCGTATCGCTATTTCTTGCCCCCTGAGGGTATGCCGGTCTTGAACTCCACAATGTCCCCGTCCTGCATGATGTAGTCCTTGCCTTCCAGACGCATCTTGCCCTCTTCGCGGACCTTGGTGTAGGACCCATCTGCGGCAACAAAATCCTCGTAGGAGACCACCTCGGCCTTGACGAACCCCTTTTCGAAGTCCGTATGGATGGCACCTGCCGCCTGGGGGGCGGTCCAACCCTTGTGAATCTGCCAGGCCCGCACCTCCTTGACGCCTGCCGTCAGGAAGGTCTGAAGTCCGAGTATGTCGAAGCCCACTCGGGCCAGCTGGTCGAGACCGGACTCCTCCAGACCGGCATCAGCCAGCATCTCTCGGGCATCAGCCGGGTCCAACTCGGTCAGCTCGGCTTCGAACTGGGCGTTGAGGAAGATGGCCTTGGCGGGGGCCACGGACTCCGACAGCCGCTGCTTCAGGTCATCCTTCTGAAGCTCGTCATCATCCAGGTTGAAGACATAGATGAAGGGCTTGGCCGTCATCAGATGGAGGTCATAGAGTTCCTCCTTGTCAATGGTGCCGGCCTGCGCCGCCTGGTCTATGGTCTGACCCTGCCCCAGAATCTCCCTGGCCTTCTTCACGGCATCGAGGTAGGCCGGCTTGATCTTGCCGCCCCTGAGGTCCTTCTCCAGCTTGGGGAGCGCCTTGTCGATGGTCTGCATGTCCGCCAGGATCAGTTCGGTGTTGATGGTCTCGATGTCATCGCCCGGGTCCACCCTGCCGTTGACATGAACAATGTCGTCATCCTCAAAGGCACGTACCACCTCGCAGATGGCATCGGCCTCTCTGATGTTGGCCAGGAACTGGTTGCCCAGGCCCTCCCCCTCCGAAGCGCCCTTGACGATGCCGGCGATGTCAACGAAGGTGACGGTGGCCGGGACGATCTTGTCGGTGTGAACCAGATCGGCCAGGACCGGCAGCCGGTCATCAGGCAGGGGGACGATGCCCGTATTGGGTTCGATGGTGGCGAAAGGGTAGTTCTCCGCCAGGACGTTGTTCCGGGTCAGTGCATTGAACAGTGTTGACTTACCCACATTGGGCAGTCCGACGATTCCGATGGTAAGCGACATAACCACCAGTCTATTGCCCGCACTGCCCTGGCGTGGCGGCAGGATATCCCGACGATGCCGACAGTGCTCCCTGACCGGCATGTGCACCTTGGAATCCACATATTCCCCGGGCAGGTACGCAGCTCAGATTCACCACCCGAGCACCAGAAAACCGAAACAGGAAAGACGCGGGACCGAATCCCGTCAGACCCCTTCGACCGTATCGATGGCGTCGATGACGCTCCCCCTGAACCCGCTCTTCTCCAGGGCGGCAACACCACGGATGGTGCTTCCTCCGGGCGAGCATACAGCATCTTTCATAGCGGCCGGGATAGTTCCCGTATCCGTGTAGAGCGCTCCGGTCCCCTCGGTCATGCGGGCAGCAAGCCTGTAGGCCGTCTGACGCGGCAGACCATGCTTGACACCGGCATCGGCCAGGGCCTCCATGTACATTGCCGTGTAAGCCGGGGCACAACCGGCGATGGTCGTGGCCACAGAGGTCAGATCGGATCCGAGTAGCTCAATCAGAGCCACCGGTTCGAAGATCCGATCGAAGAGTCGACGCTGGTCACTGGTCAGGGTGTCCTCACCCTGGGTGACCATGATCCCTTTCCCGACCGCTATGGGGGTATTGGGAATGGAACAGATCAGATGAGTGCCCGGATTGAGCAGACCGTCATAGTCTTCCATCTGGAACCCCCCAACGATGGAAACGACCATTCGATCCCCATCTCCCAGCTCATCGCGGATGGGCTCGCAGACCCTGGCCACCTGGCCGGGTTTGACGGCGATGACGACCATATCCGCAACCGATGCCACTTCCTGAGCGGAGTGAAGGGGGCGCACCCCAAGCTTCCCGGCATTTTCGGCCAGCTTCTCATAGTGGTTGGCACAGGCCACAATTCGCTCACCCGGAAGAACCCCGGCTCTTACCAGCCCCTGGGCCATGGCCTGAGCCATATTCCCGTATCCGATGAATCCGATGGTGAGTGTCTCTGCAGTCATGGTCCCAGTCTACCTACAACGTGGTGGCTCAGAACAGTCGCTCCAGGTCTCCGCGATTCAAAGCCTCCCCGTAAAGGTGCGCGAAGACCTCATTCCCATGAAGCCCGTCGTGCTCGAACTGGTTGGTCACCCAGGCATGGGAGTTCCCCACGCGCGACAAGGTATCCAACTGCATGCCGGAGTCAACGTACAGGTCATCGAAGTAGACGGCCGCCTGGAGGGGAACGGAATTGGATGCCAGACGGTTCTGGTCGTAGAGTCTCCCCCAATGTCCGTCCTCCATAAGCAGATTCACCGCTGGAGCGAAGGGTTTCAGGGCCTCTTCCTGTTCGAACATCCAGGGGAAGATGACCTCACCGGTAAAGAGGAGGGGGCTGGAACCAACCCGGAACTCGGGGTGCTGATCGCGTACGCGCTGCCCGGCCCAGCGAATCGGGCCGCAATCCCCGTCCGCATAGATGAACTCCTGGAGGGGCCAGTAAAGGGGCGTGGAGGCCGTAGCGGTCCGCACCCCCTCCAGGAAGGCATCGGAGAGGACCACGCCCCCCTTGGCCGGGATGGATCCGTCATCCTCCAGGAAGGCCGTATCGAGGAGCCAGTGCAGGCGGGCCGCACCGGACTGCCTGCCCAGGTCGGCACCCAGGGTCTGGAAACGTTCCACCGTCAGCGGGTCTCCCCCGGGCAGGGTCACATCGCCCTGACTCAGCCGGTCGGCGATGGCGGCCACCCGCTCCCGGTCCTGGGGATATCGCTGATAGAAGGCCTCCGTCTTGGCCTTCATCCTGGGGAAGGTGTGCGCATAGACCTCGGTCGGGTCCGCCGGGACATGTGGGATGCCTCCGGTCGTGAAGGACGCAGCCACCCCTTCGGGAAAGGCCGAAAGGTAGGCCAGGGTCAGGAAGCCGCCATAGCTCTGACCCAGAGTGACCCAGGCCCGCCCGGCAAAGACGGTACGACGGAGATGCTCGAAGTCGCGGACGATGGAGTCGGCCAGGAAGTGCTTGAGGTAGGAGGCCTGCGCCTGCGGCTGACCCAGCGCTCGCATGGTGTGCGAATCGATGGCCGAGGACCGTCCGGTACCACGCTGGTCGGGCAGGACGATTCTGAAGTGCTTGACGGCCTCGGCAATCCACCCGTCACTGGTCGAGTCCAAGGGTCGGGGTCCCCCGGACCCCGGTCCACCCTGGAGGTAAACAAGCAGGGGTAGGTCGTCATGGACATGCTGGGGGGAGCAGATGGTCCGGTAGAAGCAGGAGATGGTCGGCTCACCAGGGTTCCCATCGGGTCTCCACGATCCGGGTTCCGAATCAGCCCAGTCCAGGGGGACCGGGACGGACCCTTCCTCCACATAAAGTCCCGGCAGGTAGTATCCCTGGCTTGCCATGATCACCGCTCCCTTCATGAACACCTCAGACGACTCCGCATCAACACCCTATTCCAGTGAAGCCTGCGAACCCGTGGATGGCATCATTCTCCCCATGGCGCTGGACGGGGGCCCGCCGTGTTTGACTCAGGCAGGAAAGAAGGACAAGGCCTGACCGACTTGAATGGCCTTTCCGCTGGCAAGAATCGCTGCAAGGGCTGGAGGGGCCCGCGGCCTCCTGCAAAACCGAAAGCGGAAATCCTGATGAATATTGCAGACGAGTTCGGCAAACGGGAGCAAAGATACAATCTCCTCCCCCAAGGTCGAGGTCTATGTACACCCGTATCCCACTGGGGGCCGATGCCTGGAACCGGTTTCGACCCCAGTCCCCGCACAGAAGAGCGCATAGTAGGAAAGGGTATCCCGGCACCATGCGGCTGAACGTGAATCGATTTGCGGTATCGTTACCGCACTGATATAAATAATGGTTGCGAAGCCTCGCCGGTACTGCTGTCGAGGCCAAAGAGCCGGTGTCTCCTGGGTGCCGACTGCCGATCAGATCGAAAGGCAATGATGGCATACGCGACGATTCGGGATGTGGCCCAACAGGCCGGCGTCTCCGTATCGACCGTTTCGCGGGCGCTCAATGATTCAGGTCGAATTTCGGAGAGGACCAGGGCCCGGATCAATCAGGTCATCAAGGAACTTCACTACGTTCCCGATTCCAGGGCCCGATCCATGCACTCCCCCCACTCGCGCACCATCGGCCTGCTGATACCCGACATCAGGAACTCCTATTTTGCCGACCTGGCCTATCTGATACAGGGCGAACTGCTGGCGCACGGCTTCCAAACCCTGATTTGTACCTCGACCCAGGGCGATTCCCACGAAAGCAGGATTCAGGTGCGCAACCTCCTCGGCCAGCACATCGACGGGGCCATCATCGTACCCGGACCACGATCCCAGGAAACGCTGGATGAGCTCACTCGCCGGGGACTTCCCGTTGTGTACGTGGACCGGACCAGCGGCGACAGACGGCAAGTCGACGGCCGCCCAGTGCCTTCCATCGACTCCGATCCCCTTCCAGGTCTCAGGGATGCATTCAAGGACCTGGTCAGACATGGCCACAGCCGAATCACCATGGTCCCGGGACCCCTGGAAGAATCCGGTACCTTCCGTGAGCGCGAAGAGGTCTTCGATGACCTGCTCAATCAAATGGACGATCTTCAAGACCCCACCCGCGATGTTGCCTGCACCCGAAACGATACCCCTTCCGAGGAGGGCGCCTTCAACCCTGAGCTGCTGCGGCAGTGGAGAAACCAGGGGGTCAGTGCGGTTATCTTCGGGCGCTCGCAGGATGCCATTCAGGTCATCAAAGCCTGCCAGGCCATCGGTATCGGTATCGGGCGCGACCTCTCCATTGTGACTTTCGACGACCTGCCGGTCTTCAGGATTCTGACACCAGCCATCGCCACGATCTCACAGCAGATTGATTCCATGGGAACCCGTTGCGTAAGGATGCTCCTGAACCTGATGGCCGGGTCGCAGACCGACTCGGTCCGGTTGAAGACCAAGTATCTCCATCGGGCCTCCGTAGGGCAACCCCCAGGGCAAGCCGGGCAGTATCCCTGACGTGGATAAACAGGTCAGCAAATCGTTAACAATGAATGGAGAAACATGATTCAAGACATGGCGGCGACACCCGACCAGGTGCTGCAAGGACTGGATACCATCAACGGGTCCATTTCGGTGGTCGGATCCATGAACGCGGACTACACGGTCACCACAGACCGGCTGCCCAACCCGGGTGAAACCATCAACGGTGGCCCCTTGCAGATCCTTCCCGGAGGCAAGTCAGCCAACCAGGCAGCCGCTGCTGCCCGCATCGGGGCCCATGTCCAGCTCTTTGGAGCCGTAGGGTCCGATCCCAATGCAGACTTCCTTTTGGGACAGCTGGGCAACGCGGGAGTCGACACCTCCCAGGTGATGACCGTCCCCGGTCCGAGTGGAACCACAGTCATCACCGTGGACGCCCAGGGGGAGAACACCATCGTCTACTCCCCCGGCTCCAACGCCAAGGTCGACGTGGACTATGCCCACCGCTCCCAGAAGGCGCTGACTTCGGCGAAGGTCCTGGGACTTTGCCTGGAAAGCCCCATAGAGACGGTGACCGAGGCCGCCAGGATGGGGCATGAGGCCGGTATGACCGTCCTCCTCAACGACTCCCCGTTCCGGGCCGACCTCCCCGCTGATCTGATTGCCTACTCCGACCTGATTCTGGTCAATGAGCATGAGATGGCCCAGCTCCTGGGCATCGATGAGCCCGAGGACGGGGATTGGACCAAGGCCGACTGGGATCGGACGAACCAGACCATGCAGGACTTCGGCTTCCACAGGGCCATCGTGACCCTGGGCGGCGAGGGGTCCATGGTCCTTGACCAGGGCAAGAACTACCGGATTCACGCCGTCAAGGTCGATGCCGTTGACACCACCGGATGCGGCGACGCCTTCATGGGAACCATCCTGGCCGGGCTCTCCTCAGGCATGTCACTGGTAGAGTCCGCACAGCTGGCCTCGTATGTCTCGGCCTACGCGGCCACGGGGCAGGGTGCCCAGGCTTCGTACGGCTCAGCGGAACAAATCAGGTACCGCTTCGCCTGAGTTCGACTCCGAACACCAAACCGCTTACATCCGACTCCAATCGGGGTTACCAGCATTGCCGGTAACCCCGATTGTGTATACACTGCTTCGTCGCTCTTGAGCAGGTGCATCCGGCTGTGAGGCGCCGATTGCCCGAGCCGACAATGAGAGTACTCTACAGAACGGCCACTGAAGGATTCACAAGTGAGGTCCTAGGGTCGCCGCCCTCGCAAGCTGCCAACAAGGCAAGGAAACAGATTACCGCCCGACCGCCAGCCCTGACTCCTTGACGGCTCGGAATGCTCCTTTAAGGTCATCCAGAATGTCGCCGATATTCTCCGTACCGATCGAGAGTCTGATGGTACCGGGATGGATGGCCTGATCCTCCAGCTCTTCTGGAGTCTCCTGGGAGTGTGTGGTCGACGCCGGATGGATGGCCAAGGACTTGACATCTGCGACATTCGCAAGGAGGGAGAAAAGATGGAGGTTGTCGATGAAGACCCTTGCCGCATCCTTCCCTCCCCTCAGGTCGAAGGTGAAGATGGACCCGGCCCCGTTCGGGAAGTAGCGCTTGTACAGTTCATGGTCAGGGCGGTCCGGGATGGAGGGGTGGCTGACCGATTCAACCTCGGGCACGGTCCTCAGGTAATCCACCACCTTCAGAGCGTTCTGGACATGTCGTTCGACCCGCAGGGAGAGCGTTTCGGTCCCCTGCAGAAGCAGGAAGGCCGCGAAGGGCGAGAGAACGGCGCCCGTATCGCGCAAGAGAATGGCCCTGATCCGGGTGACGAAGGCCGAGGCACCCAGATCCTGGTAGAAGCGCAGACCATGGTAGCTGGGGTCCGGCTCGGTCAGGGTGGGGAACTTGCCCGGCACCGCCGCCCAGTCGAATCCGCCTCCCTCTACGATGACCCCACCCAGGGTGGTGCCGTGGCCGCCTATGAACTTCGTGGCGGACTCCACGACCACATCCGCTCCATGCTCCAGAGGCCGGAACAGGTACGGGGTGGCAAAGGTGTTGTCAACGATAACCGGCAGGTTGTGGGCATGGGCGATTGCGGATATGGCCTCGAAATCAGGCAGATCGGCGTTGGGGTTGCCGAAGGTCTCGAAGAAGACCAGTTTGGTGGTATCCCGGATGGCCGACTCGAAGTTGCCCGGCTCTGAGGGATCGACGAAGGTGGTCTCCACACCATCACGCGGCAGGGTGTGTTTGAGGAGGTTGAAGGTCCCCCCGTAGATGTTCTTGGAGGCTACGATATGATCGCCGGTCTGGGTGATGTTGCGGAAGGCGTACTCTACTGCTGCGGCTCCTGAGGCTACAGCCAGACCCGCAGTGCCGTTCTCCAGGGCGGTGATCCTATCCTCGAAGACCCCCTGGGTGGAGTTGGTCAGACGGCCATAGATATTACCGGGATCCTTCAAAGCGAACCGGGCCTCAGCATGGTCGAAGTCGTGGAAGACATAGCTGGTGGTGGCATAGATCGGCACGGCACGCGAATCCGTGGCGGGATCTGCCTGTTCCTGCCCCACATGGAGTTGCAGGGTCTCGAAATGGTACTTGTGCGGATTCTGGTCGGTCATATCGACTCCTATCTGTGTCCCGGCTGATCGGGTGGACCGGATCGCGTCCGCAGCCGCCCTTGCCTGTGACCATAAGCGACGCAGGACAGTCGGTTCAAGCTTGAAGGGACATTTTGGTATCGCCCTTTTTTATGGCAGCTTGCAGAAGGTTGAAAGCAGGCCTTTCCCGTCTCGCCATGCCAGATGGGTGGTGCACGCCCGGCCTGCTCACTGTAGAGTCGAGAGAGCAGCGGAGAAGACTCCGTTCCGAACAGCCGCAGCAGGCATGAAGGAGTTCAAAAGATGGCCGGACAAAGGGACAATCAGAACAGGCTCTACCAGCGCGATGCCGGTTACATCCCCAGGGTCGCCGCCGTACATGACATGTGCGGATATGGCAAGTGCTCGCTGACCGCAGCCATCCCCATCCTTTCGGCCGCCGGTTGTGATGTCTGCCCCGTGCCGACCGCCCTGTTCAGCGCCCACACCATGTTCAAGGATTACACCTTCCACGACACCACCGAGATCCTGACCGGGTACCTGGATGCCTGGCAGAAAGAAGGGGTCGATCTTGACGGCATCTACAGTGGATTCCTGGGAAGCGCCGAACAGGTCGACATCATCCTGCGCATGTATCGGGACTACCCCAAGGCCTTGCGCCTGGTCGATCCCGTCATGGGCGACGGCGGTTCCATGTACCCCACCTACACCGAGGAGATGTGCAAGGCCGTGATTCGCCTGGTGGACGGGGCGGATCTGCTCATGCCCAACCTGACCGAGGTCAGCCTCCTGACCGGCCTGCCCTATGAGGGTCAAAACCTGAGCGACGAGCAGGTTGAGACGCGCCTGTCCCGGCTTTTGGAGATGGGAGCCCGGAACGTAATCATCAAGGGGATCGATCGCGGTGACGGCAAGTTGCGCAACTTCGTGGCTTCGGCACAACAGGGCGGAAGCAGCGACAAGCAGGAACTGGTTCACGACAAGCTGCCCTTTATGATTCACGGGACCGGCGACGCCTTCGCATCCTCCCTCTGCGGAGCCGTCTTCGCCGGGAAGAATCTTTCCGAAGCAGCGGAAATCGCCGGTGAGTTCGTCCGCTCGGCCATGCAGCACACCCGCAACCAGCCCAACTACCAGGAGCGGGGAGTCAGCTTCGAACTGGACCTCGGTCTGCTGACCGGAATGGTTGACTGATCGGGCACACCGATTCATCAGCCAGCGCCACCCAGTATGGGATTCGGCTCTTCTGACAGGTTTCAACACCAACCGTAGAATCAGATAGCCTGGCCTTATTCCCTTTGAAGTCACAGGGAAACTGGGCCAGGCTTATCCACATACGCACATTCGCATAATTAGCGATGCTCTTTTCCCTATCCGTGGTGTCCTTGAGTCATGGATACCCGGAAGCACACCATAACCCGCAATCACAAACCCCTCGAAGACGTTCATGACAGGGCCAGCACCTTGGCCGAAGTCGAACGTCTAATCAGGAGAACCGGCCTGAGTGGCAGGGAACTCGGGAGGCTTGGCGAAGAATATGCCAGCCTATGGTTACAGAATCAAGGGTGGCGCATCGTCACCCGCAACTGGCACTGCAGATATGGGGAATTGGACATCATCGCCCTGGACCCCTCGCCGAACCTGGTCTTCATCGAGGTCAAGACCAGGCGGTCGACCAGGTACGGCCCACCCTGTGAAGCTGTGGGGCCGGCGAAACAGCAACGTTGCAGACGTGCAGCGGTGCAGTGGCTGATTGAACACGACCGGGATCCTCTTATCCGACACCAGGGCACCCGTTTCGATGTCGTCACCCTCACGATTGGGGACCAGACACTCAATTCCGGTATATCATCTGGGGTCATGGATTCCGATATGAGAATTCACACGGCCACGGATGACCGCCTCGAAAGACTCCGGCCCCAGGCATGCGGATGGTCTCCCGACTCCATATTCCTCCGTCATATACGGGAGGCCTTCTGATGCGGCTTGGATCAGCGAAGTCCATCGGCCTGGTGGGACTCAAGGCGTTTGTCATCAACGCCCAGGCATTCATCTCGCCGGGTCTCCCCTACTTCTCCATCATCGGTCTGCCGGATGCCTCCCTGTCGGAATCCAGGGAAAGGGTCAAATCGGCCTGTTCGTCCTGCGGGTTCCGCTGGCCTCAGACAAGGGTCACCGTCAACCTCTCACCGGCTTCGCGCCCCAAGCGCGGTTCCTCGCATGACCTGGCAATCGCTACAAGTGTTCTGGGCGCCGGAGGCGTGGTACCCGTTGAAGGATTCGAACAGACCATAGCCCTGGGCGAGCTGAATCTGGATGGGAGCGTTCTGCCCATTACCGGCGTTCTTCCCATCCTGGCCTATGCAAAGGAACTTGGCGTGCAAAGGGTCTTCCTACCGGAAGCCAATATGGAGGAGGCCGCAATCGTACCCGGAATCGAAGTGACCGGATTGATGCACCTCGGCCAGCTGGTAGAGCACATGGGAGGTCGCGCGATCTACCACATACCGGACACCGTAGTTGATTCAGGACAGACGACGGACATAACCATCCAGGACCAGAACGCCCCAGGGGCGACGAATCTGGACATGGACCAGGTCATAGGCCAGGAGGGGACCAAGTGGGCCTTGACCGTGGCGGCCGCCGGCGGGCATCACATACTCATGGTCGGACCACCAGGTGCAGGCAAGAGCATGATGGCCCGGTGTCTACCTGGCATCCTGCCCCCACTTGGGGCCAAGGAGCAGCTGGAGGTCGCATCCATCCGTTCCCTCTGCGGCACCCTGAAGCAGTATGGGGTCAGCGACATTCCACCTTTTGAAGCACCCCATCATACCGCGTCCATGGCTTCCTTGGTCGGTGGCGGCAGCGGACTTGCAACCCCTGGCGCCATCACCAAGGCCCACTGTGGTGTGCTCTTCATGGACGAGGCCCCCGAGTTCTCGCCCCGGGTCCTTCAAGCACTGCGTGAACCGCTGGAAATCGGGGAGATAATCCTCTCCCGGGCCAAGGGGTCCACATCCTTCCCTGCCAGATTCCAGCTGGTCATGGCCGCCAATCCCTGCCCCTGCGGGTATGGCTATGGGACAGGTGAACGATGCACCTGCTCCCCAAGGGAACGAACCAGGTACTGGAACCGGATTTCCGGCCCAATCATGGACCGTATCGATATACAGACAACGGTTCCCCCTGTTTCCGACCTGGGTGGTGCCAGCCCAAACGTGACCGGTCTCGGTCATGGTGAGGCCGGTCACAGACAATCCAGCGCCGAAATCAGGCAGCAGGTAATCATGGCCCGCGAGGCTGCCGGAAAACGATTCAAGGAGGAGGGTTGGACCTGCAACGCCCAAGCCAGCGGCGAGTGGTTACGGGCCAATACGGGGCAGAAGTCACTAGCCGTCGTCAACGAAGCCATGCGGAAGAAACACCTCAGCCTGCGCGGTGCGGACAGGACCCTACGTCTGGCATGGACGCTGGCCGACCTTGACGGGAGATACGGACCGAACGTCGATGACGTAGCCGTCGGAATCATGATGCGGACAAGGACGGCATGAGATGGCCGCAGGATGCCCGGAACAAAAGAAACCCGAGTTCGAAAGGTCCGATATGGAGCAGGCGGCGACCGGGCAGCCGGAACAGAAACAACCGGGGCGTACAGGCACGATACCGGAAGAACCAGAAGAGGCCAGACCGGGACACTCCTCGCCGACGAAAATACAGAAACCTGTGCGAGCTGGAAATCGACCTGCAGGCATTCAAGCTGCCCACCTACGAATCAGGGATGACTGGCTTGCTCGCGCGGTACTGAACTTCGCGGCTGATGGGCCCGATGCCCTCATGCACGCCAGTCTGCTGGGGTCGGAGTGCCCTCTGGACCTATGTCAGACACTGCTGGAAATCTCACCAGACACTTCCTTACCCATCTCCGCACGACAGTCTCAGGCCCGCACACAATTGGATCGGGCTTTCATCCAGGGAGCCATCCGATGGGGCAGGCAGATAAACGGCAAGGACATGGACCGTTTCCGGCGGGTCAGCACCGCATGGCGATCACGAGTGGAATCCGTACGGAATTGGGATGCGGACAGGTTGAAAGAAAGTCTGACCGAGGGAGGAACCCTGTGGGTACTGACACCGACATCAGACACCTGGCCATCCCAGCTCAACGACCTCGCCCAACGATCAGACTGGGCTCCGCCTCTCTGCCTATGGGGCAGGGGCAACAAGGACAGTCTGATCAGTTGCAGCAAACCCGTCGCAGTCGTCGGCTCCAGGACCTGCGACCTTTATGGCAGCTACATCGCTCACGAAATCGGCAGACAGGCAGCGATCCAAGGCCACCTGGTGGTTTCCGGAGGGGCCATGGGAGCCGACGCACAAGCACACTGGGGCGCCCTAGCCGCCCGAGGAGAGGAATATACGAGCGATGCCGGATCGACCGTGGCTGTATTCGCAGGTGGATTGAAACGAATGGGGCCTCTACGCAATCGGGAACTCTTTCAAGCCATTGAACGACATGGCGGGGCCTTGATCAGTGAGATGCATCCGGAAACGATCCCCGAAGGCCGCCGCTTCCTCCTCCGCAACAGAATCATCGCCGCCCTCGCCTCGACGATAGTGGTGGCTCAGGCCCGATACCGATCGGGGGCCCTCAACACGGCCACCTGGGGGGCAGAATTAGGGAGGGAGATCTATGCGGCTCCAGGTCGAATCGACACTCCGGAGAACACCGGATGCAACCGCCTGATCCACCAGGGCAAGGCAACCATTCTTATCTCGGCAACCGATATAAGCGGTATCTGCCATGCTCCGCATCAGTCAGGAACCTACCCTGTCGTTGGCTCTTTCCAATCGTCGGACCTTGAGGATGATACCGGGACGGCGAAATCGAGAGAAGATACCTCAGACCAAATTGAAAAGTCGCTCCCCGAGCAGGAAATCGCCGTCAAAGGGCAACCTAAGAGCAAGAAGATCGGCAGTAAGTCCGACAAGGAACTTGAGCCCGGCAAAGGAAGCGAGGACGACTTACCGCCCCTGGAGGAAATACCTCCGGCACTGGAATACCTCACGGAGGCAGAGAACTGCCCTCATGTGGACCCGGAGGAGGTGATTCTGAAAGCGATACGAGCCTGCTGCAAAAAGGGCGAAGCTGCAACGGTTGATGCACTGATCAGAACGCTGGAAGGGAGTCGATTCTCCGGCATGGCTACTTCATCGCAGGTCGACACTGTCCAGTTGGTGCTACGCCATCTCGGACGGCTTGAGCTCGAAGGGAAAATCGAGACGGTCAACGGTTCAGCGCACCTGGTCAAGCAGGATCAGGCATCCCATTGACAGCGTTCGAGGTCAACCACCCATCCCGATTGACCGGCGTTCTCGTCATGCGCAGGTGGAATGAAGACAACCCCTTCGGATTCCAGCAGCTCCCTCTGTCGCTCAGGACCACCAAAGGCAAAGCCCGGAGCCAGGGAACCATCCTTGAAGACAACCCGATGGCATGGAATCACACCCGGTTCGGGGTTGGAATGAAGCGCGAATCCAACAAATCTTGCATTTCTGGGTTTCCCCGTCAAAGCCGCTATCTGACCATACGTGGCGACCCTGCCAGCAGGTATGCGACTGACAACCTGATAGACCATCTGCGAAAAGGACTGCTCTCGACCCATGCTTTTCATTGTCCGGGAACAAAGGGACAAGACCACATGCCCAAACCTCCTGGTGCTATCAAAGGGTTGTGAGAATATCGGCTTTATGAGTCCTGCGACAATCAAGAATCACTATGAGGCCATCATCGTAGGCGCCGGGGCCGCCGGCATGTCAGCAGCATTGAGCCTGTCCCGGTCACTGAAAAAGGACAATCGGGAAGGCGGGGAAAGCCCATCGATTCTCGTCATTTCAAAACTGCAACCTCTCCGGTCGCACACCGGATCGGCCGAGGGTGGCATCGCAGCCAGCCTGGGCAATGAGGAACAGGACGATTGGCACTGGCATTACTACGACACCATCAAGGGTGGTGATTGGCTTGCCGACCAGGACGCCGTAGAGGTATTGGCCCGAGAGGCCAAGAAGACGGTGACTCGCCTGGAACATGAGGGGGTGGCCTTCTCCCGGCGTGAAGACGGCCGTATCGCCCAGCGCAAGTTCGGCGGTCACACGTCTGAATTCGGCGGGAAACCGGTAAAAAGGGCGGCTTATGCCGCAGACCGCATTGGCCATCAGATCCTCCACTCGCTCTGGCAGCAGTGCGTACAGATGGGAGTGACTTTCGCCGAGGAATGGTACGTAACAGATCTGGTCCTGGACAAGTCCAAGACTGCGAACAAGAAGGCAAAAACCGAAAACGCCTCCGCAGAGGATGATGCTGCAGGCACCACTCCGGCACAGCCTTGGGCCACGGCATGCGGTCTGGTGGTCCTGGACACCCATACCGGACAGACCCGCGCCATATCGTCCGACACCATCATGCTCTGCACCGGAGGCGCCGGCAGGCTCTTCCACACCACCTCAAACTCCTGGGACCTCACCGGAGATGGTACGGCACTGGCCTTGAAGGCCGGGCTGCAGCTTGAAGACATCGAATTCATCCAGTTCCATCCGACCGGTCTCGGCCATACCGGCTTTCTCCTCTCCGAAGCTTCCCGAGCAGAGGGCGGAATCCTCCGTAACTCGGAGGGTAGGGCCTTCATGCAGGACTATGCGCCTGAGCACGGCGACCTGGCGGCCAGGGATGTGGTCAGCCGATCCATCATGGCCGAAATCGATGCGGGCCGAGGCGTAGCCGACCCCAGAGACCCCGATGGTCCGCGCGATTGCGTCTGGCTGGACATGAGGGAGGTCGGCGAGGATCGCATGAAGTCACTCCTCCCCCAGGTCTATGAAACCATCCGCAAGTATGCGAATCTGAATCCTGCCGTCGACCTGATTCCCGTCAAACCGACCGCCCACTACACCATGGGAGGTATTCCCATCACCACCCGAGGGCAGGTTTATCGATGGGTGGACGGTCAACGCCGTTCCATTGAAGGTCTCTACGCTGCCGGCGAGTGCTCCTGCGTCAGCGTTCATGGCGCCAATCGGCTCGGGGGCAACAGCCTCCTGGATGCCTGCCTCTTCGGCACCCGGGCAGGTGAAGCCATGGCCAGCCGTATCACCGCCATTGCATCCTCCCATCAGGAGAACCAATCCCCGGGCATGGAAGCAGCATCCGATCGTGCTCAAGATGACCGGAGCATCCGCAACGAGGACCTGATGAATCAGGCCTTGTCCAAGAGGCAATCGGCAATGGACCACATGCTGTCTTCATCGGAGCCCGAAGACAGGAATGAAGACTCCCCCGACGTGGAATCGTCTGATGACATCAACGCCTACCTGCTTATGCAGGAGCTGGGGCGAATCATGGAGAAGGCGGTGGCGGTCCGCTGCGATCAGACCAGCATCGACAAGGCCTTGAGTCAGATCAACCACCTGCACAACAAGGCTCTCACATTGAAATCGCATAGTACGGAAGCGGCCCTCAACCAGGAGCTGACGGCGATGATGGAGGTCGACAACCTTCTGACTCTGTCCAAGGCGGTCCTGGCTGCAAGCGGTGATCGAAAGGAATCACGCGGAGCCCTCTTCCGCCAGGACCACCCGGAACGCGACGACGTACACTTCCTCTCGCACTCCATGGTCGATTGTGATGGCAACATCGATTGGCAACCGGTTCACATCGTCGACATGCCTCCACAAGGCAGGCAGTACTGACAGGAAGTATCGGAACAACGGCCGTCCCTGTTCGATTGCAGGCAAAGGCGGGAATCGAATACAAACCCGGTTGATCGGTCTTCCAGGATGCCGCCCTCTCAATTACGTTGATTTCGTTTGGATTAGCGGCAAATCCTAATGGACGAGTGACCGATGACGGGTCGAGTCACTAGGATGAATGAGTGGTTGATTCCCGAATGATGTACGGGACCATCAATGCGCACGATGAAACGGAGCCTGAACCTATGAAATCCGAAGGCGCTGAAGGGCAGAGCAGACCCTCAATCGGAACATGCGGACAGACCGCAGACACCGGAAGCCTCGACTCCGGCAGCACCACAGACTCCAGTACAACCAGCACCAGCGTCACCATACGCGTAGCCAGGTTCACGCCGCGGCAGGCCCGCCCGGGCCGCACGGCTTCCAACCCCTTCGCCGCTACCTCATCGCCTTTCGGCTCCAGACCAGGACGTCCGCGTGGAAAGCGGTGGACTCAGGAGTACAAGGTGCACACCTCGCCTGAGCAAACAATCCTGGATTGCCTGTTGCAAATCAAACGTGAGCAGGACCCGACCCTGAACTTCCGCTACTCCTGTGGACATGGCATGTGCGGTTCGGATGCCGTCCTGGTCAATTCCACGCCCACGCTCCTCTGCACAGCCACCATCGGCGACCATGCCAAGGCGCCGGCTCAGGGAACAGACGAGGGAGCCGACTCCTCGCAAGGATTCCGTCGAACCGGACAAGCCAGGGATGCCAACCCCGAGCCGCAGCAAAATACAGAAACCGTCCGTACAGGTTGGCTCGGAATCATAGAAATCAAGCCCCTTCCCGGCTTTACACCCCTACGCGACCTGATTGTCGACACCGACACCATGTTCGAGCAGATCCGCCGTTTCCATCCGTATCTACGCGACGGTGCGGGCCCCGAATCCGAAACGGAAAACCTGCAGACCCCGGCCCAGCTGTCCAAATTTGAGCTGCTCAGCAACTGCATTGCATGCGGAATCTGCGAGGGGTCCTGCCCCGTCTATGCCGGCGGAGAGGCCTTCGCAGGCCCCGCCGCCCTGGTTGCAGCCTCCCGCTTCATCAATGACTCGCGTGACCAGCACCGCCAGGAACGCCTCGACGCCATCAACCAGGAGGACGGAATCCTGGCCTGCGAATCCGTTCGCGCCTGCTCGCGCCAGTGCCCAAAGGGAATTGACGTCGGCGAAGAAATGTGGCGATTGGTCGAGGCAGTCAACCGCTGACCGGCCCCATGTCGCCATTTGTGAACACCAGACGTTAGAGTTATCACTATGGATAAGACCGCATACAGCAATCATGCCCAAGGGTGGGAGCTAGCCGAGAAGAGCACACTCAACAGCGAATCCGGAACACTGGCAGCCTTTCGCACCCGGGCGGAATCAGCAGGGTTCCCACAGTGCTCAGTGGCACAGGGCTCCTTCCTGCGATTCCTGGCAGGCAGAGCGGATGCCGCTTCCATCATCCTTCTGGGAACAGGTTCAGTGGTCGAAGCCATTCGTCTCATGGATGGTCTAAGCGGTCGGGGCCAGTTTACGGCTGTCGATTCCTCCCCCGAGGGTGCCTCGCTGATTCGTCAGACCTTCCAGGAGGAAGAGCGAAGGAACTCGGTTCTGCGTCTGCGCGCGGTCAATACCTCTGCGGGCACCTATTTTCCCCGGCTGAACCCTGCCGACTACGACCTGATTGTGGTTTCCGGGGATTGCCGGAATTACCAGGATGCCATAGACCACGCCCCCCGTCTGCTGAAGAGCAGCGGTCAGCTGGTCTTCACCGATGCCTTCGCCCTGGACGCAGAACCGAAAAAGGGCGGGATAATGAATCCGGCCAATCGCTCCGACAAGGCAGTTACGCTCCGAACCCTCATGGACACCCTGTCGCAGGAGGACCATCTCGAATCCTGCCTGATTCCTGTCGGCAATGGTATGGTTCTGGCCGCGAAGGACAAGCAGGCCTAGTTCCTTCCCGCACTTCTCATACGATGTAGGACCACATCCGAGGCTATGTCAACGCATGGTTTTCACGTATTGCTCCGGCCGTGTTTCTCATGACAGCAGCAGTCCTCCACAAGCTCCGTAGTCAGAGCGGCAGTGACACCCTTAAGGCTGACGGTTCCGCAGTATGACCTGCACAGCCTCGTCCGGATCGTCGGTCCGGACCACCAGCCCCGGATCCAGATCCGAAATCATGCCACGGTCCCTGACAGTGGTCAGCAGCCAGTCAAAGAGGCCATCCCAGTACTTCTTGTCGAAGAGGACAATGGGCATGGTGTCCACCTTGTGGGTCTGCACCAGCGTCAGCACCTCAAACATCTCATCCAAGGTACCGAAACCTCCCGGGCAGACGATGATACCGGACGAGTACTTCATGAACATCATCTTCCGCACGAAAAAGTAACGGAAGGTAATACCCAGATTGACCCACCGGTTGATTCCCTGCTCGTGAGGAAGTTCGATTCCCAACCCTACCGATTTTCCACCGGCCAGGGCGGCACCCTTGTTGGCGGCCTCCATGATGCCCGGGCCACCACCGGTGATCACAGCCATGCCTCCCTTGGCCAGTCCGGCCCCCATCCGCTGAGCAGCTCGATAGTCAGGACTGCCCTCGTCGGTCCGGGCTGAACCGAAGATTGTGGCGGCCGGCCCCAGCTCGGCAAGGGCGCCAAACCCATCGACGAACTCGGCCTGAATACGCAGCACCCGCCATGGGTCCATATGAAGCCAGTCCGTATCGGCATCCGCGGAGAGCAGGCTGGCGTTCGAATCACTTGACGGAATCATGGGGCCTCGCATGATGACCGGACCACTATGGTAGGTCCTCCCCATATCCTGCTCCTCTTCGAACGCTTTGCCGCCCTTGTTCAGCATCTTCGCCTGTTCCTTCATGTTTTGGTCTTCCATCATCGATCTCCCCATCTTCTGTACCTCTTCGTCCCGATTCACCTGCAGAAGTTGATTCTGCGTGGGTTCCAGACCCTCCCGGCCGCCAACATCCGGGTACCTGCCTCATATACTCCAGCAATATCATCCATCAGGAGCACGACTCAACCAGTCGAACACCCCACCTTACTTTAATGGACCAGACCATATCCGGTCCATTACGCTCGATCGGCGGTCAAAGGCGGGGACGAACACCCACTTAGCACAATGGAATATCCTATAATCGGCAGGTGCGCAGACGGTAATCGCCCTGACATGCCGCACAGCCAGGTCCCGCCCAAGAAACCCGCCAAAATACCAGCAGGGAGCAATCCATGGAATTTCAGCCCATGATCCATCCGAGGATTCATCGTACGCATCCCGACATTGACCAGCAGGACATCTTGGAGGTCTGGCGCAATGCCCTTGTTTCAGCACCGGTCATCAACAGCCAGGGAAGCCGAAAGGTCTGGCTGACCCTGGGCTTCGACGGGCAGGGAAGGCTGATGGAGCTGGCTTCCGTCAACGACGACGCCAGGCTCTGGATGGTCTTCCATGCCATGACTCCTCCTTCACGCAAAACCCTACGGGAGTTCCTCACGAGGGGGAGGGATTGATGGCCACCAACGAAGGCAAGGACTGGAACACCCTGTCAGGAATCAGCGAAGAGGAACTGAACCTGCTGAGCCGACCCTTCCAGGATGGAACCTGGTCAGGCGAGTTGGGTCAGATTTGGCCAGAACGCCCTCGTCTCCACCTCGGTTACCCCACCTCCTCGGACTGCATCTGCCACAGGGACTGATGGGCGAAATAGACAACAAGGCAATACCATGAGTAGAACCTCGATTCTCCCTATAAGGACCAGTCTGCGCTCTCGCCCTGCAAGCGAACCATCCGCGCAAACTCACCATCTGCGGCCATAAGCTCCTGCGGAGAACCCTGCTCGACCACACGCCCATGGTCAAGAACGACAATCTTGTCGGCCTGCTCAACAGTGCGCATCCGGTGGGCAATGACCATGACGGTCTTCCCCACCAGTAATTGCGACAGGGCTTCCTGCACCTGCGTCTCGTTCTCCACATCCAGGGAGGCAGTGGCCTCGTCAAGCAGGACAATCGGGGCGTCCTTGAGAATGGCTCTGGCAATGGAGATTCGTTGCCGCTCACCTCCGGAAAGTCTGGAACCGTTTTCACCAATCATCGTTTCGTACCCCTGTGGCAGGCGTGAGACGAACTGGTCGCAGTTGGCGGCCCTGGCCGCAGCCAGCACCTCCTCGTCACTGGCACCGCACCGCCCCATTCGAATATTGCCCATGACCGTGTCGTCAAAGAGCATCACGTCCTGGAAAACCACGGCATAGTCTCGCAGGAGAACCTCCGGATCCACCTTGCTCACATCCACCCCTCCTACGGTGATGGAACCTGAAGCGGTATCCCAGAAACGAGCCGCCAACCGAGCACAGGTTGATTTCCCTGATCCCGAGGGGCCAACCAGGGCCGTGATCTCCCCCTCTTTGGCAGTGAAACCGACATCTTCAAGAACCGGCTCACCTGCCGCCTTACCCGCAAGGCCAGGATAGGAGAAGGCAACATGGTTGAAGACGATATCGTGCCCTACGGGATGGAATTCCATACTCCCCTCAGCTACGGGTTCCTCGGTGATGGAGCGAATCCGTCGTGCCGAACCCTGGGACTGGAAGAGCTCCGAAACCAGCATCAGCGCCTGATCAAAGGGCGAGTAGATCCGTGAGACCATCAGGAGGAAAAGGAACATGACCATGAAGTCGATCCTGCCCTGAATGATCAATCCGGCAGCCACCAGGAAGGTCGTTGCCACACCCAACCTCAAAACCACCATGGCGGAGTTCATTATGAGACCATTCGTCATCTCGGTTCGGACCGTAGTGGCTTCGGTGTCGTCGATGGTCGAGAAGAGCCTCTCCAGATACCTGCCTTCCTGGTTGGTGGCGTGAATCTCCCGAACGCAGTCAAGCGCCTCCTGAATACCGTCGCTAACACGAATCTGGGCCTGTCTCGTACGCTGTGACGCAGCTTCGACGAATCGCCGAGTGGCAAAGATGATGGCGAAGGCCACCGGCACACTCCAGAAGGCAGCCAGATCAAGAGCCCAATTGATGGGCAGAAGGGCAAGGAAGACCAGGACGGATGAGACGACCGCACCGTAGAGCTGGCTCAGCGCATGGGCGTAGGCATGTTCCATGGTGGCCACGTCACCCAGAATGGTATCGGTCAGATCAGCCAGGTCACGCCGCCCGAAAAAGGAGAGCGGCAGTTTGCGCAGTCGCTCGGCAAGGTCGATCCGCTGGGTTCCGGTCTGACTGAAAACCGCACCGTAGGAATAACTGTACTGGAACCAGGAGGTGCCGAAGAGGATAAACGCAAAGACCAGGAGACCGGCCAGATAGGGCAGGACTTTCGGCAGAGGCGCCCCTGCCGTCAGATGCTCAACAAAAGCGTTCATGACCAGCAGAAGGGAGGCCGTTCCCGCCATGATAATCAGATTGGTCAGTGTGGTCCACAGCGTTCCCAGAACTACGATCTTCATGCCTTGGTCGGACAGGGCATACTTCTTCTTGAATGAGGCGAACACTTATGCCTCACCTCCTTCCCTCTGGATGTCGGAATCATCGGTAGACAAGTCCCCAACGAATGGTCCTGTACCGGGAACGGTGTGCTCCTCATCCCCGGTGAAGTCTGCGGGATTTCGCCCCGCTTCACTGGCAGCCTTCGGAGAGTTGTCGACCTTCCAGGAGACCGCCCGTTCGTAATCAGACCAGATACGGGCATAGGTACCCTGCGCGTCAAGAAGCTGGCGATGAGTACCCTGCTCAACCAGGCAGCCCCCATCCAGCACCAGGATTCGATCGACATCAGCCACAGTCGATAGACGGTGAGCAATCATGAGCACGGTTCGCCGATGGTCTCCTTCGGCCCGGGTCAGCTTGGTCAGAGCCTTCTGTATCAAGACCTCGTTCTCGGGATCGGCAAAAGCAGTCGCCTCATCCAGGACCACAATGGGAGACTCCTTGAGAATTGCCCTGGCCAGGGCCACGCGCTGGACCTCTCCCCCGGAAAGGTAGATTCCACCTGAACCGAGCATGGTGTCAAGCCCATCGGGAAGCTTGTCAACGATGTCCATGCACTGAGCCGCTCTCAACGCGTCCATGACCTGTTCAGGAGTGGCTTCCGGTCTGGCTGCGCGAACGTTCTCCAGGAGGGTGGTCGAAAAGAGCCTGTTGGTCTGAAAGACAAAGGCGACCTGCCCCATCAGATCGTGTGGATCGATGGATCTGACATCAATACCACCCACAGCGACCCTGCCCGAATCCACATCCCAAAAACGCGGCAACAGACTGGCACAGGTCGATTTGCCGCCTCCTGAAGGGCCGACCAGGGCCACGGTTTCACCCTCCGGCACCTCGAAATCGATCCGCTTCAGTGCCGGGTGATCGGCACCCGGATAGGTATACGACACCTGATCCAAGGAAGCATCCGCAGACTTCGGATGTTCCGGTTCGGTAGACACCGCGAGGGGATCAATGCTGAGCACACCAGTGATTCTGTTCAAGGCGTCATCGGCCTTGCTGAAGGACTCGCTGGAGAACTGGAGACGGGTCATGGCAGTAGGAACCATACCCGAGAAGACTGCATAGAAAGCGAAATCAGTCAGGAATGAAGTGAAGTCACCCTGCCCAGAAGCCAGCAGGATGGCCACAGGAATCAGAAAGATCACGGTCCCGTTCAGGGCAGTCATCTGAATGGTCTGGGGCAGGTGGCAGACCTTCATGGAATAGGTCCTGGCTATTCGGCTGTAATGCTCGATGGCCTCATGGAACGCCTTGAAGGAGTACACCGTCTGTTGGAAGACCTTGACGACCGGAATACCGCGGACATATTCGGTCCCGGTCTTCGACATCCGCACCAGCGCATCCTGGTATTCCGTCATAAAGGACTGTCCCTGATCGTTCATCATCATGCGGATGCAGACCAGGGCAATCAGAATGGGGAAGAGGCAGGCCAGGCCCATACGCCAGTCGAAGACCAGCATCAGTATCGGCATGCCCAGAATCATGGCGAAGGATCCAGCCGCGTCGGGGAGGATATGGGCGAGAAGATTCTCGGTATCACCCGCCGAGCCATCAATGGTTCGGCGCAGCTCGCCGGAGGCATGGAGGTCGAAATACCCCAGAGGAAGGCTCAGCAAGTGGCCTATGGCCGCTTTTCGCATGTTGGATGCGCTCCGGAAAGCCGCCAGGTGCGCCATCAGCAGCCCTGCACAATACAGAATGACGGAAGCCGCCGCAAGCCCTAATCCTATCCATCCGTATGCGGCGATTCCCGTAGCTTGTGACCACCCCGGAGCAACAGCGAGAAGGTCCTTTACCGCCAACCATATGCAGATGTATGGCCCAAAACCGGCAATCGTGGAGAGGGCAGACAGGCAACAGCCGAGATAGGAGAACACCTTACGCGGTCCGGCGAAATCCAGCAATTGCATCAAGGAGCTACGCCCATGCGGTCTCTCACGGTCGGGCGCACCTCCCCCGCCCTGTGCCCTGCCTTCTACAGGATTCGGTTCGCTTCCCGAATCCGACTGGTCTGCGGTCATCTCTTTCCTCCTGATTTTCATCCAAAACCCTTGTCGTCCGCTGCCATCGAACGTAATCTGAGAAGCCACTGGTCGAAAGACCGTCACCGAGCGGCGGATGAATCCATAAAAGGTGGGGACGAAAGCGAAAGTCTGCCGAGATTGTCGTAAAAGCCGGCAGGATGAAACCAGGTGAGCAATGACAGACCACGCAATACGCTCCGAGTCCCGCGAGCTACAGACCCTGTACCGCCCCCAGGCGGAGCAACTCGGCATGAAACTCCATCGCCTATCGGCAGGACTGGTGGGGCGGGTCGATAACGACATTTGCCGAGGTAGGTTCCAAGCCAATCCGGCGGGTCCATATTGCCTGGTCATATGGCATGACATCACCTTCCTGCGCGAGGTGAACTTCAGCGAGTACTCCATGACCGATTACGCCTGCCTGACCATGGACGAGAGCCCGGCATCCAATGCCTGCCCTTATGGAGTGCAACCGTTTACGATGCAGGAAGGCAATATGGTTTCTCTGGTCCAACAGGCGGGATCAGTCACCTACCGCATACCGGCGGGCTCACGCTCGCTGACCCGGAGTATCTGCATCCTGCCCGAGTATTTCATGGAGCTGGAAAGCCAGTGGCCCGGCCAGGTCAAGGGACTCTTCGACACCTTCGTCCAACCCTGGCCGTCCGATATTGCCCTGGCAGCTTCAACCGCCCTGTCGACATTCGCCCCCGGAAGACCTGACCAGACGGAGTTCCTCATAAAAGCACACATCGACCTCCTCCTGGCAAGGCTGGCCCAAACTTCCTCCGCCTTGGCGCATAGCCACGAATCGTCACGCGACCAGGACCTGGTCCAACAGGTCAAAACCCACATCCAAACCCACCTGGGCGGCGACCTCTCCCTCGAACAGATAGCCCGGTCCCTGTATGTAGGACGAACACGTTTATGTCTCGCCTTCAGGAGTCAGACCGGCACAAGTCTGGCCAGGTACATCAGAGAGCGAAGAATGAACCGGGCCCGCCATCTCCTCTCGTCCACCGAGGAGGACGTTGCCTGGATTGGACGGCAGGTCGGATACGAGCGCCCCAGCTCATTCAGCGCGGCTTTCACCCGGGAAACCGGAGTTGCCCCAATCGTTTGGCGCGAGTTGAGCAATCGCAGCAATTGAGCTCGCTGCAAGCGCTGCATCCGCTTGGCAGAGGGGAATCATCTCACGTTCCTCCTCCCTGTAGAACAGGTTCATGTTGCTCTGCATGGAAACAAGGGGTCCATCCGTGGACTGCCGCAACGAACTGGGTTTTCTCGAACTGCCAGGCGTACGTGGCGCTCGCTCCCAGATAGCGCGCATCTTTGCCCGCCTTCACCAGCTCATGCAGGGCCCCCGCGGTCTCTTCTTCTGCGCATAACAGCTGCGCTTATTAGTGCTTATCCGCGATAACCGAGCTCAGCCTCTGCCAGGTTCTCGCGCTTTTCAAAATGAGCGCGCGGCCGGAAAAACTCGACCAAAATCTGGTCCGCTCCACTTCATCGACGATGGCTCCCTGGGTCGAGGGATCATCGCAATAGCAGACTTCACCTTTTGCGTTCGATACTCGAGTGCCACGGAATACGACCAAGTGTCCGCCTTTTGCACTTGGGGTTATTGGGAAGTTGCAGGACACGGAAACAATCGGAGTGATTTGGACTGCAGGTAGACTCTCCAAAAAACCAATCGATGCTTCAGGGAAAACCTCACCATCCAAGCCATAGGAACGTCCCAATTCAAGAAGACCCCGCAGTATCCACCCTTTCGCAGCATCATAGGCTCCGCTCTCAATCCCCTCAGCCAACAAGGCATCAAGAGTCGGTACAGGAAGCCCTTCGGCATCCAGAATCGTCTGGATACATGCCAGACCGCAACAGTTGTCTTCCCACTCCAGTCGCGACAGCGTCGCTCCACCGGGCAAGACGATGTCTCGAAGCAGAGCATGTTGCGGATATCGATGAGACTCCAAAACCGTACCGGGTATGGTCACTTCGTACTCCTTTGCCAGGCCCCCTCTTCGCCCCACAAGCCTGGACCGAAATACAGCGTGCCAGTGCCAAACAGCTGCGTACAATATGCAAGCGTCTCTCATTACTTCACCAATTCAATATCATTATTGCCTGTTTCACGACAACTTGGCATAAAGACACAAATCCTACGGATCCGTGAAGCACCTTGTACTCCTACTAGCAAGACCAAGCTAGGCAGTGAGTTCAGAGGCTGGTCGAATCGCAATCATGCGGAAGACATTTTAGAGCCCCTCCTCAGCTCAGTTCCCGGAAACCTCACTGAGCCAGACCGGGGCTGGACAGGTACACAACTCTTGCGATACTGAAGATATGACACGGAAGACCAGGCCAACCGACAATGGTCACAGACTCCAATCGCAGGGTAAGGCTCAACCATGACAACATGTGACAGCCAGACCATGGACCGGGCGCTGGGGGCGCTGTCCGGCCTTTCGCTTGGCGACGCCCTGGGTATGCCCACCCAGAGCATGAGCGACCAGGACATCAAAACGACCTACGGGCGCATCTCGACCCTGCGCGATGCGGTGCACGAGCAACCCATCGTTCCTGACATGCCAGCCGGGTCAGTTACGGACGACACCGATCAGGCCCTCATCGTGGCTGACCTGCTCATCCAGGGCGAAGGCCATATCGACCCCCAGACCTTTGCTCAGAGCCTGCTGCGCTGGGAGGACAGCATGCGAGCCCGTGGATCCCACGACCTACTGGGCCCATCCACCAAGCTTGCCTTGGAGGAGGTACGGGCCGGAGCTGACATTGCAAGCACCGGCAAAACCGGCTGCACCAACGGTGCCGCCATGCGCGTGACACCCGTGGGCATCGCCACACCAATCAAGGGCGACACGGACCGATTCGCCCGGCACGTATACGAGTCCTGCCAGGTCACCCATGACACTCTCCCCGGCTTCCAGGGAGCGGCCCTGGTCGCTGCAGTCGTAAGCTACGGGATAGATGGAGCAGACACTCATCAGGCGCTTCAGTCGGCGCTCACCGCAGTGTCCGGTATGCAGGTTCCGGCAGCGTGGAGCCCCAAGGCCAACGTACTGACCCGTGCACGAATCTCCATGGACCTGGCCCAGGCCAGCGCTTCGATCAGCAACGACGAGTTCGAGGACCGGCTACGCGCGGAGTGCGGCAGCTCCGTGGAAGCCAACGAGTCCGTGCCGGCGGCCTTCGCGCTGGCATGGAGGTTCGCGGAAAAGCCCACGGAAGCACTTCTTAGCGCAGCCAACCTGGGTGGCGATACGGATACCATTGCCGCCATGACCGGTGCCATGCTCGGGGCCTGCAACGGTGTCGGCGGTTTCCCCAAAGACCTCCTTGACCAGGTGGAATCCGTGTCCAAGCTCGACCTGGCACCCATCGCCCGGCGGCTGGTGAACCTGCGGAGTCGCCAGGACGGGCGGGCAGAGTAACCATGGGCAATGTCATATCTTTGGGCCAGATCGTGGTGGATACCACCCTGCGAGTGCCAAGTGTTCCTGTCGCTGGTGAAGACATCTTTGCCTCCAGTTCCTCCCAGCAGGTGGGTGGTGGTTACAACCTTCTCCACGCTGTACGACAGATGGGACAGCAGGCCTGCTTCGCCGGACTTCTGGGAACCGGACCCAATGCCGCACTCATCCGTAAGACCTTGGAAGACGAGGACATCAAGCATATTGGCGCAACCCGCCTTGACTGCGACAACGGTTTCTCCATCGCCCTCACAGACAATCAGGCAGAACGCACCTTCATCTCCGTGCGCGGTGCCGAAGCGGAGGGCGACCCCGAAGCCTTCGACCAGGTAGACCCCGAGCCCGCGGACGTGGTGTATCTCAGCGGGTACACCTTGGTGCACCGTACTGCCCAGGCGCTGCTCCGATTTCTTCAATCCCACCCAGGCCCAAGGCGTTTCACAACGATTTTCGATGCCTCACCCGTGTTCGGGCAGGCCGAAGACAAGGCAGTGGTGCGAGCCCTGGTGGGCTACTTCCCCATCTGGTCCTGCAACCTTCGAGAAGCGCCAATCATCGCACGGAAAATCGGGATGGAATGGCCTGACGATACAGACGGAGGGGAAGACGGCGCCCCGGAGGCCTACCTGCGCCTGTCCCAAGCCCTTGGATCGACTCTGATTGTGCACGTCGGTCCCCACGGTGCCTGGCTCTGTCAGGACGACCAGGTCCGACACATACCCGGCTTCCCCGTCACTCCGGTGGACACCAATGGGGCAGGCGACTGCCATGCTGGAGTTCTCTGTGCGCTACTGAGCAAGGGGGTGCCCCTGTCCGACGCAATCTCCTACGCCAATGCAGCCGCGGCCTTGTCCGTGACGAAAACCGGCCCGGCCACCTGCCCCACACCACAGGAAATCCAGGACTTCACCAATACCAACACGACATGCGCCTGACAATCCGGCAACGAGCACCACACGAATAAGGAAGCAACATGAATGAGCGCAATGCATCAAGAGAAGGGACCGGCAAAGCCTCAGCCCTAAGCGTTGAGGCCCAAGGCATCGACACCATCGCCGAGTCCGAGCGCAAGGGCAAGCCCTCAAGCCTCTTCTGGCCCTGGTTCTCCGCCAACATCTCGGTGCTGGCCATGTCCTATGGAGCCTGGGCGCTGGGATTCGGCATCTCCTTCTGGCAGGCCACATTGACCACCATCGCAGGTGTCGTCATCTCCTTCCTGCTTGTTGGCATCATCTCCATTGCAGGCAAGCGCGGCAACGCTCCGACCATGGTCCTCACCCGGGCCATTTTCGGCGTGAAGGGCGCCAAGGTGCCGTCCGCCATGTCATGGATAGCGACACTGGGCTGGGAGATATCCTTGACGACCACGGCTGTGCTGGCATCGTCTTCGACCATTGAAAAGCTGGGCTGGGGTTCAGGGGCAAGCCCCAAAATCATCTCAACCTTGGTAATCACCGGGCTGGTTGTGGTTGCGGGCATCTACGGATATGACCTGATCATGCGTCTTCAGCAGGTCATCACCATCGTCACCGCCATCGTGATTGCTGGCTTCTTCATCATCGGCTGGGGCAATATCGACTTCTCGGCAATCTCCTCCGCCCAATCCGGCTCACTGCCCGCCATGCTGGGCTGCTGCTTCTTCGTCATGACAGGCTTCGGCCTGGGGTGGGTCAACATCGCGGCGGACTACTCCCGGTACCTGCCTCATAGCGCCTCCAACACCGGAATCGTCGCCTGGACAACCTTCAGCGCATCCATCGCCAACATCTTCCTCATCGTCTACGGCCTGCTCCTCGCCATCTCCAACGGGGCCCTGTCCGAAAACGTAGGCAACGATCCCATCGGCGCCATGGCCAGTGTATTGCCCACCTGGTATCTGATCCCATTCACCATCGTCTCGGTGCTGGGGCTGATGTCAGGGGCCATCATGGATAACTACTCCAACGGTCTGGCCCTGCTCTCCTTCGGCATCCGGCTCCCCCGGACACTCGCGGCAGCCATCACCGCCGTACTCACCGTGATCGGCGTAGTCTACGTGACCTTCTTCTCCTCCACGTTCATCGGCCCCTTCCAAGGGTTCCTGATTACGCTCGGCGTACCCATGGCCGCCTGGGCAGGCATGTTCGTGGCCGACGTACTGCTCCGCCAGAAGGACTATGACACCACCGACCTCTACCGCCCCGAAGGACGATACGGCTCGTGGAACATCACCGCTTTTGCCATCCTTGCCATCGCCACCTTCCTCGGATGGGGACTGGTGGTGAACTCTGCAGCCAGCTGGCTCAACTGGCAGGGCTACCTCCTGGGCCCCATCGGAGGCAAGGACGGGACCTGGGCGGCAGCAAATCTGGGTGTCATCGTAGCCTTGGCTGTCGGATTCCTGGGGACTCTCCTCTTCCAGAAGGGCGGCGTCCGCCGTCAGGAGGGCATCCGGGAGCCGGCCGAATCTACTAAAACCACTGACTGAAGTTGAAAACGCAGAGGGATGTGTTCCGCACCCTCTGCGTGAAAGGAAACAGCCATGATCAATGACGACGAATGGCTGGTGGTCATTGACCGCCAGGAGGTATTCGCTCACAATGAGTGGTCCCGTTGGGCCTGCTCCGACGGCGCCTACTATCAGACTGACAACAATTACACCCGCCTCGCCAAGGCATACGGTAACCGCGTTGCCTACACCAGATACATTGCACCGCAACCGCCAAAAGGTGCCTGGGTGGAATACATGAAGGTCTGGTCGGAATTTCTGGTGGCCCCCGACGATCCCATGTACGACCTCACACCTGAGACCGCTGAACTTGCCAAGGGACATCCAATCGTCTCACTCAGCACTTACGGCAAGTGGGGACCTGAATTGCAGGCGGCTGTGGAGGGAACCCAGAAGATAGCCCTTTGTGGTGTTGCCACTGATGCCTGTGTGTTGCAGACAGCCTTGGCGGCCGCAGATCAAGGCATTGCCGTTCGGTTGGCGGCCGATGCCTGCGCCGGATCTACGTTGGAAAATCACAAACTGGCACTCGATACGATGGCCCTGTTCACACCGTTAATCACCATCACAGATACCGACTCGCTGCTAGCAGACTAATCTCAGGCACTTCCACTAGTATAACGTTCACCTTATTCCTCAGAACTTCGTAGCATCTTTACCTCATGACCACGCTCCTCCGATAGCGTTTGCGAATAGTAACTGGTTCAGTACCGGCATAAACAACCCTGACTCGTTGACATTGATCGCTCTAATCACTGCCAGTTATGTCAACGAGGCAAGCAGGGTCTCTTCAACCTCATCCAGTCGTTGTACAGCAAATCATGAGTTCATAACCAGATAGAGTCGCATACGCTCTAAAACAAACACCAGGTTTAACAAGGTTCTTAAGTAAACATCCTTCCCCGATACTCTTCGAAACCTAAAAGCTGTATAATGCAATTTGACATTGATGGTCTATCTGCTTTCTTTGTTCCTGCCGCGGCTACAGCTGCGTCATTCTTCTTGCATAGACAAGAGCTAAAGGAGAGAATCTTGAACGCAGCAAGAGTACTGCTCAACTTCTTCGGTTCTGGTTCTAGCACCATAAGATTCAGGGATTTGATTAATGCGTATGCCGAGGTTTCCAGATTCTTTTCCGAAGCAAAAGCAGATGGTGACGAGAAGGCTTCAATAGTAGTCGAGTGGCTGCCCAATCTATGGGACTGTATCGCGCAAGCATTTGATGGGTGCGCCGAGTATGTTGGACCGTACATGGGGGTGGAATTCTCCAGCCAATGTCGAATGTCTCTATTGATTGCTGAAGAGATGTTGGACGGGAAGACCAGTACTTATTCTGCTATACGAAGAGAGAAAGTCAAGCAGCTCCTGGATTCTCTACCGGACGAGCTGGATCAACTTTCACTTCCACAAGAACTTCACTTATATGTTCTCCGGCTGGCTCGAGAAGTCCGAGTTGCCCTCGACGAATACGCCATTACCGGCGATTTCAAACTGGACGCTGCGTTCTCTCGTTTGCAGTCCCAGCTTTTCGTTGTTGCTACGCACCTACCGAATGAAACACAACAGAACCGATTCGTCCAATTCCTCACAGACAAATTCATCCCTTGCATGACCGCGCTTAGTCTCACCATCACAAGCGCTTCTGAGGGGATGAATCTGAAGAGCATGATTGCTCAGCAGATTCAGAGCTCTGCGCTGCAAACGAGCACTTCATCATCACCACCTAGAATTCCTCAACTCGATCCTTGGACAGAGCAATATAACTCTGATCCCGAGTCTGACGAAACTTAGTTTTAAACTTCCTACAGCCAAACACACCTAAATCACCCTGGCTCTTCATAAGCACCTTATCGAAGGCCTCACGCACCTTGTCAGAGAACAAGACCGAACCCAAAAGAAGCCAGAAAACGCAAATACAGTGATGCAAAAAGCAAGGACCTGGTGCTTTCCATCTCTGATAAGGATTGAGGCAGCGGATGAAATACGGTATGCGCCCCCGTCCCCGGCGCTCGTTCAAGGCCCGCACCACGGCTAAGTGGAAGAGGCAGGCGAAGAAGGCCCTCATACCCGGGTACGGGAAGAAGGGCATAGGCTGGGTCAGGAACCCGAGGAAGGCCGCCTACAACAATCGGCAGCGCAGAATGGCCTGGCTAGAAAATGTGGATAAGTCAGCTTATATAGCATCTGAAGCCATCGAAGGAATAGGAGGCAATTTTGTTGTCAGATAGACAAGTGCTGGTATTAGGGAATGGTTTCGACCTTCAATGCGGGCTGAAGTCAAGTTTTGCTGACTTCATGCAGACCCGGATCGCCAGGGTGGGAAAAATAGAGGCCATGCTGTCTTCCGAAGATGTTCCGATGATTACGGTCCAGCGGCCAGACGGCAACGAATTACACGGGAATAATCTATCTTATCTGCTTTGGGGAGACGACCTTACCGTATGGGATTTCATTCTTATTGAAGATAAGCAGCTACGAACATGGTACGACGTGGAAGAGTGCATCAAGGAATGGGTGGACTATAGCTCGCCGTCTGCTCCAAGCAGTCCGCACCTGCGACAAATCTGCGATGCCTTCGTGAAACCCGACAAATATCATTGGCCTGACCTAAAGTGCCCAGTAAAAGCACAGCCATGTGTCCTGGCTTACGCAACGGATTTCTACAGCTGGGACGGACAGCCTGGTCCACTTCTAGGCATCCTATTGGACCAGCTGCATCGTTTCGAGGCCAGTTTTGCCGGATATATCTATAATCAGGTCAGTTGCCATAGTCATTATTCCGCCTGCGCAAACACTCTGATTACGAACCTGGCCAACGACGAAATGCCAGAAAAGATCTTTGACGTGGTGTATTCGGAAGGCTGGTATTCGGGACTTCCCGGATCCACCAACATATTGGACTTCAATTACACCTCACCAATCATATGGGGCTGGGAGAACTGCCCTACCTGTTTGAACGTCCATGGCCTGGCCGGGGACGGAAACATCATTTTCGGGATAGACGGGACGAATCTCATCCCCGAGCAGGAATGCTATGCCAACATCGTCAAATTCACAAAAACCTACCGTATCATGGAGCTCAACAGCACACCACACCCATCATTGGTCAGCCCCTATCTGTCCAGCGACCCGAACAGCGCGACAAACACAATCAAATTCTTCGGGCATTCGTTGGCGGAAGCCGATTACTCGTACTTCCAAGCCATTTTTGACGAGGTCAGCCTATATGAAAGCAACACCCGTTTGATTTTCTATTACAACGAGAGACGTCCGGATGGGAAAAATGCGAATGCGCAGGAGGAGATGTTCGAGAAAGTCAACCACCTGATCACTACATACGGACAGACTCTCGACAACAAAGACCACGGCAAAAACCTGCTGCACAAGCTGCTGTTGGAAGGCAGGCTGATCATCAAGCAGGTACCCTTAAACTCACGTGAAGTCCATATCGGAAACAACTAAACACAAAAACCGCCCCCGCTCCGGCCTTCCGAAGCGAAGGCGATTGTGTTATGAACAGTCCACTATTTGCTGAGTGCAGCTTTGGCCTCGTTGCCTGCGATGAGCACTCCCAGCGCGTAGATCGTAGTCACGATAGCGTCCGTGTGGGGCAAGCCCCATATCGGTCCGACGCTGTGGATGAAGGCCCCCAGCAGTGGCAGGAACGCGAGTCCCACCCATTTGAGGATCTGGTAGAGCCAGTCGGGCAGCCAGTAGGGCCTGCCCCGTCCTCGGAAATCGTATCGGTCATGTATGTCACCTCCTTAGTAGTTGAGGGTTTCGCCAGCATAGATCAGGCTGGGGTTGCCGGACCGGTAGCCGTGGATCTGGCTTTGGGGGAAGCCGAGCCTGGCGGCGATCCTGGAGAGCGTATCGCCACGGCGCACGGTCAAGGTCCGGCCACCGCCGCCGCTGCCGGTAGCGAGACGCTGGCCCGGATAGATGACGCAGGGCGCTCGGATGCCGTTGAGCTGGGCTATCACGGGCCAGGAGCCGCCGAAGACCATGTTCAGGCAGTCGCCGGGACGCACCACATAGGTGCCGCTCCCGGTGCCCCCGCCCGTGTTGCCTCGCAGCCGCTCGTTGACCGCGGCCATGACCTCGTCGTACCGGTTGCCCAACAGGGCGTGCCGCTGCGGGTCGTTGCCGTACTCGCCACGGATCACCGCCGCAGCGATGCTGCCAGCGTCCCCGACCGGAGGACCGCCGCATCAGAGGCACGCAGCTCCTCCATGCGCGCCTTACCCTCCCTCGTGCGCAGATTCGGCCTGTCGACGACCTCCGCACCAGTGCCCAGCACCAGCGCATGCGCCGCCTTGCCAAAATCCAGAGCATCACCGGACACATCCAGACCATGATCGAGATAATCCACATACGACAACGGCGACACCATGAACCGCTTCAACGCAGACTGATCCAACGCCGGGTCAGCGAAGTACTCCCGATCCGCCATCTCCTTAATCTCAAACCCCATCAGAAAATCTCCTTGAACTCGGTTTCAACGGGGGTCAACGGCATGGACACATGTCCATCTGTCCATGTGTCCATGCCTCTGATACCACGTTGGGGTCGAGGCAGTACCACCCTGGTTGTTGGTGCAACCTCAGCCAGTACGCGCCGTTCTTGTCCCTGTAGAAACCGGGATAGACGGGTGCGGACGACCTGGCCCGCAGGTAGGCGGTACCATGCCCGAGTCCACGCTGAAGGTCGTAGAGTTGTCACAAACCCATACCCTCCCGCTGCCTTCATCCGGACCGACGACCCGCCACATTCGCCCACGGATGACCACCCTCTCCGCAACGTCTGCGTCGTCGGGGCAGAGCTGCTCCCATTCGCGCTCGTCCCAGGCCAGCTCTATAGACTGGATGCCCTTGAGCGGATACCAGATACCGTCTTCGGTTTCGAAGAGCAGACTGAAGAGAGGTGTCTCCAGTTCCGTACCGTTGTCCTCCGGGACCTCAAGCTGCGGGGCATCCAGCCGCACAAAGCCGCTCTGCTTGTCATACACGAGCCGTCCCTCGAGCACGCTGCCACCGTCAAGCAGCACGCGCACATGCTTGCCCTTCATCTCCTCCAGTGCCAATTCGGAATACCATTCATTCATTTCTTTTCTCCTTTAACGACTGCTTTCCTTGATTCCCTTGCCTTGCGACCGCTCCTCAACGAACGGCGACGATGACGACGACCGGCATTAACGGCATTCACGCGACTGTTCGCAACCAACACCGACCGCGACAACCGCTCCACCGTGTCCGCAGCATCATCAAGCACCCGGTCCACCTCATCCGCGTCATACCGGTCAGGACGACCGAACCAGCCAGGCCACGAAGTGAACCTCACCTCACGAATCTCACGCGGAGTCATCAGAGCCACCAGCCCCACCCCCAAGCCCGTAACAGGCCAGCGTGCCCGGATCAAGACGCTCCAACTCCAACAAGGACAAATCAGACGATTCCATCAGACACCACCCTCACCGGCGAGCGAAGCTCCTCACGGATGTCCCACACCTCGTCCGGCGTGTAGTACTTCCCGTTGCCGATCTTCCGGCCATGCCCCTTAGCCACCTTGTCAAACTGCCCATCAGGAATCCCGCCCAGCATCTGCTTGATCTCGTCCGGGTTGTAGAAAAGGTGACCCTGCTGGATGGACGAAGACACAAACTCCTCCTTGAGGGGGTCGTTCTTCCGGGTCATGCCGCCACCTCCACATCCTCGCTGCGGACGGCCTCAAGCCGCTGCCGGGTGATGCGGCTGGCTATGAGGTTCAGGCCCTTGGTGGTCAGCCGCACCTGGGCCGCGAGCGCGAAGGTGGTTCCGTCTTTGCGTTGCCCTGGGTGGCTGTAGCTGCACATGAGGAGGTGTCCTGCTTTGATGCGGTCCTGGCTGGCGAGCCAGTGCCCGTCTCGCCGGTATATCCACTTGTTGGAGGACAGCCAGTCGGTGAGGTCCTTGACGCGCATGGAGCAGCCGGTGTCGCTGAGCAGCTTTGCCGCTTCACTTATCGAGTAGGTGCCTTCGGCGTTGGACAGCACGTCGAGTGCGATGGCCTTGGGTTCCAGCTCACCCACCTTCGTCTCTGCGAGCGCCCTGGCTTCCTTCTCTTTCTTGAGGGTTTGCGCCAGGCGGATCAGATAGTCCGGGTCGGAGAGGGTGTTCTCGATCACGTCCGTCGACATGTAAGCGCCGTGGCGACGGATCGTGGGCAGCACGTCATGGGTCACCCAGCGTTGGAACTCGCGGGCCTCCGGCTTATCGGAGCGTAGGACGATCTTGTACAGGCCTGACTCGTTGACGATCCAACCCTCGCCCTGACGACCTAGATTGAATCTAGACCGTTCATCCTGGTCCAGCCGCTTGGCGAGATCGGAGGCGTTCTGCACTCCCAGCACTTTCGCAACATCGGCAAGCACCCACCAGGTCTGCCCCGTCTCAAAGGTGAGGGTTCTTACTTGATGGCCCTTGAAGTCGAAGGGCTGTATAATGTCAGTTGACATTGGATCTACCTACTTTCTTTGTCATCGCCGCAGTTGCAGCTGCGGCATTCTTCTTACTTGGGCAAGAATCAGAGGGGATGGGGATATGACGCCGAGCATGATCATCGCTGTTATTGGAGCCGTGACAGGCATTCTGGGAACCGTGACCGCCGTCATCGCCATCGTCCAGACGCGCAAGGCGAATCAGCTCGCCAAGGACGCGAACTCGATCAGCCAGCGGGCGCTTTCCGTCAGCGCGGACCAGACGGTCTACGACTGGAGGTTCGAGTTCGACCAGGAGAGTTCTACCCTCACGGTGACCAACGACAGCCCCAACCCCGCAATGGACGTTACGGTGTCCGTCCGGCACAAAGGCATGACCATAGCTGAAAGCGACATCAACTATATGGACCCCTTCGAAAACGCTCTGTTCAAATGCGCGCGCCTGAGCGAGAAGATCAGAGACAGCCAGCAATGTAACTACGACATCAATACCGGAAAATTCATATCCTACGGTCCCGGAAACCTCTGTGTTGACCTCGCCGTTACTTGGACCAGCGCCCTCGGGATGATACGAAGCGAGAAGTTCGAGCAGACCTTCTCCTAACCTCAACCAATCCATATCAAGCCGCCAGCCTGTATCGGCGGTCAGCTTCTTCCATGAGTTGCAAGAAGTCGATTCCCAGTACTTCCGATATCGCCACTATGTCCGATACCGTAAATGGGTATCGGTCGGCTCGGTTCAAGCGCCGAGAGAAAGTTGCCCAGGGGATGCCTGCACATTCAGCTACCGAGCCCATTGATTTCCCTGACTCGGTTATGGCATCCTTGATAGCGGATGCTAGCAGATTGGCATATTTACCAGTGTCCATGCCCACTCCTTTTAAAAAGAGAAGTTGTACTATCAATTTTTGATAGTGAACTGTTAAAACTTCATAGCGCCGTTCAAATGGATGCTGTCAACCCGGAGTGTTTCAAAAAGTCATATTGCACTTATCGTTTTTGATAGTAATATATGAGTTATGAATGTAAATCAGGCTACAGCCAAGGCCCTTCATGCCGCTAGAGTAGTCAGCGGTCTTACATATGACGAGCTAGCAAAGAAAACAGGAATGAACGTGCAAGCCATCTACCGTGTATTCGGCGCAAAGGGCGAGATAAAGGTGACCCAGCTTGCTTCGCTGGCAGGAGCTATGGGTCTTACGCCACATCAAATCCTTGAGGACGCGCAACGGATTATGGAGCGCAGCAAAACCGAAAGTTAGCCGCGCGGCCCGCACCTCATGGCCCTGCCGGATGGACGAGCTGACGAACTCGGCTTTGAGAGGATCCTTCTCCTTTTCCCTGCTCATGCGACCACCCCCATGTCCTTCTGATCGAGGAAGCGGCTGATGAAATACGACTGCCCCTTGCCGGTGACCTTGGGGGTCTTGTTGATGGTGGTATGGCCGTCCTAATGCACGACGGTCGTCTCCTTGACCCTGAACAGGCCAAGCTCCATGGACTTCTGCGTGGGCATGTTCTTCGAACTGCCTGACTTCATCAGATACCCGTGCTCGCGCATCCAGGCGAACAGCCTGGTAGCCCCAGTGTCCACCCCGTTGCCCTTGAGGATCTTCGCCAGGTCGCCCACAAGGATGTCCGCGTGCGAGGCAGTGACCGCATCCGCGAACAGTACCTTCGGCCTTTGCTGGCCAAGCTGCTCCTCCTGTTCGCGGACCTTGGACTGAAGCCAGCGCATGGAAGCCAAGGCCATCTGCTCGGGAGTCATACGCTCCTGCCCCAGCATGTAACCCCCATGCATACGGATCGACGGGAGCACCTCATGCGTCACCCAACGTTGAAACTCATGCACCTCGGGCTTATCCGAACGGAGGACGATCTTGTACAAACCGGACTCATTGACTATGTTGACCGGCTCGTTGCTACGTGACCCTAACCCAGAGTTAGGGTCAAACTTGGTCACCTCGTCCGAGTCCAGACGCTGCGCCACCCGACTCGGGTTTGAGAGCTCAAGCGCATCACACACGTCCTTGAGCACCCACCAGGTCTGACCCGTCTCAAACGTCAGGGTTCTTACTTGATGGCCCTTGAAGTCGAAGGGCTGTATAATGTCAGTTGACATAGTTATCTCATTCTTTGTCATCGCCGCAGCTGCAACTGCGGCATTTTTTGTGAGAAAATGTTGTTATGCATTGGGTGAATAGCTTCACGGGGACCACGGCGGCATGGGTGGCCGCGTTCATTTCCTTCATCAGCGTGGTAATCAACCTCTGGATACCAAACAGGCATCGGCCGCAGGCATCGTTCACGCTGATCGAGCACCTGGGCCCAATACCTCTGTTCCGACGATTGCAAAAAGTCAACACTCTCAAATTCACTACGTTCATGAATGCCCACGTTGCCTATCATCTTCAAAACGTTGGGGATGGTGCCGGGTACAACCTGTCCATATCCTTCGTCGATTGCTACGGAAGGACGACCATCAGCACAGAACAGGACCCTTATATCCCAACTATTAACAGGGTCTTCTCCACTAACGACGACCTATGGGTCTTCGTGAAAAGGAACAGCCTGTGCAAATCGAGCGCCTTGGAAGTGCATTGGGTCACGCCTCCGACTCGGCTGAATCATTGCCGTTATCAGCGCATTTCGATTCCTACGTCACCTCACAAATGGGAAATTGCCAGCAGGATCTCCGAAACGGGCGGGCAGTGGTTCCTGCATCGGAGCTGGCACCATCGTGACCGAACAGGACAGCTGCGTCACCGGTAGAGCAAACGAGCAAGTGGCAGACGCGAGCCGTAAGGTCGTTCAAGGTCCTCCGGCAGTCGTCAAGCATCCAGCTGTCAAGATTCTCAGCACGCCGCAAACGTGAGACGCTCACCGGGTTGCACACCGCCGAGACAGCAAGACAGACAATCGCCGCATCCTGCAACAATTCAGTCCACTCCATCTCACGCCGCCAGACCGGCGTCGGCGAGACGCTGTTCCTGCCGAGCTAGGTCTAGAAGAGCCCAGCCATCAGAGAAGCCGAGAGCATTGGAAACCTGATCAATTTCTGCCGTTGTCCAGCCAGAATCGCCTGACAGGCGCGCGTTGAGTCGGGTTAGATTTCGCCCCCCCCCCCCCAGCCAAGGCGTCTAGAAAGTACCTTCTTGCTGATGCCTGACCTGCCTCGTTCTGCTTCGATTGCCTTATTCAAGTTCTTCGCGAAGTCATTCATTGTTGCTTTTTTCAACTCAATTGAGTTGGTATTTGTTTATAGTAACCTTTCCCGGTTATTTGTCAACTCATATGAGCTGGCACTTAGGAAAAGGACTTCCGCTTGGCCTATCTAACAGCGCAATAGAGTTGACAAATAACTCTATTGAGTTAATCTCGTCATATGGTTAGAAACAGCGAATTACCCGAAATGGACCCGTTTTCTCGGATCATTTCCGCTTCCGTCAAGGCCTTGGCCGCCAAGAAACGGATGTCAAATTCCTATATAGCGGGACAAATTGGCAAATCCCCTACATACGTGTCATTGCGCATCAGAGGACTTGATGCGTGGGATACTCATGACCTAAGCGCTCTCGCCCAGCTTTTTGACTACACGAGCGCATTTGGCATTGTGGACGAGGCTCGCGGGCTATCGGAATCCGACACGCCTCACTAAGCAGCGACCCCACTGCTCGCATATCGCAGCGCCTCTTTATCTCCTTCGATACCACAAAGCTAAAACAGGTGCAGCTCTCTGCACTACATCGCTTTAGTACTACATGTGCTTCGTTGGCTGTATACAATTCAAGTTCCTTGTCTATGTGTCTTTTGCGTTCCGCGACTACTCCGACGCACTGTTAACAGAATCCGTGTAGACTGCATAGCAAGCACCTCCTTTCAGGTGTAAGTGATTGAAGGGGTCCAGCTTCTTGGCGGGAGAGGGCCCCTTTTTACATGCCATCGGCGCTCCACCTCTACAGAGAGTCAGAGCGACCCAAGCGCTTTCACCAAACCAACACACTTTGTTCGAATGGTGATTTAAAGATATGACTTTGCCGACCGGGTGTCAATTTGGATGGGGAATGCCAGTTGGGCCCGATCGCATTCCAAGAGACTGCGGTTGTTCACCGAGAGGAGCTCCTTAATCTGTCCGTCTGCGAGGCGGATTAGTTGATTTGTTCCAACAACCTTACACGACACTCCCGATATGCGGGAACGTTATACCCGTTGGAATCACTGGTATTCGACCCCTCGAACTATCCGCCTGGACCGTTGCGGTAGCTGACAGAGACCGACTCGCTGACCAGCCGGATACCGTTAACGCTCACGGTCTGAGCCTATCTTTGTTCGCCACACCCGGAATTCAGGTTTCTTTAAGGTTGGTGTGAGGGTTCGCCCCGGCTGGTAGTCTGCTGAGAGTCACTGCGGACAAGGAGCCGAAATGAAAAGACCAGCAGCCATCCTCACCGCCTCCCTGGCACTCTTGCTCACCCTGTCCGGATGCGGGTCCCCCGGCACCGGGGCGACGGGGCAACAGCACAACGGAGCCGCCAAATCCACGCGAAATCCCGAGCTGAATGAACGGGGCAACCTTGTCAGACATGCTGGCGACACAGCCCGGGCCCTGGACTCCAAGGGCAAGGTGCAGGCCGAATGGACTGTAAACAAAATCGTGACCGACCCGACCTGCACGGGCGCCGACAGCGAACCCCCGGAAAACGGGCACTTCGTCGAACTGGACATGCAGGCAAGTCTGTCCAACGACTCCGACACCGATTGGTTGGGCATCGGATCTTCCGCGACATGGAGGTTCATCTACAAGGACGGCACCCTGTGGAGCGGGAATACCGGCTCGTTTCACGCATACGGGTGCCTGCCTGCGGCTGAGCAGATGCCTGGGACCCTTATCAGGGGAACCAAGGCACAAGGCAAGGTCATCTTTGACGTGCCATCCCTGGAGGGGTCCCTCTACTACGAGTACGACGGAGAGAACCCCGGATGGGAATACCCGATCGGCTGATCGGGTCCAGACGACCACCCGGCAGGCTCGAGGCCGGGTCCTGGTCCAACAATCTTCTGCCCCGTCGCCGCGGGGCTTTTCCATACCTAGACACCACCCGCCAAGAGGGCAGGCGGGGCAAAGCCCGTGTCAGCGCAGCAGCCTCGCTCTGCGGGATGCCGCATCCACCGTGACCTTGAAGTAGCCGGCGGGGCTGTTCCTTTGCCCGGGAGTGTCCGAACTTTCCGATGCACTTTAGTATACATATAGTATACATTTCCGCCCCATCGGGAGGCTGTTTGGATAAGAGAGAAGCCCCACAGCCGTTGTGGCCGTAGGGCTTCCGCGTGGTGCGCCAGACAGGATTCGAACCTGCAACCTGCTGATCCGTAGTCAGCTGCTCTAATCCATTGGGCTACTGGCGCATGTCATCTCAAACAACTTCTTGCTTTTGACAACTCATATATATTACCGCATTTGGCACTGCAGTCCAGCCTGGTGTGTCGCCGCAGTTCTGTTTATCGAACTGCGGCGACACCCGGTCGGCTGTTATGCAACAGTCAGCACCACTTGTCCGTTCTGGGAGCGCACACCCTCTCCCCTGCCCAGGCATCCGGTGAAGTCGCGGCCATCGGAGGAGACGATGGTCACTTGATCACCGCTACGTTCAGCGGTGAAGACCACATCATCGCCGACCTCGTCACGAACGCGGGCCTCGGCCTTGCCATCCTGAGCCAGGAAGACGGAGACGGTGACATCCGTTCCGTAGGCATATTCAGTACTGGTTTGCCCCTGCCGGGTAACCAGTACGGTTCCGTCACGGATCCAGAGCGGTACGGTATCGAAGCCTTCCCGACCGCTCATCCAGTGACCCGCCTGCCGGCAGTCCTCCTGCTCACCGGTGAACCAGTTGGTCCACACACCCTTGGGCAGGTAGTACTCCACGTCTCCGGAGTAGGAGAAGACCGGGGCCACCAGGAGGGAGGAACCCAGCATGTACTGCCTGTCGCAGTCCAGAGCGGTCCTGTCTTCGGGGAATTCCATGAACATGGACCGCATGACGGGCTGCCCATCCTCATGTGCCTCAAGTCCGAGCTGGTAGAGATACGGCATGAGTGAGATCTTCAACCTGGTGAACTTCCTCAGCACACTGACGGCGGTCTGCTCGGGCGGATTGACCACACCACGCCGCTCATCCTCCTGGTCAAAGAGCCAGGGCACCCGGTAGACGGTGGAACCATGCAGGCGGGAGTGGGACGACAGGAGACCGAAGGCGATCCAGCGCTTGTAGACCGCCGGGTCGGGATGGGCACCTTCGAAGCCACCGATATCGTGACTCCAGAACCCGAAGCCCGAGCTGACCAGGGACAGCCCGGCCCGCAGTGTCTGGGCCATGCCGTTGAAGGTCGACTCGCAGTCGCCACCCCAGTGGACCGGCTGTTGCTGCCCGCCGACGGTCGCCGACCTGGCATACAGGCAGGCCTGCCCCTTGCCCTTCACTTCTTCTATGGCCTCGAAGACGGTCTGGTTGTAGAGCTGGGTGTACCAGTTGTGCATGGAGGCCGAGTCCGATCCATCGAACCAGACCACGTCCGAGGGAATGCGTTCGCCGAAATCGGTCTTGATGGCGTCGACCCCCTGGGCGAGGAGGGTCTTGACCTTCCCCTTGTACCAGTCGCGGGCGGCAGGGTTGGTGAAGTCCACCAGTCCCATGCCGGCCTGCCAGAGGTCCGTCTGCCAGATGTCACCGTCAGGCTTGCGCACCAGGTAGCCCTTGTCCGCTCCCTCATCGAACAGGATGCTCTCCTGCCCGATGTAGGGGTTGATCCAGGCGCAGACGTGCAATCCCTTGTCCTCATGGAGACGGCTCAGGGTCCCCTCGATGTCGGGGAAGAAGCGTTTGTCCCACTGGAAGTCCGTCCAGTGGAACTCACGCATCCAGTAGCAGTCATAGTGGAAGACGCTGAGCGGTATGTCCCTTTCGGCCATGCCGTCGATCATGGAGGTGACCGTCTGCTCGTCATACTTGGTGGTGAACGAGGTGGTCAGCCACAGTCCGTATGACCAGGCCGGAACCTCGGCGGGCCTGCCGACCAGGGCGGTGTACCGTTCCAGGATCCGCTTGGGGTCCGGCCCCGAAATCAGGTAGAAGTCGATGGCCTCACCGGGGACGCTGAACTGGACGGTCTCCGTGTTTTCGGAGGCCACCTCGAAGGAGACATGCCCCCTGTTGTTGACCAGGACCCCATACCCGTTGCTCGTCATGTAGAACGGGATGTCCTTGTAGCCCTGCTCACTCGCAGTGCCGCCGTCCTCATTCCAGATGTCGATGGTCTGGCCGTTCTTCACATACGGGCCGAAGCGTTCTCCGAAGCCGTAGACCCGCTCCCCCACCTCCAGTCCGAGCTGGATGGAGGTGAAGACCGGTGACTCGTCGTAGGCATGGGCCGTGGGCGAGACGCCGAACTCCCCCACCGGCTGGGTGGGCACCGCAGCATCCGGGGTAAGGAGGAACCTGGCCAGGGACTTGCCCCTGGCGTGGGTCAGTTCCTTCTCGCCGCATCTGAAGGTCATGTCGAAGGAGTCGCCCTTGGTCATGGTCAGGCTCAGGTCGCCGCTGGTCAGGCGGACGGTGGCCCCGTCCTGACCGATCTCCCCGTCTCCGGGGCCCTGCGCGCTGGCGGTTATGATCCCCCCATCCGCCTCCTGCTCATTGACAGGGAAACCCGGGCAGACCCTGCTCCCCTTCCAGTGCGAGGCCTGGACACGTATGACCCCCTCGGCCGGTGACGATGCATGAATTCGGAAGGTGGGAAGATTGAGCGTATCAGCCCGGTCATGAATCACCCTCGTGGTGGCCAGCACATCCATGCTCTTGCCGTCATCGCCCACCGACAGTTCGTATGGCAAACGGGCGTACAGAGCTTCGACCCCTGGCCTGGCCAGCCAGTATCCATTGGTGAATTTCATCTTATTTCACTGCTCCTGTCGTAATACCCCTGGAGAGGGTGCGCTGGAATATGAGGTAGAAGATCAGCGTGGGTACGATGCTGATCAGGGAGGCCGCCGCCGTGGTGGTCACATCCATGAGCCTGTCTCCGGTCAGCGAGGCGATGGCAATGGGGACGGTCTGCTTGGAGTTGTCAATCAGGAAGGCCATGGGAATCATGTACTCGTTCCATGTCCAGATGAAGAAGAAGACCAGCATGACGCTCAGTGTAGGCGTGGATATGGGGAAGACGATGTCCTTGAGGATCTTCCACCTGCTGGCCCCATCGATGGTCGCGGCCTCCAGGATGGCCTTGGGGAAGGTTCCATAGACCGAGGAGAGCAGATAGGTGCCGAAGGCGCTCTGGATGACGGTGAAGATGATGACTATGGCCCATTGGGAGTTATACAGCCCCATGCTCTTGAACATGATGTAGAGCGGGTAGAGCAGGGCCTCCTGGGGCATCATGTTGGCCAGCATGATCAGGAGGACGATCCAGCGCCGCCCTTTGACCCGGCCGATTCCGAGCGCAAAGGAGTTCAGCACTGAAAGGACGACCGCCAGGACCGACACCAGACCGCTGATCCAGATGCTGTTCCAGACCTTCTGGGGGAACCTGACCCTGGTCCAGAACTTCTCCAGTCCGGCCAGACTGAATTCACTGGGCCATGAGAGCGGACCCGAGGCGTTGTAATCCGCCGCGGTCTTGAAGGCGTTGAGGAGGAGTATGAAGAAGGGGAAGAGCATGATCAGTCCACCGACGATCAGCAGGGCCAGGATGACCCAGTCCCCTACCGTCCGGTTCTTCCTTGCCTTGGGAACGGTGATATGTGCACTCATGGCTTACTCCTCATCCTCTTTCTCAACCCGCTGCTGAAGGTTGGTGAAGACTATCGATATGACGATGATGACCACCGTCAGGGCCGTGGCTATGGCCGCTCCGTACCCCACCTGCTGGGATTGGAAGAACTGGGTGTAGGAGTAGTAGGAAGGCACGATGGTGCTGTCGCCAGGACCACCCTTGGTCAGCATATACACAGGGGCGAAGACCTTCAGGGCCGCGATGGTGCAGGTGAGTGCGACCACGAAAATCTCGGGCTTGATGGCCGGCAGGGTGATGACTTTGAACCTCTGCCACCAGTTGGCCCCATCCAGGCTGGCCGCCTCATAGAGTTCCGGATCGACCCTCTGCAGACCCGACATGAAGATAACGAGCGGGTACCCCAGCTGGATCCAGATCATGATGACCATGAGGAATATCAGCGCCGTATCAGGAGACCCCAGCCAATTGTGCTGGAAACGGCCCAGGCCCACCCCCTCAAGAATCGCGTTCAACGCCCCGTTCTCCGGCCGGAATATCCACCCCATGACCAGGGCCGCCACGGAGATGGGCAGGAGCTGGGGGAAATAATACACAGCCCGCATGGTCGAGGCGGTCTTTGCCCCAAAGCGCTTCTGCACCACGTCGAATACCAGGGAGGCCAGAACCAGGCCGACCAGGATGGGAATGACCACCATGGCCACAATCATCCAGATTGAATTTCGGAAGGAGGCCCAAAAGGTGGCATCCCTCATCAGCCTGGACCAGTTGTCGAGTCCGATCCAGCGAGGCGGCCGTATGCCGCGGTAGTTGGTGAAGCTCAGATAGATGTTCCACAGGGCCGGAATGATGATGATCCAGAGCAGGACCGCCAGGCCCGGTATCAGGTACCACCAGAAACGGCTTGACGGATTGCCCGGTATCCGGGACATCCCGCGCTCTTCGTCGGTCCTGGAGGGGGCCGACTTCGCGCCTTTCTTTCGAGATCGCATTTCTCACTTCCTCTTGCACGATTGCTGCTCGGATACTGGCCCGCAAGGCCGAGGACCCGCTCCCTTGCGGAGGCAGGCCCTCCGGCCGAATGCTGCGGGATGGTCCGGCGAATAAACCAGACTCTTGTTGGCGGTTCAGCTGGTCTGAACCGCCCAGCGACTACTGCTGCTTCACACCTGACGTTTCAACACCCTTGTCGTACTTGCCCTGGAGTTCCTTGAGCACGTCCTTGGGGGCCTTGGTCCCGTTAACCAGTTCCTGCAGGCCCGCGTTCAGCTCGTCGTACAGGGTGGACGTGGGCCAATCGGGATAGTAGCCCAGCCGATCATCCTTGATGACCTCGTTGAACCCGGCTATCAGCTCCTTGCTCTTGGGATCGGTGATCTTGTCGGGGTCGGCGGCAATGGGCAGACCACCGGCATTGCCCATCAGGTTCTGGTTTTCCTTGGTCAGGGTCATGTTGATGAACTCCGCGGCGGCGTCCTTCTTCTTGGAACGCTCGGGAATGACCCAGATGTTACCGGATCCACCAGGGATCTTCTTGGACTCCGGGAAGAGACCGACCTGCCACTTGAGGTCGGGGACATCACTCTGGAAGCGTCCGAACCACCAGGATCCGGAGAAGAACATGGGATAGGTGCCCTTCATGAAGTTCTGCCCGGCATCCTCGGCCTTGAGACCGGTAGAGTCCTTGCTGATGTACCCCTTGTCGACCCAGTCCTTGATGGTCTCGGTGGCGTAGGTCATGGCAGGCCCTTCCCAGTCGACCTCGCCGTCATAGCGCTGGTAAGCGTCAATCAGCTTGGAATCCGCCTTCTGCAGGACCAGCTGCCACCACAGGTGCTGAAGGGGATATTCGGCCACACCCTCGGACAGGGGCGTCACGCCATTCTCCTTGAACTTCTGCATGGCCGATTCCAACTCGGCCATGGTCCCGGGGATGGCGATGCCGTACTTGTCGAACATCTCCGTGTTGTAGTACATCATCACCTCTTCGCCATAGGTGGTGATGCCGTACCAGTCGCCGGACCCCATGACTCCCTTTTCGTCATACTTGCCCGGCACGGCCAGGGAACCGGTGATCTTCTTGTCCCAGTTGTACTTCGTGACGTAATCATCGAGGTTGGACAGAAGCCCCTGGCTCGACAGCAGACCTGCCGTGGCGTTGCCCTTGTTGTACTCCATGACATCGGGGGCGTCATCGGAGTTCAGAATCTGGCTGGCGTTCTGCCTGATCTGTTCGAAGGTCTTCTTTTCGAAGTTGACCTTCACGCCGGTCTTCTTCTCGTAGTCGGCTATGGCCTGCTTCCAGGCCTTGCCCTGGGAGCCGTTGTCCTCCTCGTAGTACCAGATCTTGATGGAGTCCGGGTGCTCCTCCTGGGCGCTGTCACTGCCGCCGCAGCCAGACAGTGTTGCGAGTCCCACGAGACTTGCCACAGCCGTTGCCGCCGCCATGATTTTCTTAGACACCTTCATAGGAGTCCTCTCCTTTCAGCCTCTTTGCTTGATGGTCGTCCGCCATGAACAACCAGTACTTAATTTATTCATTGCACTATTATCGACCGACTATTTCGATAATTTTCGATAGGTGCTTCTATTTGACCGCCGAAAGGCTCATCCTCTCGTGGAAACAGGCCCGACAGACCCCCGCCGCAGGTAATTCGAGGGAATCAGTTCAACGGACCCAAGGCTCAGATTGCGCCCCTCAAGCCGATCCATGAGCATATCCACCCCACGCGAGCACGTCTTGTTGGGCTGCATGGGGATTTCATCGATGGGCCGCTCCATAACCGACGCATTGCCGAAGGTGCTCAGGGCCAGGAGCGATACATCGCCGGGGATGGACTTTCCGCGCCTGGATAAAGAGCCGATGACGTTATTCATATGGCTGATGTTGGTCTGGGCCATGATCGCAGTAATCCCCGGTGTCGCTTTATATGCCTCAGCGATGACCTCCTCTACGTGCCTGGCGTCATCCCCGGTGGAATACCTGAAATCCAGGCGCACCCCCAGTACCTTTGCGCGCGACTCGATGGCCTCCCTTGTCCTGACGAGGAAGTTGGAACCGAACCGGTAGCTCTCCTCACTGGCACCGATAAAAAGCACCTCCCTGTGCCCCAACCGGTAGAACTCATCCATGGCCATCCTGCCCATGGACTCAAAGTCCATGTCCACGGAAACGACATCGGCATGATTCTCGGCACAACCGATTGAAACATAAGGCACCATGGAGGTCCGAGCATGCGCCACCCGTTCATCGTCGGTGTTGACGTCCAGCAGGAGAACCCCATCAACCATGCCGCTGTACGACATGCGCAGAAGCTCATCCTCCTCGTTCTCATCCGTCAGCAGGACCACATTGTAGTGATATCGGCGAGCCCTGGCCACGACGGCGAAGAAGAAGGTGGCGTAGTTGCTGTAATCGGTATAGCTGTGCATGGGGGAACTCAGGGCGATCAACCTGGTCCGCGCCCCCTGCCGAAGCATGACCGCCCCCTTCTTCGGGCGGTAGTCCAGAAGACGTACAGCCTCCAGGACCCTCAGCTTGGTCTCGTCGCTGACCCGACGCTTTCCTGAGAGAGCATACGAAACGGTGCTGATGGAGACTCCAGCTTGAGCGGCAACGTCTTTGATTCCGGCCACGTGACCTCCTGCAACAAGGGGAAACTGGGCATGAACCAATATAGCATTGGTCACCAGTGACCTTTCCGGCCCGCCTCAGCCGGGTGTGCGGCAGGCCATCAATCAATCAGGCTACCGACGTATCAGGGCCTGGGACCGTTCGAAAGCCAGAGCAGGTATTCGATATTGCCGTGTGCTCCGGTAATGGGCGACGGTATCCGCCCCCTGACCTCGAAGCCGGACTCCTCGGCACACCTGGTCACACGCTCCACAGCCTGGACACGACGGTCCTCCTCGGTGACCACGCCATGGTGGCCGAGGAGTGTTCTGCCGACTTCGAACTGGGGCTTTATCAGGAGAATGCAGTGGGTATCCGGGGCAATGATGGCCGGCAGGACGGGAATCACATAGGTCAGGGAGATGAAGGAGACATCAGAGACCACATAGTCCGGCCGGTAGGGCAGATCGTCAGGTCCGACATCGCGGATATTGACGCCGCTCATCTCAAGGACCCTGGAATCCCGGGCAATCCGGTCAATCAGCTGGTCCTGCCCCACATCCAGGGCAACCACCCTGCTCGCCCCCCTGCGTAGAAGGAGATCAGTGAAACCACCGGTTGAGGCACCGATGTCCAGACAATGACGGCCTTCCGGCCCCGGTAGCCCCATGGGTTCGAAGGCTTCAAAGGCACCGGCCAACTTATAGGCGCCACGGGAGGCATAGTCGGCCCCCTTGTCGACCTCGATCAGGTCGCCTGTCTTCACCTTGGTCGATGGCTTTGTGCAAACGGTGCCCGAGAGGCGGACCGATCCATCCTGAATCAACCTTTGGGCCCTGGAGCGGGAATCCGCAAGGCCCAGATCCTGGATGACACGATCCAGACGGCCCGGCTCTACGACCTGGGCACCCGACCCTGCGTCTTCCATGGATTCGGGGGAATCAGTCCTGTCCATGCAACTCCTTCTGGAGTGCGGCAAGGGCACTCTGATATGCCTTGACCTGGTCCTCAAGATCCAGGTCATCAATGTGGTCCAACTCGGGGAATCGCCCGACAAGCTCCTTCATGCCCGTAGCATTCTCCCCACGGGCCGTCGGCTCCTGCGATGAGGAGGCATCGACCCGTCCGGCTTCACCAGCAGCTCGGGCCATCATTTTCAAGGGGTTGGCCTTGCTGCCACCCTGGTCGGTTCCCTGGTTGTCCATATGGTCAGGCACCGATTCTGAATTGGGGAAGACGCAGGTCGTGCACATCGTGCCCCTGGTCCATGTACTCCCAAACGGCGCAGGCACTGGCCCGAACGGCGTCCAGATCCGTCCTGGGATCATAGGTGCTCTCGACACCATCGTGTGCCTCGGAGGAGTGCAGTTCCACGGTTCCACCCCTCAGAACAGCCGTGGCGCGCCCACAATGCCAGATCTGGTCGGCGGACTTCTCGGGGGTTGCATGTGGCGTGACCAGCCCGAGGAGGTCAGCGCTGATGTAGGTGGGACGATATTTGGGTTCAGCCAGGATGATGGACTCGACACTGGCCACGCCGGTCAGAACCACCAGGGAATCATACCCGCCCCGATTGGCCGCCTCGATATCGGTATCCAACCGGTCACCGACCGGTAGGCACTCCTTGGCGGGAATCGGCTCGGCTCCATCGGCCAGCATCTGTCGGGCCTCGTCATACATGGCGGACTCGGGCTTGCCGGCCGAAGCCTCCGGTGACTTGCCACTGGCGATTGCCACCGTTTCGACCATGGCACCGTTCCCCGGTGCTATACCCCCCTCCCGGGGGATGGTCCTGTCCATGTTGGTCGCGAAGAAGCGGGCACCCTGCCCGACGGCATAAGCGGCTGCTGCCAGATCTTCCCAGTTCTGTTTCGGGTTCCAACCCTGAATCACGGCTTCGGGATGGTCGCTTGCCGCACCCACCACTTCCAGCCCGTTGGCCCTGACCTCTTCGCGGAGATGGTCTGCGCCGATGACCAGGACCTTGGCCCCCGCATGGAGGTTATGGCGAAGCATCCTGGCGGCGACAATGGAGGAAGTGACAATCTGACGGTCATCGAGCTCCAGCCCGAATCCACGCAGCTGGTCCGCTACGACTTTCGGGGTCCTTGACGCATTGTTGGTGGTATAGGAAATGGTCATCCCCTGCGACTCGGCCTGGGATATACCCGTGGCCGCATTCCTGATGGGGTTGGCACCGCGGTAGACCACACCGTCCAGGTCCAAGAGGGCCAGACGGTAGGTCCGGGACAGCGAAGTCTCAATACCCTTCAGGAATGCGGTCATCGATCAATCCTCCCAGGTCTGGTCCATTTGGCCTGCATTGTCTGAGGCCTGATCTTCCAGGACTTCATCGGCAACAGGAGCCTGGGTGGCGCCCAAGCGCTCAGGATTGCCGTCAAGCTCTGCATCGTTCTGTTTCTTGCCCTGACCGGCAATGACCGAAGGGATCCAGCCGACCTGGGCCGGGATGACCTCTGGTCGGACGGTATCCTGACCCCAGACGAAGGTGCCGGACCGCTGCGAATCCAGCTCATCCAGATAGTCGCCTTCACTTGGATCGATGGAGAGTTCCTCCATCATCGAGTCATCCAGATGTTCCAGGTCATAGTCAATCAGAATCTCCTTGGGGGGAGCGTCCGGGTCCTCTTCCTCGTCGGCATACTGTGCCTCGAGTTTCTCCAGGAGAGGCTCAAGCTTCAAGGCATCTTCGGACCTTCCGGCCTGATCCAGGAAATTCTGCTCAGCCTGGACGGCACGCATCCGGTAGTCCCCGCTCAGCCCTCTGGCCTTGACCAGTGCCTGAACGGTTTCAATGGCCTTGTCCCACAGACCCAGATCGCCAAGGGCACCGGCGTAGACCAGGAACATCTCGACCTTTGACTCACCCGTCAGCCTCTGCGCCTCTTCCGAGGTGGCTTCTTCAATGGCCTTGCGGGCATTGCCCAGTCCCCGCTCGCAGTCCGCTATGAAGGGGAGATAATCCTGATACCCGTTCATCCGATAGGCTGTGCGGAACTCCTTCAGGGCCAGCTTGTAGTCACCCTGCCTGTATGCCACCAGGGCCAGGGTCTCCCGTGCCAGGTCAATCCTGGAAGCCTGCCTGGCAGCCCACTTGGCGTGGTCCAGCGCACCCTCCGGGTCGCTTTCCTCCAGAGCGTAGGCAGCCAGGACATGCAGGCCGATGTTCTCGGCATGCTCCTTGCTCAGACCGCGCAGGCGCTCACGTTCATCCTTGGAGAGCATGGACCACTCAAGTCCCTTGGGCATTTTCGGCTCACCCGGACGGCGGTCCGTATACGGATTCTGCGAGGGATAGGAGATGGTTCCGTCCGAATTGCGGCGGGCCTGGTCATATCCTTCGTGGCGGTCCCGCTGATAGAAGCCCCTGCGGTTGTCGCCGCGATCGTTTCTCCGATCATAGCCACGGTTGCCGCCACGGTCGTCGCGCCTGTTGTAGCCGCGCTGGTCCCTGTGGTCACCATGGCGGTCGAAGCCGTTGTCGCGGCGCCGATCGTCGTTTCGATCCCGGCGACCCTCGCCGTAGCCGCCGGACCTGCGATTGTCGTAACGATCGTCGCGGCGCTGATACCCACGGTCATCACGACGCTGGTGGTTGTCATCCCTACGACCATAGGTACGGCCATTCCCATGCCTGTCATCACGGCGGTCGTTGCGGCGATCATTGCCCCGTGAATATCCGCGGTTGTCGTCCCTGCGGAATCCACCCCGGTCATCACGACGCTCGAACCTGCGGTCCTGGCCCTGATGCCCGTCTTCACGGCGCCTGTCATCCTGACGCCGATCGTCTCGGCGTTGATACCCACGATCCTGACCCTGTCGACGGTCATGGAAGCCGCCGCCACGGTTGGAGCCGTACCCGCCACGACCACCGGAACGGCCACGGTATCCGTCGCGATCCCCGTTGTCGGAGCGGTAGCCCCCACGGTCATCACGATTATCCCTGTTCCGGAAGTCCCGACGATCGTCACCATCGCGGCGGTCGTACCCTCTGCGATGGTCGTATCCGCCATGACCGTTGCCGTCGTTGCGGCGACCCTGGTAGCCACCACGGCGGTTACCATCCTGCCGGCGGTCACCATACCCGGAGCGCCGATCATCACGACGGTCATGGTCGTTATGGCGGTATGAACCCTGCCGGTCATCGCGCCTGCGGTCACCGCCCTGGCCCTCCTGCCGGTCACGATTGCCGTGGAAGTCATCCCTGCCGTGACGGAACCCGCCTGAACGTGAACCTCCGCGATAGCCGCCGCCCCTGGAATCCGAGGACCCGTGGCCCTTGTAGCCGCCCTTGCCGCGGTAGCCCGAGTGCTGGCCGCCGGAGCGGAAACCTCCCGAGCGAGGGCCGTCGGAGTGGCCCCGGTCGTTGCGGGAGCGATTGTATTCTTCTGCCATCTGTGTCCTTTATTCCTACTTGGCGGCCTGGCGTTCGAGAGCGCCCAAGGCCTTCTTTCCTCTGCGAATCAGGGCAAAGCGCCCATGCAGAAAGTCATTCTCGTCCAGGACCATGTCCTGGTCCTCCACCCGCTGATTGTTCAGGTAGAGACCACCCGACTTGATGGTCTTCCGGGCCTCGGATACCGATTTGAAAAGGCCTGCACCAACTCCGGCCTCCGCTACGCGCTGTCCAACCTGAGCGGCGGCGAAGACCCGACTACCGTCGGCTCCCTCCACCTTGAGGCCGTCCAGGGCGCTGTCGAGCACATCTTCGTCCAACTCCTCCAGGGTCTTTCCACGGCCAAAGAGGGCACCGGAGGCATCAATGGCCCCCTGGGCGGCATGATCGCCGTGTACGTAGCTGGTGACCTCCCAGGCCAGGACCTTCTGGGCCTCTCGGGCTCCAGGATTGGCGGCCACCTCACGTTCCAGTTCCTCGATCCTGGTCTTGGAGAGGAAGGTGAAGGTCTTCAGAAGCTTGACCACCTGGTCGTCGGACTGGTTGAACCAGAACTGATAGAAGCGGTAGGGACTGAACATTGTCGAGTCCAACCAGACGGCGTTCCCTTCGGACTTGCCGAACTTCTTGCCCTGGGAATCCGTAATCAGTGGGCTGGTCATGACATTAACCGAGGCTCCACGAACCTTGCGGATCAGGTCGAGCCCGGAGGTCAAATTCCCCCACTGGTCGCTTCCACCCAGCTGAAGGGTGCAGTGGTAGCGATCGAAGAGCTCCAGGAAGTCGTTGCCCTGCAGAACCTGGTAACTGAACTCGGTGAAGGAGATCCCCTCGTCGGAGTTGAGCCGGCGCGCCACGGTGTCCTTGGCCAGCATGGTCCCCATGCGGAAGTTCTTGCCCACGTCACGCAGGAAGTCGATGACGCTCATGGACCCGGTCCACTCGAAGTTGTTGACGAAACGGACAGCCTGCTCGCCCTCGGTATCCAGGAAGCGGCCAATCTGCCTGCGCAGGCGCTCAGTCCACTCGGAAACGGTCTCCTTGGGGTTCAGCGTCCGCTCCCCCGACTGGCGGGGATCGCCAATCAGCCCGGTGGCACCGCCGACCACGGCTATGGGATGGAGACCTGCGGCTTGGAGGTGACGCATGTTGAGCAGCTGGACAAGATTGCCCACGTGAAGGGAGGGGGCGGTCGGATCGAATCCGCAATAATAGGTCACCGATTCATCGCTCAGGGTCTTCTTGAGCTCGACCTCATCCGTGCACTGGGCTATGAGACCGCGCCACTTGAGCTCGTCGAAGAGCGAGTCGAAGCCCGCTTCCTTGAAATCAGTGACCTGCGCCATGTGAGGCAACTCCCTATCAAATTATCGTGAATGTAGTCGTAACCTATCCATTCTTGCAAATGAGGGCGACACCGAGACCCGCTTTCAGGCCTGATATTTCACCCAAAAGCATGACGGGACGTCGGAGGTCCGATCAGGCGGCACGGAGCTCATCTATGAAAGACTCGGGCAACTTGCCCACCACACAATAAGCCATGCGTCGATAGCCTTCACGCCCAGGATGGAAGTGATCGATACCCCAGAAGTCCTCCCGGTCCGTACCGACATCGTCATGAGTGGCATCCACGTAGGTCACACCCGCCCGGGCACAGACCTCCTTGCTGATCGCGGTCTGCCGGTCGATCCGCCGCTCCACCTCAGCCCGCAGGGCCCTGCCCAGGGCGGGATCGCGATAGAGCTGGCCCGAACTGAGGACCAGGACCCGGTTCCCCTTGGACTTGGCCTCTTCGAGGGTGGCGTCCAGATCGGTCCGCCATTCATCCCAGGACCTATTGGCCATGATGTCATTGGAACCGGCGCAAACCACCAGAAGGTCGGCATGGCCGGTGAAGCCCGGAAGAAGCCGGTAACGCACCCGCCGGATGGTGGCCCCCAGCCGACCGTGAGCCGACCATTGCACCGATCTGCCCATACGTGATGCCAGTGCCTGTGCGATGGCGGGAATGAATCCCTGGTTTTGATCCGTAACGCCACATCCAACCGCCATGGAGTCTCCAATGGCGACCAGGGTCAGCGGACCGGCCCCGGAATGGTGGATATCCGACCCCTCCGGCACCGAACAGATCCCTTGGCGTTCCCCCGCCGGTTCCGCCGCCAACTTCACATGATGCTTGGCCCACCAGGCCTCGACCAGCACCACCGGGTTCATACCTACCACTGCCTTCCCTTGAAAATCAAGGAATCAGCGGACCCACAGACCACACAGATGGCCGGAGCCTGCCTCACCTTATATACCGAGATGGCATTGTATCTCAGGCGACAGGCCCAGACTCACCGGGGAGAATGGTAGGCGGGGCCATCCGAAGTCGACCTGGCGAATTGTTCAAGGTCATCGAGGAGCTTCCCGGCCTCCTCCATCTGCTCCGCCACACGTCCGGGCGAGGTGCCACCGCGACCATTCCTGGCCTGTACGGAACCAGCCGCGGAGAGAACCTCGCGCACCTTCGGAGCCTGGTCGTCCGGCAGGTAGTTCCGGAATTCCCGGATGAAGTCCTGATCGGTCAGATCCCAAAGCTCGCAGCCCCTCCCCTCTGCCAGCTTGACGCAGGCCCCGGAGAGTTCGTGGGCATGCCTGAAGGGAACGCCCTGCTTGACCAGCCATTCGGCCAGGTCGGTGGCCAAGGCGAACCCCGTGGGAGCCTGGTCCTCAAGCCTGTTCTTGTTGAAGGTCAGGGTGGCGATCATCCCCGTGAAGGCCGGCAGGAGCACCTCCAAGGTATCGACCTGGTCGAAGACCGCCTCCTTGTCTTCCTGAAGGTCCCGGGCATAGGCTGTGGGCAGCCCCTTCAAGGTGGCCATAAGACCTGTCAGATCACCGATCAGACGGCCGGCCTTCCCCCTGGCCAACTCTGCGATGTCGGGGTTCTTTTTCTGCGGCATGATCGATGAACCGGTCGAGTAGGCATCGTCCAGGCGGACGAAGGCGAACTCCTGGGTGTTCCAGATGATGACCTCCTCTGCCAGACGGGAGACATCCACCCCAACCATGGCTGCGATGAAGGAGAACTCGGCCACGACGTCCCTGGCGGACGTTCCGTCGATGGAGTTGGCACTGACCCTGGAGAATCCGAGCTCATGTGCCACGGCCTCGGGGTCCAGGCCGAGGGTGTTTCCGGCCAGGGCACCCGACCCGTACGGACTGGCATCAGCCCGTTTATCCCAGTCCACCAGTCGTTCCAAGTCGCGAATCAGGGGCCAGACGTGTGCCAGGAGTTGGTGTGACAGGAGGACGGGCTGGGCATGCTGCATATGGGTCCGTCCAGGCATGACCGTGGATCCGGCCTTTCGGCACTGGTCCATCAGAGCCCGGACCAGTGCCAGAATCTGCCCGGCCACGATACGGGCATGACGGCGCAGCCAGATGCGAATCAGGGCCGCTATCTGGTCGTTCCGCGAGCGGCCGGCACGCAGTTTCCCACCCAGCTGGTCGCCTGCCAGGGCAATCAGACCACGTTCAAGGGCTGTGGCCTCGTCTTCATCGGACTCGTTGGGGGTGAAGGCTCCTGAATCAACCTGATCCTGGAGTCGGTCCAGTACCTCCTCCATGGTCTTCAACTCTTCCGAGGTGAGGAGACCGGCTCCGGCCAAGGCCCTGGCATGGGCACGTGAACCTGCCAGGTCGTCATCGGCCAGCCGCCAGTCGAACTGGGTCGACTTGCTGAGTCTGGCAAGCTCCGGCGAAGGCCCGGAACTGAACCGCCCGCCCCAAAGGGCCATTCCCTGGTCCTGGGGACTCTTCACGTCCTGATTAGCCTCTTGCATCTCTTCTCCTCTTCCCTGCACCCGCAAGCCATGACCACCCTCCTGCGAGCGCACCCCTGTTCCTGTTCCGGGTCCCTTTACTCGACGGCCTGTCCCGGCACCTCAACACCCTTGCCGAAGCGGACGTCCCTGGCGGCGGCGACCCTGTCGGGCAGACCGTAGATCTCGATGAACCCGTTGGAGGCGTTCTGGTCGAAGCTGTCTCCGGATTCGTAGGTGGCAAGGCTGTAGTCGTACAGGGAGGTGTCGGAGCGACGCCCGGTCACCACAGCCCTCCCGCCGTGCAGAATCATACGAATCTGGCCGCTGACGTACTCCTGGGTCTCCTCGATGAAGGCGTTCAGGGACCTGACTGCAGGCGAGAACCACTGCGCATCGTAAACAAGCTCTCCCCACCGCTTGTCGATGTCGCGCTTGATCCGATGCTGCTCACGTTCGAGGCAACAGTTCTCCAACTCCTGGTGGGCGGTAATCAGGGCGATGGCGCCCGGGGCCTCATAGAGTTCCCGGGATTTGATACCGACCAGACGGTCCTCAATCAGATCGACCCGTCCGATACCCTGGGCACCTGCACGTCGGTTCATCTCCTCAATGGCCTGAAGGGGGGTCACCTCCCTGCCGTCAATCCTGACCGGAATGCCCTTCTCGAAGTCGATGGTGACCTCATCCTCGACCGGAGGGAAGGCCGGATCCTCGGTGTATGAGTAGACGTCCTTAGTGGGACCGTTCCAGGGGTCCTCCAGATAGCCGGTTTCGATGGCCCGCCCCCAAACGTTCTGGTCTATGGAGTAGGGGCTCTTCTCGGTCTGCTCAATGGGAAGGTTGTGCTCCTTGGCGTAGGCAATCTCCACATCTCGCATCAGCCCCAGATCCCGAATCGGGCTGATGGCCTTGATGGTCGGGTCTATCGACATGATCGATACCTCGAAACGGACCTGGTCATTCCCCTTGCCGGTGCAACCGTGGGCGATGGTGTCGGCCCCGAACTGGTGGGCGGCCCTGACCAGGTGCTTGGTGATCAGGGGCCGGGAAATGGCGGATACCAGCGGGTAGACGCCCTCATACATGGCATTGGCCTTCAGGGCCATCATGCAGTACTCCGAGGCGAACTCGTCACGGGCATCGACGATGTAGGACTCCACAGCCCCACAGTCCAGGGCCCGCTTCTTGATGGTCTGGAGGCGCTCCCCGCCCTGACCAACATCCAAGGAGACGGCCACCACGTCCTTACCGGTGCGCTCCTTCAGGTAGGGGATGGCCACCGAGGTGTCCAGACCGCCCGAATAGGCAAGTACAATGCGGTTCTTCTCACTCATGACTCTGCTTCTTTCCTTGGTGCTTGTTTGGCTTGACGATTCTTCTGCGCGTACGGTTCCCTGCATCGACCTGCCGGCCGTGCGGCTCGGTCACTGCTCCGATGCCCTCTCTCAGGCGGAGGGAGAGTCCTCACCCGAGGTGATGGAGAGAAGCCAGTCTGCACGACTCTTGGCGCTGGCCTCATCCGCGGCGATGATCAGTACCGTATCGTCCCCTGCGATGGTGCCCAGGATGCCCTCCAGAGGCTGCCGGTCCAAGGCGGAGGCCGCATACTGGGCCGCACCCGCCGGTGTTCTGACCACCAGGAGGTTCTTGGCCTGCACCACCGAAGTAATCAGACCGGTCAGGACCTTGGAGAGATAAAGGTCGGTCTTGTTCTCCGATCCGGCATCGATTCCGACCGGCACCCCCGCCTCCAGGGCGGACTGGTCTGTGGCGTCGGGAATCCAATAGGCCATGGTTCCGTCGGGGTAGCGCAGTTTGGTGGCATGCAGGTCATCAAGATCACGGCTCAGGGTTGCCTGGGTCACATCGATCTGCTGCTCCTCAAGAATGTCGGCCAACTGTTGTTGGGAATTGACACGGGTACGGGCCAGAGCCTGCCGAATGGCATCCAGGCGGGCCACCTTGGAAGTCGGCCTCATCGGCACACCCCCTCAATCAGGTCCATCCGCCCGGTGGACTGGGCCACCAGCCAGGTCAGGAGCGCTTTCTGTGCATGGAGCCGGTTCTCCGCCTCATCCCAGACCACGGATCTTGGGCCGTCAATGACATCGGCGGTCACCTCCTTGCCCCGATATGCCGGCAGGCAGTGCTGGAAGAGGGCATCCGGTTTGGCCTTGTCCATCAGCGAGGCATTGACCTGGTAGTCCCAGAAAGGCTTGGACCTGGTTGCGGCCTGGTCCTCCTCCCCCATCGACACCCAGGTATCGGTGAAAACGCAGTCCGCCTGGTCGACAGCCTGGACCGGGTCGGTGGTGACCAGGACGGATCCCCCGTTCTGCTCGGCCAGGGCGCTGGCCTCTTCGACGATGCCCGGGTCAGGCAGGAAACCGTTGGGACCGGCCACCCTGACATGCATCCCGGCGACCGCCCCACCGAGCAAGTACGAGTTGGACATGTTGTTGGCAGCGTCACCCAGATAGGCAATGGTCATCCATGGCAGGGCATCCACCCCACCCCGGTGCTGGGCCAGGGTCAGGAAGTCGGCCAATATCTGGCAGGGATGGAAGGAATCGGTCAAGGCGTTGACCACGGGCACGGTGGATTCCGCCGCCATGGTCTCCACCCGATCCTGCCCGAAGGTGCGCCAGACGATGGCGGATGTCATCCGGGTCAGGACCCGGGCCGTATCCGCCACAGGTTCGCCCCTACCCAGCTGGGAACCGTCCTTGTCGATGACCAGGGGGTATCCACCCAACTCGGCAACCCCAACGGAGAAGCTGGACCTGGTACGCGTGCTGGGCTTGTCGAAGATGACGGCCACGGCCTGGGGGCCTTCGAATGGGCGGGCCAGATACCTGTCCTGACGGAAGGCCAGACCCAGTTTCAATACCTCCGCCTGCTCGTCATGGCTCAAATCGTCGTCCCTGAGCATGTGCCTCAGTCTGTCTGCCATCGGTTTCCTCCGTTTCCTTTCCTCATGTTTCCATTAGCCTTGATGCACCTGCAGCGAACGGCGGGCGCTGCCCGCCCTTCCTGAAATACCGGTCGGCACCGATCAATCATCAGGTAAATCACCGGGTACCTGGGCCAGAATACCGACAGCCTGGTCTATATCGCCCGGACCGATGATCAGGGGCGGTGCCAGGCGTATGGCATCGGGAGCCACGGCATTGACAATCAGCCCGTGGTCAAGAGCCCAGGATGCCAGGGCATGAGAGCAGGGATGGCTCAGCTGGACCGCATCCAAGAGTCCCCTCCCCCGGGTGCCGACGTAGAGTGGGTTCCCCGTATCCGCCATTCCCTGACGCAGCCGATTGCCGGCCGCCCGGGCATTCTCAAGAAGACCCTCGTTCCGAATCGTATCGAGCGTGGCCAACCCCAGTGCTGAGGCCAGGGGGTTTCCGGCGAAGGTGGACCCATGCAGGCCCGGAGCGAGCAGATCGGACAGCTCCTGCCCGAAGGCGATGACACCCCCCATGGGAAAACCGCCCGCCACCCCCTTGGCGAAGGTCACCAGGTCCGGTCTGACTCCTCCGGACAGGGTCGGGTCCTGGAAGGCGAACCAGTATCCGGTTCTACCCATGCCTGTCTGGACCTCGTCAACAATCATCAGGGCTTGGTGGTCATTGCAGAGGCTGCGCACCGCGGAAACATAAGCCGGGTCAAGTGGCCTGACCCCGGCTTCACCTTGGATCAGCTCCATGATGACGGCTGCGACCGGCCCTCCGGCCGTGTCCGCGAAAACCGACTCCATGGCATCGATGTCTCCGGCAGGAACGAACTCCACACCTGGGACCAGGGGGGTGAATGGCTCCCGGATACCCGGTTTCCAGGTGACGCTCAGAGACCCCATACTGCGCCCGTGGAATCCCCTGGTCAGGGCGACGATTCTGCCTGGCCCGCCGCCTTTCCCGGACAGCATGCCGACGCCATGGAGCCGGGCCATCTTGAGTGCGGCCTCATTGGCCTCGGTTCCCGAATTGGCGAAGTAGACATGGGAACCCTCCGGCGCCCCGGATATGGCCAGGAGGCGTTCGGCCAGCTCGATCTGCGGCCTGGAGGCGAAGTAGTTGCTGATATGGGCCATGCGGGAGGCCTGGTCCTCCAACGCCCTGTTCCAGGCGGGGTGGGCATACCCCACGGAGTTGACGGCGATCCCGGCCATCATATCCAGGTAGCGATTCCCATCCAGGTCCCAGATGTGGACACCTTGACCATGGTCCATGACCCTTGCCGGACTGCCAAAGACATTCATGTGGGCATGGCCGTAACGCTCCAGCCAGTCCCGGCTGCAGGGACCGACCGGGGTTTCAACCAAGGCACAGGCGGCCTTCCCCGTCTGCCCGGTTCCGGCCTTACTCGCCCCGGTGGTCATGGATCCCCCTCATTCTTATGCCGTCGCCGGGAACCACCATGGTCCCGATGCCGTTCTTGGTGAAAATCTCATTGAGAATGGAGTGGGGTCGGCGCCCGTCAATGATGTGGGCCTCCTCCACCCCGCCCCGGACCGCCTGGACACAGGCTTCAAGTTTCGGCTTCATTCCGGCCTGCATCAGGTCCATCACCTCTTCAAGATAGTCGGTGCCGATGCTGGAGACCAGGGATTCCTTCTTGGGCCACTCCCGGTAGAGCCCCTCCACATTGGTGAGGATGACAAGCTTCCGCGCACCCAGGGCCGAAGCCAGGGCACCTGCCGCCGCATCGGCGTTGACGTTCAGTACCTGGGTGGGATCGTTTTCATCGGGAGCCACTGAAGAGACCACGGGAATTCTCCCGGCCTCAATCAGGTCCTCTACGGCGGAGGCATCCACACCAACCACCTCACCGACCAGTCCCACGTCCACGGGCTTACCGTCAACCAGGGGCCGGCACCGGCTGGCCGAAAAGAGGGAAGCATCCTCTCCGGAAAGTCCCACCGCAAGGGGACCGTGGGTGTTTATCAGACCGACCAGATCCCGAGAGACCTGCCCGGTAAGGACCATCCGCACCACTTCCATGGTCTCAGGGGTGGTGACCCGCAGACCACCGCGGAAGACGGATTCGATTCCCAGAGCGTCAAGCATCCGGGTAATCTGCGGGCCTCCTCCATGGACAACCACGGGATGCATCCCTACCTGGCGAAGGAAGACCATGTCCTGGGCGAAGCACCGTTTCAGGTGCTCGTCCACCATGGCGTTCCCGCCGTATTTGACAACAATCCGCTGGCCACTGAACTCCTCCAGCCAGGGCAGGGCCTCTATCAGGACCTCCGCCTTCCGGTCATCATCCAGATCGGCATGGATTCCGGTCTGCAAATCCGGCAGTCCACCCATCGCCCCCTCCTTCGATTCGGTGATCGTCCCCAAGGTTCCGCCCTCCACCATCAGCTGGTGTAGTCGGCATTGATGGCAACATAATCGTGTGTCAGGTCATCGGTCCACACATCGGCCTGGGCCGACCCCTGGTGCAGGTCGATATCGATGTGGACCTCGGGGAGGGTCAGATCCACCAGGTCGGGGTCCTGACCCGGCTTGCCCCCGTCACATACCCTGATGCCGTTGAAGTCCACACTGACCCGCGCCGGATCGTAGGCCGCCTCGGATTCGGGAACGGTACCCAGGGAGGAGACCACCCTGCCCCAGTTCGGATCGTTTCCGGCAACGGCACACTTCAGCAGGTTGGACCCCGCCACAGCCCGGGCGCAGACAAGGGCTCCATACTCATCGTCGGCCCCCTGGACACGGATACGTATCTGATGATGGGCACCCTCTCCGTCACCGATAATCTGACGGGCCAGGTCGGAGCAAGCATGGTCGAGAAGGGCCTGGAACTCCTCCCTGTCGGGCCGGACGCCCGAAGCACCGGATGCCATGAGGAGAACGGTGTCGTTGGTGGACATGCACCCGTCCACGTCTATCCGGTTGAAGCTGGTATCGCAGGCCCGTCTGAGGGCGGTCCGCGCCTGGCCTGGATCGAGGACGGCGTCGGTGGTAATCAGGCAGATCATCGTGGCCAGCTGCGGAGCTATCATCCCCGACCCCTTGACCATGCCGCCCAGCCGGTAGCCCGCCCCGTCGAGGGTGACGGTCTTGCTGGTGGTGTCGGTGGTCATGATGGCCTTGGCTGCATCGGCGCCGGCCCGATCATCCCCGGCCAGGTCGGCATGGGCCTGGTCCACTCCGGAAAGGATGGCATCCAAATGGAGCAGATGACCGATGATGCCGGTGGAGCAAATCGCCACCTGTTCCGGTTCCAGCCCCAACATGCCGGCAGCCCTGATGGCTGTGTTCCTGGTCTGTTCAAGCCCCTCCTGCCCTGTGCAGGCATTGGCGTTCCCCGAGTTGATGACCACAGCCCCCGCATGGCCGTCGGTCAGGATGTGTTCGGTCCAGATGACCGGTGCCGCCCGGAAACGGTTCGGTGTGAAGACTCCCACCGCCGTATCCATGGGCCCCTGATTCACAATCATGGTCAGGTTCTTCCGTTCCGACCCGCCTGTCCGATGGGCCTTGGCGGTCCCTGCCTGGAATCCTGCCGCATACGTCACGCTCATGGTGCCACTCCTATGGTCGTCAATCCCGTCTGTTCAGGTAGGCCCAGGGCCAGATTCATGGATTGCAAGGCTTGACCGGCGGTTCCCCGGGTCAGGTTGTCAATGGAAGCAAAAGCGATCAGTCGTTGCGCCCGCTTATCCAGCACAACCTGTATCTGGGCCGCATTGGATCCCAGCACATCCGCCGTCGAAGGCAGGACCCCCTCAGGCAGGAGCTGGACGAAGGGCTCTCCCGCATAGGCTTCAATCCAGATGGATCGGACTTCCTCCTCCGACAGGGATGACCCCCTCTCGGTCAGAGGGGCCGATACCGTGGCGAGTATCCCCCGCGACATGGGCACCAGAATCGGAGTGAACCCTAGCTTGAATTCAGTCCGGACACCATCGGAACCTGCGGCATGCCTGAGGTTCTGAATTATCTCGGGAATATGCCGATGCGCCCCGCCAACCCCGTAGGGATGGGCTGAATTAAGCGCCTGCGCGGCCAGAAGATCGACCCTGCCCGGGGTCTTCCCCGCTCCGGAATAGGCCACAACCAGATCGGCAACCAGGTCATCGGTCCGAACCAGCCCGGCCGATACGGCAGGCTGTATGGCCAGGGTCACTGCGGTTACGTTGCATCCCGGGCCGGCAATCCGGTGGGTCCCGGCCAGACGATCACGCTGCTTCCCGCCTCCGCCGAGCATGAGTTCAGGAAGGCCGTATGACCAGTGATCATGGAAGGGGCCACCATAGCAGTCATTCCAGTCACCGCTGCTTTCCAGTCGATGGTCGGCCCCCAGATCCACCACCAGGACTTCAGGATCCAAATCCTCGGCCAGGGCTCCTGAGCGTCCGTGCGGCAGGGCCATGATGATGATGTCGTGCCCGTTGAGAACGTCGGCCCGGGTCTCCTGTATGGGCATATCAGCCAGGGCCGGGATATGGGGCGAGTGGGATGCGAAGGAGTCCCCCACCGAGGATGCCCCGGTCAGGGTATCGACCCTGAATGCAGGATGACCACAGAGTAACCGGACCGCTTCGGTTCCGGCATAGCCCGTGGCTCCAGCCACCGCCACCGAGTATTCCTTCATATCCGCTCCCCTCACCGACCACCAACCATACTACATATTCATGCACGTTATTGCATATTTATACAGTTCGGCGTGTCGCCCTCGCACACGCAGACATGCGAAAGGACCGCCCGAACATTCCGTTCGAACGGTCCTCATCATCACGAACAACCTGCTTCAGGCCGCACCGTATCCGATACGGCTCCGGTCCTTCAGGCACTCACCCCGTCTGCGCCGCCGGTTCCGACGGTACCACCGGAATCACCTGGTAGGGACGGTATGGCCGACTGAAGCATCTGCCTGGTCAGATCATCCACGGAAACCCCGGAAACAACCATCCACAGCCAACCCAGGGTGTACAGCACGTTGAGGATGATGGCGGCAAGAGCCAGACCGAATCCCTTCATATGCAGAACCCGCGTCCGGTATATGGAGATTCCCCCCAAGACGGCCGACAACAGCGGAACCGGCAGGAACAGGGCCATCACGAAGGAAATAATGGCGTACGGGTCCCAATGACCATAGCTGGGATTCTGGGCAGGATCATCAAGATCGATACCGTTGACCACATGTCTGGGCCCATTCCCGGGATTGCCCTGGCCATTCATCGTGGGATACCCTGGTACCCCCTGTCCGACGGATGGCTGACGACCCGCACCCGATGCAGACCCGCTTTCGGACTTATCGGGTTCAGGGTCGGGCTTCCCGAAGACATAAGGGTTCCAGCCCGGGTACTGGTCGGCACGTGCGCCGTATGCCGGCTCCACACGCTGCCCGTACTGGGGCTGGGTCTGGTCCGTCTGACCGGCTTCGCGGAAGTTCTGGCTTCCCTGCTGGTCTTCCATGTCCATCATGTCCCCTCTTATCCGTGTTCAGGCTCAGGCGCGCAACTGCGCGCCAAGCTCCGAGGCTTTCGCCACGATGGCACCCCTCAGCGCCTCGCTGTCCTCCGATGTCAGGGTCTTGTCCGGAGCCCTGAAGGTGACCGCGAAGGCCAGGGACTTGGCATCCTGACCGATTTGGTCGCCGGTAAAGACATCGAAGAGCTCAATGGACTCAAGACTAGTCCCCGCGGCTTCTCTGATGGCGGAAGTCAGTTGATCGGCCGTGACCGATTCCGGGACCGTGAAGGCCAGGTCCTGACGGACCGGCGGGAAGGTCGAAATGGGCTTGGCCTGAAGTGGCTCGAAGTCCAGATGATCGAAGATCTCATCCAGATCCAGCTCGAAGGCCGCGGAGTGATCGGGGAAGTCCAGGGCCGCAATGACATGCGGGTGGAGTTCTCCGACCATGCCCACGAGCGTTCCATCATCAAGGACCACCTGCGCGGCACGGCCAGGATGCCACTGAACGGGGACCTGGTCGGCATCCGGCTGCTCCAGGTGGTACCGGGCACCAAGACGGTCCAGGACCCGGCGGGCCGATTCGACACCGTCGGTCCAGTCCACCTGGCGCCTGTCCTTGAGCCACCCATCCTCCTGGGCCAGACCCGTCAGCAAGGCGGCTACGTGCAACCGCTGCACTGGCAGTCCGGCATCCAAACCGGCCAGCTGCTCGTCACTGGGACGGGTGCCCCCAGGCAGGGTCGGCACAGCCGGAGCCTTGGGATCGCGGGTGAAGGTGTATCCAACCTCGAAGAGCGAGACGTTGGTGTTGCCCCGCCGCAGGTTCCGGGCCACGGTATTGGCCAGGGGCAGCATGAGGAATCGCCTCAGGAATGGACGGTCAGCGGCCATGGGATTGGCCAGTTCGACACTGACCGCCTCCTCCTGGTCGGGATCGTAGCCGAAGGCCGTCAGGTCCTGCCTGCCGACGAATGGATAGTCCAGTACCTCGGTCAGCCCATATTCAGCCAGGGTATCGGCCACCCAGCGCTTCCGGAGCTGACGGCCCGTCAGACCCACTTCACCCGTGACCTTGGCAGAGGGGATGTTGGTCGGAATCCTGTCATAACCGACCAGACGGGCCACCTCTTCAACAAGGTCGCATGCCTCGCCCAGGTCGGGCCTCCATGAGGGCGGCGTAACGGACAGGGTCCGGTCATCGACAGACTCGACCCGGCAGCCGATATCTTCCAGAATGGCGGCGATCTGGTCACGGTCCGTATCCAGATCCGTCAGTCGGGCCACCTGGGCAGGATCGAAATCAATCGCCGGCGCGGAACCGGTCCGATTCACATCCACGGGCCTGGCGTCAATCCTGGCGCCTCCGAATTCCTGCAAAAGCCCGGCCGCCATCTGCGCAGCAGCAGGCTGCATCTGGGGGTCCACCCCACGTTCGAAGCGCTTGGAAGCCTCGGAGGGCAGCTTGTGACGACGGGCCGACCGGGCGATGGTCACCTGGTCGAAGTGGGCCGATTCGATCAGGATGTTCTGTGTCTGGTCGGTCACCTCTCCGTAGAGACCGCCCATGACACCGGCCAGTCCAAGGATTCGGGAACCGGCCTCGCCCTTGGGCGAATCGGTAATCAGCAGGTCCTCGGTGCTCAGCTCACGGTCCTTGCCGTCGAGGGTGGTCAGACGTTCTCCCTGCCTGGCCCTGCGAACCACAATAGGACCTTCGATCTTGTCCGCATCGTAGGCGTGCAGGGGCTGGCCCAGGTCCAGCATGACGTAATTGGTCACATCCACGGGAAGTGAAATGGAGCGCATCCCGGCCCTGGTCAACCGCCTACGCATCCAAGCGGGGGTGGCGGACCCGGCTCGGTAGCCCTGGACCGTACGAACGTAGTAGCGGTCGCATCCCGGCACACCGTGAATGGGGCCGTCATCCTCGATCCGCACCTCGACGGCTCCCTGGTCACCCTGGTCGACCGCCTGAGGCAGGGCCTTGTTCAATTCCATGACCGGATCCGTATAGGCGGCACCGGTTGAGTGATGATATTCTCGAGCCACTCCACGGTAGGAGAAGGCATAACCCCGGTCGGGGGTGATGTTGATCTCCAGAACCGGATTGTCCATGTGGAGCAGGGCCATGGCATCATCGCCCGGTTTGAGGTCCTCGTACTCCTGATCGGTGAACCCATACTGCCGCAGGAGGATGATGCCGTTGTGGTCCGAGCCGAGCCCCAACTCACGCTCCGAGGCACACATGCCATCCGAGATGTGGCCATACGTCTTCCGCGGCTCGATCCTGAAATCACCGGGAAGGACCGCACCCGGCAGGGTCACGACGACCTTTTCACCGGCGGCCATGTTGGGGGCACCGCAGACAATGCCCCGCGGAACCTTCTTCCCGTCTTCATCAACGGCGTTGTAGGTCTCACCCACGTCGACATGGCACCAGTTGATGACCTTGCCATTCTTCTGGGGTTCGGGGGTGGCATCGACCACGTAACCGACCACGATGGGTCCGGTCACCGTGGACTGGTGGATCTCCTCCTCCTCAAGACCAACCCGGACCAGGTCCTTGGCCAGTTGCGGATAGGTCAGATCACCGGGAACCTCGACATGTTCCTTGAGCCAATCAATATCTACCATCGGCATATCGGGTCACTCCCCCATCTCAAACTGCTGGCTGAACCGCACGTCACCCTCGACCAGGTCGTGCATGTCGTTGATGTCATGGCGGAGCAGGAGGGTCCGCTCCATACCCACGCCGAAGGCGAACCCCGAGTACTTCTCGGGATCCACACCGGCGGAACGCAGAACATTGGGGTTGACCATACCGCAGCCGCCCCACTCAATCCATCCGGGTCCACCCTTCTTGTCGGGGAACCAGAGGTCCATTTCGGCACTGGGCTCGGTGAAGGGGAAGTACGAGGGACGCAGCCTCGTCCGGGCCTCGGGGCCGAACATGGCCACGGCCAACTTGTCCAGGGTTCCCTTGAGGTCGGCCATGGTCAGATGCTCATCGACGGCAAGGGCCTCGCACTGGTGGAAGACGGGGGTATGGGTGGCATCCAGTTCATCGGTGCGGAAGACCCTGCCCGTGCAGGCCACATAGAGCGGTACGCCACGGGTGATCAGGGATCGTGCCTGGTCCGGGGAGGTATGGGTGCGCATGACCATGTTGGACCCGACGAAGCCGGCGGCGTCCTTGGCCTGGTTTCCCTTGACATAGAAGGTGTCCTGCATCTGGCGGGCCGGGTGATCGGGGCCGAAGTTCAGGGCATCGAAGTTGTACCACTCGGCCTCCAGCTCAGGACCCTGGGCGATGCGCCAGCCCATGGAGACGAAGAAGTCCTCCACGTCCTCCATCAGCTTGGAGAGGGGATGACGTGCGCCCTGGGGCTTGCGCTCGACCGGAAGGGTCATGTCAACCCGCTCGGCCCGTAGACGACGGGTCTCCTCCTCCTGGCGCAACTGCCCTTCCTTGAGGCCGTAGGCCCTACCGAAATCGGCCTTGAGCTTGCCCACGAGCTGCCCGGCCGTCTTTTTCTGGTCTGCGGGCAGGACACCGATGGCCTTGCTGGCCCTGACCATGGCGGAGTCGGCACCCGAGTAGCGGGACCTGAGCGCCTTCAGCTCCTCCAGATCGGAGGCCTCCCGTATCTTCCCAATACCCTCGCTGACCTCATCCGTCACTGCTGTAGGGTCGAACTCTACCTCTGCCACCTTGGGACCTTTCACCTTGTAAGAGCCTGAAAACAGTGTTATATCGGTCTTTATAACCTTTACATTCTTTCAATACGACTCGACATGGCCAGGCCATAAAGAAGGACCGCCGCCGAGGTGGCCAGGTTGAGTGATTCCGCCCGGCCATAAATAGGTATGGAAACGATGGAATCCACCTGCTGCAGAAGCTCCGGAGGCAGCCCGCGAGCCTCGTTCCCGAATAGAACGACCCTGCCCCGGGCTGGCCCTCCGGTCGTGCTGCCGGATCCGGATTGCGCATCTTCCCGGGCCAGCAGGTCCGGCAGCTCGGTGGGCTTGCGATCAGGCGTGCCGTAGACATCCGCAGCAGTGATTCCATCTCCGCGGCCATGCACCCAGTCAAGGAAGTCATCGGTCCCCATGGTCAGAATCGGAATGTGGAAGGCCGAACCGGCAGTGGACCTGAGCACCTTTGGGTTGAGGGGGTCCACACAGTCGTCCACCAGGACCAGGGCCCTGCAACCTGCTGCATCGGCCGTTCTGATGACGGTCCCCGCATTGCCTGGGTCACGCACCTGCCAGAAGGCGGCAATCAGGTCCGGGCCTCCCTGACCATACCGCTCACCGTCATCGCCTGGCACCATCAGATCGGCAGGGTCGACCGCCATCCCCCGGGTATCACCCTGGGCGACAATCCCCTGGGCATCCGTGCTGATAGCCTTCATGACCCGTTCCGTTACCGGGTGTACGTATATGTTGTCGTGCTGCAGGGCATTCTCGGCAATGGCTGCCACGACCGGATTTAGAAACCCGATACCCCCCTGGCCCGATGCATCCCCGGTCTGCACATAGAGGTCCGTGACCAGGTCGGATCGGCAATCCACTGCCTCCCGGACGCTTTGCGGTCCTTCGATCAAAAAGCGCTCATGACGCTGCCGGGCCCTTCTTTCCTTGAGCTCGGCAAGCCGGCGTATGCGCTGCGAACGCGGGTTATCCATCAGGGTTTCTGTCAGGGGCATACCCACCACTCTAACTCTCTGTAATCAAGTTCACTGAACTGACCCCTGCAAATGCCTTGGCACACTGCTTCCCCGGGGATAGTCTGAGTAGACAAGCCAAATCGACTTGGTATTCCGAGCCTGCCGTTCGGGTTTTCCATCAAGGGTTGATGCCCTGCGGAGGCGAATGTAAGGAGACACCATGCCCGTATATACACTTCCTGAACTACCTTATGACTATTCGGCCCTCGAGCCCTACGTGTCCGGCAAGATCATGGAACTCCACCATGACAAGCACCATCAGGCGTATGTCAACGGTGCCAACCAGGCACTGGAACAAATTCACGACGCTGCCGAGTCCGGCAATGTGGCACAGTCCAACCTCCTGGAGAAGAATCTGGCCTTCAACCTGGCCGGTCACAAGAACCACACCATCTTCTGGAAGAACATGGCCCCGTCCATCGGACAGGAACCCACAGGCGAACTCAAAGCGGCCATCGAGGACCAGTTCGGTTCCTTCGAGGGCTTCCAGCGGTACTTCGAGTCCATGTGCGCTGGCATCCAGGGTTCCGGCTGGGCCGTCCTGGCATGGGATTCCCTGGGTGAGCGCCTGGTCACCCTGCAGATGTACGACCACCAGGGCAACCTGCCCGTCACCATCTTCCCGCTGATTCTTCTGGATCTCTGGGAGCACGCCTACTACCTGGATTACCTGAATGTCAGGGCAGACTATGTCAAGGCCTGGTGGCACATCGTCAACTGGGAGGATGCCTCCAAGCGCTTCGACGAGGTTCGCAACCTGAACACCAACCTGGTCAAGTAACCTTCCTCCCCGTGCCGCCCTGGGCGTGAATAGGGAAGAGATCCGGATACCCTTACGCAGAACCGCCGAGTATGGCGGGCGGAAGCGGTATCCGGATCTCTTTTCATATATGACCGCTCATGTGTGCTGTCCAGGAGTCTGAGAACTACCGGATCGACACCGCCGGAACGGGGAGCGGACTACCGTCAATTGCCGAAGTAGGAGATGGCACCCGTCAATCCGGCCACGGTCAGGGCCACCACCGGAACGGCAAGGCAGATCGATAGGTAGCACCAATCCCTGAGGCTGACTTTCGAAATCCGGGCATGGGTGCGTTCCACACGTCCACCGAACCCTCTGGCTTCCATGGCCGTAGCCAGGGTGGTCGAGCGCCTGATGGACAGGACCAGAAGGGCGAAGGCCTGCGGGAAGAAGGCCTTGAACCTGTTCTCATCACCCAACCCCCTGCTCCGCCTTGAAGCCGCAAGAGCGGTCCAGTCATCCCGCAGGACCGAGAAGAGTCGCAGCCCCGCCAACCCCCCGTACACGAACCGCTCAGGCAGGTGGAGAACCTGACTGAAGGCATCGGCCAGATCAGTGGCATCAATGCCCAGGACAGTGATGATGGCGGGTATTCCGATGGCGAGGATGCGCAGGGCAGTGGCAAGGGCCAGGTCCACCGAACGCTGGGTGACGTGAATCATCCCCCAGGTCCAGTACGTGGCTCCTCCGGCCTTCCCATACAGGATGATGGCCAGGGCCGACCCCGGAGCTCCCAGGAAGATGGGCCAGGCGGACCTGACAATCCTCCACGGGGTGAAGCCGGCCGCCATGAGGAGAATCAGCTCAAGTCCCAGAGCCACCGTGGCGGAGACCCAATCCAGACTGATCAGGAGGGGAAGGGCGGTCAGGAAGGCCCCCAGCAGGCGAAAAGCCGGATTGATGGAGGCGATATAGGCCGAGCGGCTTGACATTCTCGGAGGCTCGTCGCGTTGATTCATGGCCGCAACCGGCAGGACGACCGTATCCGGCACGTCCCGCCCACCCTCAGGGGCGATCTTCGCCTGTGCGGCAGCGGTCACCGGTGTTTGCCCGACTTCCCGCCGCGCCGATGCACAGACCGTTGCCTGCGAAGACCTCCCGACCGATTCGCCCGGCACCAGGCGTACCACACGGGCACCCAGGGCCTTGACCAGGTCCATATCATGAGTGACCACGATGATGCAGATCCCGTCGGCGCGCAGGGAATCGATCAACTGGGCCATACTGGTCCAAGTGACCCTGTCCTGCCCGAAGGTCGGTTCATCGAGTATCAGCACGCGGGGGGCCGCCGCCAGAGCGGCAGCCACCGTCAATCGGCGCTTCTCCCCCCCTGAGAGGGTATAGGGATTGGCACTGGCGTATTGGTTCAGGTTGAACCGCTTCAGAAGACTTCGGGCCCGTTCCCTGGCCTCTTCCTCGGTGGCTCCGGTTCTGAGCGGGGCCACCATGACCTCTTCAAGCACAGAGCCCCGGGCGAACTGATGCTCCGGATTCTGGAAGACATAGGAGATACGTGAGGCCAGGTCGGTGGATTTCCAAGCCGACGGAGCGGATCCGTCCGCCATCGGCTGGTCGGGACCGTCACCTCCGACCAGCTCGGCCGAGGCGACCACACGACCGGAGACGGGTTCCATAAGACCTGCCAGAGTCATGGACAGGGTTGATTTACCAGCCCCGTTGGCTCCGACCAGGGCCGTTACCTCCCCCGTATGAAAGGCCAGATTGATACCGGAGGCGATGGCCCTGCCGTCTCGCCCGACGGCAAGATCGACCGTCTCCAGAATCGGGTCGCCGGCGGTGGAACCCGGGTCTTCACCCAACCGGGGCCGGCTCGAAATGCGGTCCACCTGGTCCGCCGGCCCCTTATAGGGGTCGGGTACCCATATCCCCAAAGCGGCCAGGTCGAGGCTTCTGTCGGAGAAGACCTGCTCGGGCGTGCCATCGGCCATAACGATGGTGCGACGGAAACCGTCCCCTCCTGCCCTGCCTTCCTGACCTTCCACAGGGCCCAGCCCCAGCACGATGACCCTGTCGATCATTTCCATCCAGGGCTGCGCCCGGTGCTCCACCAGAATCATTGTGGAATGACGGCGGTCGAGAACCTGTCGAACCGCTCCGACAATCTGATGGACCCCGTCAGGATCCAGGTTGGCCGTGGGCTCGTCAAGAAGCAGAAGACCCGGTTCCATGGCCAGGGCTCCGGCAAGTGCCAGGCGCTGCATCTGTCCACCACTGATATGCATGGTGGACCTGGTCAGTTGCAGGTCCTGCAGTCCCACGGCACACAGGGACTCGTCGACCCTCCGCCATATCTCCTCCCTGGGGACCGCCATATTCTCGGGACCGAAGGCGACGTTATCACCAAGCCGCTGGAAGATGGCCTGAGCATCGGGATCCTGCAAAACAAGCCCCACGCGGCCGCCGACCCCACCAGCAGGTTGGCCATCGACCAGTATCCTTCCCCTGGTCACTCCCCCATCGGCGTCCTCCACCTCGATGGGCTGACCGCCAGCGGCACCGGCGTTCTGGACTCTGAGGGCTCCTTCCTGGTCACCCAGAATCCCGGCGATGCCCTCTAGAATTGTGGACTTTCCTATGCCGGAGGCCCCCAGGAGGAGCACACGCTGCCCGGCAGGGATGGACAGGGAGAGGTCACGGACCGCGAAATGACTCCGATAGGCGTGACGATACCCCCAGTGGTCCAGGTCCAGACCTGCCGGTCTGGTCAGATCCGATCCATCCCCGGGCTGTGCTGAATCGGCTCGGGTCACGCCTTGGTTCCTTTACGGCTTCCGCTCCTGGGCAGGCGGCCCGACTCGAAGCGATCGAGGGCACCGGTCCTGGCTATGGCCAGATAGAGATACCAGACCAGAACCCCCGCCAGGAGGGCACCGGAGACCAGGGTGGCCACCAGGTAGATCAGACCGTAAGGACCGGTCAGACTGATGGCTTGGAGATGGGTGCAGAAGGTGTATACCCAGCAGCCCAGCCCGGCAGCCATCCCCGACAGGGTGACCGTGGGCAGATTCCAGCGGCGATACCGGCACAGGGCGAAGACCAGCTCGGCCATGGCACCCTGGAGAAGTCCTATCAGGAAGGTTTCGACCGGAACCCATTGGCTGCCCAGGAGGGATTCCAGAACGGCGGCGACGACCTCGGCATAGATGGCCGCTCCGGGTCGACGCACGATGAGAATGGCGAGAGGGGCCGCAAAGAGATACAGACCATTGAGGATTCCGCCCAGGCCCGGGATAACACCATCGAGGAGAGACCAAGGCACCGACGTGACGATGGCCACCACCCAGTAGATGAATGCGCTGGCCACACCGATGACCGAAGCCACGGCGATATCGACCACCCGCCAACGATTGGAGTGCCTGATATGGGTGACTTCCCCGTCACCTCTGGATCTGTCATCTTCGCCTTGGAATGGGGTCTGATTCTGACTGTTCATGATTACTGTGCCTTTCCGTAAGCACACCCTTGGGTGCGCATCCTGTTCAAGGCACGGGTTGAGTGACATCCGTGCGCCGGCATTACCCGGTAAACGTTCGTCCGGTCGAGGCTGAGCCTCCTCTCAGCCACACGCTGCTCTGCAGCATGCGGCCCCCGTGTCACCACCTACTTTAGGACCAGCCTTGGTCAATCCCCCAGGCTGTCCAGGAGCAGCGCCTCAGTGACGATGTTGCGTTCCAGACCATAGAGGGAGATGGACTCATTCGGACTGTGGGCGTTGCCCTTGGGATCCTCCGGCCCTGTGACCAGAACCTGGGCCTTGGGGAAGAGACGCTTGAGCTCCGGTATGAACGGGATTGAGCCACCCTCGCCCTTGTTGACCGGGTCGCATCCGAAGGCCTGGCGCATGGCCTCCTCGGCGTTCCTGACCACCTGACTGTCGGGATCCATGGCCCATCCCATCCCGTTCTCTCCACAGGAGAACTCGACCTGGGCACCCAGGGGGGCATGCGAGCGCAGGAAATCGACCAGGGCCTTCTGAGCCTCCTCCGGACGCTGGGTGGGGGCTGTTCTCAGCGAGATGCGGAAGCGGGTCTGATCCGCCAGGACATTGAAGGATCCTTCGACAGGGTGGGCATCGAATCCGATAACCGACGCAGAGGGCTTGGTCCAGAGCCTGGAAGCCAGGGAGTCGGTGCCCGCCAGACGGTAGGAGTCCACCACTCCGGCATCCTTACGCACCTGGTCGGGATCCAGGTCGCGCTGGAGCCCACCCACGGGCTGCCCTCCCTCAAGGCCGGGGACCGCCAGCTCGCCCTTGTCGTTGTACATGGAGGCGATCAGCATGGCCGCCAGGGTGTTGGAGTCCAGGATGGGACCGCCGAACTGCCCGGAATGGACCGGGTGTTCCAGGACCTTGACTGTGACATCCAGATCCGTATTGCCCCGCAGTGAGGTGGTCAGGCTGGGAATCCGGTCGGACCAGTTGCCGGAGTCGGCCACGATGATCAGGTCGGAGTCGAACTCCTCCTTGTGGGCTTCAATGAAGGGGATGAAGCTGGGCGAGCCCATCTCCTCCTCCCCTTCGATGAAGACCTTGATATTGACCTTGAGGTCGTCGCCCAGGGCGTGCAGGGCACCGGAGTGGATGGCGATGCCGCCACCGTCATCGGCCGATCCACGTCCGTAGAGCCTTCCGTCGCGTTCCACACCGGTGAAGGGGTCGGTATCCCAGGCCGTCGGGTCGGGAACGGGCTGAACATCATGATGGGCATAGAGAAGGACCGTGGGAGCGGTTTCGTCGACGATTCTGGAGCCGACCACTTCGAAGGCACCAGGCGTGCCATCCGCATTGGTGGACTGCACCACCCTGGCATCGATGCCCACCTTCGTCAGCTCCTCGGCCACGAATTCAGCCGAGCTGCGCATGTGTTCCCCCGTGATTCCCTTGGCGGAAACCGAACCCAGGGCTATTTTCCCCTTGAGCAGATCGATGATCCTGGTCCAGTCGGCCCCTACCCGGCCCTGAATCTCTTCCAAGCCCAAACCTGTCATGTCCTACCTCCTGAAAATGCTGATGAGTCTAGGCGTCACCGTAACCTGTTCGCATGACATGGAACCCCTTCAAAGGCAAGGACAAGAAGGTACAGGACCAGGAATCGGACACCAAGGAGATTCAGGACCGTACCGGCGGCAAGGGGCGTCCGACCCCCAAGCGCAAGGTGGCAGAGGCCCAGACTCTCCGTCCTCTGGTCCCCAAGGACCGCAAGGCAAGCCGTAAGGCCGCCAAGGCCCGCATCAGGGCCAGGGAGGATGCCCAGTATGAGGCCATGAGGACCGGCGATGTCGCCCACATGCCCAAGTCGGAACGGCTCCCCTGGCGAATCTACATCCGCGACTACGTGGATGCCCGGTTCAACCTGCTTGAATGGACCTTCCCTGCCATCATCATCATGCTCGTAGGGATGTTTGCATCCATGTTCGCCACTTCCGTGGTCGATCCGGTGACCGCCAACAGCATCTACATGATGCTGATTGTGGTCGTCTACGCCTTCATCATCGTCGGCATCATCGATACCTGGCTGATGTGGCACAGGCTCAAGGTGAAGCTGATCGAGAAGTTCGGCGAACGCTCCGTGGCCAAAGGCTCCCGCTCGGCCAGCTATGCCTGGCAGCGGGCCATGATGGTACGACGCTGGCGGGTCCCCAAGCCGACCTCTCCCAAGCGCGGCAACTGGCCCAAGTAAAAGCAACATCTTCGGTCGCGAAAGAGACCCTGCAAGCAAGCACTGCCGCCCTCCCCGTCCGGGGCAGGGCGGCTTTCCTTTTCCCAACCGGATTCGGAAGAATCAAGGAGCGAAATCGGACGTTGGGAAGCGTTCACAGTGTGCAAACACTCAAGCCTGCTCGTCTTCTCTTCGCTAGCATGGGCAACTATGAAACACACAGAGGATGGCATTGACCCCGCTTCGTCGGACCCCCTGGACAGTTCCAAACGTCAATATGACGTCATCATCATCGGCTCGGGACCGGGTGGATACTCCGCGGCCCTGCGCTCGGCCGAGCTCGGCGCCCGGGTCGCGCTGATCGAGCGTGATCCCGTACCCGGTGGGACCTGTCTGAACCGGGGGTGCATACCCACCAAGGCCCTACTGACGGCCACACAGGTACTGGAGCAGGCTTCCCTTGGTGAAGCCATGGGAATCCAGATGCAGGCCAAAGGCATCGACTACCAACGCCTGGCCGCCTACCAGGATGAGATGGTCGAAGCCATGACCAGTGGGCTTACCCAGCTGCTGTCCCAGCGAAAGGTGGACCTTATTCAAGGAGAGGGCTCCATCGTCGGCGATGGACTGGTTGCGGTCAGGACCCCTGACGGCACTGTCCGCCGGTTGACCACCTGCGACACGGTTCTGGCCATGGGTTCCCGCTCGCGCGCCCTGCCCGGCATACCGTTCAGCGATCGTGTCATCGATTCCGACCGGGCACTTCGCCTCAAGCCCTTCCGCAAACGGGCCCTGGTCATCGGATCCGGGGATGTGGCCTTGGAATTCGCCACCATATGGCATCAGGCCGGAACGGAGGTGACGCTGATGATCAGGCGTGACCGGGTCCTCTCCCATTGGGGGCGCCGTACCGGACTGGTCATGACGCGTGAACTGAAGCGGCAGGGCATCAACGTCATAACCGATTCCACCTGCCAGGCCATCACCGAATCATCTCCCGACAAACCCCTGACCGTCACCTATGGCCCCACCCAAGGTGGGGGTGAGACGTCTTCCCTGGAGACCGACCTGGTTCTGGCAGCCATCGGCAGGGATCCCCAGACCGACCAGGATTGGATGGAAGGACTTGGAATCGACACCGATGATGCCGGGCAGATTCTGACCGATTCCCAGGGCCGGACCAGCCGGGAACGTGTCTGGGCTTTGGGTGACATCACCCCAGGTAACCATCTGGCCCACCGGGCCTTCCAGCAGGGCATCACGCTGGCCGAGGCCGCGGCAGGTCTGGATCCCGAACCCGTCAAGGAATCCACCATTCCCCGGGTGGTCTATTCCTCCCCCCAGGCGGCCGCCGTGGGGTACACCAAGCAGGAGGCACAGGACGACCCCACCCTGAACCAGGTGGAGGAGACCATATACCCCATGCAGGCCAATTCCCGAATGAGGATGAGCGGGTATCAGGGCACTTTGAGCCTGGTTACGGCCTGCCTCTCCTCCGATCTGGACACCCGAATCGTGGTGGGACTGGAGATGGTCTCCCCACAGGCATCGGAGAACATCGCCGAGGTTCAGCAGCTGGTGGGCAACAGGGTTCCACTGGACAGGGCGGCGGGCCTGATTCACCCCCATCCGACCTTTAGCGAGGCGATTGGTGAGGCTCTGCTCAAAGCCGATGGGCGCCCCCTGAACTTGCGGTAGACTGGTCAACCAGTGAACGTTTCCGAGTGAGGATCATATGGCACAAGAGGACAAGGCCAAGAAGCCGAAAAAGAAGAATGGCACGTTTTCCCAAATCTGGAAAATCTACCAATTCACCCATGCAGAGGACAGGGCCCTGCCTTGGTTCCTTCTGGTGGCCGTCCTGGTGCCCATCGTGGTGGCTGTTGCGGTCTGCTTCATCTTCCATGTCGGCTGGCTGAGCTGGATACTGTTCGTCCTCCTGGGCATCATGGTGGGTCTTCTCCTGGGGACCATGACCCTGACCAGGCGCTCCGACAAGGTGGGATACGCCAAGATGGAGGGTCGCCCCGGCGCTGCGGCCGCAGTGCTGAGCAACATCTCCAAGGCCGGGTTCAGGTTCCCCCAGGATCCCGTCTGGATTGATGCCAAGACCAAGGATGCCATCTGGCGCGGCACCGGTCGGACCGGTGTCTATCTGGTTGGCGAAGGCGACTATGCCAGGGTCACCAAGGCCATGAAACGCGAAGAGGACAAGATTCGCCGCATCACCAAGGGTTCGGACATCCCGATCTACAAGATCAGCGTCGGCCAGGGTCCCAACCAGGTGCCCCTAGACAGGCTCCAGAAAGAGGTCATCAAGAAGAAGGTCAAGATGACTGCGGACGAGCTGGCCATCCTCAACGAGCGTCTGATCACCCTCCAGAAACGGCAGAACGCCTTGGGCATGCCGAAGGGCATCGACCCCACCAAGGTCCACGTCAGCCGCAAGGCCATGCGCGGCCGCTGATCTGCCCATGCTTCCACCCCGACACCGAACCTCCAGGCTTAGTGTCGGGGTTTTCCGTATCAGGACTCTTCACACCCGTGTTACCGCCTCGGCAGTACGAAACAACTCTGTAACTTAAGTTGCGGGTTGGCGAAAACTCGGGTCTTTTAGACTGTATGACCATAACGGTTCTCATGAAAGGAGCGGTTCAGTGACAGAACTGAAGTCAAAGGCCGATTGCGAAGCTTTGATCAACCAGGAGGGCGTGGAGTATGTCTCCGTCAGGTTTACCGACTTGATCGGGGTTCAGCAGCACTTCACCGTCCCGGCAAGCGAGTTCCTCAATGACGCATTCACGGACGGCATGGCCTTCGACGGCTCTTCCGTACAGGGATTCCAGGCCATCAACGAGTCGGATATGAAGCTGATCCCCGATCCGGAGACCGCCTACCTGGATCCGTTCCGCAAGCACAAGACCCTGGATGTTGCCTTCTCCATCGTCGACCCGCTGACCGATGAGCCCTATTCACGCGACCCCAGGCAGATTGCAGCCAAGGCAGAGGCCTACCTGAAGTCGACCGGAATCGCCGACACCGCTTCCTTCGCCCCCGAGGCCGAGTTCTTCATCTTCGACAAGGTCCGCTTCGAGAACAGCATGCAACGCTCCTTCTACGAGGTGGACACCATCGAGGCCCCTTGGAATACCGGGGTGGATGTCGAGGAGGACGGCTCCCCCAACATCGGTTTCAAGAACCGCATCAAGAAGGGCTATTTCCCCGTTCCCCCCATCGACCACTACCAGGATCTGCGTGATGACATGGTTGCCAACCTGCAGAAGGTGGGCCTGATTCTGGAGCGTTCCCACCACGAGGTCGGCGGTGCCGGACAGCAGGAGATCAATTACCGCTTCAACACCCTCCTGCATGCGGGCGACGACCTGATGAAGTACAAGTACGTGGTCCATGAGACCGCTGCCCTGGCAGGCAAGGCTGCAACCTTCATGCCCAAGCCCATTGCAGGCGACAACGGCACGGGCATGCACTGCCACCAGTCCCTCTGGAAGGACGGCAAGCCGCTCTTCTACGATGAGAAGGGTTACGGCGGCCTTTCCGACATCGCCCGTTGGTATGTGGGCGGTCTGATCAAGCACGCCTCCGCGGTCCTGGCCTTCACCAACCCCTCGATGAACTCCTACAAGCGTCTTGTGCCCGGATACGAGGCACCGGTCAACCTGGTCTACTCGGCCAGGAACCGCTCCGCCGCCATCCGTATTCCGCTGGCCGGCACCTCGCCCGCCGCCAAGCGCATCGAGTTCCGTGCACCGGATCCCTCCTGCAATCCCTTCCTGGCATTCTCAGCCCAGCTCATGGCCGGACTGGACGGAATCCTCAACCACACAGAGCCTCCGGCACCCGTGGACAAGGATCTCTACGAGCTGCCCCCGGAGGAGCACGACCAGATCAAGCAGGTCCCCGGTTCCCTGGAAGAGGCCCTGAACGCCCTGGAAGAGGACCACGACTTCCTGAGTGAGGGAGACGTCTTCACCGACGATCTGATCGAGACCTGGCTGGACCTCAAGCGCGGTGAGCTGGCCCAGGCCCGCCTGGCCCCCACCCCCCTGGAGTACGAGCTCTACTTCCATATCTGACCCCTATGCCCCGGACAAATCGATAAAGACTCGGTTCTTCCGGTATGGGTTCAAGCCCCCGGCCCGACGCCTTGGCGCCCGGTCGGGGGCTTGTTTTTCCGCATAGGCGATGCGACCCAACACACCTGGTCCCTCCCCAATGATGAGATTGAAGTGAGAAGAAATCCATGACCGATGGAGGTGGCGGTGCGCTGGGTGCGCGAGTTCATGAGTCTTCCGGACTACCTCCGGACCATGCTGATAGTCGACCTGATGTGTTCCTTCGGCATCGGCCTGGTCATGCCCATCGAACTCCTTTTCGCCACCCACTCGCTGGGAGCCACCATGAGCGAGGCTGCCCTGCTGGTCACCATCAGCTCCATCGGCTCGCTGATTTCCAACCCGATCATCGGTTGGGTCTCCGACCGTCGATCCTCCTGGCTGGCCATGCACACGGCGATGATCTTCTCCGTGATAGGGCCACTGATTTTCACCCTGGCCCATGACTTCACGATGGGGGCCGTCGGAGCCTTCGTCTCCGGTCTGGGGATGGGCATGCAGACCTCCTGGTCCAGCATCCTGACGCAGATATCGACACGTGAACAGCATCGAATCGTCTACGGAATCAACCAGGCTGAAGTGAACCTGGGTATCGGCCTGGGAGCTGCGGTCGGCGGACTCCTGGCGGCAGGCGGCCAGGACTACCTCTACCGGTGGGGATTCGGCGGCCGCGCACTGGGGTTCGCCCTGCTCAGCCTGACCCTTCTTATCATCGAACGGCACTACGACCTGCGCGCGCTGACAGCCCGGCTCAAGGTCGAATTCCAGGAAGAGGACAGGAAGGACTCCCCCGCCTCCGGGAGAACAGAAGACAGCAGCACGGCCCAGACTGCCCAAAGCGGCACCTATGGCGGCTCGACCAGGTCCCTGACCTACGTACTGGTGACCATGGGACTCCTGGTCTGCGGGAGCTTCTTCATGGACCTTTTCGGATACTCCCAGTTCGACGCCGGCCTGGTCACCACGCTCATATCCGATCAGCACATCCCCCGGTGGTCGCTTTCCGTGGTCGATGTGGTCAACACCTTCTCGGTGGTCATCCTGAACATCATCCTCCTCCCCAGGCTGAAGGACCACAACCATGTACGAATCCTGCGCACGGTCCCGGTTTTCTGGGCCGCCGCCTGGATCATCATCGTTCTGGGCCTGAGACTGACCACCACCTTCGGAGCCCTGACCGTGGCCTCCCTGGGTATCATCGTCTTCGGACTGGGCGAGGTCATGATGGGGATATCCCAGCCCGTGGTTGCCGCAGAACTGGCTGGGCCCGCCTACAGTGGCAGGATGTTCGGTCTGCTCAATACGGCGGCTTCCCTAGGCTATATCTTCGGCCCCATGTTTGCGTCATACATACTGGCCGGCCATGAGACCATACCACTCCTTGCCATGTGCGCCATCGGCTTGATCGTGGTCAGTCTGCCCTGGCTCCTCTTCATTCCCTCGGGTGAACGTCGCGCTTAGTCAATAAGCCCGATATTCACTCGTCTCCGATACCCCTTGCCTGGCGGTCGAAGACCTCATGCAGACCTTCCTGGTCTGGACTGCAAACCGATTGCAACCGGGCGTCATGCCGCCCGATCCATCAGGAGGTGGCGGACATCAGGGTCTTGGCCAGGTCCACAAAGCGGCGCGCCAGGTCGGAATCATCCAGTGAGCCATCCGGCTTGAGCACGGCGGGCCGGCCGGATTCTCCCACGGTCCGAACCTCTGGCTGCAGGGGCAGCTGGGCAAGGAGGGGGACCTGGTACCCCAGGGCCTCGGTCAGTTGGTCGGAGACCCGTTGCCCACCGCCACTGCCGAATATCTCCAGGTGTTCATCCTGATGGTCGTACCAGGACATGTTCTCCACGACCCCACGGACCCTGGTGGGCACCTGAAGCGCCACCAGACCGGACCTGACCGCCACATCAGAGGCACTGGGCTGGGGGGTGGTGACGACCACCAGCTCGCTGTTGGGCAGGGCCTGGGCCACCGAAAGCGCCATATCCCCGGTCCCGGGGGCAAGGTCCAGCAGGAGCACATCCGGGTCACCCCACCAGACATCCGAGAGGAACTGTTCCAAGGAACGTTGCAGCCGTGGACCCCGCCAGAGGATAGCCCGGTCGGACCCTGCGAACATGCCGATGGATATCAGCTTGACCCCCCAAGCCGTGACAGGCATGAGCATCCCGTTCAGATTCGTGGGCTGGGTGTCCACACCGAAGAGGTTGGGCAGCGAGAACCCATAGATATCCGCATCAATGGCGGCGGTGTCGTACCCCAGAGCTGCCAGGGTGGCTGCCAGGTTGACCGTGACCGAGGACTTGCCCACACCGCCCTTCCCCGAGGCAATGGCGAAAATTCGGGTCTTGATACCCGGCTTGGTGAAGGGGTTGCTTCGCCTGGCCGCCTTGAGGTCCGCAACGAGGTTATTCAGTTTCTCCTTGCTCATGGATGCTACATCAATCCGGGAGTGCAGCCTGGCCCGGGGGTAGGAGGAAACAGCCCCGTTGATCTGGTTGGTGATGGTTTGGGAGAGGGGGCATCCCTTGATGGTCAGCTCCACCCTGACCGTCACATCATAGTCGGCCTCAGTGGTATCACGGCGTGGTACTACCACGATGTCGGTTATCATGCCCAGGTCCGTGATGGATCGGCCCAGTTCGGGGTCGATGACCTTGCTTAGACGTTCGAAGACCTCGCCCTTGATGCGGCGAGGGAAATCCTCCCAATCCGTCTGGTCGTTCACTCCGCTACCACCGTTTTCCGTTCTAAACTGCTCTTGACCCATGCCGCCCACCATAGCCCGAGACCAGGGCGCACCTCCAGAGCGGGACTGGTCGGATATTGCGAAGAGCCTGGTCAGCCCTCGGCCTGGTCAGCCTGCCCATCGGGACTGCCTGTATCCAGGAGACGGTGGAAGGCCGCCTCGTCAAGGATGGGCACACCAAGGCTCTCAGCCTTCTCCGCCTTGGAACCGGGGCTGTCCCCGACCACAACATAGGTGGTCTTCTTGCTGACCGACCCCGAGGCCCTGCCCCCGCGCTCGACTATGGCCTCCTTGGCCGAGTCCCGGGAGAAGTCCTCCAGACTTCCGGTCACCACAACCGTCATACCCTTCAGGGTCTGGGGCTTGGTGCTGCGCTCCACATGGGACCCCACACCATCCGCTTTCCAGGCATCCAGAATCTTCCCACGCCAGTCACCCGGCTGGCGGGCGCCGGAGAACCAATCGACTATGGAGGAGGCGATCTCGGGGCCGACCCCGTCCAGCTCCGACAGTTCATCGATCCCGGCATGCTCAATGGCATCCAGGGAGGGGAAGCGGGTGGCTATGGCCCGTGCCGAGGTGGGGCCGAGGTGCCGTATGGACAAGGCAACCAGGACCCGCCACAGGTCGGCATGTCGGGCCTTGTCGATTTCCTGAAGCATCTGCAAAGTGGTTCGGGAAGGTTCTGCACCGGCCTTGCCCAGGACGGCATCCTCCGCCTGGACCTCGTGACTGTTCATGGCCCTGTCACCTTGGGCAGCCTGGTCGCTCTTGGGGAGGTTGTAGAAGGCCGGCACCCGGTACCAGAGACCACTGCCTCCGACACGACGCTTGCTGGTGCTAGGCCCATCCTTCCCCTCCACCTCGACCTGCTCCATCAGGGGAACCTCACGCCAGACATATACGTGGCGCAGGTCATCGACCTTCAGGTCGAACAGGCCAGCCTCACTGGTCAGAACCGGGCTCTGCCGGGGAGGAAGCTCCAGATCGGGTGCGGGCTGATAGGGCGCCGCCTGCCCGCCCTGGTCCACCAGGACCTCACGCAATTCGGGAGCATAGACATCGACGGAGTCAGGGCGGTTCTCATCGGGGTTGGTCAGGGCGATGGCGCTCTGCTCCCCCAGGTGCTCGATATCCAGCGCCTTCCGGGAGGCCATATGGATGACACGCTCAGTCAGCTGGGCGGGGCATGACTCCACGTTGGGGCAGCGGATATCCACGTCCCCCTCCTTGGCCGGGGCCAGGCGGGCCCCACAGCTGGGGCAGGTCTCGGGCATGACGAAGGATTTCAGGTCCTTTTCCCGTCCCTTCCTGGCCTCCATGACGGGACCGACCAGCTCGGGAATCACGTCACCGGCCTTACGGACCACGACCGTGTCGCCAATCAGAATCCCCTTACGCTTGACCTCAGAGGCGTTATGGAGGGTGGTTCGGGAGACCGTGGAACCGGCCACGGAGACAGGGGTCAGGATGGCCACCGGGGTGATTCGCCCGGTCCTGCCCACCTGGACGGTGATATCCAGAAGTCTCGTATTGACTTCCTCGGGCGGATACTTGTAGGCGACGGCCCAGCGGGGTGCACGGGAGGTGGTACCCAGCCTGCGCTGAAGGTCCCTGTCCTGAAGCTTGACCACGATGCCGTCCAGGGCATGCTCGATGTCGTTGCGGTGCTGTCCGTAGTAGTCGATCATGTCAAGAATCTGATCGAAGGAGGCAACGACCCTGTTGTGGGGGGAGATCGGAATCCCCCACTGCCTGTAGAGCCCATAGGCCTGGGACTGGTCGATGACCTCATCATGTGACCCCTTGGGGTGGGCCGCCCCCCACCGCAGGGAGCCCATACCATGGGCGTAGAAGCTCAGTCGGCGGGTTGCCGTAATGCGGGGGTCCTTCTGCCGCAGCGACCCGGCGGCGGCGTTGCGCGGATTGGCAAAAGGAGGTTTGCCCTCCTTCGCCTGCTGCTCATTCAGGGCCTGGAAATCGTCGAACCGCATGAAGACCTCGCCACGGACCTCCACAAACTCGGGGATGTCCTCGGCCGGCCCTGACAGGTTCTGCGGAATGGTCTGAATGGTTCGGACGTTCAGGGTGATGTCCTCTCCTGTCACCCCGTCTCCCCGGGTCAGCCCCTGCTCCAGAACCCCATTGTGGTAGAGGAGGTTCAGGGCCAGCCCGTCGATCTTGACCTCGCTGGTCATGGCGAGGGCCTTGTCTTCGGGCCAATCCAGATCCTTGCGGATTCCGTCGTACCACTGGCGGAGTTCGTTGATGCTGAATACGTCGTCCAGGCTGAGCATCCGGGAGGGATGACGAACGGAGGTGAAATCGTTGGAGAAGGTTCCGCCCACCCGGTGGGTCGGAGACTGGGGGGTGTCCAGACTGGGGAAGCTTGACTCCAATTCCTGGAGACAGCGCATCCTGGCATCGTAGGCCGCATCGGAAGAGACCGGAGCATCATCGATGTAATAGGCCACCTGGTCCGACTCGACCCAGGCCGCCAGCTTGGACCAGAGGCGTTGAGCAGCCTCAGCGCTCAGGGAACCGGCATCCAGCTCACCCAGCCGCATGGCATCGGCATCATCGGGTTGCAGTGATGCTATCCAGCGGTCGCTCCCGATTGCCGGCCTCTCTTCCGAGGCACCCTCGTACCCGGTTCCACCGCCCGTATATTCGTCTTCTTCGCTACGCATTAAGTGACCTCATGAATTGTGCCTGTACCACGTCAACACCCTCATTATCGTCGTCGTTCATCCTCGCGGCCGCCATTGAAAGGGTCCGGGCCGGAACGAACATGCCTCCATCAACGCAGCTGCGTGCCGCATCGCGCACTATGCCCGCAACCTCGGTATGGGGCCATATCGGCAGCCCATGCTCGGACAGCACCGCCCGAGCGGAGCTGAAGTCATCCGGCAGGACCATGCACGGGGACTGGGCACGACTCCTCAGTTCGGACAGCTCCTCCTTCAGGGCGGAAATCCTGTCAGGGCTGATATGCTCACTCATGATATAGGCGGCGGCAGCCACGTCGAATTCGTCGCGCATCCAGGCGGCGTAGGCCAGACGATAGTAGGCGAAAGAGGCGTCGTCCCTGTCCAGGGCCACCCTCAGGGCGTTCAGGGTTGCCGCCCGGGCCGAGTCCCAGTCCTCCTGGTTGGCCAGCATGACTGCCAATTTCAGGTGGGAGAGTGGATAGGCGGGGGCATACGCCACCATGGCATTCAGATGTTGCAGGGCCGCCTGGTCCTCCTTGAGCTGGGAGAGGACGTCCGCGATCTCCAGGTGGGCGTAGAAGAGGTTGTCGGGAATCAGCAGAGTCTGCTCCCCCGGCGTGGCGAAGAGCCGGTTATAGACCACCCGCTCCGCGTAGGAATTGAAGTAACGCGGCACGCGACCATCGGTCGAAAAGAAGGCGTCCATACGGTCGATGGCATCCTGCTCCACCTGAATGGCCTGGGGGGCGGCACCCGAGAAGAGGAGGTCCCTGGCCCGAATCCGCTCCTTGTCGAGCTGGGAGGAAAGGGCGAAGTCGAAATCCGGAACCTTGGTCTCGTCTATCATTGCGGAAGCCACCTGGGGGGCCAGCTGGTCCAATTCCGGGTCCGCGATCTCCTTGATGATTCGCGTGGCTTCCTGGGCCTTTTCGGCTGAGGACATGTTCTGGTTGCCACTGAGTGCATGGAAGAGACCGAGTGCATGCTGGAGGAGGTCGGCCCGCTGGATGGACAGGCCAGATGCATGGTCGGCACCGAGGACCTCGGCGGCCTGGGGCGTGAAGACCGTATCGGAGAACTCGGGTTCCTCCTGGGAGGCCCGGGGTGAAAATCGATCGTCCCGCATGTCGAAATCCGCATCAACCGGGGCCAGGCCACCTGCGGGGGTGACCTCCATCGCAGCGTCGAAGAAGCTGAAGACGGCCTTGGGATCGGTGACCCCCGCCTGCCTGACACGGGAAAGGAAGAGTTCCCTGCTGAACGTGACGGTGACCAGGTTGCGTACCGTAGGATTGCTCTGCAGAGCACTCAACGGGTTCTGTTCGTTGCCCTCGCTGCGAGGACGGCCGGACGTGTCGCCGGAGGCATCCACACCTGCACCATCATCCGAATCCTGGGCGGGGTTCTGGCTGGAAGGCATGGCGAAGGCCACCTCATCCAGGTCCACCCCCTTGATCAGGTCCTTGAACTCCTGGTTGACCTCACTCTCGTCCTCCGTATTGATCGGACGATCGCTCGGCGAGTCCTCGGCAACCGGACCGCCGTCATGCCCAGACCGATCATCTCCGGTTCCTCCCTCATCCTCGGACGGTTCCGTTTCGGATTGGTCAGGGGTCTCGGGGACCTCCTCCTGGGGTGATACCGCATCGGTGACGATCGGATGAGTTGGATCACCGTGAATGTCACCGTCTTTGGGATCGGCCTTGGACCCTGTCGTCCCCATATCGCCTGACCGCATCCTCTCAAAGGCCTCCAAGGCCTGCCCCATCATGGTGCGAATGGCGGAATTCTGCTCATCAACAGCCTCTTCCAGACCAACCGAATCAATCTGAAGACTGACCTGTCGCACCGAGGGATCCACTCCGAAGGCCAGGGCGGCCATAATCAGTCCCACCCTGAGGTTGTAGTCAGCGCTCATGGCCGCCCTCTGGTCATCGTCCAGGTCAACCCAAGCATGGCGGTCATCATCGTACCGGCTGGATGGCATCATGGCCCGCCCCGCCGACGTAAAGGCAATGGCCACCTCCCCCTCTTCGAGGTTCGAACGGAACTCGACGTCGAAGCGGAAGGGCAGACGCAGACTGCGCATCAACAGGGAGAAGGTCTGGCGGTAGACCCACTCCGACGAGGTGACCTCACCCTGGTCGGCCCGAACGGGCAGGGCCCGTGGGGCCTCCTGACGGACCTTCTCGGCCGTGGCCGCCGCCTTGGACAGGATGGCATTCAGTGCGGTCCGCCCATCATCGTGGATGGGGTCGAAGTCCCGGTCCAGGTCGCCCGACCTGAGCAGGGCGGCAATGGCCGGATCATCCAAGAGGGCCTGATCCAACCGGGCGGCCTGAACCCTGGTCACCGTGTCCTCGGTAGGGTAGATGCCCAGGTCCGCGTTGCGTTCCAACCAGGCACTGACAGAGGCGAATCGGTTCAGGTTCCCCTCAATCTGCAAGGCCCGAAGGGCGGCCGAAAATTCCAACCCTGTATCCCAGGTCAGGAAGTAGGCTCCTGAATATGAGGAGGCGTAGAGGTGGAGCGGCTCGGCCCCATGGACGGCCTCCAGACCGGGGACCTCTCCCAGGGCACCCGATTCCTGCATCAGGTCGGAGAAGAGGTCTTCCAGGCCCGAGACGCGCTGACCACTAGACCTGGCCCGGATCGTGTCCTGAACGCTGCGGCGGATGGCCCCCATGGGAGCCTCTCGATTGAGTCTGTGGAAGATGTTGCCGGAGCCGAACCCAGTGAAACCCCCCTGGATATGGGGCAGCATGTAGGCCGCAAAAAAGGAGATGGCCACAGCGTCCCGGTACTCCAGGTTGAATCGGAGGTCGGGCGGTAGCTGGGGTCGGAGCTGTTCCAGGGTGTACCGGCCGTCATACCGAAGCCAGGAAGCCAACCAGCAGAGGTTGCCGGTCTGGTCCCTTCCCACGATGCCGCCTTGAATGGCGCGGACGGTGGGGACCCGACCGTCACCTTCCTGGCGACCGAATCGGCGTCCGTAGGGCAGGGAGATCTCCTGTTCCTTTCCCAGCATGAAGGCCGCCTGCTGGTTCTGTACATCCATCTGCCTCTGCTGGCCGACGAAGACCCGGCCATGGTCATCGGCCAAGGCGATCTGGGCGAAGTGGGAACGATCGGTGAAGACCCCGAGCGAGAAGAACCTCCCCCGCGTCCCGGGCCACTGGACCCAGCCCAGGGTCAATCCCTCGGGCACCCCTTGGATTTCGGGGAAAAGATGACGCTTGACCATGGGGCCCAACTGGTGGCTGGTTGAAGTCAGCAGATCGTGCATGAACTGGTCATCAGGGCGCTTTCCTGTCTGGGCATAAACCTGTGCCGCTTTTTTGACAAGGTCATTCAGCGGCTGCTCGTGATCGGCCGTATCCCCGTCCAGGAAGTCCTCGGCCTTCCCCGCCAGGGTCGACCACAGGGAACGCGCCTTCCTAGAAAAATCCCCCAGGCCGTCAGACTTGTTCACGCTCTTGGACATGTTCACAATTGTCCCAATTCATCCAGACATGTCGCTTATAGAATAAAGGGGTGAAACGAACCCCCGCCATACCTCGACCGAGGGCATCAGGCCGTCTTGCCCTCTGCCTGGGCATCCTCCTTGTTCTGGTCATGGAGGTCGGGGTATTCAACCTGTCCCACTGGCAATCCCTGGGAGGGCAGACCCCTGAAACATCTCGGCAGGCAGACACCGAACCCGAACTCGGTCCGGGTCTGGAGTCCCTTCCAGGTGGGGGTCTGATCGTCACGGACCCTGCCGGGGCTTGGATTCAGATCCCCGCTCCCACCCGTGGGTCGAAGTTCGTCAAAGTAGAGACGTCCAAGGCAAAAGACGGCAATCACCACGAAGGCCATGTCCCCGGACAGGTCCATGTCCGACTGGATGCCAGGTATTCCCCCTCGGCAGGGTGGACCAGAGGCAGCAACGCAATGGTGGTGTACCGATCAGCCAGATCGCTTTACCTGAGGAACACGGCCGAACCACCACAGACAGGAGGGTCACTGACCGCATTGCGGCTCTGGGTGGAAGAACCGGCAGAAACGCGCCTGTCCATCAGGACCTTGATTCCCGACGTCAGGGTTCCTCTGAGCGTCAATCCTGTGCGCCTGATCGCCATGGCGGCCCTAATCCTCCTGGTTGCGGCCTTCCTGCCCGGATCACGCCTCTGGAGGACACCACTGGATACGAAATCGCGGGGACAGCGGCTGGCCCTGACCCTGGCCCTGGCTCCGCTGACCGTTTGGGCAATCTGCTCCATACTGAACGACCTGTCGACCTTCGTGCCCGGGGACTTCCATAATCCAGATTCCTACACCTACGACTTCAACCAATACGACCATGTGGCCCAGGCCCTCCTCCAGGGTCGCCCCTGGTTGGATCTTGACCAGGCACCAGGCCTGGCCGCGGCCGAGAACCCTTATGACATCGTCACCAGGAACAATCTGTTGGCCCAGGACCAGAAACCCATTTACTGGGACTATGTCTATTGGAAGGGTCACTGGTACTCCTACTTCGGTGTCCTCCCCGCCATCCTCCTCTTCATGCCTTATCGGGCCCTGACCTCCCTCTTCCATCCTGGCGGGTACGCCCTGCCCACATCAGCCGCGGCCTCCATCCTGACCCTTCTGGCCACGGTCGCGATGGTCCTGGCGGTCATCCGCCTCCTGGACCGGCACTTCCCGGGTATCAGTCTGGCCTCGACCATCCTGTCCCTGATAGCGATCCTGACCGGGTCGAACATCGCCTACCTCTGGTGCAGGAAGAATTTCTACACGGTGCCCTTTGCCGCAGGTTTGCTCTTTGTGATGACCGGCCTATGGATCTGGCTCGGAGCCCGGAGGGTCCACTCGGTGGGGGGAGGAACCCGGAGGTGGACCCTGGCAGATGGTGGCGGATGGCTCCATACCCCGGGAGATCCGAAGCCTGGGTGGACACTGTCAAAGCCACGTGTATTCCTGGGGTCGCTCTGCATAGCGGCCACCCTGGGATGCCGGCCCACTTTCATAGTGGCCGGGCTCCTGGCCATCCCCATCTTCTCCCATGAAATCAGGGATATGATGAGCTCCCTCCGCCCTCGGCCAGGCACCTCTTCAGCCAGGGAAGGAGCCGGTCCCTCACCGGCTGTTTCGGCCACCCTGCTCGGCACCGCCCTGCTTCCCCTGCTCCTCGTTGCTGCCCCTCTACTCTGGTACAACCACTGGCGGTTCGGTTCCGCCCTGGATTTCGGCAACAGATACCAGATGACCGTTGTGGACCTGACCCAATATCATCCCCACCTCGGCAGCCTCCCCCGACTTTTCGGTTATTACCTCTTCCAGCCGCTGTCCACCAAGGGCTCCTTCCCCTTCCTGAGAATCTCACCCGCTCCCCTGAATGTATGGCACTACACCGAACCGGGTATCGGAGGGCTCCTGGTCACCGCACCGGTAATTCCGGTCTGCCTGATTCTCCTCTGCTCAACCCAGGTGCGCCGAAATCTGAAGGACCGGAACCTGTACGGGCTGACCCTTCTGTCCATTCCCTCGGCTCTTCTGGTCATGGTTATGGATGCCTACCTGGGTGGATTCTCCGACCGGTACATGATTGATTTCGCCTGGTTGCTGGCCCTGGTGGCGGTCCTGGTCATATCCTCCTGCGACCGGTCTGGTCAGGATACCCTGAGGAAATTGAACGGAACGGCAGGGTACACCGATCGGACGGATGGACCGGCCGGAAAACCGGTATCATTCCTTCTGACCTTATCCTGCCTGGTATCCGTCCTGCTGATGACCGGATATGTTCTGGTCCTCCTCTCCCATTTCGAGACCTCGATATTCTCCACCATCGAAGTCTGGTTCACCTACCTGTAGCCCGACGAGAACGGCATGCTCCATGAGCTGCCGTGCTGGATGGTGAAGCATACAGAGGGGCCGGCATCCACCTCATATGGGATGGATGCCGGCCCCTACCTCTTATCGGTTAACCGAATCTGTCCGGTCTTTACTCGCTCCCCCTAGAAGCCCCGGTCAGCCCTTGCTGTTCGATTGCCTTCTGGTAGTCGGTAATCATATCGGCGACCACGCTGTTGCCATCCCCTCCGGAGAGGGTGATGACCGAAGCCAGCGGCATGCTGTCGAAGAGCTTGGCCGTATTGGGATCATTGGGAAGGGGAACCTTTCCACCCTCAACGTGGGACTTCATGATCGGCCCACCGACCTGATCCTCACGCCATTCCTCCATGGTGGAATTGGAGTTGAGCCTGACAAAAAGCCCATCCCCGTCAAGGTCCACGTCCAGCTTGGAAACCAGGTCCCTGGAGGAGGTACCCACCTCGATGCCATAGGTGCCGGCCTCCACATGCCACTCATTCATGGCGGTCGACCAGTAAGCGAAGTCACGCTCATCCAGGTCCAAACTGATTTCCTGGGATTCGCCCGCCTTGAGGAAGACCTTGGCGAAGGACTTGAGCTCGTGGGAGGGGCGACCCACCTTGGAGGCGCAAGGAGCCACATAGACCTGGACGGTCTCAGCCCCATCGATACCCGAGGTATTGGTCACGGTCAGGTCGACCCGGACCGCATTGGGGCCGGTCTTCTCCACGCGGACATCCGAAATTTCAAAGGTCGAATAGGAAAGACCGAAACCGAAGGGGAAGGCAACCGGCTTATTGAAGGTGTCGTAGTAGCGATAGCCCACATAGATACCCTCCCCATAGCGCGAGTGTCCCTCCTCGCCGGGGAAGGAGGTGATGGAGGGATTGTCCTCAAGACGCACGGGAATGGTCTCCGGCAGCCTGCCGGAGGGGTTGGCCCCACCAGTCAGAATGTCAACGACGGCCTGTCCGCCTGCCTGACCCAGGAGCCAGGATTCCAGAACCGCCTTGGCCTGGGGAAGCCAGTCCACTACGGAGACCACCGAACCGTTGGAAAGGACCACAACCACCTGGTCATTGACCTGGCTCACAGCCCTGAGAAGATCGAGCTGCTTGGTCGGCAAATCAATATCAGTGCGGTCGAACCCTTCGGACTCGGCGTCCTCGGGCAAGCCAAGGAAGAGAACCACCTTATCGGCATCCGCCGCGGCCTTGACGGCCTGGTCGGTCAGAGACTGATCCTGGGGAGCCTCATCCAGGGTGAACCCTGGAACGAAGTCCACATCCATGCCCGCCTCCTTGAAGGAGTCAAGGGCCGTGGTGACCTTGGTGGGGGTGATGTGGGAGGAACCGCCACCCTGGTAGCGCGGGGTGCGGGCGAATTCGCCGATCAGAGCGACCTTTTCGCCCGGAGCCAGGGGAAGCACACCATCCTCGTTCTTGAGCATGACGATGGATTCCTGGGCGGCCTGGCGGGCCACCTGGTCATGGGCCTCCACGTCATACTGGTAGCCCTTCTGCGACATGGCGGGCTTGGCCTTCTCGATGAGGTCCAGAACCCCTTGGGCCATCCTGTCGAGCTGATCCTTATCCAGGTTTCCGGCCCTGACCGCCTCGACAACCTCATGGTCGCTGGCGGATGGCGGCATCTCAAGGTTGAGACCGGCACGAAGGGCCGCGGCCCTGTCATGCACGGCGCCCCAGTCCGACATGACCAGACCCTGATAACCCCACTCACCGCGCAGCACGTCGGTCAGCAACCAGCGGTTCTCCGATCCATACACCCCGTTGAGCTTGTTGTAGGCGCACATGATGGTCCAGGGTTTGGCGTGCTTGACTACATACTCGAAGGCGGGCAGGTATATCTCGCGCAAGGTGCGCTCATCGATGTCGGAGCTGACCCTGAGACGATCGGTCTCCTGGTTGTTGGCAGCGAAGTGCTTCAAGGAGGTGCCCACGCCCTTGGATTGGACCCCATCGACCAGGCCTGCGGCCTGATGACCGGCCAGGACCGGGTCCTCCGAATAGTACTCGAAGTTGCGGCCCCCAAGCGGACTGCGCTTGATGTTGATGCCAGGGCCGAGGATAACGGCCACTTCCTCCTGGATGCACTCCTCACCCATGGCCTGCCCGACCTGATAGGTCAAATCCGGGTTCCAGGATGAGGCCAGGCCGGCGGTCGGCGGGAAGCAGGTGGCGGGGACGGAACCGTATACATCCGATCCTGTGGCCTTGCGCAACCCGTAGGGCCCATCCGTGATCATGTACTCCGGATAGCCCTGGTCCGGCACTCCTTGCAGGTGCCAGGCGTCCGAGCCGGAGGTCAGCGAGGCCTCCTTTTCGATATCCAGATCCTTGGCTTGTAGATGCTTGTCAGTGGTCATAGTGGTTCTTCCTTTCAGACTGCGGCAGTTCGGCGATGATGTGCCCAGCTTATTTCACCTTACGAATCATCATGATGAAAACGGTACCCAGGAGGAGGCAGATGATGGCTCCGGGGAAGACCATCCGATACCCGCCGAAGATGCCGATGACGGCCGTGGTGCAGACCGGAGCAAGCACCTGCCCGATCGTGTTCGACAGGTTGAGGATGCCCAGGTCCTTACCTGCCTCTTCCCCGTTGGGCAGCACATCAACGTTCAAGGCCTGATCGACTGACATATAGCAACCGTTGCCCAGGCCGGCAAGAGCACCGTAGATGTACATGCCCATGGCGTTAGGCATGAAGATCGGGAAGAGCATGCCTGCGGCGATGACAACACTGCTGGCAGCCACGATGATTTTGCGTCGTTGCAGGTAGTCCGAGAGCGGCCCGGATACGGCTGCCGCCAGGATAGTCGTGATTGTGGTGATGACGGCAAGAACCTTCATGGTCGAAGAGGCCACGTCATCACTCATATTGCAGTACTTCTGCAAAATGTAGAGCTGGTACCCGATGATCATATAGCAACCAAGAACGAAGGCGAGACGGCCGAATAGGGCCAGGTAGAAGTCACGGCAGTTCTTGGTCGGCGGAATGAAGGACCTGGCTACGTCGGCCCAGGAGCGTTCCGCCCTGTTACTGGCTGCCGACGCCTCACGCGGCCAGACCAGAACCGTTACGATGCCCGAGAAGAAGAAGACGACCATCCCGATGGCGAATCCGGTGGAGGCATTCTTCAGGAAGTAGCTGCCGATGAAGTTGCCCAGCTGGGTGCCCACGACCATGCTGGCACCGTAGAGGGAGGAGAAGGTTGCCCTGGTTGCTTCTGGAATCCTGTCCGAGAGAACGGCCACAGCCGGCGCAATCAGGCAGTTGATACCGACCTGGACTATGCACCAGCCCACGATAATGGGCCAGAGGGTATGGGACTGGAAGACGATGAAGAATCCGACCGCTCCGATGATGCCGCCCAGAATAATCCAGGGTGTGCGCTTGCCCAGTTTGAACCGGGACATGTCAGACAGGGCCCCGAAGAGGATATTCGCTATCAGGGCGAAAACACAGCCGATGGAGTTCATGGTGCCAAGGGCGGCCTCGGCACTGACTCCCGGAATCGTGTTGAAGATTTGAGGTAGAAGCACTCCGGATCCCATGGCGAAGGGTGTGGACCACAATATGGATATGAGGGCAAATCCGACGGCGAAGCGACCCTTCTCCGAGGTGGTGAGTTTCCTACCTGAATCCGGCGCCAGTGTCGGATCAATGGTCGCACCGACCACTGCATCAGCAGACGGTGTCAGGAAATCCTCATCCCCTTGTATTGAATTGTGCATGATTCGATACCCCTTGTTATTTTGCTACATTGCAATCATCATGGCTCAACTTTGAGCCCTTACTTGCCTTTCCCCTTTCGGAAATAGTCAACTCTTCAATCTCACACTATCGAGAGAGCGAAATCAACAACCGGCGAGACCATTTACAGCAATTTGCTGATAGCTGAACTCACTGCCTGGATATTTCGTTGGAATTCCGCGGCTCTCGGAAGAAGAGAAAGAGCAAGATATCCGTTGCTCGGCATGTCGAAGAAGTACCCAGGCTGGCCGGTCAACCCGTAAGAGCGAATCAGATGAAGAATCAGCTCATCCTCGTCGATGACGGCGGGGAACCGTAAGAGGACGTTCCATCCGGCCTCGGGCCTGAGCAGGGATATACACGAATCCCCCTCGCTCAGAAGGCCGCGCACCTGGTCCAGGTTGCCTCGGATCCGATCGCCCACGCGGCGCGTCTGGACGGGGACGGCATCGAGCATGGTCCCCATCCGGTCGGTAATCAGTTGACTCATGGGCAGGTAGTCATCGGCAATTAAATCCAGGCGACGCTTGGCTTCGGCCACCTGGCTTTCCGGCCCTGAAACCTGAATCCACCCTACCTTGGCATGGGGAGCGGCCAGACTCTTGGAGAACCCATCCAAGGCAAACGTCAGAACACGGTCCTCTCCCGCCAGCCGGGCCCGTCCGGGCAAGGAATCCAGAGGATAGTCATAGAAGACCTCGTCGGCGATGATGGCCACCCCATGCTCACTGCAGAGGTCAAGGATGGCTCCACGTTCCTCAGGATGCACATACGACCCGGTGGGGTTATTGGGGTTGATGAGGACAATGGCCCGAATCCTCTCCCCCGCAGGCCCCTCCAGAGCCTGCCTGACGCTTGCCAGGTCCAGGGCCCAAGACCCGTCATAGGAAAGACGGTAAGGCAAGGTCCTCACGCATTCGAGGCCGGCGATGGACTCGATCAGCGGGTATCCCGGCCGGGGTTCCAGGATGATGTCTCCGGGGTCGCACAGGAGCTTCATCAACCAGGAATAAGCCTGGGAGGTAGAGGAGAGCAGATAAAGATCGTCGGGATTCACAAGCAGCTGCTCGAGAGAACTCGAACGAGAAGATGAAAGCCTCAAAGGCCCTGAATCGGCATACGTCGCCACCGATGATATCGGGGCTGCCCAGGGTTGTTCGGATGGCAATCCGGCTGACCCGTCTCTGCCGCAAGCCTCACCCGAACTGTGTGAAGTAAGGAAGGAGGCCAGATCAATACGGGCCTGGAGGGGGCCCCTGGGCTGTGCCTGGTACGTCTGCGGCAGGAAATCCGGAGACAGTCCGAACCTTGTCGGGTTGGAGTCGTTGAGCCCTCCCAAGCGAATCCCCATAGCCCTGGACCGTGCTTCGGCCAGGGCTATGGGGTTGGGATGCTCAGGACCAGTGCGATGGGAGAAACGCACCGCACCGTCGTTTTCGTCCCTCGAGGTCACCCCAGATGCTTCTGCTGGAGATCAGCCAGGTATGCGGCACCAACGATGCCTGCCTGATTGCGCAGCTTGGCGGCCACGATAGGCGTTTCGATCTCGATGTGGGGAAGGAACTTCTCGCTCATCCTGCTCACGCCGCCACCCACAACGAAGAAGTCGGGGTTGAGGTAGTGCTCAAGCAGACGGTAGTACTTGGTCAGGCGATTCGCCCACTTCTTGTAACTGAGCTTCTTGCGGTCACGGACCGAGGAGGCCGCATACTTCTCGGCGTCCTTACCGTCCAGATCCAGGTGACCCAGCTCGCTGTTGGGAATAAGCACACCGTTGTATATAAGTGCCGTACCGATGCCGGTGCCCAGGGTGGTGGCAATGACCAGACCCTTCTGCCCCTTGGCGGCGCCGTACTGCACCTCGGCAAGGCCAGCCGCATCCGCGTCGTTGACCACGGTGATGGGCCTCCCGCAGGCCTCAGAGAAGACGGCCTCCACGTCGGCACCCACCCAGGACTGATCCAGGTTGGCCATGAAGTTCAGCGGTTGTCCGGGCTTGACCGGGGCGGGGAAGGCCACGCCCACGGGGATATCATCAGTGACTTCGAACTGGTCCAGGAGCTGCTTGACCACCGCGCCCACCGCCTCAGGGGTGGAGTGCTCCGGAGTGAGAATCTTCTTGCGGGGCTCGGCAAAGTCGCCAACGGTAAGATCAACCGGGGCAGCCTTGATGCCGGATCCGCCGATATCCACTCCAAAAGCCTGCGCTGTATCAATCATTGCTGCTCCTTCAGGTGCTGACTAGTTAGGATGACGAACCGGCACGTAGGAATTGTACCCCATAGCATGACTTGATTCCCCCGACCCCGATGGATTGCACCCGGGTGCAGGTAGAACCATTAACCCTCATTGAGCAGTATATAGGTGGATAATGGGCAATATGACAGAACACACCCAGCTCATCGACGCACTGAATGTACGCATCACCACCAGGCACTACGACCCCTCCCCCATCGACATGGACACAATCCGGCAGCTATCCAGCACCCTGAACGCGATCAACATGCTGAGCGGCCTGGATATCCAGCTGGTGACCGATGCACCCGACGTATTCTCGGAAGTCAATACCTCCGGGCACTTCGCCAACGCCGCCAACTACCTGGCCCTGGTCGGCCCTATGGGCGACCTGGAGAGCATGGAAAAAGCGGGTTTCTATGGTCAGCGTCTGGTCCTGACGGCCACCCTGTACGGACTGGGAACCGGTTGGGTGGCCGGGAGCTGGGACAGCGAGGCGGCTCAGCGGCACTGCCGCGTAACACCCAGTCAGGATCTCTATCTGGGCATCACCTTGGGCAACTCGGCCACAGAGGCGGACTATGGAAATCAGGATTACGACCAGCTATGTCAACGCCAGGCCAGGCACAGGCCATCCAAGTCCTATGAGGAACTGACAGCCCCCATGAGCCAGGAAGACAGGGCTTCGGCCCCGGACTGGTTCAAGTCCGGGGTGAACGCGGCCGCCAAGGCTCCGTCGAGCATGAATGGTCAACCCATCCTCTTCACCTGGGACCGGGAATCGGGCGATGCCGTTGCCCGCCTGGATGATTCCGCGGAGACCGGCTCGCCAGTCGACCTGGGCATAGCAAAGCTCAACTTCCAGATCGGGGCCGGTGGTGGCACCTGGGTATGGGGCAACGAAGGCCACTTCATCAGGGCCTGAATCTCCAGCCCCTGCATGGGAATTGTGGCAGGACCACCGTGTAGGGTTGTGCGCCATGACCAATGGAGCATCATCAGCAGTATCGAACAACCTTGACCCCGATTCCACTGGCCGGGTGACCCTCTTCCTGACCCGGCACGGCAGGACCACGGCAAACAGCATGCGCCTGATGCAGGGGTGGTCCGACTTCCCCCTGACCAAGGAGGGCAGGGAGGGTGTCCGCCGGTTCGGGCGGGGACTACGGGGAGTACACTTTGTTTCCGCCTGGTCCGGCAATCTGACCCGCCATTACGACACAGCCCGCGAGGCCCTGGACGCTTCCGGCCAGAAGGATCTTCGAATCCAGGTGGATCCCGACCTGCGCGAGGACAACTTCGGCAGCTATGAGGGCCGCGACGAAATCGAGACCCTGACGACCGTCTGCAACTACATGGGGTATGAGAGCCGCGACCAGCTGCGCGAGGCCAAGGGTCGGATGATATCGGCCTACATGCAGGACGCCTTCCACCGTCTGGACCTGGAAAATCCGCTGGGCACCGATCTGGCTCCGGAGGACAGGGCCGAGACCACCGAGCAGGTCCTGACCCGCATGAAGAGGGCCCTGACCGGCATCGGCGAGGATGCACTGGCCCGCGGCGGAGGCAACGTGCTGGTCGTCAGCTCCGGCATGTCCCTCCAACAGTTCCTGATCACCCTGGGAGACGACATCGACGTACCCGACATGGCCAACACCTCGGTCACCAAGGTCGCCTATGCCAACGGCAGGTTCAGCCTGGCCGGGCCGCTGGCCTCCATGGAGTATTTCCAGGCCGGCGGGGAAGAGTAGGCAAACCGCTCTCCCCCGACTCCGGCAGGTTACTTCTGGAGCGGCTCCATGGGCTTCCAATCCGGATCGTGGAGGATCTTGCGCGAATCCACCCACCCCTGGATGATTTTGGGAATGCCGGTCATGAGGTGCCCCCGGTCCACGGCCAGGAGGCGGATGACCTCTTTTGCGGCCGTCGCCATGGTTCCCAGGGCGAAAGCCAGAGGGCGGTAGTCACCGTGGAGCATGAAGTACCTGGCCATGTACCCGCGGTTTCGCATGATGTGATAGCGGTTGATGTCCGAGGTGGAATTCAGCTGACGGATACCACCCATGTCCCAATTGTCGATGTTTCTGGTCCGCCGCATGACCACGTCACTGACCTGTACCGCCCTGGTCACCTTGCTGGCCAGATACCCGTACACCGTGTCATCCCAGTAGATGAAGAACCTGGGGTCGGGCAGTCCGATCTGCTCAACCACCGTGCGCGAGAAGAGGGCACCCTCAAAGCACATGGTGTTCATCGGCCTGTATCCCGATGAATCGAAGGCGGCCGGGGCAACGGGGTCCGGAATGCCCATGGGAACGATGAAATGGTACTGCCAGTAGAAGGGTCCACCGTCGTAGTCCAGGCGGGACCCCTGGATGACCTGGAAACGGTCGGTCCACTTGGACAGGCGCTCCAGCCCCTCAGGTTCCACGGCCACATCGTCATCCATGACCCAGAACCACTGTGCACCAAGACGGTAGGCCTTGCCCACACCGGCCGAGTACCCACCGGCACCACCACCATTGTGCTCCTGAGGAAGGTAGACCAGCCGGTGCTCACCGCCCTGACCGTCCACGACGGTCTTCCCCCAGAGTCGATCGATCTGCTCGGAGAATGCCTCAACCATCTGCCGGGTCCGGTCTGAATTCTCATTGTCCACCACAACAATCCGCCAGGGGGCGACGGTCTGGCTGAGGATGGATTCGAAAAGATTGGACAGGAGTTCCTGCCGTTTGTAGGTCACGACGACCATGGCGACCTTGTCTATCACTTTTTCCATGCCTCCATTGTTGCACCTCCGGAGACCGAACAGGCGAGCGCGGCGGAACATCCGCAGGATGTACTCCCCGCAGTGTGGGTATCGATCCGTATTGGGCCGATGTGTCATTGGATACAGAGGTTTGACCTCCATATGGCCCACTGCTAGATTGAAACCGTCAAGTTTCAGGGAAGGTGAGAGTCCTTACTGGCGGTATCCGGTTGCAATCCGGGAGCCCGCGACCCGCGCGAGCGGTGGATATCGGTGAGAGTCCGAAGCCAACGGTTACAGTCCGGATGAAAGAAACGAGGCTCTATATGAGCATGCCTTCGCATACCGAAAACCAGGAACACCACGATGCGAATCTCGGTGGGTCCTTCGAATTCCACTCAACGACGGCAGGACGAGGAGGACGTTGGTCAACCAAGCGCATCGCTGTATACGCGCTCTTCGTGGCCTTGACCATCGTCCTGAGTTATGTTTCCATTCCGATTTTCCCTGCTGCCCCCTTTCTGAAGTATGACCCTTCCGGAATCGTGGTCCTGGTGGCAGGATTTGCTTTCGGCCCCTTGGCCGCCGCCGTCGTCGGCACTCTCGGATTCGTGCCCCACATCTTCAGTAATCCCTTCGGGGCCCTGATCGCCATCATCGTCGCCCTGGCCCTGGGGCTGCCGGCGGCCTTCATCTACAAGCGAATCCGCACTCGAAAAGGCGCGGTCATCGGCATTCTGATCGGATCGGTGGCGGGTCTGGCTGCCGCCATACTCTGCAATGTGATCATCACCCCCATATACGCCCACATGAGCTTCCAGCAGGTTCTGGGCATGATCATCCCCGTCCTCCTGCCCTTCAACCTGATGAAATTCGCAATCCACGGGGTCATCACCTTCCTGATCTACAAGCCCATCTCAGTCCTGGTCAACCACTGAACATCCCCGACAGTTCAGGAACAGCTTCATCAGCAGGGATTGGACGAACCGTGAGTTATAAACCGGTACAGACGATTCGGGACGACGAACCCTTGGCCGTCCTGGACGAGGTCTCTTTCAGCTATGACCAGGGTCGAACCTGGGTACTCGACCATGTGAGCCTGACCATCCATCGAGGAGAACGGGTTGCCGTCGTCGGAGCCAATGGGTCAGGCAAGTCAACCCTTGCCCTCCTGCTGGCCGGCGCCCTGGCACCTGACCGGGGACGCATCGAACTGAGAGGGCAGGTTGTATTCGACTCCGCCCGCCCCTGGGCCGAACGGGTGGACACCGATGCCTACCGCCAGGTCAGGGAAGGCATCGGGATGGTGTTCCAGAATCCGGAGGATCAGATAGTCACCACCGTCACTGAGGATGACGTTGCCTTCGGACCGGAGAATCAGGGCATGGCACGACCTGCCATGCAGGCGTCCGTCGTGAGGTCTCTCAAGGAGGTCGATCTGTCCGGCCGCGAACGGTCTGACCCGACCAGGATGTCCGGCGGCCAGCAGCAGCGGGTCTCCATTGCCGGTGCCCTGGCCATGGACCCTGACATGTTGGTGATGGACGAGCCGGGCGCCATGCTGGACTCGTCCGGTCGAAGCAGAATCTCCACCATCATGGCCACCATGGCCGAGCAGGGTAAGACGGTGGTTCACATCACCCATCATCTCGACGAGGCCGGCACTGCCAGCAGGGTGATTGTCCTCGATCAGGGTCGCATCATCGCCGACGGTCCTCCCGACCAGGCGCTGCCCACCCTGTACCGGCAACTCAACACCGACTCCCCCGCATCAGGGGCAGGTAGGCATACGGCCGATTGGGATGCCAACACATCCGGAGTCGGTTTGGGCCAGCGCACCGAGCACCGGCACGACACCTCCGACGAAGAGGAACCCGCTGTGGAGGCCAAGGGCCTTTCCTACAGGTTCGGTGAGGGAAGACGCCAGGTGGTGGATCACCTCGATTTGAGACTGGAAAAGGGGCGGACCCTGGCCATACTAGGTCCCAACGGTTCCGGCAAATCAACCCTTGCCCGGTTGATCTGTGCACTGATTCGCCCGACCGAGGGGGATCTCTCAGTAGCGGGAATACCGCTGACCGTTGGGGGAAACACCCCGCGACGGGCCCGCAACCGTCGGCTCGGCATGCTGCGACAGCGGGTGGGATATGTGATGCAGAAGCCCGAACACCAGCTCTTCGCCGAAACCGTGGCGCAGGATGTGGCCTATGGCCCCGGCAATCTCGGTTTCGACAAGGGGGATACCGCCCTACGCGTGAAACAGGTTCTCACCCTGCTGGGATTGGAGGAGCTGTCCGACCGCTCCCCCTTCGACCTTTCCGGTGGTCAGCAGCGCCTGGTCGCCTTGGCTGGCGTTCTGGCCACATCTCCGAAGATTCTGGTACTGGACGAGGTGACGGCCGGTCTGGATCCCAAGGCGTCCGAAACCATCATGACCGTGTTGGAGCGCCTCCAAGGTGAGGGTGTGACGATCATTCTCATCACCCATGATGAAGAAGAGGTCATCCGCCTGGCCGACCAGGCCCTCCTCATGAACCAGGGACACATGGTCTCGCACGGCAACGTGGGGAAGGTTCTCAAGGATTACCACGACCTACGGGCCCATATCAGCTCTTCGGGAAACCACGAGGAGGACTCCGGGACCGAACAAATCGAAGAACCAGCATCCGAGAGCAAGGCAAAAGACCAGGCGGACGGGTCTTCCCTGATTGCTCGCCTGGATCCCCGAGCCAAGGTGGTCTGCTTCCTGATGCTCATGGTCACCTCCTTCTTCATCGGCACTGGGCCGCAGCTCATCCTGGGAGCGTTGGTCACTCTGGCAATCATCATGGCGGCGCGAATATCGCCGCTGAAACTGATGAAATCGGTCAGTGGACTCCTGGCCCTCCTGGTACTGGTTGCCCTGCTGAATCTCCTGGTTACCCGAGACGGCACCGCCCTGACCCGATGGGGACCGTTGATCATCACCGACCAGGGGCTATGGGCCGCTCTGGTATATACCTGCCGGTTTGGCCTTGTCCTCCTTTTGGGGGCCCTCCTGCTCATGACCACAACGCCGACACAGATGACCGACGCCTTCGAGTCCCTCCTCTCGCCCCTGGGCAGGCTCGGAGTCCATACCAGCGAGATATCCCTGGTCCTCTCCCTGGCTCTGCGGTTCATCCCGACGCTGGTTCGGGAGATGCAGTCCATCCGTGAAGCCCAGGCCGCCAGAGGTGGAAGCATCGAAAGCGGCAGCCCCTCCCGACGGGCACGGGCCATGGCCGCCATCATCATACCGGTCTTCGCCGCCGGCCCTGCGCCATGCAGACAATCTGGGACAGGCACTGGATGCCCGCTCCTACCATGGAGGAAGGGGTCGCACCCACTACCGGATCTCCCGGATGCGTGGCATCGATTACGGGTTCATCACTCTGGTCGCCGTCTACCTCGCTCTCCTGGTGGTCCTGATTTTCCTCTGACAGGCACCTGCGAAGCTTCAGTGTGTCGGTAGGTTAAGCGCCACGTAAAAAAGGGACGGAACCATTACGGCTCCGTCCCTTCCTGATTACAATCTACTTGCTGCCGTATGACAGCACGGTTTCAGTGGGAACTCATATCACTCCTGTGCAGGGGTTCCATCAGACCCGGAACCCGGAAGCTCGGATGATTCACTGTCCGCCTGTTCCGGCTGGGCAAGGTCAGAGTCCGAATCATCCTCGGTCGAGGTGGAAACCTGAGCACGTACCAGCTCTGGCTCCCGCTCCCCTGATGCATCCTCGTCCCCACCTTCGAAGGGCACACCCTTGAAGGTGAACTCGCCCAGGATACCCTCGCCTTCGGCATCCACACGGACCGACTCATTGTCTTTGAGTTCGCCCATGAGGATCTTCTCAGAGATGGCATCCTCTATGTCACGCTGGATGACACGACGCAGGGGCCGGGCACCGAGGAGCGGGTCGAAGCCCTTCTCCGCCAGAAGATCCTTGGCCTTGGCGCTCAGATCCAGCGACATATGACGCTCGAAGAGACGGTCATTGAGCTGGTTGACATCCAAATCCACGATCTGGCGCACCTGGGGCTCGGTCAGCTGCTGGAAGACGATGATATCGTCCAGACGGTTCAGGAACTCGGGCCTGAACTGCTGCTTGAGCTCACTGGTCACCTGGTCCTTCATCCGCTGATATGAGGTCTCGGTGTTGCCCGAAGCGTTGAAGCCGGTGTTGGCCGCCTTGGCGATGTCACGGGTACCCAGGTTGGTGGTCAGGATGATGATGGTGTTCTTGAAGTCCACCGTCCGTCCCTGCCCATCGGTCAGGTGCCCGTCATCCAGGACCTGGAGGAGGGTGTTGAAGATGTCCGGGTGGGCCTTTTCGATCTCATCGAAGAGGACCACGGAGAAGGGCTTGCGACGGACCTTCTCGGTCAGTTCGCCACCCTCCTCGTATCCGACGTACCCCGGAGGGGCACCGAAGAGCCTGGAAGCCGCGTACTTCTCCGAGAACTCCGACATGTCGACGCGAATCAAGGCGTCCTCATCGTCGAAGAGGAACCGGGCGAGGGACTTGGCCAGCTCGGTTTTGCCCACACCGGTCGGGCCGGCGAAGATGAAGGAACCGGCGGGACGCTTGGGATCCTTGAGGCCGACTCGGGTGCGGCGGATGGAGCGAGACAGGGCGGAAACGGCCTCATCCTGACCGATGATCCGCTTGTGGAGCTCCTTCTCCATGCCCAGAAGCTTCTTGGACTCGGCCTGGGTGAGTTTGAAGACCGGAATTCCTGTGGTCGAAGAGACCACCTCGGCGATGACATCCTCATCCACAACCATCTTGACATCGGACTCGCCCTGGCGCCAGGCCTTCTCCTTCTCCTTGCGCTCGGCCTCAAGCTTTTCCTGGCTGTCACGCAGTTCAGCGGCCTTTTCGAAGTCCTGGTCCTTTATGGCCTGGTCCTTCTGGGCAGAGACCTTATCGACCTTGGCATCCAGTTCCTTGAGCTCAGGCGGTGCGGTCAGACGCTTGATACGAAGCCGGGCACCGGCCTCATCAATCAGGTCGATGGCCTTGTCGGGCAGGTTACGGTCCTGGATATACCTGGAGGACAGTTCCGCAGCCGACTGCAGGGCCTTGTCGGTGATGGTGACGTGGTGGTGGTGCTCGTAGCGACCACGCAGACCCTTGAGTATCTCAATGGTCTGGGCGATGGTCGGCTCGGAGACCTGGATGGGCTGGAACCGCCTCTCCAGGGCAGCGTCCTTCTCGATGTACTTGCGGTACTCGTCGGTGGTGGTGGCACCTATGGTCTGAAGCTCGCCACGGGCCAATAGGGGCTTGAGCATATCGGAGGCACCCAGGGCACCGTCCGCGGAGCCGGCACCGACGATGGTGTGAATCTCGTCGATGAAAAGGATGATGTCGCCGCGGGTCTTGATCTCCTTGAGGACCTTCTTCAGCCGCTCTTCGAAATCACCCCGGTATCGGGAACCGGCCACCATGGAGCCGAGATCAAGAGAATATACCTGCTTGCCCCTCAAGGTCTCCGGAACGTCACCCTCATGAATCTTCTGCGCGAGACCTTCGACCACGGCCGTCTTGCCCACACCGGGCTCGCCAATCAGGACCGGGTTGTTCTTGGTGCGCCTGGACAGGACCACCATGACCCGCTCTATCTCGTTGGCACGCCCAATGACCGGGTCAAGTTTGCCTTCGGCGGCTTCCTGGGTCAGGTTTCGGCCAAACTGGTCAAGGATGGCGGAACCGGTCTGCCCGCCCTTGTTCTGCACCCCACCAGCGTTGGCCAGGTCGCCCTTGCCGGACTCCCCGCCCTCGTGGTTGCCGCGAATCATGTCAATCGTGGCTGTCCGCAGGTCTCCCAGGTCCACGCCCATCTTGATCAGGACCTGGGTGCCGACGCCCTCGCCCTCTCGAATAAGGCCCAGCAGAATGTGCTCGGTACCGATGTAGGAGTGTCCCAGCTGCAGAGCCTCCCTGAGTGAGAGCTCCAAAACCTGCTTGGCATGTGGTGTAAAGGGAATATGCCCATTGGGAGCGGCATTGCCCTTGCCGATCATTTCCTCGACCTGCTTGCGGGTCGCTTCCAGTTCAACACCCTTGGAAGCCAGGGCCTTTGCGGCAACACCGTCCCCCTCGCGGATCAGGCCCAGCAGGAGGTGCTCGGTGCCGATGTAATTGTGCTGAAGGGTGCGGGCCTCTTCCTGCGCCAGCACAATCACCCGCCGCGCACGGTCGGTAAACCGTTCGAACATACTTGTCCTTCCCTTTGATCTGTACCTCACTCTACAGATTCGCGGTGACGTTTATTCTCGACCTGCCCCTGATTGCGCTCTCAACGCAAAGCGTTGGAATATCAGGCCTTAACCCAGGTGTTCCAACCAGGGATTCCTATTCCAGTTCGGACTCGGCCTCATCCTCTTCGGCGGTCAGCTCCTCCATCAGCTCCACCTCGGGCCGCTCCTCACGGGGCTTCTGGCGGACCACATCAATATGAAGGTCATCAAAGGCAGGCTCGGACTGGACCCATAGGTGGGTATCCTCCTGGGGCAGAATCTCCGAGTGTTCCCCACAGCCATGGTCCAGGGACACCACCCGCCCGTCATCGGGGCTCCACCGATTGGCACAGACGGCAAACATGGTGCCCAGCTCCCCCTTGAGGGGAATCAGGAACCCACAGGTTTCACAGGCATTGCCCTTGGCCGTCCTTGTCGACAGGGACTTGGGGCCATGCTGCCCCTCATACCAACGCTTGGCTGTCGCTGCTCGCGCCTCGGCGGTCATGACGTGACGGCGGCTCAGGATCAACTCGTCGACGACCTCTTCCAAATCCTCTTGAGAGGTCTGTGGATCGCCTTCACCGTCCAGATCCGGCTCATCTTCCGCCGCTGACTGACCGGTGCCGGATTCATCGTCGATGCGGAAAACGGCACCTGACCCGCCCTCATCATTCTTGGTAGCGGTCTCCTGACCCGGATTCGATTCAGGGTCCGATTCCGTCTCCCTGTCAGAGGGCTCCTCGACCTGGGGAGCCTCGTATCCCTTGACAAGTCTCGGGTCATCCGGGTCGGTCCCCATGGCATCGGTCACGCTCAGGTCGGAGGGAAGCAGCCGATCCTTCCAGGGAATCCACTTGGGCGGTTGCAGGGCTTCGGCCGAGGGAATGAGGGAGGACTCATCAACGGTCCAGGTATCGGCATCCTGGTCATGATAGAGGGTCACCGACCACTGCCAACCCTCATACCCGGTGATATGGGAGTCGAACCGGTAGTCGTACACACCGTCCTCAAGCATGGTGCTGGTGATGAAATCGCCCACCTCGGAACTCTTGGAGGCCACACTCAAAGCCACGCTCCTGGCCAGTTCCTCGGGGTCAAAATCCACTTCAGCCATGTATCACACCTTCATACTCTGATGGGCCCGGCACCAGGCCGGCCCATGTCTCTTCCTGCCCCGCCGTGATTCACGCAGGTACGTCGAAGTCGTCCGCCACCGCCCTGAGCAGGGTGGCCAGCTTCTTCGACTCCGCAGGGGCGGGATAATGATGTCGTCGCAGACCATTGCCCGCGGAATCCAACAGCTTGATCAGGTCCTCGACTATGGCGGCCATGTCATCCGGGGCGGGCCGGGTGGCCTTGACGATCGAGGGTGCGGAACCCACCAGTTTCAGGTCCAAGGCCTGGGGCCCCTTGCGCCCCTCGGCAACAGAGAAGTCCACACGGGCACCTTTTCGAACCGTGGAGATGCCGGCAGGAAGGGCGGAGGCAGGAAGGAAAACGTCCTGACCCTCATCGCCCGTGATGAAACCGAACCCACGATTGGCATCAAACCAACGCACTTTCCCACTGGGCATAGTCTGGCACTTCCTCACTGGATGATTCCGAGCCGTTTTACCGGCCTTGCTGCATACCTGTCCAGTCTAGCCCAATGCCCTGTGCATGTGGGGCCATCACGTCAAAGGCGTACAGCCCGAGCTCCCAACCTGCTGTTTCGGCGGCTCAGGATGAGTCCTCAACCCCTGAGAGGTCCGTACCGACTCCTGCGAGTGCGGGCTCTGTCGTCCCGGCCTGTCCGGCTCGGGCGACCCCGGGGTCTGCCGAAGAGACTCAACCTGGCCCTGCGGAATCACCATGGTGAAGGTCAACCCGCCACCCGGGGTCTCCTCCACGCATATCAGCCCACGATGTGCCTTGACGATGGACTGGACGATGGCCAGCCCCAGGCCGGTCCCTCCCTTTTCCCTGGCGCGGGAGGGATCTGCCGTATAAAAGCGTTCGAAGAGCCTCGCCCTGGATTCCGCTGGCACACCCGGCCCATGGTCGATGAAGCGCAGAACCAGATAGGGAGTGCCCACACGACTGTTCTGAGCCACCTGCACCGCATCGAGGAAATGCGCCATGCCTGTTTCGTCAGACCCCAGCCTGGCCATGGCCTCAGGGGGTATGGCCGCGTTGAGGAGCCCCATCGATACCTGGACCGGCGAATCGGAGGGTGTGTATCGATGGATGTTCCCTACGATGTTGGTCGCCACCTGACGCAGGCGACTGGGATCTCCCACAACCTCAACCCCCGGCAGTGGACCCTCCTGAAGGGACAGAGAGGTGACCACCCCGACACGACCGACCGGCTTTGTGCGAACGCGCCCCTTGCCCTTGGCTGATCCCCGCCCCTTGGGAGCGGGAGGCGAAGACGGGTCCTCGCGAGTATCGGTCACCACCGTGACGGTTCCACAGATGATCTGACGCTCCGGGTCCAGAGCATGCAGATCATCCACCGAGTCCCGCACCAGGCCGGTCATATCGACCGGAAGGTTGGTATTGATACCCCTACCCTCGTCCAGTCTGGCCAGGGAGAGGAGGTCGGAGACCAGGTCGGTCATCCGGCTGCTGGAGTCCTCGATATGTCTGATCGATTCATCGGCCCTTTCCAGGGCCCCAGGGTAGGCGCGCTGCATCCGATACAGTTCGGCATATCCATGGATGGCGGCCAGGGGTGTTCTCAGCTCGTGGCTGGCATCGGAGACGAAGCGTTTCATCTTCTCGGTGGTCCGCTTCTGCTCATTGAAGGATTGCTCTATCCGGGCCAGCATGACATTCAGGGACGCGGCCAGGGATCCGACTTCGGTGTTCTCGGGGAAGCTGGGAATGCGCTGGTGCAGGTTGCCCGCGGCAATCATGGCAGCCGTCTTCTCTATACGTTTGAGAGGCACCAGGGTGGATTGGATGAGCAGGGCTGACACGACCCCACCGAGGAGAACGACAATCACCGACATGACCAGGCAGAAGGTGGTTAGGGCATGAAGGGCCTCATTCTGGTCGCTCATGGACAGACCGATGTAGAGCACCCCGCTGATATCGGAGTCCTCCAGGTCGCTGTGCAGTCTCCACTGCATGGTCACGACCCGCCATGAGGCCCCGGCCCGTTTGAGGGAATCCCGATCCGGCGATGCCTTCGAATTCACCTTTACATAAGCGGGGACCGTGGTCGGCTGCCCCAGGGGTATCGACCCCATGGTGCCGTTGGCAGGCAGCCTGGGCCGGGAAACAACCCCGTTGAACTGCATGGGGTTGAGGTCATCGGCGATGATCTGCAGTTGGTCGTCACGAATCTGCAGGAAGTAATCGGTTGGCCCGAGACCACTCTTGCTCAGGTCCTCCTGCTTGAGAAGTGTGGCATTCCTAATGCCCAGGTTGGCCTGACGAATCAGCTGGGTATCGGTCTTCTTCATCAGGTAATCATCGGCCATCTGGCAGATGGCCACCGAGATGCCGACCGTACCCACGATGAGAAGAATCAGCATGGAGGCCACCAACTTGGTACTCAGGGGTATGCCCGCCAGGAGTGAATCATGGCGTGGTCGCCTCTGCCCCTGCTGTCCGCCCTCGGGTCTGACGGGCGCTCTGTACGTTGATGACTTCATACCTGCCGCCGTTCGGCCTCAGTCCCCTGTCAGAGGCGAGGTTGAATCCTTGGGACTGCGAATCATATAGCCGATGCCGCGCTTGGTTTCAATCAGCGGGGTCACCTTGCGGAGGCGACCATCCTGATCCTTGACCTTGATGCCGTCCACCTTCTTGCGCAGGTAGGAGATGTAGGACTCGACGATGGCTGCGTCACCGCCCCAGTCATACTGCCATACATGATCCAGAATCTGCGCCTTGCTCAGGACCCTTCCTTCGTTGTCCATCAGATAGCGCAGCAACTTGTACTCGGTGGGACTCAGACCGATGGGCTGACCTGCGCGGGTCACATCGTGGGAGTCCTCATTGATCTCCAGATCTCCCACCCTGATCAGGGGGTCGTCCTCCTCATGCTCCCTGGTGCGGCGAAGGATGGCCTTGATCCTGGCAACGACCTCTTCCAGACTGAAGGGCTTGGTGACGTAGTCGTCCCCGCCCACGGTCAGCCCCATGACCTTGTCCTGGGTGTCGTCCCGGGCGGTGAGGAAGAGGACCGGCGCGTCAATCCCCTCCTGGCGAATGCGGGAGGTAACCGTGAAACCATCGATGTCGGGCAACATCACGTCCAGAACAATCAGGTCCGGCTTGGTTTTCTCTATGACCTCGATGGCTTCGGAACCCGATGCCGCAGTGGTCACCTCAAATCCAGCAAAGTGGAGGGAGGCCACCAGAAGATCCCTGATGGAAGGCTCGTCATCTACAACGACCAGGCGTGCTTCGGTTGGTTTGCTCATGCCCTAAGATTGCCGCCCTTTCCTGAAGGTTATCTGAAAACCTGCTGAAACCTCATCAAGACCTGTGGAAGCGGACCGGCTACTTGGCTCCGGGCCGGGTTTTGTCCTCGTCCTCCCGGCGAGGCGCAAATCTGGCATCGGCCGAATCACCGGCATCAACGCTCTTCATGCCGTCAAGGGTGTCGGTCCCGCCATCACGCTCAGTTCCGGCCTTGGACACAGTCTCTTTACCCGCGTCATTCGCAGCTTTCTTTCCCGTATCAACGTCTCGCTTTGCTTCAACGACGCTCCCGGACTTTTTCCGCCTCTTCCGAATCAGCAGGAATGCACCAACCCCCAGAACCACGACAACCGCGAGAACAACAAGGATGATGGTGACCTGTCGCTGCTGCTTGCGCTGCGCATCGATTCGTGAGATTCCATCCATCAGGGCCTTGGCCGAACCGACCCAGTCGGGATTGCCGGCCTTGCTGATCGGACCGAGGGCATCCTGGGAGAGTTGATCGACGGTCTTCTGGTCACGCAGCCACTCATCTGAGTTGTTGGAGACGGCCACGACCAACTTGCCGTCCTGGGACGCTACGGCCAGGAGGACCGTGTTGGGGGCCGGTTTCATGGATGCCAGCACCTGCTTGGCCCAATCCTCCGGCTTCATTTTCTGATAGAAGCTGGGCAGATAGAGAAGGCGAACGGATACCCCCGTTTCCTCCTTCGTCGACTTGATGGCATCGGTAATCGATCCGACATCGGAGCCTAGGAGGTTCTGGGTATCGGTTATCTGCTCCGAGATGGTTCCTTCCCCTGAGTCCGACTGGCCTTCCTCGGCTCTGGCGTCCACCCCTCCGACCAGCGGGAGGATGAGCAAGGCCACGACGAGAAGGAGGGCAAAGCGGCGAGCAAATCGAGCTGGTTGCCCCCTGCGTGAATCAAGGATGTTGCTGATACCACGTTCGACCACATGGACGGGTGAGAGATAATTTCCGTGCTGAGCTGCCATAGGTTACAGAGTAGTGGTTCTTCTTTGCGTTGTCTTGCAGGTGTCACCACTTACCTATGGAAAGGACAGTCATGTCTCAGTTTCAAGTCGACTCGGAAGAGATGCAATCCGCAGCCGGAGCGGTCAGTTCATCGATTGGCTCCATACGCGATGCAGTGTCAGGTATGTATACGAACCTGGGCAACTTGCAGAACGTCTGGAGGGGCGGGGCTGCCACTCAGTTCAGTGCGGTGGCTGAGCAGTGGAGAGCCTCCCAACAGCAAATGGAGGAATCCCTTGAAGGGATTCAATCGGCTCTGACCCAGGCATCCAGCCTCTACGCAGACACCGAGGACCAAGCCACCCGGCTCTTTGCCGGCTCCTGAGAAGACAACCCCCTAGCGAAACTCAACGATATACAACAGACCGCCGCTCCCTTTTGCGAGGAAACGGCGGTCTGTTTGTAACGATAACCCGGACTTCTTGGCTCTGCCTTCAGGTCAGGGTCAAGAAGTCCTCAGGACTATCAGTAGCCCATGTCGGCCTGAGGCTGGGCAGCGGGTGCCGGGGGCTCAGGCTTGTTGGCGACAACGGCCTCGGTGGTCAGGAAGAGCCCGGCGATCGAAGCGGCGTTCTGCAGGGCGGAACGGGTCACCTTGACGGGGTCGGCGACACCGGCCTCCAGGAGATCCTGGTACTCGTTGTTGGCCGCGTTGAAGCCCTGTCCGGCAGGCAGGGAACGGACCTCGTTGATGACTACGTCACCGGAGACACCGCTGTTCTCGGCAATCTGCTTGATCGGAGCCTCGATGGCACGGAAGACGATGGAGGCACCGGTGGCCTCGTCGCCCTCGAGCTTGACGGTCTTCTCGGCCTTGGCAGCAGCCTGGACCAGAGCGACACCACCGCCGGGCAGCAGGCCCTCCTCGATGGCGGCCTTGGCGTTGCGGACGGCATCTTCGATGCGGTGCTTGCGCTCCTTGGCCTCAACCTCGGTTGCCGCACCGACCTTGATAACGGCGACACCGCCGGCCAGCTTGGCCAGACGCTCCTGGAGCTTCTCGCGGTCGTAATCGGAATCGGTGTTCTCAATCTCGGAACGGATCTGGGCCACGCGGGCGGACACCTCGTCCTTGGAACCGCCACCGGAAACGATGGTGGTCTCGTCCTTGGAGACGATGACCTTCTTGGCGGTGCCCAGGACGCTCATATCGATGGAGTCGAGCTTCAGACCCAGCTCCTCGGAGACGACCTGTGCGCCCGTCAGGATGGCCATATCCTGCAGCATGGCCTTACGACGGTCGCCAAAGCCGGGAGCCTTGACAGCGCAGGAGTTGAAGGTTCCACGGATCTTGTTGAGGATCAGAGTGGGCAGAGCCTCACCATCGACGTCCTCGGCAACAATCAGCAGGGGCTTGCCGGTCTTCATGACCAGCTCGGCGATGTGCACCACGTCCTGCTGGCTGGAGACCTTACCCGAGGTCAGCAGAATGTAGGGGTCGTCCAGAACAGCCGTCTGCTCGTCATTGTTGGTGACGAAGTAGGGGGCGATGTACCCCTTGTCGAAACGCATACCCTCGGTGAACTCCAGGTCCAGACCGAAGCGGTTGTTGTCCTCGACGGTGACCACACCATCCTGGCCCACCTTGTCGAGGGCCTCGGCAATCTCAGCACCAATCTCGGGGTCGCCGGCGGAAATGGTCGCGGTGGCCGCAATCTGGTCCTTGGTCTCGACATCCTTGGACTGGGCGATCAGTTCCTTGACGATGGCGTCAGCGGTCTTCTCGATGCCACGACGGAGGGCAATCGGGTTGGATCCGGCTGCCACGTTCTTCAGACCCTCGTGGACCAGGGACTGGGCCAGAACGGTAGCGGTGGTGGTGCCATCACCTGCAACGTCATCGGTCTTCTTGGCAACTTCCTTGACCAGCTCGGCGCCGATGCGCTCGTAAGGATCCTCCAGGTCGATCTCCTTGGCGATGGAGACACCATCGTTGGTGATTGTCGGTGCGCCGTAGGACTTGTCCAGAACCACGTTACGGCCCTTGGGTCCCAGGGTGACCTTGACGGTGTCGGCCAGCTTGTCCAGACCGGCCAGCATTCCCTGACGAGCTTCCTCGTCATACTCAATGATTTTTGCCATCGTTGCTTCCTCCGTAATGGCTTGAGGTATATGACCCACCGTCGATGCGGAATGGACGAAACCGTCAGCTGCCTCGTTATCACTCCCACACCTCGAGTGCTAATTCAGCAGATTAGCACTCGAACCCGCCGACTGCCAACACGGATAGTCAAATATGCTTCTGGCTAGAAACGCACCTTCTCCGACCGGAATCCACCACCGTAATATCGGCATAAAAAAAGACCCCAGTCAGACCAGGGCCTTTATGAAAAAGACGAATTCAGAACGACAATCAGATCTTGGCGACCTCGGTTGCCTGAAGGCCCTTCGGGCCCTGCTCAACCTGATATTCGACCTTATCTCCCTCATCAAGGGTCTTGAAACCATCCGACTGAATAGCCGAATAGTGGACGAAGACATCTTCCCCGCCATCGTCGGGGTTGATGAATCCGTAACCCTTGCCAGCGCTGAAGAATTTCACAGTGCCTTGTGCCATAACTAACTTCCTTAACATAGGTGCCGCGTCACAGCAGACACGAGACTGACCGCATCTGTCTGGTCGGCAAAATTATTGTACGGCAAACCTCGGAAGAAAAGCAAAACACGCCGTACCGAACTGTGAGACATCCTCGCCAGGGAGAACCGATACCATGCGGACAGCAAGGGCAGGCAGTCTAGTGCATCAGTACAACCTCAACGGGGCTTCCGGCCTCGGCCATCTGCTCGACCTGGGCGATACCGAGCTGGGCAGCCACATCCTGAGCGGTCGCCTTGTCGGCCTCATTCTGGTACCAGACCACATCGGACGCAGGCAGGCTCCCCGTCGGGTTGCTCGCAGTGACCGCACCATACCCGGCATTGACCAGAATCTGGCGCTTGCCTCCCGCATAGCCGCTTACACCTGTGCCATTGACGATCAGCACCCGGGTGTTCTTGTCGATCACCGGGGCCGGCGTGGAGGGTGTCTGACTAGGCTCCTGAACCGGCGAAGACGGGGCCGATGTGGTTTCCTCTGTCTTCTCGCTCGGCGTGGAGGTCGATTTCCTGCTGATGGAGGGCTTCTTGATGGCCTGAGAGGTCGACGCAGGCTTCTGCTGCTGCCAGGGAAGGAATCCACTGACACCCGCCCAGACGCCCACACCGCACACGACGGCAAGAAGAACCACAATCAGGTATGGCAGTGCCCTGATCCACAGGGACTTGGGACCGCGATGCACACCCACAGGCCCCTTGGGCGGATTGTCGAATTCATCCTGACCCTGTGGGGACTTGTCGGTCTGACCCGCCTGAATGCTAGCCATGAAACACTCCTCTGCTCGCCTGAAACCGGCACTATTATATGTAAGCTTAGCGAGCAGCCAGGTCATGACCCTGCATACCCCACCTGTCCATACGATTCCCAGGCGCGTTATAGTGTCCACATGAGCACAGACCAGTCATCTCCAACCCCTTCGGGCGAGCCGGCCCCCAGTTCGCCAGATACCCGCCAGGCCGTCAAGGAAGGACAGGGGAACACCCGCCGCAAGCCCCTGGGCGAGCTGGTCGATCCGGGCTGGGCCAAGGCTCTGGCCCCCGTGGAACCGAACATCCACCACATGGGTGATTTCCTGCGCCAGGAATTGGCACAGGGGCACCGATACCTGCCGGCAAGCAGGAACATCCTCCGGGCATTCACGATCCCCTTTGACTCCATCAAGGTTCTGATAGTCGGCCAGGACCCCTACCCCACCCCCGGCAATCCTGTCGGCCTCAGTTTCTGCGTGGACCCGGCAGTCAGTCCCATTCCCGGTTCACTGCGCAATATTTATACGGAGCTGACCGACGACCTGGGTCTGCCCACCCCCTCCAATGGAGATCTGACCCCTTGGACCCAACGGGGTGTCATGCTCCTGAACCGATGCCTGACCGTTCAGGTGGGCAAACCCGCCAGCCACCGCAACAAGGGTTGGGAGGAAATCACCGATGAGGCCATCAGGGCCCTGAACGACCGGCAGGATGCCCAGGGGCGACCCCTTCCTCTTGTGGCCATCCTCTGGGGCAGGCAGGCGCAAAGCCTGGAACCCCTCCTGACCAAGGCGGCCATCATCAAATCGCCCCATCCCAGCCCCATGTCCGCACGGTACGGGTTCTTCGGATCCAAACCCTTCTCCAAGGCCAACCAAGCCCTTGAGAGCATGGGGACCAGTCCGATTGACTGGTCCCTGACCTGACCAAACCCTGCCCGGTCAGGAGTCTTTCCATGCGGCTTTTCGACCCTCGTCAGGAAAGACCGTTACCATGGCACCTATGTCTTTATTCCCACCAAGACCAAGTGCAGGCACACAACAATCGCCTAAACCCCAGCCGCAGCCTCAACCGCGTCAGGCCACACCACTGGTAAGCGGTGACGACCTGCAACGCTCCCGGCAGCTGGTTGACCGGATTCGAACCCGGTTCGCCAAGAACCTGGTCGGGCAAGAGGGATTGCGTGAGGCCATGATCGCCACCCTGGTCGCCTCGGGTCACATTCTGATCGAGTCCGTACCCGGACTAGCCAAGACAACGGCCGCCCAGACCCTGGCAACCTCGGTCTCGGGTAGTTTCAAGCGGGTCCAGTGCACACCCGACCTGATGCCCTCGGATCTGGTGGGCACCCAGGTCTACGACTTCTCCAATCAGCGCTTCTCCACCCAGCTGGGACCCATCCACGCCAATTTCGTCCTGCTGGACGAAATCAACCGGTCCAACGCCAAGACCCAGTCGGCAATGCTGGAGGCCATGGCCGAAGGGGCCACGACCATCGGCGGTCAGCGGATTGCCCTCCCCCAACCTTTCATGGTCATCGCCACCCAGAACCCCATCGAGGAGGAGGGCACATACAACCTGCCTGAAGCCCAGATGGACCGGTTCATGCTGAAAGCCGTCATGACCTACCCCGACAAGGACCAGGAAACTCGGATGCTTCAGCTCCTGACCTCCCGGGGAACAGACATGCCCCTGGCTGACGAGCAGGGCAGGCTGACCATCGCCGACGTGGAGTTCCTCCGTCGCAGCGCCCGTCGTGTCCACGTGGCCGAGCCAATCATGCAGTACGCGGTCGATCTGGTGGCGACCAGTCGAGGCAGCGGCCCCAAGCCCATCCAGGGACTCTCTTCAAAGGTCCGCCTCGGTGCCAGCCCCCGAGCATCAATCGCCCTGATCCGCATCGGACAGGCCCAGGCCCTGATCAGCGGACGCGACTTTGTCGTTCCCGAGGACCTGAAGGGCTTCGCCCACCAGGTCCTCCGCCACCGCATCCTGCTTACCTTCGAGGCCATGGCCGATGGAATCAGCAGCGATGACATCATCGACACCATCCTGGAAACGGTGCCTGTGCCATGATCGGTGACCGCGGACACCAGGACCCGGTCAGACGGCGAATCGAAGCACTGGGGTCCAGCTTGAGCCTGCCCACCGTACGCAAGGCCATGGGAATCCTCGAGGGGGAACACCCCTCGGGGTTACGTGGAAACGGGTATGATACGGCCGGAATCCGGGCCTATGAGCCCGGCGATGAAACCCGGCTGATCGACTGGAAATCCTCAGCCAAGATAGGCAGGCCCATGGTGGTCGACAAGGAGCGACAGCTGACCAGCAAGGTCTGGCTCCTCCTCGACGTCGGACGGGAGATGACCGGCACCTGCCCCAGTGGCGAGCAGGCGATACAGGTCGCAGCCAATGCGCTCTGCATGTTTGCGGCACTCTCGCTGAGACGATCCGACGAGGTAAGCCTGGTCCTGGCCGACAGCTCCACCATCACCCGTATACCCTGCCACGGAGGATTCGCCCAGTTCGAGCAGACCCTTGACCGAACCCTCCTGAACCGCCAAAGCACGGGCAGGAACATCGAGGCTCTCCTGGACTATGCCAACAGGCTCCAGGACAGGCACTCCCTCCTGGTCCTGGCCACGGACGAGACCGCCCTGAACGGGGACCATCTGGACATGATTCACCGATTGGCCCAGACCCACCCGCTCAACCTGGTCTCCGTACGCCTCCTCAACCCCCTACGCGCGGAGGGCGGGCCGGGCCCGGTCTATGAGGCCCAGACCGGCCGAAAGGTCCCGGCCTTCCTGCAGACCGAGCGTACCGGGCAGGAGGTGGCGGTGCACCGGGAATACATGGCCGCCGCCCTGAAGCAAGAACTGGCCCGGAGTGGTTCCACACTGGTCAGGGCCGAATCCAGTCAGACCATGTTCGATCAGTTCATCCATCTTTTGTCGGTCGCCTTGCCCGCGTCTTCCATGGGGAATCCCCCAGGACGGCCCGGCTTGATTTCAGGACTTGGGAGGACGGGCCGGTGACACCCATGCAGAACCAACCGATATCAGCTCAGAAACTTGAACCCCTTCCCTCCATGGAACAGCCCGGATGGCTCCTCGGACTTACTCTGATCTGCATCTTCCTTGCCGTTCTGACGATTGCCCTGGCCATATTCCTCCCCCGATTCCGCCAGGTACAGGAAAAATCCAGGAGCAGCCTTGTGCAGGTCAGCCCCAAGGAGGACTGCCTGGCCCGAATCGATCAGGTCGTCACCGATTACAAGGCCGGCAAGTCAACACGGGATCAGACCTTGAAGGATCTGGCGGGGATAGCCCGCCGGTTCGCCTCCCAGGCATGGAGCCGGGATATGAGCGCGAAGACCCTGACAGAGATCAAAATCCAGCCCAGAACCAGCAGTACGTCACAGGGGCTTGACCTCCTCCGTCAGACCATCGACGCTCTGTATCCGCCGGAATTCGCTCCGCCGGCTGAAATGAGCGGCTCCTCCCCCGTCTCCGTGGACCAGGCCGCCGAGTGGGTACGGGCCCTGATCGAAAGGTGGCGCTGATGAGCATCGGTCAGGTGACCTGGCGCTGGCCCTGGATCATGGCCCTGGTCCTGGCAGTATCCATAGTGGTGGCCCTGGCGGTCTTCTGGGTCGAATCCAGGCGAGATGTCCATGGACGGAACAACAAGCAGGAAGAGGCACGGATCGAGGTCTGGAGCCTGGACGATGACCTGAATACCGAGGCCGGTGTCGGGCTCTTCCGCCAGTGGCGGAGTCTGGGTCGTCTGGCCTGCCTGCTCCTGATTCTGACCCTCCTGGCCGGTATCGGTCTGGCAGGACGTCCTTCAACCGTCGATGCGACCCAGGAAACCGGTCACAGCAGGGATATCGTTCTCTGCCTGGACGTCTCCGGTTCCACCCTCCCATATGACCAACAGGTCCTGGCATCCTACCTGGACCTGGTCGGGAGGTTCAGGGGGGAACGAATCGCTCTGAGCATCTTCAATTCCACCTCGCGCACAGTCTTCCCCCTGACAGACGACTACGACATGGTCACCAAGGAACTGCGCAGGGCCAACGACATCCTCAAAGGGGTCCAATCCCAGGACGAAATCGACAAGATGAGCGACCAGCAGTACCAGGACGTCAGCGATTGGCTGGAAGGAACCCAGAACCGCAAGGACACCACCTCCCTGATCGGCGATGGTCTCATCGGCTGCGCCAGCCTCCTTCCCGGTTTCACCACCAAGGATGCAGGTAAGCAACAGGGTAAGGGGCGCGCCGCCTCGGTGGTCCTGGCCACCGACAACGTGGTCTCGGGAGAGCCGACGTACACCTTGGAGGAGGCCCTCAATCTGACCTCAAGAACCGGAATCGCCGTGGACGGCCTCTATTCGGGCCCCAAGGAGAGCATCTCGGACGACAGCACCCAGGAGATGCGCCGTCTGATCGAATCGCACCAAGGCATATTCCTGCTTCAACAGAACGGTGATTCCATCGACTCACTGGTAAGGCAGATCGAACAACGCCATGGCGGCAACCCGGGCACCATCAGGCAATCGAGTCAGGTGGACTCCCCCGGCTGGTGGGTCCTTGCCATGAGCCTGACCCTGGGCGGATACCTGATTCTGGTCTGGAGGCTGAAGCGGTGAACATCCTGAACGGTCTGACCCTGTCCCCCTCCCTGGGATGGGTGGGTGGAGGAATACTGGCCTCTGTCCTCGTGATCCTGGCAATATCCATCCCCATCGCCCACCACAGGACCAGGGGCCATACGGACGCAGGCACCCTGTCGATGGTGCGGCGAACGGCCATGGTGCTCGTCCTGGCTCTTATGGTTCTGACACCCAGCTCAGTCAGTCAGACCACCAACCGGGCAGTCAACGCCACCGATGTATATATAGCGGTCGACGTGACAGGATCCATGTCCGTCAAGGATGCCGCCTACGGGGATCACACCGGCATCTCACGTCTGGAAGCCGCGCGCCTCGCCGTTGCCGACCTGACCAGTGCCTATCCGGATGCCTCTTTCGCGGCTCTCCGCTTTGGGGCATCCGGCACCCTGGACCTTCCCCTGACGCCGGATGACAGGGCCGTCGGAAACTGGGCCCGGGGGTTGCGGACGGAGCCCACCTCCCAATCGACGGGCTCCAACCTGGATGCCCCCCTGGACCAGCTTGTCCTCTCCATGAAGGAGACCCGTGAGCACCACCCGGATGACCGCATACTGCTCTATCTGATCACCGACGGTGAGCAGACAAGCAATCACTCCAGACGCTCCTTCTCGGCCTTGCGCGCCTATCTGGACGATGCCTTCGTGCTGGGAACAGGCTCCAGCGAGGGCGGGCGGATCCCCGTCAGCCCGGACTCCCTGGGCACCGATGAAGAGAACCCACCTACCGAAGCGGATCAATGGGTCAATGACCCCCAGACCGGTCAGCCCGGTATCTCCGTCATGGACGAAAAGAACCTGAAGGCCTTGGCAGACGAAATGAGCGGCTCATACGAGCATCTCGGCCAGGGGCGAACGTTGGATTCCGGGAACACGGCCAAGGCCTCGAAGCGGTATCGGGTGACCACGGTGACCAAGACCCGGCAGCATGTCACACCACTGGTCTGGCCTCTGACCTTGGTGGAAGCCGCCCTCCTGATCTGGGAACTGGCCGATTGGATCCGCACCTCAAGGAGACTCCTATGAGTTCGGCAAAACAGCAACAGCCCGCGGGGATGGAAACAAAACCAGCAAACAGGAAACCCCTGCCGGGTGTCAGGATAATCCTGGTCATCCTGGGTCTGGTCATGGCCCTGGTGGCGGTCTGGGGGCTGGCCAACATCCACGCCATCAGTACCTACAATGAGGCCACCCGGTCCCTGAACACCAGCATTGCCGAAGCCAACCGGTCCGATGCGGACCCTGACAGGATCAAGGCCATCCAGGACCAGACCGACAAGCTCTTCCATCAGGCGGAATCCTTGGGTCCGATCCTCCTGCCGGGAACCAGACAGGCCATACACAAAAGCAAGGCCGTCAGTGACAAACTGACCAGAAGGGTGACCAGGCAGATTCGCAGTCAGGAGGTCGCCAAGGGCGAGGAAGGGCAGGCCGCCGACTTGCAGGAACAGAACGGCCAGGGGCAGCAAGGACTCACCCAGGAACAGCAGGACAAGGTGGACGAAATCCTGAGACAGAACCAGCAGGTCCAGGATCCGTCCACAGGCCCCCAAACCAGTCAGGGGAAAGAAGACCCGAAAACAGTCAAGCCGTGGTAAGCATGAACTTCAAGGCACCACAGTCGACGGGCCTGTTGCTCCCCTGACTAGCTGGCGCTGAACCGAACCACGACTTGCATATCCGGTTCCTTGCGCACGTTCGACCACATTTATCCCCGAAGTTCCTCCATCCTGTCCGTCTTGGTGGAATTGGTCCATGATCGATTCCCCCTCTTTCACACCGCCCGCCTTTTCGATGCAACCGGCTGCAGGACCGGACGGACCAAGCGTCGACCGTATGCTCTCCTGCAGCTGTCATCGAATCGTGGCCAGGTCTTTCGAGACGATGACCAATCTCATCGACCAGACCGAAAGGGTGCTGGGTGATGCGCGAGTCCTGATGGATCAGGCCGGCGCAATCGACTGGGAAGGCGAGGCCGCCCAGGCGTTCAGGGCAGGTCTGGTCAGAGCCTCCGACATGGCCGACGGCCAGTTGTTCTCCTTGGTGCAGGCCAGGCGGCTCCTTGAGGAGGAGACCCGAGCATGAGTCGCCAGGTATCCTCCCAGGTCAGTTCCAGCGGATATACCCGGGTCCAACTCGACCAAATGACCCGCGTGGCGGACAGCCTCAACCAGTTGTCCGGCAACCTCCTGTCCTTGCGGGGAGAATGGAACCTGACCGGATTGCAGCTGGAACGAAACAGGATGATTCAGACCTGTCCCTGCCTAGATGGAGGGCAGGTCCTGATTCAAGGGCACGCAGCCTTCCCCTTCGACTGCGCCATCAGGACCTGCGATTGCCGATGCGACGATTGCCGGACCCTGGCCACCATCCTGTCCGACCAGGCTGCGGCCCTGACCGAGGCCTACTCCCTTTACTCTTCAGCGGAGTCATTCGTAACCTTGCTCCTGAGAGGCCTTCTCATGACCCCCTCCTGGCCCACACCAGTGGGAAACCTGCTGACTGCGGCGGGGATATCCATCGCCGGTTATCTGGGACTGTCCCTCTTTGAAGGCCATATGATCACCATGGCGGAATTCCTCAAAAAGACGGGCTCCCTCCACCAGGAAGCACTCAGTGACCTGTCCAGTCGAATCGCTCCGCGTTCGGCGGCCCCCATAGGCCGCATTGCGGAGTGGTCGTGTTTGGCCGCCCATGGGTCCCAGCACCGGTTGGAGGTGACCCAGGTCCGTCCGACCGGCGGTGGGTTGGGAAGCGCCCACAGCATCGACCAGGCCCTGGAGAACCTACAGAATCTCGGCTCACGCGATAAGGGGTTCGCCTACGATACCGTCGCCGTTCAAAAGTACAGGGACACGGATGGAAGCACACACTGGGTGGTCTACATACCGGGAACCAGTTCCCATCGTGACTCAGCCATAGGATGGGGTCAGAATCTCCAACTCATGAGTGACACAGCGAGCACCCGTGCGGAGGCCGCATCCACCCGCCTGGTGATGGAGGCCATGCGCAGGTCCGGAATAGCACCCGGAGACCGGGTCAGTCTGGTCGGTCACTCCCAGGGAGGAATAGTGGCTGCCACCCTGTCCAGCGACATGGCGGACCAATACCGCTTCGAACACGTGGTTACGGCAGGCGCCCCCATCGCCAACCATCCCATAGCACCACAAACCTGGGTCACCAGCGTGGAGATGAAGGAGGAGCTGGTCTCCAGCCTGGATGCCCGGGACAATACCGATACAACCAACCGTCTGACCGTCCGTGGGAGGGACGAAGGCATCTCACCGGCCTCTGTAAACGGCTCCCATGCCAGGCAACCTGTCGAGTTTTCCTCAGAAGCCGTGGAATCTACACACGGCATGAACTACCAGAGGGCCGCCTGGCGGAACGCCCTGAACAAGGGCGTGCCCAAGGCAAACGAACAGGACCGTCACTTTGCCCAATCGACCAGCGGCGACCTGGTGGAGACCGCCTACTATGAGGGGAGGCAGCCAGCCGATCGATGAAGAGGTGGAGCCGAACATTCCGAACCCGGCGGTGAATGTCGTTCGGTTGGCGGTTTCGCCTAGACTGGAGGTCATGAACCTGAGCCGAATCACGCCTGCCATTGCACTCAGTCCTCTCGACGGTCGATACCGGATGCAGACCTCACCTTTGGTGGATTATCTGAGCGAACCGGCCCTGAACCGCGAGCGCTTGCGGGTGGAGGTCGAGTGGATGATTCTGCTGGCCAACGGGTATCCGGAGCAGGGCAACCACCCTGTTCTGCCAGGCGTTGAGCCTCTGACCGATGACGAACAGTCCTACCTGCGCGCCATACCCGAGGATTTCGATGGCCAGGGCATCATGGAATTGGCTCAGATCGAGGCGAAGACCCATCATGACGTCAAGGCCGTGGAATACTACCTGGACCGGCGTCTGGAACAGGCCGAGGCAAGCCTGGGAGCCGATACTCAATTGCCCCGATTGAAGTCGTTGGTCCATTTCGCCTGCACCAGTGAAGACATCAACAACCTCTCTTACGCCCGGTGCATCCGTGGCGCAGTGGAGCAGGTCTGGCTCCCTGCGGCCCAGACCATTGTGGACCGTCTGTCCGAAATGGCTGTCACACATCGCGAACTGCCCATGCTGGCACTGACCCACGGTCAGCCCGCAACCCCCACCACCCTGGGTAAGGAGATGGCCGTCTACGTATACCGGCTCAACCGCCAACTTGGCCACATCCGGCACCAGGACTATCTAGGCAAGCTCAACGGGGCCACTGGCACTTTCGGCGCCCACCTGGCCGCTGCTCCCGATGTGGATTGGGTCCGGCTCTCCAAGGAGTTCGTCACCAATCGCATGGGCCTGGTCTGGAATCCCCTGACCACCCAGATCGAGTCCCACGACTGGCAGGCCGAGCTGTACTCGGCCATCAGCCATACCGGACGGATTCTGCATAACCTGGCCGTTGACGTGTGGATGTACATCTCCCGGGGCATCTTCGCCCAGGAGCCGGTCAAGGGTGCCACGGGTTCCAGTACCATGCCCCACAAGGTCAACCCGATTCGCTTCGAGAACGCCGAGGCCAATCTGGAGATCTCCTGCGCCCTTCTGGATAGCCTGTCGTCCACGCTGACCGAGACCAGGTGGCAACGCGATCTGACCGACTCAACCACCCAACGCAACGTCGGTTCCGCCCTGGGATACAGCCTCTTGGCCCTGGACAACCTGAAGGGGGGCCTGGCGGCCATCCACCCCAACATCAAGGCCATGCAGGAGGAGCTGAACCAGAACTGGGAGGTCCTGGGCGAACCCATCCAGACCGCCATGCGGGCTGCGGGTCTTGCCGGCCGGAACGGCATGGACGACCCTTATGAACGGGTCAAGGAGCTGATGCGAGGCCATCAGATCGGCAAGAAGGACGTCGAGGACTTCATCGACACACTGGACCTGGAGCCTGCCATGGCCGAACGGCTCAAGACGCTGACCCCGTCCTCCTACACCGGGGCCGCCGAGACATTGGTGGACTTCGACCGCGCCTGACCATGACCGACGTTCCCAACCAAGACCGGAAGACAATCCGGAATGATCGACCCTCTTCCACACACAGCCCCGTCGTGGTGGATACCCCTCCACAGCGGGTCCATGATGCCGGGGATCTGCTTCGTGCCCTGGTATCACTTATTCTGGGGCTGCTGGTCACCCTGGCCGCCGTCTATTTGAGGGGAACGGCCGCGGGTGTCGAGTCGGACATGCGCCAGGCCGGTCACGCCATGGACTGGCTCATGGATGTACCCACCAACTTCCTCCAGCAGATCGTGACCGTAACCGTGGTCCTTGCGGTTCTGATCCACCTATTGGTCAACCGGGAGTGGCTCCAGTCCATTACCGCACCCCTGGCCATGTTCGTTGGGTACAGCCTGGTCCTGATCATCTCCAATCTGATTGTCTCCACCCGCAATACGACTCTGATTGCATCCTTCAATCCCCAGAACGCCTTCGGCTCAACGGTTCTTCTGCCCGACATATATGCCGGCTTGGCGGCCTTTCTGAGCGCCGCCGGGCCTCGCCGCCTCCGAAGCACGGTCAAGTGGGGCTGGAACGCCCTCTATGCAGTGGCCGTCATCATGATCATCATTTCCTCGAATTCGGTCAGCGGGGTCCTCGTCTCCCTGCTCCTGGGCAGGATAGCCGGCATGGTCATCCGCTACATCGTCGGGACCCAGAACAAGGGTGCCTGGGGGGAGGCCGTGGCACAGGCCGTCGCCTCCATCGGCATCGACCTGACCGAACTGACCCGTGTTGATGCCACGATGGACAAGGACGGACAGCCCATCCCCTGCCTGAATGACGACCTGATCGAAGCCTCACGCATCTACCGGGCCAAGGACGCGAGCGGAACCAGGTACACCGTCTCGGTCATGGATGGACAGCTCCATACCGCCGGTTATCTGATGCAGCTGTGGCAGTGGATCAAGCTCTCCGGGGTTTCCATGCGCCGTGACCGTTCCGCTATGGACTCCATGCAACACCATATGGCCGTCCTCTTCGAACTGCGCGACCTTGACCTATCCGCCCTTCACCCTTACGGATTGACCGAAAGCGCCGAATCATCCATCCTGGTGTTTTATGACGATACCCACCTGACATCCATCGAGCCGGACCTCTTGGATGCCGACCAGGCCCGTCAGCTCATGGACTTCCTGGCCAGGGCCAACAGCCGGGGGTATACCCATCGGCGCATCACCCCGAACACCCTGGCGACCGACAATGAGGGCCATGCCGTCATAGCGGGCTGGGAGAACAGCGACAGCGCCAGTTCCTCGGCCAACATCGCCCTGGACAGGGTCCAGCTCCTCAGCCTGATCGCCGCCTCACTGGGTGTCGAGGAAACAGTCAGGATTGCATTGGAGTCCTGGGGGAAGGACACCCTCATTGCCCTGATGCCCTTTATCCAGATGGTGGCAATCCCATCCCAGACCCAGGCCCTGCCCGGATGGAACCGCCAGGTCATGTCGGACCTGCGCGCCCGCCTGCGATCCTTAGCCCCGCCGGAGTCGGTCGAAACCACGGACCAGGTCACCCTATCCAGATTCAGCCTGCGCAGCTTCCTCGCCCTGGTCCTCCTGGTCATCGCGGTCGTCGTCATCTTCACCCAGTTCAATCTCCAGCAGGTCATCCAGGCCGTCAGGAACGCCAATCCCTGGATGGCGGGGCTCTCCTTCCTGCTGGGGTCCTTCTCCTGGGTGGGCGGCGCCATCACCCTCGGGGTCCTGGTCGACAAAAAGAAGCGGAATATCCCGGGGATATTCCTTTCCCAGGTGGCCTCCTCATTCACCTCGGTATCCATGCCCGCAGGTGTGGGCCCTGCCTTCGTCAACCTCCAGTACCTGCGCAAGAGCGGATACGGCAACACCATGGCGACGGCCATCATGAGCGCCGTGGTGGCGGTTCAGTTCGCCACCACTTTTGTCCTCCTGATCGTCATCGGTCTCTTCACCGGCAGGAACACCCTTTCAGGCATGATCCCCACCAACACCCTGGTCATCGTCATCGGGGTGGTGGCCATCGTGGCCGCCCTGGCCATGGCCATCCCCTATACCAGGCGGTTGATCATGGACAAGCTCATGCCAATCGTCGCCTCGTACGCCCGCCATCTGCTCGACATTCTGACCCAGCCCCGTCAGCTCACCCTGGCCGCCTCGGGGTCCGTCGTCCAGTCGGCGGCCCTGGGCATGAGCTTCTGGGCGGCATTGATGGCCTTCGGATGCAGGACCAACATCTTCGAGACCACCTTCGTCTTCCTCCTGGCCAACACCCTTGGTTCCGCGGTACCTACACCGGGTGGTCTGGGCGCCATCGAGGCGGTCCTCTTCTCGGCATTCCGCCTTGCGGGGGTGCCCTCAGGCGTGGCCATTTCGGCGACCCTGGTCTTCCGCGTCGCCAACTACTGGCTACGCATCCCCCTCGGTGCACTGGCCATGCGGTGGCTCGGTCGCCATAATCTGATCTGATGTATAGGGGTTTCAACCTTATCCTGAGCCGAATTCGGACCTTTGGGCGTCGTTTTTGGGGTCTCTAGAGGTCCGAAAGATGGAATTTTAGGGCCAAATGAGGCAGAATTGGCGGGAAACCCCCGAAAAATGAGGTACTTGACTCTCACCTGCGCTAATATCAGTCATTGACCGTTGGGCTTTCCGTGAATACAGGAAAAAAGGGGAGCCCCCCGAAAGAAGGATGCTCTATGGCATACAACAAATCTGATCTCGTTTCGAAGATCGCCCAGAAGTCGAACCTGACCAAGGCCCAGGCCGAGGCAGCCGTCAACGCCTTCCAGGACGTTTTCGTTGAGGCCATGAAGTCCGGCGAGGGCCTGAAGCTCACCGGTCTCTTCTCCGCCGAGCGCGTCAAGCGCGCCGCTCGCACCGGCCGCAACCCCCGCACGGGCGAGACCATCAAGATTCCGGCAAGCTACGGCGTTCGTATTTCCGCCGGCTCCTTGCTGAAGAAGGCTGTCTCCGACAAGTGATGTGCTGACAACCTCATAGGTTTTTCGACGGGCCTGATCCACGGTGATCAGGCCCGTTCTGTATGTCAGGGGCCTTCTGTCCACCAGTGGCCCTTTGCGGCACTCCTGCTTTTCACCTCGCGTTCAACCGGACGAACGCCCCAAACAAGGAACCCTAGACCGAGTCCGGCCTTGTCCGTTCGCGGTCCAACTCCTCGGACAAGGCCCTGTATGACTCGTCTGGGTCGCAGGCGAACGGATCCATCAGGGTCACTTCGTGCCTGTGGGTGCCCTTGAGGACCAGGTGGGTCCAATCGCAGGACCACGACAGGGCTGTCTCCTCCGCCTTGGATACGAAGTCGCCACGTAGACGGGCACGGGTGGTCTGTGGCGGCCTTCTCACAGCCTCCCCTATCCGGTTCACGTCCACCAGGGTGTCCATCATCCCGTGGTCTACCAGCGCCCCGTAGGACCGACCGGCAGCTACGTCGTGGTAGTCCAAATCCAGCCGCCTGGCCTTGAAGATATCCGCATCACGAGCCGCTTCGGCATTGAGGAGTCTGAGCTTGGCAGCCCAATCAACCCAACCGGCCAAGACCTCCCAGTGACCATCATCCAGGGCATCCAGGGCTGACCGCCACAGGCCAAGGGCCTCATCGGCCATAGGAAGAACGGTGTCGGCCTGGTCGCCCAGCTCATCGACATAGGCCCGGCAACCCTCCCAGTACCGGCGTTGGATATCGAGGGCCGACATGACCCTGCCGCCCTCCATGTCCAGGGAGGCCCTTCCCGTCATGTTCCTGCTGGTGGCCCTCATGGCCTCGCCCGGATTGGCCAGGGCACAGGCCCCGAAGCCATGGGGCCGTCCGGACAGCACCTCCTCTTCAATCAGACTCAGGACCAGGTGCGTGGTGGCCAGCTTGAGCCAGGTGACCGTCTGAGAACGGTTTGAATCCCCGAGAATGACATGCAGGCGTCTGTACCGGTCAGGATCGGCATGGGGCTCATCGCGGGTGTTGACCATGGGGCGGGCTCGCGTCGTAGCGGAGGATACGGCCTCATCCAGGAAATCCGCACGCTGGCTAAGCTGATAGCCGGCCTCCCCCAATCGCCCGGCCCCTGCGAACAGCTGGCGGGTGACCAGGAAGGGCACCAACTGCTCCTTGACCACGTCCAGGGGAACCTGGCGACGGAGGAGATAGTTCTCATGGCAGCCGAAAGAATGCCCCTGGGCATCGACGTTGTTCTTGAACACATGCACTGTGACCCCTGGCCCCAACCTGTCGGCAAGGACCGAACATGCCTCACGGGCCAGATCGGCCATGATCCGCTCCCCAGCCAAATCCTGCTCCAGGGCATCCATGGGGGTCAGCGCCTCGGCCGTGGCGTACTCGGGATGGGAGCCAACGTCCAGGTAGAGTCTGGCACCATTCGAAAGATAGATATTGGTCGACCTGTGCTGCTCCACCAGGCGGTGGAACATGGCCATGGCCACCTGCCCGGCACTACAGGCCCCATCTCCTCCGGTCAGACTGACCCCGTACTCGGTCTCGATGCCGAAAATACGACGGTGCCCGATGCCCGGGGCCTGATCCATCAGTTCACTCCCCGCCCTTTTGCACGAACCCCTTGACGTACTCCTCGGCGTTGTCTTCCAGGGTGGATTCGATGTCATCAAGCACGGAATCCAAGGAGGTGTCCTGAGAATGGGCCGATGCACGACCGGACAAGGTTCCCTCTTCCATCCCCTCCTGATCCGCCTGGGCCGAAGACGAACGTTGGCTGAACTCCTGTGGCATGATCCTGTCCTCCTGTTCCGGTGTCCGGGCACATCCCGACACAACCACCATCCCTTATATCGCCGTCATCCGTCAGGGACTAGTCGAATACCAGATAGGAACCCAGTTCCTTGTCGATAATTCCATTGGTGGCCACAACGTCGTTGCTGCCGTCCCAGCGTACGTGGCCGCCGTCCCAGCGCCAGAGGGTCCCCTTGGCCTCACGGACCACCACAGCGGCCGCTGACACGGCAGGGATGTCCCAAGAATGGAGGGCAGGCTCGAAGTAGGCGTCGTAGCTGCCGTCCGCAACCCTGCACAGATCCAGGGAAACCGGACCCACACGCTTGATATCGGCCGGTTTCCCGGCCATCCTGGAGACAATCTGAAGCACCTGCTCAGACTCATTGGGGAAGTATGACATACCGAAACTGACGACGGAACCCTTGAGGGTGTCCATGGTGGAGGGAATGATTTTCTCCCGCTTATCCCCGACGATGGTCCGGCGGATACGTATCGCGCCCTGGCCCTTGGCCGCCAGATAGGTCAGTCCCAGCACCGGGGCATGGACGATACCCAGGATGGGCGAGGCGTGGCCCGTCTCATCAACTGCGAAGAGGGAGACGGTGACGGTCCATTCGGCCATGTTCCTGACATAGTTGACCGGCCCATCGATATGCCCGATGCACCAGTAGCGACCACCCGGCCTGCGGTTACCGGCCTCCTCCTCCCAGAATCCGTCAAAGGGCTCCAGGTCGGCAATCCTGGTCCGACAGTAGCGAATCAGCCGGGTATCGATACCGGATGAGAACTGGGTTCCCCGGTCGATGGCGGAAGTGCTGCGCGGATCGTGGGGGTTGATCTGGTCCTGGAGGGCATGACGACCTGCCTCGACCGCTATGGTTGCGACCTGCATGGCCAATTCACGCAATTCCATATCTCTCTCTTTCGCAACGTAGCCCGGGGGAGAATCCGAATCAGATACGTCCTCGAGCATGATCCCGCTCCTCCGATATCAGCAGTATAGGTCGCGACCCTCCCCCTTGAGGAGCCACCGGGCAATATCCCCAGAATGTTCCAATACCCCCGGGCAGTCGGCCTTGGTGCGACCCGACGGATCAGTCAAATCCACAATCAGCGGCCGACCCTCATCGTTTTCCGGATCTTCCAGAACCACCCGACTCCAGGACATGGAGCGGATGATATGCGGACAGTCATGCAGGATACGCGACCTGAACCAGGCTCTGGTACCGTCAGGACCCATGTCAGCCGCATCCTCGACAGCCGGCTGGGAGGTTACGGGCTGTATTCGCGACCCCAGTCTGGAGGGCAGGTCGTGACCGGGATCCAGACGGGCCCACTCGATATCGAGGGCCGCCAGGCGGGGATCGGACCAATCATGGATGGAGCGACGACGACGCAGGCTCTCAAGGAGCTGCCACTTCATGAGCCACTCCAGACGCCCCGCCTGGTCGGACATACCCAGCCGTTCGTTGGCATCAGCCCTGCGGACCCGGTCCAGGTCATCCAGAATCGCCTCCCACAACTTCATGAGCCGCCCTGTGACCTGACCAGGCCAGGCGGGTTTCCCCTCCCTGTCCTCACCGTAGAGAATGACCCCAACCCGGCAGATCGCCTGGAACAGGTCCTGCTGAATCTGCAGGGCGGTTTCCCGCCTGCCTGACTCCAGGACGAGCGGCGCATTGAGGCTGAGGTCACGCGAGACGGTCCTCAGAGACGACACGGGGTCGTCCAGAGCCAGTCGACCCAGGAGGGCATCCAGGTCGAATCCAGCGGCATCGGCATCTTCCAGGAGCCCCAGAAGCATGCTGGTTGCCCCCAGCTTGAGGACCTGGGGCAGATCCATCCGGTTCGCGTCCCCGGCGATGACATGAAACCTGCGGGTGGAGGCGGTACTGTGTGATTCATCCCTGGTATTGATGATTGGGCGGTCGAAGGTGGTCTGCAGACCGACCCGTGTTTGGAGGTAATCGGCCCTTTGCCCAATCTGGAAGCCGGGTTCCCGACCATCGACCCCCAGGCCCACCCTGCCGGAGCCGGTGTATATCTGGCGGGTCACGAAATGGATGGTCATCAGCGCAACCACCCGGCTGAAGGGGACGGATCGGTCCATCAGGTAGTTCTCATGGGTCCCCCAGCAGGCCCCCTTCCCATCCACGTTGTTTTTATAGAGCCGCACACCATGCGTGGCCCCCTCCCGACCGGCGCATCTTGCCGCTCTGGACATGAGAAGGTCTCCGGCCCGGTCATAGGCAAGGGCCTGGAAGGGATCGGTGGTCTCAGGAGAGGAGTACTCGGGATGGGCATGATCAACGTAGATGCGACCGCCATTGGGGGCCAGCACATTCATCAGGGCCGACTGGGGTGAATCCGTCAGCATACCGGGGCTGGCCATGGCCCTGGGCAGCCGTCCGGTACGGGCATCGTTGACAGGGTCCTCCCGGCCGTAGTCCCAGTGAATGTGTGAGCGTTCAGGATCGGCCGCGGCCCTGACCACCGCCATGGAAAGGGATACGGGATTGGCCGGTGATCCATCCTCGGCGGCGATGGCGTATTCGGTTTCCGTGCCGACCACACGCTCCACCCTCATGAGTCGGTATCCGTCCGGCCGATCAGACGGATGTCGGCCACCCGCCCCACGGATAGACCGGCCGTCCGAGCCCACTGCTGCGGGTTCTGGTCACCCACGGAATCGAGCATATCCAGATACTCCTCCTGAACGGCCTGCAGGCATCGGTCGGCATCGAGGGTAACCTCCCGGTCCTGCCGGATGGAGTCCTTGACGGCCATGGTCTTCGCCCTGTCGACGATGTTGCGCAGGACCGCCCCGGAAATCAGCTGGCTCATGTAGTAGGGGTACCAGCGACCGTCCTGGTCGAGCAGGTCACAGACCTTACGCCCCTGATCCTCGCGATAGATATCGCGCACCAGGACCTGGACCAGATCACCCACTCCCCCTTCAGGCTTCAAGGGAAGATCAGGCGTCACATATCGGGAAAGAATGGATGCCGCGGCATCCCTGTCCGGTCTGTCAATACGAACCTTCACATCCAGCCGACCCGGCCTCAGCACGGCGGGATCGATCATGTCGACCCTGTTGGAGGCCCCGATGACCATAACATTATCCAGGGCTTCAACCCCATCCAGTTCGGCCAGGAACTGGGGGACAATCGTCGTCTCCACGTCCGATGAGATGCCCGATCCCCTGGTACGCAGGAGGGAATCCATCTCGTCGATGAAAACGATGACGGGACCGCCCTGACCGGCCCGCTGACGGGCCCGTTCGAAAATCCGTCGCATGAGCCGTTCCGACTCCCCTACGAACTTGTTGAGCAGCTCCGGCCCCTTGACCGACAGGAAGACACCCGGCGTGCCCGACCCCTTGGACAGACTGTTGGCCACGGCCTTGGCGATCATGGTCTTCCCATTCCCGGGAGGACCGTAAAGGAGAAGACCCTTGGGTGGGTTGAGGGAAAAGCGGCGGAAAAGATCCTTGTGAAGGAAGGGAAGCTGGACGGCATCGCGAATCCGGTCGATTTGTCTGTCCAGGCCACCGATGTCGGCGAAGGTGACATCCGGCACCTCCTTCAGGACCAGGTCGTCCTGCTCCTGCTCCGGGACCAACGACAGGGCCAGCTGCCCTGCGGGGTCGACCATGACCTGGTTTCCCACACTCAGGTCGGCATCCATCAGGGCACCTGAACGCCCGACCAGGCTTGAGGCGCCCGAAGCATCCTTGACCTCCAATATGCCGGAGTCCATGATTCGGCTGACCTGGCGCAGCGGTCCGGTGGTCGCCTGGTCACGCACCTGTACCACCACCATGTTCTCGTCAAGCAACAGGGTCTGTCCGGGTCTGATTCTGTCGGCCCTCACCCCCGGTGCCAGGGCCAGGACCATACGCCGGGACCCGTAAAGCACCTCCAGGGAGGCATGCTGGACACCCATCTCATCGAACGAGACCGAATCCACTCCCAGCGCCAGGGCGAAGTTCAAGGGAGGCGACGCCATCTGGGCCAGCTGCGTCTTGGCCTTGGTCAGTTCCTTACCCGCCCGGTTCAAGGCTTGGGCCAGGGCGTGGTTACGCTCCCTGAGGGCATCCATGACCGCGGCCCGATTTTCCGGACCATCTCCCTCGGAAGCGGAGGGTGATGAACCGTCCTCCTTCAGGGCGTCACCGGCAATCCCACTGTCCTGTCTGCTCACCGTATCCTCCTCGGCCCCCATTGTGAATCCGACTGTGCTCTCCCAAGATGCTAGCCGGACCAGAGACCCACTCGGACCTTTGGTTCCGCATACCGGTGCAGCAGCCTCCCATCAGGGATTCATCCCCATCTGCAACCCGTCAGTCGCAGAAGGCATCCTTCTCAAGCCGCGCACCACGGGCCCAGTCGATGGCCTTCATGGCCTTCTTCCCGGCCGCTTTGACCTGCAGCAGCTCCAGGGGTGCCGAAGCGGTCCCCACCCAAATATGCTTCTTGCTCATTCCCAGACGACCGGGTTTCAGGTCCTCGGGCAGGCCCGGCTGGTCCGGCTGGGCGGGTGCGGTCTCAATCACCTGGACCTGGGTTATCCGGTTGCCGCTTTCCCCATCCTCGTGAATCCGGCACCAGGCACCGGGATTGGGGGTGCAGGCCCGAATCTGCCGGTCCGGGGCGAATACGGGCCGATCAAAGCGGATATGGGCATCCTGGCTGGTGACCTTCCGCGCCACCTCATAGGCACCCTGGGGTTGTTCAATGGGAAGGGCCCGTCCCTCGGCCAGGGCCTCCAGCGACGCACCAAGCAGATGGGAACCATCCTCGGCCAGGCGCTCCAGGAGCTGCCCGGACGTCTCGTGGGCCCCGATCTCGACCGTGGACTGGGCAAGGATGGGCCCCTCGTCCATGCCCGGAGTCAGCCGGAAGACCGTGGCTCCGGTAATCGTCTCGCCGGACCATATGGCACGCTGGACCGGGGCAGCGCCCCTCCACTGGGGCAGGAGAGAGAAATGAAGGTTGTACCAGCCACCGGGCATGGCATCCAGAACCGGTCGTTTCAGAATCTTCCCGTAGGCCACGACGGCGGCATACTCGGCTCCCGTCCGTTGGATCGTGTCGATGAAGTCGGCCTCCCCGGGGTCGGATTCGATGACCGGGATGCCAAGTTCCAAGGCCGCCGCCTTCACCGGACTCGGCTCCAATCTCCGGCCCCTCCCCTTGGGGGCATCGGGCCTGGTCAGGACGGCCATCACCTGGAAGTGCTCCGGGTCGCCGGCCAGAAGCCTCAGGGACGGCAGGGCCACATCAGGTGTTCCCGCAAACAATAACCTCATCACCATGTGGATTCACTCCTCCATAACCTGTCGCGTCCGAAAATACGAATCGGCCCGCGAGAACAACCGTACCTTTTACCGGACCCGGGGAATGTCGAGCCCCGATTCAATCAGCAAGTTCCGCAACTTGTAGGGATCCGTGAAGCAGACGCTCCTGATACCCACCTTGTTGGCCGCAACCACATTCATCCCCTTGTCGTCCACGAAGAGGGCATCCTCTGCCCTGATGCCGAACCGCTCAAGGGCATGAAGATAGATATCCGGATGGGGCTTACGCATATGGATGGGGCCGGATACGACCAGATCATCCAGCTCATGCAGAATGGGGTACTGCCCCCATGCGTAGGGAAAGAGTTCGGTGCCCCAGTTCGACAGACCCCAGACCCCGACCCCGGCGGCCTTGAGATCCTTGACCAATACCCTGGCACCGGGAACGGGACCGGTCAGCGAATCAACGAAATTGTCGCAGTAATAGGTGAACATCTCATCCCAGGGGGCACCATGGTGTTCCTGGACCCAGGCTTGGGCCTGCGCGCATGGCGCGCCACCGTCCATCATGTTGTTGGCATCGAAGAAACCGGACTTGTCGTTATCCAGCATGTCCCGTATGGCCTCAGGGCCGTACCGGGACACCATGGCCGCTTCGGGCTTCCAGTAGATCAGGACGTTGCCAAAGTCGAAGATGACCTGCCTGATGGGCCTGCCCTTGGCTGATTCCGCCTGGTCATCGGCCAGGATGACATCAGTGGGCACTTCAACCTCTCCGGGCCATCCAATCATCGTTCACGTCACCTTCCTCGCACCTCATCGTCTTTCCCATGCAAGCACGCCTCATAGACCCCGGGATTCGCTACGTCAGATCCTTGGGATCCATCTGGAATTTCAATTCCTCACGTCCTCGTTTGGCGTAGTACTCCGACAGCCCTTCCCTGAGTCGATCGGCCAGGAAGTCACGCTTCTCCAAGGGGACCCGGACCAGGGCCCGGACACGATCCTGGGTCCCCTCCAGCTGCCTGGCCGCAAGGGTCTTCGGGGGTGGAATCGGTACGGGGCCCAGCATGGATGGAACCTCGCCCTCCTCGGTCCGAAGCAGGGACAGTTCACCCGTGGTCGCCCCGATACGGTCCAGTATCCACATAACGGCCTTGCGTCCGCCCCAGACCGTAGCCAGGGAGCAGGACGGAGGCATTCCCGTCATGCGCCTGTCCTCCAGCTCGGCTCCGGCCAGGAGGGGGCTCCTCCATGTAACCAGGGCCTGGGCCAGCTGAGGGTCCGTCTCCCCCAGAAGGAGGACCTGCCCCCCACTGTCGCGGGACCGGCAAAGGGAGGCCGCACGCATCCAGGACGACAGGGTATCGACACGGGCATCCACACCCAGTGCATACAGGCTGGTCCACGCGTCCAGTATGGCGACGGCGGCGTATCCTGCCCGATGGGCCTCGGGGAGAGGGTCCTGCCTGGCAGCATCACCATCGCCGTCACCCCTACCTCGCTGAATCACAATCGGCTCGGCCCCTGGTGTGGCGATGACCAACCGGGGCTTCTGATCCACCTCGAAGACCGGCCCCCGGGGTTGCCCCGGCGAAGAGATGAGAATGGGGACGTTACGGAAGAGCATCCGCAGCTCCTGGGCTGTTCCGGCCGCCCCGACCCTGATCACTCGCAGCCGCTCCCCACCGCAGTTCGGGCAACTCCAGTTGGTGGCCGCTGCACCACACCAGGCGCAACGGGGTGCAGATTCACGGTCGGAGCGGAGTGGTCCTGTACAGCGCGGGCAACGAGCCTGGTGGTGGCAACGGGCACAACTCAGGGCCTGGCTGTATCCGTCCTGGGGAATCGACAAGAGGACAGGACCATCATCCAAGGCCTTCCGCAGTGCGACGACTGCGGTGTGGGGTACCCTGGCACCGATTGTGGGGTCGGCCAGACGGGACAGTTCCTCCCTGTTCAGCCATCTGATCCAGGGCAGACGGTCCCTACCCGGGGTGTGTGCAGAGTCCAAAGAACGAATCGGTCCGGTAACGCCGGAGCCAACCTCCTCGGCCTCCGGAGTACTCTCCCACTGGGAACGGACGCTCCTTGACCGCGCCAGGGCAAGGAAGACGCCACCATGGGACTTGGCCCGGAGCCTCAGAACCCCCCTGGCATTGGCATAGGGCATCATCCCATCGGCACTCTGATAGGCCGCGTCGTCCATGACCGCGAACAGGGCCGGACCTTCCACCGGGGCATACATGGCCGCACGGAGCCCGATGACGCATCGAACCTGACCGGAGGCCAGGGCCAGATAGGACCGATATCGTTCTGCCGGGGCCATGGAGGAATCCAGGATGGTGTAGTCCCCTGCCCAACCCGGCCCGCTGGGGTCGCCACCGCCTCCTGTCCTAGGACCGAAAGGCACCAGTCCCAAGGCCTGCAAGGCAGCGGAAAGGCGCTCAACCACCTGCATATCCGGCAGGACCATAACGGCCGACCTCCCGGACAAAAGGGCAGCGGCCAGGGACCAGGCCGCCAGGTGTTCGGCGCGGCCTGGCCCCGGCCCTATATCGGCAAGGAAGGCGGAGAACCCATCGGATTGCAGGGCCTGGTCAAACACCTCAAGACGGTCGTAATCCCGATTCAGGTCGGCCCTTGCATCGGTTGCAGCCCGGTCCAGCCCAGCCACCCAGTCAGTGTCGGAGGCCAGCCTGGGCTGACCTGGAACCAGCTGCTGCTCCTTGTCTATCCGTGCCACCCTGGGGGGTACGGCCAGGCGGAGGATATTGGCCTCTGTACCCCCATAGGCCCGCGCTATCAGGGTGATGTCTTCCCGCATGGAGTCCGAGACCAGGGCGTGGGGGGTGATGACACGCTCCAGGTAGCGAAGGGACGACTCGGGAACCTCACTGGTCGACTGCCGCCCCCAGATCACCCCGTTGATCAGTTGACGTCCAAAGCGGACCCTGACCAGGGACCCAGGTTGTGCACCCTTGTCCTGATCCTGGTCGACGAGATAGTCAAAGGTGCCCCCCAAGTGGGTTGCCTGGACGTTCAGGACCACCTGGGCCACCGGATCCTGGCCGGCAGGGGTTCGGCGCCTTGCAACGCGTGGCTTGCGCGGCTTCCCCTGGGCAAGACCATCCAGGACAAGCTGTTGGGCATCAGCCTCACTCATCGGCTCCGACCTCCTAACGTGCTTCTTATAATGCCGGGTTCATGACCCGGTGGGCGGCCTGCCTCCAGGATATCCGCACCGACGCTTATTCGTGCCTCCAAAAATCCTGATGCGGAATCGGCACCTACCGGGAAGGGCCTGCCCCCGCTCCCTCATCGACTACACCAGACCCTGATATGAAAGAACCACGACCGCCCCAGGTTCCTCCAGGAGTGCATCGTGGTCCGTGGATTCCTTGTGGTCCTTACCTGTCCATGCCGACGGCGGCCTTGAGTTCATCGACCTTGTCGGTCCGCTCCCAGGTGAAATCGGGATCGTTACGTCCGAAGTGCCCATAGGCCGCGGTCTTTGAATAGATGGGACGGAGGAGGTCAAGCTCATCGATGATGGCGGCGGGCCTCAGGTCGAAGACCGTGCGGACGGCCTGCTGAATCCGCTCGCGGGTCACCCCCTCCTCGGTGCCGTATGTCTCAACGTTGACGCTCACCGGATCAGCCACCCCGATGGCGTAGGCCACCTGGACCTCGACGCGATGAGCCAGACCGGCGGCAACGATGTTCTTGGCTACCCAGCGAGCCGCATAGGCCGCGGAACGGTCGACCTTGCTCGGATCCTTGCCCGAGAAGGCTCCGCCACCATGATGGGCAGCCCCACCATAGGTATCGACGATAATCTTGCGACCGGTCAGACCAGCGTCAGCGGCAGGGCCGCCCAGAATGAAGGAACCGGTAGGGTTGACCAGGATGCGGTATCCCTGGTGTTCGATGGAATCACCACACACCTCGTCAAGGACAGGGGTGATGACATGCTCCACAAGCTGGTCCAGCAACCAGTCATGGTCAACCTCGGGGTCGTGCTGGGTCGAGATGAGAACCGTGTCGACGCGAACCGGTCGGTCGTTCTCGTCATATTCGATGGTGACCTGGGTCTTCCCATCGGGACGTAGGTGGGGGACGATATCCTCCTTGCGAACCTGGGACAGGCGGTAGGACAGTTTATGAGCCAGATAAATTGGGAGGGGCATCAAGGTGTCGGTCTCGTCGCAGGCGTATCCGAACATGACGCCCTGATCGCCCGCCCCCTGGGACTCGTACCGCTCCTCACGGGTGGCCGCGCTCTCCTGGGTTCCGCTCAGACGGGCCACGCCCTGGTTGATTTCCTGGCTCTGCTCACTCAAGGATACGGTGACACCGCAGGAGTCGGCGTCCAGACCAATTTCAGAGGAGGTGTATCCGATCCGACGCAGGACCGAACGAACCTGGCTCTGAATGTCGGTATAGCCCTGCGAGGAGACCTCTCCGAAAATCAGGAAAAGCCCGGTCGCGGCAGAAGTCTCCACAGCAACATGGGAGTGGGGGTCCTGAGCTATCAGATCGTCGAGGATGGCATCCGAAATCTGATCGCATACCTTGTCGGGATGCCCCTCCGTCACGGATTCAGCCGAAATCAACCGTCGCTCTGCCATTACAACCACCTCTTGCTTTCTGCGTGAACGACCGACTCAGCCGTGGGACGCTTCGATTCCCGAGCCTTCCCCGTATATACCGGTGTATAAGGGCAGACTCAGTTGCCTTCGCTCAGATCATCCTCGCCCAGGGTCTCCTCCAGCAGTCCTTCATCGATCTCACGGAAGGCGATGGAGAGGGGCTTTTCCTGGTTCTGGTATTCGACCAGGGGGCCGACGTTCTGCAGCAGGCCCTCGTTGAGCTGGGTGAAGTAGGAATTGATCTGGCGGGCGCGCTTGGCCGCAAAGATGGACAGGGCGTACTTCGAATCGGCGTGCTGCATCAGATCGTCGATGGGAGGATTCGCAAATCCCTGTGGATGGGGCTCGGTGCCAAATGCCATAAGTTCATACTCCAATTCAAGTGGATGAACAACCGTTCAATCGGTCACGATTCTACCGCTCAGGTTGGATATTCGGAATGAGTGTTCACATCCGGACGAAGATTGCCGTATTCCACTATGCGGCCATGCTCCGGCACGGTCCTGGCCCGGTCACTTGAATAAGAATATGCAGATGAGATCAGCCAAGTTGATGAAGGAACGTGAGTTCGCGGGCGCCCGTGCTCTCTATCGTGCCGCCGGCGTCAAGGGTGAGGACTTCGGCAAGCCCATCGTGGCCATCGCCAATTCCTTCTCGGAGTTCGTTCCCGGCCACGTCCACCTGAACAAGGTGGGCCGACTGGTCTCCAAGGCCGTTCAGGCAGCGGGTGGCATTCCCCGGGAGTTCAACACCATAGCCGTCGATGACGGCATCGCCATGGGCCACACCGGCATGTTGTACTCCCTTCCCTCCCGGGACATCATCGCGGACGCCGTCGAGTACTCGGTCAACGCCCACTGTGCCGATGCCCTGATCTGCATCTCCAACTGCGACAAGATCACTCCTGGCATGCTCATGGCGGCACTGCGGCTTAACATACCAACGGTTTTCGTCTCCGGAGGCCCCATGGAATCCGGCCGAACGGTCATGCCTGATGGAACGGTCAAGGAGAACACCGACCTGATCGACGTCATGTACGCTTCGGCCGACGACGCCGTCGACGACGAGGGGATCCTGGCCCTGGAGAAGTCCGTCTGCCCAACATGCGGCTCCTGTGCAGGGATGTTCACCGCCAATTCCATGAACTGCCTGACCGAGGCGATGGGCCTGGCCCTGCCCGGCAACGGCACCACCCTGGCTTCCCACACAGCCAGGAAGATGCTCTTCGAAAAGGCCGGCAGGATGGTGGTCGAAATCGCCAACCGGTACTACCAGGAGGACGACGAATCGGTACTCCCCCGGGCCATCGCCACCAAGGAGGCCTTCGAGAACGCCATGACCATGGATGTGGCCATGGGAGGGTCCACCAACACGGTCCTGCACATTCTGGCCGCGGCCCAATCCGCCGACGTGGACTTCACCCTCGACGACATCGAGCGCATCTCCCATACGGTCCCCTGCATCTGCAAGGCATCGCCGTCAGGCGACTGGGAGATATCCGATGTCCACAGGGCCGGGGGCATCTGCGGCATCCTGGGCGAGCTCGACCGGGGCGGCGCCCTGCACAGGAACACCCATTCCATCGACTACCCCGACCTGGAATCCAAACTCGGAGAGTGGGACATCATGCGCCCCACCTGCCTGGATGAGGCCAAGGAGCTCTACCACGCGGCACCCGGGCACATCACCTCCCCCGAGCCCTTCAACCAGTCCAAGGAATGGGACGATCTGGATACGGACAGGGTCCACGGAGCCATCCACGACCTGGAACACCCTGCGGTAACGGAGGGTGGTCTGGCCATTCTCCGGGGCAATCTGGCACCCGACGGGTGTGTGGTCAAGACCGCCGGTGTTCCAAAGGAGATATGGAACTTCCGCGGGCCGGCCCTGGTGGTGGAGTCCCAGGAGCAGGCCGTCGAAGTCATTCTGAACGGCACCCTGAAGAAGGGCCAGGCCCTGGTCATCCGCTACGAGGGTCCCAAGGGTGGACCCGGTATGCAGGAGATGCTCTACCCGACCTCCTTCGTCAAAGGCAAGGGTATCGGCAAGGATGTGGCGCTTCTGACCGACGGGCGGTACTCCGGCGGCTCCTCGGGTCTTTCCATCGGGCACATCGCCCCCGAGGCGGCGAACAAGGGACCCATCGCCCTGATCCGCACCGGTGACATGATCAGCATAGACATCCCCAACCGGCGGGTGGACGTGGAGCTGACCGATGAGGAGATGAACCAACGACGCGCGGAGGTGGAGGCCGGTGACGGCTATGTGGCCCACCGCGACAGGAAGGTCTCCCTGGCCCTCAAGGCATACGCGGCCTTCGCCAGGTCCGCCGACAAGGGTGCCACCAGGGACCCCGAACTGATTAACAGGCTCTCCGGGTTGGAGTGATTGCACAGTAACCCGATATTGCAAGTGCCACACCGGTATTCGGAAACCAGTGCGGCACTTGCAATATCGCTCTCGGAGAGCGGGGACCGCGCAGGCCGGGCAGACGGTCGGGAACCTTGCGCCCCTGACTGCGGATCACCGCATATCAGGCCGGGAGGTCATACTCCCGACTGATAATCTGCCAGAGCGCATCGGAGGCCTTCTCCACGGAGTCATTGACGACGACCTCATCGAACTGGTCCTTTGCCGCCAGCTCGACCTTGGCGGTCTCCAGACGCTTTTTACGCTGCTCCTCGTTTTCGGTCCCCCGCTTGTTCAGTCGAATGACCAGATCGTCGAAGGTGGGCGGGGCCAGGAAGACATAGACCACATCCAGACCCAGCTCCTCGGCGCGTTGACGTACCCGCTGCGCCCCCTGGAGGTCGATTTCGAGAACGGTGGGCACCCCTGCCTCCATATGCTCCAGAACAGGCTTGAGCGGGGTGGCGTAGTGCGACATGCCATGCACCAGGGCACTTTCAAGGAACTCGCCGGCCTTGTCCTTCCGGGCGAACTCCTCTTCATCCATGAACCAGTAGGTAATACCGTTGCTCTCACCCGGGCGGGGTGCGCGGGTCGTGGCCGAGACCGAAACCCATATCTGCGGGTGTGCCGCGCGCAGTGCCGCCTCTACGGTCCCCTTGCCGACCGCCGTCGGACCGGTCAGGACAATCAGCCTCCTACGCCCCTTGCCCTGGGTGAGAATCCCTTGATCTGATTCCCTGACGGCGTCACTGCTAGCTGACATGAATCTTCCTTTCCGCAGACGGCCCTGATGAGCACCTACACAGCCAGAATAGCGGGGACCGGGAACGGATCGGGGCACTGCCCATCCGTTCCCGGTCCCCGTGGCAAACCAATCATCCGGGCCTGCCCCTACCTCATCGGTGCAGGACGACCAACCGGTTCGGTTCCGGTCCTATGACCAGGCTCCGGCCTACCGGCCCAGACCTTCCAGCTCCAAAAGACGCTGGGCGTGTTCCTGGATGCTCAGCACCTCGTAGTCGCCCGTCTTGACGGCATCGATGGCCATCAAGGCGGCAGAGAACTCGGTGATGGTCGTGAACTGGGGAATATCCGCCGCGATGGCCGAGACTCGTATCAGATAACCGTCGGAGCGGGAATCCCTGGAACTCGGGGTGTTGAGAATCATGTCAATCCGCCCCTCCTCAATCAGCTGTACGGGGTTTCCTCCCATGCGCCTGACACCATCATCCTCACCGGGGCCGGATGCCTGGTCGGCAGAACCTGCGGTGATCTTGTCCACCACGGCCACATCAATCCCGTACCTGCGCAGGACGGATGCCGTTCCCTCGGTGGCGCAGATGGTGAAGCCCTGTTCCTGGAGTCGGGCGGCCAGCATGGGCAGCTGGCGTTTGTCCGAATCATTGACCGAGAGGAAGACCACCCCGGAGGTGGGCAGACCGCCCTCGTAAGCAGCCGACTGGCTCTTGGCGAAGGCGTGGGGGAAGTCCCTGTCGAAGCCCATGACCTCACCGGTGGAACGCATCTCGGGCCCCAGGAGGATGTCAACCGTCCTACCGACCGGTGTTCTGAAGCGCTTGAAGGGCAGGACCGATTCCTTGACCGCCACCGGCTGCCCGACCCGGACCGTACCCCCGTCCTGGACGGGTAGGAGGAGACCGTTGGCCCGCTGCTGCGCTATGGTCTCCCCCACCATGATCCGGGCCGCCGCCTTGGCCAGGGCGGTGCCGGTGGCCTTGGAAGCGAAGGGGACGGTGCGGGAGGCTCGGGGATTGGCCTCGATGACGTAGAGGGTGTTGGCCATGAAGGCGTACTGCACGTTGATCAGGCCCCGGACCCCACAGCCCTCGGCAATGGCCTTGGTGGCCTGGCGAAGTCGCTCGATCTGGTCGTCGGAGAGCGTGGACGGGGGCAGGGTGCAAGCCGCATCACCGGAATGGACCCCGGCCTCCTCCACGTGCTCCATGATGCCGCCGATATACAGATCGCTGCCGTCATATAGGGCGTCGACGTCAACCTCGATGGCGTCCTGAAGGAACTTGTCGATCAGGAGGGGCGAGGGCAGGCGGCCGGAGACGACCGTATCGGCCTTGGCTTCCTGTAGGGCCCTATCAACATATTTCTCCAGCTGGGCATCGTCATAGACGATCTCCATGCCTCTGCCTCCCAGCACATAGGAGGGTCTGACCAGTACCGGATATCCGATGCCATGGGCCGCTTCCTGGGCCTCCTCCAGGGAGAGGGCCGTGCCATACCTGGGTGCGTTCAGGTGTTCCTTCTTCAGAACCTCGCCGAAGAGCTCGCGGTTCTCCGCAAGGTCGATCGACTCGGGACTGGTGCCCAGGATGGGCACACCAGCAGCCTTCAGCCTGGCCGCCAGGGAGAGCGGGGTCTGGCCGCCCAGCTGGACGATGACGCCCTTGACCGGGCCCATCTTCTTTTCGGCCTGGTATATCTCCAGTACATCCTCGAAGGTCAGGGGCTCGAAGTAGAGCCTGTCGGACATGTCGTAGTCGGTGGAGACGGTCTCGGGGTTGCAATTGACCATGATGGTGTCATAGTCCTTGCCCAGCTCCTGGACCGCGT